>JBBCHO010000015.1:0-341495 GCA_037201505.1 Bradyrhizobium sp.
ATGCCTAGTCTATCCGCCCCGCCCTGTATCGTCTGGTTTCGCGACGATCTGCGGCTCTCCGATCATCCCGCCTTGCATGCCGCGTCGAAGACCGGCCGACCGGTCATCTGTCTTTATGTGCTCGGCGAACCGCCCGCCGCGCCGAATGCGCGTCCGCTTGGTGGCGCGGTTCGCTGGTGGCTGGCGCAATCGTTGCGCGCTTTGCAACAACGCGTCGCTGTCGCCGGAGGATCGCTGCTGCTGCGCCGAGGTCCTGCGGCGAAGATCATTGCCGAGTTGGCGCGCACCACCGGCGCGGACGCCGTGTTCTGGAACGAGATCGCGCAAGCGCCGGAACTGAAGATCGCCGGCCAGGTTGAGGCGGCGCTGAAAGAGATCGGGGTCGCCTCGCACAGCTTTCCCGGCGATCTTCTGGCAGCCCCCGCCAGCATCCGCAACAAGGAGAACCGCGGGCTTCGCGTGTTCACGCCGTTCTGGCGGCGGGTGCAGGCCCTTGGCGATCCCCCGAAGCCGTTGCCTGCTCCGAAGCGCCTGTCCCCGGGGCCGGATGTTGCAGGCGATGCGCTCGAAAGCTGCGTCTCGAGCCCACCAAACCGGATTGGGCCGGCGGGCTACGCGAGAGCTGGCTTCCCGGCGAACTGAGCGCCCAGCGGCGGCTCAAGGAGTTCCTTGCAGGCGACGTGGCTGGGCTACGCGACCCGGCGCGACCGGCTTGACGATACCGGCACCTCGAGGCTCTCGCCGCATCTGCGCTTTGGCGAGATCAGCCCGCGACAGGTCTGGTATTCCGCGCATTTTGCCGCGGCCGAGCACCCTGCTCGCTCAGCCGACATCGACAAGTTCCTCAGCGAATTGGGCTGGCGCGACTTCTGCCGCCATTTGCTGTTCGACCTGCCGGACCTCGCAACCCGCAACCTGCAGCCGTCGTTCGATGCGTTTCCATGGCGCCATGACGATCAAGCGCTCCGGGCGTGGCAACGCGGCCGGACCGGCTACCCCGTCGTCGACGCCGGATGCGCGAATTGTGGCACACCGGCGTGATGCACAATCGGGTGCGGATGGTGGCGGCCTCGTTCCTGGTCAAGCATCTGCTGATCGACTGGCGCGCGGGCGAACAATGGTTTTGGGACACGCTGGTCGATGCCGATGCCGGGAGTAATCCAGCCAATTGGCAATGGGTGGCGGGCTGCGGCGCCGATGCCGCGCCCTATTTCCGCGTCTTCAATCCCATCCTGCAGGGTGAGAAGTTCGATCCGGATGGGCGCCTATGTCCGGCGCTGGGTGCCGGAACTGGCGGCCCTCCCGGCCAACTTGATCCACCAGCCGTGGAGCGCCACCCGCTCGAATTGAAAGGCGCCGGCATCGATCTCGGCAAAACCTATCCGGAGCCGATCGTCGATCACAAGGTCGGCCGCGAGCGCGCGCTCAAGGCCTACGCGAAGGTCCGCGCGGCGTGACCGAAGAGGCATCTCTTTAACACGCGCACGAATCCAGCTATCGTTATCGCTTCGATAAACCCTGGGGGATGATATGGACGACGAGAAACCCGCTTCTGAGCTGATCATAGATACGCCGCCCGCTGCCGAGCCGCCGCCGGCCGTGGCCGCCAAACCGGCCGCCAAAAAGAAGAAGGCGAAGAAGGCTGCAAAGAAAGCCGCCAAGAGGTAGCGCCAAAGAAGGCAGCGAAGAAATCCAAGAAGGCTGCAAAGAAGTCTTCAAAGAAATCGGCCAAGAAGGCCGTCAAGAAATCAGCCAAGAAGACTGCAAAGAAGGCTCCCAAGAAGAAAAAGAAGGCCAAGAAGTCGAAGCGCTGACACGATCCGATTTGACATTCCACGAAAGCCTCCGGATCAACACCGGAGGCTTTTGTTTTTGGAAACCAACGCTACTCAGACGCGCGATCTTCATCGGCGACCGCTGTGTGCTTCGCTCGCCCCGGAATGACTACGTCGGTTAAATCAAAATTCTTCCGGACAGGGATCGACGATCTTCCACAGCTCTTCGCCGTTGGTGATCTTCTTCATCTCGGTGGTCAGGCCGCCTTTGCGGCGGATCCAGTCCTTCACCGTGTTCGGGATAATAGGACATCAGGTCCGACGTCCCCTCCGAGCTCGTGACCTTGATGCCGAAGGTGAAAGCCTTGTCGTAATAGGCCTGGTGGAAGCCGAGGCTGGCGCGCGGCGTCACGCAGATCTTGTTCATCGGCACGATGCCGAACACCAGCGTGCAGGCGGAGTTGCAGATGCCGTCGATGATGACGCGCTCATGCCGATCGCGGATGCGCGCATACTTGGCCTTGTATTCCTCGACATAGCCGCCGTGATCCCGGGTGATATGCAGATCGGCGCGCGCCGGCACCGCGGCCAGCACGAACAGCAACAGCAGGGGAAACAACGTGATGCGCATGAATCGATCGGGAACCAATTGAGCCTGTCGGGGGCCTCGGGAAAGCCGATCCCCCGGGGGATCAGACGGCGCAACTCTGGCCTTACTGTGTTGGAAATTCGTTAAGCATGCCCCTTGGGCCAAAAAAACGGCGGTCTGTGGCCAATTTTCCTCGGTTTTCCGGCGCTTCCGCTTTGGAAAGACATGGTCTTGGCCTAAAATGCTTCCGTTTTCATTGGGAGGACCGGATGACCAAACTGAAGTTTTTCGCCGCCGCAGCCGTTCTGGCCACATTGGCCGCACTGCCGAACCAGGCCCAGGCGCGTCATTATCACCACCATCATTACGCTTACGGTCTCCCCTATTCGATCAGCTACATCCACAATTACGGCCCCGGCATCGAGCCCGGCACCTTCGCCTATCATGACGGTCCCTCGACCAACTCCTGCTACCGGAGCGCCGCCAGCTACCGCGGCCAGGACGGCCGCCGATACCCCTGCTCCTGACGGTTTTGTGCTCTGATAGCTAGCTCGATTGCTCGGACAAATTGTCTGGACCGGTGGACCTGACGGGCCGCTGGCCCTGTCCGGCTAAGTCTGGTAATCGAGCCCGCACGGTGCCCTTTACTTCTCATTTCGAAATCGATTTCGCCTGAATATCTCGATTGCGCCTGGTTCAATTTCGCTAGTCAGCCTGTGCAGTCGGAGCGCAGATTCCGGGTCGGGCGCTTGGGCAGCCGGGAGGATCAGCTATGAGCTTGTTCCAAATCGTTCCGGAAAAATGTCGGCCAAAAATGTGCGCCTTGGATTCTGGCCCCAACAATTACTACCGGCCTTTTTGCAAGCCCGACGCCGACCAGGCCGCCCCGTGTCGATCAGTTCCGGCCGCCTGCCAGTGTTCCCAATTGCTGGAAGCCGCTCGCGAACTCACTCTGGAGCAGGTCGCGCATGTCGAGTTCTGCCTTGAGTCTGAGTTTGGCACGAATGCATGCCAAGAGGTCCACCGCCTTTAGCGGCTTGGTAAGATAATCGGTTGCACCTGATTTAAGTGCTTTATCGACCGTTCCCATATCGGCGCACGCAGTAGTCATCACGATCGGAACGGTTCGATACCTCGCATCCTGTCGAATTCGCTCGCACGACTGAATTCCGTCCATGTTGGGCAAGTTGACGTCAAGAAAAATCAGATCGAATCGCATTTCCAACCCGCTCGCCAGAAGCGACAGCGCCTTTTCTGCGGATTCCGCTGTAACCACATCTCGATAACCATCGTTGATGATCAGTCTTTCCATCATGTTTCTCTGATCGTCATCGTCTTCTATGATCAAAATGCCCATCACCAAGACTCCAGCTTGATTTCTCGCGTACGAACCTGTGAGATTCTAAAGCCACCGTAAAGCAGGCATACGGTGCAGTGTTTGACGCAAGGTTAAAGGTAAGGATTGGTATAAATACGCAAGCAAGCCCAGCCGGAGCTGCGAGGAATAGCGCCAGCTATACTATGACCACGCAACACGTGCGAAGTATCTGGCAAAGGAAATGAAAGAGACCACCAGCTGAGGTGGCCTACGTATTTTTACTAACGGAATGCGTTCGCGCCCGTGGCCCTGCATGTTTCAACATCGGCCAGCGTGATAAAAAATGTTTCGACTTTGGCCGCTCGCTTGCTTGATCATCCGTATCGCAAATGATCGGCTCAAACCCGGCGAAATGCCACCGTAAAAGCCCGGTATTCTGCCACCTTCTGAGCGACGATCGAGATCGGGGCCCTGCAAACTTCGACTCGAAAGAATTCTCACCTTGAAAAGCCGTGGGCTAAATGCGACCTAGATTGCCTCACGAGTCAGAATGCAACGGCAGCAACCAGAGCCAAGAAAGAGCCAAAAAATTTTGGCGCGGTGGTAACCCGTTGAAAAGACTTGCGCACTCGTAGCTCAGCTGGATAGAGCATCGGATTTCGATTCCGAGGGTCGGGAGTTCGAATCTCTCCGAGTGCGCCATCCTCAATAACTAGGCCGCGGGCCAGGCCAGACGTTCGCAAAGCTGTTCCGGAATCATCGCGAGCGCCCGCGCTTTCTGCGATTCGCTGAACACGCGCCGCCACTCCGCGATTTCGCCGACCCTGAAATGGGCTGCCTCGCTTCGAAAGCGCGACACGTCGCCCATCCGTTTTGGCGAAACCTCGAAGAAGTTCAGCAGGCGGCGAAAGAAGGCGTCCTGGTCAGCGATCATGTCTTCGAACGTCGACACCAAAACGGACTCGATGTTCTTATCCGCATAAGCCAGCCAGGCCGTGGTCCAATCGACGACCTGCGGCAGAAAATGTGTGATCTGCCAATCCAGCCGGCCGCTGAAGTCCAATGAAAGATAGCTATCGTCTGGAATCGGCGCGGCCTGGTCCAGCAGACCAGACGCGCCTTGCCTGACGCTCTCGTCCAGATGGTGCGTCCAGCTCAACGTAACCGCTAGCGGGTTGCGTAAATGAACAACCCATCTCGACACAAATTTTTCCAGAATGGCGATATTGTTCGGCCGGCAGTCGGCATGTTGTTGCGCCGAATAGCCGCCTTCAGCGAATTTTCTCAACGTATCATTCGGAAAATAGCCAGTGCCGAGGATGAGATGCTTACAGCCTGCGATCTCGCACAGCGCGCTTTCAATGAAGACACTTCCCGATTTGGGAATTGTGTTGACGAACATTTTCGGTCGCGCCTTTGCACTTTTCCAGAGGGCCATTTTCCCCCGCGCCCGCCTATCAGGTTGATCACTACGTAACGTCGCAGGCAGGGAAAGCATAATTACTTTTTGTCCATTGCAAGATCGAACTGTTTCGATGTGTTGCCGTAGATTTCAAAACAATCAATCGAGCGGGCGCGTTTGCGCGCGGGTTTGATTTGCGAAGGAGTTTATTTTTGCGCGTCCATCCTGGACACATGGAATCACGTTGATGCGGTTCAGGAAATCGCGTTTTAAAAAACTTTGGACCGTAGCTTGAAAAGACCATCCATCGGTGCGGGAGTGCGCATAATCATAATCCGCAATCACAAATCCGATGGCACGATGCTCCTATCCCGTCGCTTACGCGACGATTAGCCTCTCGCCCATTCCAGCAAGCCTGCTGGTGCGCGTGAGCCGGTTACGATACGGTCGCCAAAATTCAGCTTTTTGGGGGAGCGCGCCGATGAAATCGATGTACGTCTTGCTGGCAGCCGCTGGCTTCACCCTGGCCGCCGCACCGGCTCAGGCCGTCGTGCTCGACCTGTCCACCGTAACCTGCAAGCAGTTCATCGGGGGCGACGAGGACGAGGCTATCATCGATACCGACGTGTTTGTCGCCAACGCCAAGAAGTTCGGCAGCTTCTGCGCCGCCAATCCCAATATCAGCGTCGTGAACGACGCCGAGAAAATCCTGGGTAAATAAAACCGCCGTCTTTCGATGGAGCCATCAAGCTAAACCTTCGCAATTGAGCCAAACATTCAACAAAGAGCTTGAACATGAAACGCAGCGACGACCGTATTCTCACCACCCATACCGGCAGCCTGCCGCGGCCGCCGGAATTGACGCGGCTGTACGCCCGGCACGTGCGCGGCGAAGCCGTCGATACCAGCGAGATCGAACGGGCGGGTCACGCCGCCCTGCAGGGGATCATTCCGAAGCAGATCGCGGCCGGCATCGATATCGGCAACAATGGCGAACAGCAGCGCGAGGGTTTCTTTCTCCACGTCAGGCACCGGATGACCGGGTTTGGCGGAACGTGGAAGCGCTGGCCGCGCGCCGATGTCGAGCATTAACCCGATTTTCAAGCAGGCGCTGGAACAGCAAAACACCGGCAAGGAAATGGTCAGCAATTTCGCGCCGCCGAAAGTCATCGGCGACATCAAGTATATCGGCGTCGCGGAAGCCGAGCGTGAATGCACCGATTTCCGCGAGGTTTTGAACGCCCGCGCGACATCAGGCCAAAGCGGGTTCACGGAGGCATTCCTCACCGCGCCCTCGCCCGGCATCGTCGTGGCCGCGATCCGCAACGAGCATTACGACACCGAGGACGCCTATCTCGCCGCCGTCGGCCGCGCCTTGCAGGTCGAATATGAAGCGATCGTCGCGCAGGGTTTTCTGCTGCAGCTGGATTGCCCGGATCTGGCACTCGAGCATCACAATCTCGTTTCAGGACCGGCCGCAGTCCGATTTTCTGGATTTCGTCGAGCGCGTGGTCGCGACCATCAACGTCGCGCTGCGCAATATCCCGCGCGACAAAGTCCGCATGCATGTGTGCTGGGGCAATTACGAGGGACCGCACGACCGCGACGTGCCGCTGGCGACGATCCTGCCGCTGATCGCCAAAATGAACGTCGGTGCGCTGGTGCTGCCGTTCGCCAATCCCCGCCATGCCCATGAGGTGCGCTGTCTTGAAGGAAACGCGATCTCCGGCGACCAGATCGTGGTCGCCGGCGTCATCGATTCCCTGACGAATTTCGTCGAGCATCCTGAAGTGATCGCCGAGCGGATCGAACGCGTCGTTAAAACGCTTGGCGACAAGAGCCGCATGATCGCTGGAACCGATTGCGGTTTCGATACCTCCGCCGGCGCCGGCCGCGTCGCGGAAGATGTGGTGTGGGCCAAGCTGGCAGCCTTGCGTGAAGGCGCCGATATCGCTTCACGCCGATTGTTCTCGCAGGCTTGAGGCGTGAAACAATAAACCTGGAAGCAACCAACGTCCGCGTTCGTTCTTATAACGGACCAAGTCGCACGTGGCTCGATGTCCGAAAAATGCCATCACCACCGGACATGCGGCGAGGATTGGCACAGCAGCTCCGGATTTGGGAAGAATGTCCGTGGCTACCGGTGGAACAATCCGCCGATCGCGCCGCCAATCGCGCCAATTGGGCCGCCAATTCCGCGCGGACGGTGAACGCTACCCCCATTCCGATGATGGTCCTGATAATCGGATTTGCCGGCCTCCATCGCAGAGCCGCTTTCTTCCAGGAGTGCCATATGCTGCGCTGTATTGAGGAAGCCGGATTTAGGATACCCGCGTTCTTCCTGCCAGCGCGTGATGGCGGCTCGGGTCGGTTCGTCGAACTTTCCGTTGACCCTGGTGTCAAACCCGAGCGCGGTTAACCGCCGCTGCACTTCGCGGCGCGTTATCCTGGTCATACCTATTTGGTCCTCGGTTTCCTGAGTTGCTTCGTCGGAAACGGTCGCCGTCTCGACGGATGCCAACTCCCGGGGTGTAGCGCTCAGGCCGGCTTTGGCAGCATTGGCGCTGGCCAGGATTCCCAGGATTGTCGCCGCGAGGATCAAGACACGCATGACCTATCGTTCCTGACCTGAAGTCTGATTTATTACCCGGTCATGTCACGGCCTTCGAACCCCGACGGAGTTCAGTCAAGGCGTAACTGTGATCGTCGCATAGCAACCGCTATCAACGGTACTTGTTCCAAAACGTCGTCTCGTTTGTTTGCCGCGTCGCACGCGCGAGCCAGTTTTGTTTGTCCTGCATATTTGAAGCCCGGCATCGTCCGAAGCTTTTTTGTACCCGAGACAATGAGAGGTCCGCTGTGGGGTCAAAAAGCGGAAGTCGAATGGCAAGCTGCCTTGGTCCGGTCTACCCTCGACAACGGACATCCAATGTTGGACCGCAACGTCCGTTAAGTTCGGCGGAAGTCGATCCACGGGCCGTAGGACCATCCGCTTCGTTCCCAAAACGCAAACCCGATATTGAAGGGTTTGCCACTACGTAAAAGGAGGCGGCGACCGTGTCGCCGCCTCCGGTTTCACAATCCTGGATCAGGGCGCCAGATGGGCCTTGATCTCCGCCGAGGCCTGACGGACCGCTGCCTGCGGCTCGGGGGCGGTCAGGATGCCGTTCAGCAGGACGAAGTCATGGATCATCCCGTTGTAACGGGTGGCGATCACGGAAACCCCGGCCTCCTTGAGCTTGCGGGCGTAGGCCTCGCCTTCGTCGCGCAACGGGTCGTTCTCCGAGGTGATGACCAGGGCTGGCGGAAGACCACTTAGCTCCTGCAGGCTGGCGCGCAGCGGCGAGACATAACGGTTGTCGCGGGTCTTGGCATCCGGTGCGTACAGATCCCAGCCGTACTTCATGAAGGCACGGGCGAGGAAACGTCCGGTGCCGAATTCATGATACGATCCAGTGTCGACGCTGGCGTCGGTCGCCGGGATCATCAGCACCTGGTAGCTGATCCTGGGTCCGCCGCGGTCCTTGGCCATCAGTGTCAGTGCGGCGCTCATATTGCCGCCGACCGAATTGCCGGCCACCGCGATCCGGCTGCCGTCAGCGCCAAACTCTGCGGCGTGGGCCGCCACCCACTTCAGCACGGCATAGGATTGATTGAGCTGAACGGGGAAGCGCGCCTCAGGCAAGGACGTATATTCAACGAACACGCCGATCTGGCCGGAGCCGACCACCAGGTCGCGAAGCAGACGCTGATGGTTCTGGAAGTTGCCGACGATCCAGACGCCGCCGTGAATGAACAGCAGCACGCCGGGCTTGCCGGCGACCTGCTCGGGTTTCATGATATAGATCTTTACGGTTTGACCGTCCTGGGTGATGGTCTGCTCGGTCGTACTCACCCCCGACATGTCGACTGGAGTCTTGTTCTGCAGGCCGGTCAGGATGTCCTGCGGCTTCGGTTGAGGGAGCTCCCAGAACGGGCTTGGATCCTTGTTGATCTCGCGCAGGAAGGCGCGAACCTGCGGGTCAATGCGAGGATCGGTTGCAGGATCCGGCGTTGCAGCTTGTGTAGTTTGCGTCATAACCGTGGCTCCGAGAAGGATTGTTGAAAGAAGAAGAAGGGTGCGTCGCATGTGTCACCTCTGTCGCTTGCGGATGGTCGCATCCACGAACACGTCGCGTGTGGCCGGGAGATCAGTGCTGCGTAACGGATTGTTCGACCGTCCGATGTTCACCGTCACGACCATCGTCTAAGCTCGTTTTGCGGATGAATTCCCTGAGCCTGTGCTGAGAAGTTCTGAGGATTGTCTGATCTACGGGGACCACCGACTTGACAGAGCAAAGCCCACAAGCCGTTGACCCGCCGAATGGATGGGAGATCGATCTCGGCCGGCGCGAGTTGCGGTCCCGTGGCGTCTCTGTGCCGATCGGGAGCCGGGCATTCGAGATTCTCGAGGTCCTGGCTCGATCAGACGGCGAACTCGTCAGCAAGTACCACCTGATGGAGCGGGTATGGCCCGGCGCGGTCGTCGAGGAAAACACGCTACAATTTCATATATCGGCAATCCGGAAGACGCTTGGCAACGACCGCGGCTTGCTGAAGACGGTGCCAGGCCGTGGCTATCGCCTGCTGGAGCGCTGGCGCATCCTGGAGGTGGCCGAACCGGGGCATCGGTTCGATAACGCAGAGCGCAATCCGAAACAGCCGTTTCGAACCAATGTGCCCCTTGCAGGATCGGCCCTGATCGGCCGAGGCGAGCCACGGCGGCATCTGCTGGACGTCCTATCGGCCTATCGTGTCGTCACGCTGACCGGACCAGGCGGGATCGGGAAGAGCGTCCTGGCCCTTGAGGTTGCGCGCAGCATCTTTCCGACGCTTGAAGGCGACTGCTGGATCGTCGAGCTGGCGTCGCTGTCGGATCAGGCGCTGGTGCCGGCGGCGGTTTCTGTCGCCCTCGGACTGAGGATCGCGGGCAGCGTGATTTCGGCCGAATCCGTAGCCCGGGCTCTCGACAGAGAGAAGCTGCTGCTCGTGCTCGACAATTGCGAACACCTGGTCGATGCCGTAGCCCGGCTCGCGGAAACGATCGTTCGTCTATGCCCGAATGTGTCGGTGCTTGCGACCAGTCAGGAAATCCTGAGGATCGAGGGCGAATACGTCTATCGCGTTCCACCGCTCGACGTGCCGCCTTCACGCCGCGATGACAAGGATGCCATTCGTGAGTACAGCGCCGTCCAGCTGTTCAATGCCAGACTGATCGCCCTCGACGCCGGCTCGTCGGCGTACCCGGAAAATCCGCCGCTCATTGCCGCGATCTGCCGGCACCTCGACGGCATTCCGCTTGCCATCGAGTTTGCGGCGGCGCGCGTCGCGACGCTGGGACTTCAGCGGACGGCTGACCTTCTCGGCGATCGCTTCAGCCTCCTGACAGCCGGCCGTCGAACGGCTCTGCCCCGGCATCAAACCCTGCGCGCGGCGCTGGACTGGAGCTACGAGCTGTTGCCGGAGGTGGAACGGACTTTGCTGCGTCGATTGGCCATTTGCGCGGGCGAGTTCACGCTCGAGGCGGCGACGGCAGTGATGGGTGATGCCGGCGTAACGACCGCCACGGTTGCCGAGGGGATCGCAAGCCTGGCCGCCAAGTCGCTGGTATCGCTGGATGCACTGGCGCCCTCAGGCCGCTGGCGGTTGCTCGAGACTATCAGGGCCTATGCGCTCGACAGACTGGCCGAGAGCGGTGAAGCGGAAGTGATTGCTCACCGCCACGCGGTGTTCTTTCGCGATCTGTTTGCACAGGCTGCCGAGGGCCCGTTCGTGGACTTTCATAATCTGCCCCGTTACGTCCGGGATCTCGACAATATGCGCGCGGCGCTTGGTTGGGCCTTCTCTCGCGGCGCAGGGAAAGTCGACATCGGAATCGGGCTTGCCGTCGCCGCCGGGCCCGTCCTGCTGGCAACGTCGATGCTGCCTGAATGTCATCGCTGGTCGGAGCAGGCGCTGGCAGCCCTCGACGATGCCAAGCGCGGAACGACCGATGAAATGCGTCTGCAGGCCAGCCTGGGCTATTCACTGATGTTTACGGGTGGCGGGGCCGACAAGACGCAAGCGGCGCTGGATAGAAGCCTCGCCATCGCCGAGGATTGCGGCGAAGTGACCTATCAAATGTGGCTGCTCAGCGCGCTGAATATTTTCCACTTTCGAGCGGGAAATTGCCGGCTGACACTGCAATGCGCAAGACACAGCCTGGCTGTCGCCGAGGTCCTTGACGACCCGGCGGCGTTCGCGTTGGCGCATTTCGTGCTCGGGAACTCACTCTACTTGCTCGGCGATCTCAGAGGCGCCCGCGCCGAGTTTGAGGCAGCGTTACAGCACAGGTCACGCGCACAACACGTCAGCAAGGTCTATTTCGGCTTTGACGTCGCCGCCCCGGCCGCCATGGGGTTGGCGAGCACGCTATGCCTGCAGGGCTATCCGCGTCAGGCCACCGAACAGGCGCACCGGATACTCGAGGGCGCCCTTCACATCAAACACTCGGTCACATTGAGCCTGACTTTGATACACGCCATCTTGCTGTTCCTCTGGACCGGCGATCTGCAAGCCGCCGAGAGGGTCATCGATTGGTATACCGCCAACGGCCGAGCCCATTCCTTGAGGCTGCAGGTCGTGGTCGGACGTGGTTTCAAAGCGCTATTGGCGATCAGCCGCGGCGATTCGCAAACCGGAATAGATGTCCTGCAGAGTTGCGTGCAGGAGCTTCGCGCAGCGAGCTATGGGATGGTGGCTTCGCCATTCAACATTTCGCTCGCGGAAGGATTGGCCGCGACCGGCCGATTCGACGAAAGCATGCGCGTGATCGACGACGGCATCCGGCTGGTCGAGGTGAACGGCGACCTCATCTATATGATCGAATTGTTACGGGTGAAAGGTACCCTTCTTCTCGCAATGCCTGAGCCTCGCGCCGAGGAGGCGGAAATGTTCTTCCTCCGCTCGATTGAACTGAGCCGTCAACAAGGCGTGCGGGCCAGCGAGCTGCGTGCGGCAACCAATCTGGCAGAGTTGATGAGCGCTCAGGGACGACGCGAGGATGCCCGATCGCTGCTGGAGCCGGTATTCGATTGGTTCGAAGGCCATGGCACGGCAGATCTGAAGGCGGCAGAACGTTTGCTGGCAAGCTTGCATTAGCCGAATATTCAAGCTGCTGCCGCTTTATTCGGCGGCCGTGATGACGGAAGATGACATCCGATCAAACGATCGAGTGATCGCCTTCGGCGCGCTATTTTGACATCAAATTCAACGATAAGATTTTCCGGCAATAGCACAAAAGTGAGTTGGACCCGTTTCAGTGGCGCCCGTCGTAATCCCTGGACATCTCGTGTCGTGGCGGCCGGCAGCCAAATGGGCCGGCTTGGCGGCTGGGCTGGCGATTGGCCTCGCCGCCCTGCCCTATCAGGCGCGTGCGGACGATGCCACACCGGCTGATCCGAACGCGCCGGACAAGAGCGGCTACAATTTGCTCAATCCGACGCCGGACGACCAGATGCGGAAATTTGCGCCGGACCGGCCCACTAAAGGGTTTTCGGTGCGCACGGTCGACGCCGGTCATGTCGAA
Source organism: Bradyrhizobium sp. (assembly GCA_037201505.1). GTDB lineage: Bacteria > Pseudomonadota > Alphaproteobacteria > Rhizobiales > Xanthobacteraceae > Bradyrhizobium. The sequence goes on from JBBCHO010000015.1 coordinate 12,691, forward strand.
GTGGAAATGGACAGCTTCAACGAAACCTATTCACGATATCTTGGCGTCGTCACCCACAGCATTCAAACCCTCGACCCCAATATACGGATAGGCATCACCAATTCCACGGAGTTTGAAATCCAGTTCAATGGATTGCAATCGTCGCGCTCGGAAAGCCAGGCCGGCGCCCTCGTGGCGCAGGGCGCGGGCTTCGGCGACGTCGTGCTGCGAACGAAAATGAACCTGTTCGGCAATGATGACGGCCCGGTCGGCCTCGCGATCATTCCCTTTATCAAGGTGCCGTCGTCGGCGCCCGTCATCAGCAACGGCGCCGTCGAGGGCGGCCTGATCGTGCCGTTGGCGCTGCGCCTGCCGCAGGATTATCTCGTCACCTTCATGACCGAAGTGGATGCGCTCAAAGACGACCTCAATCACCGCGAGGCGAACTTCGTCAATCTGGTCGGCGTCAGCCATCCAATCCCCGGCATCGAAGGCGCCAACGCGATGGTGGAATTGTTTTCATCCGTCGGCGCCGACCGTGCGACACCGCCGATCTACACATTCGATCTCGGCATGAACTACCGGCTGGACAAGCACACGTTCCTCGATTTCGGCGTCAATTTGGGGCTCAACAGCGCCGCGCCGAAGGTGCAAGTTTATACCGGCATATCGGCGCGCTTTTGAAAGCCCTCGATGGCGAAGTGCCGACCGTAGCCCGGATGAGCGCAGCGATATCCGGGAACAAACGCGAGACCAGCCCCGGATGTCGCGGAGCCTGTCATCGGGCGCGCATTCGCGCGACCCGTTGGCTCATCCGGGCTACCAGAGACAGGAAAATGCGTCAGCAGCCGCGGCAGATGCTTCCGATCTTTCGATCGAGTTCCACATCGTCGGGATGACGCGACTCCGAAACGGTGGGCGCATTGCCGCGCTTGGGCTGACGGTGTGCCGGCAGCGGCGCGTCTCCGGTCAGGCGCGCGTCGGATGTCAAAGACGGCGGGACGGATGGATTGGCCGGCCGCAATCCGCCGTGCCGCATATGACCGTGACCCCCATGTCCGTGGCCGTGGCCACCCCGGGCGAAAGCACAGGTGCTCCCCGCCAACGTCAGAATTATCCCCGCCAGGATCAGCTTGCGCATACGCATTACAATCACCCCACCCCACACCAGGTTCCTGGTCTAAACGCCCGATTTCATCGCTGGGAGGTTCCGGACGCCATGCCAGATTATCATGCCGCCACACTATCCAGTGCGAACCGCCCCGGTCAATCAATCCCGCCAGACGGCATCGGCGCGTCGGCAAACGACCGCTGCCGGCCGTTCCCTCTGGCCCAACCGCGCGTACAATTTATCGTTGTGTGCGGCGTGACAGATAGAGCCGCTCGAAGCCAAGGCATGCGGCCTCGGCAAGCGTCCGCAGGCGCCGGCCAGCTTACCAAATCGTGTTCGGGAACAGACCCAGGCGCGGCTGTTGCGCGACCAGCATCATCGGCGGACCGATCTGGTTCTTCGCCATCGTCCTGCCCGTGACCGTCCTGCTCGCCACAACCCTGCGTTTGGGCGGTAGCTTCAGCTCCGGCTTTTTGGGCTCGGCGGTTTGCAACTCGGATGTCTGGACTTGGGTTGTCTGGACTTGGGTTGTCTGCAATTGGGCGAAGGCTTCCCGCATGCGTGCCGGTGCGGTGGCATCCGCCGGGACATTGTTGGCCGCCAACACGGGCGCTGCAGGCATGATCGTCGGCAGGCTGGTGTCGAACTCTACCCGCGCCGGCCACTTTTGAACGGAGTGAATCCGGATCACCGAAATATCCGATGCCGCATTTGCCGCGGTGTGTGCGTTATCGGCGGCCGGCAATTTCGGGAGGTACGCATCGACAGCGAACAGCAACACCAGCAATGCTGTGCCTACAACGACAAAATATCGCAACACGGGCATTTCGGCGTCGCTCCATCCGCGCCAGCACGCGGTCCATACGCCTAACTGGGGATGGCGCCGTTCGTTCCAAGCCCTGCGCTACCGGACATAACGACGAAGTTACCGCTTCACTACCACGTGACCTCAAAGGCGCTGCAAATGGTTGAGAGCTAGATTTTGTTAGCCGTGACCAGCGTGCATTTCGCGCCGCTCGCATTGACGTTGACGAAGCCAACATGCAGACGGGCAAAGGTTTTCCGGCTCTTCATATTGACGATGTCATGAATCAGGCGGGAGCGGTCGGTCAAATGGCTGCCGTCGCGGCGGGCGAAGGCGCAGGAAATTTCGATATCCCCAACCGCGTAATCATTGCTGTTGCGCAGCGTGAACGTGATCAGGGCGTTCGACCCCAAGCCGCCCCTGCGCCATGATTGCGATGAAATCTTCAGCCCGTCGAGCGGCGTCGCCTGCGCCGGCGTGATCGCCGCGGAGGTCGCTGGATTGAAGGTGACGGGTTTTACAGCGGGGTCTGTAGCTATCGGCGACGGCGCGGCAGCCACCGCCGCGGTCGCCGGAATTACCGGTTCACCCTCGGCCGGTTCGCTGATGTAACCCGAAGTCAGCGCCCAGGCGCCGAGCCCGGCGATCAAAACAGCCGGCAGACAGGCGATGCCAGCCTTTCCAATCGACTCAAAACGATCAAGTCCGCCATTCATGGCCGCCACCGTTTGTCGCGAAATCGACCCTGCCTGTCCGCCGCAATGCAAAAAGCCGCGCGGGCTTTACACCGCACGGCTTCCGACACGACTGCCGTTTGCGCGGTTCCGCCGTCGCGTAATCAACCCATCAGGCCCTAAATGGTTGCACCCCGCTGTAACAATATTGGGCACAATGCAATGCCGGATCGTCAGGGCTTGAGCGGAAGCCATTCAAGGGCAATGGCCAGTGGGAATAGCCAAGGGGATGGTATTGCCGAAAAGCCGCCGCTAAATTGATTGGTGCGATCCAAATATCGCAGTCCATCAATAAGCCGCGATAGGCGGCGTCCAACGTTCAATTCCTCGCAGCCAAGCGGAGACCAACGATGCCGACAGTGACCTGGGACCATATTCATCTACGCAGTCCCGATCCGGAGGCGATGGCCGCCTGGCTTGAAGACGTGCTCGGCGGCGAGATCGTCCGCGGCCCCGGACGCATCGACGTCAAGCTCGGCGGCGCCAACATCTTCATCGCGCCGGTCACGGCGGGCGACGGCGTCCATACCCCGCCGGTTACGCCCTACCAGGGGCTCGATCATTTCGGCCTGTCCGTAAAGGACATCGACGCGGTGGCTGCCGAGATCAAGGCCAAGGGCGTCGAGTTCACCATGGAGCCCAACAATATCAGGCCGGGCATCCGCATCTGCTTCATTCGCGGACCCCAAGGCATTTCGGTCGAACTCCTGGAGCGCGACAAGAAATATACCTGAAGAGGCGACCCGAAACCGCGGCCGAACGGCCCGTTCGGCGGTCTGACCGGTTCCATGTGACAGAAAACGGCCCGAACTTGCCGGCTGTCATGTTCCTGTCATGTCGCTCGGTTGGATTGCGGATATAGCGGTGGACGCGATATCCGCGGCCAACCTGTCACGTTGACGCTGCGACCCGCTTAGGCATAACAGAACGGCGCCTCCGTCCAAAGCGGAGCGCCACCGGGGCGGTATGAAGAACGGTCTATATTCGATCCATGTCAGCTTGCAGGACGGCCGCGTCGGCAAGGGCAGCGGCGTTGTTATGTTTCGGGATGGCAAGATCCTCGGCGGCGACGCCTATCTGTATTATATCGGCAGCTACACCACCAAAGGCGACACCTTCAAGGGCGAGGTCTTGATCCAGCGCCATACCAGCAGCCCCGACGCCAATCCGCTGTTCGGCGGCCCTGCCCCGGTCGGCGTCGGTGTCTCCGGCACCTTCACCGATACCGCGGGTGTGATGGACGGAACGGCGCTGGTCGGCAAGGCCAGCCAGATCTTCAAGGCCACGCTGCGCCGGCTGGCTGAAACCGATTGAAGATTCCGCTATTCCGCGGCCTGCTCCAGCGGCGCGACGCGGGGCAGGATGATCTGGATTCGCGTGCCGCTGCCAGGCTGGGAATCGAGGTCGAGCCGGCCTCCCAGGCGGTTGGTCACGATGCTGTAGACGATATGCAGGCCCAACCCGGTGCCGCCCTGATCCCGGCGCGTCGTGAAGAACGGGTCAAAGGCGCGGCGCCGGACGTCGAGGCTCATGCCGCAGCCATCGTCGGAAAAAATGACCTCGACATTGTCCTTGCCGGATTCCCGCACCTTGATATCGACCGAGCCGGGCCTGCCGTCCGGGAATGCATGCGCCACCGCGTTGAGGAACAGATTGGTGAGCACCTGTCCGTAGGGTCCGGGATAGGAGTTCATGGTCAGATTGGGTTGGCAGTCGACATTGAGCGTCAGATGATGCTTTCGCAGGCCCGGCCGCAGGCTCATCACCACCTGCTCGGTCAGATCGCCGAGATCGAACGTCCGCTGGTCCGAATAATTGCGGTCGGCCGCGACCTGCTTGAACGAGGTGATCAGTTCGGCGGCGCGATTGAGATTGGCGACCAGTTGCGAGGCCGCATCGCGGCTGGTTTCCAGGAAATCATTGAGGCTCGAGCGTCTGAGATCGCCCCGCGCCACTTCGCTGGTGAACAGCGCGGTCTTGCGCTCCAGCGATGAGGCCACGGTCAGGCTGATGCCGACGGGATTGTTGACCTCGTGGGCGACGCCCGCGACCAGTCGCCCGAGGGCCGCGAGTTTTTCGGCCTCGATCAGCGAGTTCTGGGTTTCCCGCAAATTGCGCAATGCGGCTTCGGCGGCATCCTTGGCCTTGCGCATTTCCTGTTCGCCGCGCTTGCGCTCACCGATATCGAGCGCGACCGTGACGATGCTCTCGATCCCGCCGGTGGAATCCAGCAGCGGAAGCTTGTTCACCAGCCAGTGCCGCAGATTACCTGATGAATCGAGATATTCTTCCTCGTAGAATCCGAGTTCCCTGCCCTCCGCCAGCACCCGCCTGTCAGAATCATCGGTTTTTCTTGAGCCGTAGCGCGACATCAGATCGGAAGTGGTGCGACCGATCGCATCCGCCGGCTCGATGCCGAAAATGCCGGCCATATACCGGTTCATCAGGATGTAGTGCAGCTGCTTGTCCTTGACGTTGATCACTGCCGGCACGGTATCGATCACCTGCTGCAGCATCCGGCGACCTTCGGCGATTGCGTCCTCGGCGCGCTTCTGGTCCGTGATGTCGCGCAACGTCCCCTCATAGCGAACGACCACACCGGCGTCGTCGCGCACCACCGTGGCGCTGTCGGACAGCCAGAGGATATCGCCCGAGCGCCGGCGCACCTGATATTCGAACTCGCGCACCATGCCGTCGCGCTGCATCAGAAACTGATATTGCTCGCGCGCCGCGGGATGCACGTAGATCGTGTGCGAGATATCCGTGACGCTGCGGATCAGTTCCTGTGGCGTGTCGTAGCCCATCATCCGCGCCAGCGCCGGATTGGCATTGAGCAGCATGCCACCCGGCGTTGTTACATAGATTCCGTCGACCGAGCCTTCGAACAGCTTGCGATAGCTTTCCTCGGCCAGCCGCTGTTCGGCCAGCGCGTGGATCGCGGCCTCACGCGCGGTGTCGGCATCGGCCAACGAGCGGCGGAAAACCTCGGCGGCGCGCGCGATATCGCCGATTTCGTTTTTCACGTCAGTTGCCGGGATCGACGCGTGCTTCTCGCCGCCGGCGAGCGCGCGGATCGCCTTCGCGATCGCTTTCAGCGGACGCACGGTCCAGCGCACCACAAACAGCGCCGCGGCAAGCCCGATCAGCACGCCGGCGATGCCGAGAATGATGCTTTGCCATTTATCGTGGGCCAGCGTTCGGGCGAAATCCATCGACAGCAGACGTCCGCGGTTGGCACTGAGATCGCGCAACAGATCTGTTACGCGGCTGATCATCTGGCCTTCCGCACCCAGCACCTCCTTGTCGAGCCGGGCAATCTGGCCCTCCGCGCCCGAGATCGAAATGATGGCGTCGGCATAGGCATTGGTCGCGGAGCGCAGCGCGGGATCGTCGATCGCCAGCGCCCGCATGCTCTGCACGGACTGCTCGGCCGCCGCGGGATCATGGGCGAGCAAGGCCGTCGCGATCTGGTTTTGCGCCTGGAACAGGTTTCTCGCGGTGGTCTGGTCGGAAACCTCTGTGATAGCCTTCTCGAACCGCTCGCGGACGGCCGGCAAAGCCGCAATCAGCTCCGCCCGGCGCTCGATCAAGGCGGTAACGCGCTCCATTCCGCTGCGATAATTAGCCAGCCGCTGCGTTACGCCATCGATCATTTCCTGCTGCTCGGGGGCCAGTTGCAGGCGCGTTTTCTTCAATAGCGCGCTCAACGACGAAGCCGCTTCCCAGACCTGACTGGACGGGCCCGCCGGATCGGTGACGAAATCGCGCGCCGCCAGCCGCAATTCGTTGGTGCGGCGGTCGATTTCCTCCGCCACGTCGCCAATGCTCTGGAGGTGCTGCAACTCGGCAAAAGTCGCATTGATATGCCGGATCGAGATCACGCTGGCGACGCTGGTAATCACGATTATCGCCAACAGCAGCGCAAAACTGGCAAAGGTGAGCTGCCCGATCGACAACGAGAGCGACCTGATACGTCGGGCAATTGCGGCAAAGGCCATGGGGTGTTGGAACCGGCTCGGGAAAATGCGCTTTTACGGGCCGGAATATACGCCGGAAAGCCCCCCAAGGGGAACATGTCCAGGCATCGACCGCCCGGCAGATTTATACCGCGCCGACCTCAAACACCTCGCCGTCATAGCCGGCCTCCGGCGGAATCCGAAGCTGACGACCGCCGTTGAGTTTGGTCATCACGGGCATCACGGTCACGACCGGTTTGCCCTTGCTGTCGTCGAGCGCGGCGCGCACGCTTGGTTGCTTGCCGAGCTTGATCAGGTTGCGCGTGGTCGGGAACGGCAATTTGAACCGCCCGCTCTCGCCGCCTGCCAGCGCCTCGCGCGGCGACAGCCAGATCGAATCGGTGGATTCCCTGCCGTCATGGGCGCCGATCTGTTCCGGCGGAGCGGCGGCGAGAAAGAACCAGGTGTCGAACCGCTTCGGCATGCCAACCGGCGTGATCCAGTGCGCATAGGGCACGAGTTCATCGAGCGCCAGCCGCAGGCCATTATCCGCCAGCACCTTCAAGAACGTCGTCTTGCCGTCGCACAACGCGGCACGGTGCGCGGCCTCGATCTCGCTGGCGCGTTTGGCGTCGACGAGGTCGCTCGATCCGCCGGCACGCGCCAGCAGGATGCCGCTTTCTTCAAAAGTTTCGCGGATCGCGCCGATCCGAAAACTTAAACCGGCTTCGTCGAGCCCCTCGCCGCCGGAATACAGCAAGGGATTGGCAATGATCTCCTGATCACCCTTGTCGACACTGCCGCCGGGAAACACCAGCGCGCCCGAACTGAAATCGATCTCATAATGGCGCACCATCATGAAGACCTCGATTTCGCGTGCGGCGCTCTCGCGCAGCAACAGGATCGTGGACGCCGGACGCGGCGCGACGGTTTCCATCATGCGGCTATTCCGCGGCGCTGGCTTGCGGCTGCAAATTGGCGCGCTTGTCGACCCGCGCGACGCGCGACAGCAGGTAGTCGACCTCGGCCTTCGCGATTGGCGTAATGGTCGCGCCCGGCTTGCGCTGCGCGCTCGAGGCGATCACGCCGCGTTTTTGTAGGACATATTTGCGAACCGCGAGGCCCGCGCCGGGCTGCTGCTCATAGCGGATCAGCGGCAGATGGGCGTCGAACAGGTCGTGCGCGGCATCGCGGCGGCCTTCCTTGGACAAGCGCACCACATCGATCAGCAGTTCCGGGAAGGCATAGCCGGTCATCGCGCCATCGGCGCCGCGTTCCATCTCGAAGTCGAGAAACAGTCCGCCATTGCCGGTCAGGATCGACAGCGGCCGCAGCGATCCGTCCTTCTGGAACGCCCGCAGCGCGGAAATCTTTTCCAGTCCCGGCCAGTCCTCATGCTTGAGCATCACGCAGGACGGGCTGTCCATCACGATCTTCCGGATCACCGCCGGCGTGAACACCACCGACAGCGTCAGCGGATAATCCTGCAGCACCCAGGGAATGTCGTCGCCGATCGCTTCCGCGGCCTGCTTGAAATAGCCGATGATCTGGTCGTCGGTGCGCAGATGCGGCGGCGGCGCGATCATCACGCCTGCGGCACCGGCGTCCATCGAGGCCCGTGCCAGCGAGCGCATGGTGGCAAATCCTGACGCCGAGACGCCGACGATGATCTGCATGGTCTTGGCGCGCTTGACAAAGCGGACCGCGACCTGCTCGGCCTCGGCGGCATCGAGCTTCGGCGCCTCGCCGAGAATGCCCAGCACCGTCACGCCATCGCAGCCGACTTCCGTATAGAAATCGGTCAGCCGGTCGATGGATTTCTCGTCGATGCGGCCGTCATCATGAAACGGCGTCGGCGCAATGGCGAAAGTGCCGGCGGCTGTGTGGGTGAGTTTTGTCATTGGTTGTGCCTTTGCCTTTGCTTTTGCTTTTGCTTCGTCATTCCGGGGCGATGCGAAGCATCGAACCCGGAATCTCGAGATTCCGGGTCTGGTCCTTCGGACCATCCCGGAATGACGGTGAGATTAAAACCTTCTTGCGCCCATCTTGATCTCTTCTTCCGAGAAGAAAATCTCGTGGGCGTGTTCGACTACGTCCTGCGCCTTCCATCCCGTATGTGGCGGTTTCCAGCCGGGTTTCTCCATCATCTTCATCTCGCGCACGCCGCGCGGGCCGGAGACGCCAAGCGCCTTGCCGGTCTGGTCGCCCGAGAGGTCGCTGACCATGTATAGCACGGCCGGCGCGATGCCATCAGGCCCCAGCGCTGCAGCGGGATTCTCGATATAGCGCGGCAAATCGGCGGTCATGCGGGTCAGCGCGCCCGGCACGATGGTCCAGATCCGGATGTTGTATTTCCGGCCCTCGATCGCCAACACATTCGACAGGCCCCAGATACCGCCCTTGGCTGCGCCGTAATTGGACTGGCCGAAATTGCCGATCAGGCCCGAGGTCGAGGCGGTATTGACGATGACGCCGCCGCCATTCTCGCGCATCCAGCGAAACACCGGCTGGGTGCAGCAGAACGTCCCCTTCAGGTGCACCTTCATCACCTTGTCCCAGGCGGCCTCAGTGGCCTTGGCAAAGGTCTGGTCAAGCAGGATGCCAGCATTGTTGACCAGTATATCCGCACGGCCGAAATGCTTGATGGCGTCGTCGAATACCGACTGGCCGCCGACCATGGTCGAGATGTCAGCGCCATTGGCGACTGCGCGGCCGCCCTCGGCCTTGATCGCATTGACCACGCTTTGCGCCATCGAGACATCCGAACCGCTGCCGTCGCGGGGACCGCCGAGGTCGTTGACCACCACAGCAGCACCCTCGCGCGCGAACAGCCTGGCATAGGCTCCGCCCAGCCCGCCGCCCGCCCCGGTGATCATCGCCACCTTGCCGTCAAGAAGTCCCATGATGTGTTGCCCTCCCTGCTATTCGCGCCGTCATTCCGGGATGGTCCGAAGGACCAGACCCGGAATCTCGAGATTCTCAGATGTGCAATTGCACATCATAGTTCGCGCTTTCGCGCGCCCCGGAATGACGGAGTAAATCACCCCAGCACCGTCTTCCCGCTCTTAATGACCGCGACTTTGCGCGCTTTCACCTTTGCCTCGAAAGAAATCACATAGCCGTCTTTCCACAGATCCATGGTCACGGTCTCGCCGGGATAGACCGGCGCGGAGAACCGTGCGACGTGCTGCCTGAAAGCGCCGGGATCGTAATCCGCATAGGTCTGCAGGATTCCCCGACACGTCATGCCATAGGTGCACATGCCGTGCAGGATCGGTTTTGGGAAACCGGCACGTTTGGCAAACTCGGGATCGCTATGCAGCGGGTTGCGGTCACCACAAAGCCGATACACCAGCGCTTGATCTGGCCGCGTCGAGATATCGATCGATTTGTCCGGCGCGCGGGTCGGTACTTGATGCGGTTCGGGCTGGCCTTCGGAAGGTCCGCCGAAGCCGCCATCGCCGCGCGCGAACCGCGACGCCACCAGCGTCGCCAGTTCCTCGCCCTTCTCATTGCGCAGCACGGTCTTGTGCCGGATCACCGCGCCCTTGTCCTTGCCCTTGTCGAAGACGTCGAGAACACTGGAGTCCGCTGTGATGTGCGCTGAAGTCGACAAAGGCCGGTGAAAGGTGATGTCGCGCTCGCCATCGACCACCATCACGCGGTTGAGATTCATCTCGCCGGGTCCCGCACCCCATGCCGCGACCGACGCGAATGTCGGCACCACCTTCAGCGCGCGCGGTGTCGCGACCGCTTCGTTGACGAACGCCAGCTCTTTCTCATCCATTGGGTCCGCGCCCATCCCGATGCCATAGGCGTAGAGCATCACCTCGCGATCGCTATAGGCATATTTCTGCCCGAAATTCTTCAGCGCCATCAGGTCGTCGTATTTGATCGGCATGCGAGGTATTCCTCTCGAACTTCTTTCTTGAGCGGTGCCAGTCGCGTCGCCCTCTCCCCTTGTGGGAGAGGGCTACACGGACGCCTGAAACAAACTCGATTGGGTGAGGGGTTCGCGCGACAGATACATATTGCCGATAGAGACCCCTCATCCGCCTTCGCTTCGCGAAGGCACCTTCTCCCACAAGGGGAGAAGGGAAACTAAGCGACCGTAAAGAACGGCAACGGTGCACCCTCGGTCGGCTTGAACACAACCTTCACCTTTTGGCCGATCTTCAGGCTCGCCATGTCGCAGTCAACGAAATTGGTCTGCAGCGACGGTCCCTCTTTCAACGTGACGTAGCCGATCGCGTAGGGTCCGGTCGCGGATTTGCGCATCAGACTGAACGTATAGATCTCGCCCTCGCCCGTGCTTTCCTCCCACACCGTCTGGTCGGAAAAACAAAACGGGCAGATCGAGCGCGGGAAATAATGCGCCTCGCCGCAGGCCGTACAGCGCTTGATAAGAAGCTTGCCTTGTTTGGCGGCTTCCCAGAACGGCGCGGTTTCGGGATTGCCCTGCGGCGCCGGATATTTCTTTGCTTCAGCCATCACACGCGCTCCAGAATGCAGGTCGAGGCAGCGTGGCGAACGCCGAGCAATCCGCCGGTACCATGCGCGATCGCCAGATCGCAATTCGGCACCTGCACTTTCGGATGCGCCTGTCCGCGCAACTGCCGCACCGCTTCGATGATCTTGGTCATACCGCCGCGATTGACCGGATGATTGCTGCAGAGCCCGCCGCCATCGGTATTGAATGGCAATTTGCCGACGCCGGAAATCAGGTTGCCGTCGGCAACGAACTTGCCGCCCTCGCCCTTCTTGCAGAAGCCGAGGTCTTCGAGCTGCATCAACACCGTGATGGTGAAGCTGTCATAGATCGAAGCGTATTTGATATCTTTTGGCGTGACGCCGGCTTCCTCGAACGCGCGAGGTCCCGACCACACGCCGGCCGAATAGGTCAGATTGAGATCCTTGCCGCCGCGCGGACCCTTCAGCGCCTCGCCGTGGCCGATCATGCGCACCAGCGGCTTCTTCAGGCTTTTGGCGATTTCTTCCGTGGTCACGATCAACCCGCCGCCGCCATCGGTGACGACGCAGCAATCCATCCGGTGCAGCGGGTCCGAGATCATCGGCGAGTTCAGCACGTCCTCGACGGTGACGACATCGCGCAGCATCGCGTGCTCATTGTATTGTGCGTGATGCGAGGCCGCCACCTTGATCCATGCCAGTTGCTCGCTGGTGGTTCCGAATTCATGCATGTGACGCATGGCGCACATGCCGTAAACATTGTGCGTGGTGGCGCCGTAAGCGGCTTCGAAATCGGCCTCGGCGCCGCTGGCGCGCGGCGGCATCGGGCCGGTGCGCGGCTTGCCCGCCAGGGTGATCAGCGCGATCGAACATTTGCCGGCCGCGATCGCCTCCGCGGCATGGCCGAGATGGACCAGATAGGAGCAGCCGCCGGTGTCGGTGGAATCGAAATGGCGCACTTTCAGGCCGAGATAATCGACCATCGCCATTACCCCCGCCAGGCGCGTCACCGGCGCAGAAATAGCCGTCGATATCGGCCTTGGTCAGTCCTGCATCTTCCAGCGCGCCCTTGGCGATTTCGGCATGTAGCTGCGAGGTGGACTTATCCGGCGCATGCCGGGTCGGATGTTCGTAAATCCCGGCAATGTAGGACTTGCCCTTGATGCTCAAGTCGCTCTCCGCTGACGTTTCTTAATTTCCGATGGTTTTTGTGGCCTGTCGGCGGGACCTTGGCAAGGTCAGAAATATTCCGCTGGGCGAGAGGGGAAAGGGTTGATAGGTCGTCCCTGCGAACGCAGGGAACCCATACGCAGCGGCCCTATCGTTGATAGGCCGCTGTTGGAGGACTTTCGCGCAACACCACGTCCTGTGGTTCCCTGCGTTCGCAGGGACGACGTGCAATTGTTCCTCCACCAACCAATTCGGAAATCGGGTGGAGAGAACGACCTCGCGGCTATCTAGTGCGCGCATCGCAACGCACGGACGGAGAGAACTCGATGTCACAGGACAACAAAGATATCGTCGTCCACTGGTTCAAGGAATTCTGGGGCAATCCCTGGAATCCCCGAATCGTCAATAAGCTTTGCACCGCGGACGTTCTGGTGCACTACCCGATGCACGAGCCGAAGAAAGGTCGCGCGGCCGTCACGCATTTCATGACGGAATTTCGCGACGCCTTTCCCGATCTCAACTTCGAGGGCGTGGGCACTCTCATTGCTGAAGGCAATTACGTCGTCGGTCGGTGGCAGGGCGGCGGCACCCATACCGGCCCTGCGTTCAGCGATTTCCGGCTGGGTTCGCTCCCGGCGGCGTCAGGTAAAAAAATGATGTTCGCAGGAACAACCGTTCTTCGCCTCCAGGACGGCCGCATCGCCGAGGAGTTGGGGCAGGAAGACGCCTTGAGCGCGATGCTTCAGTTGGGTCTCATTCGATTGCCGGAACTGGAAACGGTGCAGCCGAGCGGGAAGTTGCCGCAGGGGTGGAACAACATGCCGAAGCAGGCGGATTGGAATTTTCGTCATGGCCGGGCTTGTCCTGGCCATCCACGCCTTTCTTTGATTAGATGAAGTAAGACGTGGATGCCCGGCTCAAGGCCGGGCATGACGAACTTGGCTATCTCGCGACCTACTCCGCCGCGATCTGGCGTAGTGCGGGCGGCGGGTTGGCGAGATCGGCGGCCAGTTGGGCGTAGCGCGCCTTGGCGTCGTGGACTGATTTTTCCTTCACCTGTCCGTAGCCGCGAATCCGATCCGGCAGCGACAGCAGTTCGATCGCGGTATCGAGCGTGACCGGCGACAGCACGCCGAGCACGGCCGCGACGTCTTTTTCGTAGCCCGCGATCAGATCGCGCTCGAGCCGGCGGTCCGGGCTGTAGCCGAAGATATCGAATCCGGTGCCGCGCAAGCCGCGCATCTTGGCCAGCAGCTTGAACAACGGCATCATCCACGCGCCGAACGCACGTTTGCGCGGCCGGCCCAACGCGTCAGTGCCCCCGCCCAGCAGCGGCGGCGCGAGATTAAAACTGATCTTGAAGTCGCCGTCGAACTGGTCGCGTAGCTGCTTCTCGAAACGACCATCGGTATAGAGCCGCGCCACTTCGTACTCGTCCTTGTAGGCCAGGAGCTTGGCGTAGTTGATCGCGACCGCGCGGGGCAATTCGTCGCCAAAGCCGCCATTGAGCGCAGCGTTGCGCACCTGCATCACCGCATTGCGATAGCGCGCAGCCAATGCCGCGTTCTGGTAATCGGTCAAGAGCGTGCTGCGATGCTCAATGATCTCATCCAGCGACATCGCGTCTAAAGTCTTCGGCGTGACGCTCGCATCCTGGCCCTTCATCATCACGGCGATCCGCGCCGGATCGGCCGCGGCTAGACGGCCCAGTTGAAATGCCTGGGTGGTTCATCTTGATGCCGACGCCGTTGATCTCGATCGCTTGTTCTATCGCTGCCGCTGTCAGCGGCAGCAATCCCTTCTGATAGGCGAAACCCATCATCATCATGTTGGTGGCGATGGAATCTCCCAACAAAGCTTCCGCGGGCTTGGTGAAATCGAAGAACGAGGAATCCTTGCGCAGCGCGGTTTCCAGCACCGCGTTGACCTTGCCGCTCTGGAAATTGAAATCGCGGTTCATGATGAAATCCGCGATTGGAATGAGATGCGTGTTGATGACACCATGGGTGCGGCCGGATTCGCACAGCGTGATGGTTTCCTTGGCCACCGCGACCACTTCGTCGGCTGCGATCACGAGATCGGCCGTTCCAGTCACGATGCGCGAACAGGTGACGTCGGCGGTGTGTTCGGAAAGCCGGACATGGCTCAGCACCCGCGCCGCCTTTTTGCGCGAGCCCGGACATGTCCAGAATCATGCCTGGCCTTGCCTTCGATATGCGCGGCCATGCCGAGCAATGCGCCGATCGTCAGCACGCCGGTACCGCCGACGCCGCCGACCGCGACGTTATAAGGCCGGTCGAGCGTAGGCTTTGAGGGCCGGCTCAGGCAGATCGCCGATATTGCCGAGATCCGGCGGGGCGCGGCGGCGCAGCTTGCCGCCATCGACCGTCACGAACGACGGACAAAAGCCCTTCAGGCAGGAATAGTCCTTGTTGCAGGAGGGACTGATTGATGGTGCGCTTGCGCCCCAGTTCAGTTTCCAGCGGCTCGACCGAGATGCAATTGGACTGCACCGAACAATCGCCGCAGCCTTCGCAGACCGCAGGATTGATCAGCACGCGGCGCTGCGGATCCTCCAGGAGGCCCACGCTTGCGGCGGCGGCGCTTTTTCAGCGGCGCAGGTCTGCACGAACACAATGGCAGAGGCGCCCTTGACCTGGCGTAGCGTCTTCATGACGGCGTCGAGTTCATCGCGGTGCGCGGTCTTGGTGCCCGGCGCAATCTCTGAAGCCGGATAGGCGTCTGGATTTTCCGAGACCAGGTAGATATCGCGAATCCCCTCGCTATGAAGCTGGAAGGTGATCTGCTGCGGCGAGAGATCGCCATCGACATGCTGGCCGCCGGTCATCGCGGTCGCGTCATTGTAGAGGATCTTGTAGGTGATGTTGGCTTTGGAGGCGATCGCCTGACGGATCGCGAGGCTGCCGGAATGAAAATACGTGCCGTCGCCGAGATTGGCGAACACGTCGCCGAGATTGGCGAACACGTGCTGCTCATTGGTGAACGGCGCAACGCCAACCCAGGGCACGCCCCTCGCCGCCCATATGGGTGAAGGTCTCGGTGCTGCGGTCCATCCACAGCGCCATGAAATGGCAGCCGATGCCGGCGAAGGCGCGGCTGCCTTCGGGCACCTTGGTCGAGGTGTTGTGCGGACAACCCGAGCAGAAATACGGCGTTCGGGTGATCGGCGCCACCGCCTGCATCTGGCTGGCCTGGCGGCCGTTGAACCAGTCGGCCTTGGCGCGCAGCATCGCGGCGATTTCGGGATTGAGATTGAGCCGCAGCAGCCGCTCGGTCAGCGAGCTCGCCAGCGAGGCGACGCTGAGTTCTTCGGCAAATGGCAGGAAGCGCTTGTCGTGCTCGTCCATCTTGCCGACGATGCGCGGGCGGACATCGTCGCGCCAGTTGAACAATTCCTGCTTGACTTGATTTTCGACGATCTCGCGGCGCTCTTCGATAATGAAAATCTCTTCGAGGCCGACGGCGAAATCGCGCACGCCCTGCGGCTCAAGCGGCCAGGGCATCCCGATCTTGTAGAGTCTAAGTCCGATTTTGGCCGCGACTTCGGGCGTGACGCCGAGTTCGCGCAGCGCCTGGCGGATATCCTCGTAGCTCTTGCCCGAGGCCATGATGCCGAACCGCGCATTCGCGAATCCATGGTGATGCGATTGACCTTGTTGGCGCGGGCAAAAGCGACCGCGGCAAAGCCCTTGTAGTCCTGCAGCCGGCGATCCTGATCGTAGCGGTCATCAGGCCAGCGCAGATTGAGTCCGCCCGGCGGCATCTCGAAATCAGCGGGGATGACGAAGGGTGTCATCTCATCTGACAGATCGATCTCCGCCGTGGTCTCCACGGTTTCCGTGATCACCTTCATGCAACCCAGCAGCCGGAATAGCGCGACATTCGCTATTCCCAACAGGCCCATCTCTATCATTTCATGGATGCTGGAGGGATAGAGATAGGGCATCAGCGCGGAGATGAAGGCATGGTCCGACTGATGCGGCACGGTTGAGGATTCGCGCCGTGATCGTCGCCGGCCAGACACAATACGCCGCCGTTTTTGGGCCGAGCCCGCCGCGTTGCCGTGGCGAAACACGTCGCCGCAGCGATCCACACCAGGGCCCTTGCCGTACCAGATCCCGACTACGCCATCGTGCCTGGCGCCGGGCGACAGATTGAGCTGCTGCGAGCCCCAGATCGCGGTCGCCGCGAGGTCTTCATTCACGCCGGGCTGGAATTTGATATTGTATTGCTCGAGGTGGTTTTCGCGCGGCGACCAGTTGCTGGTCATAGCCGCCAAGCGGCGACCCTCGGTAGCCCGTCACAAAGCCCGCGGTATTGAGGCCGGCGGCTCGGTCGCGGCGGATTTGCGCCATCGGCAGCCGAACCAGCGCCTGAATACCCGTTAGAAAGACGTGGCCGGAGCCCTGGGTGTATTTCTGGTCGAGACTGATCGGACCCTGGTTGATTCCCATTCACCCTCTTAAGCCTTTGGTGCCCTTTGGGCCGCCCGGCTCTTTTTAGCTAGTTATGCGAACTCGTTAGAACCAGTCTATGTCGGTTTTCGCGCTCCGCGCACCACAATTCTGGGCGCCTGGCCCGGCCATCGAAAATCGCAACTTCGTGCCGGGAATGACGCGGTCCTATTCAGGTTTGTGTCGCAGCGGGGCGGTATCGCGCAACGACATAACAACCCTATAATGCCGCAGAAGCTGGATTGGCTCCGGAAGAGATCACCGATGCCTGCGATTCTCAGATCCCTGATTTTGTGCAGTGCGCTCGCCTGCGGCGCTGCACGGGCCGCCGATCGTCGGCCGAAATCATCGCGCACGG
The DNA here is from genome assembly GCA_037201505.1 of Bradyrhizobium sp. Taxonomy (GTDB): domain Bacteria; phylum Pseudomonadota; class Alphaproteobacteria; order Rhizobiales; family Xanthobacteraceae; genus Bradyrhizobium. The sequence goes on from JBBCHO010000015.1 coordinate 29,749, forward strand.
CAAGGCGCTGGTCGAGGCCGGCGACTGCGCGAGCTGCCATACGGCCGACCCGCAAAAACCGTTCGCCGGAGGAAAACGAATCGACACGCCGTTCGGCGCGATTTATTCGCCGAACCTGACGCCGGACAAGAACACTGGCCTTGGCTTTTGGACCGATCAGGATTTTCTGCGCGCGTTGCGTTCAGGCGTTGCGCCCGACGGCTCGAATTATTATCCGGCCCTCCCCTATCCGAATTTCACCAAGCTGACGCGCGACGATATCTTTGCAATCCGCGCCTATCTGAATACGCTGATGCCGTTCGCCAATAAGGCGCCGCCGCCGGCGCTGCGTTTTCCGCTGAATTTTCGCATCGTGATGCGCGGCTGGAATTACCTGTTCTTCCGGCCTGGCATTTTCGAGCCGGATCAAGAGAAGAGCACGGAATGGAATCGCGGCGGCTACCTGGTCGAAGGGGTCGCGCATTGCGGCGCCTGCCACACGCCGAAGAACATTTTCGGCGCCGACAAGCGCGGTCAGAAGTTTACCGGCGGCCTGGTCGGCGGCTGGTTTGCGCCGCGCTCGACAGCGCTGAGCGCAGCGGGCTGAAATCGTGAGCGCTGACGACATCGTCGAATATCTGCAAAGCGGCCGCAATGGCCGCAGCCACGCGGATGGCTTGATGGCCGAAGTCGTCGTCAACTCGACCTCGAAGATGAGCGACAGCGATATCAAGGCGATCGCGACCTATCTGAAGGACCTTCCGCCCGGCGCACCCGAGCCGGTGGTAGCCGCACCATCCGCGGAGCAAATGGCGGATGGCGAAAAGCTCTACAAAGGCGCCTGCATCGCCTGCCACGAGGCTGATGGCACGGGCGCGCCGCGCATCTATCCGCCGCTGCCGGGCAACGCAAACTTGCAATCGACTGATCCCACCAGCACGCTTCGCATCATCCTCGACGGCGCGGAGACCGTGACGACCGCGCGCGCGCCCAACACCGGATCGATGCCGCCTTATGCCGCGAAATGGTCGGATCAGCAGATCGCCGATGTCGCGACCTATATCCGCAACGCGTGGGGCAATGCCGCGCCGGTGGTGACGGCGACACAGGTGAAGGCGGCGAGGAAGTAGGTCGTTGCCGTCATTCCGGGGCGATGCGCAGCATCGAACCCGGAATCTCGAGACCTCGAGATTCCGGGTTCGCGCTTCGCGCGCCCCGGAATGACGGTTGATGCACTCCCTACTTCCGCTCATCATTGAACACAAACTTCGGCATTTCCCATTTGTAGCGGATCGCGAGCAGGCGAAACGAAATGCCGAACACGAATGTCAGCGCGGTCCAAATTTCGTCATTGATCTTCAACCCGAACGCCGTCGCATAAAATAATCCGGTGACGACGGAAACGCTGGCGTAGAGTTCGGAGCGAAACAGCAGCGGCACGTCGTTGCAGAGGATATCGCGCAAGACGCCGCCGGCGCAGCCCGTGATCATTCCCGACACGATCACGATAGCCAGCGATTCGTTCAATTGCCAGGCGACGTCGCAGCCGGCCATCGTGAACACCACGAGACCAATCGCATCGAGCACGAGGAATGCGAGGTTAAGGCGATGCACCACGCGCGCGATCAGGATGGTTACGAATGCCGCAATCGCCGTCAGTGCCAGATAGGACGGGTTCGCGACCACAACAGCGGATAATGCCCGAGCAATACATCGCGGATGGTGCCGCCACCGAGCGCGGTGATGCAGCCCAATAGACAGACGCCCATCCAATCCATGCTGCGCCTGCCCGCCGCCAGCGCTGCGGTCATCGCTTGCGCTGCAAGCGCCACCATTGACAGCAAATGCAACACGGTATCGCTCGGAGGCAGGCTCCACATCGCAACCTCGGGAGATTCGCAAATGGAGATGGAACTTACGTCGCGGGTTCCCTTCTGAACAGGTTGAAAACCCGGGCAAATCCGTTGTCCCAACAGAAAGAGCGCTGGTTCCCGGAACTGTGGCTCTCATCGGCGGTTGTGTCTGATGCAACGGAGGAAACCGTCATGGCCAACGAACGCATTCCGAACGATCCCTATCGCGCGTCCAACCCTGCCGACGATCCCTATCGTACCAATCGCCGCCGTGATGACATGAGCGATCCGGCGCGGCTCGACAATGAATTGCAGATGGATCCCGAACTCGCCGAGGGTCCCGCCAGCAGCAGCAGGATCGCCCTGTACGCGGTCGGTATCGCCCTGGTGCTCGGCGCGGTGTTCTATGGGCTGAACAGTTCGTCAATCACCAAGCCAGCACGGCTCCATCAACGACAACCGCCCAGAACGCACCAGTAGCGTCGCCTCCCCCGGCACCTCCGGGCATGCGTGACGTCACACCCCGCGCCAATAGCGAGACCGGGCATGACGACGGGTTCGGCGTCGAACCCCAAACCGTTGACCCCCGCGGACCCTAAAGCGCCGCCGCTTCCGGCACAGGCTCCGTCTGGCAGAACTCAATAACGGTTGAGACGCCTCATCCACGGCGGTCAATCTGATGAACGGCGCTGCGGCATTGCTTCCCGCAGCGCCGTTCGCGCGTCAGCTAAACATCTTGTTCAAATCGCCGCCGGGATAACCACTGGCCAGCTCCGTAAATGTCCCCTGCTCCGCGATCTCGCGCGCGGCGCGCATGAAGCCGGCCCAAGCCGTCCGCGCCAGCGAACCGCCGACGCTGATCCGGCGCACGCCTAGTTCAGCCGCTTGCGCAACCGACAAACCAGATGCCCCGATCAGCAGATTGACCGGCTTCGGATGCACGGCCTTCACGACAGCCGAAATTTGCTCCCTGGTCTTGATGCCCGGCGCATAGAGGCAATCCGCGCCTGCTTCCGAATAGGCGCGCAACCGATCGATCACCATGTCGAGGTCGGGCTGCCCGACCAGAAAACCCTCGCAACGCCCGGTCAGCAACACGCCGCTATGATCGGCATCGATGGCCGCGCGCGCCGCCTTGATCCGCTCGATGGCGAAGTCGCGTTCGTAGAGCGGCTTGGCCGCATCGCCGGTGGAATCCTCGATCGACAGGCCGGCGACGCCGGTCCCGACCGCGCGCGCGACGTTGGCAGCGACTTTCTCGGGCTTGTGGGCAAAGCCTCCCTCGAAATCGGCGTTGACGGGCAGATCAACCGCGCCGCACAGCGCCGTGAGATGGTCGCAAACATCGTCAAGCGTGACGCGGTTGTCGGATTTGCCGATCGACCACGCAAAGCCCGCGCTGGTCGACGCGAGCGCCTTGAAACCCAACTGCTGCAACGCCTTGGCGCTGCCGATGTCCCAGGGATTAGGCAGCACGAAACATCCGGCTTCGTGCATCCCGCGGAAAGTGGCGCGCTTGTCAGCGGTTGTGGTCGGCATGATTTCTCTCCTTGTGACGGCTTGTTGTTGGCAGTCTTTTGAAGGTTTCCTGACGAGCGAGCATAGCGACGCACACCAGCGCACGCCAGTGCCCGCACCATACCGTCACACTATGCAGTCACTTGCCGCAGAAACGTCCGCTCTTCCGCCAGAATAAACTTGTTTTCTTCCGCGAAATTGAAATTGGCCACGCTCTCGCTGTCGGTGCGAAGCCGCGCGCGATAGCTTTCATAGGCGGCGAGACTTTCGAAGGAAATCAGCGCGGACGCGATGTTGTTGGTGCCCCTCATGCGGCATCCAGTACCCGATGAGATCGCCGCCGCATTTCGGAATAATGGTCAGCCATCGCCGGGCATATTCCTCGAACATCGCGCGCTTGAAAGGATCGAGCCGGTAGCGAATGAAAACGGTGATGGTCACGAAAACCTCCTGATTTGGGTCGCGCCAAAAAATCTGTCGTCATTGCGAGGAGTGAAACGACGAAGCAATCCAGCTTTCTTTGCTGCCGCATGGATTGCTTCGCTTCGCTCGCAATGACGCCCCCTTGAATCCAAAGACTAGTCCCTTGCCCGACGTGAATGCTTCGGCTATGATCGAACTATGAAAGCAGGCCCTGACATTGCCATGGTCGCCTCACTGGTCGGAGATCCCGCCCGCGCCAACATGCTGACGGCGCTGATGACCGGCCCGCGCGCTGACCGCGAGTGAACTCGCGCACCAGGCCGGCATCACGCCGCAGACCGCGAGTTCGCATCTGTCGAAGCTCGAGACCGGCGGCCTGATCGAGCAGGAGAAACAAGGCCGGCATCGTTACTACCGCCTCACCGATCCGATGTCGCCGGGGTACTCGAAGGCCTCGCGGGCCTCGCCGCCCGCGCCGGCCATATGCGCGTGCGCACCGGCCCGAAAAGATCCGGCGCTGCGCCGGGCGCGGGTTTGCTACGATCATCTCGCCGGCGATCTCGGCGTGCAGATGCTCGACAGCATGAAGCGGCAAAGACTGATCCGCCAGACCAAGCAAGACATCGAACTGACCGCCGAGGGCCAGCGTTTCATGGCGAGTTCCCTGCAAATCTCGACCGAGACGCTCAGCCATCCGCGCCGCCGCGGTATGCAAGGCCTGCCTCGACTGGAGCGAACGGCGCCATCATCTCGCCGGCACGCTGGGTGCGGCCCTGATGACGCGCTTCACCGAGCTGAAATGGGCTGCCCGCGATACCGCCCCCGGCAGCCGTGTCGTCAATTTCAGCCGCACCGGTGAGAAGCGATTTGCGGCGCTGTTTGGCGACGGCGAATAGCGCTGCGAACATCACGGTTCGCCGTCACGACACTTTGTTGTCATCACTAACTTGTCGTCATGGCCGGGCTTGACCCGGCCATCCACGCCTTTATTCCAAGCACAGGAAGACGTGGATGCCCGGGACATCTGGCGCGAAGACGCGCTTCGCGCTACTGCCCGGGCATGACGGAATTTTTCTTGGGAGCCCACATGAACCGCGCTTTCCTTCACTTGGCCTCAGCGGCCGTCCTCCTCGCCACACCATTCCTCTCCGCGCACGCCGCCGAGCGCGAGCCCTACGGCATTGGCCTGGAAGGTTTCACCTATCCCTACCCCGTCAGCCTGCTGCCGCTGGTCAATGACGGCGAGCCGGTCCGGATGGCCTATATGGATGTGGCGCCGGCGCAGCCGAACGGCCGTACAGTGGTGCTGCTGCACGGCCGTAATTTCCCGGCCAGCTACTGGGGCGCCCGTCATCAAGACCTTGAACGATTCCGGTTACCGCGTGGTGGTGCCGGACCAGATCGGCTTCGGCAAATCCTCCAAACCCGCCGGCGAGCTGCATTTCGACACGCTGGCGGCAATACCATCGCGCTGCTCGATCATCTGCAGATAACTAAAGCGGATATCGTCGCGCATTCGATGGGCGGCATGCTCGGCGTGCGCATCTCGCGCGCCTATCCCGAGCGGGTCGCGCGCCTGCTCTTGATCGCGCCGATCGGCCTGGAGGATTACCGGCTCTACGTGCCGCCGACCCCGACCGATAAAATCATCGAGAACGAAGACAAGCTCACCGCCGACGGCTACCGCAAGCAGTTGGAAGTCAACTATTCGCTCAAACTGCCGCCGGACCAGGTGACGCCGTTCATCGAGTCCCGCTTCAACATCAAGGGCGCGGCCCCGATTATCCGCGCTGGCTGCGCGCCTTTGTCAGTTCAGGGCAGATGATCTACCGCGAGCCTGTCGTGCACGAGATTCCGCTGATCACGCAGCCGACATTGTTCATCATGGGCGCGGACGATCACAACGCGCCGGGCCGCCCGAACGCGCCGGAAGCGTTGCGCCGAAAATGGGCCAGAACGCCGACCTCGCCGTGGCGCTGGCGGCCAAAATGCCTAACGCCCATGCCGAGGTGATCCCGAACACTGGCCATCTGGTGTTCCTCGAAGCGCGGCAGAAATTCGACGAGCTGATGCTGGGCTTTTTGGCGAAGTAACGCGTGATGAAATTGGGACCGCGACTAACTCAGTCGTCGTCCCGGCGCACGCCGGGACGACGCGGTGTTTAACGCGCGTCGCCTAAACCCACCCGCCCCGCGCCATGATCGCCGCACATAGCAAAATGATGACGATCGCCAGAAGCTCGCTATGGATTACCATCGTGACCCGCCGCAGCTTCTGCGCACTGATAACCGGCACCTGCCCCGCCCTCAACGCCCCGCGCCACGACAGAAACTCCATCGTTGGAATGATCGACAGCAATCCAATGACGATAAACAGCGTGAGCTTCAAATGAAACGCGCCACTGTGCAGATAATAATCCGCACCCTTCTCGAAGAAGAATACCGCAATAGCCCAATCACCAGCAACGCCCCCGCCGCGACGCCGAGTACGAGATCAACCACCTGCAACCTGCGCGCCGACGCCAGCGTCAGTTCCTGCTTGATCAGCATGAACTCGATTGCCACGGCCGACACCAGCGTGAAGGCGCAGAGATGGTGGAGAAAGGCGAACAGCGTGGACATGGGACGGGCTCCAGTTTCCGCAACGTTCGGGGATCGTGGGGTGGGTTAGGCAAAGCCGTAACCCACCATGGAAGCGATGATCTCCGATGGAAATGGTAGGTTACGCCTTCGGCTAATCCACCATTTCACCGGCTTTTTCTACAACGGCAAATTATCGTGCTTCTTCATCGGCATTTCGACATGCTTGTCCCTGAGCATCGCGAGTGCCCGCGCGATCCGGCGCCGGGTCGAATGCGGCATGATGACGTCGTCGATGTAGCCACGTTCGGCGGCGATGAAGGGCGATAGAAAGCGGTCTTCATATTCCTTGGTGCGCGCGGCGATTTTTTCGGCGTCGCCGATGTCGCTGCGGAAGATGATTTCGACCGCGCCCTTGGCGCCCATGACCGCGATCTGCGCGGTCGGCCAGGCGTAGTTCATGTCGGCGCCGATTTCCTTCGACGCCATCACGTCGAACGCACCGCCATAGGCTTTGCGCGTGATCACGGTCACCAGCGGCACCGTGCATTGCGAATAGGCGAACAGCAATTTGGCACCGTGCTTGATCAGGCCGCCATATTCCTGCGCGGTGCCCGGCAGGAATCCGGGCACGTCGACAAACGTCACGATCGGAATATTGAAGGCATCACAAAAACGCACAAAGCGCGCGGCCTTGCGCGAGGCATCGCTGTCGAGCACGCCGGCCAGCACCATCGGCTGGTTGGCGACGAAGCCGACCGTGCGCCCGGCGATACGGCCGAAACCGGTCACGATGTTTTTCGCAAAGGTCTCCGATATCTCGAAGAAGTCGCCCTCGTCGACGATTTTGAGGATCAGCTCCTTCATGTCGTAGGGCTTGTTCGGATTGTCGGGGATCAGCGTATCCAGCGACATGTCGACGCGCTCGATGTCATCAAAACTCGGCCATTCCGGCACGCCGTCGGTGTTGTTGGACGGCAGGAAATCGATCAGCCGACGCATCTGCAACAGCGTCTCGACATCGTTTTCGAACGCGCCATCGGCGATCGAGGATCGCGTCGCGTGTACCGAGGCGCCGCCGAGTTCTTCGGCGGTGACGACTTCATTGGTGACGGTCTTCACCACGTCGGGGCCAGTGACGAACATGTAGCTGGTGTTCTTCACCATGAAGATGAAGTCGGTCATCGCGGGCGAATAGACGTCGCCGCCGGCGCAGGGGCCCATGATGACGGAAATCTGCGGGATTACGCCCGACGCAATGACATTGCGGCGGAATACATAGGAATAGCCCGCGAGTGCCGCGACGCCTTCCTGGATACGCGCGCCGCCGGCATCGTAAAGCCCGATGATCGGCGCCCTCGCCTTCATCGCCATGTCCTGGATCTTGACGATTTTCTGCGCGTGGGTTTCGGACAGCGAGCCGCCGAACACCGTAAAGTCCTTGGCAAAGACAAAGGTCTTGCGGCCGTTGACGGTGCCCCAGCCGGTGACCACGCCGTCGCCCGGCACTTTGCTCTTTTCCATCCGAATTCGACCGAGCGGTGCTCGACGAACATGTCGAACTCTTCAAAACTGCCCTTATCGAGCAGAAGCTCGATGCGCTCGCGCGCGGTCAGCTTGCCTCTGGCATGCTGCGCCTCGATGCGCTTCTCGCCGCCGCCGAGCTTGGCGCCCGCGCGCCGGTCCTCAAGGGTATCCAGGATATCTTTCATGCGTGTATTCCCACTCGATTTGAAGCGGTTCTAACACGGCATTTTGCCGGCGGGAAACGCCCTTCCCGGCATCTGGTATACTTATGCCGCGCAGCATATTATCCGCGCCCACAACCGAGAGGGTTTTTGCCCATGGCCGATACCGCAAGCGCAGATACGGGCACCGTGACCGGCGGATTGCGAACCATGCTCCGCCTCGAGGGGCTGACGCTGTTTGCGGGCATGACGCTTTTATACGCGGTCTGGGGCGGGTCATGGTGGGTCTACGCGCTGCTGTTTTTCGTGCCGGATGTGAGCTTTGCGGCCTATCTCGCCGGTCCTCGATTTGGCGCGATCATCTATAACGCCGCGCACAGCTACATGGCGCCGATGGCCCTGATGACGACGGGATTCGCGCTGGACACGCCACTGACATTGTCGATCGCGATGATCTGGCTGGCGCATATCGGCATCGACCGCGCGCTCGGCTATGGCCTGAAATACAGTGCCGGATTCGGCTTCACCCATCTCGGCCGCATCGGCAAGGACGCGGCCAAAACGGCCTGACGGCCTGATTTGACAGCCCATCGCCCGCTTGTTCTAGTCGCTGGCAATACCGCGATAAAGCAAGGGGGATGATGCATGTCGACGGGAATGCGTGCCGTGACCGCGGCCTGGATTGTGGGCGCCGGACTCCTTTTGATCGGCATCGAAACCAACGCGCAATCGATGCCGAAAGAAGCCGCCGCCCGCGTCGAGATCCACGCGATCCCGACGCTGACCTTGTCGGACCAGCAATTCCTGACCGGCGACGCCAATGGCAAGCCCGCGACCGTCGCGGGCGAGTTTCGTATTGCGCAAGGGAGCGGACGGCTTCCGGTCGTGGTGCTGATGCATGGTTCGAGCGGCGTCGGCGCGGCGATGGAGCCGTGGGTGCATCATTTCAACGCGATGGGAATTTCGACCTTCGTGATCGACGGCTTTACCGGCCGCGGGCTGACCGTGGTCGGCCCGAACCAGGCCCTGCTCGGCCGCCTCAATCTAATCGTCGATACCTACCGCGCGCTCGACATTCTCAGCCATCATCCGCGCGTCGATCCCGAACGCATCGTGCTGATGGGATTTTCGCGCGGCGGACAGGCCACGCTCTATGCGAGCCTCGATCGTTTCAACAAGCTCTGGAATAAATCCGGCGCGCAATTCGCCGGCTATATTCCGTTCTATCCGGATTGCTCGACCACCTACGCCACCGATACGGAAGTCGCGGCCCGCCCGATCCGGATCTTTCACGGCACGCCTGATGATTACAACCCGGTCGCAAGCTGCAAGGCCTATGTCGCGCGGCTGCAGGACGCCAAACGCGATGTGGTGCTGACGGAATATCCGGATTCACAACACGCCTTCGATGCCGGCCTGCTCGGCGTGTCCGCCACCACGGTTTCCGCCAATGCCCAGACCGCGCGCAACTGCCACATCCGGGAAGGCGAAGGCGGCGTCTTGATGAATGCCGATACGCAAAAGCCGTTCGGCTATAGTGATGCCTGTATTGAGCTGAACCCGCATGTCGGCGGCAATCCGGCAACGGCTGAGCAGGCGAAGAAGGCGGTGAGTGAGTTTTTGAACGTGGTGTTCAGGTTGGGGTGAAGCGGCACGTTCTCAACTAGCACTGTAACTAAAGCGTCCGTCATTCCGGGGCGATGCGAAGCATCGAACCCGGAATCTCGAGATTCCCCGATGCGCGATTGCGCATCTGAGGTCTGGTCCTTCGGACCATCCCGGAATGACAGCATGGTCCCCCTACTTCTCCCCCACCTTGAACGGCGGCTCCTTGCCGGGGGGCGTGGTTTCCTCGGCCATCGCCAGCATCATCGCGACCATCACGTAGTTGCCGGCGACGCCCGTCAGATCCACGACCTGCTGATCATTAAAGATATTCTTGGTCCGCGCGTAGGTTTCGTCTGACACCTTTTGCGTGGTGGTCAATTCAGTGACGAAATCGTAGACCACGGCTTCATCCTCGGCCATGCCCGAGGGCCGCTTGCCGGTCTTGAGTTCGGCGATGATATCGGCGGAAAGACCCGCCTTCGCCGCCAGCGGCGCGTGCGCGAACCATTCGACCTGCGAGCGCCATTGCCGCCCGATGATCAGGATCGCGAATTCATTCAGCCTGGTCGGGACTGTGGTTTCCCAGCGCAGATAATGAAACAGATCGAACAGCCGCTGACCCAGCACGGGGGCTGCGCATGATCGGATTGTAGGGTCCGCCGAGACCCACGCTTGAGATCTTCATCACCTGCTCGCCGAGCGGCTTTTGCGCGTCGCTGAGCTGGTCCATGGTGAGTTGCGGAAAGCGCGGTTTCCTTGCTGGTCGCGGCCTGCGGGAACATGGTCGCGGCAAGCCAGCCGCCGGCCGCGGCGAGCATCATCGATGACATCCAGATGGCAGATTTCATGATTTCCTCCGTACGTTTCTTGGTTGTACGGGGATGCTAATCCAGCCGGGTTTCCCACGCCAGCGGGATCGCGTACCGATCAATCAGATCGCGCTGATATCGGTCAGGCACTGCTGGGAAATCTTCATGCGATCGCCGACATGGCGCGGCTCGCGGACATCGAGATTGAGCGCGAACACAGTCTGCGCGCTGCCCTTCTCGGCCCAGCCCACCATCCAGCCCAGCGACGGCTTGCCGACCTCAGCCCCAAGAAGCCCGGATTTGGCGCGGATGATGCTGTCGCCCACTTTGGTAACAGGCAGAATATCGCGCACCCAATCCTGGCTGCGTTTGGACACCGGCAAGGTGCCGCGCCGCAACCGGTCGACGAAATCGACCTGCTGCACCGGATCGATGCGTAAGTTACCGGTCAGCCAGAACTGATCGATGCCGCCGCCGATATCGCGGTTGCCGTATTCAAAGAGATCGACATATTTCTGCATCCGCTCCGCGCCGATGCGGCGCGCGATCTCCTGATAGACCGGCACGGCCGAGGCCGCCATCGCCGAGCGCAAGGTGTGGTCCTTATTCCAGGCCTCGATGTCCCTGACGACGCCGTCCCACTCGAAGATGTCCTTGTCGGGATCGCCGACAATGCCGGTCTCGAGCGCGATCAACGAATTCGGAATCTTGTAGGTGGAAGCCGGCAACTTCGCCTCACCCGAGCGATCCCTGTCGCTGGCTATCACGAGATAATCGTCGATCTTGTAGCCGACGAAGGTACCGGCGGTGCCGGCATCGGCGAAATGTTTGGCCAGATCCTCGCGGATTTCACTGCGCTGGTACACGACATCGGCAAAGGCGCGCGACGGCGATAGGCCCGCGAGCGCGCCGAGCAAATGGCGGCGAGTGAATGGCATGGCGACGTCAGATACGGTTTCAACAGGCGGCGACGATGCGGATGGCTCGTGGTGAAATGATGACTCGCAAACACCCCCGCTGTCGTCCCTGCGAACGCAGGGACCCATACCGCGTGATCTAACGCAAAGGTACGGTGGTCGACGTTCTTCGCAAAACAGAGGCCGGTGGCTATGGGTCCCTGCATTCGCAGGGACGACGAGCGGAGAGTTATAAAGACCCGTCTCTACCTGATCCGTCCCGACAGCCGCAGCACGAAGATCAGCACTTCCGCCACGGCCTTGTAGAGTTCCGCCGGAATTTCGTCACCGAGTTCGACATTCGAAAGCGCGCCGGCCAGCACTTCGTTCTCTTCGATCGGGATATCGTGGGCCTTGGCGACCTCGATGATCTTGGCGCCGATGGAGCCCTTGCCCTTGGCGATGACGCGGGGCGCGCCGGTCTTGTCGTAGTGCAGCGCGACCGCGAGCTGGTTCCTGACATCGACGCTCATAGCGCGCGGTCCAGAAAATGCCCTGTTGGCGCCGAGACCGCTTGCACCGGTGCGCCATCGCGCACGACGATATCGCCGGGCTGCAATTCGGCGCGGCTCAAAGCCTGGCTGAGCTGCGAGACACCCGCGCGCAATTGCGTCGCGGTCGCGGGCCGTTCCGCCCACATCCGCACGGAAGTTTTATCGCCGCTCAGCGATATCATCGCATGAACCGGACCGGCGGGCTCGACATCGAGCGAGAACCGCGCGCGCCAGACCGGTTTGGCCGCGCCGGCCTCGCGGCCGCCACCGTCGCGCGAAATATCGAATTGCGCCATCGCGGTGCCCTGCGGCGTCGCGAACGGGATTTCGAAATTCCAACGGAGCCCGGTGGGATCGACCCGCCCGGTGGCCGCATCGGGCTGGCCCGGCAGCGACGCCACCTGCAGCAGCGTCTGCCGTGCAATCGCGCCATCGGTATCTGTGAGCAGATGTTGCAGCGTCGCCTCAACCGGCGCTTTCGAGATCAGCGTCGCGGGCAGCACCGGCTGCGCGGCGGGTAAGGCGCCGTTGAGCGGTGGCGGCGGCAGATTGGTGCGCGCGAATTCGGAATCATCGACCCCGAGTGTGCGCACGCCCGTCACGGACGGGAGCAGCGCGAGCGTCTGGCTGTTGTCGAACGCAAACTTGCTGAGATTTCCCACCGCCAGCGGACTGCCCTGCACGGCCTCCTGCAGCAGATTGAGCGCCGCACTGCTGACGGCGGCCCGCGCCGCGGCGTCGGCCGGCGTCGCGGCGGATGAGATGATGCCGTTCGCAGCGCCGAGGTCGAGGATATCGGAGGCGACCTCCGTTGCTGCAGTTTGCGACGAGGGTGTGGTCGCGGTGGTCTCGGATGCCAGCGATGGCACAATCGAGGGCGATACGGTGGTCGGCGTTTCCGGTCCGGCGATGATCGTGACGGGCTGCGATAGTTGAGCGGATGGGTCGGCGCCCTGCTCGATCACGATGGCGCCTGGTGGCGTACCAAGTTGCGCTGTTGCCCCTGCAATTGTCGGCGTGATGCCGTCCGGCACGACGACCTCGGCTGGCGTTGTGCTTTGCGATGCCGCCGCTGCGGTCGCGCTTGGCAACGCGGTGGTTGTCGCCACCGACGTGCCCGCCGTGACCGGCGCGGTGCCGAGCGACGTCGTCAGTACCTGACGCAACACGATCAGCGCCGCCTTGAGATCCGGCACCGCGCCGGATGACGCCACCGATCCCGACGCCAGCGACGCCTCCAGAAATAAGCCAGAACTCTGGAACGCCTGCTTGATGTCGTCGCCGGTCAGACCCGCATCGAGACTGGTTTGCTGCGCCAGCACCTGCGCCACCGCCTGCTGGACCTGCGGCGGCAAACCGCTCAGCCCGGCGGCGACGCCAAGATTGGCGAACAGCGTCCCCAACGAAGTCTGCTGGGTCGCCGCGGTCTGGGCCGCGGCCGAGACCGCTGATGTCTCAAGCGCGGTGAGCTGGTTGACCAGCGACGGTCCCCGGGCGCGACCGGGGCCGCGAGGTTGGTCACGATGCTGGCGCCAGCGTCACGCTGTCGCCTGTCGTGGTCGCATTGCCAGCGCTCTGGCTTGCCGCGGCGCCGCCCTGCTGACTGACCACCGCGAGCCCGATACTGCCGTCCTGGGTCTGCGACACCTGAAGCTGCAGCGTCTGGCCGGCCTGCAGCGGCACCTGCGACTGCACGTCGAGCGCCTGGCCGGCAATCGAGATTTTCACCTGGTCGCCACCGAGGATCTGCAGCACCTTGGCGCTGATCACGCTGCCCGGCTGCAGCACGACATCCGCGCTCGCGCCCTGCGCGGCAACCAGCGGAATGTTCGGCGTTATGATGATCGACATAGGATTGCTTCACCGGGTCAGGCCCCGGCGACGCTACCCCGGCGCCGTAAACCTGCCGTTAACCGAAGCCCGGATTCAGGGCCTTCAGAATGCCTGCGGCGGCCTGGAAATCGACCAGTCGGGCCGCCCGGCGCGCCGCGACTTCCTCGTCAACGCCCCATTTCTCGATGTTCCAATCCTCATCGACATGGGCCGCGACCCAGACCTGATCCGGATCGATCACGCCACGCAGCAGCGCCAGCGCCAGCAGCGCCGAGCCGGTCAATGTCGTGATCACATGCAGCGCCGCGATCGACCAGGGATCGGACGGCAGCGCCGCGCGCGCCGCAGCAATCGCGGTATCGGGCTGGCGGACATGCATGATGCCCTCGGCGAGGATGAAATGCGCGCCGAGCGTATCCGCGGCCCAGAACAGAATAGGGTCCCACTGCGCGGCCTCGCGCGCCACCAGCGCCTCGGGATGGCCGGCGCGATAGAACAGCAGATCCGATCCGAAATATTTGGCGATATCCTCCGCGACGGCATCGACCCGATCGACCACGCCATCGAGCACGCTGTTGGCAAAGCGCGTAGTGGGCATGGTCAGGGGATCAATGAACTCGACCTGTGCGCCCCACTCCCCCGACATCGCGTCGGCGATGGCGCGGTTCGGCGCCGCCAGCGCGCGGCCCGAAGGGGTGCGGACCGTCTTGTCATCGAGCGTAATCGCAAATCCGTCGACCGTTTCCGCGACATCCACTTTAGCATAAAACCGCTTGCGGCGCGGCGCACGCGTGGTACGGCGTACCGCCTCCTCCGGATCAAGCGGTGAATGGCCGGCGACTTCGTCGAATAATTCACGCATTTGCGTTTTTGGCTTCCGTGCGGCGATGATATCTGTTGGCAGGGTACGACAAGCATGGCTGCAAATAAAGCGAGCTGGCGGTGATGACGATGCGGATTTGGCTGGCAAGCCTCGTTCTCGCGGTCGGCATTTCGCCGGCTGCAGCAGGATTCCGTTCCCCGGAATCGCTGGTCCGCAATGTCTACGCTTATTATGGCGACAGATCGTCGGATCTATCGAGCGGACTGCCGCATGATCCCGACACCGTGCGCCAGTTCTTCGATCCCAGCCTGCGCGAGGCCTGGAGCGCTTCACACAAACCGCCCTATGACTTTCTGGTCCAGAGCCCGACCTGGAAAATAAGTGCGGTCTCGATATCGATCCTGCGCAAGCAATTCGACAAGACCTATGTCGTTGCGGCCTTCAACAATCAGGGCCGCGCCGTGACGCTGAACTTCATCCTCGTGAATGGCCCGGAGGGCTGGGTGATATCGGATGTCGAGAGCCCGCACGATTCGCTGCGCCTGTTTCTGGCGCAGTACCGGAATTAGCGCTTTTCCTAATGCAATGTCTGCTTTCATCCTTCGAGACGCGCGCCATGCGCGCTCTTCAGGATGAGGAATGCGTTCCCCGGATGCTGCGCAACGCTCTTGCGGTGCGCTGCTGATCCGGGATCCATCGTTCTCCATCTCGAGTGCTTGGGTCCCGGCTCTGCGGAGCAGCGTAAGGAACGCTGCACCGCGTCCGGGACACGAGAGGTATTGCTTCACTTCCTCTTGAGCTCCTCGTGGTGAGGGGCGCGTCACGCAGGCAAGTGTACGTAGCCTGCGTAAACTTGGCTACGATGCGCGTCTCGAACCATGAAGCCACGAGCGAACTTTCACGGCTTCTCATAAATGATCCGCCCCGCGCGAATGGTGTAGGCGACCTTGGCGAGGTTGTGCACGTCGGCGAGCGGGTCACCGTCCAGCACCACCAGATCCGCATCAAACCCCTTCTCGACCCTGCCCTTCTTTGTAGCTTTGAAATACTGCGCCGGATTGATCGTCAGCGACGCCAGCACCTGCCGTTCCGAAAGCGCGCGGTGCATCAGTTCGAATTCCTGCGTCGTGTCATAAAGCTGGGTAAAGCCGACATCGGTGCCGAACAGAACAACATCGCCATTGTCCGAAAATACCTTGAGCTGGTCGACGCCAGAATCCACAAAGCGCGCCGCCATCGCAGGTCCGCCGGGCACGTGTGCGAACAGCGCGAGCGTCGGGGTCAGCGCGGTACCCTGCGCCTTGAACCGGGCAAGTTGCTCCGTGCTGTAGGCCGGCTCGCCGGGAATGATGTGCGCCATCACATCGACACCGGCCACAATCATCGTCTCGAGTCCCGTCCTGTTCTGCGGATGGGCGAATACCGGCTTGCCCTGCGCATGCGCGATATCCACTGCGGCCTTCGCGATCGCCGGATCCATATTCACCACGGGCTTCTCGCCCATATAGGCGCCGGTGAACAATTTAACGCCATCGAGGCCCATCCCGAGATAACCGCGCGCCATCTGCGTGGCTTCGTCCGGCGTCGCGGCTTCGGGAAGTTGCATTTCAGCCGGCAAATAAACGGGGTGACCACCCCTGGGGAAGATGCTGCCGGCCAAAAAGATATTGGGCCCCGCGACTTCATTCGCAGTGATGCGACGGCGCAATGCCAAGGTATCTCTGGGGTCGGACCCGAGATCCCACACGGTCGTAAAACCCCATTTGGTCAGCATCAGCCGCATGTGTTCTTCCAGCGTCGCTACCGGCGCGTTGGCGGCATCTCGCCAGGGTTCTTGCGTGAAATGAACGTGGCTGTTCCAGAATCCCGCAACGATGGTCTTGCCGGTGCAGTCGATGACACGCGCATCCCCGGGGATCTGGACCTCGCTGCGGCGGCCGATCGCGGTGATGGCGCCGCCGGAGGTCACAACGACGGCATCGGGAAGCGGAGTTGCCTCAGGCGACGCGTAGACGCTGCCTCCGACGAGCGCGAGTGTCTGGGCGTTGGCGGTCGTCCCGCAGAGAAGGAAAAAGAACAGCGCGACGCGCAACAGATTCCGGATCATGCGAAGTCCCCAAAATTGTACGATGGTTGCCAGGTGCCAGAACAGACCGAAGCACTACCTCAATAGCGCGCCCCTGATTTGATCGTTCTTGCTCTCTCCGGGCAAATATCGACGGCGGCACATGGGACGCCGTCACACGGCGTCACTCTTCGGGGGCGTTCTCGATCGGGTCGAACCGGTCGGCCTCGAGGCCGAGCAGGTTCCAGGACTGCAGCATGTGCGGCGGCAGCGGCGCAGTTGCGTCGATCACGCCGCCGCGCGGATGCGGAATCACGATCCGGCGCGCGAGCAGATGCAGCCGCTTTTGCAGGCCGCCTGGCAATTGCCAGTTTTCCTTGTTGAAATATTTGGGATCGCCGATGATGGCGTGATCGATATGCGCCATGTGTGCACGCAATTGATGGGTCCGCCCCGTCACGGGCTTGAGCGAAACCCAGGCGAGCTTCTGCGCCGATGTTTCCACCACCGCGTAATAGGTCACAGCGTGACTGGCGCCCTCGTCGCCATGCGCCGCGACGCGCATGATGGTATCGTCCTCGCTCTCTTCCTTGGCCAGATATGTCGAGATACGGCCCTGCTTCGGTTTCGGCACGCCGGCCACCAGTGCCCAGTAAATCTTGCGCGCCGAGCGATGGCGAAACGATCCGGTCAGCGCGGTAGCCGCAAAGCGCGTTTTTGCGATCAGGAGACAGCCCGCGGTTTCCTTGTCGAGCCGATGCACCAGACGCGGCTTCTGTCCCTTGGCGTCGCGCATCACTTCAAGCATGTCGTCGACGTTGCGCGTGACGCCGGAACCGCCCTGCACTGCAAGCCCCGCGGGCTTGTTCAGCACCATGACGTCGGCATCCTCGAACAGGATCATGTCCTTGAGCGTCTGCAGCGTCTTGTTCGCGGCTTCCGAGAGCTCGCCCGCGACCTTTGGCGTGTCGAGCTTGAGAGGCGGGATGCGAATGCTCTGGCCCTCTTCGATGCGGTCCTTGCTGTCAGCCCGCTTGCCGTTGACGCGTAGTTCGCCTTTACGAACGATGCGCTGGATGTGCGAGAATGACAGGCCGGGGAAAACGCGCTTCCAGAAAGCGATCGACGCGCATGTTGTTCTCGTCCGCGGTCACGACAACGGTCTGGACTTTTGTCGGAAGCGGCGGCGGCTCGACGACGATCTTTTCGGGCTCGGGGACAAAGGGCTTCGCCGGGCGCGGCGCCGGGGCTGAGAACCTTGCCGGCGGTTTGCCGCCTGGACGATGACCCTGCGGCCGTTCCGCCTGGGAACCCCGATAGGGCCGCGCCCCCTTCGGGCGGTCGCCCGATGGGCGTTTCGCCAATGGTCTCTTGACGCGACGGCTCATGATGGTTGCAGCTCCAGACTAAGCCGTTGGGGTAGCGCAAAAGTGCCGAATCGTCACGGCGAAATAGCTCTAATCCGTCAGGATTTCAGGTGTTTCCTCGCTGAGCCCTCAGCTTCGCCCAGTAATCCAGCCGCTTGCGGATTTCGCGCTCGAAGCCGCGGTCGGGCGGATCGTAGAAGGTCTGGCGCCCCAGCGCTTCGGGGAAATAATCCTGTCCGGAAAACGCCTCCGGCGTGTCGTGATCATATTCGTAGCCGCCGCCGTAGCCTTCCGACTTCATCAGCTTGGTCGGTGAATTCAGGACGTGTTTTGGGGGCAGCAGCGAGCCCCCCTCCTTCGCCACGCGCATCGCCGCGCCGAACGCCTTGTAGGCCGCGTTGGATTTCGGCGCGGTGGCCAGATAGATCACCGCCTGCGCAATCGCCAGTTCGCCCTCGGGATGGCCGAGAAAATCATAGGCGTCCTTGGCGGCATTGCAGATCACCAGCGCCTGCGGATCGGCCAGACCAATATCCTCGACCGCCATCCGCACCACGCGCCGCGCCAGAAACAGCGGGTCTTCACCCGCGTCCATCATGCGCGCGAGATAATACAGCGCCGCATCGGGATCGGAGCCGCGCACCGATTTATGCAGCGCCGAGATCAGGTTGTAATGTCCGTCAGCCGATTTGTCGTAGATCGGCGCGCGGCGCTGCAGGATGTCCTGCAATTTCTCGGCATTGAAGATTTCGCCCTCGCGCGCCGAGCGCCAGACCTCTTCGGCCAGCGTCAGTGCGGCGCGGCCGTCGCCGTCGGCCATCCGCACCAATACGGCGCGGGCTTCGGCATCGAGCGGCAGCTTTTTGCCCTCGATACGCTCGGCATGCGCGAACAGCTTTTCGATCGCGGCGGTATCGAGGGAATGAAACACCAGCACGCGCGCCCGCGACAGCAAAGCGGCGTTGAGCTCGAACGAGGGATTTTCGGTGGTGGCACCGACCAGCACCACGGTGCCGTCTTCCATCACCGGCAAAAACGAATCCTGCTGCGCGCGGTTAAATCGATGGACCTCGTCGACGAACAGCAGCGTTCCCTTACCCATTTCGCGCCGCGCGCGGGCCGCGTCGAACGCCTTCTTCAGATCGGCAACGCCGGAGAATACCGCCGAGAGCTGCTCGAAATGTAATTCGGTGGCGTCCGCCAGCAGCCGCGCGACCGTGGTCTTGCCGGTGCCCGGCGGTCCCCAGAACACAAGGGAACCCAGCGTGCGGGTCGCCAGCATCCGCGTCAGTGCGCCGTCCGGCCCCAGAATATGATCCTGACCGACGACATCCGACAACGTACGCGGGCGCAATCTATCCGGCAGCGGATGCGGGGCGTCCTGCTCCATCCCCGCAGCGGCGAACAGGTTGACACCTTCGCGTGGGCGCTTCGGGCTCATCCGCCAAGCGTAACGTTGATCTGCTGGCCGCCGCGCACCAACGTGATGCGCCATAGCCGCGACGTGTCGCGCGTCGCCTTTTCGAGATCGCTGGTCCTGGCGATCTTCTGATTATTGACGGCGAGAATAATGTCGCCCTTCTGGAAGCCGACGCTGGCAGCGGTGCCGCCATCGGCGATATCCGTCACCACCACGCCCTCGGTATCCGAATCCAGATGCAGTTCGTCGGCAACCGCCGGCGAAATGTTGGCGACCTTGGCGCCCTGGAACGGCGAGCGCGTCGTCAGCACGATTTCGTTGCGGCCGGTGTCGGGTGCGGTCTCCAGCGGGATCGACAATTTTACAGGTTTGCCGCCACGCTGCACTTCAACCTCTGATTTGCCGCCGAGCGGGCGCGTGGCAAAGCGATAATCGAACGCGTTGGGATCCTCGACCGTCTGTCCATCGATCGTGACAATCAGATCGGACAATTTCAGCCCGCCCCGCGCCGCCGGGCTGCCGGCAACGACGTTGGCGACCAGTGCGCCGGAAGGCAGGCGAAGTCCCATGGTCTCGGCGATCTCCGGCGTTACCGCCTGCAGGCGCGCCCCGAGCCACGGCCGCTTGACCGCCTTACCCCCGCTCTTGGCCGAGGTTACGACCACCCGCACCATGTTGGCCGGAATCGCAAAGCCGATGCCTTGAGAGCCGCCGGAGCGCGAGAAGATCGCGGTGTTGATGCCGGCGAGCTTGCCGGTCATGTCGACCAGCGCGCCGCCCGAATTGCCCGGATTGATCGCGGCATCGGTCTGGATGAAGAACTGGTAGTCGGTGATGCCGACCTGGGTGCGCGCCAGCGCCGAGATGATGCCGTGGGTGACGGTCTGTCCGACGCCGAAGGGATTGCCGACCGCCAGCACGACGTCGCCGACCATCAGTTCATCGGAATTGGCAAAGTCGAGCGTCGGGAATTTTTCGCTGACGTCTTTCAGCCGAAGAATGGCCAAATCCGTCCGGCTGTCCTTGAGCACGATCTCGGCCTCGAATTCGCGCTTGTCGGAGAGCGACACCTTGAACTGGTCGGCGCCTTCGACGACGTGGTTGTTGGTCACGACCAGGCCGGAGGCATCCACCATCACGCCCGAGCCGAGCGAGCGCTGCACCCGCTCCTGCTGCTGGCCGCCGGGGACGCCGAAAAAGCGGCGGAAGATCGGATCGTCGAGCAAGGGATTGCGGTCCTGCACCACCTTGGCGGCATAGACGGTGACCACCGCCGGCTGCACCCGCTGCACGATCGGCGCGTAGGAGAGCTTGAGTTTCCGCGCCCGAGGCCGGCACGCGCCGGTCCTGGGACATCGCCGGGGCCGTCGCGGCCCAAATAACCAGCAATGCCGTGAAAATGCGAACAACGATCATGAGGGGATTCCCGAGAATGGATCGGGCGAATATAGGCCCCCGGGCGCACGAATAGAAGTGATGGGGGGCTTTCGGGAACGGCGGGCTATGGAGCCGATCGGGCCCGGCCGTCGATAGGCCTTCACGGCCATCTTGCAATTCGGCCGGCAAAATCGCACCTAGTCTTGGGGCCGGTGTTACGGCCGGCAACAAGGAGAACCGCCCATGAAGGCCGTCGGATATCAGAAATCGCTGCCCACCGATGCGGCAGATGCGCTAATCGATTTCGAGACTGTCAAACCGCAACCGGCCGGGCGCGACATCCGGGTCGCCGTCAAGGCGATTTCCGTCAATCCGGTCGATTACAAGGTCCGCAAACGCGCGGCCCCGCCCGAAGGCGAGACCAAGATTCTCGGCTATGACGCCGCCGGGGTGGTCGATGCCGTCGGCCCCGAGGTGACGCTGTTCAAGGCGGGCGACGAGGTCTATTACGCCGGCTCGATCCAGCGCCAGGGCACCAATTCGGAATTTCACCTGGTGGATGAGCGTATCGTCGGCCGCAAGCCGGCCACGCTGTCATTCGCCGAGGCAGCCGCCCTGCCCCTGACCTCGATCACCGCCTGGGAACTGCTGTTCGATCGGCTTGGCGCGGTCCCCGGCCGAAGCGTCGATCCACGCACGCTCCTGATCATCGGCGGCGCTGGTGGCGTCGGCTCGATCCTGACCCAGATCGCCCGGCGCCTTACGGGTCTCACCGTGGTGGCCACCGCATCCCGGCCGGAATCGCAGAAATGGTGCCTCGATCTCGGCGCCCATGCCGTGATCGATCACAGTAAGCCGATGAAAGAGCAGATCGACAAATTGAAATTGCCGCCGGTGGCGCTGATCGCGAGCCTCACCAATACCGGCGATCACTACAAGGCGCTGGCGGATGTCATCGCGCCGCAGGGCAAATACGGATTGATCGACGATCCCGCGGAATTCAATGTCGCGGCCTTCAAAGGCAAGTCGGTTTCAGTGCACTGGGAATCGATGTTCACCCGCAGCTCGTTCCAGACGGCTGATATGATCGGCCAGCACGCCCTGCTCAACGACGTGGCCGATTTGATCGACAAGGGCGTGCTGCGCACCACGCTCGATCAGGCGTTCGGCACCATCAACGCCGCCAACCTGAAGCGCGCCCATGCGCTGCTGGAGTCGGGAAAATCGCGCGGCAAGATCGTGCTGGAGGGGTGGTAGGACTCTGACTTGGGTGGGCAAAGCGAAGCGTGCCCACCATTGAAGCGCAGAAGTAGATGGTGGGCACGGCGCGAGAGCGCCTTTGCCCACCCTACGATTCCCTCCTCACGCAATCGTCTGCACAATGCCACCCTCGGCACGGAGCGCGGCGCCGTTGGTCGCCGATGCTTCCTTTGAACTGATATAGACCACCATATTCGCGATCTCCTCGACGCTGGCAAAGCGCTGCAACAGCGAGGTCGGGCGGAACTGCTTGACGAATTGCGACGCCGCTTCGTCCACCGACTGACCGTTTTGCTTCGCGAGATCCTTCACGAAGGTTTCGACGCCCTCCGACATCGTCGGTCCCGGCAATACCGAATTGACGGTCACCGCCGTGCCGCGGGTCATTTCGGCGAGACCGCGCGACACCGCGAGCTGCGCGGTCTTGGTCATGCCGTAATGGATCATCTCTTTGGGAATATTCAGCGCGGATTCCGAGGAGATGAAAACGATGCGGCCCCAATTGCGCTTGAGCATGCTAGGCAAATAGGCCCGCGAAAGCCGCACGCCCGACATCACATTGACTTCGAAGAACCGGCTCCAGTCTTCATCGGGAATATCGAGAAAACCCTTGGGCTCGAAAATCCCGGCATTGTTGATCAGGATGTCCACATCCGGTAGCGCCGCAACCAGTGTCTGGCAGCCCGCTGCGGTCGAGACATCAGCCGCGACGCCACGGACTTTGCTGCCGGGCACAGCCTTGGCAATGGCGGCCACCGCGGCATCGACCTTGGCCTGTGTGCGGCCGTTCACCACCACGTCCGCGCCTGAGCCGGCGAGGCCTTTGGCGATGGCGTGGCCGATACCCGCGGTCGAACCCGTCACCAGCGCGGTCTTGCCCTTCAGATCGATATTCATGCGACATCTCCATGGTTGCTGCAGGGCATATCGGGAGCGACGCACGCGACCGCAAGCGGAGCCGACAGGGTTCAGCCATCGATCATTACAGTCCAATAAAAAACGGCGCCCGAAGGCGCCGTTTCTGAAAAGCAATTCACTGGATCAGGCTTACGCCGCGTCGGCGGCCTTTTCCTGCACCGGGCCGGAATCGAGGCCTTTGGCATCGACGTCGCGGTCGACGAATTCGATCACGGCCATCGGCGCGTTGTCGCCGTAGCGGAAGCCGGCCTTGATGATGCGGGTGTAGCCGCCCTGGCGGTCCTTGTAACGGGTAGCGAGAACGTCGAACAGTTTCTTGGTCTGGTCGAGATCGCGCATCTCGGAGATCGCCTGCCGGCGCATGGCGAGACCGCCCTTCTTGCCGAGCGTGACCAGCTTCTCCACGATCGGGCGAAGCTCCTTGGCCTTGGGCAGCGTGGTGACGATCTGCTCGTGCTTGATCAGCGACGCGCACATATTGGCGAACATCGCGCGGCGATGTTCCGCCGTGCGGTTGAGCTTCCGATGAACCTTGCCGTGACGCATGTGATATTCCTCTGTACTTCTTCCGTCGCGACAGTTCGTCGGACAATGCTCAGGTGGGCCGCCTGCGTTCGCCCAAATAAAACGGCCGGGACTTCTTTCACGAAGAACCGGCCGCGGTGATTAATGCTCAGTAGTGATCTTCGAAACGCTTGGCCAGCTCGTCGATGTTCTCGGGCGGCCAACCCGGCACTTCCATGCCGAGATGCAGACCCATCTGGGCCAGCACTTCCTTGATCTCGTTCAGCGACTTGCGGCCGAAGTTCGGGGTACGGAGCATTTCCGCTTCCGACTTCTGCACGAGATCGCCGATGTAGACGATGTTGTCGTTCTTCAGGCAGTTGGCCGAACGAACCGACAGCTCGAGCTCGTCGACCTTCTTGAGGAAGGCCGGGTTGAAGGCGAGATCGGGGATGATCTCCTGCGCGACTTCCTTGCGCGGCTCTTCGAAGTTGACGAACACGTTGAGCTGATCCTGCAGGATGCGCGCGGCATAGGCCACCGCATCGTCGGGCGAGATCGCGCCGTTGGTCTCGATGGTCATGGTCAGCTTGTCGTAGTCGAGGATCTGGCCCTCGCGGGTGTTCTCGACCTTGTAGGAGACCTTGCGCACCGGGGAGAACAGGCTGTCGACCGGGATCAGGCCGATCGGCGCATCCTCGGGGCGATTGCGCTCGGCGGCGACGTAGCCCTTGCCGGACGCGACGGTGAATTCCATGCGGATTTCCGCGCCCTCGTCGAGGGTGCAGATCTGCAGGTCCGGATTGAGCACGGTGACATCGCCAACGGTCTGGATGTCGCCGGCGGTGACGGCGCCCGGGCCCTGCTTCTTCACTACCATGCGCTTGGGGCCTTCGCCCTGCATCTTGATCGCGATGTCCTTGATGTTCAGCACGATGTCGGTGACGTCCTCACGAACGCCCGCGATCGAGGAGAACTCGTGCAGCACGCCGTCGATGTGCACCGACTGCACCGCTGCACCCTGCAGCGACGACAACAGGATGCGGCGCAGCGCGTTGCCGAGCGTCTGGCCGAAGCCGCGCTCAAGCGGCTCGGCAACCAGGGTCGGCAAAACGCGTGGCGTCGTGACCGGGAGTTACCTGCAGCTTGTTCGGGCGGATAAGTTCTTGCCAATTTTTCTGGATCGTCACTGTTTTCACCCATTGGCAGTCGATCCGCGAAGAGATCACTGGCGTTGGAGACCCGCGGATCAGTCCGCGGCTTGCAATTTCTCAAAACCATCGCGGGCGGCAGAGCCGCCCACGCACTAAAAAATCAAACCCGCCGGCGTTTGCGCGGACGGCAGCCATTGTGCGGGATCGTCGTCACGTCGCGGATCGACGTAACGGTGAAGCCTGCAGCCTGCAGCGCACGAAGCGCCGATTTCACGGCCCGAACCGGGGCCGGCAACTTCCACTTCCAAAGTACGCATGCCGTGTTCCTGCGCCTTCTTGGAAACGTCTTCCGCCGCGACCTGCGCGGCATAGGGAGGTCGATTTGCGCGAACCCTTGAAACCCCATCGTGCCGGCCGACGACCAGGCAATGGTGTTGCCCTGCGCGTCGGTGATGGTGATGGTCGTGTTGTTGAATGACGAATTCACGTGCGCGATGCCGGAGGCGATGTTCTTGCGCTCGCGACGACGTACGCGGGTGGCTTCCTTGCCCATTCCAAAACCTTTCCTAAGATCTCAACGCCGCCGTAATGCCAGCGGCTACACCTGAAAAAATGCGAAGTAGCGAGTGGCGAGTAGCGAATGGAAACTATTCGCCACTCCCTATTCGCTATTCGCCAAATTACTTCTTCTTGCCGGCGATCGACTTGGCCGGACCCTTGCGCGTGCGCGGCGTTGGTGTGGGTGCGCTGACCGCGCACCGGCAAACCGCGGCGATGACGCAGGCCGCGGTAGCAGCCGAGATCCATCAAACGCTTGATGTTCATCCCGGTCTCGCGACGCAGGTCGCCTTCGACCAGATAGTCGCGGTCGATCACTTCACGAATCTGCAGGACTTCCTGATCGCTGAGCTGATTGACGCGGCGATCTTCTGGAATCTTGACCTTCTCCATGATGTCGGCGGCATTCTTCTGGCCGATGCCATGGATGTACTGGAGCGCGATCAGGACGCGCTTGTTAGTCGGGATATTCACGCCGGCAATACGGGCCACGGACTTCTCTCCTGTCGCCGATCCCTCGCGGACCGGCCATTTTTCTAAGCTATCTCGGGCAGGTGTTCACAAACGCGAACACGACGCCCTTCCCCTTTGATGTCTTGGGGCCGGCATCGTCTGAAACTAACCGACTGGATACCGGGCTTATTAAAGGATTCAAGTTGGTTTCGTCAACCGTCCCTATGCTTTAGCTCGCCTTTTCGTGACCTTTTTTGCGGCTTTTCCAGCCTTCTTGGGCGGGCCTTGGAACCTGCGGGCGCCCTTCCGGACGGCTTTTTGGCTGCCTTTTTGGCCTTCTTGGACACCGGTTTCCCGGCCTTGCCGGAGGTTTTGGCGGCCTTTTTAGCGGCACTGGCGCTGCGACCAGCTGATTTGGAGGGCTTTTTGGCGGCTTTGGCAGCCGGCTTGGCTACTTTGGCCTTCAACTTGGTATCCGCCTTGGCCTTGGCGGCCCTTCTCGGACGCCTTGGCTTCCACAGCGCCGATGGCGGACAGAATGCGGTTAATCTCGCGCGTAACGTGCTCGATGGTCATCATGCCGTCGACCGTTAGGCAGTTTGCGCCGCTCGGAATAATAGTGAATCAACGGCTCCGTCATCGAACGATAGCTCGCCAGCCGCTTGGTCAGCACTTCCGGGGTGTCGTCGATTCGCACTTCCTCGCCCCGCGCGCGCATCTCCGCGACCCGGGGTCTCGACCCGCTGCAGCAGCGCGCTTTCATTGACGCGAAGTTCGATCACCGCATCGAGCTTGATGTGCTTTTTCTTGAGCAGTTCATCGAGCGCCGCGGCTGCGGCACCGTACGCGGAAAACCGTCGAGGATAAAACCCTTCACGGCGTCAGGCTGATCCAGCCGGTCGGAGATGATTCCGATCACGATCTCGTCCGGTACCAGACCACCCGAGGCCATGATGTCCTTGGCCTTGAGGCCCGACCGGAGTCTGCGCCGCCACGGCCGCGCGCAGCATTTCGCCGGTCGAGAGTTGAACAATACCGTATCGGTGAATCAGCCGCTGGGCCTGCGTCCCCTTGCCTGCTCCCGGCGGTCCGAGAAGGATCAATTCTCATGAGTGTTTGCCCCCCCGGCTCGATGCGCATTTCATCGCGCACCTTAAGTTCAAAAATCAGCAGCAGCGCTAACTACAATCAGCGCCGAGCGCGGATGGCGAAAGCGAAATGCATCTATTCCGGCGGTCAGCGGCGACGCCCTCTCAACTTCGACTTCCTGATCAGCCCTCATATTGATGGGCGAGCAGATAACCCTGCACCTGTGCCACCGTATCCATGGTCACGCTGACCACGATCCAGCAGCGAAGTGCCGCCAAAGTTAAAACGGCACCGAGGCGTAGGAAATCAGAATTTCGGGAATCAGGCAGACGATCGCCAGATAGACCGCGCCGAGCACCGTGATGCGCGACAGCACGTAATCGATATATTCGGCGGTGCGCTCGCCCGGCCGGATACCCGGAATGAAACCGCCTTGCTTCTTGAGATTGTCGCGCGGTCTCGGTCGGATTGAACACGATCGCGGTATAAAAAGAACGCGAAGAACACGATCAACGCCAGATAGAGAATCAGAAACAGCGGACGGCCATGGCCGAGCTGGGTGGTGATCCACTGGAACCATTCCGGTCCCTTGCCCGCGTTGAAATTGGCGACCGTGGTCGGCAACAACAATAGCGAGGACGCGAAGATCGGCGGAAATCACGCCCGAGGTGTTGAGCTTGAGCGGCAGATGCGAGGACTGGCCCTCGAACATCTTGTTGCCGACCTGGCGCTTTGGATACTGGATCAACAATCGCCGCTGCGCGCGCTCCATGAACACGATAAAGGCGATCACGGCGACCGCCATCACGATCACCACCAGGATGAGACCGGTGGACAGCGCGCCCTGGCGGCCGAGCTCGAGCATGTTGGCGAGCGCCGAGGGCAGCTCGGCGACGATGCCGGAGAGAATGATCAGCGAAATGCCGTTGCCGATTGCCGCGCGAGGTGATCTGCTCGCCGAGCCACATCAGGAACATGGTGCCGCCGGTCAGCGTGATCGCGGTCGACATCCGGAAGAACATGCCGGGGGTCGCTGACGACATTGCCGGCGCCTTCAAGGCCGACCGCAATACCGTAGGACTGAAAAGCTGCGAGAAATCACGGTGAGATAGCGGGTGTACTGGTTCAGCGTCTTGCGGCCCGCCTCGCCTTCCTTCTTCAGCGCTTCTAGCTGCGGCGACACCGTGGTCAGCAGCTGAATGATGATCGAGGCCGAGATGTACGGCATGATGTTGAGCGCAAAGATCGCCATGCGGTGGATGCCGCCGCCGGCGAACATGTTGAACATGCCGAGAATGCCGCCGGCCTGGGACTTGAACACCTGCTCCCAGATGTTGGGATCGATGCCGGGCAGCGGGATGTAGGTGCCGAGCCGATAAACAAGCAGCGCACCCAGGGTGAACCAGATGCGCTTCTTCAGTTCGTCGGCCTTGGCCAGCGCGCCGAAATTGAGGTTGGCTGCAAGTTGTTCCGCTGCTGAGACCATGTTTGGCTTTCTCCCGGGCGCCCCTTGCGCTGTCAGATCCGGGGAAAGCGGACCCCTCAGCGGACGCCGGACATTATTTGGTGCTCGGCTTCGATAAGTCCCCATCGTTCCGTCGTGCCGATTTGCCCGCTTGAGGCGGGGCAATGACGCAGATGTTACGCCGCCTCGCCTTCGTCCTTCTTGGCCGGAGCCAGGATCTTCACCGTGCCGCCGGCCTTCTCGACCGCCGCGATGGCGGTTTTTCGAAGCGCCGTGAACTTCGATCGTCAGCTTGGCCTTGAGTTCACCGCGACCGAGCAGCCGCACGCCGGCCTTGGCGCGGCGGATCACGCCGGCTTTCACCCAGCGATTCGGCGTTGAGGGTGTCCTTGGCGTCGATCAGCTTGGAATTGATCGCGTCCTGAATACGGTCGAGATTGATCTCGGCATATTCGACCCGGGAAAATGTTGTTGAAGCCACGCTTCGGCAGGCGACGATGCAGCGGCATCTGGCCGCCCTCGAAGCCCTTGATGCGCACACCCGAACGCGCGGTCTGGCCCTTGCCGCCACGACCGGCGGTCTTGCCCTTGCCTGAGCCGATGCCACGGCCGACGCGCATGCGCTTCTTGCGCGAGCCGGCGTTGTCGGCGATATCGCTGAGCTTCATAGTTAGCTTCCTCTAGAGCATGATCTTGACCGAAAACCGCTAAACACTTTTCGGATCATGCTCCGACTTATTTCTCGTCGACGACGCGAACGAGATGTTGAACCTTCGCGATCATGCCGCGAACCGCAGGTGTGTCCTGCAGCTCGGTGACGCGGCCGATCTTGTTGAGCTTGAGGCCGATCAGCGTCGCACGCTGCGAGTGATGGCGGCGGATCGCGCTGCCGGTCAGCTCGACCTTGATCATCTTTGCGGCCTTGGCCATCGTCGTAACTCCGAAAAGGCGCGTCAGCGCGTTTATTATTCAGCGACCACTTCGGCGTCGCCACCGACACGGCGCGACTGCAGCGTGGACACCTTGATGTTGCGTCGCGCCGCGACCGAACGCGGCGAATCCTGGTGCTTGAGCGCGTCGAAAGTGGCGCGAACCATGTTGTAGGGTGTTCGACGAGCCGATCGACTTCGCCACCACGTCCTGGATGCCGAGCGTCTCAAACACCGCACGCATCGGGGCCACCCGCGATGATGCCGGTACCCGCCGGCGCCGCGCGCAGATAGACCCGGCCCGGCACCGTGACGGCCGGCGATGTCGTGATGCAGCGTACGGCCTTCACGAAGAGCCACGCGGGTCAGATTGCGCTTGGCCGATTCAGTCGCCCTTGCGGATCGCTTCGGGAACTTCGCGCGCCTTGCCGTGGCCGAACCCGACCCGGCCCTTTTGATCGCCGATCACGACCAGCGCGGCAAAGCCGAAGCGCTTGCCGCCCTTGACGACCTTCGCTACACGATTGATGTGGACGAGCTTATCGACGAACTCGCTGTCGCGCTCTTCCCGGCCGCCCCCTGTGGCCGCCACCGCCGCGTTCGCGTTCACAGCTGCCATGGTGTTTTCCAATCCTTGAAGGAGCTTGCGCTCCAGTCCTGTTCAATTCCAAATCTTAAAACTTAGAAGCTCAGCCCGCTCTCGCGCGCAGCATCCGCGAGCGCCTTGACGCGCCCGTGATAGAGATAGCCACCGCGATCGAACACCACTTCCGTGACACCGTTCTTTACCGCACGCTCCGCCAGCAACTTGCCGACCGCCTTCGCCGCATCGATGTTGGCGCCGGTGTTGCCGGTATCGCGCATCGCCTTCTCCAGCGACGAGGCCGAAGCCAGCGTCTCACCCTTCAGGTCGTCGATGACCTGGGCATAGATGTGCTTCGACGAACGGAACACCGACAGACGCGGGCGGCCGTTGGCCGTGCGGCGCAACGACAACCTTACGCGTTGCTTGCGCCGGGCATTCGTAATCTTGAGTCTCGACATGACCGGCTCCGTTACTTCTTCTTGCCTTCCTTGCGGAAGATAAATTCATCTGAATACTTCACGCCTTTGCCCTTATAGGGCTCCGGCGGACGGTAGCTGCGGATCTCGGCGGCGACCTGGCCGACGCGCTGGATATCGTTGCCGGTGATCACGTTCTCGGTCGGCTTCGGCACCGTGATCGCGATGCCTTCCGGGATCGCGTAGACGACATCGTGGCTGTAGCCGAGCGCCAGCTGCAGGTTCTTGCCCTGCAACGCGGCACGATAACCGACGCCGGTGATCTCGAGCTTCTTCTCGAAACCCTTGGTGACGCCGGCGACCAGGTTCGCAACCTGCGCACGCGCGGTCCCGTAGAGGGCCTGCGCGCGGTTGGTTTCGAACCGCGGATGTACCTTGACCGAACCGTTCTCGAACTTCACCTCAAGCGTCGTCATGGACGACGAACTGAAGCTGGCCCTTCGGCCCCTTCATCTTGACGGTCAGCCCCTCGACGGTCGCGGTGACGCCCGAAGGCACCGTCACTGGCCGTTTGCCGATACGTGACATGACTGATCCTTCCTCAGAACACCGTGAAGAGAATTTCGCCGCCCACATTCGCTTCAACGCGCTTCGTGGTCAGCCATAATTCCCTTCGGCGGTCGACAATACCGAAATACCGAGTACCGTTGTTCACGCGCGGCAGGTTCTTGACCGAGGCGGTAAACTCGCCCGTCCCGGCTTCGAAACCCGCTCGATCTCGCGAATGACCGGCTCGCCGTCGAAATACTTCAGCTCGATCTCAAGCTCGCTGCGGCCCGAGGAATGCTCGACGCTGGCATAGCCGCGGATGTAGCCTCGGACTTGAGCACCTCGAGCACATTGGCGCGCATCTTCGAGCCCGGGGTCGAAACCTTGGGCTTGGCGCGCATCTGTGCGTTGCGGATGCGGGTGATGAGATCGCCTGATCGGATCGTGCGTTGACATGTCCGATCCCCCTTACCAGCTCGACTTCACGAGCCCGGGAACCAGGCCCTTGGACCCGAGTTCACGCAGCGCGATACGGCTGAGCTTGTTCTTGCGATAGACCGAGCGCGGACGCCCGGTGATTTCGCAACGGTTGCGAATCCGGGTCGCCGACGAATTGCGCGGCATCTCGGCGAGCTTCAGGGTCGCGGCAAAACCGCTCTTCCATCGGCTTGTTCTTGTCGGCGATGATGGCCTTCAGCTTCGCGCGCTTGGGCGCGGCGTTCTTGGTCATCCCGCTTGCGGCGGTTGTTCTTCTCGACGAACTCTTCTTTTGCCATGCTTGGCTCCTGGGTTTCCGCGTTTGAGAGGCTTGTGTTCAGCTTCTCACTGCCGGAACGGGAAATTGAATGCGGTCAACAATGCTCTTGCTTCGTCGTCGCTCTGCGCCGAGGTGCAAACCGTGACGTCCCATGCCCCACGTCCTCGCCCATCTTGTCGAAGTCGATTTCGGGGGAAAATGATATGTTCCTTGATGCCGAGCGAATAGTTGCCGCGGCCGTCGAAGCTCTTCGGGTTGAGACCGCGGAATCTCGCACGCGCGGCAACGCCACGTTGATCAGGCGGTCGATGAATTCATACATCTTGGCCTTGCGCAGCGTGACCTTGCAGCCGATCGGCTGGTTTTCACGCACTTGAAGGTCGCGATCGCAACCCGCGAATAGGTCACGATCGGCTTCTGGCCCGCGATCAGCGCGAGATCGGCCGCCGCCAGTTCCGCCTTTTTGCGGTCGTTGACAGCCTCGCCGACGCCCATGATTGAGCACGAACCTTCTCCAAGCGCGGCACCTGCATGGACGTTGGCATAGCCGAACTGTTCCGTCAGCTTGCTGCGGATGCTCTTGTCGTATTCCGCGCGTAGGCGCGGCGTGTATGCGGTCTCAGCCATCGATCTCTGCTCCCGAGCGTTTGGCGATACGTACCTTGGTGCCTTCCGCCTGAATCTTGAAACCAACGCGCGTCGGCTTGCCGTCCTTGCCGACGATCGCGATGTTGGACAGGTGGGATCGGCGCCTCTTTCGAGATGATGCCGCCTCCTGCGCCTGGGTCTGCTTTGGTGACGCTTGACGAGGTTGATGCCCCGGACCAGCGCCTTGCTGTCGGTCGGACGGACCTCGAACACTTCGCCGGTGCGACCCTTGTCACGGCCGTTCAGCACGATAACTTTGTCACCCTTCCGGATCTTGGCAGCCATCACAGCACCTCCGGCGCGAGCGAAATGATCTTCATATGGTTCTTGGCGCGCAGCTCGCGCGGCACCGGCCCGAAGATACGGGTGCCGACCGGCTCCGACTGATTGTTGATCAGCACGGCGGCGTTTACGGTCGAAGCGGATGACGGAACCGTCGGCGCGGCGAATGTCCTTGCGGTCCCGCACCACGACAGCCTTCATCACGTCGCCCTTCTTCACCTTGCCGCGCGGAATCGCTTCCTTGAGCCGACACGACGATGACGTCGCCTACGGTGGCATAAACGGCGCTTGGAACCCCCAGCACCTTGATGCACATGACACGGCGTGCGCCGGAATTATCGGCCACGTCCGAGGTTGGTCTGCATCTGAATCATTGATGCACCTCGTCCTCTTTCTGATGCGCTTGTTCGCGCTTAAAATTTCCTAAAGTAGTCCGGCAGAGCCGAACCTGACCTCAGGCCGTTTTCTTCTGCTCGCCCCGGACCACGGTCCAGCGCTTCAACTTCGAGATCGGCTTGCTTTCCTCGATCACACCTGGTCGCCCGGCTTGAACTCGTTGTTCTCGTCGTGCGCGTGGTAATTTTTCGAGCGGCGAATCGTCTTCTTGTAGATCGGATGGGTAAAGCGGCGATCGACGCGCACCACAACCGTCTTGGCTTGCTTGTCGCTGACGACCACAACCCTGAAGCGTACGTTTCGGCATGTCGGGCCCCTTACTTCTTCGCGTCGCGCTTCTGCGCGGCGATGGTCTTGATACGGGCGATATCACGGCGAGCTTCACGCAGCCGCGAGGTGTTCTCCAGTTGCCCGGTGGCGCGCTGGAAACGCAGATTGAAGCGCTCCTTCTTCAGATTGAGGACGGCGTCATCCATCTTGATCGGGGCTCATCGCTCGGATATCGGCGGTTTTCATCTCGGCCATGATCACATCCTATTCCGCAATGCGCGCGACGAAGCGCGTCTTGATCGGCAGTTTGGCGGCGGCCAGCGTCAGCGCTTCCTTGGCGGTCTGAATGGTTACGCCATCGATCTCGAAAATCACGCGGCCGGGCTTGACCCGCGCCACCCACAATTCCGGCGTACCCTTGCCGGAGCCCATTCGGACTTCAGCGGGCTTCTTCGACACCGGCACGTCCGGGAAAATGCGGATCCAGACACGGCCGGCACGCTTCATGTGACGGGTCAGCGCGCGGCGGGCGGCCTCGATC
Organism: Bradyrhizobium sp.; assembly: GCA_037201505.1. GTDB lineage: Bacteria > Pseudomonadota > Alphaproteobacteria > Rhizobiales > Xanthobacteraceae > Bradyrhizobium. Next base: position 63,316 of record JBBCHO010000015.1, read on the forward strand.
TGACGCGCGGTGAGACGCTCGGCGCCATCGCCTTCAGGCCGAACTGACCGAATGACAACGTCGCGCCCGAAGTCGCAACGCCGTGGATACGGCCCTTATGCGCCTTCCGGAACTTCGTCCTTCTTTGGTTGCATCATGGCTTACGCCCTCAAACCTTCTCTATTGCGCTCAAGCAGCGTCGCGACGCGGCCGCGAATTGTCGCCTTCAGCCATCTTCTTGTCCTGGGCCATCGGGTCGTGCTCAAGGATTTCGCCCTTGAAGATCCAGACCTTGACGCCGCAGGTGCCGAACGTGGTGAAAGCAGTCGCCACGCCGTAATCGATATCCGCGCGCAGCGTGTTGCAACGGCACCCGCCCTCGCGGTACCATTCCATGCGCGCGATTTCCGCGCCGCCGAGACGGCCCGAGCAGTTGATACGATGCCCTCGCGCCAAGACGCATCGCCGACTGCACCGCGCGCTTCATGGCGCGGCGGAACGCGACGCGGCGTTCAAGCTGCTGCGCGATCGATTCGGCGACCAGCGTGGCGTCGAGTTCCGGCTTGCGGATTTCGACGATGTTGATGACGACGTCGGAAGCGGTGATGTCGGCAACCCGCTTGCGCAGCTTGTCGATGTCGGCGCCCTTCTTGCCGATCACGACGCCGGGACGCGCCGAGTGGATCGTTCACGCGGCACTTCTTGTGCGGACGCTCGATCACGATCCTGGCGACAGCCGCCTGCTTGAGCTCCTTGTGCAGGATCTCGCGGATTTGGACATCCTCGTGCAGCAGCTTGCCGTATTCGTTCTTGCCGGCGAACCAACGGGAATCCACGTCCGGTTGATGCCAAGACGCAGCCCGATTGGATTGATCTTCTGACCCATCGTATTCTCCCGCGCTCTTTAAGCGCTCGCCTCGGCCTCGACCTGACGAACAACGATCGTCAGCTGCGAGAATGGTTTAAAAACACGGCCCGAACGGCCACGGCCGCGCGGTGCGAAACGCTTCATCACGATGCCGTTGCCGACATGAGCCTCGGAGACGATCAGATCGTTCAAAATCGAGGTCGTGGTTGTTTTCGGCATTGGCGATTGCCGATTCCAGGCACCTCTTGACGTCCACAGCGATCCGCTTGCGCGAAAACTGCAGATCGGCGAGCGCAGCCGAAGCCTTCCGGCCGCGGATCAACTGCGCGACCAGGTTAAGCTCTGCGGGCTCACCCGCAGCATCCGGGCGATCGCCTTGGCCTCGTTATCCGGGAGGCTCCGTTCGCGCTTAGGTTTGCTCATCGCTTAGTCCTCAAGCCTTCTTGGCTTTCTTGTCGCCAGAATGGCCATGGAAGTACGGGTCGGCGAGAACTCGCCGAACTTGTGGCCCACCATTTCCTCGTTGACCGATACCGGCACATGCTTCTGGCCGTTGTAGACACCGAACACCAAACCGACGAACTGCGGCAGGATGGTCGAGCGGCGGCTCCAGATCTTGATCACGTCATGACGGCCGGACGCACGGGCCACATCTGCCTTCTTGAGCAGAGAGCCTTCAACGAACGGGCCTTTCCAGACTGAACGAACCATGTCCGGCGTTTCCTTACTTCTTCCGCTTGTGGCGGCTGATGAGAATGAATCTGTTGGTCGATTTGTTCGAACGTGTCTTCTTGCCCTTGGTCGGCTTGCCCCACGGTGTCACCGGATGACGGCCGCCCGAGGTGCGGCCTTCGCCGCCGCCGTGCGGATGGTCCAACCGGGTTCATGGAGACGCCGCGGTTATGCGGCTTGCGTCCGAGCCAGCGGTTACGACCGCCTTGCCGATCGAAATGTTCATGTGATCCGGGTTCGACACCGCACCGATGGTGCCGGTGCAGCGGCCGTGAACCAGGCGCTGTTCGCCCGAATTCAGGCGAACGATCACGTAGTCATGGTCGCGGCCGACGAGCTGCGCATAGGTTCCGGCGGAACGCGCGAGCTGACCGCCCTTTCCGATCTTCAATTCCACATTGTGGATGATGGTGCCGATCGGCATGTTGCCGAGCGGCATCACATTGCCCCGGCTTCACGTCGACATAGTTGCCGGCGATCACGGTGTCGCCAACCGCCAGACGCTGCGGCGCCAGGATGTAGGACTGGGTGCCGTCGGTGTACTTCAGCAGCGCGATAAAGGCGGTGCGGTTTCGGATCGTATTCCAGACGCTCGACGGTCGCGGGCACATCGACCTTGGTGCGCTTGAAGTCGACGATGCGATAGGACTGCTTGTGCCACCGGCCCGCGAAAGCGCACGACCATGCGGCCGGTGTTGTTGCGACCACCGCTGGAGTGCTTGCCCTTCGGTCAAAGCCCTTGACCGGCTTGCCCTTGTACAGCGCCGAACGATCGACCATGACCAGCTGGCGCTGGCCCGGTGTCGTGGGGTTGAATTTTTTCAATGCCATCGTCGTATCGCCCTATAGCCCGGTAGTGACGTCGATGCGGTGGCCCTCTTCGAGGGTCACGACAGCGCGCTTCACATCCGACTGCGAACCGAACTGGCCGCGGAAGACCTTGGTCTTGCCCTTGCGCACCAGCGTGTTCACGCTCTTCACCTTGACGTCGAACAGCTTCTCGACGGCTTCCTTGATTTGCGGCTTGGTCGCCCTTGCTGGCGACCTTGAACACAACCTTGTTGTGCTCGGACGCCATGGTCGCCTTTTCGGTCACGACCGGAGCGACGATGATGTCGTAATGGCGCGGATCGATATTCTTCATTTGAAGCGCGCCTCCAACGCATCGAGCGCAGCCTTGGTCAGAACCAGCTTCTGGCGGCGCAGAATGTCATAGACGTTGATGCCCTGGATCGGCAGCACGTCGATGTTCGGGATGTTGCGGGCGGCGGTCGCGAAACCGGTATTGACCTCGGCGGCCGTCGATGATCAGACGCCATTGGTCCAGGCCGAGACCCCGAGAAATGTCCGACCAATGCCTTGGTCTTGGCCGCCTCGGAGCGTCGCCGTTTCGATCACGATCAGGCTGCCGTCCTTGACCTTGGCCGACAGCGCATGGCGCAGCGCCAGCGCGCGAACCTTCTTCGGCAAGCGCAAAGGCATGCGAGCGCACGACGGGACCGAAGGCACGGCCACCACCGCGGAACTGCGGCACGCGGGCCGAACCGTGACGGGCGCCACCGGTGCCCTTCTGCTTGTACATCTTCTTGCCGGTGCGCCAGACATCCGCACGGCCCTGGGTCTTGTGGGTGCCGGCCTGACGTTTGGCGAGCTGCCAGTTGACGCAGCGCTGGATGATATCCTTGCGCGGCTCCAGACCGAAAATCTCGTCGGAAAGCTGAACCGAACCAGCGGCCTTGCCTTCAAGCGTGGTGACATTCAATTCCATCTCACACGCCCTCCTGCTCGGCCGGCGCAGCTGCAGCCTGCTCGCCGCCACCTTCAACCAGGCGGAACTTGCCCGGCTTCGGCGCATCTTTCGGCAACACCTTCTTCACGGCGTCGCGCACCGCGATCCATCCGCCCTTGGAGCCGGGAACGGCGCCTTCGACGAGGATCAGGCCGCGCTCGACGTCGGTCTGCACAACGCGCAGATTGAGCGTGGTGATGCGATCGACACCCATGTGACCGGGCATCTTCTTGTTCTTGAAGGTCTTGCCGGGATCCTGACGTCCGCCGGTCGAACCGATCGAACGATGCGATACCGACACACCGTGGGTGGCGCGAAGGCCGCCGAAGTTCCAGCGCTTCATGCCGCCGGCAAAACCCTTGCCGACCGAAGTACCGGTCACATCGACGAACTGGCCGACCACGAAATGATCGGCCTGGATTTCAGCGCCGACCGGGATCAGCGCGTCTTGCGACACACGGAACTCGGTGACCTTGCGCTTGGGCTCGACCTTGGCGACCGCGAACTGGCCGCGTTCAGCCTTCGGCAGATAGACGGTCTTGCGCGAGCCCTGAACCGAGCTGCAGCGCGACATAACCGTTCTTCTCGGTCGTGCGGTGACCCAACACCTGGCAGTTGCCCAGCTTCAGCACGGTCACAGGGATATGTTCACCGGTCTCCGTAAAGACCCGTGTCATCCCGACCTTTTGTGCGATCACTCCGGAGCGCATCGGCGTGCTTCCTGTTCTTTCTGTCCGCTAACTTCGGACGGGATCTGAAAACTTAGAGCTTGATTTCGACGTCGACGCCGGCAGCCAGGTCGAGCTTCATCAAAGCATCGACGGTCTGCGGTGTCGGGTCGACAATGTCGAGAAGGCGCTTGTGGGTGCGCATCTCAAATTGCTCGCGGCTCTTCTTGTCGACGTGCGGCGAACGGTTGACGGTGAACTTCTCGATGCGGGTGGGCAGCGGGATAGGTCCGCGAACCTGTGGCACCGGTACGTTTCGCCGTGCTGACGATCTCGCGGGTCGAGGCATCGAGGATCCGATGGTCGAACGCCTTGAGACGTATGCGGATATTCTGGCCGTTCATTGCCGTTGTCTTCTCTAAGAGCGAGTAGTGAGTAGCGAATAGCGAGTAGCAAATTTCTCATTCGCTACTCGCCACTTCCTATTCGCGTCCTTATTCGATGATGCTTGCGACGACGCCTGCACCGACGGTGCGGCCGCCTTCACGGATAGCGAAGCGCAGCTTCTCTTCCATCGCGATCGGCACGATCAGGTGCACTTCCATCGCGATGTTGTCGCCCGGCATCACCATTTCGGTGCCCTTCGGGCAGATGCACAACACCGGTCACGTCGGTGGTGCGGAAGTAGAACTGCGGACGATAGTTGGTAAAGAACGGGGTGTGACGACCGCCCTCTTCCTTGGTCAGGATGTAAGCCTCGGCCTTGAACTTGGTGTGCGGCTTGACCGAACCCGGCTTGCACAGCACCTGGCCACGCTCGACTTCCTCGCGCTTGGTATACCACGCAGCAGCGCGCCGATGTTGTCGCCGGCCTGGCCCTGATCGAGCAGCTTGCGGAACATTTCAACGCCGGTGACGATGGTCTTCTGGGGTAGCGCGAAGACCGACGATTCGATTTCCTCGCCGACCTTGACGATGCCGCGCTCAACGCGCCCCGGTGACCACGGTGCCGCGGCCCGAGATCGAGAACACGTCTTCCACCGGCATCAGGAACGGCAGGTCGATCGGGCGCTCCGGCTGCGGAATGTAGCTGTCCACAGCTGCCATCAACTCCAGGATCGCGTCGTGGCCGAGTTTCTTGTCCTTGTCTTCAAGGGCGGCGAGCGCCGAAACCCTTGATGATCGGAATCTTGTCGCCCGGGAAGTCGTACCTTCGAAAGCAATTCCGCGAACTTCGAGCTCGACGAGTTCGAGCAGTTCCGGATCGTCCACCATGTCGCACTTGTTGAGGAACACGACCATCGCGGGAACGCCAACCTGCTTGGCGAGCAGGATGTGTTCGCGGGTCTGCGGCATCGGGCCGTCGGCAGCCGACACCACCAGGATCGCACCGTCCATCTGCGCCGCACCGGTGATCATGTTCTTCACGTAGTCGGCGTGGCCCGGGCAATCGACGTGGGCGTAATGCCGATTCTTGGTTTCGTATTCGACGTGAGCGGTCGAAATCGTGATACCGCGCGCCTTCTCTTCCGGCGCCTTGTCGATCTGGTCGTACGCGGTGAACGTCCGCACCGCCGGATTCCGCCAGCACCTTGGTGATCGCCGCCGTCAGCGACGTCTTGCCGTGGTCGACGTGACCGATCGTTCCGATGTTGCAATGCGGTTTATTACGTTCAAACTTTGCTTTGGCCATGACTCTCTCCGTTTAGTCGTTAACTGCCGCCAGGCAAACTTCTTCTGGACTTCTGCCGACACGTTCGCCGGCGCTTCCGCGTAGTGATCGAACTGCATCGTAAAGGTTGCGCGGCCTTGGCTCATCGAGCGCAGGTTATTCACGTAACCGAACATATTCATGAGCCGCACCATCGCATTGATGACGTTGGCATTGCCGCGCATGTCTTGACCCTGGATCTGGCCGCGCCGTGAATTCAGATCGCCGATGACCGACCCGGTGTAGTCTTCCGGCGTCCACCACTTCGACCTTCATAATCGGCTCGAGCAGGACCGACTTGCCCTTTTGCAGCGCTTCGCGGAACGCCGCGCGCGACGCAATTTCGAAGGCCAGCGCCGACGAGTCGACGTCGTGATACTTGCCGTCGACGAGCTGAACCTTGACGTCCACCACCGGGAAGCCGGCAACGACGCCCGAGCCCATCACGCTGTTGAGGCCCTTTTCAACGCCGGGGATGTATTCCTTCGGAACCGAACCACCGACGACCTTGGACTCGAACACGTAACCGGCGCCGGGCTCATTCGGCTCGACGATGATCGACACTTCGGCGAACTGACCGGTACCGCCGGTCTGCTTCTTGTGGGTGTACTTGACTTCCGCGCGCTTGGTGACGCGTTCACGGAACGCCACCTGCGGCGCGCCGATATTCGCATCGACCTTGTAGGTACGGCGCAGGATGTCGACCTTGATGTCGAGATGGAGTTCGCCCATGCCTTTGAGAATGGTCTGGCCCGACTCCTGATCGGTCGACACCCGGAACGACGGATCTTCCGCAGCGAGCTTCGCCAGCGCGACGCCGAGCTTTTCCTGGTCGGCCTTCGACTTCGGCTCGATCGCGATCTCGATCACCGGCTCCGGGAATTCCATCTTTTCCAGGATCACCGGCTTGTCGGGATCGCACAGCGTGTCACCGGTGCGGGCTTCCTTGAGGCCAGCCAAAGCGACGATGTCGCCGGCATAGGCTTCCTTGATGTCTTCGCGGTTGTTCGCATGCATCAGCAACATGCGGCCGATGCGCTCCTTGCGGTCGCGCGTCGAATTGATCACGCCGGTGCCCGAAAGCAGCGTGCCGGAATAGATGCGGCAGAAGGTGATGGTGCCGACGAACGGGTCGTCCATGATCTTGAACGCGAGCAGAGCCAGCGGCTCCTTGTCGTTCCGGCAACCGAACGACCTCGTTGCCGTCTTCATCGAGGCCCTTGATGGCGGGCACGTCGACCGGCGACGGCAGATAATCCACCACGGCGTCGAGCAGCGGCTGCACGCCCTTGTTCTTGAAAGCCGAACCGCACAGCACCGGGAAGAACGCACCAGTCAGCACGGCCTTGCGGATCATGCGCTTGAGCGTCGCCTCATCGGGCTCCTTGCCGTCGAGATAGGCAGCGAGCACATCGTCATCGAGTTCGACGGCGGCTTCCAGCAGCTTCTCGCGATATTCCTTGGCCTTCTCGACCATATCTTCGGGGAATATCGATGTCGACGAACTTGGGCGTCGAGCTTCTCTTCTTCCCAGACCACGCCCTTCATGCGCACGAGATCGACCAGGCCCTTGAAGTTGTTCTCGGAGCCGATCGGAAGCTGGATCGCAATCGGCTTGGCACCGAGGCGATCGACGATATCCTGCATGCCACTTGTAGAAGTCAGCGCCGGTCTTATCCATCTTGTTGGCGAAGACGATGCGCGGAACGCGGGTACTTGTCGCCCTGACGCCCAGACGGTCTCGGTCTGCGGCTCAACGCCCTGGTTCGAATCGAGCACGCATACCGCGCCGTCGAGCACGCGCAACGAACGCTCGACTTCGATGGTTGAAGTCGACGTGTCCGGGAGTGTCGATGATGTTGAGGCGCTTGCCTTCCCAGAACGCGGTGGTCGCGGCCGAGGTGATGGTGATGCCGCGCTCCTGCTCCTGCTCCATCCAGTCCATCGTCGCGGCACCTTCGTGCACTTCGCCGATTTTGTGGCTCTTGCCGGTATAATACAGGATGCGCTCGGTGGTCGTGGTCTTGCCGGCATCGATATGCGCCATGATACCCGAAGTTGCGGTAGTTCTCTATGGCATGAACGCGGGGCATGGGTTGTTCCTCAGAATCCGTTGTTTCGCCGTTACCAGCGATAGTGCGAGAAGGCGCGGTTGGCTTCCGCCATCCGGTGCACGTCTTCGCGCTTCTTGACGGCATTCCCCCTGCCATTCGACGCGTCGAGCAACTCGGCCGAGAGCCGCTCCGTCATCGTCTTTTCATTGCGCTCGCGCGCTGCCGTGATGATCCAGCGAATGCCGAGCGCCTGGCGGCGAACCGAGCGAACCTCGACCGGCACCTGGTAGGTGGCGCCGCCGACGCGGCGCGAACGCACTTCGATGGTCGGCATCACGTTTTCCAGAGCCTGCTCGAAAATCGGCAGCGGGCCCTGCTTGGTCTTGGTCTCGATCAGTTTCGAGCGCACCATAAACGATGGTCTCGGCGGCAGACTTCTTGCCGTCATACATGACCGAGTTCATGAACTTCGTAATGATGATGTTCCCGAACTTCGGCAAATCCGGGTTCACTTCACGCTTTTCAGCAGAATGGCGACGAGACATTGATCTGTTCCCGCTTACTTCGGACGCTTCGCGCCGTACTTCGAACGACGCTGCTTACGGTTCTTGACGCCCTGGGTATCGAGGACGCCGCGGAGGATGTGGTAGCGCACGCCGGGCAAATCCTTGACGCGCCGCCGCGGATCATGACCACGGAGTGTTCCTGAAGGTTATGGCCTTCACCGGGAATGTAACCGATGACTTCGAAGCCATTGGTCAGGACGCACCTTGGCGACCTTACGAAGCGCCGAGTTCGGCTTCTTCGGGGTCGTGGTGTAGACGCGCGTGCAAACACCGCGCTTCTGCGGCGACTGCTGCAGAGCCGGCACCTTCTTGCGCGACTTCTGTACGGCGCGTGGACTTGCGATCAGCTGGTTGATCGTCGGCATGTCAGCCTTCACCCTTTAGTTCACGCGAAACCGGGAAACGGCTTCGCAAATTCGTTCGGGGCTACGGGCCCCACCCGGCCGCCTCTTGCGGAAAGCTCCGCGCAAAGCGAAATCGCGCCAACCGCTCATTGCTGAGCGGAAAGCGCTTCGACGCCACAGAGGACCGCAGTTACGACCGTTCAGCGTTCGCTGATTGATCTGCTACCGAGGTCATGCATCCGATCAATCCCGAGGGAAATCGCCCCCGAAAACCAAGACCGTCCTGGCATTGCCTAGCTATAATCGACAGCGTTTGAGCGTCATTAATCGACAGCGTTTGAGCGTCATTCGTCGAGGTTGGTGCCCGTCCCGCTTCCGATAAACAGAAGCGAAAGGGTGATCCGTTCCGACGTAAGCGAAGCTCACCGCCTGTCGTTGAGTGCGCGGGTTCTATCGGCGCAAGAAGCCCAAGTCAAGACGAAACGACAATGCGCGAAACAGCTCTGCCATCTGTAGAATCAGGGCTTCGCGGTTGGTCGATCGGTCGGACAAACACAACCCTCAGCCACCCAGAAATAAGCCTTGCCGGTCAGAAAATAAGCCCTTGTGAATCGGAAATTTGCTTCGGCAGGTCCTAAAAACGGCCTGGAAATCCGTTAAATCTTAATTTTATCCGGGTAATACAGGGCAATTGTCACTCTTCCAAGTCCCTCCAAGACCGGCATTGAAGCTAAAGGTTTATTTCCCTTTCCCAGTGCAATGATGGTCCTTGCGGACGGGATCGCCCCATGAAGTACACGGATATTGCCATCGTCGGGGGTGGCCTCGCCGGCTCAACAGCCGCCGCGATGCTCGGGCGCGCCGGCGTTTCGGTGATTCTCGTCGATCCGCACCCGGTCTATCCGCCGGACTTTCGCGTCGAAAAGCTCAGCGGTGACGGGGCAAATCGAGCGTTTTCGCAAGACCGGCCTCGCCGAAGCAGTGCTGCGCTCAGCGACTCACGACGGCGAAAACTGGATCGCGCGCGCCGGCTATCTGCTCGACAAGCGGCCGAGCCAGCAATACGGCATCCTCTACGACCGGCTGATCAACGCGATTCGCGCCGAGATTCCCGCCGGGGTCGAATCGATCTGGTCAAAAGTGACTTCGATTTCCACCAGCGATGACCGGCAAAAACTGGTTTTGTCGAATGGCGAGGAAATCTCTGCGCGTCTCGTCGTGCTGGCCAACGGATTGAACGTCGGGTTGCGCCGTTGGCTTGGAATCGAGCGCCGAATCGTCAGCGCGTGCCATTCGATTTCGCTGGGATTCAATATCGCCCCGATCGGCCGCCCGGCGTTCGAGTTTCCCGCCCTCACCTATTTCTCGGAACGCACCCGCGAACGGATTTCCCTATCTGACGCTGTTTCCGATCGGCACTACGATGCGGGCCAATCTGTTTGTCTATCGCCAGCTCGACGATCCCTGGCTGCAGCAATTCAAGCACGCGCCGGCAGCGACGCTGAACGCGGCGATGCCGAGGCTGCGGCGCATCACCGGCGCGTTTGAAATCACCGGCGACATCAAGGTACGACCGGCCGATCTCCATGTCAGTTCGGGCCACCGCCAGTCGGGTGTGGTTCTGGTCGGCGATGCCTTTGGAACCACCTGCCCTGTGACCGGAACCGGCACCGATAAGGTTTTTACGGACGTCGAGCGGCTCTGCAACGTCCATATCCCTGCATGGCTTGCGACCAGCGGCATGGCCGAGACCAAGATCGCAGCGTTTTACGACGATCCGATCAAGACCGAATGCGACGCCTGGTCGATCGAGAAGGCCTATAATTCCGATCGGTCTCGATCGAGGACGGCATCTACTGGCGCGTCCAGCGCTGGGCGCGGTTCATGTCGTGGTTCGGCGAAGGCAGGCTGCGGCGGCTGGCGCACCGGGTCGGCGCGGAATTCGGCGCTCAATCGTCGTCATCCTCGTCGTCGTTGTCATCGTCGGCCTGATCGTCGGCGTCGTGCGGCATGTGGCCCTGGTCGTCCCCAGAGCTTTCGATACATGCCGTTCATGGCGAGCAACTGGACATGCGAGCCGCGTTCGATCGCCTGGCCGCCGGATATCACGATGATCTCGTCCATCTCGACCACCGAGGTCAGCGGTGGGTCGAGAAGATCATGGTGCGGCCCTTGGCCAGCTTCAGCAACGTCTCGTTGATCGCAGCTTCCGTGGTCTGATCGAGCGCCGAGGTTGCCTCATCGAGCAACAAGACCGACGGATTGCGGACGATCGCGCGCGCAATCGCAATGCGCTGGCGCTGACCACCCGACAGCGTGTCGCCGCGCTCACCGACCGGCGTGTCGTATTTCTGCGGCAGGCTCATGATGTAGCGATGGATCTCGGCCTTGCGCGCGGCCTGCTCGACTTCCCTCGTCGGTGGCGCCCTCCTTGCCGAGGCGGATGTTCTCCCGGATCGACATGTTGAACAGCATGTTTTCCTGGAACACCACGGCCATGCTGCTGCGAAGGGATTCCCGGGTCACCTTTCGGATATCGACACCGTCGATGGTGACCGCGTCCTTCATCGGGAACATAAAGACGCAGGATCAGGTTGAGCAGCGTGCTCTTGCCCGAACCAGAGGGGCCGACGATTGCGATGGTCTTGCCGACGTTGAGCTTGAGGCTGAGATTGTCGAGCACCGGCGTCTGACTGCCTTCGTACTGGAAGGTCACGCGATCGAAGGTGATGTCGTTGGTGATGCGCGCAGGTCGGCGCGCCGGACGATCGGCGCCACGGGTCGGCTCATCCAGCATCTCCTGGATGTGGCGCACCGCGGCCGCCGACTGGATCGATACCGGAATGAAATGCATGATATGCGCGATGTTGTAGGAGACTTCCCAGAACGCGCTTTCGAAGGTCACGAAGGTCCCGATGGTGATGTGGCCCTTGGTGGCGAGGTAGGCGCCGAGTGCCAGCACCACGAGGTGCAGCAACAATACCGAAATAGTAACGGTGCGCTCGACCATGGTCGACAGGAAGGTCGCGGCGGCGATTTTGCGGCGCGCGTCGTTGTTGCGCAGCGTGAACCAGCTAGCGTGCGGCGCTGCAGGCTAAACGCCTTGACGACGGCTTGCGCCGCGATGTTCTCCTGCACCATCCCGAGCAGCGACGATTCATTGAGCTTCTGTTCGTATTCGCCTGGACGGCCTTCGGCGTCAGTATCCGCGGGCCGATCAGCGTGATCGGAACACCAGCAGCGCCACGGCGGCGAGCTGCCAGTTCAGGAACAGCATCAGAATGATGCCGGCGATCAATTCGAAGAACGGCAGCGCCGCGCTGTTGGAAAACTCTTGATCGAGCCTTCGAAGGCCGACATATCGATCGAGAAGCGCGAGAGAATTTCGCCGCGCTTGGTGCGGGCGAATAGGCCGCCGGCAAATTCTGGACATGTTCGAACAGGCGCGAACGCAGGTCTGAAATCAGCGACGCCGACAGCATGGCGTCCCATCGCTCATACATGACAGCGACGATCGAGGTGATGATTCCCGCGACCGCCAGCACCGACAGAATCTTGACCAGCGCCTCGAAATCCTCTTCGCCGAGTGCGTCGTCGATCAGGAATTTCAGGCTGAGCGGCATGATAACATTGAACAGCGTCTCGACCAGCACGCCGAGGCCGACAAGGGTAATGATCTTCTTGTAGTTTTTCAGAAACGTTTGACGAACGCATAGATCGTGGCCAGCGCGCCGGCGGCTTCCTTGGCCGTAAAGACGACGAGTCTTCGTCATCTTCATCATCCTCGTCTAGATCGTCTTCATCCTCGTCGTCGTCCTCATCCACAGCTGACGCCACCGCCGGCTTGCCGCCGGCACGAATGGCAGCGGCTGCGGCGAGTTTCGCCTCGAGCTCGGACGCGTCAGGACCATCCGCGGAAGCGGCGATCGGATCGTCCGGTGATGGAGGTTTGGGCGCCATGAAACCAACCGATGCTGCACGGCCGGCATGACCGCAAAATCAACCCGAAGGTTCTACGCGTTCGGCAAAGTAACTGCCAAGGAATTTCCACCTGTGATTCCCGCCTTCGCGGGTGCGACAATCAGGCTAATCAATCGTCGGCTTCGACCTTGTCGAAGAACGAATAGCGCAGGCTCTCGGAGGTCCGCATACCACTGACCGGGGCCCTTGTGCGCAGCCAGCGTCGCCGCCCACAGCGCATCGGTGCAGTCACGGCGATGCATCGACAGGTCGAAGCCGTTGCTGAAAAACAGTTCCGACCATTCCCACCAGGTGCCGAGCTTTTTGATGCCACGCAGCAAATCGTATTGATCGATCAGCGCCGGCGCCATGTCCGACGTCACCGATCCGAAGATCAGCCGGACTTCATGACGCGATTTAATTCGCGAACGGCGCGCACCACCTGCTTTTCCGCGACATGGCACAGACTGGTCTCGAATACGAAATCGAATTCGTCGTCCTTGAACGGCATATCGACGATCGATCCGAGCTTGCAATATTTCTTCAGCGCCTTCGGCGTTTTGGCATGGATGGCGCGGTTGTTCTCGATACCCCAAGCATCGATGCCGCGGGCGCGCAGCGCGCCGACCAGTTCACCGCTGGCAGACCCGGCCACCAATAGCTTGTAGCCCCTCGCCCGGTTCCAGACGATCTTGATGAGATCGGTCAGATAGGCCGGATCGGGTAAACCGGCTCCAGACCTCGCTGTAGGGGGCCGAGCCCGCGATAATTCTCGAAATAATTGCGATCAATCTTGTCGGAGACGGGCTTGCCGGAATGGGTACCCTCCCCGCGCGCGCGGCGCAGCCGCATCATCTCGGTCAGAATGATGTCGGTGGCGGCGTCGGAGGAGTCCAATAATCCGTTCAGCGTCGAGTCGAACAGGTAGTCGCCGACCACGACCAGGCGGGATGCTGTTTCGGATCGGGCCGGTGGTTAGTCATCACGTCACGCGCCGGCATGCCGCCGGGCAGCGCGTTGACCGAGGACAGCCAGCGATGGGTCTTGCCCTCGACGAAATGCGCGCGCGCATCGCCAAAAGAGACCGGCAGCGACTTCAGCGCGGCGTCGATCAGTTCCTGATCGCTGAGATTGGCAAACGCCAGTGCGTCGGAGCCCGCGATCAGCCAGTTCAGCACGCATGCTTGCCGACGTCATGACGCGCGCCTTCGTTGTAACGCAGCAGCCGCCAAACGCTTCGACATGAACCAGGCGCCGGGAATCTTGTCGCCCCAGAAAGGCGTATCGAACAGGATCGACACCCGCAGATAATGCGCGGGCCGATCGAAATAGGCGATGTGCTTGACCATCGACTTGCGCAGTTGCTCGCCGTCCCAGCGCATGGTGGCGAGCCAGGAGTGCGGCAGGCACATCACCACGAGATCGAAATCCCGGGTTTCCGGGCCCTTGCCGTTCATCATGTTGAGCTGATAGCGGCCGGCCTCGGTCTTGCCGACCTTGAGCACGCGGTGATTGAGATGGATATCGGCATCGACTTCGGACTGCAGGCACTCCACTAATTGCTCGTTGCCGTTCTGGATCGAATACAGGCCGATATAGCCCTCGACATCCATCACGAAATTCTTCAGCGCGTTGAGCCCGTTGGTGTTGTGGCTCTCGGTGGCGATATCGGAGCGCGCCATGGTCTTGAAGAAACGCTTGGCCATGGGATCGGTGACTTCGCGATCGAGCAATTCCTCGCAGGTGATGTAGGCCCAGGGATGCTCGTTGTCGTGCGCGCCGACGCCTTCGTAATATTCGATCGGCGACACCATGCTGGCGCAGCGCTTGCGGAACGCCTCGATGGCGTCGGCAGTCTTCGCCCCGTATTTGCGGCGCATGCCCGGCACGTCATCGAGCAATTCGCCGTCGAGCTGCACCTGCTCGGCGTCCATCGGAATGGTCTGCAGGCCGAAATGCTGGATCAACTCGCGCAGCGGATCGGGGCCGGTCATCGAGTAATCATAGATCTCGGCGACACCGGCCTCGTACATCGCGGGCGCGGAATCGAATTTGCGCGTGACGATCTTGCCGCCAACGCGATTCGAGGCCTCAAAGATGCTGACGCGGCAGAGGTCGCCCAGCTTCTTCTTGAGATACCAGGCGCTCATCAGGCCGCCGGGGCCACCGCCAACGATTGCGAGATCCAACATATATTCCAGGTGTTTCCAGCGACCCGCCCGGTACCCTGCCCCATCTGCAAAGGTCCGATCTAAGCCATTTCAAATGAAGCGCTTTTTTCCCTGAAGGAAAGATGAACGGATGACGATAACAGAACCAGCGTAGCGAAAAAATAGCAAAAAGGCCGGCTTGCGCCGGCCTTTTCACTAACATTATGAATTTGCTTATTTATTCCGCGGGCGGCAGCGCCAGCGGTTCGACTTCGGGCGCCGCAGGCACGATGGTCGCCTGCTTCTCGCGCTCGTCCAGGATCAGCTTGTCGCGCTTCACAGCGACTTCGCGGATCTTGGCCATCGAGGCACCGGTGCCCGCCGGAAATCAGGCGGCCAACGATAACGTTTTCCTTGAGGCCTTCCAGCGGATCCACCTTGCCGTTGACGGCGGCTTCGGTGAGCACGCGGGTGGTCTCCTGGAACGACGCCGCCGAGAAGAACGAGCGGGTCTGCAAGCTCGCCTTGGTGATGCCGAGCAGTACCGGCGTTCCCGTGGCGATCTTCTTGCCCTCTTCCTTGGCCCTGGCGTTGAGCTGGTCGAACTCGATCTTGTCGATCTGTTCGCCCGAGATCATGTCGGTCTCGCCCTGGTCGGTGATCTCCACCTTCTGCAGCATCTGACGGACAATCACTTCGATGTGCTTGTCGTTGATCAGCACGCCCTGCAGCCGGTAGACTTCCTGGATTTCGTTGACCAGATAGGCCGCGAGTTCCTCGATGCCCTTGATCGCCAGAATGTCGTGCGGCGCCGGATTGCCTTCGACGATGAAATCGCCCTTTTCGACGATATCGCCGTCCTGCAGATGGATGTGCTTGCCCTTCGGGATCAGGTACTCCCTGGTCTCCTCGTTCTTGTCCATCGGCTCGATCGAGATACGGCGCTTGTTCTTGTAGTCGCGGCCAAAGCGGATGGTGCCCGCGATTTCCGCGATGATCGCCGCGTCCTTTGGCTTGCGAGCCTCGAACAGTTCCGCCACCCGCGGCAGACCGCCAGTGATGTCTCGGGTCTTGGCGCTTTCGGTGGAGATACGGGCGAGAATGTCGCCGTTCTTCACCTTGGCGCCGACGTCGACCGAGAGGATCGCGTCGACCGAGAGCATGTAGCGAGCCTCACCGCCACGTGCGAGCTTGAGGATCTTGCCATCCTTGCCCTTGATGACGATGGCCGGGCGCAGATCGCCGCCGCCTCGCGTGGTGCGCCAGTCGATGACGACGCGCTTGGCGATACCGGTGGATTCGTCGAGCGTCTCCGAGATCGACTGCCCCTCCACCAGGTCCTCGAACCCGATGGTGCCTTCGACTTCGGTGAGGATGGGCCGTGAGTACGGATCCCACTCCGCGATGCGATGGCCGCGCTTGATCATATCGCCTTCATCGACGTGCATGCGCGCGCCGTACTGAATGCGGTGAGTCGCACGCTCGGTGCCGTCGGCATCGCTGATCGCCACCACCATGTTGCGGACCATCGCGACCTGAATGCCTTCGCTGTTCTTGGCGATGGCCTTGTTCCGGATCGTGACCCTTGCCGTCGAAGTTCGACTCGATGAACGACTGCTCGTTGATCTGCGCCGCGCCGCCGATGTGGAACGTACGCATCGTCAACTGGGTGCCGGGTTCACCGATCGACTGGGCGGGGCGATGACGCCGACCGCTTCACCGTGGTTGACCGGCGTACCGCGGGCCAGATCGCGGCCGTAGCACTTGCCGCAGATGCCGTTGACCAGTTCGCAGGTCAGCGCCGAGCGGATCTTCACTTCCTGGATGCCGGCCTGCTGGATGGCGTCGACGTGAGTCTCCTCCATCAGCGTGCCGCGCTTGACCACGATCTTGTTGGTCGCGGGATCGCGCAGATCCTCGCCGTTGGTGCGGCCGAGAATACGCGACGCCAGCGAGGCAACGACCGGGTGCCGGCATCGATGATGGCGCGCATCTTGATGCCGAGCTTGGTGCCGCAATCGTCCTGCGTGATGATGCAGTCCTGCGCCACGTCGACCAGACGCCGGGTCAGGTAACCCGAGTTCGCGGTCTTCAACGCGGTGTCCGCCAGACCCTTGCGGGCGCCGTGGGTCGAGTTGAAGTATTCGAGAACCGACAGACCTTCCTTGAAGTTGGAATGATCGGCGTCTCGATGATCTCACCCGACGGCTTGGGCCATCAGGCCGCGCATACCGGCGAGCTGACGCATCTGCGCCGGCGAACCGCGCGCACCCGAATGCGCCATCATGTAGATCGAGTTGATCTCGGACTCGACGCCCTTCGAGTTCTTCTTGGTCGAGGAGATTTCCTTCATCATCTCCTTGGCGATTTCTTCCGTCGCCTTCGACCAGGCGTCGACCACCTTGTTGTACTTCTCGCCGTGGGTGATCAGACCGTCATTGTACTGCTGCTCGAAATCCTTCGCCAGCGTACGCGTGGTGTCGACGATCTTCCACTTGCCGTGCGGAACGACCATGTCGTCCTTGCCGAACGAAATGCCGGCCTTAAACGCGTTGTAGAAGCCGAGCGCCATGATGCGATCGCAGAAGATCACGGTCTCCTTCTGACCGCAGTGACGATAGACCTGATCAATCACGCCGGAGATTCGCGCTTGGTCATCAGCTTGTTGATGACGTCGTACGAAATCTTGGCGACTTCGGCAACACGTTGCCGAGCATGACGCGGCCCGCGGTGGTTTTCGATCCAGCGCTTGGAGATCTTGCCGGTTTCGTCGATGCCTTCCAGCGATATTTGATCTTGGTGTGAAGGTGGATGACCTTCGAGTGCAAGGCATGCTCAAGCTCGGCCATGTCGCCGAAGATCTTGCCTTCGCCGTGCAGGCCCTCACGCATGATCGAGAGGTAATACAGACCGAGCACAATGTCCTGCGACGGCACGATGATCGGCTGACCGTTGGCGGGATGCAGGATGTTGTTGGTCGACATCATCAGCACGCGCGCTTCCAGCTGCGCTTCGAGCGACAGCGGAACGTGCACGGCCATCTGGTCGCCGTCGAAGTCGGCGTTGAAAGCCGCGCAGACCAGCGGATGCAGCTGGATCGCCTTGCCTTCGATCAACACGGCTCGAACGCCTGAATGCCGAGGCGATGCAGCGTCGGCGCGCGGTTCAGCAGCACGGGATGCTCGCGGATCACCTCGTCCAGGATGTCCCAGACCTCGGGGCGTTCTTTTTCGACCAGCTTCTTGGCCTGCTTCACCGTGGTGGACAGACCCTTGGCGTCAGCCGCGAATAGATGAACGGCTTGAACAGTTCGAGCGCCATCTTCTTTGGCAGGCCGCACTGGTGCAACCGCAGTTCGGGACCGACCACGATGACGGAGCGGCCGGAATAGTCGACGCGCTTGCCGAGCAGGTTCTGACGGAACCGGCCCTGCTTGCCTTGAGCATGTCGGCGAGCGACTTTCAGCGGACGCTTGTTGGCGCCGGTGATGACGCGGCCGCGGCGGCCGTTGTCGAACAGCGCGTCCACAGCTTCCTGCAGCATGCGCTTTTCGTTGCGGATGATGATGTCGGGCGCACGCAGTTCCATCAGCCGCTTCAAACGATTGTTGCGGTTGATGACGCGGCGATAGAGATCGTTGAGATCCGAGGGTCGCAAAGCGGCCGCCGTCGAGCGGCACCAGCGGACGCAGGTCGCGCGGAATCACCGGCACCACGGTCAGGATCATCCATTCCGGCTTGTTGCCGGAATAGCGGAACGCTTCGACGATCTTCAGACGCTTGGCGAGCTTCTTGTGGCTTGATGTCGGATTCAGTTTCCTGCATCTCGACGCGCAGCTGGGCATCGAGCTTTTCGAGCTCAAGACCCTTCAGCAATTCGCGGATCGCTTCGGCGCCGATCATGGCGGTGAAGGAGTCCTGGCCGTATTCGTCCTGCGCCTTCAGGTACTCGTCTTCCGACAGCAGCTGACGGTCCTTGAGCGCGGTGAGACCCGGCTCCAGAACGACGTAATATTCGAAATACAGAATCCGCTCGAGATCTTCAGCGTCATATCGAGCAGCTGGCCGATGCGCGACGGCAACGACTTCAGGAACCAGATATGCGCAACCGGGGCGGCCAGTTCGATATGGCCCATGCGCTCGCGCCGGACCCGTGACAACGTCACTTCGACCGAGCACTTTTCGCAGATGATGCCCTTGTACTTCATGCGCTTGTACTTGCCGCACAGGCACTCGTAGTCCTTGATCGGCCCGAAGATGCGCGCGCAGAACAGCCGTCACGCTCCGGCTTGAAGGTGCGGTAATTGATGGTTTCCGGCTTCTTGATCTCGCCGTAGGACCACGACAGAATCTTCTCCGGAGACGCGATCGAAATCCGGATCTGGTCGAAGACCTGAGCCGGCGTCGTCGGATTGAAGAGATTCATAATTTCTTGGTTCATCGTCTTCTCCTCGCGTGCCGATCGTCACCGGCAGCAAATTCGAAATTCTTTTTCAGCCTCGCACCCTGCTCAACGTCCGAGCGGAGCGCGGATGCCGGCCATCTGTGCGAAGACGTGCTTCGCGCTTTTGGCCGGGCCTGACGCTTTTGAGTTACTCTGCCGCCTCGGATGTCGTGCCGCTGATCTTGGAATTGTGCAGATCGACGTTGAGGCCGAGCGAACGCATTTCCTTGACCAGCACGTTGAACGATTCCGGGATACCCGCTTCGAACGTGTCGTCGCCGCGCACGATCGCCTCGTACACCTTGGTACGGCCGGCGACGTCGTCCGACTTCACGGTCAGCATTTCCTGGAGCGTGTACGCCGCGCCGTAAGCCTCGAGCGCCCACACTTCCATTTCGCCGAAACGCTGGCCACCGAACTGCGCCTTGCCGCCCAGCGGCTGCTGGGTAACGAGCGAGGTAAGGTCCGATCGAACGCGCGTGGATCTTGTCGTCCACCAGATGGTGCAGCTTGAGCATGTAGATGTACCCCAACTGTCACCTTGCGATCGAAGGTATCGCCGGTGCGGCCGTCAAACACGGTCGACTGGCCGGACGCATCGAGACCGGCAAGCTTCAGCATCTCCTCGATGTCGGCTTCCTTGGCGCCGTCGAACACCGGCGTTGCAATCGGGACACCGTGGCTGAGATTACGGCCGAGCTCCATCAGTTCGCTGTCGTTGAGCGATTTGATGGTCCGTCGTCGTCGCCGTAGATCTTCTTCAAGGTCTCCTTCAGCGGCTTGGTGTCCTGCTTGGCGGTCGCCAGATAGGCGTCGACAGCCTGACCGATGCGCTTGCCGAGGCCCGCGCACGCCCAGCCCAGATGGGTCTCGAGGATCTGACCGACGTTCATCCGGCTCGGCACGCCGAGCGGATTGAGCACGATGTCGGGCATGGGTGCCGTCTTCAAGGAACGGCCATATCCTCGATCGGAACGATCTTGGAGACCACGCCCTTGTTGCCGTGACGTCCCGCCATCTTGTCGCCGGGCTGAATCTTGCGCTTCACCGCGACGAAGACCTTGACCATCTTCATCACGCCGGGCGGCAATTCGTCGCCACGCTGCAGCTTTTCGACCTTGTCGAGGAAGCGCTGTTCAAGGCCCTTCTTCGATTCGTCGTACTGCTTCCGCATCGCTTCGATTTCGGCCATCAGCTTGTCGTTGGGCGACGCGAACATCCACCATTGCGAACGCGGATGCTCGTCGAGCACGGCGCGCGTGATCTTGGTGTCCTTCTTGAAGCCCTTCGGACCGGCGATGCCCTGGCGATTTTCCAGAAGCTCCGCCAGACGGCCGTAGACGTTACGGTCGAGAATAGCCTGCTCGTCGTCGCGGTCCTTGGCGAGACGTTCGATCTCTTCCCCGTTCGATCGCCAGAGCGCGTTCGTCCTTGTCGACGCCGTGCCGGTTGAACACGCGCACTTCGACGATCGTGCCCTGCACGCCCGGAGGCACGCGGAGCGAGGTATCGCGAACGTCGGAAGCCTTTTCGCCGAAGATGGCGCGCAACAGCTTTTCTTCCGGGGTCATCGGGCTTTCGCCCTTTGGCGTGATCTTGCCGACCAGGATGTCGCCGGCGCGCACTTCCGCGCCGATGTAGACGATACCGGCTTCGTCGAGATTCTTCAGCGCTTCTTCGAAACGTTCGGAATGTCGCGGGTGATTTCCTCCGGACCAAGCTTGGTGTCGCGGGCCATCACTTCGAATTCCTCGATGTGGATCGAGGTGAAGACGTCGTCCTTCACGATCCGCTCGGAGAGCAGGATCGAATCTTCGAAGTTGTAGCCATTCCCACGGCATGAACGCGACCAGCACGTTGCGGCCGAGCGCGAGCTCGCCGAGATCGGTCGAGGGACCGTCGGCAATGATGTCGCCCTTGCTCACGAGGTCGCCGACCTTCACCAGCGGACGCTGGTTGATGCAGGTCGACTGGTTCGAGCGCTGGTACTTCATCAGCCGGTAGATATCGACGCCCCGACTTGGTGGGATCGAGATCGTCGGTGGCGCGGATAACGATACGGGTGGCGTCGATCTGGTCGATCACGCCGGTCCGGCGTGCGGCGATCGCAGCACCGGAGTCACGCGCAACCACGCCTTCCATGCCGGTGCCGACAAACGGCGCCTCGGCGCGCACCAACGGCACGGCCTGACGCTGCATGTTCGAGCCCATCAGCGCGCGGTTGGCGTCGTCGTTCTCGAGAACGGGATCAGCGCCGCGGCGACCGAAACCAGCTGCTTCGGCGACACGTCCATATAGTCGACCTTGTCCGGCGTGATCGGCAGCACTTCGCCGGCATGACGCACACGATCAGGTCTTCGGTGAAGCGGCCGCGGTTATCGAGCGGCCACGTTGGCCTGCGCGACCCGGTAACGGCCCTCTTCCATCGCCGACAGATACACCACCTCGTCGGTGACGCGGCCGTCCTTGACCTTACGGTAGGCGTTTCGACGAAGCCGTATTTGTTAACGCGCGCGAAGGGTCGCGAGCGAATTGATCAGACCGATGTTCGGGCCTTCCGGCGTCTCGATCGGGCAGATACGGCCGTAATGCGTCGGATGCACGTCGCGGACTTCAAAGCCGGCGCGCTCGCGGGTCAAACCGCCCGGGCCAAGCGCCGAAAGACGGCGCTTGTGGTGATCTCCGACAGCGGATTGGTCTGGTCCATGAACTGCGACAATTGCGACGAGCCGAAGAACTCGCGCACCGCGGCGGCCGCCGGCTTGGCGTTGATCAGGTCCTGCGGCATCACGGTGTCGATATCGACACTGGACATGCGCTCCTTGATCGCGCGCTCCATGCGCAAGAGACCGATGCGATACTGGTTCTCCATCAACTCGCCGACCGAGCGCACACGCCGGTTGCCGAGGTGATCGAGTCGTCGATCTCGCCCTTGCCGTCGCGCAGGTCAACCAGCGTCTTGATGACGGCCAGGATGTCTTCCTTGCGCAGGGTGCGATGGGTGTCGGGCGCATCGAGTTCGAGGCGCATGTTCATCTTGACGCGGCCGACCGCGGACAGGTCGTAGCGCTCGCTGTCGAAGAACAGCGACTGGAACATGGTCTGGGCCGAGTCGATGGTCGGCGGCTCACCGGGACGCATCACGCGGTAGATGTCGAACAGCGCGTCCTTCACGCGTCATGTTCTTGTCGGCATGCAGCGTGTTGCGGATATAGGCGCCGACATTGACGTGGTCGATGTCTAGCAGCGGCAGCTCCTTGTAGCCCTGCTCGTTGAGCGCCTTGAGCGACTTGTCTGTGATTTCCTCGCCAGCTTCGGCGTAGATTTTCACCGGTCTTCGGATTGACGAGGTCTCGGCAGATAATTGCCGACCAATTCTTCATCCGACAGTCGAAGTGCCTTGAGGCCCTTTTCCTGGAGCTGGCGCGCCGCGCGCACGGTCAGTTTCTTGCCGGCCTCGAGCACGACCTTGCCGGTGTCGGCATCGATCAGGTCGTTGATGGTGCTGTAGCCACGGAAACGGGTGGCGTCGAACGGCACGCGCCAGCCTTCCTTGGTCCGCTTGTACTGAATCTTCTTGTAGAACGTGCTCAGGATGGTTTCGCCGTCGAGCCCGAGCGCGAACATCAGCGAGGTCACCGGGATCTTGCGGCGGCGATCGATACGCGCAAACACGATGTCCTTGGCGTCGAATTCGATGTCGAGCCAGGAACCGCGATAGGGAATGACGCGCGCGGCGAACAGCAGCTTGCCCGAGGAATGGGTCTTGCCCTTGTCGTGATCGAAGAACACGCCGGGCGAACGGTGCATCTGCGAGACGATAACGCGCTCGGTGCCGTTGACGACGAAGGTGCCGTTCATCGTCATGAGCGGAATATCGCCCATGTAGACGTCCTGCTCCTTGATGTCCTTGACGGACTTCGCGCCGGTTCTCCTCGTCGATATCAAATACAATAAGGCGCAGCGTCACCTTCAGCGGCGCCGCATAGGTCATGCCGCGCTGACGGCACTCGTCAACGGTCATATTTCGGGGGGCTCGAACTCGTAACGGACGAATTCCAGCATCGATGTTCCCGAGAAATCCGAGATCGGGAATACCGACCGGAACACCGCCTGCAGCCTTCGTCCAGCCGCCCGCCCGTAGGTTCATCCACCATCAGGAATTGGTCGTAGGATGCCTTCTGAACCTCGATGAGGTTCGGCATCTCGGCGACTTCCTTGATGTGTCCAAAGAATCTGCGAACCGCGTTTGCGACCGGTAAACGTCTGTTGCGCCATCGTGGCCTCTCATTTTCGTCGCCCGTCACGGCGAACCTTCCGGAGCGCGATTGGCATCGCCCCCCGGGTTGAATTTCGATTCGTTCCTAAACCTGAACGCTCCAATGACAGGATTTAAATCCTGAATCGAGGCGTCAGACCTTCAGAACGCAAAACGACGCGCGGGGCGCTTGACCGCACCCGCCCGTCTAACTCTGCCGCTTCACGGACTGAAAAAGCCCGAAATTGCCTATCTCCCAACGGCTTGCGCAGAAACGCTGCCATTCCCGCCGCTTACCGCGCTTTCGTGCTGCCGTCCCGATATGGGATGACAATCGTGGAAATTCGAGGGGTAAACCCACCAATCCCCACACATTCTTGTGTACAACGTGCCCTCGGGTCACCTCGAGGGCATGTCTCATACTCTCTGTCTCGTCATGGCCGGGCTTGTACCCGGCCATCCACGTCTTTGATAGCCAGATCCCCGGATCGCGCTTCGCTTGTCCGGGGATGGAACTGAAGAAAAGCTTCGCTTACTTCAGCTCCACCTTGGCGCCAGCCTTCTCGAGCTGAGCCTTGATCTTCTCGGACTCGTCCTTGTTGATGCCTTCCTTGACAGCCCTTCGGCGCGCCTTCGACGAGGTCCTTGGCTTCCTTGAGGCCGAGGCCGCTAATGGCACGGACTTCCTTGATGACTTCGATCTTCTTCTCGCCGGCGGCGACGAGCATGACCGTGAATTCGGTCTTCTCCTTCAGCCGGAGCAGCGGCGGCAGCGGCCGGACCGGCTACCGCAACGGCGGCAGGCGGGCGGACACGCCCCACTTTTCTTCAAGGAGCTTCGCGAGTTCGGCAGGCTTCGAGCACGGTGAGGCCCGAGAGGTCGTCAACAATCTTCTGTAAGTCAGCCATTGATCTATTTCCTTAAGCGTATTGGTTCGAACCAGGTTGATTTGCGAAGGGGGTCAGGCCGCTTCGCTCTTTGAGGCATAGGCCTGGACGACGCGCGCGAGCTTGGCTGCGGGCGCAGTGGTGAGCTGAGCGATCTTGGTCGCCGGCGCCACCAGGAGGCCGAGGATCTTCGCGCGCAGTTCATCAAGCGACGGCAATGCGGCAAGCGCCTTGACGCCGTTAACGTCCAGGACGGTTTTACCCATCGAGCCGCCGAGAATGACGAACTGTTCGTTCGTCTTGGCGAATTCGATGGCAACCTTCGGCGCCGCTACCGGATCGTTTGAAGTCGCGATCACGGTCGGCCCTTCAGCAGGGAACCGATGGCAACGACGTCCGTGCCTTCAAGAGCAATTTTGGCAAAGCGGTTCTTCGAGACCTTCACCGATGCACCCGCCTGCTTCATCTGCATGCGCAGCTTCTGCATCTGGGCCACGGTGAGGCCGGAATAGTGGGCGACGACTGCCACGCTGGTGGTCTTGAACAGACCGTTCAACGATTCAACCGCGTCCCTTTTTTGCCGCTTTTTCCACAGCAAGCTCTCTCCCGGTTGGCGGCCTCTGCCTTAAGCAGGACCGCCGGGTGATACCCATCGTCCCGCCTTAAACCTGACCTTAAGACATTCCAGTCTTCGGACACGTCGGGCAGAACGACATATGAAAAGCCTGCCCTCCCCGAGCCTGACGGCGCGGGGTGTCGAGGTTCGAACCATATCCGCAGCCCGTCGCATGGAGCGACGCAAAGCGAAATCCGGTCTTCACCCGTCTATGCAGGCTCATGAATTAAGCCGTTGAAAAAACTTGCGTCTTATCGCGGGCGCCTGCAGTCTTGGACAGGATCGAGGTGTCCCAGCAAGCTGGAAACCTCTGCCCGCATATCCCCCGGAATGACGGTTTTTCCCTTCCTTTCGAGCAATCCATGCGGATGATCCTGAAAGGAATGGTCTCCTATCGTATCGGGTTTTCGGAATGCGAGCACAAACGTGCCAGCAACGGCCAGCACGTCCGGAAACGGCTCTTTAACGAGTCTTTTCCGGCTTGCCAAGGGCTAATTTCCGCCAGTTTCGATGGCCCTCGCCATTTGCGGAAAATCAGTCGGAAATCGCCTGTTTTGGGGCGGCTCGAACCTCATAGGCCAGCGGCTTCCCGGCAAATAACGCATCGAGATTGGCCATTACGCAATCCTGCATCGCGGTGTGCGATTCGATGGTGTGGCCGCCGAGATGCGGGGTCAGCACGACGTTGGCAAGCCCCGTCAAGGCGTCCGGCGCGTGCGGTTCCTTCTCGAACACGTCGAGACCCGCTCCGGCGATGGTCTTGTCGGTGAGCGCTGCGACCAGCGCCGCCTGATCGATTACCGAGCCGCGCGAGATATTGACGACATAACCCTCTTGCCGAGCTTTTGCAGGATACCGGCATCGACCACGTGATGGGTATCGGGGCCGGCGCGAACTGCGATCATCAGCACGCTGCACCACTGCGTCAGCGCTTCCAGACTGGGGAGGTATTGATAGGGCACGTCGTGCCGGCTGCGGCTGAAATAGGCGACCTCGGACTCGAATGCCGCAACGCGGCTGGCGATCTTGCGGCCGATCGCACCCATGCCGTAGATGCCGACGCGGCGGCCGGGATTGCCGGGCGGCGAGCTCAACAGCGGCGCCGGTTTGGCGGCCGACCAGTCTCCGTTGCGGACATACTCGTCCGCCGGCAACAGGCGCCGCGTCACCGCGAGCATCAGGGTCACCGCCATATCGGCCACCGCCGCCGCGTTCGCCGCCGGGCTGTGACCGACCGCGATGCCGCGGCTGGCGGCGGCCGCAAGATCTACGCCGTCATAACCAGTGCCGTAGCAGATGATGGCGCGCAGCGCCGGCAGCATATCCATGACAGCCGCCGGCAGCGGCGTGCCGCCCGCGGGTAATTATCGCCTGGACGCCGGAAAGTTCGTCCGCCGTGAACACCTCAGCGCGCGGCTTGCCTGCGGTATGAATCAATTCAAAGCGCTCGCCGATCCGCGCCATCATCGCCTTGGGGAAGCGCGAATAGACCAGGACTTTGAATGGCATCGGGTGACTTCCTAATCACAAGAAAGAAGGGCGGAATCGGTTGCCCAATTCCGCCCTTGGTTTGTTATAGCCGTTGTCCGCGCCCTAGCCGAGCAGTGTAACCCGGCTCAACCTTGACGCCCGGACCCATGGTGGAGGAAACCGCCACGCGCTGGATGTAGGTGCCCTTGGAGCCGGCGGGCTTAGCCTTGGCGACCGCGTCCGCGAGCGCCTTGACGTTCTGCACCAGTTTCTCTTCCGAGAACGACGCCCTTGCCGATACCGGCCTGCACGATGCCGGCCTTCTCGACGCGGAACTCGACCGAACCGCCCTTGGCGCCCTTCACGGCGCTGGTGACGTCCATCGTCACCGTGCCGATCTTCGGGTTGGGCATCCATCGCGCGCGGTCCCAGCACCTTACCGAGACGGCCGACCAGCGGCATCATGTCGGGGGTTGCGATACACCGATCGAAATCGATGGTGCCGCCCTGCACTTTTTTCCACCAGGTCTTCAGCACCGACGACGTCGGCGCCGGCGGCCTTGGCTTCCTCGGCCTTGGCGCCGCGGGCGAACACGCCGACGCGCAAGGTGCGGCCGGTGCCGTTCGGCAACGTCACCACGCGCGGACCATCTGGTCGGCGTGACGCGGATCGACGCCGAGATTGATCGCAATCTCGATCGTCTCGTCGAACTTCGACTTGGCGCGCTCTTTGACCATCTTGACGGCATCCGCGAGCGGATAGAGCTTTTCGCGATCGACGCCCTCACGGGCCTTCTTCAAACGTTTTCCGATTGCCATGACCCGTTACCCCGCAACTTCAAGACCCATCGAACGGGCGGAGCCCTCGACCATCTTCATGGCCGACTCGATGGAGTCGCAATTGAGATCTTTCATCTTCTTCTCGGCGATCTCGCGCACCTGCGCTTTGGTCACCGCGCCGGCCTTGTCGCGGCCCCGGAGCTTTCGACCCGGGACTGGATTTTGGCGGCCTGCTTCAGAAAGAACGACATCGGGGGGGTCTTCATCTCGAAGGTGAAGGAACGATCGGCGTAGATCGTGATCACCACCGGGATTGGGGTATTCTTTTCTTCCTTCTGCGTCTGCGCGTTGAACGCCTTGCAGAATTCCATGATGTTGAGGCCGCGCTGACCAAGCGCGGGGGCCGATCGGGGGCGAAGGATTCGCCGCACCGGCGGCACCTGCAATTTCAGGTATCCGGTCACTTTCTTTGCCATATGTCACTCCTGTTATGCCGACCGAGATCGGCTGTTTCAGGTTTCGTGGTTCGGATGAAGACGGTTGGCGACCGCCTTGTCCTCCCACGGCCTAGTTTGCGCGGAAACCAGTTCCGCGCCCTTCGATCAGACCTTCTCGACCTGACCGAATTCCAGTTCAACCGGCGTGGCGCGTCCGAAGATCGACACCGCGACCTTCACGCGCGAGCGCGCCTCGTCGATTTCCTCGATGACACCGGAGAACGATGGCGAACGGGCCATCGGCCACCCGCACATTCTCGCCGATCTCGAACGACACCGACGCCTTCGGGCGTTCCACGCCCTCCTGCACCTGGTGCAGAATGCGCATGGCTTCAGCCTCCGAAATCGGCATCGGCTTGTTTTCAGCGCCGAGGAAGCCCGTCACCTTCGGCGTGTTCTTGATCAGATGGAAAGCTTCGTCGGTCAGCTTCATCTTGACTAGCACGTAGCCCGGGAAAAACTTGCGTTCGGCGTCGATCTTGCGGCCGCGGCGCACTTCGGCGGTGACCTTTTCGGTCGGCACCAGCACCTGCTCGAACAGTTCTTCAAGCCCACGCTGCTTGGACTGCTCGCGGATCGACTCCGCGACCTTCTTTTCGAAGTTCGAATAGCGGTGAACGATATACCAGCGGCTTGTCCATCATCTGTGTTCCGGCGCTTGCCATTAGTGAATGCCGAGCAAAAAGGTGACGAGGTAACGGATAATCTGATCCGCGGCGAAAAAGAAAATCGAAGCCAGCGCCACCATCACGAATACCATGATGGTGGTGATCATCGTCTCACGGCGGGTCGGCCAGGTGACCTTGTTGGTCTCCGAGCGCACTTCCTGTAGGAATTTGAACGGGCTGAAAGGCCATTCGTCTGTGATCCGCGTCCGTCGTTCGACGATTTCAGGTTTAAGGAATCCGAACAGCCCTCTAGCGCCCAGCCCTCTCTCGAAGGATGAGCCGGCCAGCGGGCTCGATTGTTCGGGGGAATTCAAAGCCGCGCCGGATATCCGTCTGAGCGGGCCGGCAGCAGGTGGCGGCTATGTACTGCGGGCGGGGCCAAAGGTCAAGGCAGCCAGAACCGCCGGGGCTGGGAACCCCGGGGGCAGCCGGTATCCGTCCGGTCAAAAGAAGCGGTAGTTCAGCCCGATCATCAGCGTCTGCATGTCCAGCTTGATGATCGCGGGCGTCACGCCGAGGTTGCCTGTGGTCGCCGGCTGTTCGTTGATCCCGCCGAACCGCAGGAAATCATATTCCAGCTTGACCGAGAGGTTTTGCCAAAAGGCGTATTCGATGCCCGCGCCGGCGGTCCATCCGGTGCGGTTGAAGTTACCCGAGGCGGTCCGCCTAGCCCGTCATTGGCGCTGAGCTTGTCCCGGGTCCAGGCGCCGCCACCCTTGCCGTACACCAGCAACCGGTCGAACGCATAGCCGAGCCGGCGGTCGCGGTCGCGATATAATCGTTCTTGTCGGAGATCGTCAGTCCGGGGCCGCCCCCAAAGGGTCCGCCGGTCGTCATGTTGATTCCGGACCACGCGTAGCTGCCCTCCGCGCCAAGCACCACATTGCCGATCTGGTAGTTGAACCCGAGTTGGCCGCCGGCGATGGCACCGTTGGTGTTGATCGATGTCCAGCCCGCGGCCGGCATGGTCGGGTCCATTCCCGCTGAGGTGGCTCTGGGCCACCCCCCCACCTCGCCGCCGACGTAAACGCCGGTCCAGCTGAAAATAGCAACCGCCACCGGCGCCTTTACGGGGGTGGGCGAATTTGCGAGATCGGCGGCCAAGCTAGGTGTAGCCTCCCGCCAGCAATGCCAGAACCGAGACTAATTTTGCGGCGCACTTCCAAACTCCCCACAGCTTCCCGCATTTAGATGTAGTCGAGCTGGTCAGGGAGGGTCTTGGACTGCCGGCGCAAACCTAAGACTGATAGGCGCTAAGTCCTGCGATCCGGACGGAATGGTTCAGAGAATGCTAAGCGGCATCGCGGAGCGCTCCGCCTCACCGGCCCCGCGCCGAGGACGGCGTCAGGCCAAAGCGGCGGCGGAAGCAGCGATTAAAATAAGACAGATCGTTGAAGCCGCAGTCGAGCGCGATGTCACTGATCCGGCGCTCTCCTGAATGCGCCAGCAACTGCGCCGCCTTGCGCAGCCGCAGTTCGGTCAACCGCATGGTGAAACTCGCGCCGGCCTCATACAATAGCTCGTTGACATAGCGTTCCGAAAGGCCGGCGGCGACCGCAAGCTCTTGCGCAGAAAAATCCGGCTCGGCGAAACGCGCTTCCAGAATCATCAGCACCGCCTTCAGCCTGACGGCGCGCAGACCCCGGCGCCGGGCCGCCACCGCGACATCGCCCTGGGCGCCGAGGCCGATAGCGGCGAGATCGGTCAGATGCGCGCCGATCGCCATCCCCGCCTCCGCGACCACGTCAGGATGTTCCAAAACCAGATCGCTGTAATCCAGTGCCAGTGACAGCGCCCCGCCCCGGCTCCAGTTCGCGGGCAACCTTGGCTTCGATGTTGGGGACCAACGCCCCGCATGGTCATGGCAGGCAGATGCACATTGGTGAAGCGCTTGTGATTTCCACCGTCCGCACTGAAGAACGGTTCGTCGAGCTTGAGCAGCACCAGCGAACCCGGCCGCATGGTAAATTCGCGGTTGCGATGAACCATCCGCGCCTCGCGCTTGCCGCTGTTGCGCGCGAGGCAATAGCGGTCGTCATTGGTCGCCAGCACCTGACGGCGTTCGCGACGGACCGGTCGTAAATGTGCCGTCGCAGCGGCCGAGCATGGTCGTGCCGATATGGATCGAATTCATCGTGGCCCGAAACGGCAAATCGAGTGCCGGATCGAGCTCACCGGTATTGGAAAAATGCTCGAACAGTTCGGCGAACTGGATATAAACGCTGCCGGTCATCCAAGCCGTGCGGCAGCATGTCGGTCGACAGCGTTTTCGTGACTACGGACATTTCGTGACCACGGATATTGAGACCTGTGCGATGCGGCAACCTGCCGATTTGAACGCAGCTTGAACACGACAAATCTACCAACACTACGCCGTGATGGGAATAGCGCCCGACAGTCCGTATCGGCTACTCCGACGCCCGCCAGTCCAAGACGGTCGAAGCAGCCCGTCGATACAACAAACGCGCCACGGCAGATTCGCGTCAGGTACGGCCGCGCATCTCCGACGTGGGGAATGCGCGCAACAAAATCTCTCAAAGGAGAAACGATATGAAGACGTCTTCCGCCCGCGCGCTGCTGCTCGGCGCTGCGATCTCGGCCAGCATGGGAGTGGGCTACGCTATCGGCGCGCAGCCGCATATGGTCGAAAGCATCGCGTTCTTGCAATCGGCCCGTGGCGAACTCGCCGTGGCGACGCCGAACAAGGGCGGCCACCGTGAGCGCGCGATGGGGCTGATCGACCAGGCAATCTCGGAAGTACGCGCCGGCATGGCCTACGCCGGCGGCTAGCAGCGCACCCCATCGTTTCAATCTATTTGCCAACCAATCTGAACGGAGACTTTCCATGACCAGACTGATCGTAGCTACCTTCCTCGCGAGTTCGCTGATGAGCGCCGGCATCGCCAACGCCATGCCGTTGGTATCAGTCGCATCCGATGCGAATACCAACATCATCGCAGTGGCCGGCGGCTGCGGACCCGGCTTCCATCGCGGGCCCTACGGCGGTTGTCGGCAGAATTACGCGAACCCGGGTGCGCATGCCTGCCCGCGCGGCTATCACATCGGCCCGGGCGGCGGCTGCCGCGGCGACGGCCGCTAAGGCGCGGCGCGAAATACGAGCACACCTGCGAGACGGGATCGCCTTGGGGCGGTCCCGAATCGTTTTCCGCCACGCTCAGCTCCGCGCGCCGAGGTCAATATCGAAGCTAAGTATCTGGAAATGCTGGCAGGGGCGGCAGGGCTCGAACCTGCGACAACCGGTTTTGGAGACCGGTACTCTACCAACTGAGCTACACCCCTGTGGGAACCAAGCGTCGCCGCTGATCCGTGCCGTTTCAAGCATAGCCTGTGGCCGGATTGCAAGCCGGATTACATGTGCGAACCGGTTAACGCCCTGTTCAATCCCGACCTCTTCGGCCAAACTTGGCACCGTCGGCCAATAACAAAACAATGCTCAAGAAAGTGGGAGAGACCATGACCGCGCAAACCGCTGCGAAGCCCCTCGCCGCCCCGCGGACCCCGCCGCTGCCCCACGCCAAACCCGAATCGCTCGGGCTGTCGCCGATCCGGTTGCAGCGGGTCTCGGACGCGTTCAGGCGCGATATCGACAAGGGAACCATCCCCGGCGTGACCATCATGGTCGCGCGCCGCGGCCAGATCGGCTGGTTCGACGCGCTGGGCCAGCAAAATCCTGCCGGCACCGCGCCGATGACGCGCGACACGCTGTTTCGGATCTTCTCGATGACCAAGCCGATCGTCTCCATCGGCGTCATGACGCTGCTTGAAGAGGGTCATCTGCTGCTGACCGACCCGATCGCCAAATATATTCCGGAATTTGCCAACCAGAAGGTCGCCGTCGAAAATCACGGCAAGCTCGATCTGGTGCCGCTGGCGCGCCCCATTACGATCCAGGATCTGCTGCGGCACACGTCGGGCATCACCTACGAGCATAGCGGCAACGGCCCGGTGCATCAGATGTATCAACAGTCGAAAGTTCGCAGCCGCAAGATCAGCAATGCCGAACATGCCGCCCTGGTCGCGAGCATGCCGCTGGTGTGCCAGCCGGGCAGCGAATGGAATTACAGCCGCTCCACCGACATTCTCGGCCGACTTCTCGAAGTCGTCTCCGGCAAAACCGCTCGGCGCATTCCTGACCGAGCGGATTCTGGCGCCGCTGCAAATGACCGAGACCGCGTTCCACACCGGCGAAGAAAATACACCGCGCCTCGCCGAAGCCTTTGCGGCCGATCCCTGGACCGGCGAAAACATTCAACTCTTCAACATGCTCGACAGACCGGTGATGGAGTCCGGCGGTGGCGGGCTCGTGTCCACCACCATGGACTATGCCCGGTTCTGCCAGATGCTGCTCAATGGCGGAACGCTTGAGGGCACCAGGATCATCGGACGCAAGGACGCTGCAATTGATGGCGTCCAACCATCTCGATCCCGCCGTCAAAGTCGACTCCCCGCTGATGCCGGCGGCCATGGCTTCGGTCTCGGCTTTGCGGTTCGCACCGATCAGGGCATAGCGCCGTTTCCAGGCTCCGTCGGCAATTTTTCTGGAGCGGCATTGCCGGCACGTTCTTCTGGATCGATCCGAAGGAAGAGCTGTTCGCCGTGTTCATGTCGCAGGGCCCGGGCCAGCGTGAATATTTCCGCACGCTGGTGCGGAGTCTCGTGTACGCCGCGGTGGAGTGAGGAATTCCACGCTTCAAATTCAAATAGAGTATGTCGTCCCGGCGAACGCCGGGACCCATAACCACTGATGCCTCTTGTTTGCAAAGATAGCTGCCACATCAACTTAACGCGAAAGCACGGCGTATGGGTCCCGGCGTTCGCCGGGACGACGAGAAGTCTCAACTGATCGTCGCCCCACCGTCGATCACGATGGTCTGCCCGGTCATGAAGGTGCCCGCCGGTGCGGCCAGGAACACGGCGGCGCCGGCGATTTCGTCGGGCTCGCCGATCCGCAGCAGCGGCGAGCGCGCAGTGGAGGCCTTCAGCGTCTCCGATTGTCCCACAACGCCTTGGCGAAATCGGTCTTGATCAGGCCCGGCGCGATGCAGTTCACGCGGATATTGTGCCGGCCGTATTCGCAAGCAAGATTACGCGCGAGCTGCATGTCGGCGGCTTTCGAAATCGCATAGGCGCCGAGCACGGTCGAGCCTTTGATTCCGCCGATCGACGAGATGATGGTGATCGATCCATCCTTGCGCTCGATCATCTGCGGCACCACCAGCGCGATCAGCCAGTGATTGGCAACAATGTTGTTGTCGAGAATCTTGCGGAACTGGTCGTCGGAAATGCCGGCCTGCGGCCCGTAATAGGGATTTGAGGCGGCGTTGCAGACCAGCGTGTCGATCTTGCCGAAGGCGCGGTTGGTCTCCTCGACCAGATGTTTGAGATCGTCCTTGGTCGAGATGTTGGCGGCCACCGCGAGCGCGACCTGCTTGCCGGCTCTGTCGTTGATCGCCTTGGCGACCTCGTCACAGACCTGCTGCTTGCGCGAGGAGATCACGACTTTCCGCGCCGTGTTCGGCCATCCGCTCGGCGATGGCGCGGCCGATGCCCCGCGAGGAGCCGGTGATAACGGCGACTTTTCCCGACAGATCGAACAACGTCATGTCTCTCTCTCCCGTGATGGATCCGGCTGGTTGCCGGTTTTCGATTTATTTTAGGCGTTTAATTCTAGGCAAGCTTGGTCGCGCTGGCGATTTCCGGTCGGCCGGCTGATGCATCGCCTTGTGCGAGGCATCCGCCATCCATGGCTGCTGGTTGACCATCGGAAATCCGCCAGCCACTATGATGCGCACTGGCGAGATGATCGAGCCGCGTCACCGAGCAATTATCGATGGTGAAGGCCAGCCCCCCTCTCCGGCTGATGGCCGAGCGCCAGGCCGATCGCGGCCTTGATCGTGCCGCCATGCGCTACCGCGATTATATCCTTGCCGGCGTGCTCAACATTGATACGCTCGACCGCGCCGCGCACGCGATTGTAGATATCCATAAAACTCTCGCCGTTGGGCGCGCGTTCGTCGATCGGCGCAAACCAGTAGCTGCCGACTGCAATCGGGCGGCTGGCGAAGAATTCGGCGCGGTTCAAGCCCTGCCAATCGCCGAGATCCTGTTCGGCGAATGCCGCCTCGTGCGGCATCGATGCGGGCTTGGGAAATCCCGCGGCCCAGATCGCGTCGGCGGTTTGATGCGTGCGCTTGAGGCTGCTCGCATACC
Source organism: Bradyrhizobium sp. (assembly GCA_037201505.1). GTDB lineage: Bacteria > Pseudomonadota > Alphaproteobacteria > Rhizobiales > Xanthobacteraceae > Bradyrhizobium. The sequence goes on from JBBCHO010000015.1 coordinate 97,988, forward strand.
AGATGGCGTTACGCGGCAGGATTTTTCCGACCGCCTCGAATACCTCGCGATCGCCTGTATCGCAGCCGATATCCTTTTGGCCGTAGATGCAGCCGCCGTCTTCGCGCACCGGCGCATGACGCACCCACCACCATCTTGTCGCGACCACGCCGGTGGGAACCGAATGCTGCGCGACGAATGGAGCGGCTGGATTGGACATCGCGATAACCCTTCAATAATGTTGCGTGTCCTACGTCAGAGCACACATGATCTCAAGTAACTTGAAGATCAGCTTCGGTGTTTGAAATCTTGTTTGAAATTCCGCGAGGCGGCAAGCATCGTTTTTGTGCGCGATTTTCAGACGAAAACTGGTAACACGCCAGAGAACATAAAAAGTGAACATAAAAAAGCGAACACAAAATTCCGCGGGAGAAACATATGGGCCGCCTCGAAGGCAAATCCGTCATCATCACTGGCGCAGGAAGCGGCATCGGACGCGCGGCCTCGTTGTTGTTCACCAAAGAAGGCGCGAAGTTGATCGCGGTCGATCGCAGCGACAGCGTCAAGGAAACCGCCAAACTCGTCAGCGATGCCGGCGGAACCGTCGAGGCGGTCACCGCGGATGCCGGTTCGGAGAACGACGTGAAGGCCTTCATCGCCAAGGCCGTGTCGACATACGGCAAACTCGATGTGATCTGGGCCAATGCCGGGATCAGCGGCGGCCTCGTGCCGCTCGCCGACCAGACCGTCGATCACTGGCAGGAAGTCCTGCGCATCAATCTGATCGGCCCGTTTCTCGCGATCAAATACGCGATGCCGCATATGATCGCGCAGCAACACGGCGCGATCGTCTGTACCGCGTCGGTCGCAGGCCTCAAATCCGGTGCCAGCGGACATCCCTATGCGGCGAGCAAGGCCGGCGTCATCAGTCTCGTGCAGACCACCGCCTATTCGCTGTCCGGCACCGGCGTGCGAATCAACGCGGTATGTCCCGGCCTGATCGAAACCGGCATGACCAAGCCGATCTTCGACAATGCCCGCGAACGCGGCACCGACGGCAAGATCGGCCAGCTCAATCCTTTGAAGCGCGCCGGCCAGCCACATGAGTTGGCGGCGATGGGATTGTTCCTGGCGAGCGACGAAGCGTCTTACGTCAACGGCCAGGCGTTCCCGGTCGATGGCGGGCTGACGGCGTCGATGCCGTATGCGGGGAAGCCGATTTAGAGGCATACACTCTGCTCCTATCGTCATTCCGGGGCGCGCGAAGCGCGAGCCCGGAATCCATAACCACGATCGGGAGTATGGATTCCGGGCCCGCGCCAAGTGGCGCGTCCCGGAATGACGCGGATGGATTCGAATTTCAAACGGCCAATTCCGTCATTGCGAGCGAAGCGAAGCAATCCATCTTGCAACACAAAGAAAGAATGGATTGCTTCGTCGCTTCGCTCCTCGCAATGACGGCAGACACACTTCCGCCTTCCCGCGACGCGTTTCGCCCGAGTTTTGCTCTGTTCGTTCCGCCCTCCAAACAGAGGGCGCAGGGAATGCCGGGCGCTCGGTGCGCCCGCAGCCGCATGTGCGAAGATCGTGAGTAAAAAGCACACGCGTTAGTCAGGTCACACCGGAATCACCCGGCATTCCCCGCGCAATGGTTTACGGCTTATTTCGCGCTCTCCCCGGTGATCGGGCTCTTTTGCCACCGTCGCTCCGCGAGTGACCCCGCGAAACTTGACGCCAGCGTCGAGGCGTCAGGACCATACGACTTCGCCGTCCGCGGCCATGTCATTCGTCATGTGACATTGCCGCGTCCACCGCATCCCGCTCCAACGTCCGTGACGATCGCGAAACGCCCCTCTGTGTGGGACGGGATGGCCAAAAGATATAGACCGATTTGCAATTTCTGAAAATCAGAATATTTTTACGCAGAGGACTGGACAAATGAGCCAGCGCCGGGCGCATTGATTTGCCCGTCGGGTAGATCACTTGAAGGTCATGGGTTCAAATCCAACGCGGACGCAGCTTCGAACGCCCGGCATCCATCATCGTTCAATAGCCTATGGCATTGCGCATTTAGCGGTATGATGGGCTGATGCCGTAAGGCATCACAGAGGAGACGATAATGAGGTCGTTGATCGCCGCAATCGCGGCTGTTCTTTTGTCCGCGCACGCCGCAGCGGCACAGAACTTCCCGAACCGGTCGCTTACACTGGTGGTCGCGGCAGCGGCTGGGGGCACGACAGACGTGTTGGCTCGGATCGTGGCAAGGCGCATGGGGGAAGACCTCGGCCAGTCAGTCGTCGTCGAGAACGTATCCGGCGGCGGCGCAACGGTCGGAACCCGCCGCGTGGTTCGCTCGGATGCCGACGGCTACACGCTGATCTTCGGCAACATGGGTTCACTGGCCGCGAATGTCTGGCTTTTTCCCCAACTCGGCTTCGATCCGCGCCAGGATCTCGCTCCGATCGGTCTTGTCGCGATCGTGCCCATGGTTCTGTCCGTGAGCAAGAAAAGTGGCATACGCGACCTCGCCGGTTTTCTCGCGACGCTTCGGGCGAGGCCGGGTGCTCTCAATTTCGGCCATGCGGGGCCGGGCACCACCGGGCATCTGGCCGCCATCACCTTCCTGTACGTGACCGGCACGCAGGCCCACGACATCCCCTACCGGGGAGCCGGTCCCGCGATCAACGATCTTGTCGCCGGCACGATTGACGCCGTGATCGACCAGACCGTCACCATGATTCCGATGCATGCCGGCGGAAGCGTCACCGCGATCGCGACCTCAAGCTCCAGCCGCCTCGCCCAAATCCCGGACGTGCCGACCTTCGTCGAAGCCGGCGTACCCGCTTTCGACCTGACGGTCTGGAACGCAATCGCCGCACCCGCGGCCACCCCGCGGCCGGTCCTCGAACGCCTTGAATCCTCGCTCAAGACCGCACTCGCCGATCCGGACCTGCGGCGCCGCTTCGCGGAACTCGCGGCGGATATGCCCCAACCCGGCCAAATCGGAGCGGAACCGCTGCGGCGGCTGATCGCCTCCGATATCGAACGCTTCGGCCCAATCATCCAAGCCGTCGGAGTGAAGGTGGAGTAGCGGCTTGCCGCAGGGACGACACGTGTTGTGTGGTGAGTTCAATGCTGGATCGATGGACTCGACCCCAGGTTCGTGGTGTGTATCAGACGCCGAGAACGATCGAGGCTTATCGCGGGTCATGCAATGATCGACGAGAAAAAACTCGAAGAGCGCCTGGTCGCGCTCGAAGCGGCGAAATCCTGGAGTCCGCGCGTCGTCTCGCGGCTGGAAATGCTGCTGCGCTCGGGCACGGACGAGGCACTTTTCCGCGTCAATCCGATCCAGTTCGCCGCAGAAAAGTCGATTGCCGAAGCCGAAGCGATCGATCTTTTCCTTCACGCCTGCGTGGCCGGGCTCTTCGAGATGGACTGGCTACTGGTTTGTCCGATGTGCTCCGACGTGGTCGAGAGCTTCCGAAGCTTGCGCAAACTGCACACGCATTTTCACTGCCATCTCTGCCAATGTGATTACGACGCCGCGCTCGACGATTACATCACGGTGACGTTTACGGTCTTGCCGGCCGTGCGCAGCATCCGCTTCCATCAACCGGATGCGCTTTCGGCCTTCGATTACCTGTTCTACTACAAATTCACGCCGGGCGGCTTAATGCCCGACGGCGTGCCGTGGCGAGTTACCGCCAAAGAACTGATCAGGGCACTCACCCGCATCGAGCCGGATTCGACGTTCAGTTTTGAGGTCGATGCGCTCGAAGGCGGCCTGATAGGCCAGAATTTCGAGAGCGACGCTCAATTCTTTTTTCCCGTAGCGAGCGGAGCGGGTGTGACGCCCTATGTGAAGGTCACACTCGACGGCGGCAAATGCGAGACCGCCACAGTCAACATCGCGCCCGGCAAGGTCGCGTTCGAAATTCACAACGCTGGCAAGCTGCCGGCAGTGTTCGGCGTTCTACAGCTTCCAACGGCGACGTTTCAGCGCCCCAAGCTTGATTTTGCGCCATGCTTGTCCGGCAAGCGACTGCTGATGACACAGACCTTTCGCGACTTCTTCCGCTCGGAGGTAATAGGTGCAACGGAGGGCATTGCTGTTCTCGACGTCACCCTCGTGTTCACCGATCTCAAGGGCTCGACGGCGCTCTACGAGCGGATTGGGGACCTTAACGCCTATATTCAGGTGCAGCGGCACTTCCAGCATCTTCTCGACGCCACCGTTCGGCACAACGGCGCGGTTACCAAGACGATCGGTGACGCTGTGATGGCGGCCTTTTCGACTTCGGCCGATGCAGTGCAGGCGGCGGTTGCCATGCGCGAGGCCGTAGATCAGCTAAACCAGGACCGCGCGCAGCGTGATTTTATCCTGAAAATCGGCGTGCACCGGGGAGCCGCTATCGCGGTCACGCTCAACGAGCGGCTCGATTATTTTGGCCAGACGGTGAACATCGCAGCGCGGATACAAAACCTTGCCGACGGGGATGAAATTTGCATCACCGAAGAAGTTTATAGCGCGCCCGCCGTAGCAGAAATTATTGCACCATACCCGGTGGCGAAGAGCCAGGCCGAACTCAAGGGCGTCAGCAGCGCCATGTCGGTTTACCGTTTCACCCGACTCGCATCTTAACCTGTCCGGCGCAACTAGCTTCGCATCCCGCACCCAACGTCTGTGACAACCGCGAAGCGCCCATGTTGTGAGCGCGGGATAGCTGACGATGCCGCGACTCGCCCATTGATGTAACCAGGCTCAGGCAGACAACAGGGGCTTTTTGGCTCGGGCTTCGCTGACCGTCAGCCAGATGGCGGAGATGAGAAAGTAAAAAGCGCCAAATGCAGCATAAGGAGCGATATCGGTGATGCCAGGAACGGCTGAAGAGGTCGCCTGTTTGATGAACACGACGCCGACGATTGCGGACTGAGCACCAGCCAGGATCATCGCCCATTGAGCGCCGTAGGTCCGCCAGCGGCGAACGCCAGTGATTAACTGGAACAAGCCTGCCAGCACGGCCCACGCACCGAACACACCGAGGACCGCATTCATACTTGTACCAATCGTCAGCGCGACAGCGACGCCAGCGATCACACTGATAACGACGTTGAGCGCCTGGCTGGAGTTGTTGATAAGGCCACCGTTGCGCTGGGCGTCGACAAAATTCGCGGCCGCATCCAACAACGGATAGGCAACAAGGAGTGCGGTGGCAATCGGCGGCATTGCTTTGCCAATGGTGAAGGCGCCCGCGACCCACGCCACGGCTACCCCGGCGCGTACGAAATAATACGATTTCAGCCAATGCGAAGCGACAAGCTGGCTGGATTGCTGGATGGTTGAATGACTCATGTCCGTTTCCTTTGTTGACGATTAAAGCCGGAAGATCGGCATATTCCCATCCAGATAGGATTCTGGTCGCAGCAGCTTTCGCGCTTAATCGAAAACTGCGGTTTTTGCTGTTTAATCCTGCATTAACGCGGTAGAACGATGCGTTCTAATATGAGATTTGGCCATGACTGAATTACTTGAAAATTTGACCAATCGTCCGGAGTCGGGGTGAAGGCGGTGACACCTCGACCGACCTCTTGTCCCAAGTGCTGTCGCAAATTCAGCTCACAGGGGACCGGGTTTATTCAACCGCGCTCAAAAAGAAGGGCCGGCTGGGACTGCAAAGCGATGCGGCGTATGTGTGCGTCGTCACCAAGGGCGTTCTTCGCCTGGAGCAAGACGGCCGCGCGGCGGTCGTCATCGATACGGGCGACCTTGTCCTGCTGCCGCGCGGCGCAGGTGGCTTACGCTTCACGGCCTCGGATACCTCAACGACCGTTATCCTTTGTCGCTTCAGGTTCGATCCTGACAGCCTTCGGGGCATGATTTTCGCTATGCCTCAATGCATCCAGATTCGGAAGAATGAGAGCGCCGACTGGCTTGAAGGCGTCGTGCATTTCATGATGGTCGAGGCCGGCGACGTCCAGCCAGGTGCCGCCTTGATGATTTCCCGGCTCATCGACCTGATAGTCATCCGGGCGTTGCGCACTTGGGTTCATCAGGGAAATACGTCGGGGTGGCTTGGAGGACTTTCGGACCCGAGGGTCGCGACGACGTTGAAAGCCATTCATGAGCGTCCCATGCAACGCTGGAGCATCGAGGCCCTTGCTGGCATCGCAGGAATGTCCCGTTCGAGCTTTTGTGAGCGTTTCACCGCGTTGGTGGGCCGTTCCCCGCTGCGCTACCATAATGAATGGCGCTTGGCGCTGGCGCGGGGCCTTCTGGCCAAGCGCGGCGCGCGGGTCGGCGAGGTCGGCCTGAGTATCGGTTACGAGTCGGAGGCGGCTTTTAGCCGGGCCTACAAGGGTCTGTTCGGCCATTCACCGCGTGATGAATTCAAGCGGCGCAACGGTACAGCGGTTTAGGCGCAAACAAATACGCGCCGAATTTTGCTCCTGACTTTGCCAGATTCTTGCAAACGCAGAGAAGACACGATTGGAGGGTGTGTGCGTGCGGCCCATGTTCGGTCGCGGGGTGATCTCCCCGGCGAGAGTCGCGATAGAAAATCCAACTCCAACTCACCTCATATGTTTCGCTTCTCTATCTTCTGCAATCTTCGCGGCGGCTTATAACCGCACATGATGCCGCTCTCCCAAGCTTGAAGCACCGCACATCGGCATCGACCAACGCCGCGCTCGCTCACACCGCACCCTCGCCCCACGCCAACAAAATTCAATTGTGACTTTAAATTGAGTCGTGACTCGCGGCGATCTATGACAGAATTACTACAGCGAGAATTATGACAGATTTATTACAGTCGAATATCAGTTCGGTTACAGGTGGAGCGGTCGATGAGTCTGGAATGGCGTGAGCAGTCAGGTTCCCTGTCGAGGTCCTTGTCGCGATCGGTGACGCGTTCAGTGACGCGTTCTCTCGCCTGGTCAAATCCGCTGGCCTGGTGGTGGAGCATGCTGACGCTGGTCAGTGGCGTGAACATCGCGGTCTGGTTCCTGCTCTATCGCGAGCTGCTCGTCCAGCCGGCAGGCAGTCTCGTCAGCGCTTCCGGCGTCGAGATCATGCTGCTGCTCTGCGCGGCCTATGTGTTCGGCTGCGCCTTCCGCTCGTTCCTGCCGCGCGCGGATGTGCAGCGGATCTGCCTGTTCGACACCTGGCTGTCGAGCGTGGTGGTCGGCCGCTCGGTCGCCACCGTCGCCGAGGTCGCCTTCGCCGTGCAGTGGGCGATGATACTACATCAATTGGGCACCATCACGGGCTCGGACACCGTCGTGAATATCGCATGGGTGATCGTGCCCCTGATTCTCGTCGCCGAATGCTTCTCGTGGTATGCGGTGCTGACCACCCACTATCTCGGCAATGCGATCGAAAATTCGATCTGGGCGGTGGCCTTCTTCCTGGCCGGGATCGGTCTGTGCAGATTGCTGCCGGAATTCGACGGCGCGGTGCGCGCGATCCTTGTCGTCAACATCATCGGGATCGCGGCCTATCTGGCGTTTCTGATGACTGTCGACGTCCCGATGTACCTGAACAGGTGGCGCACTGAGGTCGCTGACGGCAGCAAGCTGTTGCTACGCCCGCTCGAGGGCCTGCGCGATGTCAGCACGCGCTGGGTCGTGACCCACGACATCGCGGAGTGGAAGGGCGAGCTTACCTGGATGGCGCTGTATTTCAGCATGGCGGTCTGGGCCAGCCTGGCGCTGTGCGTGTTTTATGCGTCAGCCGATCAGCTTCCGCGCTATCGCACCCATGCGGTGGTCGTGAGCCAATTGCAGGATGCGCTGGCAAAGGAAGCCACGGCCTGACCTCTCTCATCCGTCGTCCCGGCCTTGAGCCGGGACCCATAACCACAGGGAGTGGGGTTGTGCAAAGTCGTCGAACAGCGAACTAGAACGAGGGGCCGCGGCGTATGGGTCCCGGCGTTCGCCGGGACGACGTTGAGAGAGTTGCGCGAACGCCAACCACATCGCTGATCCGCACTCACTCCACCCGCCGAAACTTCTGCGCGCGATGCCCGAACCCGACTTCCGCGGTGTAGATGTTGCCCTTGGAGTCGATGGCGATGTTGTGCACCCATTTGAACTGGCCGGGCTGGCGGCCGTGGCGGCCCCATTGGGTCAGCACTTTTCCGTCCTCGCGGTTGATCGTGATGATCTGGCCGTTGGCGCCATCCGCAATGAAAATGTATTTTTGCGCCGGGTCTTCCGACAGGACGAGATCCCAGACCGAACCGTTCTGCAGCGTATCGGGCTCGATCCGGAATTCCTTCACGAAGCTGCCGTCTTTGTGGAAAATCTGGATGCGATCATTGGCGCGGTCGCAGACATAGACCAGGCCGTCATTGGCGATCCGCACGCAATGCACCGGGTTTGAGAACTGCTCCGACAGCGGCGCATCGGGCTTGTAAGCCGCCATCTTTTCATCGCTCGGCTTGTGGCCATAGGCGCCCCACAGGCGCTTGAAGGCGCCGGTCTTGGCATCGAACACGATGATGCGGCGATTCTTGTAGCCGTCCGCGACGTATAATTCGCCTGCCGCCTCGTCGAGTATCATATGCGCGGGCCGACCGAGACTGTCCGTGCTGTTGGAATCGCCGGTCGTGCCGGCCTTGCCGATCTGGTGCAGGAATTTTCCGTCCGCCGTGAAGGTCAGGATCTGGGAATCGGCATTGTCATTGCCGGCGAGCCAGAGATTGCCCTGGCTGTCGACATGAATGCCGTGCTCGTTTTTGGGCCAGTCGTAACCCGGCCCCGGACCGCCCCAGGCCTTGAGCAGATTGCCCTCCTGATCGAACTCCAGCACCGGCGGCGCCGCCGTACAGCATTTGGTCTCCGGCGGATTTTTGGTCGCGCCTTTTTCATCGTCAAACACCGTCGCGGGACGATGGATGATCCAGATGTGATCGTTGCGATCGACCGCGATGCCCGAGACCTGCCCGAGCACCCAATTGCCGGGCAAGGGCTTGGGCCAAAACGGCTCCGGCTGGAATTTCGGCACGCCCGGCGCATTGGAGGGTTGGCCCATCGGCGGCGGCAATGTCTGCGCCAAAGCCGGGCCTGCCAGGCCCGCAATGATGGCAGCGAGCCGCAGCACCTTCAACGATCCGATCATTGTGATTTCCTCCCCTGTCCAATTTATTGTTTGTCGTTGCCGTTTATCCTTGGCGCGCCGCGCGGCTACCTCACCTTGACCGTTGCGGCTATCGCGCCAACGGTGGCGCCAGCCCCGCTTTCACGATGACGGACGCAGCCTCGGGCGACGTCAGAAAACGCAGCAGCGCCTGCGCCGCCTCGGTCTCCTTGACTGACTTCGTGAGCGCGCCCGCGAAGGAAAACATCGGCTGCACTTCGGCCGGAAGCGCACCAACGAAGCTGATGCCGGGCACCCGGATCAGCTCGCTGACCTGCTGAAAGCCGATTTCCGCCTCGCCGCGCGCGACCACCGCGGCGACCGGCTCACCCGAAGGCGGCCCGCGGATCTTCCGGCTCTTGCCCGCGATCTGGTCGGCGACGCCGAGCTTGGCAAACAGGGTTGTCGATAAATACGTGCCGCTGCCGCTGTCGGAATACGCGATCGACTTGGCCGCGAGCAGCGTCTTGCGCAACGCCTCGACGCTGCCGATGTCGGGTTTTGGGGCACCCTCGCGCACCACCATGCCGATCAGCGAGCGCGCGAGTTCGACCTTGCTGTCGGGCCGCGTCAATCCGCGCTTGCCTAGTTCGTCCGCCGCACCACCATCGAGGATCACGACATCGGCGGCCTCGCCGCGCTCAAGCCGCGCCGGAATGGCTTCCGGCGAGTCCCCCATCGAGGGACCGCGCATCGTGACGAGATGGTGCCCGCTGGCGCGCTCGAACGCCGGACCTAATTGCTCATAAACGCTGTAAAAGCCCGACGAAATCATCACATGCACGTCGGCGGCAGAGGCCGCCTGCCCCATCCAGAGCACGGACGCGCCGATCGCGAACAGCCATCTTGGCAGTGGCCTTGATTTCACAGCTTCCTCCCGCACGGTTCTTGTTGGTTGTTGCCGGCATCGTACCCGGTCAACCGGACATTGGAAGGGGGTCGGCGGGACGGTGCGCGCTGATCCGGTCGAAGCACCGGTACGTCGTGGCGGGATCAGCCGGAGCCTTCCGAAACAGGCCGTGAAACCCTTGGGGGCAAAGCCACTTCCCGGCCAATTCAGCGGATTTACCCGACCGGATTAATATTCGGGTAACTGACCTTGCTAACGCGAACTCTACCCATGGGTTGTAATTATGCTTTGGGGAGACGCGAAAATGCAAAATCAGCTTTCACAGACAAGCGCTGTGCATCGGTTAGGTGCGGCCGAAACATTCGATTTCAGCGACGGCGAACAGCTCGGCCGGCGCAATCCGGTCCGCTTGCTTGTCACCTGCGGTATCCTCTTGATCGCGGCTATCGCGCTCGGCACCGCGATGATGATCGACAACTTCCGGGAGCATGCGCTGGAAAGCGCCAAACGCGAGCTGGAAAATACGGTTCTGCTGCTGGCCCATCACTTCGACCAGCAACTGGACGATGCCGCGCAACCTCTTGGCGACATCATCGCGCAAATCCGTCAAGCCGGAATAGCGACGCCGGAAGATTTCACGCGCCGGATGTCCGCGCCCGAAACCCACCAGATGTTGCAGGCCAGGGCTGGCGATTCCTTCAAGATCGCAGGCTTCAACATTTACGACGCCAGGGGCGTTCTGGTCAGCTCATCGGAAGTGCCTGAAGTTCCGGCCGTCAACATCGCCGACCGCGCCTATTTCAAGATCCTCAAATCAAGCCCGAATTCGACGCATATCCAGATGGAGCTGGTGCGCAGCCGTTTTACCGGAATCTGGAAAACCCTGATCGCCCGCAAGGTGACCGGGCCTAACGGCGAGTTTCTCGGCATCGTGTCGCGGGCCATCACCCCCGGCAAATTCGAGGAGTTCTTTTCCGCGCTCGCGATGGGACCGGACGCCGCCATCAACATGCTTCATCATGATGGCGCGCTGATCGCACGCCATCCTCACGCCGAAGAGACCATCGGCAAGAACATCAAGGCCACGGCGACACCCGAGGTGACAGCCTTTCTGAACCTCGATCATGGCTCCACGCAATTGATCAGTCCGGTCGACGGCCAGCAGCGTGTGGCCGCCATTCGCAGCCTGAGCCGGTATCCGCTGTCGGTCGTCGCGACGACCACGGTCGCCTCGGCGCTCGCCGAATGGCAGGCGCAAACCCGATTCCTGACTACCGCGGCCGCGCTTTCGGCGCTCGTCGTCGCCATCATCCTGTTCCTGATCGTCCGGCGGCTGTCGTTGCAGCATCGATCGTCACAGCGCCAGTTGACGCTGGAAAAACTGCGCCTTGATACCGCCGTCGATAACATGTCGCAGGGGCTGACGCTGTTCGATCAATCCAGGCGGCTGGTCATCTGCAACCAGCGCTACATTGAGATGTACCGGCTGTCGCGCGATGAGGTCAAACCGGGCTGCAGTTTCGAAGAACTGATCCGGCTTCGAAAGCAGGCGGGTATGATTGCCGGCGAGACCGAAGAACATTGCAACCGAATTCTGCAACAGGTAGCGCGCGGAGAATCTTCCGTCATCCAGGCGGTCGATGGACGTTCGATCCAGATCACGCGCCGGCTGTTGCCCGATGGCGGGTGGGTCTCGACCCATGAGGATATCACCGAGCGGATACGCCGCGAGACCGATGTCTTCCAGCAGGCCAAGGAACTCGAAATCATCAACATGCAATTCGACGCCGCCTTGAGCAATATGACTCAGGGGCTGTGCATGTTCGACGGCCAGAAGCGGCTGGTGGTCTGGAACGACCGTTATGCCGAACTGTATCAACTGCCGCCCGAATTACTGAAGGTCGGTACAACACACAACGCCGTGATCGCCGATCGGATCGCGCGCGGCATTTTCAAGGGCGCCACCACCGAACAGGCCACCAACGCCAAGATAGCGGCCCTGAGCCAGCTTCCGAAGCACTCGACCTCGACCCGGATCGATGAATTTGCCGACGGCCGGTTCGTGCTCGTTACACGGCAGCCGATGGCGGACGGCGGCTGGCTGGCGACGCATGAAGACATCACCGAACGGCGTCGGGCGGAAGCGGAGATCGTCCATCTGGCGCGGCACGACGCGCTGACCGGCCTCGCCAATCGCGCGGAATTCAATGCGCGGCTGGAAGAAGCCTGCAGGCGCGTCGCCCGAAGCGGCGTCGCCGTCACCGTGATGATGATCGACCTCGATGATTTCAAGGAGGTCAACGATACGCTCGGGCATCCCGCCGGGGACCAGTTGCTGATCGAGGTCGGCCGTCGCCTGCAGGCCACGATCCGGGAAACCGACGTGCTGGCGCGGCTCGGCGGCGACGAATTCGCCGTCATTCAGGAGGGCGCGACCGATCAGCGCGAAGGCGCCTGCAAGCTGGCGCTGCAGATCATCGACGCCATCACCCGGCCGTTCGATCTCGACGGCGACATGGCCAGCGTCGGGACCAGCATCGGCATCGTGATGGCTCCGGAACACGACGTTGAGCCCGAGGGGCTCCTCAAGCGCGCCGACCTTGCGCTTTACGACGCCAAGGCCAACGGCCGCAACGAATTCCGGCTGTTCCAGCCCGAAATGCTCGAGGCGGCCGATATGCAGAAGGCGGCGGAAAACGAACTGCGCATTGCCATCGAGCGAAATGAATTCGAGCTCTATTACCAGCCAGTGGTCGATGCCGAAACGCGGCTATTGTCCGGCGTCGAGGCGCTGGTGCGCTGGAAGCATCCGACCAAGGGCATGATTCCGCCGGACCATTTCATTCCGCTGGCGGAATCGACCGGGCTGATCGCGCCGCTCGGCGAATGGATTTTGCGGCGGGCTTGCACGGATGCGGTCGCTTGGCCGGCGCACATCAAGATCGCCGTCAATATCTCGGCGGTCCAGTTCAAGAAGGGGAATCTGTTCGACCTCGTTCTGTGCACGCTGATGGAGACGGGCCTGGCGCCGGAACGGCTGGAGCTCGAAGTCACCGAAACCGCGCTGCTCGAAAACCACGAAGCGCATCTGACCACGATCCGGCAGTTGAAGAATTTGGGTATCTCGGTCGCGCTCGACGATTTCGGCACCGGATATTCCTCGGTCAGCTATCTGACGATCTACCCGTTCGACAAGATCAAGATCGACAAGTCGTTCACCCAAGGCGTGCTCGCTCGCCGCGACTACAAGGCCGTGATTGCCTCGACGCTGGCGCTGGCGCAGGGTCTCGGCACCGTGACGACCGCCGAGGGCGTCGAGACCGAAGAGCAGCTCGAATACATGCGTGCGGCGGGTGTAAATCTCGTGCAGGGCTACCTGTTCGGCCGGCCCGTTCCGCTGTCGCAGCTCGACCTCAGCAACAGGCCGCGGGGAGTTTCTGTCCCCTCGCCCAAGGCAAAGGTGGCTTAAGGCAGCGGTGGCGTAGCGCTGCGCGCTGAGATGCCCCGTGCGGAATGCTATTTCGGCGGAATCGGCGTCAGGCCGGAAGGTCCGTTGCTGCCGACCACCTGGATGACGACTTCGCCGTCTTTGGCCCAGACAAAATGCGGCTACCTCGGCGGCTCGGTCCACACACTGCCGGCCGGCAATGCCTTTAGGGCGGTCTCATCGAACTGTTCGCCGTACCCCATGTACAGGGTGCCCGAGATCACGGTGGCGATCCGCTCGTCGGGATGGAAGTGCGGCTGGACTTTCAAATTGGCCGGGAAGCGCAGGCGGTACATGTACATGCCGGGCTTGTGATCGTCGCCCACCAGGTTCACCCGCTGGCCGCCGACCGGCGTCGGCACCCAGACGAACTCGTCAGGCGCCAGCCGCGTGACCGCAATCGGCTCGGATTGCGCTGACACATCCAGGACAAGCAGCGCAAGCGCGACAAGCGTCACGCGGAGGATGTTGGTCCCCATCGTCTCTCTCCCGGGTCAAGGCTTATAGCGAGGGCGTTAAACCGCCCCCGCCTTTTGCGCGTAGTCCCATGACGCCGGCACGGTGCGCTTGGCCGCAGCTGCGCCTAATTCCACCCTCGTCTTGGTTTTGGTATCGTTCTATTAGCCTTGAGTTCCAGCTCGAAACGCCATTGACCGCTCAGTTTATTAGTAACCGGCACCTCGGCGTCGCGTTGGCCGAGAATGTCATCACGGACTGCCGCGGCAGTCTTGACACCGAAGAGTGCGACGAGAGGCTCCCGCAGAACATCGATTACTCGGGGCCCTTGTCCAACGTTGGTGCGACAACAGCCGATGCCCGAACGAAAATGCGTCACCCAGGTATTAGCCTTTGTCAGAACAAGCGGATACATTAAGCAGCTGATTGGCCTGTCCTCAAGCGGCAATTGGCATCCTTTGGGTCCCAGCCAAAAGCACGGTCCATCGACCGGGCTATGCGCGTTGGCGGGCCAATAAGAGCCGCCACGACTAAAGCAGCAGCCGGCGTGGCAGTTACGCGCAATGCCCGAGGCAGTGCAGTCCAACTGTTTAGAAGCCCAACGCCAACTGATCCGCCAAACCTCCATAAGCTTTCTCCATCCGAGGTGTTCGATAGTGCAAGAACAAGCCATGACAACGTTAACGCCAATAGAGAGGGTTCACGACATCTGGGTCAAGCGCGACGACCATTTTCAATTCGCTGGCGCCAGCGGTGGTAAAGCGCGCGCCTGCGCCCGGCTCCTTCGCGAGGCCGAGCGAGGCGTGGTCACGGCATCGGCACGACAAAGCCCGCAGGCGCAAATCGTTGCCCGAATTGCCCGTCATTTCGGTTTGCCGTGCCGGATTCACACCGCCGATGGCGAGGATACGGCCGAATTGCAGAAGGCTGCGCTGGATGGCGCTGAGATCGTCAGGCACAGGCCGGGCTATTCGAGCGTCATCATCGCGCGCGCACGCGCGGATTCGGATAGGCGCGGATGGACACTGATTCCATTCGGTATGGAATCGGCCGACGCACTCGATGTGACACAAATACAGGTGCGCAATCTGCCCCCGGATACGGGCCGGCTGGTCGTTCCGGTCGGGTCAGGAATGACACTCGCGGCCATTTTACATGGCCTGCAACGCCGCCCCGATATCTCGATCACGGCGCCTCCGGTTCTTGCCGTCCAAGTCGGCGCGGACCCAACCAAGCGGCTCGATCGATGGGCACCGCCCGGATGGCGCGACCAGGTGACTCTCGCGCGCTCCTTGCTTCCTTATCATCGCGCGCCAGCCGTTTGCGATCTGCAGGGAATTGCTCTCGATCCAATCTACGAAGCCAAGTGCCTTCCGTTTCTGCGGCCGGACGACTGCTTTTGGATCGTTGCGCGACGGTCGATACGCGATTAGATTCTGGATCATCTCGCTTTCCCGAGAGTCACACGGGTTTTGTGGCGATTCCTGCCAGCTCCCGGTTAATCCTGCCGACCAAATCACCGAAAGAACGAATATTCACCGCCCTTCCGGTCGATCGATACTGCTGGACGGTGGCAGACGCTTCTTCAAAGCGCTTTTCGTCAACATAAGCTTGGGCAATCCGGAAATAAGCATATTCGTAATTCGGATTGAGCTTCGTCACTTTCGTTAAAACCGCGCGAGCCTCGTCGAGATCACCGTCCTGACCGCGCAGGATATAGAGCGTTCCGAGGTTGCTTAGAATCTCGACCCCGGGTGGAAAAAGGAATTCGCATTTCTTCAGATGATCGAGCGCAATATCGAGAAATTTCTCGATGAACGGTGTCTTTGGCAGGCGGCCCCGCTGGACCCATGCTTCGTAAGCGTAGAGGTATAAATCGCCCAGAGCGTTGGCGATGCCCCATTCGAGCTGAAGCACCGCGTGCTCATCCCAGTTTTTCGGTAGCGGCTTTGCCTTCAGCTCATTGAGCGCTACTGAAAGTTTTTCTGTGATACGAGTGACAAGGCGAACGCTTTCCTCGACGACGAGCTTGTATTCGATAGCGCGCGCAATATTGTCTTTCTCGCCGTCCGGCAGAAATTCAAAACCCTCGTCGAAATCGTGACTGGCGCCGTTATCAAGCAAAATCGGAACAACTTCCGATTTGAAGAATTCGACCGGATGCAAGGTCCAGCACGCGATCGCATCGGCCTTGGTAGCGTAAGCCAATGCGATGATCGGATCACTTTTAGGATCCGGATCGGATTCGAGAAGCCCCTTCAGCACCTCGACACACTTGTCGATACCGTCCTTCGAATACAGACTACGAAGATGTGCGACAGCCTCGTTGTACTGAACGATTTTGAGACGGCGCTCCAACTCTATTCTATCTTCTTTTGAGCCACGCTTGCCTTGCGCAATACGCCCGGACTGCTCTTCCAGCAGCTTCCGCGCATACTGGAACCGCTCGATTGCGTTTTCATGATCTTCCAGCAGATCGAGGGCGACGCCCTCGTAAACATAGGCGTCGACATATCTCGGATCGGATCGGCGAGCCGATTTGAATCGCGCCACGGCACGTTTGAGATGTTCCGTCGGAAGCTCCTTGACCTCTCCAGAGACGGCGTCCTGTGCTTCGCTGCTGACGTAGGACCGCAGTTGTTTCAACCCGATGCGGATATCGTCTGCTGATTCTCCGTCGGCCACATTGTCTTTGCTCAGCGCATACAGCATCTTTACGACAACCTCTTCAGCAATCTGTCGCGGCACGTCGCCCTCTCCGTCCAGAGGCGCCATCGCAGACGCCGTGAACTGAATTTGAGGCAGGCACCACGACGCCCAGAGCCACGACAGGCACGATTTTTCCCGCAACACCGACAAATCAGGATATCGTGCCGTAAGCTGCACGCGCAAGTGCTCTTGATGCACGACAACTTTACAAATTATCTGACGACTGTCGCTAAAACACCACCGCCACAATCCTACCGCAACCTTGGCAGTTGAACCTACGTTGACCGTGCCGATCGTCAGGTCCGAGCCTTCCAGGCCCGCGACCAGCGAATCCTGTTGTTGCGAAGACGTGAAACCCGGATACTTCGGAATTACTGTTGCCTTCAGTAGCAGAAGCCCGGCTGTCGAGGCCCTGGTTTCTTTTTTGAGAGATAACAGCTCCGACATGATCAGATCGGAAACCCCGAGTTTGCTCTCGTCGGAGACGTCCTCGATCTTGAATTGTGTCCCCCAATTTTTCCTCATCCAGCCATGGGCCGACCGAACAAGGAATAGCAGAAGCAGTAATACCACCGCCGGGACCGCCGGAGTGGTGATCTTACGAATTTCATGCCATAACCAATCTACGACACCGGCTTGCTCGGCGTCACGGGCTTGGCCATCGAGCTGCTTGTAGAGCGCAATTGAGCGGGGATCGGAAGCTTCCTTCAGGATAGATGCGAGGATTGGCGCGGCCTGATCGATTTTCCGCTCTTCGATCAGGGTACCGGCCTGCCGCGCCGCTACCGAATGGGCGATCAGCTTCTTTGTCTCGGCACGCAGCCGCAGCGCCTTTGCCTTCGAAGCCCCTTCGAGAGCCGGCGCCGCGAGGAAATCCTCCAGCCGACTGGCGACGTCGAGATACCCGGCCAGCCCGCTGGCGGCGTGAAATCTCTGCTCGATGCGCGGCAACCTCACCGCCGCTATGCATCTCGGCGACTTTGAGATCAGGCAGGCCTTGGCCGCGTGGACCAGATCGTTAGCCTTGCGCGCCCCCTCCGACCGCACGACGGTCATCGGGAACATCAGCGCGACCTGTATCATGATCGCGGCTAGGCCCGCCTGCGCCGCCGAGCCCCCAGTACAGAAAACGCGATGTCCCGCGATGGAATAACGTTTCATGCACTTCCATGCTCCGTGCCAGAAAAGAGTTGACTGGCTAGCATCACACAATCCATAATTGTATTATAACTCAAACTGCGCACGTTTGCGCAACTGCCGACAGATGCTATCCCGTACAACCTACCGCCAGCGTGACGCGGTGTGGTCTCTGCTTCGCGACCATTTCGGAAGCCCGGCGTCAATGGCGCAAGCCCCGCTGGATTACGCTTTGGCGTTGGCCGGTAGTTGCCTGCGGCTTCCTGGCCGGAATCGTACCGGTTCGCTCTCACTTCAGCCCCAGGGTCAGTTAGCTGAAATAATATCGAGTGCCATCGCAGCAAACGGGGATATGCCCGATTGGTTGGCGAAGGCCGAAGGGACCATGCATTTTTGCGAGCGTTTGCTTGGCACTCTCCCGAACGGAGAGAGAGCTTCTTCGCTCGATCCGAGGACCCTCGTCCACCGGCAAAGAAGTCTCAGTTGCGGAACATATTCGACCCCGGGCGTCATCGCCCGTCAAGTGTCGCGCGACCTGCTGACCGCCATCAGGTCGAATGGCAAACGCACCGCCGATATCGCTGACCTCTCGCTTGAGGCGGGTCATTTCGCATTGAGCTCTCTTGCGGAGAATACTTCTCTCCGCGTCCGATTTTTTGGTATGGATCGGGATGCCGTTGCGCTGCAATTGGCTCAATGGATCATCAAATACGCCAAGCGCGAGTCGGGCGACCGCGCTTTCGAATTCTGCACCAGCCAGCAAGACAGCATTCTCGATCCACTGCCCAGGCGCTGGCCGCAGGTATTCGACGCTATCGTGGGGAATCCGCCCTGGAAAACGCGTCACGCGACCGACGCCCAGCATTATCGCACGGCGTTCGGCGAGCATCTTTTCGGCAGTTTCGACGTGTACCTTGCATTCATTTTGCAAGCACATAAGTACCTGAAGCCGCGGGGATTCATGGCAATGGTGCTGCCGAGTCAATTCCTTTTCAATCAAAACGCCGAACCTGTCCGGGAATTGTTGCTCTCGCAGTATAATTTTCTGAGATTGGATGTCTACCCGCGACGGTCTTTCGTTGAGCTGCCGAGTGTAGCACCGGTTGCTTTTCTTGCTCAGAAGCGCGACGCGCAGGCGCGGCACGGACGCACGCGCGTTTCTTATGGCCAAGCCGATATTGGTCATTCCGAGCGGCCGCGTTCGCGCACATCCAAGATAGCCGAGCTTTGGTCGAAACTACCAGGAAACGCGATCCATCCGCTTGTACAGCGAGACAATATTTTCCTCGCACACATCAATACCGCAAAGTCGCTTGCCGACCTTGGCAATTTCTCGTGCGGCGCACGGCTCGGAAATCAAACGGCCTCGCCGCAATCATTCGTGGGATTCCACGGCAGGCACATAAAGCCTTTTTGTGCCTGCCGCCGACATGCAATTCGCTATCGATCCGATCAAATCGTATTCGACCGCCTGCCTCGCATCGAATACGCAAGCCGATCGAAGATTCTGTTTCAGGATGTCAGATGCATGACGCTTGCAACACGCCTGATTGCCGCCCAAGTCGGCAAAGGTATGATGGCTGTCAGCTCCGCGTCGATGTTCATCCCACACGACGTAGGGCACGTAAATGCACTCGAGGCGTTACTCAATTCTCAATTCGCGAATGCCTGGTACAAGCTTCGTGATACGTCGCGGTCCATCAAGCTTTCGATCTTGGAGAAATTTCCGATTGTGCCAGACGCGGCTCGATGGAATAATCTCGCCAAGATCGGCCGCGACATTACTCGCATCCGAGCGGCGCAACAATGCGGACACGCCGGGAACGTGACAAACTGTTACAGCAGCGCGCAAACATCCGAGGAGCTTGCGGATTTTGAGGCACTACTGAATTCCGAGATTTTCTCTATGTATGGCCTGACGGCGCGGCAGCGAATCGCGACGGCGAAACTTTCCACCGCACGCGTTTTCTAAACGAGCTGATCCGCGAACTTGGTGACAACGTTCGACCGCAATGCGGTAAGTCTAACGTCAGCGATACGAGATATGCTTATGGCTTTCGATCCGGGCACCAAGACAGCCGCAGTGCGCGACGCGATGGAAAAGGGAGACTGGGACCTCGCGATCCGATTGTCAGCGAAACTTCGTACCCTTGGTGAACATGGTGCTGCAATACGACGCGCCAAAGACGCAATCAATAACCCCAACCTTTATGTGCAGCTCGGGTATGATCTTGACACTGTTCGGAATGAGGGAATTGCCGCAATCAAGGATCGATTCAGCCGGTCATGGGACTCGGTAAAGGACAAGGATACAGATTAGGCACCTATCCGCTTTGGAGTGAAGCAGATTCAAATTAGATGCGTCCAGTAAGCTCGGGAAGTGCCGATCGCCTGCCCTGCACGATGTCGCACAAGCCAAGTGATGTCATAGCAATTTCAACGTAGCGAGGGCGTTAAACCGCCCCCGCCTTTTGCGCGTAGTCCCATGATGCCTTCGACAGCGGCACGGTGCGCTTGGCCGATTCCATCGCCTTGGCGCTCGCCGCGGTGCCATCGCGAATGCGTCCGGCGATCCCCTGCGTGATGCCGGCGAGCCGGAACAGATTGTAGGAGAAATACCAGTTGAGATCGGGCACGGCGCTGCCGGTGACGTTGCAGTAGATCTGTGCCGCCTCTTCCATGCTCGGAATACCAAGCGCCTTGAGATCGACATTGGCCAGACCCGGCATGGTCCATTGCATCAACAGATACGTGAAATCCGCCATGGGATCGCCGAGCGTCGACAACTCCCAATCCAGCACCGCGATTACCCGCGGCTCGGTGGTATGGAAGATCATGTTGTCGAGCCGATAGTCGCCATGCACGATCGAGACGCGCTCCTGCTGCGGCATGGTGCGCGGCAGCCACTCGATCAGTCTTTCCATTTCGGGAATATGCTGGGTTTCGGACGCGCGGTATTGCTTGGTCCAGCGATCGACCTGGCGCGCGAAATAATTTCCGGGCTTGCCGAACTCGCCGAGCCCGATCGCCTGCGGATCATAGGTGTGGAGTTTCGCCAGCGTCTCGATCTTGCTGGTGAAGATCGCGTGCCGTGCCTGCGGCGTCTGGTCCGGCAATGCCGGATCCCAGAACACCCGGCCCTCTTCCATCGACATGATGTAGAACGCCGCGCCGATCACCGCGTCGTCGGTGCAAAGCGCATAGGCCTTGGCGACCGGAAATCCCTGCTTGCCGAGTGCGGCGATGACGCGGAACTCGCGATCGACGGCATGGGCCGACGGCAACAATTTGCCGAACGGCTTGCGCCGCATCACGTAGGAGCGCGTGGGCGTATCGAGACGATAGGTCGGGTTGGACTGGCCGCCCTTGAATTGCAGGACGGTCAGCGGACCCTGATAGCCCTCGACATGCTCGCGCATCCAGCCGTCGAGGCGCGTCTCGTCGATGCGATGCCGCTCCTCGACCGGCTTGGTGCCGGAAAATTCCTCGTCGGTCCTGACGCCTTCGGCCACGATGACGCTCCCTTGTTTTATTTGAGCTCGCCAGCGGGCTCTCTTCACCTCTCCCATCGAAGTCGGATATATCCGACTTCGATACTTTAAAATGGGGGGAGAGGTGAACAGAAAGCGCCCGCCGGGCGCTTCTTCTAGTTCGCAGGAGCGTTGGCATACTTCCGAAGTTCAAGTCTGGCAATGGCGCGGTTGTGGACCTCGTCCGGGCCGTCCGCGAGGCGCATGGTGCGCATCGAGGCGTAGTCGCGCGCCAAACCTGCATCGTCGGAAACCCCGGCGGCGCCGAACGCCTGAATGGCGTTGTCGATGATCTTGAGCGCCATGTTGGGCGCGGCGACCTTGATCATCGCGATCTCGAGCTGGGCGGTCTTGTTGCCGACCTTGTCCATCATGTCGGCAGCCTTGAGGCAGAGCAGCCGGTTCATCTCGATATCGGTGCGGGCTTCGGCGATGCGTTGTTCCCAGATCGAAAATTCGATGATCTTCTTGCCGAACGCGGTTCGCGACGACAGCCGCTTGACCATCTTTTCCAGTGCCTCCTCGGCCTTGCCGATGGTGCGCATGCAGTGATGGATGCGGCCGGGACCGAGACGCCCCTGCGCGATCTCGAAACCCCGGCCCTCGCCGAGCAGGATATTGCTGGCGGGCACCCGTACATTCTCCATCAGCACCTGCGCATGGCCGTGCGGCGCGTCGTCGAAGCCGAATACCGGCAGCAGCTTCTCGATCGTGATGCCCTTTGAGTCCAGCGGCACCAGGATTTGCGACTGCTGCTGGTGGCGGGGCGCCTTCGGATCGGTCTTGCCCATCACGATGGCGATCTTGCAGCGGGGATCGCCGACACCCGATGACCACCATTTGCGGCCGTTGATGACGTAATGATCGCCGTCGCGCTCGATGCGGGTCTCGATATTGGTGGCGTCGGAGGAAGCCACCGCGGGCTCGGTCATCAGGAAGGCGGAGCGGATTTCGCCGTTCATCAACGGGCGCAGCCACTGCTTCTTGTGCTCCTTGGAGCCGTAACGCATCAGCACTTCCATGTTGCCGGTATCCGGCGCCGAGCAGTTGAACACTTCGGAGGCCCAGCCGATGTGGCCCATTTCTTCGGCGAGCGGCGCGTATTCCAGATTGGTCAATCCCGCGCCACGGAATTCATCGTCCTCATGCGCCGAGGGCGGCATGAACATGTTCCACAGGCCTTCGGCATGCGCCTTCTTCTTCAACTCCTCGACGATCGGGATCACCTTCCAGCGCTCGCCGGCTTCGTCCTGCTGCCGGTAGACCGGCACGGCGGGGCGGACATGCTTGTGCATGAACGACTGCACACGGTTGAGCCATTCGCGCTGACGGTCAGACATGTTGAAGTCCATTGGGCGTTCCTCGCATTTTTTGACGAAAATTGTTGACGGCACTGTCTCCCCGCCGCCTGCTCACCGCAAGACTATTTTCTCGCGCGGCCGATGCATCGATGCGTCATGCGCATTGACATTCCAGCCTTCAAACTATAGTTTCATACAAGTGTTTGAATTGCAATACACCTCTCGCTCGGCCTCAAAATGCCGTCAGACCTGACCCGAACCTCCATCCTGGACGCGGCCGAGCGGCTCTATGCCGACCGCGGCTTCGCCGACGTCACGCTGCGCGACATCGTCGCCGCGGCCGGCGTCAATCTGGCGGCGGTGAATTATCATTTCGGCTCCAAGGACGAATTGATCGCCGAACTGTTCGTCACCCGCAGCCTCGCCACCAACCGCGAACGGCTCAACGAATTGAAGGCGGCTGAGGTGGCTGGCGGCGGACGCGCCGAGATCGATGCAATCCTGCGCGCGCTGGTCGGGCCGACGTTGCGCGGCTGCCTCGGCCCCGACAATGAGCGCTCGGCCGCGGCGCGCTTCATGATCCGCGCCTCGATCGAGTCAGTGCCGCCGATCCGCCGCATCAAGAACCGCGAGATCGATCATCTGCGGAAATTCTCGGCCGCGATGCGGCGCTCCCTGCCCGGCCGCAACCCGGTCGATCTCTATTGGGGCCTGCATTTCGCGCTGGCGATGGCGCACCAGACCATCCGCGACAGCGAGCGGCTGACCAAATTGTCGGAGGGATCGTGCGATCTCGATGACGTCCAGGGCATCATCGAACGCATCGTCGTGGTTTCGGTGATGGCGCTGACCGGGCGCGAGACGGACAGCAGAACCGCCGAAACAGTTGCCGCCCGGCGGGCGCGCTAATCGCGACCGGGCGGACGCGCGCAGACTTCACCGTGGCTCGTGTTGCCAGATGGAATAAGCAACCGTACCATTGCCCGACGCGGTCGCGGGCACCGAATAGGTCAAGACACCGTCATTGAAAGTGAAATCGCGCACCTGTTGTACTCCTTCCCAATTGGGATAAGAGGCGGTGTCGATCCTGAAAGTCAGTTTGCTCTTCACCGGATCGACCACAACACGTCCGGTATGGGTGCTCGAACCCAAAACAGCCTCGCGGTATTCCTGCGGTGTCCCGCGTGTCTTGTCGCTGGCGGCAAATTTGGGTCTGTCAGGGCGGAAAATCTGTAACGAATACCGCCCGTTTTTATCAACCATCAAGAGACCGTTGGGGTGTTCGCCATAGCTCGTGGTGCGGGTGCCGTCGCTGAGGATCTCATAGGCTCCGGTCATGACCCAAGTTCCTTCCAATGAGAGGGATTGGGGGTCAGCATTCGCTGCAGACGCGCCAACCGGTATTTGGGACAAGGCGACAAGAGGCACGCACACCAGCCATGTCAGGGAAATAGCTTGAATGGCGGATTTCATCATTTTCACTGTCATCACTTTTCCTCGGAAGCCGGACTGCTGCTTTGATTAATCGTTCCGCCTGTCGATGAAAAACGATAAAAGTGCCTATGTCCTGGTGAGCTGGGGTCACCATCAAAACCCGATATCGAAGTCCCGGTGACCACCGATGGCCCTTCCCTCCCTTCGTAATCTCCAGGTGTTTGAGGTTGCCGCGCGTCATCCCACGCTGCGAGCTGCAGCGGATGCGCTGTTCCTCACACACGGCGCCGTCAGCCGCCAGATACGCGCTTTAGAAGCCGAATTGGGTGTCGCTCTGTTTACCCGTACCCGGCAGGGGATGGTGCTCACACCGCAGGGTCAGCGCTTGCGGGCAACGGTCGCAGAAGCATTGAAATTGATGCATGACGCCACCGCGACCATCGGCCATCAGGCGCGGAATTCGTCGACGCGCCTTGTTGTCACCGCTCTGCCTTCGTTCGCTAGCCGTTGGTTGTTGCCGCGCCTGTCGGATTTCCAATCGCGTCATCCCGACATCGCCGTGGAGTTGATCTCGGCCATGGCACCGCTCGACCTCACAGGGAAGCAAATCGACCTCGGAATACGCAATGGCGAAGGAAGCTGGGCCGGCGTCACGTCGGAACGGCTCGCACAGGAGAAACTATTTCCGGTTGCGGCGAAGAGCGGCATCCTTGGTCACGACAAATTACCTCGTTCCGCGCAACAACTGCTCGAATATCCGCTGCTGAACCCCTATGACGACTGGCAACGCTGGTTCAGCCGCGCAGGCGTGGCCCCGCGCCTGCCCTTTGTTGGAAAGACATTCAACGACGCCAATCTGCTGCTTCAAGCCGCTGAGGCAGGCAAAGGAATTGCCTTGGGACGAAAGTGGCTGGTTACCGATGCCTTGAACAAGGGAGTTCTGGTTCGCCTGCCGGGGCCGATGATCGTCTCGCCACGATCCTACTATTTGATCTATCCGGAAAATCAGCCGCTATCGCCTCACGCGGAAGCCTTCGCCATTTGGATACGAAAGAGGATGGGCGAGGGAGCGTGAAGCAGATAGAGGAACCTCCGAACCGGTCGCCGCCCCGCGGGCCGGGTGGTCACGGCTACCTTCCTCAAGAACAACCCCGCTGTCATCAGGATTTTACGGCAACGCAGCAGACTGCTGCCCTGAAATGTGTGGCGGCGCCGGGGGCAACATGAGGACGATGCTGGTGATGGCAGTTATCGTGGCGTCGGCAACGGCCGTCGCGGCGCAAGCGCATCAGCACGCAAAGCCGTCGCGAACGGCTTTCATATGCACAAAATCCGGCTCCAAAAGCGCTGGCCTGACCAAGATTTGCTACTACGACTGCGGTGGGTCGGAAGCGGCGACCACCGTCGACGTGTACGAGGCCTGCGCGCGCTGGACGCCCCGCTGGCGCTTGAAGCGCAATATCCAGTTCGGGCCGCGCGAAACCGCGCGGTAACAGCGAGGCTTACGAAAACCCGAGATGCGCGCGCGTCTCGCCCGCCGACGCAATCACACCACCAAGGCTTCTCACGATAGTGGCAGCGTGGGTCACGAGTTCGGCGTTGGTCTTTGCCAGCACGCCCTTGGATAGATAGAGATTGTCCTCCATGCCGACCCGCACATGGCCGCCGAACAGATAGGCCTGCGCGACCATCGGAAATTCGGCGCGGCCGATGCCAAAACCGGTCCAGATCGCGCCCGGCGGCAGCAGATTGCGGCCGTACAGCATGGTCTCGGACGAGGCGTCGAAACCGTATTTGACGCCGAGCACCAGCGAGAACAGCCCCGGCCCTTCCAGTACACCCTCCGTGATCAGGTCACGCGCCAGATGGCAATCGCCGGAATCGAACAGCTCCAGTTCCGGCATCACGCCGACGGCGCGAATGCGGTTGGCCATCTTGCGGACATTGGTGGGCGTGTTGATCACGACCTGGCCGCCCGAGTTCATGGTGTTGAGATCGAGCGTGCAGATTTCGGGGCGCAGCAGCTCGATATGTTCGACGCGCTTTTCAGGCACGACCAGGGTCGTGCCCGGGCCGGCTACCTTGGGGTCTTCCTCCGACGGGACGAAGCGTCCGCCGGGCCCGGTGGTCAGATTGATGATCAGCTTCGGATTGCGGGCGCGAATGCGATCCATCACGTCGCGATAGAGATCGATCGACATCGAGGGACGGCCGGTTTCGGGATCGCGCACATGGATATGGGCGATCGCGGCCCCCGCCTCGGCCGCCTCCAGCGCGCTGTCGGCGATTTGCTGCGGCGTAATGGGGAGGTATGGCGATTGATCGGGCCGTGTCAGATTGCCCGTGATCGCGCAGGTGATGATGACCTTGTTAAAAGCCTGGTTCGCCATCGCTGATGCCTCCCGCCGCCTTGAATAATCTGGCGTCTTGAATGATGTGACGCTTTTTGAACGATCCGACGTGCCATAGCGCACCGCGGACGCGCAGGCGAGAGCCGTCTGCGTCAGGTCCGGTATGTCGTGCCCGGGATCAGGCCTTGCTCTTTTTGGCGGCCTTCTTGGCCGGAGCAGCCTTCTTGGCTGATTTCTTGGCCGGCGCCTTTGCTGCCTTCTTGGCCGCTTTCTCGGCGAGTTTGGCCTGCTCGGCTTCCGCTGATTGCTTGAGGTCTTCGGCGGCTTTCTTGACGGCGCGTGCGTAACTGTCGGCGGCGTTCTCGGCCGCGATCTGCATCCGCCGTGCCGCGGCGCCTGCCAATAGCAGCGTGTCCCTGGCGGCCTGCTTGTATTGCGCCTTCGCGGATTTATCCTTGGCCTTGGCGGACAACTCCATCAACCGTCCCTGACGTTTCCTGGCGGCGTCCATCAGCACCTTGTGCTGCGTTTTCGCGATGGACCTGATGACGCCGTCGAGGTCGGCTTCGGCCATTTTTGATTTCCCGGGATTTGATGAAACAGGATGGAGAGTGCGGTTGGAGCGTTCCGCTATAGACAATTACAGCCGCAAAAACAAACCGTTAATGCAGCGAATAACTGCGTCGCCGCCGTCAGGCTGCAACGCACGTGTTGAGACGGTTGAAGACCGCGAAGGAGCGCCGGATCAGATCGGGCTCAATATCCTCCACGATGAAGACGAGCCGGGATCTATGGTCCGCACTCGGCCAATGGCCGAGATGGGTCGGCGCGTGCACCAGATGCTGCACCCCGTGCACGACGACGGGCCGCTCCTCGCCTGCGAGCGCCAGGATGCCCTTGACCCGCAGGATGCGCTCGCCGTGGCGGTTGAGCAGCATGGTCAGCCAGATGCCGAAGGCGCTCCAGTCGAGCGGCTCGTCGACAGTGATCGAGAAGGCGCTGACGCCGCGATGCGTGGCCGTCCCCGCGGCGGGCTCCTCGATCGCCTTGAACCCGCCGCCGCTGCCTGATTGCAGGAGAGCAGTCGCATCCAGAGCTTCGGCCGCTGACAATAGCGGCGCGGCCGGATTCATGGCGGCAAGCTGTGCCATCAGCCGCGCCGTGACCGGCGCGTCGGCAAGGTCGGTCTTGGTCAGCACGATCACGTCGGCGATCGCGACCTGGCGCACCGACTCGATGTGGCGCTCGAGCTGAAGCATCCCGTTGACCGCATCCACCGTGGTGACGACCCCGGCGGTACGAAAATGGTGGCGCAGGACCGGATCGGCCTTGAGCGTCGAGAGCACCGGGAAGGGATCGGCGAGCCCGGTGCTTTCGATCACCAGCCGCCGGAACGGCGGTATCAGCCCCCGCTCGCGCCGCGAATGCAGGTCGCGGATCGCACTCGCCAACTCGCCGCGAACAGTGCAGCACACGCAGCCCGATTTGAGCAACACCATCTGGTCGTCCAGCCGCTCGACCAGAAGATGGTCGATGCCGATCTCGCCGAGTTCGTTGATGATGACGGCGGTGTCCCCGAGCGCGGGATCGGCCAGCAGACGGCGCAGCAGCGTCGTCTTGCCCGAGCCGAGAAACCCGGTGAGCAGCGTCACCGGCGTGAAGGCGGGCAAGATCGAGATGGCTGAGACGCCCTCACCCATGACCGGCATCCAATCGATCGAGAAATTCGCCCGCCAGCGGATCGCAGGGCCGGCCGCATAGTTTTTTCCGCCGCAGGCCAGAGATGACCGAGATCCTCGACGATCTCGCTCTTGCCGGTGAAGGTCGATAGCAGAAAGGATGCGCCCTGCCAGTCGGACAGCCGCATCCCGTAGAGCGCCAGCACGCGATTGGCGAGGCGGACGCGATCGGCGCGCTCGCGCCGGCGCGCCACCGGATCGGCATTGCGGGTATAGACGCCGTCGCGCGCCGCCGCATCCGCCCAATGTTCACTAGCGCCGAGAATACCGCACAGCGAACACATCGTTGCTACTCCCCGGCTGCTGAATACGCGCTACTTCTTGCGCGGGAATCGCGCCGCGAAATCGTCGGCCATCTCGTTCATGGTGACAAATCGCACGCCGGCGTGCGAGGCGATGTGCTTGTAAAACCGCTCCAGCATCATCAGCACCTGGGGCCGGCCGGAAACGTCGGGATGAATGGTGATCGGGAACACGGCATAGTCGTTTTCCCGATAGACCCAATCGAATTGATCGCGCCACATCTCCTCAAGATGCCGCGGATTGACGAAGCCGTGGCTGTTCGGGCTTTTCTTGATGAACATCATCGGCGGCAGATCATCGAGGTACCAGTTCGCCGGGATTTCGATCAGATCGGTCTCGCCGCCGCGCTTGAGCGGCATCATCCAGGCCGACGGGTCTTTCGAATAG
The DNA here is from genome assembly GCA_037201505.1 of Bradyrhizobium sp. GTDB lineage: Bacteria > Pseudomonadota > Alphaproteobacteria > Rhizobiales > Xanthobacteraceae > Bradyrhizobium. The sequence goes on from JBBCHO010000015.1 coordinate 126,790, forward strand.
TCGATCTTGGTCCAGCTATCGCCGACCCGGACGTAATAGGGATGGAAATCATTATGCATCAGCGAGTGATCGTATTTGATGCCGCGCTCGAGCAGAAGCTCGTTGGTCACGGTCGAGAACTCCCACCACGGCGCGACATAGCCGGTCGGCCGCTTGCCGGAGAGTTTCGTCACCAGATCGATACATTTGTCGAGGATGACGATTTCCTGTTCGCGCGTCATCGCGATCGGGTTTTCATGGCTGTAGCCGTGGATGCCGATCTCATGGCCGGCATCGGCGACCGCCTGCATTTCCTTTGGAAACGTTTCGATGGAATGGCCCGGAATAAACCAGGTGGTCTTGATCCCGAAGCGCTCGAATAATTTGAGCAATCGGGGACTGCCGACTTCGCCGGCGAACAATCCGCGCGAAATATCATCAGGCGAATCCTCGCCGCCATAGGAACCGAGCCACCCGGCAACCGCATCGACATCGACGCCAAATCCGACAAGAATTTCCTTAGCCATTGATTTTCCTTCCGTAGACCTGCGTCTGTGCGACCTGATCCGGCACTGACGGTGCTACGAAAGCTGCAAATTTCATTCCAACGACATCATCGACCGCGATGAGGCCCTTCACTCACCTGTGAGCGTTTTGAGGGCGGCCCCAGTTAATGAGATACGGTGGCGGCCAGCTACACCGGCCAGTTCGCCAGCACGTGTTCGACGGCGCGCAACGTCAGCGCGTGCGTCGTGAAGGTCGGGTTGACCCCGGCCGAAGTCGGGAACAGCGTATTCCCGGCGATCATGACGTTCGGGACCTCGTGCGTGATGCCGTAGCTGTCGGCCACCGACGTGGCGGCGTCCTTGCCCATGATCGTCCCGCCCATGAAGTGCTGGTTGACCAGCGGGCTCGCCCATACTTCGGTGGCGGAGGCAGCCGTAACGATCGACTTTCCGACCGTCGAGGCGTGGGTGTAGAGCGCCCGCTCATTGTCGGAAAACGCCATCGTCATCTTCGAGAGCGGCAGGCCGAACTCGTCCTTGTCGCTGGAAAGCTCGATCCGGTTCTCCGGCCGCGCGATCATCTCGCCGACCATCTGGATATGCGTGAAGTGTTTTGCCGCGCGCTTCATCCAGGGATCGAGCGCCGCGCCATAGATGTCGGGCCGTGCCCCCGCAAAGCCGTTCAGCCCGTTCGGCTTCGCCGCCGGCGCGAGCAGCCATTGATAGCTCGCGAGATAGCCCTTCTTGGGGTCTTTCTCGTAGTCGTCCTGCGAGACCATCAGGCCGATGCTGACGCCCTGATAGGCGTCGGTCTCCTCCGCGAACAGGCCGTAGACGTTGAGCGTCGGGTGGACGAGGATGTACTTGCCGACCATCCCGTTGCGGTTCGACAGTCCCTGCGGATGCGCAGATGTCGTCGAGTTGAACATGATGCGCGGCGTCTGCGTCAGCGCCGCCAGCACGACGAGGTCGGCGTTCAGGACGTGCTGGACGCCCTTGGCATCGACATATTCGACGCCGGTCGCGCGTTTGCCATTAGCCGTGGTCAGCACGCGCGTCACCCGCGCGTTGTTGAGGAGCGTCGCGCCATGCGCAAACGCTTCGCGCAAATAGATCGTCTGCGGGTTCGCGAGCGCCCCGGTCGGGCAGCCCGCGTCGCACCAGCCGTCATATAGACAGGCCGGGCGGCCTTTCTTGTCTTGCGTGTTGATGGCGACTGGAATCGGCGCCGTCCGCAGGCCCATCTTGTCGAAGCCGCGCTTGAGCATCTGCGCGGCCGGAAACATCGGCAGCCCCGGCATCGTGTAGGGCGTGCCGGCCGGGCGCCAGACCTCGGCCTTCTCGTCGCCCGCGATCCCGACCTCTTCCTGGATGCGATCGTAATAAGGACGCAAATCCGCATAGGCGATCGGCCAGTCATTGCCGTGGCCGAAGGACGACTTCATGTGGAAGTCCTCTTCGTGCAGACGGAACCAGGCCGCGTAATGATGCGCGGCGGTGCCGCCGGTCTGCGCACCGGTCGAGAAATTGGTGCGGATCGCCGGCGAAGTCAGCTGGAGCTCCGCATCGGCGTTGCCCCAGTGCAGCGACCGCGCATGGATGTCCGAGCTGATCATGTCCGGCGGCAGTACCGAGCGTCCGCTCTCGAGGATGACGACCTTCTTGCCTTTCGCGGCCATCTTGGCGGCAACAAGCGCGCCCGCGGCGCCGGAGCCGACGATAACGGCGTCGACATGCGTGTTGGTTTTCTTTGCCATCGTTCTCACCACGTCGCTTGCGGCATGATGTGCGGCATATAGGGGATGTCGAGGTTTTTAAAACCCTCGGCGGAGCCGTAGACGACGTCAACGCCGTCGTTGCGCATCATCCCATAGAACAATGGTGCCGCGACCGCGCTCGTGTCCCATGGCTTGATCGTTCCGGTCCGCAGCGCCTCGATCACGCCGTGTTGGGCGTCCGGCGACAGCGAAGCGAACGTGCCGTTGCCCTGCGCGGTCAGCGATGCTGCGAACGCGGCGATCGCGTTGTGATAATACGGCGCCATCGGCCCGCGCAGCTGCGCAAAACGAAGCAACAGCCGCGGCGAAGGGCTGGCGAGTTCATGATCGATGTAATGCGCGACGCCGGCATCGCGCGCGCCCGGGACGAGGCTGTCCGAGAGCGCCTCGACGGTCTTGACCTCGTCGGAAGAGAGAACCTTGAACGGCAGGTCCTGTGCCCGCGCCTCGCGCGGATTGAAGAGCGAGAGCGGTGCCGCGGCGGTCAATGCGAATGAGACACCGCCGGCTTGCAACAAATGCCTGCGATCCATGATGGCTTTTCTCCCCCAGTGTCCGGGACCGGCCGTCGTTGCGGCCGTCCCGGTAAGCCTGTCTCCGTTCGAACGGCGGAGCTTGGCACGTATCAGGTAGCTTATAGGCGCGCGCTTTTTTCGCAAGCGCGACCGCGCCTCAGGCCGGCAGCGAATTCCCCTTGGTCTCGGGCAGGAACAGCGTGGCGATAATGCCGACCACATAGATCGACGCCAGCACCATCGCGGCGCGACCGAAGCCGCCGAACTCCGTGATCATGGTGCCGGCGAGCAGCGGTCCCAGAAAGGCAATGAAGCGCGGCGCATTGAAAGCAAAGGCGAGCGCAGTTGCCCGCATCCGGGTCGGATACAATTCCGGCAGCCAGACCGGCATCCAGGTGTACTGCCCGTTGCTGAAGAACGCATTGACCATCGCCAGCAGCAACAGCAGCTTGAGATCGGTCGTGACGAAGAACAGCACCGGCGTCATCAACAGCGCGATGACCATGAATGTAACCGTCACCGGCTTGCGGCCGAAGGCGTCCATCAAAAAGCCCATGCTGAGATAGCCGAGCACGGAGCCGACCGTATAGGCCATGCCGGCGTAGCTCGCCCACTGGGCGGCATTAAAACCTTCCTTGACGGCCAATGAACCGATGAACGGCGGCACCCAGGTCGAGATGCCCCAGAAGCCTACCGTAGTGGTCAACGACATCAGAAAAACGACAATGGTGCGCTTGCGCAGCGTGGCATCGGTAAAGAGATCAAACAGCGTGAAACGCGTCAGCTTTTCGGCGCCTTCGCCGAGCGCCACACCCGAGCGCTTTTGTTCAATCGCCGCCTGCCGCTTCTGGTTGGTCGCTTCCCAGATTTTCGATTCCGGAATGGCGCGCCGGATCCACAGCGTCAGCAGTGCCGGAAGCACGCCGAGCGCGTACATATAGCGCCACGCGTCGGGTCCGGCCTGGCTGAGAAACAGCCAGGTGAACGACGCCAGGAAAAAGCCGAGACCAAGCCCGCATTGCATGATGCCGGCGCCCTTGCCGCGGGCGCGGTCCGGCCACAATTCGGCGAGCATGGAACTGCCGGTCGCCCATTCCGATCCGATCGCGACGCCGACCGTAAAACGCAACGCGACGAACGAGATCCAGTCGAACGAGAAGGCAGAGGCCCCGGTCGCGATCGAATAGGCGATGATCGCGATCACCATGGTGCGCTTGCGGCCGATATAGTCGGCCAGAATGCCGCCCAGCATGCCGCCGATGCCCCATCCGAGCAGCGTGATCGCGATCACGACGCCGATATAGGACGGGATTTGCGGGTATTGCGCCGGCGCGAGCAATTGGCGCAGCGCCACGCCCGCGGTGAGGATCAGCGCGTAGGTCTCAAAACCGTCGAACAACCAGCCGAGGTTCGAGGCAATCAACGCATTCCATTGCGAACGTGATAGCGCCTTGTACCAAGGGCCATCGGCTGCTTCGGGTGATATTGCGGTGGTGGTCATCCCTGTTTCCCCAAAATTTATTCTGATCGAATGTTTCTGTTAGTTGCGCGCCATCTTGTTTGCAGCGCTTTTCACAGCTTTGATGATCTCGGGATAGGCGGCACATCGACACAGATTGCCTGCCAGATAGTCCCTGATCTCTTCATCCGTGGGCTTCGGCTTCTCCTCCAGCAACTGATGCGTCATCAGGATGAACCCGGAGGTACAGAAGCCGCACTGGAACGCGCCCTCTTCGATGAACGCCTCCTGCACCGGGCTGAGATGCACATTGTGATCGAGGTGCTCGACCGTGGTGACGGTTTTGCCATCGACAAAGGCCGCCGGATACAGGCAGCCCGACACGGCGGAGCCTTCGACGATCACGGTGCAGCAACCGCACAGGCCCTGACCGCAGCTCTCGCGGGCGCCGTTCAAATTCAACCGGATCAACAACTCGACGAGATTTTCGTGGGTCTCGACCAGCATCTCGGTCTTGCTGCCGTTCAGTTCGAAACTGATCGATTTGGCGTGCTCGCTCATCTTACTCTCCGATCGGATTTCCGGCCTTGAGGCGAATGCCTCGCAGCACGCTCTCCGCCGTCAGCGGCAGGTCGGTCAGGCGAACGCCGACCGCATCATGGATTGCATTGGCGATTGCCGGCGACACGCCGAACGTGGCACTTTCCCCGACGCCCTTGGCGCCGAAAGGCCCGCCACCCTGCTCGGCCAACACGATATGGTTCTCGATATCGGGCGGAATGTCGTGGATGCCGGGGATCTTGTAGTCGGCGAACGAGGCATTCGTGACCTGGCCGGCATCGTATTCCATGTTTTCGAACATGGTGAAGCCAAGCTGCATGATCGCCGCACCCGACAATTGCGTTTCGACAATGTTGGGGTTGAGCGGCCGGCCCATATCGGCGGCGTTGATCAGCTTGGTCAGCTTCACATGCCCGGTTTCGGTATCCACCTCGATCTCGACGCCGGTGCCGCCCACCATCCAGAACGGCGTGATGTTGTCGGACATGCCGGTCACAGAGTCGGGCGATTTGTAGGTCGGAATGAAGCTGCCGACGCCCATCACGTTGCCGGCCTGCATGCCGTATTTCTTCTTGAAGATCTCGCGGGTCTCGATATTGGCATTTTCGGGAACGCCGACGCTGCGCGCCATCGCCTCGAGCTTCTGCCTGGCGTCTTCGGCGGCCAGCTTCACCGCGTTGCCCATGTGGAAGGTCGAGCGCGAGCCGAGCGTCGCCATGTCATAGGGCGTGACGTCGGTGTCGGGGTGAATCACCCTGATGTTCTCGGTCTGCACATTCAGCACTTCAGCGACGATCTGCGCCATCGCGGTGTCGGAGCCCTGCCCCATGTCGACCGTGCTCATATAGAGCGCGCAGCTGCCGTCGGCATAGATATTGACGAAGGCAACGGATGTCGTCGGCGAGATCGAGGCCTTGAAGCCGACCCCGATGCCGCGGCCGCGGAGCACCGTTCCGGTGCCGCGATCGAACGGCGCGGACCAGTTCATCCGATCGGCGATCTTTTCCAGCACGAGATCGATCGCCGCATCCTTCATTGCGGTGCCGGTCGCCTGCGGGCGACCTTCACGCAGGATGTTCTTGCGGCGAAATTCAACGGGATCGATGTTCAGCCCGCGCGCGATCAGGTCGGTATGGCTTTCATACGCCCAGACCAGTTGCGGAATGCCGAAGCCGCGCAACGCCCCGGCCGGTGGCCGGTTGGTATAAAGGGAGTAGGATTCGATCGCGACGTTCTCGATGTCGTAAGGTCCCGGCGCGGTGAATCCGGATTTCTGGGTAACGCGCGGCCCAATGTCAGCGTAGGCGCCGCCGTTCCAGTAGACCGCACAACTGCGGCCGGTGATCTTGCCGGCAGCGTCGACCGCGCTCTTGATCCGAAACGTGGTGGCATGTTTGCTGATGGTGTAGAATTGCTCTTCCATCGTCAGCGACCATTTGACCGGCCGCTTGGTCATCAGCGCGAGGGCCGCGACCAGCGCTTCGAGCTTGATATAGAGCTTGGCGCCGAACCCGCCGCCGAGATGCGGCACCTTCACCTGCACTTTATTCTCGGGCCATCCAAGCAGCCGGGAAATCTCGATCCGGACAAACGACGGGCTTTGTGAGGCCGTATGGATCGTCAGGCCTTCGCGCGTCGGCTCCGCCGCCGAGACCATCGGCTCGAGCGGGGTATGCATGACCTGCTGGGTGTGAAATTCATGCTCGAACACATGCGCCGCGCTGGCGAATGCACCCTCGACATCGCCGCGCTTGAGATGGAAATCCAGCGCGAGGTTGGTATCCTTCTTGCCGTGCAGATGCTTGAGGTCGGGAAAGGTGCCGGCCGGCTTGAGAACGTCGTGAACGATGGCCTTCGAATCCATCGCTTCGACTTCGTCGAACACCGCGGGCAGTTCCTCATAAACCACTTCGATTAACTGCGCCGCGTGCTCGGCGATATGCGCATCTTCCGCCAGCGCGACCGCGACGGGCTCGCCGACATGCCGGACTTTATCGAGCGCCAGGATCGGCTGGTCGTGGAACGCCGGACCGTAATACGGCTCCGGAATGAACTTGCGGATGTCTTCGCCGGTATACACCGCGAACACACCCTTGAGCGCCCGCGCGGCTGACGTATCGATACTGACGATGCGGCCATGCGCGACGGTGGCGCGCGCGACCTTCGCGATCAGCATGCCGGGCAAACGCAGATTGTGGACGTAGTCGGCGCGGCCGGTGACCTTGGCACGGGCTTCGAGCCGGGGAAGCGAGCGCCCCACCTGTCCCGCGGGCATCAGGCTGTGAATGGTCATGACTGGGTCACTCCAGAGCTGACTTGAAGGCTGGCCTGCTTTAACGCGCGTTTTACATAGACCCGCACCAGTTCGGTTTTATACGAGGCCGAACCGCGGGAATCGCCGATCACTTCGGCCTCAGACATGGCGGATTCGCCGGCGCGTTCGAACAGCGCCTCGCTGGCTTGCTGGCCGCGCAGGACTTTCTCGGTCGCAACCAGGCGCGTCAGCTTTTCAGTGGCCGCGCTGATCATCAGCCTGACATCGCCGATGGTGCCGTTCTCGATGCGCAGCGAGCAGGCAATGCCTAGCGCCGGCCAGTCGTCGGCTGAGCGCGTCGTGCATTTGAGATAGACCGAGGACCACCCGGCCTGCGACGGCACATCGACAAAGGTGATGAGTTCGTCGCGCTTGAGCACCGTCTCGTAATAACCGCTGAACAATTCCTCGATCATGATCTCGCGCTGACCTGACGGGCCGGCCACGATGGCCTTGGCGCCGAGCGACGACAGCACCGGCGGAAGATCCATATGCGGATCGCCATGCGCCAGATTCCCGCCGAGCCGCGCGACATTGCGCACGCGTACGTTCGATAGATGACGCATGGTCTTTTCGATGACGGGCGCCACCTGATGGACCTCCCCGGAATGCTCGATCTGCGACAGGCTGGCCAGTGCGCCGATCCTTAAAGTCCCATCGCCGCCGCGTTCGATGCGTGAGTAATCCGCCTCGACCTTTTGCAGGCTGACGAGACGGCTGGGACGGAAAACGCCCGACTTCATCATCAGCATCAAAGCTGTTCCGCCGGAAATCGGCCGAACCTCCGGGTCCTCGGCGTCAAGCAGCGCGATCGCTTCGTTGAGCGTGTTCGGCTCCGCCAGTTCAAACGGCGTCATGTTTCACTCCCGGTATTCGCGGCCTGGAATTTGGCCTGGATGCGCGAGGCGAACTGGCGCTCCATTTCCTTGGCCTTTGATTTCAGAACCGGCTGGCCGAGACTACCGAGCTTGCCGGTCAACGCAACGTCGAGTTCATAATTGACGGCGGTACCGCCGTCCTGCTCCACCAGATCGGCGGCCGACGTTGCCGTCAGGCGCCCGACCATGCCGACCGGCGTGCCCTCGACCTTGGCGACAACACGGTTGGGTTCGTCGAGCTCGACGATCTCGACGGTAACGGCGAATTTGAACTTGATGTAGGCGACCCGGCTCTCCAGCGTCGCGGTGTAATGACGGTCGTCGATCTCGACGAGGTCCGCAACGCCGTCGACACAGGAGGCGAAGAAATGCGCATCGCGCAGTTTCTCGAATACGGCCTGGCGCGGCGCCGGAACGTCGATCTTGCCTGTAAATTTCATGCGCTGGCCTCGAGCAGCTTTTCGATTTCACCGGCGATCTGCACCGGGCATTCTAGCGGCGTCAGATGGCGGCCGCCGGCAATGACGTTCAAGGTCGAGCCGGAAATCCCCTCATGAAGGGCTTGGGACATCGCAATCGGCGTCGCGTAATCCTCCTCGCCGACCGCGATCCGGGTCGGCATCTTCAGCGTGGCCAACTTGTCGCGCAGATCGAAGCCGCCCATCATCCGGCAGGTTTCGGCATAGGCTTTCGGATCGGTCTTGATGAAAGTGGCGACCGTTTGATCCACGAGATCTGCGTGTTGCGCGCGGAACGCGTCGCCGAACCAGCGGGTCTTCTGGAACCCGACCAAGCTCGCCATGCCCTCGGAAACGCCGCGCTGGGCCCGCTCTTCCCACGCCTTCGGCGCGTCGGCCCCGTACCAGGCGGTGGTGTCGAACAGTCCGATGCCCGTTGTCCGCGACGGATATTGAGCCGCAAAGGCGAGCGTGACGCAGCCGCCCATCGATGCGCCCGCGACCACCGCCGAAGGCCAGCCGATGGCGTCCATCACATCGGCCAGATCGTCGGCGAACTGGTTAAGGGAATAAGGCCCAGGCGGCTTGCCCGAAGCGCCGTGGCCGCGGCAGTCGATCGTCAGCACCGCGGCCTTCTTCGAGATGATGTCGGCGACCGGGCGCCAGAATTCACCATCGAGCGCCAGCGAGTGGATCAGGGCGACCTTGCGAGGCTGGTTCGCGCCGGTCACGGCGTATGAAATCGATGTTCCGTCGCGAACGACGAGGGAGGCCTTGTTCATGGGTTGAGAATTCACCTGTCGGAGTGATCCACGCAGCCGTGCATATCACGGGCTGCGGCCACGTCATGCGGTTCTGACGGATCAGGCCGGGCGTCTCAATCGACAAATTCTAAGGGAGGCATTAGAAACACTAATAGCCAGCCAGGATATTGAAATCATGCGGAAAAATTTGCCAAGCCTGTCAGCCCTTTATGCTTTTGAGGCGACAGCGCGCCACCTCAGTTTCAGCCGGGCCGCGATCGAACTGAACCTGACCCAGGGCGCGATCAGCCAGCGTATCCGCGCGCTGGAGGAGTTTTTGGGCGACAAGGTGTTTGTCCGCGAGAACAACGCCATCCGGCTGACCGAGACCGGCTATGAATATCTGCGTTCAACCCGCAACGTGATCACCGAGATCATGATCGCAACCGATCGCGCCATCGGCCGCCACCGCGGCGACGAATTGACCATCGGCTGCCTCGGCACCTTCGCGATCAAATGCCTGATTCCGCTGTTGCCGAGCTACCGCGCGGGTCATCCTGACATCGCCGTGCGGCTGCGCACGCTGGTGCCGTTCGGCGATGCCCTCCATGACGACTACGATGTCTCGATTCACTACGGCCTCGACAACTGGCCGGGAATGGCGACATGGAAGATCAATGACGAGGAAGTATTTCCGGTCTGCAGCCCCAAACTATTACGCGGAGCCCATCCGCTACGCGTTCCGACCGACCTGCGCCACCACACGCGCATCCATACCTCGTCGCCCCTGATCCTGCGCGACGACTGGCCGCTATGGCTGGAAGAAGCCGGCATTCCGCAAATTTCCGCGGCCAGCGAAATCTCCTGCGATCTGCTCTATCCGTCGTTTCAGATGGCGATCGAAGGCATGGGCGTGGTGATGGGGCGCAGCGCGGTGGTGAAATCCGATATCGCGATGGGCCGGCTGGTCGAGCCGTTCGCGATCCGGCTGCCGTCTCCCCTCGCCTATCACATCGTCACCGAGGAGCATCGCGCCAAGCTGCCGAAGGTGAAATCCTTTGTCGACTGGTTGCTGCAGGAATTCAGGCAGACGATGAGTGAGAAGCCTCGCGGCAGGAACCGCTGAAGCGGCAATGCGGCCCTATGCCTTCGTCGGTGCCCGTACCGTTATTCAACCGGCTTGAACGATGTCGAAATGTCGCGCGCCCGCATCTCCATCACGGGTCCGTCGCCATCTTCATTGCGGGTATAAAGCGAGGTCTTCAGATCGCGCGAATACCATGTCTCGATCCGGTTCCTGCCGGCTTTGCCGCGGACGGAGCCATGGCTTACCTCGATGATCTTGGTCAGCGCGTAGCTGCAGCCGCCGACGTCGACATTAACAGTGCCGTCGAACGAGACCGCCGTGTCGATGTCGGCAACGACGGCGCCGTCCTCGCCTTTCACGATCTCCTTGAAATCGAAGGGCTTGCCGAGCGCAAAATAATCTTTGGTCACGTCGATGGAATAATTGCTGATCCGCGCCGCCGTCGCGGCTTCGCCGGCGCTGCGGACCTGCATCCGGAAGCCCGCGGGATTTAATGTCCGGCGCGTGAATTTTTCCCGCAAGAAATATTCATAAACGATCGTCTCATCGGCCTTGCGGATGACCTGCCGGTGCATCTGAACCGTGAGCGGATCCTTGCCCTTCTGCGTCATGGTCCAGTCGAAGGTGATTTCGAACGGATGTGTGGTCGATTTGATCACGGCGCAGTCGAGCGTGTCGGCGAGCGCAGGCGTGGCGAACAACAGGGCAAGCAAGGGCGACAATCGATGCATCAGGTTTTTACGGGATTCGAGTGTCATGACGGCCTCAATAGCGTGGTGTGCTGCAATCGTGCCATCATTTCGCTGGCGCCGCTTGATCCTTCGCGGCCATGAGCTCGATGCCCATAGGCGGGGATACGCGTTACATCGAAGAGATCAAGGCTATCGGAAACATAAAGCCAGTAAAGGGCTCCATCTGAACGGGTGAAGTGCTCTGCAATAGACCGGCACGCACGATAGGGCCCGATCCGGTGATCCTTCTCGCGTTATGGCACGGAACGTGCTTGCTTTACGCTGCAAACTGCGGTGCTGACCGCTGTGCAGAACGCATCAACAAATGGGACCAGCCATGACACTCAAGAGCATTCCGATTATCGATATTTCGCCTTATCGCATCGGTTCCTCCGATGGCAAGCAAGCTGTGGCCAAGGCGGTAGCGCAAGCCTGCCGTGACATCGGATTTCTGGTGATCACGGGACACGGCGTCTCTCCTGCGCTGGTGGACAGGACCGACGCAAGCGCGCGGGCTTTTTTCGACTTGCCCGGTGCAGACAAGATGGCGCTCAAGCGGCCGAAGGACGACCAGGTTCGCGGCTACAGCGCGGTCGGCGACGAAGGCTTGTCCTACAGCCTCGGTGAAAAATCTCCCGGCGATCTCAAGGAATCATTTTCGATCGGCCCCGTTGTCGTGCCGGACGATCCCTATTTCAACGGGCCGGCCGCCGGACCGCATTTTGCGCCCAATCTCTGGGCAGAACAAATCCCGGATTTCAAGGCATCGTGGACAGAATATTTCCAGGCGATGTCCGACCTCTCCAAGACATTGATGCGCATTTTTGCGCTCGGCCTTGAGTTGCCGGAAACGTATTTCGACGACAAGATCGATCGGCACATCAGCATGTTCCGCGCGCTCAAATATCCCAACCAGATCGAGGCGCCGCTGCCCGGTCAGTTGCGCGCCGGCGCGCATTCCGACTACGGCAGCCTGACCATCGTTCGTACGGAAGACCGTCCGGGCGGCCTGCAGGTCTTCAACAAGGATGGCGAATGGGTCGACGTTCCGGCGGTCGGCGGCGGATTCGTCGTGAACATCGGCGACCTCATGATGCAGTGGACCAATGATCTGTGGTCGTCGACACTGCATCGCGTGGCTAATCCGCCGCGCGAAAAGGCCGGCGACAGCGCGCGGCTTTCCCTGGTGTTCTTTCATCAGCCGAATTACGACGCGATGGTCGAATGCCTCGAAAGCTGCAAGGACCCCGCCAATCCCGCCAAATACGAGCCGGTATCATCGGGCGATCATCTGACCAGCAAGTTCGTCAAGCAGACGACCTTCGGCGAAGGCACCAGGAAATCGGCATGACGGGTTCTCCAACCGGGACCTCTGATAAAGCGACGCTGTCCTACGTCAACGTCTTTGCGAAGGACATCGTCGCTCTCAGCCAGTTCTATATGGATGTGTTCGGCTTCACCGAAATCGAGAAGATTCGTTCGCCGATTTTTCGCGGACTGGATACGGGTCGCAGCAGCCTCGGCTTCAATGCGCAGGACGCTTACGGTCTGTTGAAGCTGGACGAATTCTCGGAAGTCAGCGGCATCAAGTTCCTGCTCAACATTGATGTCTCCAGTGTGGCCGACGTCGATCGGATGACACCGAAGGCTGTCTCCCTGGGCGCGAAATTGGTGAAGCCACCCTACAAGACCTATTACAACTGGTACCAGGCCGTTTTGCTTGATCCAGAGGGGAACGTTTTCCGCATCAATCACATGATGGACTGATAGCGGCGGCGCTGCAGCCGAGCATTTTATTGTGCTCGGCTCCGGCAGCCCTCAGGCGATTTTGGCGTTTCTCTCCGGCGTCGCGAGCCCGCGCGATGTGGTATTTCCCCATTCCGCGATCAGGTCGGTGGAGTCCACCACCAGGCCGAGATGCAACGAGACCATCGCCAATGCCGCCGCTTCCAGATTGTCGTCCGTCCCGCGTACCAGATCCCTGGCGACGATGACCCGGTAGTTATGATTGTTGGCGTCAAAGGCCGTGTTGAGAACACAGCAGTCGGTGAAGCCGCCGTTAAGGACGACGGTTTCCACCCGCATGTTGCGCAGCAGAAAATCCAGATCGGTCGGATAGAACGCCGACAGGCGGCGCTTGGTCTCGACGATCAGATCGCCGGATTCGACCCGGGTCACGAATTCGGTCCAGCGCGATCCTTCGATCGCGTGCGCTTCACTATTGGGAATAGTTCCAACGTGAAGCGGAAAAGTGCGCCGCCAGGCTGCACTGATGCCGTTGAGATCGTCGGCGCCGCCTCGCCGCAGCACCGAGCGGACATGGATGATAGGGATACCGAGCGCCCGCACCCGATCGTGAAAGGCGTCAATCGGCGCCACGACATCGCGTGCGCGCGGAGCGGGACATGGGCAGTCGGGCGACGGATCGAGATGCCCGCGATGCATGTCAATCGATACCACCGCGGTCTTCGCGGGATCGAGGTAGTCATCGAATCCGGCGGTGATTTCTTGCGGCTTGCCATAGACGTGAATGCGCATAGCGATGCTGCTCCTGACTTCCGTTATCGCCGTTCTTCCCGCACATGCGGCTGGCCCAGCGCCCCCGGCTCGCCGAGATAGCCGCGATTGCGCGCGCCCACCCACATCATCACGGCAATCGTCGCGATATAAGGCGTCATCAGCATGAGATATTGCGGGACCCGGATTCCGGCGGCGGCGATGCGGGGAACCACCCCTTCGATACAGCCGAACAGCAACGCCCCCGCCAGCGCCGGCCACGGCGCCCATCGCGCGAACACCACGAGAGCAACCGCAATCCAGCCACGCCCTCCGACCATACCCGTGACCCACAACTTGACGCTGACGACCGAGATATAGCCCCCTGCCAGTCCGACCAGCGACGAGCCCGCAACGATCGCGCCGATCCGGTACAGTGACACGTTGATTCCGGCGGCATCGGCGGCCGCGGGATTTTCACCTACCGCGCGCAGTTTCAGCCCCAGCATCGACTTTTGCAGGAACAACGAGACCCCGTAGAAGATCGGTATCGCGAGGTAGACGATCGGGTCTTGAACAAACAGGATCCGCCCGACAAAAGGAATTTCCGAGAGCGGCCAGATTGCGATCTTGCTGAGGCCGATAATCGGGTGGTTCTGCCAATTCGCCAGCGTACCGATCAAGCCGGTCAAGCCCTGACAAAAGAACACAATCGAGAGGCCCGCGATCACCTGATTGACCCGCAGGATCACGACCAGGCCCGCGAACAACAGGGACACCAGGCTCGCCGCCAGCATGGCGATCAGAAGCGCTATCAGCGGATGGCCGCCCAACATCAGGCTGGCTCCGAGGCCGGCGACGGCGCCCACCAGCATCAGTCCTTCGGCGGTCAGGTTCAAAACTCCGGAACGTTCGGAAATGATCAGGCCGAGCGCCGCGAATGCGTAAGGTGCGGCGGTGCCCGGGGCATTGGCCAGCCAGTTGATGAGAAACTCGGTCATCAGCGGGTCCAACGAATGCGGTGGCGGATCAGAAATTCAGATGACGCCACAGCGATCACGATGATGGCCTCGATCAGCTGCACCATGGTGAATGGAATCTGGTAGAACACCTGCAGCGTTTGACCGGTCACGAACAGCACCGCGAGCAGAAATCCGACAATCACCACGATGATCGGATCGTTGCGCGACAGGAACGCGATCAGAACACCGGAAAACACGTATCCGTCGAAGAACGACTGCGTCAGCCGGCCCTCCTGACTGGCGACATTAACGAATCCCGCAAGTCCGGCCGCGACGCCCGAGATCGCGATCACGGCGATGCTGATGGCGCGCACGGGAACGCCAACCACCTTTGCCATATTCGGGTTGGCGCTGATGAAGCGCATGTAGAATCCGGCCCGGCTGAGATGGACCCCCCATCCCGCCACCAATGCCGCCGCCAGCGCGACCAACAGTGCGCCGTTGACGCCATATCCGATATCCGAAAGCCGCTCGAATGGCTGGTATTGGGTCGATTGCGGAAACGCCGTCCTGGAATCCTGCCAGGCACCGTACAGCAGGTGCAACAAGAAATACGAGGCAATGTAATTCATCAGCAGCGTCGATATGATCTCGTTGACGCGAAAACGCACCTTCATCCAGTACGCCAGCATCACCCACAACATGCCGCCCACCGACGCGGCGATACCCATGACGACGAGCCGGGTCGATTCCGGTCCGATGCCATAGATGGAAACCGCGGTCGCCGCGATGCCGCCGAACACCATCTGGCCCTCCAGACCGAGGTTCCAGAACCCGATGCGAAACGCCAGACCGGCGCTGAGTCCGACCAGAATCAGCGGAGCAGCCCGCACCAATACCGAGCGCAGGCTATCGGCGTTGAATACGCCCGCGAGTTCATTGACGAGATCAAGCGGCGCGATGCCGGCAATGTCGAGGATCGCCACCGAAATGACCAGTCCGATCGCCAGCGAAGCTGCGAGAATACCGGCCTGTTTCCACGGCGAAATGGCCTGGCGCATGTCCAGCGTAAAGCGCCCGATGCGACGCCGCGGCGTCGGCTTTGGCGGCGGCGGCTCTGTCTCTACAGCCATCATCGCGACATCATGCATGATCCACCATCGCGCGGCCAATCTCTTGACGGTCAGCGGGCCGGTCGAATTCGGCGACGATCCGCCCCCGTGTCATCACCCCGATCCGGTCGGACAGAGCGAGGATCTCGTCGAGGTCTTCGCTGATAAGCACCACCGCAGCTCCTCGATCGCGGGCGGCCAGCAGCCGCTCATGCACGGCCGCACAGGCCCGCACATCAAGCCCACGGCTTGGACTGTGAGCCACGACCACCGTCGGCTGACGGCTGAATTCGCGAGCGATCACCAGTTTCTGGGCATTGCCCCCTGATAGCAACGCTGCCTTCTGCCCGACGCCGCGAACGCCCTGCACATCGTAGGCGGTGACGGCCTCGGCGGCGTCGCGGCGCATGGCGCCACGGTCGATCAACCAGGGTGGTCCGTAACAGCCGGACTTGATGGTCGCGACCGTGAAATTGTCGGCGACGGATAGCGATCCGGCCAGCGCGAACGCATAACGATCGGCG
Source organism: Bradyrhizobium sp. (assembly GCA_037201505.1). Lineage (GTDB taxonomy): Bacteria > Pseudomonadota > Alphaproteobacteria > Rhizobiales > Xanthobacteraceae > Bradyrhizobium. The sequence continues at coordinate 142,893 of JBBCHO010000015.1, forward strand.
GGTATCGCGGCGAGCCCGGCTTCGCGACGAATGGCCGGCGGCAGCGCGGCAACATCGCCCGGTCCTTCCAACCATATCTCGCCGGAGAGCGGCGCGCGTGCGCCAATCAGTGCTTCGGCAAGTTCAGCCTGACCATTGCCACTGACCCCGGCAAGACCGTAGATTTCGCCGGCCCGCACGAAGAAACTGGCATCGGCCACCATCACCTGGCCGTCACTGCGTGCACAGTGCAAGGCGCCGACATTGAGCCGGGTCGCTCCCCGCGGCCGCTCGGCCCGGCCCGGCAGCGGCGCGGTCTGCCCCACGGTCAACTCCGTCAATTCTGCGGTCGAGGCTGTGCGCGGATCGGGCGTCGCCACCGTTCGTCCGCCACGCATGATGGTAACGGCATCGGCGTGGCGCTTGACCTCGTGAAGCTTGTGGGTGACGAGGACCACGGCGACGCCGCTGCGGGCCAGACGTCGAACGATCCCGAGCAGCCGTTCCGCCTCGACATCGGTCAGTACGGCTGTCGGCTCATCGAGAATGAGAATTCTCGTACCTCCGATCAGCACCTTGATGATCTCCACCTGCTGCTGCTCGGCGACCGAGAGATCTCCGACGCGCCGTTCGGGATCGATATCGAAGCCGAGTTGAGCCGCCTGTTTGCGAACGTTATCGCAAATGTCCGCAATTCCGGCGCGATACGCCGGCCGCGGATTAGCCAGCAGGATATTTTCCGCAACGGTGAACGGTTTCACCAGCTTGAAATGCTGGTGAACCATGCCGATGCCGCGGCTGCGGGCATCCGCCGGACCGGACAACGCAACCATCTCGCCATTGACGGCGACGGTTCCGGCATCCGGCACGTAGAAGCCCGCCGCGATGTTCATCAGCGATGACTTGCCCGCCCCGTTTTCACCGAGCAACGCATGAACCTCACCGGGTTTCGCGCAGAAGACGGCGCCGTCAAGCGCGACGACGCCGTCAAACGTCTTCCTGATTCCGGTGAGCTCAAGCGCGAGAGCCATCGATTATACGTCCGTCTGTGCCGTTACTTCTGCGCGATCACACCCGGCACGTACCAAACCATCTTCCAGAGACCGCCGTCGTCGATCGGCTTGCCGGCCGCCAGTATCTCCTTGCCCGTGGTATCGCTCATCGGCCCGGTGAAGATCTGCTTCCCGGCAATGATCGCGTCGCGCTCGGCCATCACCTTGTCGGCGATTTCCTTCGGCACGGCCGACCCGCAGCAAGCGATATCGGTGCCGCCTTCCTTGATGCCGGGGAATGCGCCGTAGGGGCTGGGCTGCCAATTGCCCGCGGCGACCTTCTTGAGTTCCGGAGACAGGAACTTGTCCCATGTCCAGACCGAAGAGCACAGCGTCGCCTTCGGCGCGAACTCGCGCAGATCGCGATGATGCCCGGTGCCGTAAATGCCGCGCTCCTGCGCGACGATCTGCGGTGTCGGAGTGTCGACGTGCTGGCCGATCACATCGATGCCCTGATCGGCCAAAGCCGAAGCGGCAGCGCGCTCCTTGACCGGATCGTTCCAGGCGCCGGTGAAGATCACTGTCACGGTCGCTTTCGGATTCATCTTCTGGGCACCGAGTTCATAGGCGTTGATGGTCCAATTGACCGGACCGATCGGGTGCGCCGCGACGAAGCCGAGCTTGCCGGTTTTGGACATTCCGCCGGCGATCATGCCGCACAGATACTGGCTCTCATAGGTCCGGCCGTAGAATGATTCGAGATTGGAACCGTTCGTGGTGCCTGACGCATTGAGAAAGGCGACCTTCGGATACTTCTCCGACAGCTCCTTGAAAGTATCTGAATAACCGAACGCCGTGCCGATGATGACGTTGTAACCGCGCTGGATGAACTGCTCCGCGGCCGGTTTGATCTGGCCGGCGACTTCAGGCACCTTCTCCACGAACGGAATTTTCATGCCGGCTGCGTCCTCGATTTTCGGACGCGCCTCGTCAAAAGCCTGGGTCCAACCGCCGTCGTTCTTTTGATCAAAATAAAGAAATGCAATCTTTGCCGGTGCGGGAAGTGTAAAGCCGTCGGCATAGGCGATCGCGCCGCAAGAAATCGCCGCGCCAGCCGCGACGAACATGGTCCAGTACTTTCTCTTCAAATGTTGCATGATCTCGACTCTCCTGTTGACCCCAGTTGACCCCAGAACTCGGGGCGACGACATCGTTCCACGAACGAATAGTTTCAAAGCGTGCAAAAAATAGCGCGCCCAATATTTGCGCAGCTGGAGGCTATAGTGGGCAGCGAAACGTATCGGCATCGCGTATTTCGCTAACGGAATATCAGATGGGCTGCAGGTCATGACCTAGGCGCGCGCATGCGACTTCGATAAACACACCGCGCCGAGTTCAGCATCCGTCTCACCCATCAAAATCATCCGCGCCCTCGCTGCAGAGTGCGGTGCAACTGTCCGACGTGATTGGAAACCGATCGCGTGCCCCCGGCTACTGCAAAGCCGCGTCGATTGCAGAAGCAAGCGCCGCGCCAACTCCCGTCGTGCCGCCTGTCTTCTGTATGAGCCGAACACGGGCAATTGAGGTACAGTTCTCTGGCATGCAGCCACGGCGCAAGGTGCGAACCCTGTGGTTCAATCTCGATCGAGACACTTAAAGAGGTTTCATTTTTGCAAGGAAGCACCGTCGAGATTATTTCTCGCGGAATTTCCAGTGCTGTCGATCGGTGAAATCTGGCAAACCGAGGACCGAAGACCGATCGAACCGCTGATCGGATCGGCGTGGTCATCCGAGATCAGGCGATTGTAGTTGGCGCCGGAGTCAGCGAGCGCATCGAAGGCTTGCAGACCGAGTTCTTCGTTGCCCTGCCACCAGCCATATTGTGCGCTGACCACCCGGTTATCGAGGCCAGGGTCGAATTTCGCACGCATGCGGGCCTTGCCGTTTTTGGTGCGGATCTCGACCCAGTCGCCTTGGCTAATTCCTCTTTCGCCGGCGGTCAGAGGATGCATGCTGACCTCAGGTTCCGGCGAGCGGCGACGCAGCGACGGAATGTGGCGATGCTGGCCGTGACAATAGTGAACCACCTTGGCGGAGGTCAGCACCAGCGGGAACTCGTTCCCCTCTGCATTGTAAGGTGACCGGGCCGGCTCGAGAAATCGCGGCAACGGGTTTTCACCGGCGTCGCGGAAAACCTCGGAGAAGATTTCAATCTTTCCGGTCTGCGTCTTGAAGCCTTCCTGGCGATAGCGAAAATAATCGGGTTCGCCGGCCAGGCTAATTCCGCCCGGCTGCGCACGCAGATCGTCAAGGGTCAGTTTGAGCGGCGCAAGGATGGCATTGAGACCGGCATTGATATCGCCATTCCAGAATGAGTTGCCAAAGCCAAGCCGGGTGGCGAGTGCAAACACGAGATGGGCGTCTGATCTGGATTCGCCGGCGCTGGAAACCGCGGCTGGCCGCAACTGGATCAGGTTTTCCGCAGCCTGGCTGCCTTCAAACCCCACCCGTAGCGCTTCCCGCTCCCACGGCGTGTTGACGGGAAGAAAGATATCCGCAAACGACGCGGTCGGCGTCATCACCACGTCCGAATGGACATGAAATTCGAGCTTCGCAAGCGCCTGCGCGCCCCGATCGCCGCTCGCATGGTTGACGATAAAGTTGCGTCCAAATCCGAACAGGCCTCGGATGCGATAAGGCTCGCCCTCCATGATCGCCGCGTACAAGGCATCCGTCCCTGTCCAGCCGTTTCGGCCGGGCCCCAGTGTCGAGCGCTTGAGATCGATACATTTGGCGCGTTGTTCCGGCGACATGAATTCGCCGCCGGAGACGTCGCATGCCGATGGCCGCGCGAACTGCACATTGCCGCCCGGCGCATCGACACTGCCGGTCAAGGCCATCAGCGTCGATATCGCGCGATCGGTCTGCGTCGCATTGGTATGTTGGCCAACGCCCGACCACATGTAGTAACTGACCGGGCGAGCCTCGAACAGCAATCTTGCCGTTTCAGTCACCTGCCTTGCCGGCACCCATGCCACGGCCTCAACCCGATCCGGCGGATATTCGTCGCACAGATCCCGGTAGAGGCCGAATGCCGAGCGGCAGAATATGGGTTCACCGGCAGGCGATAAAAATTCGATGGAAGCGTCAAGCTCTGCGTGGATCGGCCGGGTGTAAGCGCGCCGGGACAAGGAGTAGCCCACGGCCTGTTTCGCATCGGCATCCCATGCCACGAGATCGTCGGCCATGGCGCCCGCAGGCGGGGCTGCGATATCCCCGGCGCGCAGAAATCGATTGGTATCCGCTCGGACCAGCAAAGGACCATTGGTCCAGTCACGGACAAATTGAACGTCGAACCAGCCGTTGCGGATCATCTCGCCGGCAATACCAAGCGCCAACGCGCCGTCCGCGCCCGGCCGCACGCGCAACCACTGATCCGCACGCCCGGCGAAACCCACACGGCGAGGGTCGACCACGATCAGGCGCGCGCCCCTGACCCGTGCCGATCTGGTGGCCGTGGCATGATCCAGCCAGGTTGCACTCGGATTGTGTCCCCACAGCACGATGCATTCGGACCGTTCAAAATCCGGAGATGCGATCGAACGCCCGAACGTGTAGGCGTGGGCGTAATCCTTGTGCCAATTGCAAATCTCGGTGCCGTACGCGACGTTAGGACTGCCAAACGCATTGATGAAGCGTTCGATCCACTTGATATCATCCGATATGGGCGTACCGCTCGGCGTCGTCAGGCCAAAGGCAACCGCTTCCGGGCCAGACTCGGAACGAATCCGATCGAGTTCGGAAGCCGTCCGGTCGAGCGCTTCATCCCATGTGATCTGTTTCCAGCCTGGATCCTTGTCGCCCTTGGGGCGCGTTCGCTTCAGCGGATAAAGTTGACGCTGCTTGTTGTAGACGATCTCCGGAGCGGCGAGCCCCTTCACACACAGCGCCTTGCCGGTGGGGTGTTCCGGATATGGTTCCTGACCGACGAAACGTCCCTCGCGCGTCACCATGATCGAACCGCAGCGGGATTTGCACAACGCGCAAAATCCCGGCGTTCTGGTTTCTGACCCGATGTCGTTTGTTTTCAACGGTGTCTTCCTGATCAGACTTTTGGCCCGTCGTCGGGCGCCATCCTGAACGTTCGATTTCTCGTTGAGTGTACAGACTCCCTGGCACCCTATCGTGCGCCATCGCGGATGTCTGGCGCAAGCTTTATGGCATTTGCGCCATGGTTCCGGCCAATAAGTTGGCCCGTTCCCTCAATAGATAATTCCGATGGCTTGTTCGGTTTGGGCAGAGACTCGCTACCCTGGCTCAGGCGACTTCGTGTCTGGGCTTCTCTTCTTCATTGTGATCATGAAGCAAATCGAGCAGGCGCTTGCGCATCAGCATGCCTGGCCGGTCCGACGGCATGTGTTTTTCGATCTTCCGGCCCATGTCCACGATGGCATCGGGGTCGGTCGATTCCAGCATGTCGCGATCTTCGGCGATGATCGCGGCATCCCAATCGATCAGCTCCTGCGTGGAGCAATCCGCCTCGGTATCGTTTCGGAACAGGATTTGTACCACCTGAATCTGGCCATCGGATATCGGGGTGGCACAGTTGAAAATGATGTGCCGGATGCCGGAGGGATATTCCATATCGAGCCGGCGGCAGAACGGCATGAACCACTTGTTGCGCTGATGTCGTTTCGTGGTCGGATCGCTCGTGCCGCTGATCCGCGCCGCGTTGGGTGGATTGCGGATGGTGATGATGGTTTCAGCGTCGAAGCCATAGTCAGTTTCGACGATTTCGTACTTCTCGGGCTTGGGCTGGTTGATGTCGCCGAACGTTCCCTTGTGGACAAAAGCGAAATGCGCGTTGTCGAACGAATTCTCCATCAGCCGAAGGGCGGCGGTGTTCCATTTGTCATAGAATTGGTGGATCCGGCGGTAGCCGGGATCGGTATCCTCGGGCACGTCGGGAATGTCGCTTAAGGGTTCATCGAGCGCGACCCAGACATAGCCATAGCGAGTCTGGGCGCGAAACGAGCGCGCCTTGGCGTCGGGAATCGGCTGCTCAAATGGAAACTGTGGAATCATCACCAGTCTGCCGTCGCGGTCATATTCCCAACCGTGATAGCCACACACGATGTTGCCGTCCTTGCACCAGCCCTTGGAAAGCTTCGCGGTGCGATGGCAACAGCGGTCTTCCAGCGCGGCCGGTTCGCCCTTGCCATCCAGAAACAGCACGATGGGTTCACCGAGCAGCGTGAACGGCTTCGGCCCATCCGTGAGCTGATCGATCGGCATGACCGCGTACCAGAAACGGCGGAGCACAGGTTGTTTGGTATTGAGCATGATGGTCTCCGCTGTTCAGGCAGCCAGCCTCGCGACAACGCGGGCCGCATCGGATCTGAGTTTTTGAATATCGAGGCCCGGAATGACATTATTCTCCACAACAATGCGGCCACCGATCAGCAGATAGCGGACGCTGGCGGAGCCCGCACAGGTAACCGGAGCAATCATCGGATCATGCATGCCGAAATGGCGCGGTTCATCGAGATCGAAGATCGCGATGTCGGCCTGTTGTCCGGGCGCCAGCGTTCCGATCTGCGGCAATCCCAGCACGCGCGCACCGCCCGCGGTCGCCCAATGCACGACGTCCTCAGCGCTGACCGCATCGGCACCCTTGACCACCCGATGGGTATGCCAGCAGCTATGCATCTCGCTGATCATATCGGCGGATTCGTTGGATGCCGCGCCGTCCACGCCCAACGACACGGCGCCGCCGAGCCGCGATAGCGAATCCGCGGGGGCGATGCCCGAACCGATCCTGCAGTTCGACTGCGGACAATGCGCCATGCCAGTGCCGGTGCTGGCCAGAATACGGACTTCATTTGGATCTAGATGTATCAGATGCGCGAACCATACATCCGGACCGAGCCAGTCGTGGTCGGCGAGCCACTCGACCGGCCGCTTGCCGTGCACCGACAGGCAAAAATCGACATATTCGGGGCTTTCTGAAAGATGGCTGTGCAGCCGCAGCTTCATGCGCCGCGCCGCAGCGATCGCTTCCTTCAACTCGCCGGGATCGATCGACCAGGTCGGCGTCGTCGGCGCCAGCACCACCTGGGAAAGACTGCCGGGCGAGGTGTCGTGAAAACGTTGCGCGCAGGCCTCAACGGACTTCAGCATATGATCGAGGGTCTCTGTCGGCATCGGCACAAAATCGTCATTGTCGAAGCGGCGTGAAATGGTGGCGCCGCCGCGGCAGAGCACCAGCCTAATTCCCAGACTGCGCGCGACTTCAAAGATGACCTGCGCGGGATCGAACCGATAGCTGTCGCTAAATAGATAATGATGATCGGCAATCGTGGTGGTTCCAGACAGCAGCATCTCCGAAAGCCCTATCCGGGCCGCCACCGCCAGCGCCTCCTCGTCTATTTTCGACCATAGCCGATAGGGCACCGTGCGCAGCCAGCCAGCCAGGGATTGGTCGAGTCCGGCTTTCACGCTTTTCATTACACTCTGGAATAGATGATGATGGGTCGAGATCAGTCCGGGATAGACCACGCAGCCACTGGCATCGAGCCTGCGTTCATTCGGCTCGGCCTGCAGCGCACCGATTTCGGCGATCACGCCATCGCGAATGCGGATTGACCCGCTGGTTCGCATCGCGGCACCCGCCCGCCCGGTGAAAATCCCGAGGGCGTTCTCGATCAGCAATGCGGTCATGCGTCCACTCCTATTTCGCTTTCATGCCAGTTCGACAAAGCGAGCTTTGACAGCCCGACCATGACGCCGAACAAGATTACGCCTGTAAGCGTAATCAGAAGAAGTGCCGCAAACATGCGTGGAATATCGAGCGTGAATCCGGAATCCAGAATCTCATAGGCCAGACCGGATGAACGACCGCCGGTGCCGGCGACGAACTCCGCCACGACCGCGCCGATCAGCGCAAGGCCGCTGGAAATGCGCAGGCCGCCAAAGAAATAAGGGAGCGCGCCGGGTATTCTGAGCTTCATCAACGTTTTCATCCGGCTTGCCCGATTCATGCGAAAATAACTGGCGAGACCGGGATCGACGCTGCGCAGGCCGAGCGTCGTGTTAGAGATGATCGGAAATAGGGCCACCAAGGTTGCGCATATCGTGAGCGATGCTTGGGTGTTTTTAACCAGAATAATGATGAGCGGCGCGATGGCTACGACAGGCGTAACCTGCAGCAGGACAGCGTAGGGAAACAGACTTACCTCGATCGCCCGGCTCTGCACGAACATAAATGCGATGAGCGTGCCGATAATGACCGCCGCGATGAACGCCTGTAACGTTACCCGCACGGTCACCATCAGCGCCCTCAGCAGCGAGGGGCCATCGCGCACGAGGCTCGCGACGATATCGCTCGGCTTCGGAAACAAATAAACGGGTATCGACGCGAGGCGGCAGCCGACTTCCCACAGGCCGACCAATATAACGCCGACCGCGAGCGGCGCCGCGATCCGCACAAAGGTCTCCGACTGCAGCAGCGGCTTCACGACAATTCTCCGGAAGGCAGCGAGGCCTCGGCGAGCCAGGTCGATAATTCACGGCAGTAAGCGGCAAACTTGGCGCTGTCGCGAAATCCGTCGCCGCGCGGCTGTGGCTCGTCGATGGTCATGGTCCGAAAGACACGGCCGGGATTCGCCGCCATCACGACAATCCGGGTCGAGAGGAACACAGCCTCATAGATCGAGTGGGTGACGAACACCGTCGTCAGTTTGCGTTCCCACCACAATCGAATGAGATCGGCGTCGAGATTATTGCGGGTGAATTCGTCCAGCGCCCCGAACGGCTCGTCCATCAGCAGGAGATTAGGGTTGGTCACCAGCGCCCGCGCGATCGAGACCCGCATCTTCATGCCGCCGGACAATTGACGCGGGAAATGCCGGGCAAATTTCGACAGGCCGACCCGCTCGATCGCCTCCGCCACGGCCGGAGCCGCTTTTGCACTGGCGATGTCAGCGAGTTCAAGCGGGAGCCGCACATTGGCATCGACCCTCGCCCACGGCATCAAGGTCGGTTCCTGGAACACAAAGGCGAAACGCCGGCCGTCCTGGCCGACTTTCCCGAATTCGCCGCGCCACCACAACAGCCGGCCATCCGATGGTTCGATCAGGTTAGCGATCAATTTGAGCAGCGTGCTCTTGCCGCAGCCGGACGGACCGATCAGTGTCAGGAATTCGCCATCCGCAATGGTGAGGTCGATCGGCGCCAGCCCCCGCGTGCCGTTGCTGAAAACCTTCTCAGCCGAGAGCACCTCCACGGCCGGCGGCCGATCGCCGCTGGCCGTGGTTCGATCCGGGCTCACGTTAAATGGCTCCCCGGGCATCAGGACGTTCATGTCCGCACCTATTGAACGCCGATCTTGAGGTCCTTGACGAAGCGCAGGTCAAATGCCTTTTTCCAGTCCGTTTTCGGATCGAGCAGTCCCGCCGCGACCATGAAATCATAGGTCTGCTTCCAGCGCTCGACCGTCATAATGCCAACGCCTTGGGTCGCGGCGTCGCCTCCGTCAATTGCCTTGGTCTCCTTGAGCTTTCCGATCGCAAATGCGATCTCCACGTCAGTGCCTTTGGGGAAATCGACCTTGATAAGGGCGTTGCCCGCGGTGGGATCTTTCATGTAGTCACGCCAGCCTTCCATCGAGGCTTTCACAAATCGTGCCACCACGTCGGGCTTTTCGGCGATCAACTTCTCGGTCGTCACGATCGTGGTACCGTAGGGCGGATAACCGCCATCGGCGAGCAGGAAGAAGTTCACCTTTTCGCCTTGCTGCTGCGCCAGAAACGGCTCGGATGAGACATATCCTTGTACCGCGACCGACTTGTCAGCAATGAACGGCTGCAGGTTGAACGTGTAGGGCCGGATCTGGTCGTCGGTAAAACCGTATTTGGCGCGCAGCCAGGGCCAGAAGGTAATGCGGGACGATCCGGCGATCAGAATGGGTTTTCCCTTGATGTCGGCGATAGCCTTGATGTCATCATGGGTCATCAGCCCCTGCAGATCGAACTGGAACGACGCCGCAACGGTCACCAGCGGCAGATTCTGCTCGCGGCCCTTGAGCACCTGGATGTCGTAGCCCATCATGAAGTCGGTTTCGCCCGCCAGCAGAAGCTGCGAGCCGTTGACCTGCGGGCCGCCCATCTTGATGGTCACGTCGAGACCGGCCTTCTCATAAAGCCCGGTCGCTTTGGCCTGGTAGAAGCCGCCATGCTCGGCCTGCGCGAACCAGCTGGTGAGAAAAGTCACCTTGTCGGCGGCAAAGCTCGGCGCCGCCGCACCGAAAAACGTACCCATTCCAACCAAGACGATCGCGATCTTGCGCGGCAGAAATCTCATTGCCATCTCAGTTCCCTCATTTCCGGCAGGCGCGTAGCCAGCCATCGGTGTCCCCAGGTTCAACGCGGACCGATCGATCTCAACCGATCATCGTCCTCGCCGGAATTGAGGATGCACAGCCGACCTGTCGCCTGAAAGCATTTTTATTCGAGCCATCCGTTGCCTTTTGGGCAACGACGATTTTCCTTGGTCAATCTGCTGCAAAAAGCGGCGGCCGCTCGCGTGAACGGAAGAAACATCGCGAAATTAAAAATGTCGCTCCGAGAAAAAACGACTTACTATTCGTGACGGTGTTTCTTGATTTGCAACCTTGTTCCACTCTCGCATGAGGCTCGATCGCTTTGCGTTCGCTTTCACCTTCCTCGATCAAACCTCCCTTTGCGCGCTACAGCCACGGCATCGCGTTGCCAGAAGGGCAAAGATTTGTATTTACCTCGGGCCAGCTCGGCATCAGTGCCGACGAAAAAGTTCCAGGGGATTGCGAGGCGCAGGCCGACCTGTGCTTCGCCAATATCGCGGCGATTCTCGCCGAGGACGGGATGACCATGGCGAATGTGGTCCGCCTCAATGCCTATGTAACGGCGCGCGAGCACATGCAGGGCTATATGCGCTCGCGCGATCGGCAGTTTCCCGGCACGCCACCTGCTTCAACGCTGATGATTGTGTCCGGCTTCGTGCGAGCGGAATTCCTTGTCGAGATCGAAGCGATCGCCGCGGCGCCAGTCTAGAGCCTTATCGGTTCTGATTGCATCAGAACCGGGCTCTAATCTTTTGTTTTGACGCGTTTTCTTTACCGGTATCCACTTCGCTTGAAAACGCTCTAGAATCGCGCCATTTCCCGCCGCACCTTCGCTAGAAACCGGCCGCGCCTTTCCGGCGTCGCGGTGTTCATGTGATACAGCGCGTAATAGCGCGCCACGGCTTTGGAACCGGTAAACCAGGGCAGATACCGCTTGATGATCTTGCGCGGCGGATCGGCCATGCCGATCGCCTGCCAGCGCGGGCGGCCGTAGGTCGAAATACCCGTGATCCGCGTGATGTGACCCAACATCGGCTTGGCTTGCGCCGGGTCGGAAAGATCCATCGCGATCCCCGGGCCGAACATCCGGTCGAACCAGCCTTTCAACATGGCTGGCGGCCCAAACGACCAGGTCGGAAATTGCACGACCAGGGCGTTCGCCGCCATCAATCGGTCGACATAGGCCTGATTGTTGGCACGGTTGCGCACCGGGTCATGGTAATCGCGGCGTCGCTGCGCCGACAGCACGGGATCGAAACCCTCGGCATAGAGATCGAGCAGATCGATCGTGTGCCCCGCCTCTTTCAAGCCGGCCAGCGCTTCCTTGCGGAGCGCGGCATGAAAACTGTCGTCCAGCGGATGACAGTACACGTAAAGCACCTTCATGTTACGGCCTTGCGGTCACGAAGCTTCGCATCTTTCCGGGATTGAGCAGACCGTAGGGATCGACGTCATGCTTGAAGCCGAGCTGATCGGCATCGACGCGCTTGTAACGGCTGCCATCCTCGACGGTGAAGACGTGCGGGTTGGCGATATAGACCCCGCGCTCTTCGTGCAGCCGCATGATCTCATTCAACCGATCCGCATTCGTGTAACGCACCACCGGCAATCCGCTGCAAGTGACGCGGCCGTTGAAACGGATGAATTCGAGATGCTGCAGCACTTCGTCAGGAAACAATTCGCGCATCTCGGCGATCTTTTCCATCAGCCGGTCATGCGGATAAAGACATTGCAGATAGGTCACGGTGCGGTCGGACTTCAGCACCTGCAGCGTGGTGTGGTTCCAGGTGTATTCATACAGCGGAACCTGGCCGGGGCCGTCATCGGTCGGGGTTTCCAGCGTGATGGTGCCGCGCCCGCCCAGCAGGGATTTGAAGCTTTCCAGCGAAGGCTCCGCGATCATCGCGATCAGGATGCTCTTGCCTTCAGGACAATAAGGCTTGAGCGCGCCAAAATACGACGGCAGCGGCCACGTCACCGGCGCGAGCAATTTCTTGACGATTCCATCGGCGAGCGCGGCCTCATAACCGACCGCCGCGGCCTCCATGAAATCGTCGAAGACCGCCACGACATCGATCCATTTCCAGGCCGGCGCCAGCGGCATCTCGAGCGCGGTGATGATCCCGGTGGTACCATAGGCGCGATTGATCTTTTGCGCGGCATCGCCGCGCAGTTCGATGATACGCGGCTGTTCCTCGACGGTGACGACGCGGGCGGCCAGAATGTTGCCGGGCTCGCGCAGGCCGCCGTAATTGACCGAGCCGATGCCACCCGATCCGCCCGCCACGAACCCTCCGATCGTGGCCGTCCGTTTGGTGGAAGGATGCATCCGCAATTCCCATCCCAGCGGCAATAATTCAGCATCGATCGTATTCATCTTCGCACCGACGCCGACCCGTATGATCCCGGGCTTGATCCATTCGGTCGCCGACAGCGCCATGACGTCGAGTAGCACGCCGCCCTGCAGCGGCACCGCCTGCCCGTAATTGCCGGTGCCCCCTGCCCGCACTGTGATCGGCACCCGATGCCGCGCGCAGGCGGACGCGACCCGCACGACATCCGCTTCGTCACGGGGCGACACGATCAGATCGGCCGATTTGCCGTCGAGTTGTTCGTTCAGGACCGGACTGTACCAGAAGAAATCGCGCGACCGCCGGCGCACGATCTTGGGCTCGGATATCACGGGAATGTCGCCAAGGTCGGCAACGAGCCGTTCAAGTGCGCTGGACGACATATCGTTCATGATCCGGTTACTCCCGGCGCCGGACGCTCGCGGCCAGCGAGTTCGGCGGCAATCGCCTGCGATCTGACGACAAAGCCAAAACACTGGCGAACATTGTAAATGGTCGCGGCCAGACAATAGTCCGGCGAGGTGGTGGCGGCGCAATCCTCCAGCAGCAGGCAGTCATAGCCGCGGAAATTGGCGTCCTGCAACGTGCACAACACGCACTGGTCGGCATTGATGCCGGCGAACATCAGCGTGGTGATGCCGAGATTGCGCAGAATGCTGTCGAGTTCGGTATCCTGAAAACCTGACATCCGGTATTTCGCCACATGAACGTCCGTGGGATCGGGTGCGAGTTCATCGACGATTGCCGCGGACCAGCTGCCGCGCTCCAGAACCTTTGCCCCGGAGCGTGGCAGCGTATCGCCAAGACCGACGCCGGCACCGCTGGGCTTATAGACATGCAGGAGTGCCGGGCTGAGGTTGAGCCTGTCCGGCCGGTTGCCCCAATTGACCCAGATCACCGGCACCTCCTGGCTGCGCAACGCAGGCAGCAGGGATTGCAGCGGCGCGATCGGCGTCCGGGCTGGTGCGACATCGACGCCGAGATGACCAAGCCAGCCATCCGGATGGCAGAAATCGTTCTGCATATCGACGATGATAATGGCGGTGCGCGCGAGATCGAGTGTGATGACTTTGCCGTCGGCCTGCACGGTGATCGGCCGCGGCGGCGCGGGTTGGCGCACAAGATTGGCGCGGGTCTCCGAGACTGACCAACGATTGCGCGCGGACGATCCCAGCGGCCGCATCTCGTCGTCCTCCGTGCTGAAGGGCGGCGCGACGTTCATGGTTCAGTTTCCCTGCAGGATGCGGATATCATCGGCGTCGAGTTCGACGCGCTCGCCGCCTCGGATCAATTCGGCAAAACCCTCATTCGGCGTCATCACCGTAAGTGTATAGAGCTTGCCGGCGCCGGTATTCTCGATCACGTGCTCGGAGCCAGGATGCAACAGCAGCGAATCGCCCTTCTTGATCGGCAGCGTCTTGCCGTCGCAGCGCGCAACGCCCTCGCCGTGCAGCACATGGAAGAACTCATGCGCCGCGGCGTGCTCGTTCGGCGGCGTCGCGCCGCCTGCCCTGAAAATCTCGATGACAAAGATGTTGTCGATTTTGTCGCTGTCCTTGTCAAACAGCATCACGAAGTAGTTGGTATCCTTTGGCGAAATGCGGAACGCTTTTGCTTCTGCGAGATCTGCAACGCTGAACGCCATGTGATAGCTCCTTCGATCTCTGGTTACGGCTTGTCGAACGCCGTATGCGTGGCGATCCGTGACAGCGGATAGCGGGCGATCTCGTCGATCAGCACGAGCAAACGCGCCGCAGCACGATCCACCGTGATTTTTCCGAGTTCAGCGGTGGCCTTGGTGGCGTCACCGCAGGCGCCCTTGGGATGAAGGTCCTGGGCCTGCCAGCCGAAGCGGGCACCGCCCTCCGGCCTCAGGATTTCCGACTCGCGCTCAATCTGCACCGACAGCGGCACGAAATTTTCCGCGCGGCCCATGTCGACCAGGTCAGGATGCAGATGCAGCATCGCGCTGGTTTCGCTCTGGCCGCCGTGAATGCCATGCCGGTTTTCGCCGGCGTCGAACAGCGCGTCCATATCGATCAGCCGCGGCCACATCGCCGTCACCGCGAACATGCCGAGCTTGACGCGCAGATCGCGGCACACGATTTCCAGCAATTGCGGCTGGCCGCCATGCGAATTCAGGAACAGGATTTTGCGGATGCCGGCGCGATGCACGCATTCGCCAAGTTCATACCAGACCCTGCCGAGCGTCTCATGCGACAATGTCAGCGTGCCCGGAAATGCCAAATGCTCATCGGACTTTCCAACCGGCATCATCGGAAGCACCAGCGCCGGACAATCCGGCGCCATCAATTCGACCGCCCGCGCCATGATGCCCGCATTGATCGCCGCGTCGACCCTGACCGGCAGATGCGGCCCGTGCTGTTCGACGGCTCCGACCGGGAGGATCGCAACAATGCGCTCGGCATCGAGGCCCGCGAAATCCTGCGTCGTCAGATCCCACCACCAATGCGATTTAAGGACCATGCGTAACCATTCTCCGGCGATCTTGTGCACTCGTCTCGGTCAGTCATCCCCTGGCGCGGGTAAGGACTCGCGCCAATCCCGCCCAAACGATCCTTCAGCGGGATTGAGCACGCCGAACCGCCGGTTTGAAAGCGCTTTAATTCGGCAATCCTGTTGCCTTTTAGGCAACGGGAAGCCATGCTGAAGGCTTAAAACGCTCACGCCTGGTTTCGAGAAGATGCTGCACAGCCGGCTGCTGACTTATGTCGATGAAGTTGCCCGCACCGGATCGATCCGCAAGGCGGCGACTCACCTTAACGTCGCGGCGTCCGCCATCAGCCGTCAGATCCTGGCGCTGGAAACCCAATTGGGCACGCCGCTGTTTCAGCGTCTGCCGAAGAAACTCATTCTGACGGCGGCAGGGGAAGTCCTGATCGGCCATATCCGCCAGACCCTGAAGGAGTTGTCGCGCGCACAGGGCAAGATCGAGGAGTTGAAAGGGCTGCGGCGCGGCGAGATCACGGTAGCGATGATGAGCGGCCTCGCCTCCAATCTTGTGCCGGGCACGGTCAAGCAATTCCGCCTCGCCAATCCAAGGGTGAAACTGATCCTGACGCTTTTTACCACCGGCGAGGAAATTCAATCCGCGGTGGCCAACGGCGAGGCAGATCTCGGGATCGGCTTCGATTTCACCAAGGACAGTAATTTGAAAGTGCTCGCCCGCGCCGCAGGCAAGCTCGGCGCGGTGATGGCACCAAGCCATCCTCTCGCCAAGCGTGTCAGCATCCGGCTTAGCGATTGCATCGACTATCCGCTTGTGGTGGCCGACAACAGCAGCGCGATCAGGCCCTACCTCGATGCCGCCTTCACCCGCGTCTCGCTCGATCCGCAGCCGATCATCGAAACCAATGCGATCGAAATCATGCGGCATGCCGCTATCCTGGAAAACGGGATTACCTTCCTGACGCCCTTCGATATCGAATTCGAAAGGCGCGCCGGGCGTCTCACCTATGTCGCGGTCCGCGAATTATCTCAGGACACCCAGACGCTATTGCTGATTGGACACGAGCGCGGCACCAGCGCCATCGCCAGCGTGCTCGCCGAAATGCTGAAAACGATGATGCAGCAGGCGGCTGCTTAGAGCGTTTTCGAGCCAACGGGTCGCGCGAACGCGCGCCCGATGACAGGCTCCGTGGATACCGGTTCGCGTAAAGAAAACGCGTCAAAACAAAAGACTAGAGCCCGTTCTGATTCAATCAGAACCGATAAGGCTCCAGGCGTGCCTGGTATTTCCGACCCGGATCGACGAAACGGACAAGAGAATTCGCGCTAAGTCACCGAAATTGTTTGGAGCGGGTGAAGGGAATCGAACCCTCGTATTCAGCTTGAACCGCAAAACAAAAAAGACCGCCCGAAGGCGGTCTCTTCATCTTCGATCCGATGTTAGATTATGCAGCCATAAACTCTGGCTTTGACCTGCGGCGATAAGCAACGAAGCCGAAACCAGCAAGGCCGATCAGCATCATTGTCCATGTGGGCGGAAGCGGCGTGGTGGCGACAAAGCCGGGACCAATACTGAACCTTCCGTCCTCAAGATTGGGACCGCCGGGGTTCGTAATATTGAATCCGAACCCGCCGAGAACGAGGGTTTCCGTTAAACCCTTCGGCCCCAGTACCCCCGGCGACGATGATCCCGTGAGGCTATAGAAGGTCTGGCCAGTACCGAGGTCCACAGATACGGAAGCCGGATTGAAGTTAAAGGAGAGGCCGCCGATCGTGACGCTAAGGCTCACCAGGTCTCCATAGAAGTTCTCGCTGAACGAGGCCAAGGGCGTCGGTTCATTTATTTGGAGAAGCCCTGTACCATTCCCTTTGGTGCCGTCTGTTCCCGTAAAGGTCAGTACATAATCGACGGTCACCGCCTTCGCCGGATTCGGAAGGAGCGTCCCGCCCAGGGCAAACCCGGCAATCAGCAAATAGACAAATTTCAACATCAACGAAAATCCTCATTAACCTTCTGACCCTACAGCAGTTATTCGACCAAGGGAAGGGCTACTGGTGATTCATCAGCCGCGTCATGTGGTTGAAAGTTTAGACAGCGCCTCGCTTAAGGAACGAGCGGTCGGATGCGTCAGGCAAACGCAACCCTTGGGCGATTATCAATCAGGGGGCCGCTCGAAGGCCGCCCGTGAGGGCTTGGCCTACGGCGGGCTACCGATGTCGAACGAACCAAGGCGGTATTCCTCGCCGTCCTCGCCTGAGTCGAAGGAGACCATCGTAAAGGCAGCAGCGGGAAATTGCTTCCAGATCGCCAGATCTTCCGCAGTAATGGTCAGCCAGCCAAATCTGAACATGTATCGGCCCGGTTCACTTATCAGTCCGACTTGTGCGTAGGTTATTTTATTGACAGTCAATTTAGGCGCTTCATCGGTGTCTTTCGGCGTGCGTGCGACTGCAGGCTCTTCGGTAGTCATTTGGATGGGAGCGATCTCAGCGACGGAATCGATCGCGTTGGTTATCTTCGCTGGTTCAAGGTGGGGCCACGCGAGTAACCGGTCGAGCGATGGTATGGCGTCGACATCGATCGGCTCGCGCTGCAACTTCTGTTTCAGATCGTCAGGGTCGCTCACTTCTTGCCCGATCTATGACCTGCCGCACATGCAGGTCGGCCTGCAATTCGGTCGGGCGTCGCCGCTCTCACTGAACTGACAAGACTTTGCAAGAACCCGCATGCATGGGCGGTGTCCAGCTGAATACCTTCGCGCTATCAAAAGCGCCCAGCACCAACGGGAAGGTCCAATTATCAATTCCAAAAGCCGCGGTTCCCATAGGGAACACCGAAACAGTAGCTAAGACCGCCACGTTGTTCGAGTTATGCACAACGCAAGCTTCCGCCCCCCTGTTCGGAATGATATGCGTCGAAACCTTCGACAAGGTGTTAGCCTCAACGGCGCTGCCTAAAGTGAGGGTTGTCGCCAACACCGATGCAGAAATCCAAACGCTCAACTTCGCAAACATCTCGCCCCCTCATTAGGTGCCACGCTTAAACCTATCCTTCGTGAGAGGCGTTCGCAACATCCCCGAATGCGGCATGATCGCAGCCGTCTCGCGCCAATCTGGACGGCCTACGCCTGGCCATGCGGAGGGACGAACGCTCCAAGTCGAAAGCTCAGTCGGCATATCCGCTTTCGGTGAAGCTGCGAAATTTACGCCCGCGGCATCATCGATCCCGCTTCGGCTTCCGCCTTCTCCAATGATGGTCCTGCGATCCGAATTGAACGCCCCGTGGTGGCCCTCATGCGAACAGCTCAGCGACATTCAACCATCGGACAGCGGTCAGCAATGCGAGAGATTCACCAACAGACGATCCCTTCCGTCATGGATCTCGTCTCGTGGTGGCGTATCGATCGGTTGCCAGTCCGTCATTGGCTGCGCTCCCCGCGAACTTGCGCGCACCGAAATTCCGCCGATCACTTTTGTTACCCGGCAGGTAGATCGATGATCCCGTTTTGCTAAAAGAGTCTACTAACTCATTGAAATTTTTGGAGCGGGTGAAGGGAATCGAACCCTCGTATTCAGCTTGGAAGGCTGCTGCTCTACCATTGAGCTACACCCGCGTGCGGCCGATCAACTATCACGCCACGCCTGCCGCCTCAACCACCCTTGACCAGCCTTGACCACCTTGGGGGCTCGACCGGGCCTTAACAGGCGGCGATTTCCTGCCTATATTGGGGTCACCACTAACAACGAAAGGAGGTGATCCAGTGTCTTATACCAAGCGCTGTCACCTCGCTGGGATCGCCCGCTAAGCCCGTTTGGCTTGGCAACAGGGCGCTCTCAGCGCCTGGACCAGCGAGTGCAAAAAAATCGGGGCGCGACGGGAGCCATCCCGCCGCGCCCTTTTTGCTATCTGCGCCATGATGCGGCGCTGAAATCAATTTCGAAATCGCTGAAAATCAGAAGCCGCCGGCGTTGAGCGGGTGTGGACGCGGGCCGCGCCGGGTCTCGGTGATTCGCTCGCCACCATTGCAGGCCGAGCTGCCGTAATAGCGGTGATGGCCCTCGGTGTCGTGCCAGTCGCCGGCTCGCGCCGATGCCGGAAACCGCGCGCTGTCGCAGATGATCGTGGCTGGCTTGCGTAACATGACCCTCTCCATCGCTCGCATTGTTGCTTGGCTTGTTGCTGCGTAGTGCCCATCAGTCGCAGCGTTTGCGAGGCGCGTTCACGGCGGATCTTAACTATCGTGTTTCCGGAATGTTTCGTTGGGGGGTGTGGTGCGGCAGCGTAATGAAACGATCGGGATTGGCCGCGCCGGTCCGTCTACGCTCTCGCTGCGCTCAAGCTACGCCGGACACGCTTTGCCCTGGATGTTGCGTTCTGACGGGCCGTGCGGTTGCTAGATAGCAACCAGGACAGCCAGCCCGATAATGGCGATCGGCACACAGATCACCAGTAAGTCCATCTTGAGCCATTCTGGTACTCGCTGATCAGATTTTTGGGTCATGGTGGGTCCTCCGGCCCCCATCCTGTGCCGCCGGAGCCGAAGGCCATTATGATCCAATTCACATGCGACATATGGCGCATGCCATGGCCCGAGAGCGGCGCGCCTGCCGCCGCCTGTGATCAGATGTCACCGATAGCGTTGGCCCAGAGACACGCTTTCCAGCGGACGGCGCCAGTCCGTCTACGCTCTCGCTGCGCTCGAGCTACGCCGGACACGCTTTGCCTTGACGATCTCCGCTCGGCTGCGCCACGCGTAGCCCGTCAGGGCGAAGCATGGTGGGGGAAGAAGGACTCGAACCTTCGAAGTCATAAGACGGCTGATTTACAGTCAGCTCCCTTTGCCACTCGGGACACTCCCCCGCTCAACAGCATCGAAACCCACCCGCGGAAATGGCGGCACCTGGGCTACCGATGGCGTTAATACCGGGAGCCGATGGCGGGCTCCCGGTCGGCGCGTTTATGACGGAAGGGCGGTGGCAAAGTCAACCAACGCGGCCAGCTAATCCGAGGCTAATCCGGGGGTTAATCAGCGCTTTGGGACCCCAAATTGCCATTATTCGGGACCCGTGACACAAGCTTGGCCCATGAAAGTCTTGCCATGAACGATCGCGATCGAAGCCCAAAAGCCAGAAGTTCCGGCGCGGCGGCGGCAAAGGCCCCGAAAGGTCAGGCGATTTCGGCCGCCGGCCGGGCCGTCAGGGCCGTGACGCCAGCCCGGACGGGCCAGTCATTCTCTATGGCTGGCATACGGTCGCGGCGGCTTTGGCCAACCCGGAGCGCCAGATTCGCAAGCTGTGGCTGACCGAAAACGCCGCCCGGCGGCTGGCCGACGACAACATCCAGTTGCAGGTCGCCCCGGAGATCGTACGGCCCGAGGTGATCGACCGCCGGCTTGGGCCCGATGCTATCCATCAGGGCCTCTTGGCGGAAGCCGAGCCCCTGCCCTCGCCCGATATCGATACGCTGGCGCGAGAAGGCATCGTGCTGGTGCTCGACCAGATCACCGACCCGCACAATGTCGGCGCGATCATGCGCTCGGCCGCCGCCTTCGCGGTCAAGGCCCTCGTGACCACGGCGCGTCATAGCCCCGAGGCGACCGGCGTGCTGGCGAAATCCGCGTCGGGCGCGCTGGAACTGGTGCCGGTGGTCACCGTGACCAATCTGGCGCGCGCGCTCAATGAGATGAACGACCAGGGTTTCATGACGGTCGGGCTCGACAGCGCGGGCAGCGAAAATCTTGGGACCATCGTCCTGCAGCAACCGCTGGCGCTGGTGCTCGGCGCCGAAGGCAAGGGCCTGCGGCAATTGACGCGCGACACTTGCAGCGTGGTGGCGCGGCTCGACATGCCCGGCGAAATCAAAAGTCTCAACGTATCGAACGCCGCGGTGCTGGCGCTCTATATCGGCGCCAGCAGGCTCGGCCTGATGGGCTGAACGTCTCCAAAAGAAAACGCCCGCTCGCGATTTGCAAGCGGGCGTCGATATCTCTCAGTTATGCGCGATCAGTAATAGCGGCGCAGCACGTGCTCGCGATAGCCGTAGTGATGCGTGTGGTAGCCATAACGCGGGCCGTAGGCGCGCGGGGCGTAGCTGTGATGGTAGCCGTAGCGATAGCCGGTATGCGCATGCCAGGGGCGATAGTGGTGGCCATAGCCGTAGTAAGAGCGGTGGTGATAGCCGCCTTCGCGATAGACCGGATAGGGCGCGTAATTGCCGGGGCCAGTATAGGTCGGGCCCTGATCGACATAATAGTACTGCTGCTGCACCGGCGCCGGGGCCTCTTCATACTGCTGGACCGGATCCGGCAGACGCTCGCGATAACCGCCGCAACTGTTGCAGCCGGAATAGACCGGCTGCGGAGCCACATAGACCTGCGGCTGCGCGCAGGGGCTGACATAGGCCTGACCGCATGGCGAGCATCCGCCCTGGAACAGACCGCATGCCGCCGCGGGCACGGCGCTCGCGGCGACCACGGCCAACGCCGCTACCAATCCTGAAATCATCTGACGCATTTACTCTCTCCTGTGGGTTTGTTTCTTGTTGGCAAAGTCCTGGTTGGACAAGTCTACTGCGGAAGCCCTTGCGGAATTTTTGGAAGATTTCGGGGTTTCCGGTTTTGAAAATCCTGCGGCGGAATGTCGCCCTGCCACGGCGCTTCGATCACCGCCGGCGGATAGAACGGAACGGCCGGCTGCACCGGCTGCGGGGTCGATTGCGCCGACCATGATTGATGATAGCTCTCGCCCTGCTGCGGCCGGCCGTTCGACGGCGGCTCGATTTCCAGGCGCCCGTAGCCCGGCACACGGCCGGAACTCGGATAATAGTGACCGACATGCGGCTCGGGATCGGCGTAGTGCCCGCCATACACCGTCGGCTGGACATGGATCCCCTTGCCGAGGCCCCAATCGCCCTCGACGACGGCATAGGAGGCGTCGATGCCGTTAATAAAGACCGGCACACCGGCACGGCCGGGAATGACGATCACGGGACCGCTGTCGGCGAATGCCGCCGCGGTGGTCGCGATCAAAAAAGCTCCTGCAAATGCTGCACGCATGACGCCGTGTCCCGAATACAGGCAGCACCCTATTCGAACGCTTGAGAGCAAAGGTTAAGGCCGCCAGCCAAACTGCCGGTAAGCCTAACGCCTAAGCCTTCACGCTCCGTCAATTGCGAGCGATCGCGATATCGGAACGTTAACGGCGGTTAACCGGTGTCAGGCGAACGCCATCTCGGCAATCGTGTGCAAACCGATCGCGATGGTGACAAGGCCGACGGCGGCCTGCAGACCGCTATTGGCAAAGGTCAGCCAGCGCGCGGAGACCGCGAGTGGCACCGCAATGACCGTCGACAGTACTCCCATCCCGATCATCGAGCCTACGCCAAACAGCGCGACATAACCGAGCCCGACCGCGACGCTGGGCGCCTGCGACACGGTGAGCACCAGGAGCGCCGCCGAGCCGGCCATGCCGTGCATCAGTCCGACCAGCAGCGTACGCCAGCGAAAGCCGTGCGCATGCAGGTGCGGCGCGCGGGCGTGCGGGACGGTTTCACCGGCATGGCTGTGCGCGTGGACATGCACGATGCCGTCGCCATGGCTGTGCTTGTGAAAATGCACACGGTCCCGCCACAGCCCGCCACAACACATGGGCGCCGAGACCGACCAGCATGATGCCGACCGCGGTTTCGATCGGCCGCGACAGATGTTCGGGAATGGCGTGGCCGAGCACCAGCGCAGCACCAGCGAACACGAACAAGGTCAGGGTGTGGGCCGAGCCCCCAGGTCAGGCCATGCTTGACGATATCGCCGACATCAGTCCGCCGCGCGGCGATGCTTGAGACCGCCGCGATATGATCGGCCTCGAGCGCATGCTGCATGCCCAACAGAAACCCGAGCCCCAGAATTCCAAACATGGTTTGCCCGCTTTGCCCGTACCGCCGGAAAATGGGCGGGCGCCGCGGCTAATTGAACCGGTTCAGGCGACAAATGGAAAGCGTTATTCCAGTCTGCGCCAGGCTCGGTTGCTTTTGCGCAAAATGCGACAAAACCCGCAACGTGTTCACGCGTTTTTCACACCCATTTGACCGGGCTCCCGACTCCGAAACCAGCCTCGTGCCCATACTTGATTGGAGCGTTGCCCGAACGAACAGGAGAGGCCGATGACAAAAATCAAAATGATTGGCGCCGCCATCATTCTTGCTTCCACGATTGCAGGACCCGCGATGGCGCAGCCCGTGACGTCCCAGTATGGCTATGCGCAGAGCACCTATTGCGCGACCCGGGAGCCGGGAAATCCGTTTAGCGAGCAGGACGACTATCAAGCGTGGAGCGCCTGGCGCAGCAGGGGTGGCTGGGATAGCCGTGGCGATAACGCTTGTCTTCGCGATCCCCAAATCCGACCACCGGCAGGCTGGCTTCTAGTCTGGCCGCGCGATCTCACGGGCGTGAAAAAGGCGGCTTCGCAGCCGCCTGTTTCCACGTGACGGTTTTGTGCGTATCGCGGCGCGCGCCGAAAAGATCGGCCTGAGTTCGTCGGCCCAATTTATCTGCCAATGCAGCCTTTCAGATAGCGTGCACGCGCATCTCTTTCGGCGTCGGCATCGCCTGCGGAAACGCCGAGACACCATTCGTAATGAGCCGCAAAATCGGTCGACCAGCGCGTGCCCTGAAAATGGCTTGCGCAGGCAGGATGGATCAATCCGCCGCGCACCTGGCTGAGCGCGGCCTTCGCATAGGGCTTGCAAAATGCGGGATCTGCCGCCTGCGCCGCGGTCAGATTCAAGAGAAATACCGACAAGAAAATCGACAAGACAAATGCAACAGCGCACGCCCGTCTGTTCGCCATATTGCCTTCCCCAAGGTGCCGCTTTCCAAGATGTCGCTTTCCTTGGCAGTCTTGAGACCGCAGCAGGGATTACTGGCAGAGGAAGGCTAATCGCACGTTAAACATTGGTAACCCGCCCTCGTCGCCACGGCCCGGACGTGTCCGAATCACGCTTCGCCGTTGTATGTTGTGGCCGCCGCACGCTGTCGGGTTGGTCGCGATAAAGCCAAATCGATCGGTCGCGGAATCTCGCGGGAGGCACTGCAAGTGCGCTCAGCCCTTGCTTTATTGATCACGTTGTCGTGCGCAGGTTGCGCTGACTTCCAGAAGCTGGTGGCGCAGGCGCCCCCGCCAGCCGCTGTGCCAGCCTCGTCTGCAACAGCCTCTTCTCCGGCAGGCTCGCCTGCAACAACCTCGTCTGTGCCGGCCAAGCCGCTTCCGGTGGCGGAAACCGTACCGGCGCCCCGATTTGAATGCAGCGATGGCACGAATTTCGAGTTCGCAGGATGCCTGTCAGATCGCCATGGCCCGCGCGCGCCTGCCGGCCTCCAACAGCATTTCCCCAAGCCCCGATTTCCCAAGGCCAGATTTCCCAAGGCCAAATTTCCCAAGGCTCTGCGCGGTAACCGGGAACTCTAACACGCAATTTAATGGCAGGGTTGGCAGGCCCTACCTACCTTTCCAGAGGTAGCCCAGTCACGCTTCTTTGAATGCGTGCCAGACGGGCGCATGGCGCATGCCATCAGGTATTCCCTTGAGGGGCGCTGCCACGTTAACTGATTTCGAAACCTACAGCATTGCAGGACGTTTGACACATGATGGCATCAGTCCCGGGTAAACGTTCAGTTTCGGCCAGTGAGCGCCCGGGCACCGCGGCCAAATTTCCCGGTGTTGAGGTTCGCTCGATGACAAAACTGCTTTTGATCGAGGACGACGCCGAAACCGCCGAGGAGATTACCGCCGAACTCGCCGATTGCGGCTTTGTAGTCGAATGGGCCTCCAACGGGATCGATGGTCTCGACAAGGCGCGCGCGTTGCGGCCGGATGCAATGATCGTCGATCGGCTGCTGCCCGGCATGGACGGCCTCACGGTGATCGAGGCGCTGCGGAAAGATCAGGTGCGGACTCCCGTGCTGGTGCTGAGTGCGCTTGGCGCGGTCGATGATCGCGTGCGCGGATTGCGGATGGGCGGCGACGACTATCTCACCAAGCCGTTCGCGTTCGTGGAATTGATCGCGCGGATCGAGGCGCTGCTGCGGCGCCCGGCGGAATCGCGCGACCGGACGCTGCGGGCCGGACCGCTCGAGCTCGATCTGATCGAGCGTACCGTCAAGCGCGGAGATCGCGTGATCGATCTGTTGCCGCGCGAATTTCGGCTGCTCGAATACATGATGCAGCGCTGCGACCAGTTGTTGACGCGGGCGATGCTGCTCGAGGAAGTCTGGAACTACAAATTCGTGCCGGCGACCAATCTGGTCGACGTGCATATGGGCCGGCTGCGGCACAAGGTCGACGGCCCCGGCGACATCCCGATGATCCACAATGTCCGCGGCACCGGATTCATTCTGCGCACCGGCGTATAAAGTTCGACGGATGCGGTCCCCGCAATTTATACAATCAACCACCTTCCGCTGGGCCTGACCGTCGCCGGCATATTGGCGATTTTCGTCACGCTGCTGTTCGGCTTTATCTACTGGAAGACCGACAAATATCTGGTGGCGCGATCCGACAGCATGATCGCCGGCAACCTGAACATCATTGCGGCGGTGCCCGAAGCGGATCGCCGTTGCATGCGATTGATCAGCATCTGAAGGAAGATCCTCGCAGCGTTCAGTATGCCGGCCTGTTCGATGCGAACGGCACCAGACTTGGTGGCAATCTGGAGCGGTTGCCCCCTGATCTCACGCTGGATGATTCCGTTCAACGCGTCGCGGTGGTCAAGGTGCTTCCGGACGGCAATGAGGAAAATCGTGTCATCCGCGCCATCGCCCGGCAGATGCCGAACGGCAATGTGCTGGTGATCGGGCGCGAAGTCGATGAAGCCAACAAGATTTCCCATGTCGTCGGCCTCGCCGTTACGCTCGGTCTGTTGCCCGGCTTCTGCCTGTGCCTGCTGGCCGGGGCGTGGCTGAGCGTGCGCGCGCAGAAGCGCGTCGAAGAAATCAACGAGCGGGGTCCAGCGCATCATCGCCGGCGATCTGCGCGAACGGCTTCCCTATCGCTCCGTCGATGAACCGGTGTCGAAACTCGCGATCATCGTCAACGGCATGCTCGACAAGATGGAGACGATGATCCATGCGCTGGCCGGCGTCGGCAACGACATCGCCCATGACGTGCGCACGCCGCTGACGCGCGCCCGGCTGACGCTGGAACGCGGACGCAGCAACGCCACCTCGCTGGATCAGCTTCAGGACGTCGTCGACCGGTCGATTGCGGGCATCGATCAGGCGCTGACGATCGTGACCGCGCTGCTGCGGCTGGCGGAGATCGAAAACAGCCGCCGCTCGGCCGGCTTCGGCGAAGTCGCCCTCGACGACATGCTGGAAGAGATCGGCGATATCTACGAGCCGATCGCCGAGAACAAGAATATCGCGCTGCGTATCGAAGCGTCGCGGCATCTGACCGTGCATGGCGACCGTGACCTTTTGGTCGAGGCGGTCGCCAATCTGGTCGACAACGCGATCAAGTTCACGCCGGAAGGCGGCAAGGTCGGGATCGAACTGGCGCGCGGCGAAGGCGCGGTCGTCGTGCGCGTCACCGATACCGGTTGCGGCATCAGCGCATCGGAACGCGATGCCGTGCAGCGGCGCTTCTATCGCTCCGACAAGATCCGGAACACACCGGGTGTAGG
Organism: Bradyrhizobium sp.; assembly: GCA_037201505.1. Lineage (GTDB taxonomy): Bacteria > Pseudomonadota > Alphaproteobacteria > Rhizobiales > Xanthobacteraceae > Bradyrhizobium. The sequence goes on from JBBCHO010000015.1 coordinate 169,737, forward strand.
TCTTGGCCTCAACCTCGTGACTGCGATCGTGAAGCTGCACGGCTTCCGTCTGAAAATCTTCTCCGGCCCGGGTTGCCGCGTTGAGATTATTTGCCCGGACGGACCGGCCTGGACGCAATCGGGACTGGCCATCGCACCGATCGAAAATGTGATGCCCTCGCCCGACGCTGTCGCGTCAAGCACGTAAAACTCCGTGTCGCATTTTTCAGCAAATTGAAGCTTCGTATCTGCGCTGTTCCGCGCAACGTTTCGTTGCTGCGGAGGCATCCAGAAACTAACAGACAATTTAGCGTCCTAACGTCCAATTTAATGGCGTCACGAAGGCTGCGGATTAGTGTCGCATTACGCTTCCGATAACGCACAGACAGCATTGAGCGGAAGTTCGGACGGAATTTCATCCCGTCGTGATGCAGGACGTAAGACAACGAGGCGCCTGTGCCTCGACTTCACGTCCGATTAACGGAGAAAAGAAATGCAAAAGACCGCTTTGACAATTTTCGGCGCGTTGCTGGTTGCCGGCACGTTCAAATGGCTTCGGCGACTGAACATCACGTCCGCAAGCACCACGTGCACGCGGCCGCGACCGAACAGTTCCTCAATGCCAACAACGCGGCGCCCGCCAGCACCGTCTGCACGGACCGGGAAGTCGGCAATAGCCACGACCGCAACACCGACTACCAGGCCTGGAGCAACTGGGAAGCCGGCGGCTCCTGGGATGTCCGCGGCGGCTGCTGATCGATGCAGCGTTTGATACGCTGACATTCGCAGCCCGTCATTCGCGCCAATCAGACCAATAAGAAGAAATGACACAAAGCAAAATGGGCGGCCTCTGGCCGCCCTTTTTTTGTGGCCCTTTTCGCTTGGTATCGCGAAGCCAATGCCCGGCCGGTCGGAATATTGAATGAGCCCCCGTGTCTAGCCCTCGCAAACCAAGTCTGGTATTCGACGGCCATCCGGTCGCTTCGCCGACGTGGACACAAAGGGTTCTTTTTTCAACGTATTGAAATCACTTGATTAGCCGGTTTAGCTCAGCGGTAGAGCAGCGGTTTTGTAAACCGAAGGTCGGGAGTTCAATCCTCTCAACCGGCACCAGCCCATTCGGCCGGCCCGCTCTCCACAGCCCGCCTGCCCGGCCGAATCGGCACCCTTGACGAAACCGCTGTCAGGTTCAGAATGGAAGACCAACTGAATCGGAGCCGCCCATGAAGTTTTTCATTACCGCGCTCGATACGTCTGGAATCATTACGCTGCGCCGGGATTCCGTGCCTGCCGCCATGAAAAAGGCGACGGAATTGTTGTCCGATGGCTGCCTGAACGTCGAAATCCATACCCCCGATGGCGCCGCCTACAGCCCCGGCCAGTTCGAGCAGTTGCGGGAACGGGTTCAGGCTTAGGCCTGTTTTCGCGACTACGCCCGCCAGGGCGACCGGTTTGCCTTAGACAACTCCATCGGCGTGGCTGCCCGAACAGTGGGCGGCGCGACCGGTTGGTCGTGTAACCCTCCCGAACGTACAATCTTTTCAATACCTTGGCACAAACGAAGCATTTTCGGGCAAAAGCCTGCCCAGACGTGATCCGGGGTGATGCCGGTTCGATCAGAACCCGCGCTCTAGCCGTCCTTGAGCGCGGAATCGAGCAATTGCCGGCAGGCGAGCAGGTCCTGCAACACGGCTTCCAGCTTCGCGGTATCGAACTTGCGCAGGCCTGCGGCAACTTCCACCCGCGAGGCCGCCAAGGGTGCTGCCATGGGTGCTGCCATGGGTGCTGCCATGGGTGCTGCCGGCGGCCTTGGCGTCGGATCGGCCCGGGGCGACGGCATGGCAATGTCAGGCGCACGTCGCACCGGCGCGGGCGGCTCGATCGCTTCCTCGTCGTCGTCCTCTGCATCGATATCGGGCTCGTCGCTGCCCTCTTCCTCCGGCTCATGCAAAGCCTCGTGCAAGGTCGAATCGATCATGGCGAAAGACGGGACCGATGACGTATCGTCGATCAGTGCCTGGACCGACTTGATACCGTGCTCCTTGAGAATGCGCTGCACGCCGCGGATAGTGTAGCCCTCGCCATACAGCAGGCGGCGGATGCCCCGCAGCAAATCGACATCATCGGGGCGGTAGTAGCGGCGGCCGCCGCTTCGCTTCATCGGCTTGATCTGGGCGAACCGTGTCTCCCAGAACCGCAGGACGTGCTGGGGGATGTCGAGGTCGTCGGCGACCTCGCTAATGGTTCGGAACGCATCCGGCGCCTTGTCCAAATGCTCGCTCCTCTGCTCGCCCCGGTTGAAGGAATTCAGTCGGCGTTGCCGTCGCCGTTGCTAACGCTGTGGCCGTTGATCCGCTGCTTCAGAATGGCCGACGGCTTGAACACCATCACGCGACGCGGAGAAATCGGCACCTCGGTGCCGGTCTTGGGATTGCGGCCGATGCGCTGGCCCTTCTTGCGCACCATGAACGAGCCGAATGATGAAAGCTTCACCGTCTCGCCCTTCTCAAGGCAGTCGGTAATCTCCTTCAACACCAGTTCGACAAACGCAGACGACTCCGTGCGCGACAAGCCCACCTTTTGGTAGACGGCCTCGCACAAATCGACGCGCGTAACGGTTTTTCCGGTTCCAGTCATCGCCTGCCCCAACTCACGGCGAACAATATGTATCTGAAATTATGAGCTTAACAAGCGACGGTCAACAGCGCTCATCAATTCAAAAGCATGAAACAACATCAAAAGAGCTCGCAATATAGATAAACATTTTAACGTGTCGCTTACCAGCGCAATAGTGCCGAACCCCAGGTGAAGCCGCCACCCATAGCCTCAAGCAGCACCAGATCGCCCTTCTTCACGCGCCCATCGGCAACCGCAACCGATAGCGCCAATGGAATCGAGGCAGCCGAGGTATTGCCGTGCAGGTCGACCGTAAGCACCACCTTCTGCGGCGCAATATGTAACTTGTGCGCTGAAGCATCGATGATTCGTTTGTTGGCCTGGTGCGGAATGAACCAGTCGATGTCCTCGGCGGTAGTGCCGGTGGCCTCGAAGGCGTCGACGATCACGTCGGTAATCATGCCGACGGCATGCTTGAACACTTCGCGGCCTTCCATCCGAAGGAAGCCGACGGTGCGGGTCGATGAGGGTCCGCCGTCGACATATAGCTTCGATTTGTGCCGGCCATCGGAGCGCAGATGCGTGGTCAGGATGCCGCGATCGGAGGGAGTGCCCGGTTGCTGCTGGGGCTTCCAGCACCACAGCGCCGGCACCGTCGCCGAACAGCACGCAGGTCCCGCGGTCGCTCCAGTCGAGAATGCGCGAGAAAGTCTCGGCACCGATCACAAGCGCGCGCTTGAAAGCGCCGGCGCGCAGGAAATTATCGGCGGTGGCCAGCGCGAAAACGAACCCCGAGCACACTGCCTGCAGATCGAAGGCTGCGCCGTGGTTGATCCCAAGCCCGTTCTGCACCGAGACCGCGGTGGCCGGAAAAGTGTTGTCCGGCGTCGAGGTCGCCAGCACGATCAGGTCGATCGATTGCGCGTCGATTCCGGCATTGGCGAGTGCGGCGCGCGCGGCATTGAGCGCCAGATGCGAGGTGAACTCGCCTTCCGCCGCAATATGGCGCTGCCGGATGCCGGTGCGCTGAACGATCCACTCGTCGGAGGTGTCTACTTGCGCCGCCAATTCGGCATTGGTCAGGATCCGTTGCGGCAAATAGGAACCGCAGCCGAGCACGACCGAACGTATCGCAGTCACGAGACAGCCTCCTGCGCGGTCGGCGCCGGAACCAGCGCGCTGCCGTCGCGATTGAGCATCTGATTGATCTTGGTGAGGAGATCGTAGCGGACCATCTCATAGCCAACATCGACCGCATAGGCAAAGCCTTCGGCGTCGGTTCCGCCATGGCTCTTGACGACGATTCCGTTGAGGCCGAGCACCACGCTGCCGTTGGATTTCGAAGGATCGAGCTTGTCGCGTAGCGACCTGAAAGCATTCCTTGCAAACAGATAGCCGATCCGTGAGCGCCAGGTGCTCGCCATCGCGCTGCGCAGAAATTCGGTGATCTGGCGCGCGGTGCCTTCGGCGGCTTTCAACGCAATATTGCCGCTGAAGCCTTCGGCGACGATCACGTCGGCAGCTCCCTTGCCGATGCCGTCGCCTTCGACGAATCGATATATTCGAGTTGAGGAAGATTCATCGCGCGCAGCAATTCTGCAGCCTCGCGAATCTCCTCGCGCCCCCTTGATCTCCTCGACCCCGATATTGAGCAGGCCGACCGTCGGCCGCTCGAGACCGAACAGCACGCTTGCCATCGCGCTGCCCATCACCGCCAGGGCCACCAGATGATGCGCGTCGCCACCGATGGTGGCGCCGAGATCGAGCACCACCGAATTGCTGCGGGCCGTGGGCCAAATCGCTGCGAGGGCCGGCCGGTCGATGCCGGGCAGCATGCGCAGGCAAAAACCGCGCCATCGCCGCCAGCGCACCGGTATTGCCGGCCGATATAGCGACATCGGCCTCGCCTTTCTTGACCGCTTCAATCGCAAGCCACATCGACGAGGACTTGCGGCCGCGGCGCAACGCCTGGCTGGGCTTGTCGTGCATGCTGACGGCGACATCGGTATGAATCACGCGCGATGCGGCCTTCATCGCCGGATGTTTCGCCAATTCCACGTCGATCAACGCCTGATCGCCGAACAGCAGAAATTCGGTGTCGGGATGTCGGGTCAGCGAAATTGCGGCGCCGGGAATGACGACCGATGCGCCGACATCGCCACCCATGGCGTCAGCGCGATTCGAACCTTTTGAGGCATGAACGTCCCGGAAAACCTGATCTTGTGCCGACTTGAAGCGCTTGGCCTCGGACTGTATTTCGCTAGCGATAGCAGCGATCGGCAGAGCGCGAAGCTGCACCCAAGCCGGGCCGCGACAATAGCGTTTCCCCGCCCCGACACAACCTCTTGACCGCCGCCTTTTGCAGTCCGTGCCACGCCGGGGAAGATTCGATATATGCGAAGAATACCAGCTAATTCAAGGTATTAAGCCGAATTTTGGAATTAGGCGCAGATCGAGCCTATTGGAGTACGCGCGCCACAACCGCCTTGCAACCATCCTTCAGCCGCGCTTGCCGCCTTCGGGTTTCTCGGCTGTTTCCCGGAACCCGCGGCTTGGTATCGACTTGCAAGGCCTTGAGTGCGGCAAACGGATGATCCTCGGGGTCGGCGGCCTCCACCAGCGGTTCGAAAACGCATCGGACCGGCGCGGATAGGGATCGACAGCTAAAAAAATAGCATCGGTTGCAAGCCGACCGAGATCGATGACGCCATTGAGGATCGGCTCGGGCGGATCGGAATCTCAGTGTCGCTTTCAGCGGCGTCATCGACCAGATCGGACAATTGCGGAATTTGCTCCGGCGGCGCGAACTCCAGATCAACAGGCTCGTCGATCTCGTTCTCGATCGGATCGAGCGTCACCACGCAGGTCTGTCCGATCCGCGCCCGCACATGGCCCGTGACATGGACGCGGCCGCCGCTCTGGGGCGTCACGTCAAGCGAAGCGCTCGCCGACAGAACTTCGCGCAAACCTGCGACTTCAGCCATCGACGCGCGCGCGGCCGGATCGGCTTCGATGTCGCGGTGCAATCCGGTGTCGGGTAGTTGCGCCACCACGACGGGAACGCTCCAGGGATCTGCTGTCATCATCACATCAATCGTTTCTGTTTATAGCTCCGCGCCCGCTTGCACCGGCGACGGAAATGTCCAAGCCGGGGCCAACAGCGCCGCGTCGTCTGTTGCGGCCAGACTTGCCATGGCCTTCTCGGCATAGATGGCCAGCCGCCGTGCTTTTGCGATGCCCTCGCCGTTGAGAATATTCTTGCACAGCGCCTGCGCCAGCGGCTCCTGCCCCTGGTCCAACGCCACGTCATAGGCCGCGACCCGGCCGTAAAAGGCCTCGCCGAAGGCTCGCATCCGCTTGGGGACGACGATATCGCCGACACCCATTTCCCTCAAATTGGCGTCCATATCCTCGCAGAAACGGTCAAACAACGCTTGCGACAGGGGCACACCACCCTCGAGCGGCTTAAATCGCCGCAACACGATCACATAAATGCAACACCAAGAGGTCAAAACGGCCGTTAACCGTATCCGGCACGCCCAAGTCCCGGTAAAACAACGGTTCTCGCGTCTGTGTCACGATCATGCCATAGATGGCCTCAATGGTGCCGCGCAGGGGTGCCCGGGGTTTCCTGAAGTGATTGAACGGCCAAAGCATTGTGGGTTCCGCAAGCGAGCCCCAAGGTTGGTGTCTTGGCGCCCGCGCATGTTGTAATCCAGCGTGCTGCCCGGTACGTCAACGCCTCACCCGATGCAAGGGGATGGGACCATTTCCCAAATGATTGAGCCGATCCAGACACGCTCACAGACATGCTCTCCGCGCGGCCTGACCGCGCATTGGCGGGGTCTGTGGACGGCTGCCGCCATTGCCCTGGTATGTGCGACGCTGGGCGGTTGCGCCGGCGAGCAGTTCCAGAAGGGCTACGTCCTGCCACCCGGGGCGCTCGAACAAATTCCGATCGGCGCGAGCCAGGATCAGGTGCTGATCGTGATGGGCACCCCGTCCACGGTCGCAACCCTCAGCGGCGAAGTGTTCTATTACATCTCACAGCGCTCCTCACGTCCGGTCGCCTTCATGAACGACAGGATCATCGACCAGCGTGTCATCGCGATCTATTTCGACAAGAACCGCCAGGTGCGAAAGCTCGCCAATTACGGGCTGCAGGACGGCAGGATCTTCGACTTCATCAGCCGCACCACGCCGACATCCGGCCAGGAGGTCAATTACGTGGCGCCGCTGTTCAAGGCGCTTAACGTCGGTCAGGGTAACAACTAAGAAACTCGAAGCGCTGTCAGGCGCCAAGAGACGCCCTTCCCTTCATCTCTGAATAAAAACCCCGCGGCTCGCACCGCGGGGTTTTTGTTTTTGATCGTTCGTTCGCTCAGTGCGCCAGGATCGCCAGCAGCAGCAATGCCACGATGTTGGTGATCTTGATCATCGGGTTGACGGCGGGACCCGCCGTATCCTTGTAGGGATCGCCGACGGTATCGCCGGTCACCGCGGCCTTGTGGGCATCCGAGCCCTTGCCGCCGTAATGGCCGTCCTCGATGTACTTCTTGGCGTTGTCCCAGGCGCCGCCGCCCGAGGTCATCGAGATCGCGACGAACAGGCCGGTCACGATCACGCCGAGCAGCATCGCACCGACGGCCGAGAATGCCGCCGACTTGCCCGCTGCACCACCGCCTGCAATTCCGAAGATGACAAAATAGACGAAGATCGGCGACAGCACCGGCAGCAGCGAGGAATGATCATTTCCTTGATCGCCGCCTTGGTCAGAATATCGACCGCCCTGCCGTAATCCGGCTTGTCGGTGCCCTGCATGATGCCGGGCTTTTCGCGGAACTGACGACGCACTTCCTCAACGATCGCGCCGGCTGCACGGCGACCGCCGTCATGCCCATCGCACCGAATAGATACGGCAGCAGGCCGCCGAACAAGAGGCCGACCACGACGTAGGGATTGTTCAGCGAGAAGTCAGGCAGCACGCCCCTGGAAGTACGGATACTTCGCGGCATTGGCGATGAAGAATTTGAGGTCTTCATTATAGGCCGCGAACAGCACTAGCGCGCCGAGACCGGCGGAGCCGATCGCGTAGCCCTTGGTGACGGCCTTGGTGGTGTTGCCGACCGCGTCGAGCGCGTCGGTTGCCTGCGGACTTCCTTCGGCAGGCCGGCCATTTCGGCAATGCCGCCGGCATTGTCGGTGACCGGGCCGAAGGCGTCGAGCGCCACGATCATGCCGGCCAGCGCCAGCATCGTGGTGGTCGCAATCGCGATGCCGAACAGACCGGCAAGGCTATAGGTGACGAGAATGCCCGCGATGATCACCAGCGCCGGACCGGCGGTGGATTCCATCGAGATCGCCAGCCCCTGAATCACGTTGGTGCCGTGACCGGTGACCGACGATGCCGCAATTGACTTCACCGGGCGATACTCAGTGCCGGTGTAGTATTCGGTGATCCAGATGATCAGCCCGGTGACGACGAGGCCGACAATGCCGCATTCAAGCAGCGCCATGCCGGTGTATTTCACGCCGGCCAGCGGTCCGAAGCCGACCAGCCAGTAGATCACGCCGGCGACGCCTGCCAGCGACAGGATGCCGGTGGCGATCAGGCCCTTGTAGAGCGCGCCCATGATCGACTGGTTGGCGCCGAGCTTGACGAAGAAGGTGCCGGCGATCGAGGTCAGGATGCAAACACCGCCAATCGCGAGCGGCAGCGTCATCATGTTCACCAGCAGCGGCGAGGTCGCAAAGAAGATCGCGGCCAGAACCATGGTGGCGACCGCGGTCACCGCGTAGGTCTCGAACAGGTCGGCGGCCATGCCGGCGCAATCGCCGACATTGTCGCCGACGTTGTCGGCGATGGTCGCCGGGTTACGCGGATCGTCTTCGGGAATGCCGGCTTCGACCTTACCGACGAGATCGCCGCCGACGTCGGCGCCCTTGGTGAAGATACCGCCGCCAAGACGCGCGAAGATCGAAATCAGCGAAGCGCCGAAACCAAGCGCCACCAGCGCATCAACTACAGTGCGGCTGTTGGCAGCGAGGTCCAGGTAGTGCGTGAGATAAGCGAAGTAGATGGTGACGCCAAGCAGCGCCAAGCCCGCAACCAGCATGCCGGTGATGGCGCCGGCCTTGAAGGCCAGTTCAAGGCCGCCGGCCAGCGACGTGGTCGCGGCCCTGCGCGGTGCGCACATTGGCGCGAACCGACACGTTCATGCCGATGAAGCCCGCGGCCCCCGACAGCACCGCGCCAATCAGGAAGCCCGCGGCAACCAGCATGCCGAGGAAATAGGCCCAGCAGCGCGAAGATCACGACGCCGACGATGCCGATCGTCATGTATTGGCGCTTGAGATAGGCCTGCGCGCCTTCGCGCACGGCGGCCGCGATTTCCTGCATCCGCGGATTGCCGGCATCAGCGCTCAAAACCGACGAAGTCGCCCAGATGGCGTAAACGATGGAAAGCGCTCCACAGAGCACAATCACCCATAATGCTGTCATTGAATTTGCCTCAGGTTTTTCTTTGTTTCCCACCCGCGCTCTTCGCCGCAATAGCGGCCGGCGCATAAAAAGAAGGCCGCCCTGCCCAAAGGGTGACCTCAAATCGGCGGGACCTTGCCAAAATCGTATCCCCGGCGCAACGCTGCGAAAGGCTTAAACGGTCGATTTCAGCCGTGTATTTGTTCCAAAATGGGGGCTTTCCGAGAAATCCCGTCCCGGGAATGCCGAGGAATCCTAGAAATGGCTGTAGGACAGGCGCTTAAGCGCGATCTCGCCGCCCTGCTTGTCGAGAAACCTTGGGGGCGAGGTCGCCGCGATGATTGTCCCGATCGAGGTTACCGGCACTCCCACGAGACCCGCAGCCCGCGCGAATGCCTCAACGCCGCTCTCCGGGATGACGCACAAAACCTCATAGTCGTCACCGCCGGCAATCAACGCTTCGATGTCGACCATGCCGCGCGCAAACAATGCCACGGCGGTTTCCGATAACGGAATGCTTTGCACATCGATGGCGGCGGAAACGCCCGATGACGCACACAGTTTGGTCAGGTCTCCCGCAAGACCATCGGATACATCCATCGCCGCATGCGCGTGATCGCGGACAGCTTGCGCAAGCGCATTGCGCGGCTGCGGTACGCGATAACGCCCGACCAGCATCTCCTGGGCGGCAGCATCATTGGCCAGCGCCGTCGCCACAGCGCGCCCTTGAGAATAGCGAGCCCGAGCGCCGCGTCACCGATCGCTCCCGTTTACCATCACGCGGTCGCCGGGCTGAGCGCCGCTGCGATGAACGGTTTTGCCCACCGGATGCGCCCGAACGCTGTGATCGAAATCATCCGCGGGCCCGGCGTCGAGGACGGTATCGCCGCCCAGCAACGGGCAACCGAACAGCCCGATATCCTCGCCCAGCCCGCGCGCGAATGGCGCCAGCCATGCATCCTCGGCGGTGGGCAGCGCCAGCGTCAGCACAAAGCCCGCCGGCGTGGCGCCCTTGGCCGCGAGATCGCTGAGGTTCACGCGCAGCGCCTTGCGCGCGATGGTGTCGGGCGGATCGCTTGCGAAAAAATGCACGCCTTCGACGATCGCATCCGTCGTGACCACGATGTCGTCACCGAGTGCGCACAGCACCGCCGCATCGTCGCCGAGGCCGAACGCGCCGGGATCGGTCGCGAGCGGGCGGAAATACCGCGCAATCAGCGAGTCTTCACCGGATGTCATCCCGTGCGATCCTGTGCCTCTAGACGCGTGTGTTAGCCGCGCACGAACTCATCGGCGCGAAACTGGCGGCCGATCTGGTCGAGCACCGCATTGACCATGCCGGTTTCATCCGGCTCGACAAAGGCATGCGCCACGTCGACATATTCCGACACCACGACCCCGGCCGGGCACGTCCTTGCGATGCTCGAGTTCGTAGGCGCCCGCACGCAGCACCGCGCGCAAAATCGCGTCGATCCGCTTCAGCGGCCAACCTTTCGACAAGGCTTCGTCGATCACGGGATCGAGCTTGCCCTGATCGCGCACCACGCCGGAGACCACGTCGCGAAGAAAGCTGCTTCAGCCGGCAGATATGTATCGCCTTCGACCTCGTTGCCGAGCCAATGGCTCTCGAACTCGGCAAAGATGTCGTTGATCCCGGCGCCGCCGATATCCATTTGATAAAGCGCCTGCACTGCCGCCAGCCGCGCCGCACCGCGCCGGTTGGCTTTCTTGTCCGGACCTTTGGCGGGCTTCTTTTTTTCCTGATTCTTCTTGTTGTCTGCCATCATCAGGTCCGCGCCAGCCGGCGTTTGATCCGCAGCATGGCCAGCGCCGCGCGGGCGGCATCGCCGCCCTTGTTGAGCTCGCCAGCGCGCGCCCTCTCCCAAGCTTGCGCGTCGGTATTCACCGTGATGATGCCATTGCCGAGCGGAAACTTTCGCACCACCGCAAGGTCCATCAGCGCCCGCGAGGATTCCATCGATACGATTTCGAAATGGATAGTCTCGCCGCGGACTACGCAACCGAGGCGCGATCGCCGCATCATAGGGCTTGCCGCTTTTCGCGGCGGCATCGATCGCAATCGCGATGGCGGCGGGAATTTCCAGCGCGCGGGCACCGTGATCACGTCATGGGTGACGCCGGCGGCTTTCAGCTCGGCAACGGCACCTTCCAGCAGCGCATCCTGGATATCGTCATAAAAGCGTGCCTCGACAATCAGCGCGCGGGCGCCGGAAATGTCGGTCTGATCTTTCAACTGCGCGCGCCGTGCGTCTGCCATCATCTACCAATCGAATTCTTCAGGAGTTGTGCTGCGTTTTAGGCGCAGCGAGGCCCATGCCAAGGTTGGTTACGGGTACTTCTACTTCATTTCCGAGAGCCGCGCCGCATAACGCGCCATCAGATCGACCTCGAGATTGACTTCACTGCCCGCACGCCAGCCGCTCAGCGTCGTGACCGACAGCGTGTGGGGAATGATCAGCACCGAAAACGTGACGTCATCGACCGTATTCACGGTCAGCGACACACCATCCAGCGTCACCGAGCCCTTGGTGGCGATGAAGCGCGCCAGTTCGCGCGTGGTCCGCAACGTGAACCGCGCCATGTCGGTCAGATCGTCACGGCTGACGATGGTGGCCACCCCGTCGGCGTGGCCGGCGACGATATGGCCGCCGAGTTCGTCGCCAATCTTCAGCGCACGTTCGAGATTGAGCCTGGTTCCCATCACCCAATACTTGGCCGTCGTCATCGCGAGCGTCTCGGCCGCGGCATCGACATCGAACCAGGTCTTGTCATGCTCCACACCGGAGGCGACGGACAGTCAGGCAGACACCATTGCAGGCAATAGAGGCGCCGTCCGCGATCGTGCGCGGGTCATAGCGGCACGCAATCCGCAGCCGGTGCAACTGGCCCTGCGCCGTGGGCGTCAAGGCTGTGATCTCGCCGATATCAGTGACTATGCCGGTAAACATCAGGCCCGCTCGTAAATGGTGAGTGTGTCGTTTTGCAGGGTGTCGCTAGCACGGACCTTGAACGCGGGCGAGCCTGTGATCGCGGACAGCGGCAACGCGTCCAGCGCGGCGACCCCGTCGCGCCCGATGGTATCAGGCCCACGCAACAGCCAGATTTCATCGACCAAATCAGCGGCGACAAAGGACGAGGCGACGCGCGCGCCGCCCTCGACCAACAGCCGCGTGATGCCTTTTTCCGCCAGCGCATGCAGCACGCCATCAGATCCAGCCCTGGCGGCGGGGACGACGTGGTGGGCACGCGGATCACTTGCGCGCCCGCAGCCCCAAGCTTCATCGCGGCCGGCGCTTCCGACAGGTTCGACGTCATTACCCATAGCGGCGTCGCGCGGGCGGAATGAACCAGCCGGCTGGTGCCCGAGATGCGCAACGCCCGGTCCAGCACCACCCGCACCGGCGAACGGGCCTCCATGCCCGGCAGGCGGCAGGTCAGCACGGGATCGTCCGCCTGTACGGTCCCGATCCCGACCAGGACGGCATCGCATTGCGCGCGCAGCAGATGCACGCGTGCTCGCGCGGCTTCGCCGGTCACCGCGACCGGCTTGCGGCCGGCCCCGCCGATCTTGTCATCGGCCGACACCGCCAGCTTGAGGATCACATGCGGACGCTTGTCGCGGATGCGCCGGAAATGCCCGGCATGATCGTGCGCGGCTTCCTGCGCGCCGAGCCCGATATCGACTGTTATGCCGCCGGCGTGAAGCCGGGCGTGGCCCTGCCCGGCTACTTCCGGATTGGGATCCTCGATCGCCGACACCACGCGCGCGATCCCGGCGGGCCGATGATCGCATCGGCCGCAGGGCGGCGACTTGCCGACATGCGAGCACGGCTCCAGCGTCACATAGAGCGTGGCGCCGCGGGCGGCCTCGCCGGCCTGCAAGAGCGCCACCGGCTCGGCATGAGGGCGGCCGCCGGGCTGGGTCCAGCCGCGCCGACAATGACGCCATCCCTGACCACGACGGCGCCGACCGCCGGATTAGGCCAACTTCGGCCCTGCCCACGCCGCCCGAGCGCCAATGCGAGCTGCATGAAGCGCTGGTCGGCGGCCAAGGCCAGCGTCATTTGCGTAACAGAGCGAGCCGCGCGTCGTCATCGCCGGATGAGCTCGCCGAGCACCGCTTCGAAATCCTTGGCCTCGCGGAAATTGCGATAGACCGAGGCGAACCGCACATAGGCGACGTCGTCGAGCTGGCGCAGATGCTCCATCACGATCTCGCCGATGGCTTCCGATGAAATCTCGGCCTCGCCGCCGCTTTCAAGCTCGCGCACGATCGCCGAGACCATCTTCTCGACCCGTTCGGGATCGACGGGACGCTTGCGCAGCGAGATCTGCAGCGAGCGCACCAGCTTGTCACGGTCGAACGGCACCCGACGGCCATTGCGCTTGATCACGGTGAGTTCGCGCAGTTGCACCCGCTCGAAAGTAGTAAAACGGAAATTACAGGCGATGCACACCCGCCGCCGCCGGATCACGGCGGAATCCTCGGTCGGACGCGAGTCCCTTTACCTGCGTATCGAGACTGTTGCAGCTTGGGCATCGCCATCCGGCAAAAACCTTACTGATAATCGGGAATACGGTCGGTGAGCGCCTTCACCCGTTCCTTGATGGCAGCCTCCACCAGCGGCGCGCTGCCGTCCTGCGACTGCGCCACCGCGTTGAGCACCTCGGCGATCATGCCGCCGACCTGCTGGAATTCGGCGACACCAAACCCGCGCGTGGTCGCCGCCGGTGTGCCCAGACGAAGTCCCGAGGTCACGAACGGCTTCTCCGGATCGAAGGGAATGCCGTTCTTGTTGCAGGTGATCGCCGCGCGCACCAATGCCTTTTCCGACGCGTTGCCTTTAAGACCCTTGGGCCGCAAATCCACCAGCATCAGATGGTTGTCGGTTGCGCCGCGAGACGATGTCGAAGCCGTGCGCGCGCAGGCTTTCGGCCAGCGCCTTGGCATTCTCGACCACGTTCTTCGCATAGACCTTGAAATCCGGACGCAGCGCTTCGGCAAAGGCGACCGCCTTGGCCGCGATCACATGCATCAGCGGGACCCCCTTGGAGGCCCGGGAAGATCGCCGAGTTCAGTTTCTTGGCCAGCGCCTCGTCATTGGTCAAAATCAAGCCGCCGCGCGGACCGCGCAATGATTTGTGCGTTGGTGGTCGTGACATGCGCATGCGGCTCAGGCGAAGCATGAACGCCGCGGCCACGAGGCCCGCGAAATGCGCCATGTCGACCAGCAGATACGCGCCGATACTGTCGGCGATCTCGCGAAAGCGCTTGAAATCCCACGGCCGCGAATAGGCCGAGCCGCCGGCGATGATCAGCTTCGGCCGCACGGTTTCAGCCTGCTTCGCCACGGCATCCATATCGATCAACTGGTCCTCGCGCCGCACCGTGTAGTGCGAGGCCTTGAACCATTTGCCGGACATGTTGACCGGCGAGCCATGGGTGAGATGTCCGCCGGCAGCGAGATCGAGGCCCATGAAGGTATCGCCGGGCTGCAGCAGCGCCAGGAACACCGCCTGGTTCATCTGGCTGCCGGAATTCGGCTGCACAATTGGCAAAGCCCGCACCGAACAGTTTCTTGGCGCGCTCGATCGCCAGCGTTTCGGCAACGTCGACCCATTCGCAGCCGCCGTAATAGCGGTGGCCCGGATAGCCTCGGCGTATTTGTTGGTCATCACCGAGCCCTGCGCTTCCAGCACCGCGCGGCTGTCGATGTTCTCGGGACGCGATCAGCTCGATCTCGTGGCGCTGCCGGCCGAGTTCGCCGCGGATCGCGGCCGCGATCTCCGGATCGGCATCGGCAAGCGTGGCGGTGAAGAACGAGTCGGGCGCGGAGGCGGTTTGGCGCTGCTATGCGAAGAGCTCATGAGTAAAATATCTCCCCGCCGCAAGCTGTTACGGGCATTGCGGTCGGTCCTAAGTGGCCGGTCGAAAGGGTCCTTGCGCAATATCACATCGGCCGGGAATGGCCAAGCGCTTGCGGTACGGGCCTGATATTTATGCAAGATATGGTGGGGATGGCCAAATCCAACCTCGTCGTCCCGGCCCCCGAGCCGGGACCCATAGCCCCCGGCGATAATAGTTGAAGAAAGGTCCTCTGCCCTCATGCCTTATCGATGAATCACGCGTATGGGTCCCGGCCTGCGCCGGGACGACGGCGAAACTGCTCACCCCCGCCAGCCCGTCGCGGTTGTAGATATCGTCGCGGAACTGGACCACGCCGTCGGGGGTCGCCCAGGCCGTGACGTAGACCCAATACAGCGGCAACGCCTTGGCGGACCTTGGCGTCCTTGCGCTCGCCCGATTTGATGACCTCGTCGATCTCGGCCTTCGACCAGCCGGGGCTGTCAGCCAAAATCCAGTAGACCAGTTTCGCGAACGTTCTGCACGCGCATGCAGCCCGAGGAGGCAAAGCGGAAATCCTCGCCGAACAACCCCTTTGAGGGCGTGTCATGCATGTAGACGCCGTCGGGACTGGGAAGTTGATCTTCATCGAGCCCAGCGAATTGAAATCGCCGGCGTCCTGTTTGAACTTGTAATTCACGGCCTCGGCCGAATACCAGTCGATCTGCGACGGCGGCAGCTCGTTGTTCTTGGGATCGTAGATGCGGATGTGATTCTTGGTGAGATAATCCGGCTCGGCCTGCATCTTCGGAATCAGATCCTTGCGGATGACTCGACACCGGAACGGTCCAGGAACGGATTGAAGTTGATCTGCACGATCTTGCTGTGGACATCCGGCGACGGACGGTCCGGCTTGCCGGCGACCGCCGTGTGGCGCGTTACCGCGACGCCATTCTCGATCGCCTCGATCTGGGCCGCCGGAATATTGGCGACCACGATTTGCGGTTGCCCGAGATTGCCGGTCAGGCTTTTCAGCCTGACAGCGTTGGTCCGAAGCTGCGCCAGCCGCTTCTCGGCCGGGACATTGAGTGCGCGCAGCGTCGCGTCATGCACCACACCATCGGCATGCAATCCGTGGCGCAGCTGAAACGGCGCACCGCGGCATCGACATAGGAATCGAACACCTCGCGTTCGCCCGAATTAAGCTCGAGATCGCCCACGACTGACAGCCGCGCGCGCCAGCGACGGCACTGCCGGGCTCTTGACGCCAACCCTAAGCCCCTCGCCGCCGGATACTTCCGGCCAGCCGCCTTGGCGACGATGGTCTCGTATTGCGCGATTGAAGTTTGCGTGGTTTCGGCGGTCGAAGGTGACAGCGTCGGCAGCGATTTCTTCGGCAGCTTGACGTTGCGCGAAGCATTATCGAAGCCGCTGCCAAGCCCGCTGTCCTGGTTCTCCCTGATCAGGTCATTGAGCATCTGACGGGCGTCTGATCGTCAGCCGCATGCGCCGCGCCCACAAGCGCAGTTGCGGCTAAACCGGCGCCGGCATTGGCGAGGAAAGATCGGCGGGTGAGCGAGTTGGTCATGCGATTAGTCACATTTCTATCGTTCGTCATTCCGGGATGCGCCACTCGGCGGCAGGCCCGGAATCCATACTCCCGGATCGTGGTTATGGATTCCGGGCTCGCGCGTTGCGCGCCCCGGATGACCAGAACTAGCAGACGCGGCAGGCAGGATAACCCGCTAAATCCGCCTTCGCAAATACGTGAACATTATTGTGCGAAGCGGTAGGCTCCGCCCTTCTCCGACCGAGCGCTGGAAGGCCGCCCGCGCATGCATGCGCGTCGCCAGGCGCTGAGGTTGGGATAGGGCTCGAGCTTCTTGAAGACCTTGGCCATTTCGGCGACGAAACTCATCTGGATATCGGCGCCGGTCAGCGATGTCCCGATGAAGAACTCGCGGCCTTTCAGTGCGCCCTCGACATTAACCGAGATGATTGGCGATTCGCTGTCGATGCGGGGATGCAGGGGCGCACCTGTCTCCTTCAGCCGGCCGACATAAAGATTGAGCATCAGCGGCAGCATCCCCGACCCTTCCGAATAGTGCAGCCATTCCTGGTAGGGCTCGAAGTCGGCGCTGTCGGGCGCCGGCATCAGCGCGACCTTGCCGCTTTGACCGTAACGTCGGATCAAATAATCGACGATCGCGCCGGACTCCGCGATCTTGACGTGGCCGTCGGTGATCACAGGCGATTTGCCCAGCGGATGCACCGCCATCATTCCGGCGGCGCCAGCCGCGTGGTGGCATCGCGCTGATATTTCTTCATCTCGTAGGGCGTGCCGAGTTCTTCCAGCAGCCACAGAATCCGTTGCGAGCGCGAATCGTTGAGATGATGCAACGTGAGCATGGGGTTTCCTCGGGCGGTTTTTTTTGAAGGTTGAAATATTACCCGAGGCTTATAACACCGTCATTGCGACCGAAGCGAAGCAATCCAACCTTCCTTCGTCATTCCGGGGCGCGCTGTCAGCGCGAACCCGGAATCTCGAGATTCGGGTTCGATGCTTCGCATCGCCCCGGAATGACGGAATGCCCATCAAACACACCTTCTCGTTCCCGCGGCGCATCACGCCCGAGTCATGCCTGAATTTTCCGCCCTCTTCAGAGGGCGCAGGGAATGCCGGGCGCCGGTGCGCCCGCAGCCGCGCGTGTATGGTAGGTAGCACGCGCGTTAGTCACCAACGGTCACTACCGGAAACACCCGGCATTCCCCGCGCAATGGTTATAACAGCTTATTTCGCGCTCTCCCCGGTGATCGGGCTCTTTTGTCACCGTCATCAGCGAATTGAATCCGCCAACTTGACGCCCGGCGTCGAGGCGTCAGGACCACACGACTTTGCCGTCCGCTTTTGCGCCATTCGTCAAAGGCACATCCGCGTCCACCGCATCCCGCCCCGCGTCCGTGACGATCGCGATACGCCCCTCCTGTGGGACGAGACGGCGAAATCTATACAATTGATTTGGGTCAGGCGAAAAGCATTATTTCTGAAAATCAGAAATATTTTCGTTGCGTCCTCACCCGACTCGCGCCATGCGATCTTATCAAGTATGCTCCTTCCGAACTTTCTACGATCGTCGCGGCGCACCCGGATGGCAGGAGCCCCTCAGATGAAACAGTTCGTCGTGGCGCTGTTTGCGGTTGGTTTGCTGACCGGCTTGATCGGTTACGACGCTCCGGCGTCCGGACAGAATGCGCCGATCCCTGTCCCGAACCTTCCTTCCGGTTACCGGGACTGGCCGCTGATCTCGGTGGCGCACGAAGAGGGCAAGCTCAATGATTTGCGCGCCATTTTAGGCAACAAGATAGCGATCAAGGCGGCCCGGGCGGGGACGCTTCCCTACCCTGACGGCACCATCATTGCTCGTCTGGCCTGGGATTATCATCCGTTGGAGGAAAGCAAGGCGGCCTTCGGCAACGCTCAATCGTTCGTCGCCGTGTCGCCCAAGAACGGCGTGCAGTTCATGGTCAAGGACGCAAAAAAATATGCTTCGACCGGCGGGTGGGGGTATATCGAATTTGACGATGGCAAGCCTTCCACCAAGGCCATGCCGGTGCCTGCTTTGCCTGCCACACGACCGTCAAATCGCGCGACTTCGTCTTCAACCGTTACGCGCCTTAACTTCGCAGCAATCGCAACCGCGCCCTAAAAAACCGCTCTTCTCCCTCAACGGCTGCAGTTCGTCATCCATCTTCCTGGTTTTATTCGTTTTGGTTGCCGCTTGCGCGCGATCCTTGTCGGCCGGCTGCTCCTGCGCCTTTTCGTCAAGAACGATACCCTGTTGTTTTCCTCTTTCGGCATGGCCGTCTCCTTTGCGAGTCAACGCCGATTGCAATTTACGGATCGTGGGACTGGTCTCGCGTTCAGATCGGCTATCGCGACAAAGCAGAAAGGGCCCCGAAATGATCGGGGCCCTTGTTTCGCGCTTAGTCGTTGTCGTGAATGACGGTCTTGCTGCGAGTTCCGTCCGAATCTTCTTTCTTGATCACGGTCGTCCGATCGGTCGGTTCACGCTCCTTGATGACCGTTGTGCGATCACGGTCGCGATAGTCGCGGTCGTGAGATTCGCCGACGGTGACGCCGGCGCCGACCGGTCCAACTCGAACGCCCACTTCATCCGCGAAAGCAGGCGCGGCAATGATGCCGATCAACGCGGCAGCAAACAGAGATTTCTTCATGTTTCGTCCTCCGATTTCAATGGTGAGAAAATGCGAGACCAGATCATTCGTTCCCTCAAACATCGAGCCAATGCGCGGGAACATTTTTGCCGAACGTGCAAGGCTGACCAACCTTGGCTTCAGGCGTCCTTCGACTTCCTGGGCTGGGTCGCACTGGCGGGATCGGAACCAGGAAAGCTTTCTTCCAGACCTTCCCTGAGGTTTGTTTTCGACTTGTCGGCCTTGGTCGCATCTTTTGGATCGACCGCGTGCTTGTCCTTGGGCGCCGGATCAAATTTTTGGGTCATCAAACCATTCCCTGTTGAGCGCAGAAAAAAGCGGCGCCTTCGGATAACGGTACCTCATCGTGTTCGTTCCGATGCTCTGATAGGACGACCGATGATGTGGCGAGTATCGTACCGGCCTTAGAGCGGGATGACCTTAGGTTGAATCGCTCTGTCAGTAGGTCACTTACCTCTCCCGCTTGCGGGGGAGGTCGACGCGCTCGAAGAGCGCGGCGGGTGGGGGGAAATCTATCATCCAGCACACTTGCGGAGACGCCCCCACCCCGCCCTCCCCCGCAAGCGGGAGAGGGAGCGCACTTCCGTCGCTGTTACAGATCAATCTAATCTCATCATGCTATAGATGTTTTAGTTAACGCCCGTCGCGACTTGTCTCCCATCGGCAACAGAACGGCTCAATCGTTCAAGAGTGACGCCCAGTCCGTAACGGGTGACATCCTGTCCAAGCCGATTTCCCGGAAATCACTAAAAACATAGCTCGGATTCGAAATTTCCTGTTCCGGTTTTGGCCGCATCATCTGGCGCCACAACGGGCCTGGGATCAGGCGGACGTTGGAGGCGCATTTGTTTTCTGGTCACTTGGTTTCTTCCCGCATTCGCTTGAAACCGATCCTTCTGGCGACATCCGCAACGGCCCTCCTTTCCGTTTTTGGATCGGCATCCGCGCAGGCGCAGACCTGGCTTGCTTCGCCTGGCAGCGGCGACTGGAATACGGCGGGCAACTGGAACCCGGCGACCGTCCCGAACAGCACGGCGGCCGCGGTCATCTTCGGCACATCAACGCAAAACTCGGTTTCTCTTTCCAGCGGCGTTGCGGTCGGCAGCATCACTTTCAATGGAACGACCGGCTATACGGTCGATCTCAACGGCCAGTTGATGGTGGTCAGCGGTGCGGGCTTTTCCAACAGCTCGGGCGTCACACAACACATCACCGTCAGCAGCACGCTCGATTTCAAGAACAGCGCCTCGGCGGGTGGAAGCGATATCGCCTACTCCATACAGAACGGCGGTCTTGGCACGGCGCAGTTCCAGAACAGCTCGACGCTGGGTGCGGCGACCTTCACGGTCAATAGCGGTTCGACGCTGCAAATGATCGACACTTCGACGGGCGGCACCGCGCGCATCATCGACAATGGAACGTTGCTGCTGCAGAAGTCGGACGGCGTCCTCAGCATCGGATCGTTGGAAGGAAACGGTCTTGTTATTTCCTCGCTTCTGAATGGAGGCGCCACCGCGCAGACCCTGACGGTCGGCACCGCGAATACCAGCACGTTGTTCTCTGGCCAGATCCAGGACGGTACCGGCGCGACCACCGCCTTGACGAAAACCGGAACCGGCACGCTCACTTTGACGGGGGCCAACACCTACAGCGGCGATACCACGATCAATAACGGAACGCTGGCTTTGACCGGAACGGGCAGCATCGCCGCGTCAAATCTGGTCAATCTGACGAATTCACTCGGGACATTCGATATCGCCGGCACCACAGCCGGCGCTTCGATCATGGGGCTGAAGGGCGTACAGCACCGTGACGCTCGGTACGCAAACCCTGACCCATCACCGCGGGAAGCTCGGCAAATCAATTTTCAGGTAACATCGGTGGCAGCGGCGGACTGACCATTGCAGGCAACGGCGTCCTGGTTCTCAATGGGAAATCAACTCCTATACCGGGGCGACGACGATCAACAGCACCGGAATCCTGGGGATCAATGGCACCGGCTCGATCGCCGGTTCCAGCAAGGTGATCGACAACGGCAGTCTCGATCTCTCGGTGATGTCGGTGGATTCCTCCATCAAGTCGCTGGCGGGAACCAACGCCGGCTCCAATCTATTCCTGGGCAACCACAACCTGACTTTGACTGCGGCAAACGACACCTATGCAGGCAGGTCTCCGGCAGTGGTGGGCTTATTCTGAGTGGCGGCACCCAAACGATAACAGGCTCCATCGGCTACTCCGGCGCGACCACGATCAACGGTGGCACCCTGGTCGTCAACAGCTCGCTGGCATCTTCGAGCGGGGACTACGGTGACACCGGCGGCACGCTGATGGGCACCGGCGCCATGGGCCAGACCTCGATCGCAGGCGGCACGTTCGCGCCAGGCTCAGGCACGCCGGGCTCATCAATGACGGTGTTTGGCGACCTCAGCTTTACGTCGGCATCGACCTATGCCGTCAATATCAACCCGACGACTTCGTCGTTTGCCCATGTGACCGGCGCCTCGACGCTGGGCGGCGCGACGGTCAATGCGATTTTCACCAACGGCAGCTACGTCGCTAACCAATACAGCATCCTGAACACGGGCACCCGTGTCGGCACCTTCGGCTCGCTTGTCAGCACCAACCTGCCGACGAACTTCACGGCCAGCCTGAGTTACAGCGCTAGCAATGTTTTCCTGAACCTGGCGCTGAATTTCACGCCACCTGCTTACTCCCGCCTCTCCTAGTTTCGGTTTCGGTTCCGGCTTGAACGGCAACCAGCAGCATGTCGCCAATGCGTTGACCAATTTCTTCAACGCCACCGGCGGCATTCCCCTGGTGTTCGGTGCGCTGACCCCGGCCGGGCTGAGCCAGGTTTCGGGAGAGGCTGCGACCGGTTCGCAGCAGACGACCTTCGACGCGATGACCCAGTTCATGAACGTGATGACCGATCCGTTCATGGCCGGTCGCGGCGACGGCTTTGACGCACCGCGCGGCCCGCCGACTGGCTATGCTTCCGGCGGAAAAGATTGGCGCGGTGCGCGACGCCAATGCGATGTTCGTCAAGGGTCCCGTTACGCCTTTTGAGGCGCGCTGGAGCACATGGATTGCAGGCTACGGCGGTTCGCAAACCACCGACGGTAACGCAACGGTAGGATCCAACGGCGCGACATCGCGGGTCTATGGCACGGCCGTGGGCGCGGACTATCGCTTCTCGCCGTTCACGATTGCCGGTTTCTCGCTGCCGGCGGCGGCACCAGCTTTAGTGTCACCAACAGCGGCAGCGGGCGTTCCGACCTCTTTCAAGTGGGCGCCTTCGCGCGCCACAACATAGGCCAGGCCTATATCTCCGGCGCCCTCGCCTATGGCTGGCAGGACATCACCACCGACCGTACCGTGACCGCGGCAGGCATCGATCGCCTGCATTCGGAATTCAACGCCAACACCTTCTCGGGCCGCGTCGAAGCCGGCTACCGCTTCCTCGCCCCCTTTGTCGATGGCGGCATCGGCATCACGCCCTATGTGGCCGGACAGGCCACCACGTTCAGCCTGCCGTCCTATGCCGAGAGCGTCGTCTCCGGCGGCGGTACCTTTGCGCTGAACTACGGCGCGCGGGATGTCACCGACAGCCGCAGCGAACTCGGCATCCGCACCGACAAATCCTTTGCGATGCAAGATTCCTGGAATGGCGCCGCGGTCTTCACGCTGCGCGGCCGCTTCGCCTGGGCCCATGACTACAATCCGGATCGCGCTGTCGGCGCGACCTTCCAGGCGCTGCCCGGCGCCAGCTTCGTCGTCAACGGCGCGGCGCAGGCGTCCGAGCTCGGCGCTGACCACTGCCTCCGCCGAATGGAAATGGACCAATGGCTGGTCAACCGCGGCGACGTTCGAAGGCGAATTCTCCAACGTCACGCGCTCGTACGCCGGCAAGGGCGTGGTGCGTTACGCCTGGTAACAGGCAATCTATTCGCCGGAAACAAAAGTGAGCAACGCCTCGCGCACCCGATCGAGCACTTCGCCGTAGTCGCGGGTCCTGCTCTGCCGGAACAGGCGCACGCCGGGATACCAGGGACTGTCGTCACGATCGAGCATCCAGCGATAATCCGGCGTGAACGGCAGCAGAATCCAGGTCGGACGTCCCCAGCGCGGCCGCGAGATGCGCGACACTGGTTGTCGACGGTGATCACCAGATCAAGGCACGTCACCAGCGCCGCCGTCTGCGTAAAATCCGTCAGATGCGCCGTCATATCGACGATGTCAGCGCTTTCGAGCAACGTCGCCTTGTCGGCATCTCCTGGGTCCTTTTGCAGGCTCACAAGGTCGCATCGACATCGAAAAGGCGCGTCAGCGCATGCAATGGCAGCGACCGGTTATGATCGTTGGCGTGTTTCGGATTGCCGGACCAGACCAGGCCGACACGCGGCTTGTCGTGGACGCCCAGCCGATCCTGCCAGCTTTGCACGACTGTCCGCTGGTAACGCAGGCAAATACGATGCGGCGGACGGGATGGTGTCGAGCCGGGTACCGAAAGCGAACGGCAGGCTGGAGATCGGGCAATGCAGATCGAAATCGAATGCAGGCAGCGTGACTGAAGTCGGCAGGCACTGCGAGACGCCGGGCAGATCGCACAACAACGGATATAACGCATCCTGGACAACGAGCGTGACACGGGCGCCGCGCTCCGCGAGCATCGGGACGTAGCGGATGAACTGGATGGTATCGCCGAGGCCCTCATCCGGCCCGATCAGGATGGTCTTGCCGTCGATGTTTCCCTCGCCCCGCCACATCGGTTTTGGCAGTTTTGGATAGGCCGACGACGGGCGTCTCAAGCGGGCTTCCTGCCGATCCAGCCGGCTTCAAAATTGCCGGTCAGCAAGTGGAAATGTCCCAAAATTATCGCGGCTTCGACATTGTCGGGATCGATCGCCTTGATACGATCGGAGGTCGCGATGAATTCCTCAAAGCGTTGAAGCCGCAGCAGCACATGCGCCTTGCTGTTGAGCGCCGCGATCAGGTCCGGCTGCAACGCAATGGCTTTGTCGAACCAATGCAGCGCCGCTTCCTCCCCGCGAGGCGACAGCGCAACGATCTCGCCGATATTGCAGGCGTTCCGGCGGCGTCCGGATCGAGCGCGTGCGCGCTCTTGTAGTCGGCCATGGCTTGGTCCAGGCGGTTCAGGCTGCGCAACGACAGCGCGCGCGCCTGCAACGTCGAGGCATGGTTCGGCTGGAGTTGGTCGCAAAGGTCGAACTGCGCGCAGGCCTCCTCGAACCGCCCGAGCTCGTGCAGTAGAAATCCACTCTTGTGAGCCACGATCCAGTGGCGCGGGTTGAGCTGCAACACGCGACGAAAAGCCAGCAACGCCTCGGCCGGATGCTTCAGGTCAGCAAGGCATCGCCGAGATGTCTCCACAGTTCGGCGTGTCGTCAGGCCTGAGCTCAACCGCCTTGTTGATAGTGTTGAGTGCATCTTGATGTCGCCCCTGAGAACGCAGCGTCATACCAAGGCTGACAAGATATTCAGGCCGCGGATTTTGCCGGATGGCGCGGGCGATCCACTCCACGGCATGATCGTATTGTTGGGCCTGGAAGGACAACAGGCCCATCAGATGCAGGCTGTCTGCGTGACTGGAATCGATCGCGAGGGCCTGCTGGCAGCAGATCTGGGCGTCGAGATAGCGTTCGGCCCGCATGTGGCCGAGACCAGCCTCATAGAGCGCATCGGGTGTAGGGGCAGATGGAGCTGTGCCCGCACCGTTCATCTTGTCTGAGATGTCCGGGCGAGCGGCCGACGTTCGCAATGGTTCATCAGCGCTTTTCAAGGTGACCCCAGGGTAAATCCCTAGATGATTCTGCGGTCCCCAGTAAGCTTCGGCGATGATTGCCTTGGCTCAGGGCTCGCGGATCGAGCGCCCGGCGATGGCCGCCAGAATATCCCGCTTGCCGCCCGCGCGCCGCGCGGCATCCTCTGACATCAGCCGGAACATCATGTGGGCGGGGTCTCTGGAGTCGACGGTCAGGCCGTGGATCAGCAGAAGCCCCCTCGCCGCGTGGTAGCGCACCAGCGGTTCGGAATCGTCGAGCGCCTTGATCAGCGCCTGCACGGCAACGGGATCGCAGACGTCGCACAGCGCCTGGGCCGCCGGCTGTCGTTTCCAGTCTTCGGCCGCGCCGAGCACGTCAATCATCGCGTCACGCCAGCGCGGATCGGGACGGATGCGCCACAGCGCCTTCGCCAGATCGACCAATTCGCCGGTCGACCAAAACTCTTCACCCGCAGCCTTAGCCGCGTGCCATGTCAGCTGCTCGGCTTCAAAGAACTTCGTAAGCTCGGGTTCAGCGCGGCGTGACCTGAGAATGCCGAGCCCGATGACGCCTCGCGTATCCGGCAGAAATCCGATCAGCATGTCCTCTGCGCGGATGACTTCCTCACCCCTGAGTTCGGCGAGCGCCCGCGTGTCGAGCCCATCGCGCGCGGACATTTCATCTTCGAAGAAGCTGAACCGGAAACGTTCGAACGCCGCGGACGCCATCGCCATCTCTGTTGGAACTCAGCGCTCTGTTTGGCACTCCGTTCGGTACCTTGGGTTCGTCGCACCGCGTTGTCAGGCGGTTCATGTCCGCGACGATTCCGTGACCGTCTCGCCCTGGACTCGCCGGTCGCGCAGCAGCCATCCCGGAAGATGGGTTGTGCAGCGCAACATGCCCGATATATCTGCACCTTGCCCAGAGGTATGCCGTTTGACCGACATCAATGCCGACACTTTCGTTTCCTCGAGCCATCGGCCGATGGGGTTCCCGGAATTCGTGCTCGTGATCGCTTCGATCATGGCCCTGAATCCGTTTGCGATGGACATGATGCTGCCGGCGCTGCCCAACATCGCCTCGGCGTTCCACATCACGATCGCCAACCGGCCTCAGGCCATCCTGTCGACATTCCTGATCGGGTTCGGCGTCGGCCAGTTCATCATGGGACCGCTGTCGGATCGTTTCGGCCGCCGGCCAGTCCTTATCGACGGCATGGCGCTGTATTGCCTCGCCAGCGTGCTTGCGATTACGGCGTCGTCGTTCGAGATGTTGCTGCTGGCGCGCGTGCTGCAGGGGCTCGGCACGTCTGCTACGCGCGTGATCGCGACCTCGATCGTGCGTGACTGCTATGCCGGCCGCCGCATGGCCAGCGTGATGTCGCTGGCGATGATGGTGTTCATCGCCGTGCCCGTTATCGCGCCGTCGATCGGCCAGGCCGTGCTGTTGCTGACGCAGTGGCGCGGCATCTTCATCGTGTTGATGCTGTACGGCGTGCTGGCGCTGATCTGGAGCGCGCTGCGGATGCCGGAAACATTACCGCTCTCCGAGCGCAAGTCGCTGGCGCCGCGCGATGTGCTCAACGCCTTCCGCCAGACCGTGACCAACCGGCAGACCCTGGGTTATGCACTGGCGGCCGGCGGCGTACAGGGTTCGCTGTTCGCGTTCGTATTTACGTCGCAGCAGGTCTTCACCGAAATATTCGGCCTCGGGCGCTACTTCCCGCTAGCATTCGCTGCGGTTGCGATCGGCATCGCCATCGCGGGCTTTCTCAACGCCCGTTTCGTCGGCCGGATCGGCATGCGGGTGATTTCGCATGGCGCACTGGTCGGCTTCGTGGCGGTCGCAGGAATATTGTTCCTGGGCGTGAAACTACACATGATGCCGCTGCCGCTTTATCTGGCGCTGGCCTCGCTGATGATGTTCGGGTTCGGGCTGATGTTCGCCAATTTCACCTCGCTGGCGATGGAGCCGCAGGGCCACATCGCCGGCACCGCATCGTCACTGTATGGCTCGATCACCACCCTGCTCGGCATTGGCATCGGCACCACCATCGGCCAGGACTATGACGGCACGCTGTTGCCGTTCGCGACCGGGTTTTTCCTCTGCGCAATGGCTTCGCTGGCGGTGGTGCTGGTGACGGAAAAAGGCCGGCTGTTTCATCCGCACAAGATGGCGGGCAACGTTTAGAAGTTAACGTCGTCGCTTGGTTTAAAGCCCGGTGAATCCCGCTTTGACCGGATCGCTGGAGCCGTCGAGTTCGCGCAGATAAGTCAGGCCGCATACGGTGAGCCGATGCGGATCCTTTTCGCCGGCCACAAACAGCGTATTGACGTAATCCGTCACCTTGGCGCGGGCCTCGATGCTGGCCGCAGCCGTGCGGTTATGCAGCAGATCGTAGGTCATCATGATGCGGTCGATGGCGGCTTGCATGGGTCCTCATGAACTTCGGGTTGATTTTGGGTGTTTTGCGGATCAGACCAGTTCGTAACGCCCGTATTCGGCCTCGAACTTCGCAATCGCCTTGTTGGCGAGCCGAATCTTGTTGAACTCGCCGCGGTGAAACATCTGCACGATAATTTCGACCAGATGCTCGTCGGTGTGAGTGGTTTCGGCAATGGCGCCGGTCCGGCGCAGGTAATTCGCCGCGATGGCGTAGGCATCGCCCACCACGGCGACATTCATCACCTGCAATCCGCGTTCGACCAGCATCGCCTTGCTCTCCGATTCGCGGGGACAAGCGCGGCGCGGCGCAAAGGTTCCAATTCGGGAGCCGGATTTTCGCAGCGCTAACAGCAAATGAGGCCAGCGCCAGCGAAAAAGCAAAACGCACCGCCCCGGAAAGCCGGATCGATGCGCTGGGGGAAGTCTCGCGTTTAAAGGCCGCCGGTCTTTTCAAGTCGCCGGCTTGGCCTGATATCTCAGAGCCGTAAAATTCTCAGAGACGATACAGAATCTGGTCGGTCCAGAAACGCTCCAGCCGGTGCAACGACTTGTTCAGCGTCGCGAACTCTTCGTTCGAGATGCCGCCGACCTGCTCGACCGTCTTGACGTGCTTCTGATAGAGCGCGTCGACGATGCGGCGGATCTCCTGGCCCTGCGGGGTCAGGCGAATGCGGACCGAGCGGCGATCAACGCGCGAGCGCTGATGGTCGAGGAAGCCGAGTTCGACCAGCTTCTTCAGATTGTAGGAGACGTTGGAGCCGAGGTAGTAGCCGCGGGTGCGCAACTCGCCTGCGGTCAATTCCTTGTCGCCGATGTTATAGAGCAGGAGCGCCTGCACCGAATTGATATCCGCGCGGCCGCGGCGATCGAATTCGTCCTTGATGACGTCGAGCAGGCGGCGGTGCAGCCGCTCCACCAACGTCAACGCTTCGAGATAGAGCGGCTGGACCGGAGCCTGGCCCGGGGCGCGGTCGGCGGTTTCCACCGCCGTTGCAACGGCTTTCATCATGACACTTCCCCTGTTGTCGTTTTTATCGACTTATTCGACGAAACTTGTGTCCCGTCTGATAGCTTCAACTTAAGGGGCGCGTTTGAAGATCAGCTTAAATAAGACAATAAAGAGATCATGAATTTAAGACAGTGAATCGCGGATTAAGCCCATCAACAAAGGGGTTTTCGCAACCTTTCATTGACGGTGCACACCCCCTGTTCACGCTCCGTCCGAGCCCTGTGTCACATATGGGAACAGGACCGTTCAAATTCGAAACGCCTGCGTAACAGGTGTAACCAGAGCCTTTAAGGTGACCGAAAAGTTACTGCGAAAAATTCTTCGAAAATTTTAGAGGAAGCGCTCCGCCGCATCCTGCGTTCCCCGGATGCTGCGCAGCGCTCTTGCGGTGCGCTGCTGATCCGGGGTCCATCGCTCTCACCTCAAGTGTTTGGGTCCCGGCTCTGCGGAGCAGCGTAAAGAACGCTGCACCGCGTCCGGGACACAAGAGATGTTGCTTCACGTCTTCCGCGGATGAGATCAAAGATTTTCTTTTACAATCGCTATGGCGGCCGTTCGCGCGCGGCCATCCACGCCAGCGCGAGATACAGCGTCAGCGCCACGGCTTCGAATCCCACGACGTAAAGACTGCCGCCGTAGATTCCAGGAAACATCAGTTCGATCACCGCCATCGACACCACGGTGGTCAGCCACACCACCGCGCCCCATGGCGTCGCGAGCCACAGACCCACGGCAGCGACCAGTTCGATCACCGCGAAATAGACCGTGGCAGCCTGCCACGCCATCGACTGGTTCTCGAAGGCTTCTTCCTCGCCGCCGACAAAGCCCGTGACCTGCGCCCAGTGATAGAGACCCTTGGCGACGGAAACGACCGCCATGATACGCAGAAAGAACACCAGCCGCCTTGTCCAGGCGTTGTCGTCGGATTCGTGCCGTTCGGACGAAATCGCCGCCACCGACATGGCCGTGTCCCGCGAGGGGTCGCGTGATGGGATTTCAGACATCAGAAAAGGCTGCTCATGTGCGAGAATTTGGGCTGGAATATACCCGGGTAAAGCGGCGCAACGGCGACTTTTGGCCCGCCCGGGCGGTAAAATCAATCAGGCTTGCCGCAGATCAAGGCTGCGGTGACGAAAGCCGCCCAAAGTGCTAGACTGGAACCGATCAAAACACCGGTCCAAGAACACCGGTTCAAGGCAGTCTCCCGCTTTAACCAGACTGCGCCTCCAAGGAGAGAACATCACATGGCGATCAAATTCGGGCGTCCGATCGAAATGCGCGACGTGCCGCGGCGGGAAACCGCCCTCTCCGCCCCCAGCCTCGATCTCGCGATCCGGCCGCGCCGCAACCGCAAGGCGGAATGGGCGCGCCGGATGGTGCGGGAAAACGTTCTCACCACCAATGACCTGATCTGGCCGTTTTTCGTGGTCGATGGCCACAACAAGCGCACCGCGATCGCCTCTATGCCGGGCGTCGAGCGCATCACCGTCGATCAGGCGGTTCGCGACGCCGAGCGCGCGGTGAAACTGAACATCCCCTGCATCGCGCTGTTTCCCTATACCGAGCCGAGCCTGCGCGACGAACACGGCTCCGAAGCGCTCAACCCGGACAATCTGGTGTGCCAGTCGGTGCGCGCCATCAAGAAGGAATTCCCCGGCCTCGGCGTGCTCTGCGATGTAGCGCTCGATCCCTTCACCAGCCACGGCCACGACGGGCTGATCGAGGACGGCCAGATCCTCAACGACGCGACGGTCGCGGTGCTGGTGCGTCAGGCGCTGGTGCAGGCGGAAGCGGGCTGCGACATCATTGCACCCTCGGACATGATGGACGGGCGCGTCGCCGCAATCCGCGAAGGGCTGGATAGCCTGGGGTTCCTCGACGTGCAGATCATGTCCTATGCAGCGAAATATGCCTCGGCGTTCTACGGCCCGTTCCGCGACGCCATCGGCTCGGCCAAGACGCTGACCGGCGACAAGCGCACCTACCAGATGGACAGCGCCAATTCCGACGAGGCCTTGCGCGAAGTCGAACTCGACATCGCCGAGGGCGCCGACATGGTGATGGTCAAGCCGGGCATGCCCTATCTCGACATCGTGCGCCGGGTCAAAGACACCTTCGCGATGCCGACCTTCGTCTATCAAGTGTCCGGCGAATACGCGATGATCGCCGCCGCCGCCGGCAATGGCTGGATCGACGGCGACCGCGCGATCATGGAAAGCCTGCTCGCCTTCAAGCGCGCCGGCGCCGACGGCATCCTCACCTATTTCGCGCCGCGGGCCGCGGAGAGGTTGAAGAACGAGAGCTGACGGCTTCGTAGGGTGGGTAAAGGCGCATTTCGCGCCGTGCCCACTGTCTGGTCCGTGACGCAAGGTGGTGCGCACTATGAATTGATACTCCGTCATTCCGGGGCGATGCGTAGCATCGAGCCCGGAATCTCGAGATTCCGGGTCTGGTCCTTCGGACCATCCCGGAATGACGGAAGGAAGTTGCCCGCGTTCGCAATGACGCGGATACTGTTACAGCCGTCAAAAATATTGCCGCTAGTTAATGCTGCCTGGGCCTTGGCGAGCCCCTCGCCGGTTCCCATGTCCTGCGCGGGAATGCACGGTCGGGAGGATTGCCCATGTCTTATAGCGGTAACGGCGGCAGCGGTTCCAATTCGGGCAGTACAACTGCAGGCAACACAACTGCCGGCGGCGCCTGGCGCAGCGATGGCGGTGTGCCGCCGCATGCGTTCGATCCCCTGATGCAGCCGGAACTGTTTCGCGGCGTGCTGACCCGGCGGTTTTTCGCGTGCCTGATCGACCTCGTGGTGCTCTCGGTCCCGGTGATCCTCGGTTATCTGTTTATCGCCGTGTTTGGCGTGATCACGCTGGGGCTCGGCTGGGTGCTGTTCTGGATCGCGTGGCCGGCGTCCGTAATCTGGGCGATCGTTTATTACGGCGCCTCGCTCGGCGGCCCACATTCGGCCACCATTGGCATGCGCATGATGGATCTGGAACTGCGCACCTGGTACGGCGCGCCCGGCTACTTCTTGCTCGGCGCCATGCATGCGGTGCTGTTCTGGGTTTCGGTCTCGGTGCTGTCGCCGCTGGTATTGCTGGTCGGGCTATTCAACGGCCGCCGGCGCCTGCTGCACGATATCGTGTTGGGTACCGTGATCATCAACAGTTCGGTCCGCAGTCCCGTGCCAACCGCCGCACGAACCTACTAATCCCCGGGACCTATCAATCCCAAAGACAAGTCACGCCCGGGAGCACTGCCTGCTTTCCGGGCGGCCAATTTGTTCCAGGCCGCCCTCCGGTAAATTGATTGACCGTTAACCGTAGTGGCGCGATGCTACGGGCTGTTTCGCTTGCAATGGCTGACCACCCCCTTGACCCAACATTCGCGTGACACCCCCCAATTCTACCTGACGGCGCCCTCGCCTTGCCCGTATCTGCCGGGCCGGCACGAGCGCAAGGTGTTCACGCATCTGGTTGGCGACAAGGCAGGCGACCTCAACGACCTGCTGACCCATGGCGGCTTCCGTCGCAGCCAGTCGATCGCCTATCGCCCGGCCTGCGACCAGTGCCGCGCCTGCGTGTCGGTCCGGGTGGTCGCCAACGAATTCCGGCCCTCGCGCAATTTCCGCAAGATTCTCGCCCGCAACGCCGACATCGTCGGCGAACAGCGCAGCGCGGTGCCGACGTCAGAGCAATATTCGGTATTCCGCGCCTATCTCGACCAGCGCCATCGCCACGGCGGCATGGCCGACATGACCGTGCTCGATTACGCGATGATGGTCGAGGACAGCCACGTCGAAACCCGCATCATCGAATATCGGCGCCGCGGCATCGACAGCAGCATCACCGGCCGCGGCCACGACCTCATCGCGGTGGCGCTGACCGACGTGCTCAGCGACGGGCTGTCGATGGTCTATTCGTTCTTCGAACCATCGGAGGAAAGCCGCTCGCTCGGCACCTTCATGATCCTCGACCACATCGCCCGCGCGAGGCGGCAGGGATTGCCTTACGTCTATCTCGGCTACTGGATCGAAGGCTCCAAGAAGATGGACTACAAAGGCCGCTTCCTGCCGCAGCAACGCCTCGCCCCCTCCGGCTGGCTGCGCATCGATGCGTCAGGCGAAGTGCCCTCCGAGCCGCAGGATTAGATAGCTTGTCGTCACCCGGCTTGTTGACCGGGTGACGACAGTACGCCGCGGCTTCTCGAATAATCGCCACCGTCTCCGGACAGCCGCGTCCGTGCCTTTGCAGGCGGAGCGCCTATTGACCGAGCTTGCGCGCCAACTCAACCAAACCGCCCGCGACGGCGTCGGGATCGGTGAACATGACTTCGTGACCACCGGGAATATCGACTTCATCGAAGGGCCCAAGCGCGGCCACCATTCCCCTGAAAGCCCCGGGGGGCAGAGACTTGTCATCCCTGGCAAACAGGAAAGCTCGCTTCACCGGCATGGCCGCGAAGGCCTTCGCGTCGACCTTACCCGAATAATAGCCATAGGGCTGCACTACCAGGTTGGAAATAACCTTGTCCTGAGCCTCCTTGCTGTCTCCCGGCATCAGCACAAAGCGTACGAGATCTGGCGGCACCGGCAACGTGTTATTGTTTTCGGAGGCGATTTTTTCATACATCGTCTTGATATCAGGCGGCAACGAGTCAAGGAGCCGCTTGCCGTCTTCGGCGAGGAACGCGTCGAGAAACACCACCTCTGCAATCTTGCCTGCCGCCTTCGGCGCAGACTGCTGAACAACCACGCCTCCCGCCGAGTGAGCGACAAGGATCACCGGCCCGCTCTGTTTGTTCAGAACGGCAACTAACGCTTCCGTATCGTCTTGCAGCGTTGTCTTGCCCGGGTCGCCGTTGCCGGGCCCATAGCCAGGCAAGGTGATGGCTTCGCCGGTATAGCCGCGCTTCTCAAGTCCCTCCATGACCCCACGCCACGCGGCTCCCGTATGCCATGCGCCATGGACAAGCACGAAATGCTTCGGCGCTTCAGCCTGTGCGGCCGAAATGCCGGCTTCGAAACCGGCGAGCAGGGCTAGTGAAAGGACGAATTTCCAGCCGAATATTCCGTGCAACATGATGTCTCACCCTCTGGCTTAACGCGAAATGGGCCTTTGCACGGCCCGACACCCCAGATGATAAGGAGGTGATAGTCGTCGCAAGAGAGTGACGCTTCTGCGTGTTGTCGAATCGTGCGGTTATTTTGACCGGATTGGCATTCGATCTGACGTCGTGAGATAGTCTTCATGGGATGAAGGCGGGTCAACACGTACGGGCAAGCTCGGCAGATGACGGATTGCGCTGCGCATAAAAACGACGGATCGTATTATAGTTACGACGTTGCCAAATTATGGGACCGTTTCCCGGGCCTGACGATCCGCCGCCTCGTGCGGCAGGATGGCATCGTCCCTATCCCAGCCCTCCTTCCAGGTTATCGCGTCGCGCTTTCGCTGGCGCAGAACGATGCTTCCCTGGAAATCAGCGGATGCACCGCCACAAAGGGATCGTTTGTCGAAGGAACGATGGTTCTCGGCCAGCCGGGCGAGATCTTCGATGGCGAGATGCGCAACCGCGTCGATGTCCTGCTTGTATTGATGGAACCCGAATTTGTCGCCAATCAGATTGAAGCCTCCGGATTGAGCGCAAACGGAGTCGAACTGCGCAATTTGCCGCCGCGCCCAGATGTTGGACTGCTCGACGCAACCCGGCGTCTGACGCGAGCGTTCGATCAAGGACTTGCCGGCGATGAACTCTATTGTGATGTCCTGATCGATGCGATCGTCACGCGAGTAATCGCATTGCACGCCACCGCGCAGATGGACAGGTTGCCGTATCGCGAAACATTGTCGCCGTACCGGCTGCGAATGCTTATCGATTTCATCGAAGCAAATCTGGACGCTCCCCTGCCGCTCGAAAGCCTTGCCTCAACTGCCGCGCTCAGCCGGGCTCACCTCGCGCGCGCCTTCCGTGCGGCGACCGGACTGTCGCCTCACCGGTATGTCCTGCAGCGCAGACTTGAAAAGGCCCATGCGCTCCTGCGCCGGTCCGCCTCGCCGTTGCGCGAGATCGCCGCTCGTTGCGGCTTCTCTGACGCCGCCCACCTTAGCAAAGCCTACAAACGGAATTTCGGAACTCTCCCGTCCTCCAAATATCGCAGCTTTTCGGCGCATACTTCATCCGGGTAGCTATCACCCGCTGAAATAATCCCACACCAGTTTCATATTCAGCGCGATGATCACCACCACCGTCGCCGTGGCCAGCGCCGTCAGCCAGCGCGGGGCCACGAACGGGCCCATTTTGGCGCGGCTGGCGGTGAACATCACCAGCGGCACCACCGCGAACGGCAATTGCAGGCTTAGAACCACTTGACTGAGGATCAGCAATTGGCCGGTGGCTTTCTCGCCGGCCCAGATCGTCACGACGATGGCCGGCACGATCGCGATCATCCGCGTCACCATGCGCCGCAGCCATGGCGCGATGCGCAGATTGAGAAATCCCTCCATCACGATCTGGCCCGACAGCGTCGCGGTGATGGTCGAGTTCAGGCCGCAGCATAACAGCGCGATGCCGAACAAAGTCGGCGCCAGGGTCGAGCCGAGCAGCGGCGCCAGAAAGGCGTGGGCCTGATCGAGTTCGGCGACATCGGTCTTCCCGGCGCGATGGAAGGTCGCCGCGGCCAGGATCAGGATCGAGGCATTGATGACCAGCGCCAGGCACAGCGCGATTGTGGAATCGATGGTCGCGAATTTAATCGCCTCGCGCTTTTCGCCGACACCCTCGCCATAGCGGCGGGTCTGCACCAGCCCCGAATGCAGATAGAGATTATGCGGCATCACGGTGGCGCCGAGAATGCCGAGCGCGAGATAAAGCATCTGCCGGTTGGCGAGAAGGTCCGTGGTCGGCGCAAAGCCCCTGATAACCGCGCCCCAATCGGGATCGGCGAGCGCGATCTGCACCGCAAAGCACGCCGCGATCACGCCCAGCATCGCGACCACAAAGGCTTCGATCCAGCGAAAGCCGAACGCCTGCAGCGCCAGGATGAGAAACACGTCGGCAGCGGTGATCAGCACGCCGATCTCGAGCGGAATGTGAAACAACAGATTGAGGCCGATTGCCGTGCCGATCACTTCGGCCAGATCCGTCGCGGTGATCGCGATCTCCGCCGACAGCCACAAAGGTAACGACACCCATCGCGGATAGGAATCGCGGCAGGCCTGCGCGAGGTCGCGCCCGGCGCCGACGCCAAGGCGCGTGCACAGCGACTGCAGCACGATCGCCATCAGGTTCGACAGCAGCGCCACACTCAGCAGCGCGTAGCCGAAACTGGAGCCGCCGGCGAGCGAGGTCGCCCAATTGCCGGGATCCATATAGCCGACGGCGACAAGATATCCCGGGCCGAGAAATCCCAGCAGCTTGCGCCAGAACGGCCCGTGCTTGGCCGTCTCTACTGAGGCGAACATTCCCGCCAGCGACGGCTCGCCCCGCGCCGAGCGCCAGCCGGGGGTGTCCTGAGGTCCGGAATCCGGTGGCAAAATAGGAGATCGAGCGTCCATCCCGGCAGGATGGCCGATATTTCTCCTTATTGCAACTAATTTGCAACTGCATCTGGGGTGCCAGATTCCCCAGCGGCGCCGTTAATACAAAATTAGCCATCCCCGCCCCTGATGAAGCGCGGCTGTCGGCACTGACTCGCCGCCACGATCCGGGTGCAACGGAGAATGCGTCCGCCCGCTTTCGGGCACAGCGACGCGAAGTTGGGGCGCGCATCAAATGTCTTCACACCCGCTTGGCCTGCGGCCGGCACCGGCGATGGCGACATCGTGCAAAATCTGCGCGGCTCCCTCGGAGCTTTATGGTGTCGTGGATTTGAACAAGCCCTGCGAAATTCCGGGCGGGTCGCGACCGCCTTTGTCCGGCGTGCCGATCTATTATCGGCGCTGCGCCGCGTGCGGCTTTCTGTTCACCGATGCGTTCGACGACTGGAGCGAAGACCAGTTCAAGACGCACATCTACAATGACGGTTACCATGTCTTCGATCCCGATTACCAAACGGTGCGACCGAACAGCAACGCAGGCATGGTTGCGAATCTCTGGGCCGCTCACAAGGGCGGCATGCGGGTGCTCGATTTCGGCGGCGGCAATGACGTGTTTTGCACGTCGCTTCGCGCCAGCGGCTTTCTGGAAGCGGTGACCTACGATCCGATGGTGCCGGAATATGCGCGCCAGCCGGAGGGAAAGTTCGATCTGGTCACGTGCTTTGAAACGCTGGAACACCTACCCGATCCCGTCGCCGGCATCGCCCGGATCGTCGACTGTGTCGCGGAGCCCGGCGCGGTGTTTTATTCGACGCTCACGCAGCCGGCGGATTTCGACAAACAAGGCGTGGGGTGGTGGTACGTCGGGCCGCGCAACGGCCATATCTCCATGTTCACCAAGCAAGCGCTGGCGCTGGCCTGGGCCCGTCATGGCTTCAAGACCGCGGCACTGAACGACAACATTCATCTGGCATTTCGTACGATGCCGGAGCATTGGGGAATGAAGGTGTCGTAGAGGGGAAACTCGGCATTCCCCAAACCTGTCCTGAGCAAGCCTGTCCTGAGCAAGCCTGTCCGGAATCGGGTGGGTTCGAATCTCCCTGGCGCCCATGTTGTTCGCAACAACGCCCGGGAGCCTTTCATGTCCGAGACCACAGATCATCGCCTGCCCCCGACCTTCAACCGGTTGGCCTGGTCCAACCTCGCCGCACAATCAGCCGAACAGATCGCGCTGGCGGCAGCCCCCATCGTTGCAGTGTTGCTGCTCGGCGTCGGTGAAGGCCAGACCGGCCTGCTGCAGACCGCGCTGACGCTGCCATTCATTCTGTTCGCGATTCCTGCCGGGCTGCTCGCCGATCGCATCGCACGGCGCTGGCTGATGGCGGGTGCCGAAGCGCTGCGTGCGGCGGCGCTGCTCGGCATTCTCCTGCTGATCCGGCAGGACTGGCTGACGCTGCCTTTGCTGGCCCTGCTCGGCTTCGTCGCGGTTTGCGGCACCGTGGTCTACAGCGTGGCGGCGCCCGCTCTGGTGCCGTCGCTGGTGTCGCCTGATTTACTCCCCGCGGCGAATGCGCGGATTGAATTGGCGCGCACCATCGCCTTTGCCAGCGGACCGGCGCTGGGCGGCGTACTGGTGGGATGGGTCGGCGCGGCGCCAGCATTTGGATTTGCCGCGGCGCTGTCCGTTATCGCGGTCGTGCTGCTCTCGGGCATTTTCGAACCGGCGCGTTCTCCAGCGCCCCGACGCCACCCGTTGCAGGACATCAAGGAAGGCGCCGCGTTCGTGTTTCGACACAACCTGCTGCGCCCGGTCTTCGTCACGCAATTCATCTTCAACACCGGATCATTCCTGATCCTCGCGGTATTCGTGCCCTACGCGGTGCGCCGTCTTGAACTCACAGCGACTGGCGTCGGGACCACGTTGGCGATGTACGGCGTCGGCATGGTGGTCGGCGCGCTCATGGCGACACGGATCATGCGCCGGATGGCGTTCGGGACCGTGATCGGGTTGGGGCCCGTGGCAGGCTTGGTCGCGGCCGGGGTGATGGCGTTGACCACCTTCATTCCCTCAGCCTGGCTAGCCGGCCTGAGCTTCTTCCTGCTCGGCGTCGGTCCGATCCTGTGGGTGATCAGCACCACGACGCTGCGGCAATCGGTGACGCCGCCAAGGCTGCTCGGGCGGTTTCCGCGATCAACATCATGAGCTACGGCGCGCGGCCGATCGGCGCCGGGCTCGGTGCTCTCATCGGCGGGTTCTACGGCGCCGAGGCGTGTTTGTATCTGGCGGTCACGATCTTCGGCGCCCAGGCGCTGGTGATTTTGATGTCGCCCGCGGTTGGGCTGGCAAGGCAGCCGGCGATGATTTGTGAGCCGGTGAAAGGCTGACCTTTCGCCGTCATTGCGAGCGCAGCGAAGCAATCCATCTTTTCACAAACAGACAGAATGGATTGCTTCGTCGCTTTGCTCCTCGCAATGACGGCACAAATCCCGGTTCCCCACCCCGTTTTATATGATATATATCATTCTATATAAGCCGGGAGCCTCCATGGCCGACCAGACCATCGCGACGATCACGACGCCGCACCAGGAAGCGTCCTCGACTTTCTCGCAAGTCGCCGTCCTCGCGATGCTGGCGGCGACGGGGACGCTGGCGACCAATATCCTGCTGCCGTCACTGCCGCAGATGGCCGCGTCGCTGCAGGTCTCCACTGCCAGCGTGACACACGCCATCACGGTCTTCCTCGCCGTGTTCGCGCTCGGCCAGCTTGCGGTCGGGCCGATTTCGGACCGCTACGGGCGGCGCTGGCCGGTATTGATCGGCTTTGCGGTGTTCCTGGCCGGCAGCATCTGGTGCGGCGTGGCCACCGACCTGCCGGGACTGCTGACCGGCCGCGTGATCCAGGCCGCCGGCGCCTGTTCGACCTCGGTTTTGTCCCGGGCTATCGCCCGCGATCTCTTCAGCGGCGCGGCGCTCGGCCGGGCGATGGCGCTGATCATGATCGCGATGGCGGCCGCGCCCGGCTTCTCGCCGCTGCTCGGCGGCGCGCTCGACCATTATTTCGGCTGGCGTTCCGAATTCGCGTTCGTCGGCGTGTTCGCGCTGATTGGTGCCATCGCCTACGGCACGGTGCTGGGCGAAACCAATCGCTCGACGCGAATCCCGCTCGATCCGCTCGCGATCGCCAAAAACTATTTCGGCCTGATCGGCGACCGACGCTTTCTGGTGCCAGCCGCGACCGTCAGCCTGATCATGGGCGGGTTGTTTTCGATGTTTTCGGCCGCACCCCGCGTGCTGATTGAGGGGCTGCATTTCACGCCGATCGAGCTTGGCTTTTTCTTTGCAGGCACCGTGATGATCGTGTTCGCCGCGGGCATGCTGGCGACGCGGCTGGGACCCCGCTTCGGGCTCGACCGTTCCATTCAAGGCGGCTTGCTGGCAGCCGCCACCGGCAGTGTCGCGATCCTGCTGGTATCGCTGTTCCACGCCACGTTCCTGCCGTTCCTCGCCGCGATGTGCGTCTTTTTGCTCGGCATGGGCATCGTCAACCCGCTCGGCACCGCGCAGGCGCTGTCCCCGTTCGGCGAAAAGGCTGGCGCCGCATCCGCCCTGCTCGGCTTCTGGCAGATGATGGGCGCGGCGATCGGAGTCTGGCTGGCGGCGACGATTTCACACGAGGCGATGTTCGCGCTCGGCATCGTGCTGACGGTGGCTTCGCTATTGGCCGTGGGATTGTACGCGATGCGTGCGAAAGCGGGTTAGCCCGCCAGATACCGCTCATAGCGCCCGGTCACCACTTCATCCGCCGCGACAGCGGGATCGAGTGTATAGAGATCCTGCGCATGCCCGATACCGCGCAGCGCAAACCGGCCGGTGGAGACGAGATAGCCCCGCCCTGCAGCATCGAGGCCGTCGCGAAACGCCGACGACGCCAGCAATTCGCGATCGACCGATCGGCACATCGAGGCGATCCGGCTGACCTCGTTGACCGCCGGCCCCACTACGGTGAAATCGAGCCGGTCCTCGCTGCCGATATTGCCGTAGAACACTTCGCCGATATGCAGGCCGACATAGGCGGTCGTGACCGGGCGTCCGTCCGCGCCGCGGCGGTCGTTGAGCACTGAGATGTTTTTGCGGAAATGATGCTCGGCCCGAAGCGCCGAGCGCTTGGCCAGCGCCATGTCGGGACCCGTGAAAATCGCCAGCACGCCGTCGCCGATCAGTTTGAGCACGTCGCCGCCGGCATCATGGACGGCATCGATCGAGGCCTGCGCATAATCGTTAAGAAACGGGATGATCTCGTCGGGCGCGATGCTTTCGCTGATCGAGGTCGAGCCGCGCAAATCCGAAAACCACAGTACCGCCTTGATGCGCTCGGTAACGCCGCGCGATATCCGCCCGCGCATCACCTGCTCGGAGGCGTCGCGCCCGAGATAGACCCGGCCGAGTGTCCGCGCGATATCGACATGCGCGGCCGACTTGATCGCGAGCCCCAGCACCGGCACCAGATCGCGCAGCGCCGCCAGCCCCTTTTCGCTGAAACCTTCCTCGTTACGCGTCAGCCAGTAGGAATAAAGGCAGTCCATCTGGCCGATGGTACCGGCTTCGCCGAAACGGTGCACGAAGCACAGGAAATGCCGGTGGCCTTTTTCGGCCAGTTCATCGATCATCGAGAAATCGAGCGAAGCGCGATCGGCCAGATCGATCAGCATCTCGTCATGGCCGTTTTCGAGCATGTGAAAGAAGGTGGAGCGGCGCCAGTTTTTTGCGGAATCGCCCTCGCTGGTCGATCCATATTCGAAACTGTCGCTTTCGTTGGTCTCGATGTCGCTCCAGCGAAAGCCGCGGCCCTCGAAAATCGGATGCAGCGTGTCGATGAAGACGATGCTGCGCGACACGTCGAGGCCGCCGGCCCGGCAGCGTTCACAGAAGCCGCGCACGAGATCATTCTCGGACGCGCCGGTCAGGCCCTGGCCGGTCAGCCAGTTCATCAGATCGAGGCGGTTTGCAAGTTCCATGGGGGCATTATGCCAAGCGATCGTGACGCGCGAAAGCCTCGCGTTGCCCTAAGCCCGCATCACCACCTCGCCGTCCTCTTTGACAAAGGAGGCCGCGGGATTATCGAGCAGGTCGAGCACCGCTTCCGAGGGCCGGCATAGTTTGGTGCCCATTGGCGTCTGCACGATCGGCCGGTTGATCAGGATCGGATGCGCCAGCATGAAATCGATCAGCTCGTCGTCGCTCCATTTGGGATCGGCCAACCCGAGTTCCGCGTAAGGCGTGCCCTTTTCACGCAGCAGCGCCCGAACCGGGATCGCCATCGCGTTGATCAGCTCGATCAGCCTTGCGCGATCCGGCGGCGTCTTCAGATATTCGATGATCGTGGGCGCCTCGCCGCTTTGCCGGATCATCGCCAGCGTGTTGCGCGAGGTGCCGCAGGACGGATTGTGATAGATCGTGACGCTCATCCCCGAGCCTCCTTCATCATTGCAACCGCCTCGTCCGCCGGGCGCAACAGCCAACCCATCAATAGCAGCGCCAGGACCGCGCCACAAAATTCAGCCGCGATGAAGCCCGGAAGATCCACCGCGCGAATGCCCGAGAAAGTATTGGTCAGCGATCTCGCGATGGCCACGGCTGGATTGGCAAACGAGGTCGACGACGTAAACCAATAGGCCGACGTGATGTAGAGCCCGACCAGCCAGGGAACAGCCGCGCGGTTGAATTTGACGCCCGCCAGAATGGTCGCGACCAGGCCGAACGCCGCCACGCCCTCCGCCAGCCATTGCGGTCCGCCGGTTCGTATTTTCAGGGAAGCGTCCCACAGCGGCAGCGCAAACATCGCATGCGCCAGCACCGTTCCTGCGATGCCGCCCGCAATTTGTGCCGCGACATACAACAGCGCGTCGCGCGGGGGCAGGTCACGCTTGAGTGCAAAGATCAGCGTGACGGCCGGATTGAAATGCGCGCCGGAGATAGGTCCGAGAATGCTGATCAGGACCACCAGTATCGCGCCGGTCGCCAGTGTATTGCCGAGCAGCGCCAGCGCGACATCCCCAGTGAGGCTTTCCGCCATGATCCCGGAGCCGACCACGGTCGCGACCAATAGCGCCGTTCCCAGCGCTTCGGCCACCACCCGGCGCAGCATGTCAAAGTTTTGCATGCGCGCGTTTCTTCTTCGACGTTGAACTCTTGGAGGTCGAGGCTTTGCCTGGCTGGCAGCACGGCGTCAGGCTCTCGATCAGCGGCGCGCAGATTTCAGGCCGTCCGTCGCAACAATCCCGGAGCATGAACAGTACCACCGCCTGAAACCGTGCGAGATCGGCGCGATAGACGATCGAGCGGCTGAACCGCCGCGCCGATACCAGCCCCTGCGCGGGACAAGACCGCCAGATGCGACGACATGGTGTTTTGCGGCACCGCGAGGGTTTTGGCGATATCGCCCGCCGCAAGCCCTTCCGGCTCGTGCTTCACCAGCAGCCGGAATACATCGAGGCGCGTTGACTGGGCCAAGGCAGCCAATGCGAGAATGGTTTCTTCCGATTCCATATATCTGGACTTATGGATATATGATCCCGCTGTCAAGCAATTGCCCGAACGGGCGACTCTCCTTATTCGATAAGGTCAGAACAGAAGAAAAACGTGGATATGCATCGTGCCGGTCAGGAATTTTAATGGCGCCTGAGCAAAGCGCCCGCCAACTGCCCATCATCCTGGCGCTCGGCACGACGCAGACGCTGGCATGGGCCTCGAGCTATTAC
The DNA here is from genome assembly GCA_037201505.1 of Bradyrhizobium sp. Lineage (GTDB taxonomy): Bacteria > Pseudomonadota > Alphaproteobacteria > Rhizobiales > Xanthobacteraceae > Bradyrhizobium. The sequence continues at coordinate 212,452 of JBBCHO010000015.1, forward strand.
CTGCCGGCGATCCTGGCCGATCCGATCGGGCATGATCTTGGCGTATCCTCCAACTGGATCTTCGCGGCGTTCTCGGCCTCATTGGTGATATCGGCGCTGCTCGGCCCGCGCGTCGGCCGGCAGATCGATCTGTTCGGTGGCCGGCCGGTGCTGTCGATGTCCAATGTCACGCTGGCTGGGGGACTGGCGCTGCTCGGCGCCACCTATTCGATCCCGGTGCTAGTGGCCGCCTGGATTCTGCTTGGCATCGGCATGGGCTTTGGCCTCTACGATGCCGCCTTCGCCGCGCTGGGACGGATCTATGGCGACAATGCCCGCCGGGCCATCACCGGCATCACGCTGCTGGCGGGCTTCGCCAGCACCGTGGGATGGCCGCTGACCGCCTGGGGACTGGAAAACCATCGGCTGGCGCGAGACCTGTTTTGCCTGGGCCGCGGCGCACATCCTGATCGGCCTGCCGATGGCCTGACGCTCCCTTCCGTCAAGGGCGCCAAGACGGCGGCCGCGACCGCGATCAAGCCGCAGATCCCGATCGATCGCACCATGGTGCTGCTGGCGTTTGCCTTCGCCGCGGCCTGGAGCGTCACCGGCGCGATGGCGGCGCATCTGCCGCGAATTTCTTGAAGCCGCGGGCGCGACTTCCGTGCAGGCAGTAGCGGGCCGGCGCGCTGATCGGCCCGGCGCAGGTGGCTGGCGCGTATTGTCGAGGCGAGCTTTCTCAGCCGCTACCATCCGCTGGTGTCGACGCGGCTGGCCTGCCTGACGCATCCGATCGGCGCGATCATTCTGGCGGTTGCGGGCGGCGGGGCTGCCAGCGTGTTCGCCGCTTTTTCACGGGGCCGGCCAACGGCATCCTGACCATCGCGCGCGGCACGCTGCCGCTGGCGATCTTCGGCCCGCAAAATTACGGCCTACCGCCTCGGCATCATCGGCGCGCCGGCGCGGATGGCGCAGGCCATCGCGCACGCTGGCGTTCGGCCTGCTGATCGACCGCATGGGAAGCCGCATCTTGATCGTCTCCTCCGCACTCAGCCTCGCGGCGCTGCTGGCGTTTGTTCATGCTGCGGAAAGATGCTTCGGCGGCGAATGCGGAAGGCGTTTGATCCCTGATCTACACCCTTTCCATATCAGCGCATTTCGCGCAAAAGCAGCGCATGGAAAACGAAACCGGCGCGGCAGCCAGCATCCGACGTTTTGTGAAATGGGCGATCACGCCGCCGCAATCCTATGTGGTCTATCTGGTCGCGTTGTTTCTGGTCGCGGGCGGAATCGTTCTATGTCGGGACATTGAAACCGAAAAAGGCGGTCGGATTTGGTCCGCCGCCTGTCTCGGTCCCGCGCAACTGATTTTTCGTTGACGAGTTGCCCTTACCTCTCCCGCTTGCGGGGAGGTCGACGCGCGGAGCGCGGCGGGTGGGGGAAGTCTATCCTCCCACACCAGAGTTGCGGAAGCGCCCCACCCCAGCCCTCCCCCGCAAGCGGGAGAGGGAGCGCATTTGCGTTGCTCAGTCGTAGAAACTCAGGCGACATCTTCAGCGTGTCGCGCTGCGCCTTGTCGTGGTTGATCCACAACTGCGCCTTATCCTTGGTCAGCTCGTCAGCGACTTTCTGCATCGACGCCAGCGACTGCTCTTTGCTGAAATTGTTGACGGGAACACCGCGGTTTTCCCAATTGCTTTTGAAATGCACCACATCGCCGGACAGGATCACCGGCCCTGTCTTGGGCAGTTTCACCAGCAGGGATTGATGGCCGGGCGTGTGGCCGGGGGTCGATAGAATAGTCAGGCTGCCGTCGCCGAAGATGTCGCGATCGCCTTCGAGCTTGGTGACCGGATGCTCCGGCTTGAAGCGCGGTGCGTTGTTGGCGCCCGGCCACTCATATTCCAACTTCTGCACATACAGCATCGCGTTCGGGAACATCTCGACATTGCCGATATGGTCCGGATGGGTGTGCGAAACAGCCATTGCCTTGATATCCGACGGCTTGACGCCGAGTTGATCGAGTTGCGCCGCCAAAGTCTTGGGGCGGCGCCAACTCGTGGCCTTCGGGTCGGCCGACGCGAGACCATTCGGCATGTTCGCAACGTCGTCGGTGATGCCGGTGTCCCACAGGAACCAGCCTTGCGAGTGCTTGATGAGATAGCAATTGTCGACAAAGTCCATCGACTTGCCCTCGTTGACGCCGGGCGACCAGCGCGAAATATCGCCGGCGACGCCTTCACCGCAATTGAGGACGTAAAGCTTTTCGACGCCGGGCTTGGCCGATTGCGCCTGCGCAACGGTGCCCAGCAAGACCGCGGGCAAAAGTGCCGCCACGAAACCTAGTGCACGATTTGTGTTGTTCATATTGTTTCTCCCCTGCCGGTTTGTCCCGGATTTCGTTCTAATGGCCTGATACTACTTTATCGCCCTTGCAGCGTCGCAAACAATGGTGAGCAAGACGCCGCTCACGATACATTGACAGTAAGCGCCGGTTTCGGTTGTAATACGCCGATGGGGGTTCTGCGATCTCCCCGTCAGGCGACATGCCTGATTGGCTACTTGCCTGATTAGCACGAAGCCCAAGTATCGCGTCCCGTTTTTCGGCGAGGGCGCAATCATGTCATCCCCAGCTTCAACATCTCCCGACAGGATAGACTCTTCTGGCAAGACTGAGACCGGCCATGGCATCAGCTTCGGCGAGGCCTTTCGGGTCTGGCTCCGGGTCGCGCTGCTGAGTTTCGGCGGCCCGGCGGGGCAGATCGCGGTGATGCACCGCATCCTGGTCGAGGAAAAAAACTGGATTTCCGAGAGCCGTTTTCTGCATGCGCTGAACTACTGCATGCTGCTGCCGGGGCCGGAAGCGCAGCAGCTCGCGACCTATATCGGCTGGCTCCTGCACCGGACCGCCGGCGGCATCATGGCCGGCGGGCTGTTTATTCTGCCCGGCGTCATCGCCATCATGGCGCTGAGTTATATCTACGCGGCCTTCGGCCATGTCGGAGTGATCGAGGCGCTATTCTTCGGCCTCAAGGCCGCGGTGCTGGCGATCGTGATCCAGGCCGTGGTTCGCGTCGGCAAGCGGGCGCTGCGCAACAACATCATGATCGGGCTCGCGGCCATCGCCTTCATCGCGATCTTCTTTTTCAACGTCCCCTTCCCGATCATCATTATCGGCGCCGGTCTCATCGGCTATCTCGGCGCGCGGAGCGAACGGCCGGAATTCGCCGCGGTCCCGCACAGCGGCAAGGATTCAGCCGTGATCGACAGCATGCTGGGCGAGGAACTACCCGAGCATGTCCGCCCCAATCTTTTGCGCGCGCTAAAAGTTGCCGCGACCTGGCTGCTGCTGTGGCTGCTTCCTGTCGGCGCGGTGCTGATCGGATTCGGCGAGGCCAATGTGTTCAGCCAGATCGCACTGTTCTTCAGCAAGATGGCGATGGTGACGTTCGGGGGCGCCTATGCGGTGCTGGCCTATGTCGCGCAACAGGCGGTCGAGCATTATCACTGGGTACAGCCGCGCGAAATGCTGGATGGTCTCGGCATGGCCGAAACCACCCCCGGGCCCGTTGATCATGGTGTTGCAATTCGTCGGCTTCATGGCCGCCTATCGCGCGCCCGCCACGCTGTCGCCGATGCTGGCGGGCACGCTCGGCGGGTTATTGGCGACATGGGTCACCTTCACGCCCTGCTTCCTGTGGATTTTTGTCGGCGGCCCTTTCATCGAGACCCTGCGCGGCAACAAGGGACTGGCGGGCGCACTGAGCGCGATTACCGCGGCCGTGGTCGGCGTGATCCTCAATCTGTCGATCTGGTTCGCGCTGCATACGGTGTTTCGCGATACCTCGCCGGTGCGCTCCTTCGGGCTGTCCTTTGACATGCCGGTTTTGTCGAGCGTCGATATTCCGGCGCTGGTGCTGGCCCTCGCCGCGGCGACCGCGGTGTTCCGGTTCAATCTCGGCATGCTCACGGTGCTGGGCGGATCATGCGCCGCGGGAATATTTTTGCGGCTGGCGGGGTTAATTTGAATAGCGGGCGAATTGTTTTTCGGCGATAAAATCGAATCGCTGTTTATCCCGTTTGGTTTTGGACGCAATGCGGATTGGCATGATCAGGAAGCTACGGCGCTGGGGAGCCGCTTTGCTGGTCGCCGCCTATGCGTTCGGCATCCTCGGTCCGGCGGTCGCGTTTGCGCAGGCGGATTGCGCGTCCATTGTCCACGTCCTGAGCGAGGCCCATGGCGGCATGCTGACCCTGCATGTTCACCATCATGGTCATCTTCATGGTGATGGTGAGCGGCAAGACCATTCCACCAAGGGTGGGTCCAATCCCGCCCATCATTGTTGCGGCGTGATGGCCTTTCCGGGACTGCAACCCGCCGATGATATTTCAGTCTTTCGGCCGGTGCCAATACGAACGCCGTTTGCCCTGACCGAGCTTTCGCTGCCCGGCAGCGGCGGCGCACGCCTCGACCGTCCACCACGATACTCCCTGCCCGTTTGAAAGACCGCGCGCGGCCGCCGATAGCGGACGCGTGCTTTCGCATCAATTGGCAGGAGGTCACCCATGTTTGCGGGAGCGCTTTGCGCCGCGACAGCACGACAGCAATTTCCATTCTTCCCCGGCACGATTCTCATTGCAGCTTTTTTCGCGATGAACATCCCCGTGCGAGCGGCCGAAATCGACACCGAACATCTGTTCGGGTTCACGACCGGCAGCGATGTCGGCAAGGCCGGTGAGCTTGAAATCGAAAACGAGACAGTCGGCGGTTTCGGTAAGCAGGCCGGTTCTTACACGGCGTTGTCTCACACCGTTGAGGCCAAGTTCACGCCGACCGACAATTTTCGTGTGGGTGTGGCGACGGCGCTCGCCTATTTCGACATAACCGGCGTGCCCGGTCTCGGGAATCGCCAACAAGGCGGGCTCCAGGGGGTTTCGCTCGACCTGCAATACCGGCTGATTACGCCTGAGCGCGGCCCGTTTGCAGTCACGATCATTGCAGAACCCCGGTGGGGCCGGTTTGATGACGTCAGCGGCGAACCCGTCACCACCCATGGCGGCACGCTGACGCTGGCGATGGATCGTGAATTGCTGGCCGAACGATTATTTGCAGCGTTCAACGCCTTCTACGATAGTTCCGCAACGCAGCTACGCGGGTCCGGTGATTGGCAGTCGCAATCCCAAACCGGATTCTCGGCGGCGCTATCCGGCCAAATTCGACCGGCGCTTTTTGTCGGCGGCGAGGTCAGATATTTGCGGGCCTATGACGGCCTGGCCCTCAACGCCTTTGCCGGGCAAGCCGTTTTCGCCGGCCCGACAATGTATCTGCAAATCAATCAACGCCTCTCGCTTTCGGCGGCATGGAACCTGCAGATTCTCGGCCGTTCAGCAGCCGGAGGCGGATCACTGGATCTGACGCATTTCGAGCGCCAGGAGGCGACGGTCCGTCTCGGCTTGCATTTTTAGGCGGGAGCCATCGGCTCTGATCGCATCAGAACCTGTGGCTCCAGACCTTACTCCACGCCACGCAGGAACTTGTTCGACTTCGGCAGGCCATGCGCGAGACGGCCGGCATCGGCACGGTTGCCGCGCCAGTCTGACAGATCCTTCCAACTCATGGCCTGATCGCGGCCGGCCGAATCTTTCCAGGTCAGACCGGCCTTGGATTCGAAGGTCGCGACGTCGGACAGCGACGCGCTGGTGTATTTCTGCAGGCGCACGCCGCGGCCACGCGCCATTTCCGGCACCTGGTCGATCGGGAAGATCACCATCTTGTGGTTGGAGCCGATCACCGCGACGGTATCGCCTAAGACGGTCGCAATCGCGCAGGCTTCGTTCGGCATCTCGACGTTAAGCACCTGCTTGCCCTTGCGGGTGTTGCCGACGCAATCGTCCTCGTTGACGATAAAGCCCTGCCCCTCGAGGCTCGCGACCAGGAATTTGCGGCCGCCCTTGTTGACGAACAGCGACACGATCGCAGTGTCCTGCTCCATGTCGATGAACATGCGGATCGGCTCGCCATGGCCGCGGCCGCCCGGCAATTTGGCGACGTCGAGCGAATAGAAGCGGCCATTGGTCGCGAACAGCAACAGTTTCGACGTGGTCTCGGCAAAGAACGCCGAGCCGAGCTGGTCGTCGGTCTTGAAGGTCAGGCCGGAGAGATCGGCGACATGGCCTTTAAGCGTGCGCACCCAGCCCTTGTCGGAAACCACCACCGTGACCGGTTCGCGCTCGACAAAGGCTTCCTCGATCGCGGCCAGATCATGCTCGGGCGCATCGGCGAATTGGGTACGGCGCTTACCGAGCGGCGTCTTCGGCCCAAACATGTCGCGAACTTTTCGGACCTGTTCGCCGATCTTGGACCATTGTTCGGCCTCGGAGCCCAGAAGCCCCTTGATACCCTTCAATTCCGCCCGAAGGTTCTTGTCCTCGGTGCGAATCTCGAATTCCTCGAGCTTGCGCAAACTCCGCAGCCGCATGTTGAGGATCGCGTCGGCCTGCACTTCCGTGAGCTTGAACGCCGCCATCAATGCCGGCTTCGGCTCATCCTCGGTGCGGATGATCTTGATCACCTTGTCGATGTTGAGATAGGCGATCAGATAGCCGCCGAGCACCTCCAGCCGGTGCTCGATCTGCTCCTTGCGATAATTGGAGCGGCGCAGCAGCACGTCGCGCAGATGATCGAGCCATTCGCGCAGGCATTCGGCGAGGCCGAGCACCTTGGGAATACGGCCCTTCACCAGCACGTTGAGGTTCAGCGGAATCCGGCTTTCGAGTTCGGTCAGCCGAAACAGCGACTCCATCATCAGTTCCGGATCGACCGCGCGCGACTTCGGCTCGATCACGAGGCGGACGTCTTCGGCGGATTCGTCCCGGACGTCGCCTACCAGCGGCAACTTCTTTTCGTTGAGCAGTTCGGCGATCCTCTCGACCAGCCGGGATTTCTGCACCAGCCAGGGGATCTCGGTGATGACCACGATCCAGGTGCCGCGCGCGCCCTCTTCCTGATTCCATTTGGCGCGGGTGCGGAACGCACCGCGCCCGGTCATGTAGGCTTCGGCGATGCTCTCCTTAGAGTCGATAATGATGCCGCCGGTCGGAAAATCCGGACCCTTGACCCACTTCAAGAGCGCCTTCGATTTCGCGTCGGGCTTGTCGATCAGATGCAGCGCGGCATCGCACAGCTCCGCGGCGTTGTGCGGCGGGATCGAGGTGGCCATGCCGACCGCGATGCCTTGCGCGCCATTGGCCAGAAGATTCGGAAACCCACCGGGCAGAGAGATCGGCTCTTTCGACGAGCCGTCATAACTGGGGCGGAACTCGACGCCGTCCTCATCGATGCCCTCGAGCAACAGCTGCGCGACGGCGGTCATGCGGGCTTCGGTATAACGATAGGCGGCGGGATTATCGCCATCGATATTGCCGAAATTGCCCTGGCCGTCGACCAGCGGATAGCGCGAGGAAAAATCCTGCGCGAGGCGCACCAGCGCGTCGTAGATCGACTGGTCGCCATGCGGATGGAACGAGCCCATCACGTCGCCGACGATCTTGGCGGATTTCTTGAACGGCGTGCCGGGATCGAGCCGCAGCAAGCGCATGCCGTACAGGATACGGCGATGCACCGGCTTCAAGCCATCGCGGGCATCGGGCAGCGCACGATGCATGATGGTCGAGAGCGCATAGGCTAGATAGCGCTCTTCCAGCGCGTCGCGCAGCGGCACATCGTGAATTTCGGCCGGTTCTTCCGGTGGTAATTGTCGTTTTCCCATGGGGAGGCGTTAAACCCTCGTGGTGAATCGGGCAAGATGCGAATCAGTGGGCAATTTAGGCTGCCCGACCCGGCTACGAAACCGTCAGACGTACCCTTGGCCAAGCGGCGTTAGCGGGAACCATGGCCGATGCGGGTCGTTTCTCCTGTGGACAAGACAGGTGGCCGCGACATGACCCACGAGACCGAAGACGATACCGAAATTGCATGGCACCGGGAGCAGATCGTCAAGAATCGCACCATTCTGGAAGAGCTGGAAGCGGGAAACACCGCCGGCGGGGACGTATTTCCCGAGACCTCAATCCGAGATCGAGCATCTTAAAGCCCAGATCGCTCAATCCGAACTGATTGTCGCCGCGAGCGAAAAGGCTTCGCAGTAACTTCACATCACGGCAACGCGCTGGCTTTGGCCTGATGCCGGATCACGGCATTGATAAACCCGTCGCGGGCGTCGGAATGGCCTTGCCCGCGCGGCTCCAGCACGTGGCGCAGCAGGAACATGCCGGTCAGCGCAAAGCCGTCCTGCAGGTCCTGATCCGACCAGGCATTGGCGCCGCCGCCGTCTTGACGTAGGAACGCTGGCAACCGCAACAGCCGCTCGCGCCAGGGATCGCCCGCCCGCCGCGATACCGCGCCGCCGGATTTCGGCGAGACGTAAATCAGCTCGGTGGTCTCGCCGGTCGCGGCGCAATTTTCCAGATCGAGCCCGAAGCCGAGTTCGGACAGCATCGCCAGTTCAAACCGCACGAGATGAATGGCGGCCTCGCCGGCATCGTCGAAATCCTCCAGCGTGCGTTCCAGCATCTCGTAGATGTCTTCATGCGGATCGCGCTCGGGCAACAGCCGCGCCAAGGAGGCCAGATGCGTTACGCCATAGACCGCATGCGAGGACGCCAGCACGGTCGCCGCGCGCAGCCGCGTGCCCTCGATCACGTAATAGCCGAGATGCTCGTCGAGCCGCGCGCGCCATACCGCAGATACGCTGTTGCCTGGCTGCAGCATCGGCCGCATCCGCTTGCCGGCGCCGCCGCGCACGAGGCCGAGATGTCGGCCATGGCTGCGCGTCAGGAGCTCGACAATGGCAGAGGATTCGCCATGCCGCCGCACCCCCAGCACGATGCCTTCGTCGGTCCATTCCATGGGTGGAGCTTACAGGATTTCTGGAGTGGGCGCAGCTTTCCCCCATCGCCGTCATTCCGGGATGGTGCGTTAGCACCAGACCCGGAATCTCGAGATTCCGGGTCTGGTCCGTCGGACCATCCCGGAATGACAGCTTAAAATTATTCACCCGTTGAACCAGCCCTGGGCGTCGCCGGTGAAGGAAAAATACATTCCGGCCGCCGTCAGGGCGCAGGAAACCACCTCGATCGCGCTGTCGATCTGCATGCCGCTGTCGCCGACCGTCTGCACCAGCGAAATCAGGGACAGCACCAGCGAGGCCAGGAGTGCCCAGCGCGGCCAGTTCTTGCGCCGCTGTGCGGCGAGCCAGACGAAATAACACAACAGCAGGATCATGCAGGCCGCGATCACGTTCGCGATCAGGATCACCGATTCCGTCATGTCAGCGGTGGTCTGGGTGCGGTCCTGGAATGCGACCGACAGCGCATCGAGGGTGAGCGACAGATACAGCAGCACTTCAAACCACAGCACGTTCTTGGGTACATTCATCGGATACAGATTACCTGACTATTCCTCGATCTTTGCTTGATCATTCCTTGATCATTCTTTGGGAAACTCAAGTCCCATTTCGCGATAACGATTGGGGTCGTCGCCCCAGTTCTCGCGCACCTTCACGAACAAAAACAGATGCACGGGCACGCCGACAATTTCGGCGATCTCCTTGCGTGAATCCGCGCCGATCGACTTGATGGTGGCGCCGCCCTTGCCGAGCACGATCTTGCGCTGGCTTTCGCGCTCGACGAAAATCGTCTGCTCGATGCGGATGGATTTGTCCTTGCGCTCGGTCCAGCTGTCGGTCTCGACCGTCGACTGATACGGCAGTTCCTGATGCAACTGGCGGAAGATCTTTTCCCGGGTGATTTCAGCCGCCAGATGCCGCATCGGTGCGTCCGACATCTGGTCCTCGGGATAGTGATACGGCCCCGGCGGTACCATAGCGGCCAGTGTGCGGCGCAGATCGTCGACGCCGTCGCCCGACAGCGCCGAGACCATGAAAGTCTGCTCGAAACTCAAGCGGTCATTGGCGGCCTTGGCCAGCGCCAGCAGTTTTTCGCGCGGCACCAGATCGATCTTATTGAGCACCAGGATTTTCTGATGCTTGACCGTCGCGAGCCTGGTGAAGATCGCTTCGGCTTCCTCGTCGAGGCCTTCGCGTGCGTCGAGCAGCACGCACACCAGATCGGCGTCGTGCGCCCCGCTCCAGGCGGTCGAAACCATCGCACGGTCCAGCCGGCGCTTGGGCAGGAAGATGCCGGGCGTATCGACCAGAATGATCTGTGCGTGGTTCTCGATCACGATGCCGCGGATCAGCGCACGGGTGGTCTGCACCTTGCGCGAGACGATCGTGACTTTCGAGCCGACCAGCGCATTGACCAGCGTGGACTTGCCGACATTGGGCGCGCCGATCAGCGCGACAAAGCCGCAGCGGGTTGCAGTAGCTTCCGCTGCGGTGTCCGCCGTGGTTTCCTCGGGGGTGTCGTCCATGTCGTCCGTTATGTCATCCATCATTGTTGCCGCCGCCGACGCCCTCGCGTGCGATCATGACGGAGGCTGCGACCTTCTCGGCCGCGCGCTTGCTGCCGCCGACGCCTTCGGCCGGCGCCAGTCCCGGCAAATCCACCGCGACGCGGAACTGCGGATCGTGATGCGGCCCGGTGCGCTCGACCTCGCGATAGACCGGCGTCGGCAGGCCCTTGCCCTGGGCCCATTCCTGCAACACGGTCTTGGGATCGCGCAGCGGCCGCCGCGGCTTGTGCATCCGCTCGGTCCAGTTGCGCTCAACAAACTGCGCCGCCGCACTATAGCCGCCGTCGAGAAACACCGCGCCGATCACCGCCTCGCAGATGTCGCCGAGCACGGATTTGCGCAAGCGCGCGCCCGCCCCCGCCCCGACCGCGCCAAGCTTGATGTCGTCGAGCAGCCCGAGCGACTTCGCCACATCTGCGCAGCTCTCCTTGCGCACGAGATCGGCCAGACGCTTGGACAATTCGCCTTCATCGGCATTGGGAAACGCGCGGTACAGCATGTCGGACACGATCAGTCCAAGAACATGATCGCCGAGAAATTCCAGACGCTGATAGCTGTCGCCGCGCTTGCGTGCGGATTTCAGCGCGGACACATGGGTGAAGGCCGTCGTGAGCAGCGTGGCGTCGGAAAACTTGTGCCCGATGCGCGCCTCGAGAGCCGCCGCGGCCGCCTTGGCGCTGACCTTGGTGCGCTTTTTCTTCGCAGGTTCGCGGCCGGCGTCAGGCTGGGAGCTTGCTTCGCCGGATGACGATATAATCTGGATATCAGGCGTTTCGTCGTTCATCGCACAATGGAAAATATGCGATTCCAGCGCACCGCGGTCGGCCAGCGCCAGAACATCCAGGCGTGTTCGCCCTCGGCAATCGAGAAGAAAATCATCTGGGCCCGGCCGACCAGATTCTCGAATGGCACATACCCGACCGCCGACAGCACCCGGCTGTCGGTCGAATTGTCGCGGTTGTCGCCCATCATGAAGAAATTGCCGGGCGGCACGGTGTAGACGATGGTGTTGTCGTAGAAACCATTGTCGACGCAATCCAGCGACTCGTAGGTGACGCCGTTCGGCAGCGTCTCCTTCCAGCGCTTCACCCGGGCTGTCGCGTCGGACCCACAGGGGTCTTCGCCGATGAAATCGCTCAGGCGCTCGCGAACGACAGGCTTTTCGTTGATGTAGAGCAGCCCTTCCTTCATCTGGATGCGGTCGCCGGGCAGCCCGATCACGCGCTTGATGTAGTCGGTCGAGTCATCCTTCGGCAGACGGAACACGACGACATCGCCGCGCGCCGGCTCGGAGCCGAGGATGCGGCCCGAAAACAGCGGCGGTGACATCGGCAGCGAATAGTGGCTGTAGCCGTAGGAATATTTCGAGACGAACAGATAGTCGCCGACCAGCAAGGTCGCCTTCATCGATCCCGAGGGGATGTTGAAGGGCTGGAACAGGAACGTGCGGATCACCAGAGCGATCAACAGTGCATGGATAACGACGCGGACGGTTTCACCCAAGCCGCTTTCTGATTTTGTGCCGGATGTGACGCTCATCGTTTTCCTAACTTCCCCGTCGCGTTTCCCGCGCGGTGGCAGAACATTTTCCTCACGCGAGGAGCCGCCGGCTTTCGCGTCAAGAAAATGGTCCTGATTCTGATATTGAGGGCAAATTCCGGCGCAGACCCGAATTTACCCCGTTTTGGTTTTTCCCGCGGCGTTTTAGACGGTTGTTCGCGACCGCGCAATCAAGGGCCGCATCAAAACTTGCTAATCACCTGACAAGTCTATGATTTTTAGTTTTGCCTGATGCAGGGATCGCGTGCCCCCGGCCGCTCAGGTTTTGGCGGTTTGAACAGCCGAAATTATGACAAAGGCCTGCGCCAGCGGCCAGTCGTCGGTGATGCTGAGATCGATCCGCGCTTCATATCCCGCAGGGGTCATTTCCTGCAGCCGGGCCAGCGCCCCGCCGGTCAATTGCATGGTCGGCCGGCCACCCGGCAGGTTGACCACCCCCATATCCCGCCACCAGACGCCGCGCCGGATCCCGGTGCCGAGCGCCTTGGAACAGGCCTCCTTGGCGGCGAATCGCTTGGCATAGGTCGCCACCACCATTTTCTCGCTTTTGGCGCGACGCTCGGCCTTGGCCCGCTCGGCATCGGTGAAAATGCGGCCGAGAAAGCGCTCGCCATGGCGCTCCATGACCTTGCCGACGCGGGTGATGTCGATCAAATCAGAGCCGATGCCGAGGATCATGTTGCACTCGCAAGAGTCTGCCGCCCGCGGTCCATCGCGGCGCGCATGGTGCGAACCGTCTCGCCGAGGCCGACGAACAGGGCTTCGCCCATCATGTAGTAGCCGATATTGAGCTCCAGGATCTCAGGCAAGGACGCGATCTTTTCTGCGGTCTGATAATCCAGGCCATGGCCGGCATGGACTTCGAGCCCGGCCGAGCGCGCCAGCGCGGCGCCCGCGACAATGCGCTGCCATTCGGCATCTGCTTTCCTGGTATGGCCATCGACCACGGCGTCGCACCAGGCGCCGGTATGAATTTCAATGACCGGCGCGCGCAGCTTGGCGGCCATTTCGATCTGAGCGGGATCGGCGGCGATAAACAGCGATAGCCGTATCCCGGCATCGTTCAGGCGGGCGATGAAGGGCGCCAGCACGTTGTGCTGTCCGACCACATCGAGGCCGCCCTCGGTCGTGAGCTCTTCGCGGCGCTCGGGAACGAGACATACCGCATGCGGTCTAGTCGCCAGCGATATTTTCAGCATGTCCGCCGTCGCCGCCATCTCGAAATTGAGCGGCTTGGAGATTTCCGCCTTCAGCCGCGCCATGTCCTCGTCGCGGATGTGGCGGCGGTCCTCGCGCAGATGCGCGGTAATGCCGTCGGCGCCCGCCTCGATCGCGACCAGCGCGGCACGCACGGGATCTGGATTACGCCCCGCCCGCGCGTTGCGCAGCGTGGCGACGTGATCGACATTGACTCCGAGACGCAGCGGAGGATGGGCCATGCAGGACTCGCGAACGAATTAGAAAGTGACTGGAATACTCGGACCGTCATGCGCGGGCTTGACCCGCGCATCCATCCTCTTCGGAAAGATGGATTGCCGGGAGCGCAGACAAGTGTACGCAGTCTGCGTAACGCAGACTACTATGCCCGGCAATGACGAGCTTGCCCTACCCATTGACGCGTTCGACCCGTGCGACGACGGCCTTGGCGCGCAACTGGTTGATGATAGCGCTGAGATGCTTCAGGTCATAGACCTCAAGATCGATGGTGAGCTCGGTGAAGTCGGGCGAGCGCCGGTGCATGCTGATATTGTCGATATTGCCGTCGTGCTCGGCGATCACGGTGGCGACCTGGGCCAGGCTGCCGGGTTCGTTGACGTTATCGACACGGATTCGCGCCGGAAAACGCTGCGGCGTCGATTCGTCGACATCCCAGCGCACGTCGAGCCAGCGCTCGGGCTCTTCCTCGAAATCCTTCAGCGCCGGCGACTGGATCGGATAGATCGTGATGCCCTCGCCCGGCGATACGATGCCGACGATGCGGTCGCCCGGTACCGCGCCGCCGTTCGGGGCGAATTTGACCGGCAGATCCGAATTGATGCCGCGGATCGGGATCGCCGTCGGGCTGCGCGCCGGGTCCGGCGGCGATTTCTGCTTCAGCTTGTCGGCAAGGCTCTTCTTGGCGCCAAAGCGCGCAACCCGCTCTTCCTTGTAGTCCGGATACATTGCGCGCGCGACGTCGGAGGCTTTCATCTCGCCGCGGCCCACCGCCGCCATCACATCGTCGATCGAGGCGCGCGCCAGCCGGGGCAGTGCGCCCTTGAGCTTGTCGTCGCCATATTCGATCTTCGCGCGCACGAACAGCCGTTCCACGATGCGGCGGCCGAGGCCGGCATATTGATCGCGCACGGCCGTGCGGGTGGCGCGCCGGATCGCTGCCCTCGCCTTGCCGGTGACCGCGAGCGACTCCCACGCCGACGGCGGCGCCGACTGGGCCTCCGAGGTCAAGACCTCCACTTCGTCGCCGTTCTGCAGTTCCGACGACAGCGGCGCGAACTTGCCGTTGATCTTGCTGCCGACCGCGCTGTTGCCGACATCGGTATGCACGGCATAGGCGAAGTCGATCACATTGGCCTGGCGCGGCAGCGCGATCAGTTTTCCCTTCGGGGTGAAGCAAAATACCTGATCGTGGAACAGCTCGAGCTTGGTGTGCTCGAGAAACTCTTCCGGATTGGCGCTTTCCGACAGCACCGCGATGGTGTGGCGCAGCCAGGCGAAGGCATTGGATTCGCGCTTCAGCAGTTCGGTCGGTGATCCCACCCCGTCCTTGTAGAAGGCGTGCGCGGCGATGCCGAATTCGGCGATCCGGTCCATGTCCTCGGTGCGGATCTGCAGTTCGACACGCTGCTTGCCGGGGCCGATCACGGTGGTGTGGATCGAGCGGTAATCGTTCTGCTTCGGCGTCGAGATGTAATCCTTGAACCGGCCCGGCACGACCGGCCAGGTCGTGTGCACGACGCCGAGCGCGTGGTAGCAGGCCTCGACGTCCTTCATCACGACGCGAAACCCGAAAATGTCGGACAATTGTTCGAAGCCGACCGATTTGCGCTCCATCTTGGTCCAGATCGAAAACGGCTGCTTGCGCCGGCCATAGACGTGCGCCGTCAGGCCGTTCTTCTGCAGGTTCTTCGACAGTTGGGTTTCGATCTCGCCGATCAGGTTGCGGTTGCGGTCCGCCAGCGCATCCAGCCGCTGCATCACCACCGAATAGGCTTCGGGGTCGAGCGAGCAGAACGACAGGTCTTCGAGCTCTTCCCGCATCTCCTGCATGCCCATGCGGCCGGCCAGCGGCGCATAGATATCGAGCGTCTCCTCTGCAATTCGGCGCCGCGAGGCCGGCGGCACGAACTCCAGCGTACGCATGTTGTGCAGGCGGTCGGCGAGCTTGATCAGGAGCACGCGGACGTCGTCGGCGATCGCCAGCAGCAGCTTGCGCAGGTTCTCGGCCTGCTTGGCCTCGCGTGAGACCAGTTCCAGCCGCTTCAGCTTGGTGAGACCTTCCACCAGCGCGCCGATTTCGGGGCCGAACACCTGGTCGATTTCGGCGCGGGTCGCCTCGGTATCCTCGATGGTGTCGTGCAGCAGCGCCGCGACGATGGTCGCGTCATCGAGCTTGAGGCCGGTCAGGATCGCCGCGACTTCGAGCGGATGCGAGAAATAGGGATCGCCGGAGGCGCGGGTCTGCGAGCCATGCGCCTTCATGGCGTAGACATAGGCGCGGTTCAGCAGGTCTTCATTGGTGTCGGGATTGTAGGAGCGAACGCGTTCGACCAGATCGTATTGCCGCATCATCCGCGTGCGCGGCGTCTTGGCCGGCTTGGCCGCGGGCGCCGTTGTCGGCGCAGCGGACTCAGGCACCACGACGACCGAATCGGTCGCGGCCTGCATCTGCCCTGGATGGCGGCGCCAATACGCCATTGAATCATTACCTCATGCGGACCCGGGATCGGGTACGTAGAACCACGCGATTTCAGACATCCGGGCGCAGTCTAGCGCGAAAGCGCCAATCTCCCGATCACATGAGAGACAGCCGCCGCAGAATCCATCTACGCCCAAGACCAAAGCCAAGGCACCAAGGTAACCATAAAAATACCAATAAAAGCAAAGGCCCGAACAAAATGTCCGGGCCTTTGGCAAATCGGATGAAGGGGAGCTAAGAACCCCAGGCCGCGATAGGGACGATTTACTCGTCCTCTTCCGGCTGCTCTTCGGGGGGCGCCAGGCCTTCGAGGCCCTTCAGGAGTTCCTCTTCCGTCATGCGCTCGACCGCGACTTCGGTATCGTCAGCGTCGACGCTGGCGCCGGCCGATCCGATCAAGGGAACCGTATCGGGTTCCGGTTCGTCCACTTCGACGAACTTTTGCAGGGAATGGACCAGTTCTTCACGCAAATCTTCGGGCGAAATGGTCGAGTCCGCGATTTCGCGCAGCGAAACCACCGGGTTTTTGTCGTTGTCACGGTCGACCGTCAGCTGCGAGCCGGATGAAATCATGCGGGCGCGATGCGCCGCCAGCAGGACCAGGTCGAACCGGTTGTCAACTTTATCAATGCAATCTTCTACGGTGACGCGCGCCATCGACTGTCGCTCCGTTAAATGGGACCGAATATGCTGGTTATGCGCGCTAGTTATAGGTGCGGAGGGCCTTTCGCAAGACTAAATTGTGATTTGCGTCGGTAATCTGGTCTGCTAACCATCGGTTGGGGACATAGCAGCGGAGCGTTCGAAGCCGACACAATCGGCCGTGCGGACAAGAAAACGCTTCATTGCGTCGTAAAAGTCTCATCTATTGCCCCGACTCTCCTCACGCGCGGCGAGGCCTGTTCAAACGGGCAACCGCCGGTCTTTGGCAGCTTTTCTTTGGAATGCGTGGTTTGCTGCCGCCGCGCCAAAAAACGTTTATGGATAACAACAACCACGCGAGAAAACTGAATGTCCCCTGCTTCCAACAAGATCGCACTCTTTATTGATGGCGCGAACCTTTACGCAACCGCCAAGACGCTCGGTTTCGACATTGACTACAAGCGTCTGCTCAAGGAATTCCAAAGTCGTGGAACCTTGGTGCGCGCCTTCTATTACACCGCGATCATCGAAGATCAGGAGTATTCGTCGATCCGCCCATTGATCGATTGGCTCGATTACAACGGCTATACCGTCGTCACCAAAGCGACCAAGGAGTTCATCGACGCCAGCGGCCGCCGCAAGGTGAAGGGCAACATGGACATCGAACTGGCGGTCGATGCGATGGAGCTCGCCGAGCATGTCGACCAGATCGTGCTGTTCTCCGGCGACGGCGATTTCCGCTCGCTGGTCGAGGCGGTGCAGCGCCGCGGCGTGCGGGTGACCGTGGTTTCGACGATTTCGAGCCAGCCGCCGATGATCGCCGACGAATTGCGCCGCCAGGCCGACGTCTTCACCGATCTGGTCGAGCTGCAATCCAAGCTCGGTCGCGATCCCTCCGAGCGTCCGGCTCCGCGCGAGCCGCGCCATCACGCGCCGCAATTCCTGCAGCGCGCGACCACCACGGCGCCGAGGGGCGATGACGACGATTTCGAGGACTAGGACCAAACCCGCGCAAAACCCGCCTCCCGTCGCCGGCGCACTCCGCCGCACCGAACCCGACCGCAATTGTCCGCTCTGTCCCCGGCTCGTCGCGTTTCGCGAGGAGGCGCGCGCGCGCGAACCGGAATGGTACAATTCGCCGGTCCGGGGGTTCGGCGATCCCGACGGGCGGCTGTTGATCGTGGGTCTTGCGCCGGGAATGCGCGGCGCCAATCGCACCGGCCGGCCGTTTACCGGCGATTACGCCGGCGATTTGCTCTACGCGACCTTGCTGGAATACGGCTTTGCCAAAGGCCAATATCTGGCGCGGCCTGACGACGGGCTGGAACTGGTCGATGCCCGGATCGGTAATGCGGTGCACTGCGTGCCACCACAGAACAAGCCGCTGCCGGTGGAGATCAATACCTGCCGGCCATTTTTGGTGTCGACCATCGAGGGCATGCCCAACCTGCGCGCGATTGTGGCGCTCGGCCGGATCGCGCATGATTCAACGCTCAAGGCGCTGGGTATTCGCGGCGCCACAGCACCCTTCGCGCATGGCGCGATCCATCCGGCGGGCACACGGAAACTCTACGACACCTATCACTGCTCTCGGTACAATACGAATACGCGGGTGCTGACCCCCGAAATGTTTCGCAATGTATTTGCGAAGGTGCGGGCAGATCTGGATCACGCTTCGTAGGGCGGATCGAATCTAATTCGTGGCAAGGGTGGGCAAAGGCGCGCTTGCGCCGTGCCCACCGTCTACCGCGTGAAACAAGATGGTGGGCACGCTTACGCTTTGCCCACCCTTGCTAAATTCAAACCGGATGTTTCTTCAGCCACGCCAAGACGTCGCCGGCGTTCGAATCCGGCGGAAACACCGGATAAAACACATGGGTGATGCGCGCATCGTCGATGATCAGCGCCAATCGCTTGATCAAGGTCAGTCCCGCCACTTCCATGGTCGGCAAATTCAGCGCGCGGGTCAGCGCCAGCTTCTCATCCGACAGCACCGGGAACGGCAGATGCAGCCGTGAGGCCATTTCGGTCTGGTATTCGTTGCTTTGCGTCGACAGCCCGAACACATGGCTCGCGCCCGCCGCCTTCAATTCGGCAAACAGGTCGCGGAACGCGCAGGTCTGGGGCGTGCAGCCGCGCGCACCCGGGATCATGTCCCAATCATCGACCAGGCCGATCTTGCCGGGCTCGCCGGTTCGGGGATAGGCGAACACCACGATGCGTCCGGGCAATGCCGATAGCGTCACCGCAGTGTCGTCGGTGGCGAGCAGGCTGAGCGGCGGGATCGTCATGCCCACAAGATGCTTCGCGGCGCCGTCGTCGGTCGGCGCCGGAATCTTGCTCCAGTCGACTTCGAGCAGATTGGGTTGAACCATTTTTGCGTTCCTTAAAGTGGCGAATGGCGAGTAGCGAATAGCAGCCAATGTAATGGTGAATCTGCCTATTCGCTATTCGCCGCTCGCCCCTACCCCCGCGCCCGCAGCAGGCGGCCCTTCTCCCGGCCCCAGTCGCGCTTTTTCTCGGTCTCGCGCTTGTCGTGCAGTTTCTTGCCCTTGGCAACCGCCAGCAAGAGCTTGGCGCGGCCACGCTCGTTGAAATAAAGCTTTAGCGGAATCAGCGTCATGCCGTCGCGATCGACCGCGCCCATCAATTTGTTGATCTGCTTTCGGTGCAACAGCAGTTTGCGCGGCCGCTTCGGTTCGTGATTGAAGCGGTTGGCCTGCAGATATTCAGGAATATTGGCGTTGATCAGCCAGATCTCGCCGCCCTTGGTATCGGCATAGGATTCCGCGATCGTGGTCTTGCCGTTGCGGATCGACTTTACTTCGGTGCCGGTCAGCGCAATGCCCGCTTCAATCGTATCCTCGATGGCATAGTTGAAGCGGGCCTTGCGGTTTTCGGCAACGATCTTGATCGGGCGTTCGTTCTTCTCGGCCACGTCACGCCTTCTTCAGGAGATCGCGGATCTCGGTAAGCAATTCTTCCTCGCGGGTCGGTTTCGGCGGCACGGCGGGAGCTGCTGCGTCATTTCGCTTCAACCTATTCATTCCCTTGACAACCCAGAACAGCACAAAAGCAATGATGATGAAGTTCACCGCAAACGTGAGGAAGCTGCCCCACGCCAATACAGCGCCCTGCTTCTTCGCATCCGCCAGATTGCTGGCGGTGACGCCTTTCGACAGACCGGTGAAATAGTTGGAAAAGTCGAGTCCACCAGAGATCGCACCGATGATCGGCATGATGACATCGTTGACCATCGAATTCACGATAGCTCCGAAAGCCGCACCGATAACGAGGCCGACCGCAAGGTCAACGACGTTGCCCTTCATCGCGAAATCGCGAAATTCCTTGAGCATCTGCAAACCCTCCCCGTCCAGAATATTGGTCGTCAATAATTCGAGGACCTAGTTGATCAGAGCCTTTAGTTAATAAGACCTGCATGGACCATCGCATTGCGCACTGCCACGCGGGTGGGTTCGGACACCGGCACCATCGGCAGCCGCAGCGTCTCATCCATCTTGCCGAGCAGCGACAATGCGTATTTGACCGGCGACGGGTTGGACTCGATAAAGAGATTGGTATGCAGCGGCATCAGCTTGTCGTGCAGCTTCCGGGCGGTAGCGATATCGCCCTTCTGCCAGGCCTGGTGAAACTCCGAACACAGCCGCGGCGCGACGTTGGAGGTCACGGAAATACAGCCATGGCCGCCATGGGCCATGTAGCCGAGCACGGTGGCGTCCTCGCCCGACAATTGGTTGAAATCCTCGCCCAATGCGGCGCGCTGCTGCGACACCCGTACCATGCTCGCGGTGGCGTCCTTGACGCCGGCGATGTTCTTCAGTTCGAACAGCCGCGCCATGGTGTCCACGCTCATGTCGATCACCGAGCGCGGCGGGATGTTGTAGATCATGATCGGGATGCCGATCGCATCATTGATCGCCTTGAAGTGCTGATACATGCCCTCTTGCGTCGGCTTGTTGTAATAGGGCGTCACCACCAGCACCGCATCGGCGCCCGCCTTCTCGGCGTGCTGCGCCAGCTCAATCGCTTCCTTGGTCGAATTGGAACCGGCGCCCGCGATCACGGGAACGCGGCCCGCCGCCTCGTCGATGCACCATTCAACGACGCGCTTGTGCTCGTCATGGCTCACGGTCGGGCTTTCGCCGGTCGTGCCGACCGGCACCAGGCCGTGGGTACCTTCGGCAATCTGCCAGCTCACCAGCCCGCGAAACGCGGCTTCGTCGAGCGAGCCATTTTTGAACGGCGTGACCAAGGCGGTGAACGATCCCCGGAAATTTGTCTTGGCTGCCATGTACTTCTCCAAACGCGCTGCGGGCCCTGCCGCCCTTATTCATACCGGGTCCGGCGAGGCCGCGAAAGGCCTGAGCCATCCCGCCGCCGTAACCCACCCTTGTTCCCCGGCCGCCGAACACCCCGCCAGCCGCGATTTTGCCGCGGTGATGGCGCAAACATCGGTGTGCCCGAACGTATTTGTTATTTTGTCCACATATTCAATCAAATAGACCTAGACGAGCGCCATTCCGTGATTCGACGCAAAGGAACGCCGTGACCAAGTCCGCCCGTGCAGCCGCATTGCGATCGACGGCAATGACGACAACCCTGGCGTTGGTCTCAGGGCTGATCCTGGGATTGGCGGCGTGGGCCAGCGATGCGTCGGCGGCCAAGCCCAAAATTCCCTTGCCGAAGCCGCGACCGATCGCGCGCAACGTCGTCCCCAAAACCACCCCTGCAAACGCGACAGCGTCGAACGCCACCGCCAAGAATTCGCCTGCCGTGCCTGCGACAGCCGCGATCATGCCGGCGACGCGCCAGCATGCGGCTTTGCCGCCCGCCCGCAAGCCGGTGGCGACGGCGGTGGTCGCTGCGACCTCGTCGACCTCGCAGGCCGATACCGACGCGCTGGAGAACGTCATCGAGCTCGTGCGCAAGCACAAGCCGGCGGATGCGACGCAGGCGGAAGCGGACATATCGGACCCGGTCGCCCGAAAACTCGCCGAATGGATCATTCTGCGCAGCGACGACAATGGCGCCTCCGTCGAGCGCTACCGTGCCTTCATTACCGCCAATCCGAGCTGGCCGTCGCAGACCTTCCTGCGCCGGCGCGGCGAAGCGGCGCTGTGGGACGATCACCGCGACGACGCGACCGTATGGGCGTGGTTCGAGAACGAATCTCCGCTCTCGGCCAAGGGCCGCTTCGCGTTGGCGCGGGCGATGATCGGACGCGGCGACCGGGCCAATGCCGAGCGCCTGGTGCGCGAAGCCTGGCGCAACGATCCGATGTCGGAGGATACCGAAAACACAGCGCTCGATCTGTTCGGCGCGTTGCTGACGGCGGGCGATCAGAAGGCGCGCATGGACCTGATGGCGTACGGCACCGAGCAGGAGGCCGCCGCGTTGCGCGCCGCCAAGCGGCTCGGCAGTGGCGAAGTCGCGCTGGTGAAGGCGCGGATCGCCTCCAATCGCAAGGCTTCCAACGCCCGGGCTTTGCTCGACGCCGTACCCGGCGAGTTGCGCAGCGATCCCGGCTACATCTTCAGCAAGATCCAGCTGCTGCGCCGGGAAGAAAAATTCCCCGAGGCCGCGCAACTGATGCTGAACGCGCCAAAGGATCCCAATCGGCTCTACAATCTGGATGAGTGGTGGGTCGAACGGCGGCTGTTGGCGCGCAAGATGCTCGACGTCGGCGAGCACCGCAACGCATACCTGATCGCGCGCGACGCCGCCCTGCCCGCGCGCGACATCTACAAGACCGAACAGGAATTCACCGCGGGCTGGATTGCGCTGCGCTTTCTCAACGATCCCGCGACGGCCGCGCAGCATTTTGCGCGCATCGGGGTCGGCAGCGTCAACCCGACCGCGCTGGCGCGGGCCGGCTATTGGCAGGGCCGCGCCGCCGAAGCTTCGGGTCGCTCTCAGGAGGCCCGCACCGCTTACACGGCGGCCGCAGAGCAATCCACCAGCTATTACGGCCAGCTGGCGCGCGCCAAGCTCGGCCTGCCGCAGATCGACTTGAACGACGTGCCCACCGCCCGCGGGCGCTCGATCGAACGGCTCGAGGTGGTTCGCGCCGTGGCGCTGCTCTATGCGCTGGACGAGCGCGAAATCGCGATCCCGATTTTCGGCGACATGGGTGAGAATGGCGATCCCGATGTGCTGGTCGGGCTTGGCGAACTGGCCGGCCGCAACAGCGACGCGCGCGCGATGCTGCTGGCCGGCAAGGCCGCGCTCAACCGCGGACTACCGTTTGACTTCTATGCCTATCCTGTGAACGGGATTCCGCCGTTCAAGTCGATCGGGCCCGATGTCGAGCAGAGCATCGTGTTCGCCATCGCGCGGCAGGAAAGCGCGTTCAATCCCGCCGTGGTGTCTCCCGCGCAAGCCTATGGGCTGATGCAGGTGACGCCCGATGCCGGCAAATATGTCTGCAAGAAATACGGCGCCAGTTTCGATCTCGGCCGGCTCAAGAATGATCCGGTCTACAACGCCGCACTCGGAGCGGCCGAACTTGGCGGCCTGATCGAGGACTACCGCGGCTCCTACATCATGACATTTGCGGCCTACAATGCCGGCCGCGGCAGCGTGAAGAAGTGGATCGACCGCTATGGCGATCCGCGCGATCCCAAGGTCGACGCGGTCGACTGGGTCGAGCAGATTCCGTTCTCCGAAACGCGTAATTACGTGCAGCGGATCATGGAAAATCTGCAGGTCTATCGCGCGCGATTTGGCGGCGGAACGCGGCTCCAGATCGAGGCCGATTTGCACCGCGGCAGCCTCGAATAGATCCGTCCTGCGGCTTATCCATTAAACCGCGGCCAGACACCCTGCCGGCATCCGAAGCCGCGGTTCGCATCGCCATTGTCAAAAGAAAATCCCCCTCCCGATAGACGATCAACCGTCTATCGAAAGGGGGACTTTTGCAGGTAAGGTCTGGTTGGCGCTTACTTGTGGATCAAGACAGGCTTTGTCGGTTCTTCAGGAGCCCAGAGACGGTAGCTCAGGGTCGCGAAGACCGTCATGCCCCGGGTGATGAGCGAGAAGTCGTTACCACCGGTGAAGACCGATGCCGAAGCCGCATTATTGGTGGCTTTCGAGTACACTTCCTGCGTTGCCCATACCGAAAGGCTCGCCGGTCCGAAATTGTATTCAACGAGACCACCGAGAGCCAAGAGCTGGTAGCGCGAAGCGTTGGTCAGAGTGCCGAGCGGATTGAAAAGGGTGCAAGTGCCAACCGGGCATTTGTCATCCGTAACCTGCGCGACGTAGTAACCGACCGGGCCGAACGTCCACTTTCCGATGGTCTTGGTCGCGGTGAAGTCGACGTGGAAGATATCACCGGTCGTGTAGTTGTCCTTGCTGTTGGCGGTATTGATTTCGTCGTAGATCGCGGCCGACAAGTTCCAGCCATTGCCCAGATACGACAAGATCAATTCAGGCTGGAAGGTCCACCAGGGGTTACCGACGTTGCCGAGACCGGTCGGGCCCGGTCTGGGTACCGTCAGGCGCACCGATGCCCAAGCCGGTCTTCACGGCAAAGCCACTGGTCCCGAGTTTCCAGCTCAATTCGACGGGGACGAAGTAGGTGTTATGAACGCCCGAGAACACGTTGGCGCCATTGGGGTTGAGACCAGCCGGATTACCGACGCCTGCCGAAATGAACGGCTGAACGATGACAGCGTCGTAAGTCGCACCGAGGAAGGTCCAGCCCGGAACGAACAGGAAGCCCTGCACGTCCACGTTGCCCTGCACGCTGTTGTGGGTACCAAGTCCAAGCGGCGTGGGTCCCGGGTCCGGTCAGGTTAGACTGGTAGGTGAAGAGCTGGTTGAACATATAGATGCCCGGCGGCGGGACACCGGCGCTCGCACCAATGAATGCGCCCGGCTTGGTTTGCCAGCCCGGATACCCTGCTTCGTATGCGTTGGCCGGCGAAAATGCGAACGCGGCAAGGCCCGCTGCCGCAAGTAGCGCTTTACTGTTCAGTTGCATATGTCCCCCTATGGTCCTGTGAAACGCGTATCCCGCCCATCTTCCGGTCACTCTAGTTTCGCCTACGAAAAGTCACCGACGGACGAACTCAAGATGCCTATTTGTTGAACTAGGATTGTCCCTGCCCTGATCGAAACGCAATTTAAACTTGTCATGTGAAACTCGATCCGAACCCTTTTTCCGGCGTGTGTTGCAAATCTGCAAGCATTGTTGAAGGATCAAAAATCACCTTAAGTAATTGATTTTGTATATACTTTCTTGGCTGTGTTTCGCTGTGCGAGAGACGCCTCGGGTTTTTTGCGGCGCGACCATCCGTTGTAACGCGCAAAAAAACAGCCTCGCCGGACGTGCTTTTTTGGTGCTTCGAATCAGCGCAATGCGACGCCATTCATTGCCCTATTTTCCGTCACATGGAAGGGGCGAAGACGGGCCAAGCAAACGCAAAAAACAAACGATGCGTAGACAGACTCCGCAGGGCTTGCACCATTCTGGAGCGATCAGCGCGCGATGATTTTGGCGTGATCGATAGCGCATCGATCTTTTCAAGCTTGTTGCGCGACAACCGCTTCGCGACATAGGTAACCGGATGGGATTTGAACCGTCCATAGCGACGGGAAAACCGGAGGGAATATGCGTTTTTCGATACTCCTCGCTGGACTGTTCACATCGCTTGCGTTCGCCGGTCCCGGCTCTCGCCGATACTCAGAGCGATCTTGATCGTTGCAAATTTGTCGGAGAGGTCAGCAAGGCCGATGAAAGCATCGCGGCATGCGACCGCGTCATCAAGGATCCCAAGCTGACGGCAGCCAATCGCGCCGTCGCATTCGGCAGCCGCTGCGGATGGTGGTTGGCCAAGAAGGATCCGGATCGCGCCTTGTCGGATTGCAACGAAGCCATCAAGGGCCGACAGCCGTTACGCCCGCCGCCTACGTCAATCGCGGCAATGCCTACCTGATCAAATCCGATCTCGATCACGCCTTCGCGGACTTCAGTGAAGCCATCAGGCTCGATCCAAAGAACGCCTGGGCCTATACCGAGCGCGGCAATCTCTACAAGAACAAGGGCGACTTCGAGCACGCGCTCGCCCGACCTGAACGAGTCCGATCCGGCTCGATCCCGGCTATGCCATGGTCTTCCTTGCCCGCGGCGACCTCTATAGAAGCCGGGGCGACCTCAAGGGCGCGATGGCTGACCTGGACCAATCGATCCGGATCGACTCGAATTATGCCGCGGCCTATTTCACGCGCGGGCGGGTGTTCTACATGCTGGGCAATACCCCCGGCGCGCTGGACGACTTCACCAAAGCCGTCAAACTCGAGGCCGACGATGCGACCGTCTACTTCAACCGGGGTGTCGCGTATGTGATCGGCGGGCGCCTGCCGGACGCGGTTGCGGATTTCAAGAAGGCCGCCGAACTCAATCCAAAGGACGCCTATGCCGCGCTGTGGCGCGATCTCGCCGAACGCCGCAATAACGGCAAGGGTCAGTTGGCGGAGGCCGCAAAACAACTGGACATGACGGTGTGGCCCGGCGCCGGTGATCCGGCAATATCTCGGCGAACTCAGCGCCGAACAAACCGTCGCGGCGGCCGCCGACAGCGATCCCCGGACCAGGCTGGCGCAAACCTGCGAGGCTAATTTCTACGGCGGAGAATTGGCGCTGGTGAAGAAGAACAAGAAGGAAGCGCAACGCCAGTTGAAGCTCGCGGCAGACAATTGTCCGCGAAGCTTCGTCGAATCGACAGCCCGCGATCTCGGAGTCGATCCTGATCCGCTAGGCGTTTTGCAAGAGAGGTGGGAAATGGCCGGACGGATTGGTCGGGCAGTCAGGCCGTCGTCGCTGAGCAGGTCCCTCGTCCCCCCGAAAGAGGAACACTGCTCAGCTACTTCGTGTTCGCACATACCCGCGGCGGGTCAGCGAACTACTTAGAACGGGACGACCTCGGGTGCCCCCCTCCGTCGCGCCATCACCCTTACCGAAGGTCTCTGCACACGCAACATAAAGCAGGCGTTCCAAGCGCCCCCGAACCACTGTTTTCGGACCGATGTTGCACAAATAACACGGAAACGTGATCGAAACCCCGTTGTAATACGGGTCGCAAGCCTGTCGGGACCTTCCCAAGGCTTCCGCATAAAGGCTTCCACGTCAGACCTCCGCTTCAGGATTTGCGGGAAGCCGGGGCGCCATCATCACGCGTCTCCGCGGGCAAAATCGCCGGGAATTCGCCGGCGCGCAATTGGCCCGCTTGCGGCTCGCCCCGGTGTCGGGCATATCGGCCCCAACGGAGCTGTGGCCGAGTGGCTGAAGGCGGCGGTTTGCTAAACCGTTATAGGGTTGTAAAGCCCTATCGAGGGTTCGAATCCCTCCGGCTCCGCCATCCCTGCGATTTTGCTTTTTGCGAACAAAGTTAGCCGTCCGGCGCACGATCGATCCGGGTCTTGCTTCATGATGGACCAGACTTGCCATTGCCGGCTATCGCTCGTTGCGCGACATCCGGGTGCCGCTCGGGCGCGCTCAACGTTGTCACCGGCGCCAACGGCAGTGGCAAATCGAGCCTGTATCGTGGCCTGCGATTGGTTGGCCGATATCGCGCAAGGAGGCCGCATCATCCAGTCGCTGGCCGCCGAAGGTGGCCTGCAATCGACATTGTGGGCCGGTCCAGAAGCTTTTTCCCGCGCGATGAAGGCGGGAGATCAACCAGTGCAAGGTGTGGTCCGCAAAAACCCTGTCAGCCTGAGGCTCGGGTTCTCCGGGACCGATTATGTTATGCCATCGATCTCGGTCTGCCGTCGCCGGACTCGCGCTCGCAATTTTCAAGCGACCCGGAGATCAAGGTTGAAAGCCTGTGGACCGGCGAGCGGCTTGGACGGGCCAATGCGTTTTGCCGTTCGTAACAACCGTTTCGTACGAATCCGCAATGACGGCGGCGAATGGCGGGAGGCCTATGAGCACCTGGCATCATTTGACAGCATGATGACCCATTGCGGCGATCCCCGCGACGGGTTCGAACTTCTGATGATGCGCGAGCGGATGCGGGACTGGCGATTTTACGATCATTTGCGCACCGACCGGGAAGCGCCCGCACGCAGACCGCAGATCGGTACCTATACGCCGGTGCTGGCGAGCGATGGATCGGATTTGGCCGCAGCCGTGCAAACCATTCGTGAAATCGGCGATGCAAAGGCAATGAAAGCCGCGATCGCCGACGCTTTTCCCGGCGCGCGTGTCGAGGTGACCAGCACAGACGGATATTTCGAACTCGAAATGTATCAGCACGGCCCTGCTTCGGCCGCTCAGTGCCGCCGAATTATCCGACGGGACCCTGCGCTATCTTCTGCTCGTCGCCGCGCTACTTTCGCCTCGGCCGCCTACCCTGATGATCCTCAACGAACCTGAAACGAGCCTGCATCCGGATTTGCTGCCGCCGCTCGCCCGCCTGATTGCGAAGGCGGCGAAGCAGTCGCAGGTGATCGTGGTCTCGCATGCACAGATGCTTGTTTCCGCGCTGGCCGCCGAAGCCGACAGCCAGCAGATTGTGCTGGAAAAGCAACTTGGCGAAACCATCGTCAAGGACGGCCCTCGCGCCGAATTGGACTTGGCCTTCGCGGTAACGCGACAGCATCCATTACAGAACCGTAAGGCCATAACGGCCCGCTAAAGAAGAGTTGAACGGAACGGATGAGCGGATGGCGCGGTTGTCTCCTATCTAATGGAGACGGAGATAACCCATGAAAATGACAACCACCAAAGTCACAACCATCGCGCTGGCAACGGCGCTCACGCTCACCAGCACATTCGCGCTGGCGCAAACCACCGGCACCGGAGGATACGGATCCGTCGTGGCGCCTTCGGTTGGATCCTACCAGGGCACGGTAGGCTCTTCGAACGTAGCGCCGACGTGGAGGAACACCGGACCCGCAGCGATTACGCGTAGCCCTTCGGCGCGTGCCGCTAGGCAAGCGCGCACCGGTATGACAGTCAGTAGATAGAACGCTGCGGCATACGCCGCTGGCGTTGGCGGCTTCCGGACTGCGCACGAGCGGCGGGAAGTGAAGCAACAAGCGAAGGGGCGCGATAACCCATCCCCTGAAAGCTCATTGCTGGGTTGTTATCCAGGCCCGGGCTTCGCGCTGGGCGGTGGCGATTTCGACGTCCGACATCATCTCGGCGACCTCGCGCGCATCGCAATGGCACCGGCGCGGCCTTTCACGGCGGCGAGGTTGAACCATTTATGCGCGGCGATCAGGTTGACCACCCCGGAGCGGCCGCTGGCCCAGTACAAGCCGCGCTCGAACAACACATCCGGGATCGCGTGCGCATCCACCGGCGTTGCGGTATCCAGATCGAAATGCCCCTGAAACATCTGTTATCCCCTTTTTTGATTTTTTGGCCGCGCTGTCCCGAGCGCGGCCCCCGTCCAACTGTTAAAAACGCTTTTGCTATCCCAACCGCCGTTTGCCGGCTTGTTGGGATCATCATGACCCATCAAATTTGAAGAGCAGTTTAAGTATCGGGATGAATGCGGCGTAAACGCACGCACGGCGCGCACGCCGGAGAAATTGCAAAAGCCACGGTTTTGCAGGGCTCTGCTCATTTCTGGAATTTGGTTTACCGTGCCATTTGGCGAAACGATAACCATCGGCCGCGAACGCGTGCCGAGGCGCCAACGCACAAACCGCCCCGGCTTTGGGGCCGTGGCCTGATCAGGACAGACGTTAAGGGGGATTTTGAAGGTGGGATTTGGCGCTGTACCGGGCGCTATCGGCACCGGCAGGGAACGAGGGCGTCGGCGAACACGTCAGGACCAGATCTCAATCGGGCTTTGCGACCCGGTGAAATTGCGGACCCTCAAGATCCGCACCGAACGAAGAAAAATTGTTTCTTCTGCCGGGACCGGTTTCAAGAAGCGAACTCCCTAAAATGACGATCCAGCCGTTTGACCTGATGTCTCGCCGAACACCCTCGTTCGTCGACCAGAGCCTGCTTTCAAAATCCGCTTCGAGAAGCAAACTATCCTGAAGGCTCGTGTGACGTGCCGGCATCAAGCCGCCGGCAATTTTTCAGAAGCGAGATTACTTCTTCTTCTTGGCGACCTTGCGGGTCTTCTTCGCAGTCTTCTTCACTGCGCTCTTCGCCTTCTTTGCCTTCTTAGCTTTCTTGGCCAGTTGCCCTCCTAATGTAGTGAGATGCTTAATCGCTGCGTGCCACTCGGGAATCGAAATGCACTACATCCCGAATACACCAACGCATCTAAAAAAACAGCTTCTCGCTTAAGGAAGTGTTGGACGCAGCGATGGCAGAGCGCGCGACGCGTGCTCGTCGGCAACACGACAACGCATCCACACAACGATGCAAGTAGCCTGCGGAAACGCAACACTTGCGAATGTCAACAGCACAAGAAACTACTGTGCTGCAGGTGTTTTCGCAATTCACGCATTGATCGCGCGACACGAATTCGACGTCGTCGCGACTCATCAACGCCCGAAAAAAACGCGCCGCACGGACTCTGAGTCGCGATTTTTGGCAATGAAAAAATTTTCGTGCTCACCGGCCTCGCGTCTCATCGGTGCTCGCCAAAACCGGATTTTTGCGAGAATTGCCGCGGGACTGATTCGCATCCGCGATTGCGGGATCGCGCCCGATGCATCGCCGCGCTTATGGTGAATAATTGATGCACACGCGCGCTCACGAGCATGTCGACGGCGACGCCAACAGCGTCACGTTGACAACGACAGCGTCGCATCGGGACGACGAAGACGTCACATCGCGCGCAATTCAGATGCCGAGTTTGGCCTTGAGCAGATCGTTGACGGCCTGCGGGTTGGCCTTGCCGCCGGATGATTTCATCACCTGACCGACGAACCAGCCCATCAACGCCGGCTTGGCCTGGGCTTGCGCGACCTTGTCGGGATTGG
Organism: Bradyrhizobium sp.; assembly: GCA_037201505.1. Lineage (GTDB taxonomy): Bacteria > Pseudomonadota > Alphaproteobacteria > Rhizobiales > Xanthobacteraceae > Bradyrhizobium. The sequence goes on from JBBCHO010000015.1 coordinate 242,943, forward strand.
CCGCGATGATGTCGTCGACCACCTTTTCGATCGCGCCGAGGTCGGTGACCTGCTTCATGTTGAGGCATTCAGCGATTGTTCTAACGTCCTCCGGTTCGGCTACCGGTCCAATTTCGATAACGAACCCAAGCAGGGCTTTCGCAGACTTACCAGTGATGTCGTTAGACGTAATCATCCGCACGATTGCGCTGTTCGCCTCAGGCGCGGTCCAATTTATCGTAATTTGGCCCGACCTAGCAGACGTACCTGATCCTATCGAGACGGTAATATTCGGAGATTCCTGCGCTATTAGATCTTGGCTGGCGTCCTCAAATTTACTTAGTTGCCCCAAGTACTCGTTTATGAACCAATTTGCTGCTGCCTTTGGCTCAGCGCCTTCACTGACCATTTTTTCGAAGTAGTAATCGGCACTCTCGCGTTCGGCCACAAGCACGCCAGCATCATAGGGTGAAAGGCCGAACTCGGCGATGAACCGCGCCATCTTCCGGTCCGGCAACTCCGGCAGGTCAGCCCGCAAATCCGCGACATAGGCTTCGCTAAATTCCAGTGGCAATAGGTCCGGATCCGGAAAGTAGCGGTAGTCATGCGCCCTCTTCCTTGGAGCGCATCGCACGGGTCTTACGTTGGTTGGCATCGTACAGCCGGGTTTCCTGGTCGATGGAGCCACCTTCTTCGAGGATTTCGATCTGGCGCCGCGCCTCGTATTCGATCGCGTCACCAATGAAGCTGATCGAGTTCATGTTCTTGATCTCGCATCGGGTGCCGAGTGGTCCGCCCGGCTTGCGCACGCTGACATTGACGTCGGCGCGCAAACTGCCACTTTCCATATCGCCGTCACAGGTACCGAGATAGCGCAGGATCGAGCGCAGCTTCTGCACATAGGCCTTGGCCTGCTCTGACGAGCGGATATCCGGCTTGGAGACGATCTCCATCAGCGCCACACCGGAGCGGTTGAGGTCCACGAAGGACAGGCTCGGGGCTCTGATCGTGCAGTAACTTGCCGGCATCCTGCTCCAGATGCAGCCGCTCGATGCCGACCGTGACGCTCTCGCCATCTCCCGACTCAACCACCACCTCGCCCTCGCCGACGATCGGCGACTTGTACTGGCTGATCTGGTAGCCCTGCGGCAGATCCGGATAGAAATAGTTCTTGCGATCGAACACCGAGCGCAGGTTGATCTTGGCGTTAAGCCCAAGACCGGTGCGCACCGCCTGCTTGACGCATTCCTCGTTGATAACCGGCAGCATGCCCGGCATCGCCGCATCGACCAGCGAGACATGGGCATTCGGTTCGCCGCCGAACTCGGTTGAGGCCCCCGAAAACAGTTTTGAGTGCGAGGTGACCTGGGCATGGACTTCGAGCCCGATGACCATTTCCCAGTCGCCGGTGGCGCCTTTGATCAGTTTGGATGATTTGAGAGGTGCGTTCATGGGCGTCTTTTATCCCGAGCGGGAAGCGCCGGAAAACCCCTGAAATCCGCTGAGCGACGCAAATTCAGCCACACCTGAAGAGTCCGGCGGACCTAGTTGGGCATCGCCCCCTGCGCCACATCGAACATCAGCGTGAACCAGGTACCCTGGCCGCGGATGCTTTCAGCCCTAAACACGACGTTGCGGGCGTTTTCCTTGAGCGTCTGGAGGATCAGGGCGCCGAGCTTGCGGGGCGACGGCCATTCCTGGTGATCGCCCAATCCTACGCCATCATCGGATACGATGACGGTGACGCGGCCGCTCTCCTGCTTGCAGATCAGCTTCAGCTGGCCGCCGCTGCGGCCGACGAAGGCATATTTCAGCGCGTTGGTGGTCAGCATCTCGTTGATCAGAAGCCCTGCCGGCATCGCTACATTGATCGAGAGCGGGCAGAACGCGGTCTCGATCGCGATGGCCACACCCGGCGTGGCATTGACCTCCATGACGGAGGTCGCGACATCAGAAAGATATTGGCCGAGATCGATTTCGGCTGCGGCATCCTCGGCCGAAAGCGTCCGGTACAATACCGTCAACGCATCGATCCTGCTTGCCAGCCGCCCCAACGCCACGGTCTCGCCTTCCGCCGCCGATCGCGCCTCCAGCCGGATTAACGCCGTGATCAGCTGAAGATTATTCTTCACCCGGTGCTGAAGTTCGCGCATCAACATGTCGCGATCCCGGATCTGGCTCTCGAACTGTTCGATCTGCGCCCGTTCGCGGCCGCCGACATCGACCAGCGCGGCAATACGGAAATTCTCGATGCCGTTATCGCTCTCGATGACGGAGGCATAGGCCTGCACAATGACGAGGCGGTCGACCAGCCCGGATGGACGGAACACGCCGACGAAATCCTGACCATCCTGGATCGCCTGGCCCAAGGTCTGGGCCGGATTATCCTCGTTGAGAAAACCATCCAGACAGGTCCAGCTTTGGCCCTCCACGTCGGCGGCCTGCACCGACATCAGGTTCTCGAACAATCGATTGATGTAGACAACATGTTGCTTGTCCAAGGTGCCCCGCGATACCGCCACGGCCCACCGGAGCATGATCGAGCAAATGCTTGTATCTGTCGCTCTCGATCGCTTGAGCCAGCTTCGAGGAACCGAGAATCCGGTCAAGCTCCTGGGAAGGTGGAACACCGTCGATGCTCATGAACAAACCGTTGTCATGGAGAAAGCATGACGAAGTGCTGCGACAAACGCAACGCAAAAGCCGATGATGTCGATGGAACTCTGGGCCCATTATTTCGGCGGCGGAAAGCTTTCAGATATCCGCCGCTTTAATGGTCAAAGCCCCCTTGCGGAAGGCCTGATAAGACTTGCTCTGGCGCAGCGCATCGGCGCCGCCTTCGATCAGGAGATCGACCTGCTCCGCCGGCAGCGCGAACCGGGTCGGGATGGCGCTGAGAATGCCCCGCGCGCGCCGGCCCAAGCTGGTCGAAAACTCACCCGGTCGACGAGGACGCTGACGTCCCCGCAGCGCCAGTTGGCGCCGACACCGAGGCGCGATCGCTCTGCTGCCGTGAGACCACAGCGCCAGCGCTTCACCTTGGCGGACCAGTCGTTGATCAAGGTCGAAAACGCCGCGTAGCTCGATCGCACGCTGGCATCGATCGCGGTATTGGCCGTCGCCGCGACCAGTTCGGTGCCCGAGGGACCCTCGATCCGCTGCGCAAAGTCGCCGGAGATGTCGCGCCCGGCATCGACGACCAGGAACATGATCCGGCGTACTCGCACTGCCTGCCGCTCGGTCATCGGCTCGAACGGGCGCTGCGCCGCCAGCAACCCGATGCTGAAGCCGGACAGGGCCGAAATTGTCGACGAGGCCGCCATCGAGCAGTTTGACGTAGCGCATCGAGCCGTCATGATAACGCGCATTGGCTTCCGCGAATGCCTTCAACAGCGGTTTGCGCGTTCGGGTCGCTACGGGCGCGCTCGATCCATGCGGGTGATTGGGTCGCGCAGCCGCCGGGATAGGTCTCCAGCACGATCGGCGCAAAGGCGAGCGGCACCGCTGCCGAGGCCGCGACCGCTTCGGCGATCCGGTAGGAGCGGATATCGCTGCACAGCGCGTCGAAGGCGGTCTTGCCGAACACGAACGGCGTGCGGTTATAGATGTCGGAAGCGTTGATCCATACCCGCGGTCGCCGCTCCTCGCCGAACACATCGAACTTGGCGCCGTCGAACAAATTGCGGTCGAGCCAGTTGGTGAACTGGCTGTTATTGACGCCGCCGCCCAGCGCGCGGCCGATATTGCCGAGCGAGATTTGGGTGTTGAGCCCCTCCTCGGCATTGCGCAGCAGGAAACGTTCGCGGAAATCATCCAGCGCAGCGCGCTTCTTGAGGCCGAAATAGGCCGCCGTCACCGAGCCGCCGGACACGCCCGAGACAAAGTCGACGCGGGTCGAGCAGCGTTTTGGCCTGGTTGGAACCTGAACGAGACCGATCGAGTTCGGTCAGCACGCCGAAAGAGAACGCCGCCGCGCGCGTGCCGCCCGCCCGAGAATGACAAGCCCAGTAATAGATCGTCTTCGTAAGAGGGAACCGCGCGACCGACATTATTGTCGCTGAGGTCAGTGCCGAGCGGCGCATTGCCGGGCAGATTGTAGACCGTCGCGCATCCGGCAAGGATCGCTGCGCATGCGATGGCCGCCCCCGCTAGAACCCACGCCCGCATATCAAGTACTCGCACGCAAAACCTTGCTGCGGACCCCGCCCCGCTAACGATGATCTTATCATGAACAAGGTGGCGCCGAGGTGGCCGCGCCGTGCGCGCTCAAACAAGGTTAACGTCGTAAGGGCAGTTATACCCGCTCGTTCTTGAGCAACGCTTGAACAATCTGATCCCATTCGGCCTCGAGCGGACCGCTCGCGGCCGGTTTGCCAGCCTTGCGGTACCAATAGCCGGCATTGCCGAGATCGCCCTCGACGCGGTGCAAATAGGCATGCACCCACGACCCGTCCGAGGTCTCCTCATCCTGGGCGATGCTGTGCGCCTTGTCCCAGTCGCCCTTGGCCGCCCACCACATCGCCGCCAATGTCGGGGCCAGATCCGGCGCCGGCGCAGCGTCCGAGAGGCTGGCTTTGAAATCCACCGACGTCACCACCACTTCGCGGGTGTGAAACGGCCTGCTTCCTGCTCGATCACCTCGCCGAGCGAGAACAGCGTCTCTTCATCGAACGGACGGCCGATCAGTTGCAGGCCGAGCGGCAAGCCCTGGCTATCCTTGCCGGCCGGGATCGCGATCCCCGGCAGTCCCGCCATGTTCACGGTCACCGTGAAGATGTCGTTGAGATACATCTCGACGGGTTCGGCGCCCTTTTCGCCGATGCCGAATGCGGCTGATGGCGTCGCCGGCGTCAGGATCGCGTGGACGCCTTTCGCAAAACAATCCTCAAAGTCCTTCTTGATCAGGGTACGGACTTTTTGCGCGCGCAAATAATACGCGTCGTAGTAGCCCGCCGAGAGCACATAGGTGCCGATCATGACGCGACGCCGCACTTCCGGGCCGAACCCTTCGGCGCGGGTGTTCTCGTACATCTCGCCGATGCTGCGGCCGGGCACACGCAGGCCATAACGCACGCCATCATAGCGCGCGAGGTTGTGGATGAGGCCTCGGCGGGTGCCACGATGTAATACGCCGGGAGTGCGTATTTCGTGTGTGGCAGCGACACCTCGACCAATTCGGCGCCGGCGGCCTTCAGCCAGGCCGCGCCTTCGGTCCACAGCTTTTCGATTTCCGCGGGCATACCGTCGAGGCGATACTCCCTGGGGATGCCGATCTTCATGCCCTTCACGGACTTGCCGATCGCCGCCTCGTATCCGGCACCGGACGATCCACTGACGTGGTGTCCTTGGGATCGTGACCGGCCATCGAGCGCATCAGGATCGCAGCATCACGTGTGGTCCGCGCAATCGGCCCGGCCTGATCGAGCGACGAGGCAAACGCCACGATACCCCAACGCGAACAGCGGCCATAGGTCGGCTTAATACCCACGGTCGCCGTGAACGCGGCGGGCTGGCGGATCGAACCGCCGGTGTCGGTCGCGGGTCGCGCCCATGCACAGCGACGCCGCCACCGCCGACGCGGAGCCGCCGGATGAGCCGCCCGGCACCAGCGTGGTGTTGGAACCCTCGCGCCGCCACGGATTGACCACAGGGCCGAAGCACGAGGTCTCGTTCGACGAGCCCATCGCGAATTCGTCATTGTTGAGCTTGCCGAGCATGACAGCGCCGTCGCGCCAGAGCTGCGAGGTGACGGTGGATTCATACGGCGGCACGAAGTTGCCGAGGATCTTTGAGCACGCGGTGGTGCGCACGTCCCTGGTCGCGAACAGATCCTTGATCCCGAGCGGAATGCCCGCGAGCGGACCGCCCTCGCCCTTGGCAATATCAGCGTCGGCCTTAAGCGCCATGGCCCGCGCCTGATCCGGCGTCTCCAGCACAAAGGCATTGAGCGCGCGCGCGGCTTCGATCGCCGACAAATGCGCATCGGTCAGTTCAGCGACGTAAAGGATTTATTCGCGAGGCCGGCCTTGGCCTCTGCGATAGTCAGCGATGTCAAATCGGTCATTTATTAACCGGGCTGCAGAAGAAGGGAGACAGCGTCTTGTCGTTGGCCGGATCGTCGCGGCGTTTCCTGTCGTCGGCTTCCAGCTGGTCGAGCACGGCATCCATCGCCTTGTCGGGATCGGCCGCCTTGCCCTGACGCTCCATGGCGTCGATATAATTCATATAGGCCGCGTAGGCCTTTTCATCGTCACAGAGCATGCACATCGGATTTCCCGTCTCTAAGATAGAGCCTATATATTTGACGCGTTTTCTTTACGCGAACCGGTATCCACTTCGCTCGAAAACGCTATGATTTATTCCACCACCTTCGGCACCAGGAAGAAGTGATCCTGGGTTTCCGGCGCGTTCCTGACCACATCGTCGGCGATCTCGCCGTCATTGACCACGTCAGCGCGCTTTTTCATGTCCATCGGGGTCACCGATGTCATCGGCTCAACACCCTCGACATTGACCTCTGTGAGTTGCTCGACAAAGGCTAGCATCGCGTTCAGTTCGCCCTGCAGATGCGGTATTTCCGGTTCAGTGACCGCAATTCGCGCCAGATGCGCGATACGGCGGACGGTGGCAGCATCGACCGACATTATAATACCGACATTATAATAGTGTCCCGAATGGCGATTTTCAGCCTGCCGTATAGCAGAGGGTGGTTTTGCGCCGCAACCGCGGGGAGCCCCCTAACCGGCCAATTCGGGCTCAAAACCCTCAATCGGCGCCTCGTTTGGCCAGCTTGCCGCCCGCGTGGTATGCGAGGTCATGCCTGCCCTCATCTTACCGCTAATCGACGCTGTCGCGCACTGGCCGGAACGCGGCGCGCTGGTCGGGCTCGATCTGGGCACCAAGACCATCGGGGTTGCGGTATCCGATCCCGATCGCCGGCTCGCCACCGGCGTCGAAACCATCCAGCGCAAAGCCTTCAAGGCCGACGCGGCACGCCTGATCGCGATCGCCGCCGAGCGCAACGCGGTGGGTTTTGTGCTGGGCCTGCCGATCAACATGGACGCCAGCGAAGGCCCCCGCGCGCAATCGACCCGCGCATTCGCCCGTAATTTCTCCGGCCTCACCCGCCTGGCCATCGCTTTGTGGGACGAACGGCTGTCCACCGTCGCGGTCGAACGCGAATTGATCGGCATGGACATGAGCCGCGCCCGCCGCGCGGAAGTGATCGACGAGCACGCCGCGATTTTTATTCTTCAGGGCGCGCTGGATCGGCTCAGCAAATTGCGCGCAACGAACTGAAAGCTAACTCGTTCCCGCCAGCAGAAAGGTCTGCACGACAGCGCCGAGATTGTTGAGGCCGTGCAGGATGATCGTCAGCCAGGTCGAGCGGGTGCGATAGCGCAGATAGCCCAGCAGCAGTCCGATCGAGAACACTTCGCCAAAGAAGAACCACTCATATTGCAAATGCAGCGCGGTCCAGACGATCGACGACAGCAGGATCGCGCCGTACGGCCCGAGAAACGATTCCGACCAGCCGCGAAACAGAAAACCGCGCGCGAACAATTCTTCCGTGACGGGGGCGGCGACACAGAAGGCGATCACCAGCAGCCAAAGCGCGCCGTCGGCGCTGGCCGATTTCAGCACATCCATCATAAAGCCCGGCGTAGCGTCGCGCCCCGTCGCGCGCGACAGTTGGTCCCAGCCGAGAACCAGTACAACGAGAGCGAAGATGCCAATCGCAAGATCGGTCCATTTCATCCCGCGCAGCGCGAGATAATCGGCGAATGGTGTGCGCGACAGGCGGATCGCGAGCCACAGCGCGGCGAGAACAGCCGGAAGACCCGTGATCACGGACAGCGAAATCGTCAGGCCACTGCCGAGCACCTGCACCGCGGCCGCGACATCGATCGGGCCGTCCTGCCGCAACACAAACCAGGCCACGACCACCAATTGTCCCAAAAACATCGCCGCAAAGATGAAAAGGCCCCATAACGCGGTGCCCCAGAACTTCCAGATCCGTGGCGGGCGTTGCACTGGGATGGCGGGCGAAGGCGCTTCCGGCGTCAGCGCGGCGGGACTTGCGGGATCGAGGGAATCCATCAATGGGCTTTCAGGTTTTGGGTACGGTTATGGCCGGGCAAAAGCGCGAAGCGCGTCTTCGCGCAGATGTCCCGGCCATCCACGTCCTTGACTCGGTGGAACGAACAAGACGTGGATGCCCGGCACAAGGCCGGGCATGACGAGAGAGTATTCGGTCCAGCGATGGGCATTCACGGCAGCGCCCGCTCCAACAAACCCCTGACATCGTCAGGGTCGAGATCGACCGCGCCGTACATGCTGGCATGATTCCCGGCAAGCCGGGTTGCCGCGAACAATTCGGCGTGACGGGGCGACACTTGATTGAGCGCAGCCACAGCCGCGAGCAGTGCCAGTCGTTCCACTGCCAGCCGCGCCACCCGCTCGCCGTCCGGCCGCCGGAATGTCTTGCCGATAAACGCGACCGCTTCGGCCGCGCCCGGCAGACCACTGGTTTCGCTGGCGAGCGCTTGCAACACCGCAGTGGCTGCTTCCGCTTCGCGCGACAAGGCCCGCAACACGTCAAGGCACATCACATTGCCTGAGCCTTCCCAGATCGCGTTGACCGGGGATTCCCGGTAATGCCGCGCCAGAATACCCTCTTCGACATAACCGTTGCCGCCGAGGCACTCCATCGCCTCATACAAAAATCCCGGCGCGCTCTTGCAGACCCAGTATTTGATCGCCGGCGTCAGTAGCCGCATATAGGCGGCCTCGCCCGCGTCATCCGGCGCGCGGTCGAACGACCGGCACAGCCGCATGACCAGCGCAATCGACGCCTCGACATGCAGCGCCATGTCAGACAGCACCGCCTGCATCAGCGGCTGATCGGCCAGATGTTTCTGAAACACGCTGCGATAGCGGGCGTGATGCAGCGCATGGGCTAGTCCGGATCGCATCAGGCCGGCGGAGGCGATCGCGCAATCCTGCCGCGTCAATTGCACCATCTGGATGATGGTGCGGATGCCCTTGCCCTCGTCCCCGACGCGCAGCGCATAGGCGCTGTTGAATTCGACTTCCGAAGAGGCGTTGGAACGGTTGCCGAGCTTGTCTTTGAGGCGCTGGAACGCGATCGCGTTGACTGATTCATCCGGCGTAAAGCGCGGCATGAAGAAGCATGTCAGCCCTTCATCGGCCTGCGCCAGCACCAGGAACGCGTCGCACATCGGCGCCGACATGAACCATTTATGCCCGGTGATGCGATAGTCACCACCGTCGCGGACCGCACGCGTCATGTTGGTGCGCACGTCGGTGCCACCCTGCTTCTCGGTCATCCCCATGCCGAGTGTCATGCCGCGCTTGGCCGGCCATGGCGCAAAGCTTGGATCATAGGCGCGCGTTGCGATCACCGGCATCGTCTTCGCCAGCAGATCCGGTTGCATCGCCAGCGCAGCGACCGACGCACGGGTCATCGTGATCGGGCACAGATGCCCGGTCTCGACTTGCGCGGCCATATAGAATTTTGCCGCGCGCACCACTTCGGCCGCACCGCCGGCGGGTTTGCCCTGTGCGGTCCAAGTCGAGTTGTGCACGCCGGCATGGGCGCTGTGCGCCATCAATTCATGATAGGCCGGATGAAATTCGATCTGGTCGCGGCGATTGCCCCGGGAGTCGAACGTCTTCAGTTTGGGCGTATTCTCATTGGCGACCCGGCCCCGCTCGGCCATGGCGGCCGAGCCCCAGTGCTGCCCGAACTCGGAGAGTTCCTGCTGCGCGGAACCGCCACCATTGGCCGCGACCGCTTCCATCAGGGGGTTATCGACCGCGAACAGATTGACGTCCCAAAATGGCGGCGACTGGTTCAACACCTCATGCGTCGCCAATGAACCCTGCGTCATGACGTTTCCTTCGGCGCTTCCCTTGGGTATCGGGGAATCAGTTTACGCCGGAATAGGCTCAAATTCACGCCCGCAAAGGTTAGTTGCGCTGCGTTGTGACCGGAAAATCATAGGCGGGTCCGGCCCTGCCCGGCAGCGAAAAATGCCACCACTCCCTGGCGTAGTTTACAAAACCCTGCTTCGCCATCGCGCTAACCAGCGTATTTCGCCATCGGCGCTGGGCCAGTGTGATCGAACCGGCGGCGGTATGCGCCTTGAGGTCGGAACAATCATAGCCGGTGCCCATATCGACGCTGTCTTCGGGCGCGCGCTCGGCCTCCGGCGCGGTGCAATCGGCATAGGCCTTGGTGGGATCGAAGGCCGGGGAACGACCGGCGGTCAGATCAACCAAGGTCAGATCGACCGCCGCACCGGTGGAATGGCCGGAATGCTCGGCGATATAGCCTAGCCGAAACAGATCCTGCTTGCTGAACGCGGGATTGTAGCGGCGCTCGGCCGGTGTCTCCCGGCCGTTCTGCGCCCACAGCACCATCTCGTGCACCGCGCGCGCCGGGCGGTAGCAATCCAGCATCTTCAAGGACAGTTTTTGCCGCGCGAGTTCCGCCTGCACGCGTTTGAGCGCCAATCCCACCTCGCGTTTCACCATGCATTCGGCGGCGTCATAACCGGGCAGCGGCCGGCCGACGAAATTATTCGACCCGGCATAGCGGATGTCCTGCAGGATGCCGGGATCGATGTCGCGCAAAAAGGCAAAACCACCGAGCAGGGTCTGCGCCGCCGCTGAGATACCCATCCAACAACAATGAGCGCGATCACACTGGGTTTCACGAGTAGGCCCCTTTCACAGCGACGATATCTGCAGGGGCCAATAATAAAAGAGGCCGCCAATTGAGGCGGCCTCTTTGTTGTCAGGCTGGGCGCTATGCGCCTCCCGGCTCTTTCTCTTTATGTGCATCTTCCTTGGGGACGATCTCGGCTTCCTTTCCGGACTGGTTGCCCGGATTGTAATGGTGCTTTCCTTCCGGCTTTTCGCCGGGCTGATTCTCGTTCGGATTCTTGTTGTCGGCCATGTGATTCTCCTTGAGCAGGACAATGCCAGCGGGCGACGCAAGTTCCGTTTGATGACGCTATTCCAAGGAAATCGCGGCCGGACCGGTGCCTCCCGGGATATGAATGCTGGACGAAAACGAGACATCTCAGGGGATAACTCGCAGGCGCCCTATTCGCGCTTGCCCGATCCGCCATCCGCCCCTATAGCTCTCGTTTTAATGACCCCTGCATCGAAATCGACCTTTGTCCTCGGTCACCGGCATCTGCTGGGAATCGAGGGCCTTTCCGCGCCTGAGATCACCGGGCTGCTCGACCTTTCCGAGGAATATGTCGAGCTCAACCGCCAGGTCGACAAGAAGCGCACCTCGCTGCGCGGCCGCACCCAGGTCAATCTGTTCTTCGAGGCCTCGACCCGCACCCAATCCTCGTTCGAACTGGCCGGCAAACGGCTCGGCGCCGATGTCATGAACATGTCGGTGTCCTCGTCCTCGATCCGCAAGGGCGAGACGCTGATGGACACGGCGGTCACGCTCAACGCCATGCACCCGGATATTCTGGTGGTCCGGCATCATGCCTCCGGCGCGGTCGAATTGCTGGCGCGCAAGGTCGACGGTTCCGTGATCAATGCCGGCGACGGCGCCCACGAACATCCGACCCAGGCGCTACTCGACGCGCTGACGATCCGCCGCAATAAGGGCCGGCTCGAGGGGCTTGTGATCGCGATCTGCGGCGACGTCATGCATTCGCGCGTCGCGCGCTCCAATATCCTGTTGCTCAACACCATGGGCGCCCGGGTCCGCGTCGTCGCCCCCTCGACGCTGTTGCCGCGCGGCATCGAACGAATGGGCGTCGAAGTCGCCCGCGACATGCGCGAGGGACTCAACGGCGCCGACATTGTGATGATGCTACGGCTGCAGCGCGAGCGCATGAACGGCTCGTTCGTGCCGTCGAGCCAGGAATACTTTCATTATTTCGGCCTCGACCAGAAGAAGCTCGCTTACGCCAAGCCCGACGCCCTGGTGATGCATCCGGGGCCGATGAATCGCGGCGTGGAAATCGATTCCATCGTGGCGGACGGCGCGCAGTCGCTGATCCGCGAACAGGTCGAAATGGGAGTGGCGGTGCGGATGGCGGTGCTCGAAGCGCTCGCCCGCAACCTGCCGAACGCGTGACAGCATGCTGACCGACCGCCGCCCGATCCTGCTTGCCAACGCCCGCGTCGTCGATCCCTCCCGCGATTTCGACGGTCCCGGCGACGTGCTGATCGCCGACGGCGTGATCCGCGATTCAAAGCGCGGCATCGGCGCCGCCGGCGTGCCCGAAGGCACCGACATCATCAATTGCGCCGGCAAGGTCGTCGCGCCCGGACTGATCGACATGCGCGCCTTTGTCGGCGAGCCCGGCGCCAGCCACCGCGAGACCTTTGCTTCGGCGAGCCAGGCCGCCGCGACCGGCGGCATCACCACCATCGTCTGCCAGCCGGATACGTCGCCGGTGATCGACAATTCCGCCACGGTGGACTTTGTCTTGCGCCGCGCCCGAGACACCGCGATCGTCAATATCCATCCGATGGCGGCGCTGACAAAGGGCATGCGCGGCGAGGAGATGACCGAGATCGGCCTGTTGAAGGCCGCCGGCGCCGTCGCGTTCACCGATGGCGACCGCAGCGTCACCAATGCGCAGGTAATGCGCCGCACCCTCACCTATGCGCGCGATTTCGACGCGCTGATCGTGCACCACACCGAAGACCCGCATCTGGTCGGCGAAGGCGTCATGAACGAGGGCGAGTTCGCCGCGCGACTTGGCCTCGGCGGCATTCCCAACGCTGCGGAAGCCGTAATGCTGGAGCGCGACATGCGGCTCGTGGCACTGACCGGCGGACGCTATCACGCGGCGTCGCTGAGCTGTATCGAGTCGCTGGAAATCCTCAAGCGCGCCCGCGATGCGGGTCTGGCGGTCTCCGCTTCGGTGTCGATCAACCATGTGACCCTGAACGAAAATGACATCGGCCCGTACCGGACATTTTTAAAACTGTCGCCGCCACTGCGCACCGAGGACGACCGGCTGGCGCTGGTCGCGGCGGTCGCATCGGGGCTGATTGACGTGATCATGTCCGATCACAATCCGCAGGACGTCGAGGTCAAGCGGCTGCCGTTCGCCGAAGCGGCCTCCGGCGCGATCGGGCTCGAGACCATGCTGTCGGCGGCGCTGCGGCTGGTGCACAATGGTGAAACGGATTTGAAAACCCTGATCCGCGCGATGTCGACCCGCCCGGCCGAGTTGTTGGGCCTGCCCGGCGGCTCGCTGCGCGCGGGCTCCCCGGCCGACGTGATCGTGATCGACACCGATACGCCCTGGGTGCTTGACCCCGCCGATCTCAAATCGCAATGCAAGAACACGCCGTTCGACGAAGCCAGGTTTTCGGGCCGCGTCGTGCGCACGATCGTCGGTGGAAGAACCGTGTTTGAGCATGTCTAAAGCGTTTTCAAGCGAAGTGGGTACTGGTTCGCGTCAAGAAAACGCGTCAAGAAAAGACTCGTGGCAAATTTGCGGGCGCAGAAGGAGCAGCGCAGATGTCGCTTAACGCGTTCCTGCCGGTGGCGTTCATCCTCGGCTATCTCTTGGGATCGATCCCGTTCGGGCTGATCCTCACAAGGCTCGCAGGAACGCAGGACATCCGCTCGATCGGCTCCGGCAATATCGGCGCCACCAATGTACTGCGCACCGGCCGCAGGGGCCTCGCCGCGGCGACATTACTCTGCGACATGCTCAAGGGCACTGTCGCGGTGATCATCGCGGGCTATTACGCCGGTCCCGATGCGGCGATGCTGGCCGCGCTCGGCGCCTTTCTCGGCCATCTGTTTCCGGTGTGGCTGAAGTTCAAGGGCGGCAAGGGCGTCGCGGTTTATATCGGGGTTTTGATCGGCCTGTTCTGGCCGGCCGCCGTCGTGTTCTGCGTGTTGTGGCTCGCGACAGCCGTAACCACGCGCTACTCCTCGCTATCAGCGCTGGTGGCGAGTTTCGTCACGCCAATCTTCCTGTGGTGGTTCGGCCATGCCGCACTGGCGTCGTTGTTCGTCGTGCTGACGCTATTGCTGTTCTACATGCACCGCGAAAACATCGAGCGGTTGCAGGCCGGCACCGAAGGACGGATCGGCGCGAAGTAAACGTTATCGCCGCGCCAGCGCGTCCTCTACAAAACGCGCCGCCGCCAACGCTTTGGCATCGTCGCCCACGCCGGCGATCACCTGCACGCCCACGGGCAACCCGCCTTCAGCGATGGTGGCGGGAACGTTGACGCAGGGCACGCCCATCAGGGTCCACAACTGGTTGAAACGCGCATCGCCGGTCGAATCCAGCCCCTTCGGTGCTGTGCCGGGGGCCGAGAACGTCAGCAGCACGTCGACGTCTTTGAACACCTCCGCCAATGCGGCACGCGCGCGATACGCAATCGCGCAGGCATCGTCATAGGCCGCGGGAGTTATGTCGCGCGTATCGTCCAATCGCTTGCGGAGCAGCGGCGGCACGATGTCGTAGTTGGTGCGGTATTCCCAGGCCATCGCGAGATGCGCCTCGAAAAACTGCACAATATTGTGAGCGCGCCATGCTTCGCCGATAATCTCCGGTAATGCCAGCGTGCGAACCGAAGCCCCAGCCTGCTCCGCCGCCTTGGCAGCGACTTGCAATGCCTCTCCGCTGGCCGCTTCCGGCGCACCGGCAAAATCCTGCGTCACAATGCCGATGCGTGGCGCTTCTATCGCCGCACTCGGTAACAATTCAGGCCGCCCGGTAATGGCCGACAGCCCGTGCGCCAGATCGGCGACACCGGCCGCGAACAGCCCGAGCGTATCCAGCGTCCACGAAAAACATTTCACGCCGGTCTTCGGCAACAGATTGAACGAGGGTTTTATCGCAGCCGCCCCGCAGAACGAGGCCGGCCGGATCACCGAGCCGCCGGTCTGGGTCCCCACCGCCAGCGGAATCATGCCGCCGCCGACCGCCGCCGCGGAGCCCGAGGAAGATCCGCCCGGCGTATAACCGGAATTGTGCGGGTTGACCGTCGGCGTCGGATCGTTGGCCGCGAACGCCGTGGTGGTTGTTTTGCCGATGATGGTCGCGCCGGCCTGCTTCAGCATCATCACGATAGGCGCATCCGCGCGCGGCTGCCAGCCGCCGTAAATCGCCGCACAGCCCATCTCGGTCGGTAAATCCACGGTATCGATGATGTCCTTGATGCCGACAGCAATGCCGCGCAACGGGCCGGCACTCGCGGCGCGCGCGTTTTCATTCTGGCGGACAAACGCGCCGACGGTCTTTTCCCGCGCCCCGATCGCCTCCCGCGTCTCGGCAATCGCCGCATCGGGAGACGATTCGCCGGCATCGATACGGCGCTGGAGGTTGGCGAGCGAGATCATCGGGATGTTTCCTAGCGTGGACAGATGCGCTTTTACGAACCAAGCCGGGATCGGACAAGCGCCCAGAACCCCCTTCTCCGCGCCCTCAGCTTGATCCATTCTGCCGACCGATGGACACGCGTACACCCAACACGACCCACCTCACCGACGCCCATCGTATCGACTGGCTGCGGCTGATCCGGTCCCAAGTAGGCGCAAAACTCAGCGCGGTTTTTGGCCGATCAATATTTTGATCGCGGCGTTATTGCTGTTTTCTGGCATACGTCCAATTTCCGATTTGGCCTCGACGCCAGCGTTAGAAAGTAATTTTGCTAGTTTTACGACTATGGGCCCGAAGTCGGAGCTATGGGAAGGGCCGTCAGCTTGGACGTATACCCCAGTAACATATGTGAACCCGGCTATTGGATGAGGCGGCGCGCGCGTCCAGACGATATCGCCGCCACTTTTCCATTCTTGTTCAACCCAGCCAGCCGAAAGAAGTGCAGTACTTATTTGCTCCAAAAAAGCCGCTGATTCGGGGTCTTGGAAGACGCCGAATGTCACAGGCGTTCCTGCGAACGGCCTCATCGCGACGACCAGCTTATCTAGCTGTTCTGCAGATAGTATCCTTGGCGCTCTGAATTTCGCTAGGTCCAATTGGGCTTCCGCTGCCCCGCGCTGGGCCTCCGCAGTATCTTTCCGCAGTTGCTCCGACTGCGTCGACAACTCCGCGATGCGCTCGTTCGCTTTTGCTGTGCCTTCCTTAGCTGCATCTGAGTCAGCAACAGAACGCTTAGTTTCTGCTTCGTTCGCTGCGATTCGCTCATCCGAAAATCGCTCTTTTACTGCTGCTGTTTTGATGGTCCCCCACGTGCCGGCCAGCACAAAAAACGCACCAACCAGTAGTACACCATTAAAAATATCGAACCAGAGAGCTGCGGAATCAGCAGTTGCGAACATTCTGAATCTCCTGTTCGGGGCCTGCTGCATGGCTTGGTTGGCTGCCGTTGTTGAGGTACCGAGAAATGTTCGCCGCCCTCGGCGAACGCGCTTGATTTCCTCCAATACTACCTGTTCGAGTTCCGGCGTCGCAATACACGCACAGAAGAAAAATGCTGCAAGCGTCCCCCCTTCCAGCTTCATTGTGACCGCGGCCTCGATCTCCTTTAAGCTGGGCTTTTCGGCCGCTCAAGATCGGGCAAGCGCCCACTTCCCCTCGCCCTCAGGTTGATCCATTCTCCTGGTCGAGGACCGAATGGATAAGCCAACACCCAACACACCCCATCTCACAGACGCGCAGCGTATCGACTGGCTGCGGCTCATTCGCTCGGACCGCATCGGGCCGCATACGTTCCGTTCCCTGATCAATCATTTCGGTAGCGCGCATTCGGCGCTGGAGCGATTGCCCGATCTGGCGCGGCGCGGCGGCGCTGACCGGCCGGGACGGATTTACAGCGAGGACGATGCCCGCGCCGAACTCGCGGCCTCCAGAAAACTCGGTGTCAGCCTGCTGGCACCGGGCGAAGCCGGTTATCCGCTACGGCTGGCGATGCTCGACGATGCGCCGCCTCTGCTCGGCGTGCGCGGCGCGCTGGATGTACTGATGCGGCCGATGATCGCGATTGTAGGTTCGCGCAATGCTTCCGGCGCGGGGCTTAAATTCGCAGGCACGCTGGCGCGCGATCTCAGCGACGCCGGTTTTGTGATCGCGTCGGGATTAGCGCGCGGCATCGATCAGGCTGCGCATCGCACGAGTATCGCGGGCGGCACCATGGCGGTGCTGGCCGGCGGCCACGACAGGATCTATCCGCCCGAGCATGAGGATCTGCTGGCTGCGATCATCGTATCCGGCGGCGCGATTTCCGAAATGCCGCTCGGGCATGTGCCACGCGCCCGCGATTTTCCGAGGCGCAACCGGCTGATCTCAGGCGCTGCGCTCGGCGTAGTCGTGGTGGAGGCCGCGCATCGCTCGGGATCGCTGATCACCGCGCGCATCGCCGCCGAACAGGGCCGCGAAGTGTTTGCGGTACCGGGCTCGCCGCTCGATCCCCGCGCCGCCGGCACCAATGATCTGATCAAGCAGGGCGCGACGCTGATCACGGAAGCGACTGACGTGATCCAGGCGGTCGAGCCGATCATGGGCCGGCCGATTGAGCTGCGCGAACCCGATGATGATTTGTCGCCGGATTTCGAACCCGCGGCCGGAGATCGCGCCCGTATTGTCGGCCTGCTCGGACCGACGCCGCTGCTGCTCGACGATCTGATCCGGATGGCCGGCACGTCGCCGGCGATCGTGCGCACGGTGTTGCTGGAGCTTGAACTCGCCGGACGGTTGGAGCGTCACGGTGGCGGGCTGGTGTCGCTGATTTAGGCGTGGTTTCATCCTTCGATGACGCTCAGAGAATGTGAAGCAATAGCTCTCGTGTCCCGGACGCGGTGCAGCGTTCTTCACGCTGCTCCGCAGAGCCGGGACCCAAGCACTTGAAGCGCGGAGTGATGGACCCCGGATCAGCAGCGCAACGCACCGGACGATGCTTCGCATCGCCGGGAGAGCGCTGCGCAGCATCCGGGGAACGCATCCTCATGCTGCGTTAGGCCGCGATCAATCCGCCTCGTTGCGCCGATCGAAGCGTGCCCGTGCATCCTCGATCTGCATCTGATGCTCACTGGCCCATTTACCCAGCGCCTCCACCGGCTGCCACAGCCCTCGCCCCAAATCCGTCAGTTCGTAATCGACCCGCGGCGGAATGGTGGGGAATACCGTGCGCGTGACAAGGCCGTCGCGCTCCAGCCCGCGCAAGGTCAGGGTCAGCATCCGCTGCGAGATACCGCCGACCATGCGCTTGATCTCGTTGAAGCGGCGCGGGCCGTTGCCGAGCAGCATGATGACGAACACGCTCCATTTGTCGCCGACCCGCGCCAGGATCGAGGCCACGCCGCGGCAGTCGCTTTCCTGATGCGCGAGGGGCGGCAGGATAGGCACTTTGATGTGCTCGGGTTTCAAAAATGTGCCTTCTTGCGCGGTTTGCGGACAGTCACTCATATAGTCTGAGTTACAAACATATACCAAGGGTGACCACCATGAAACTCCTGCATATCGATTCCAGCGTCCTCGGCCCCTACTCCGTCAGCCGCCAGGTTTCTGCCGCGATTGTCGACCGGCTCCGGCTGGAAACGCCCGGCCTCGACATTACCTACCGCGATCTCTCCTCGACCCCGCTCGCGCATCTCTCAGGCTCGCATCTGGCGGCCGCCCAAGGCGCGCCGCCTGAAGCCGCGCTCGCGCAGGACCTCGCCGCCGGTCAGGCCGTGATGGATGAGTTCCTCGCCGCCGACATCGTGGTGCTCGGTGCTCCCATGTACAACTTCACCATCCCGAGCCAGCTCAAGGCCTGGATCGACCGCATCGTGGTCGCGGGCAAGACATTTAAATATGGCGCGCAGGGCGTTGAGGGCCTGGCCGGCAACAAGCGCGTCATCATCGCGGTCTCGCGCGGCGGTTTCTATGGCGCCGGAACCCCTATGGCGGTCGGCGAACATCTCGAGACCTATCTGCGCTGGGTGTTCAGCTTCATCGGCGTCACCAACCTCGAATTCATTCCGGCTGACGGCATCCAGATGGGACCGGAACATCGCGAGAAAGCGCTGGCCGGCGCATTGCACGCTGCGACCAATCTCAACGCGGCCTGATTCTGGGATGAGATGCCGCCCGTCGCCGAACCACGGCGGCGGGCCGGTGTCGTTGCTACAAAATACAATGGAGCGGATTTAGTACCAGGCTCCCGGAACATCCATCAGGATCGCGATCAGCGATGCGAGAAGACCTATTCCGGAAAACAACGCGATCGGGACCAGCGGATGATCGTCTAATTGCTGCGGAGACGCCGTTGATACAAGTATCGATTGAGAGATGCGCGCGGCTTTCGGCATTTCAAATTTCCCAGTGCAAAAGTGCTCAGATATCCCGGCCCATAAAGGGGTCGGTGCACTGCGGCAAAGGTTCAACGTATCGGTGCCGAATTTGAAAATACGCTCACCAGATGACGGAACCGGTCAGCACAACCTCGATGAAATTATCATCTGATAGCACTGACCGGATCTATGTTTTTCTTTACCCGCGATAGATCGGCGCGCCGGCCGGTGCACCGGTGGTACCGCCATCGACGAAGATTTCCGCGCCCTGAATGTTCGACGCATCGTCGGAGGCCAAAAACAGCACGGTCTTGGCGACCTCCTCCGCCTTGCCGAAGCGTCCAAGCGGAATCGCTTTCGAGATGTGACTTTCCAGCGCCACGATCGCCTCCGGCGTCGGCGCGTTGCGATTCCAGATCGGCGTGCTGGTGCCTCCGGGCGAGACGACATTGACGCGGATGCGCCGCGGCGAAAGTTCCGATGCCATCACCCGCGCCATCGCCCGCACCCCGGCCTTGCTGGCGGCATACGCCGCATAGCCGGGATTGCCGAGCACTGAAATGACAGAACCGTTCAGGATGATCGAGGCGCCGTCATTGAGATGGGGTACCGCCGCCTGCACGGTGAAGAACACCGCGGTGATGTTGGTCTTGAGCACCGACTCGAAGGTTTCGAGCGAGGTGCCGCCGAGCGGCGTGTTGGCGGCAATGCCGGCATTGGCGAAGACGGTATCGAGCTTGCCGAATTTTGCGGCCGCCTGCGCGACGGCCTTTTCGGTCGCCGCGATGTCGGTCGCATCGGCCACGATGGCGATCGCGTTCGGCCCCAATTCCTTTGCGGCCGCTTCCAATGTCGCCTGATTGCGGCCGGTGATGGCGACCTTAGCTCCCTCCGCAATGAAGAGCTTGGCCGTCGTGAGCCCGATGCCGCTGTTACCGCCTGTAATGAGTGCCGTTTTGCCCGCGAGCCGCATGGTAATCTCCTGTTATTTGGTTGCATTATTAAACTAAGTTGCCATCTAGGAGACGTGGTTTCATAATGCAACTACACAACGCCGTGATCGGAGCGATAGTGCTCCGGAAGGATGGCCAGGTGAAACGGACAAGCTTTGAAAATGCGGACTGCCCGGTGGCGCGCTCGCTCGATGTGCTCGGCGACTGGTGGTCGCTCTTGATCATTCGCGACGCGTTCCTGGGAAAACGCCGCTTCAGCGAATTTCAGAAGAGCTTGGGATGCGCGAAGAATATCCTCACGGTGCGGCTGCGCAGTCTGGTTGAGCGCGGCATCCTGACGACGGCGCCCGCTTCCGATGGCAGCGCCTATCAGGAATATCAGCTCACCCCGAAGGGACGCGGCGTGTTTCCGATACTGGTCGCGCTGCGGCAGTGGAGCGAGGAGTTCGGCGACGCCAGCGGAATTGCGACAATCCTCGTCGATCGCGGCACGGGTCGACCGGTGCGAAAACTCGAATTGCATGCCGATGACGGCAGGCTTTTGGCCCTTGGCGATACCGAATTACGGCCAAATCCGAAGCTGAAGCGCCGCCGGAACGCTTCGGCGTAGGTGACACTGCGCTCCGTCAACTCGTCATGGCCGGGCTTCGTCCCGGCCATCCACGCCTTTCTTATGAGTTGCCAAGACGTGGATGCCGGCACAAGGCCGGGCATGACGGAAAATAGAGTCAGG
The DNA here is from genome assembly GCA_037201505.1 of Bradyrhizobium sp. Classification (GTDB taxonomy): domain Bacteria; phylum Pseudomonadota; class Alphaproteobacteria; order Rhizobiales; family Xanthobacteraceae; genus Bradyrhizobium. The sequence goes on from JBBCHO010000015.1 coordinate 263,878, forward strand.
ACAAATTGCGTTTGCCACGGAGCCGGACGCGTTCCTCGGCTTCCATCTGCGCCATCTCGAGCAGACGCACCAGCATGCCCAGCCTGTGCCGCCGCGCCAGCCGGGCCAGACCGGCGGCTGTCTCGGCGATGAACACCGCGGCCTCGTCGGGGCCACCGTCTCCCGGCGGCTCGTCGTTTGGCGGCCCCGCACCCTTCCTGGAGGATGGTTGTTTCCGCCGCGCACTTGTCTTGGTCAAAAAAGCATCCAATGCCGTGTAATACGGACAAATACTCCTTTCGAGAGCGCAACTCTAGGACGTATTTCACAACTTTTTGGACGGTTCTGGGTAGCCATTTGGCAGCCGTTCAACATCTGGCGATTTGACACTGGCCTCCGCTGCACCCATGTTCGTTTCGAAACGGCCGACGCGAGTCTCGCGGAACCGGCCTTTATTTTTCCCGTAAGCTATTGGAATGACATGAATATCGTCATTGTCGAGTCGCCGGCGAAAGCCAAGACGATCAACAAATATCTCGGCGCCTCCTATGAGGTTCTGGCCTCTTTCGGTCATGTTCGCGACCTCCCGGCCAAGAATGGATCGGTCGATCCGGACGCCAATTTCCAGATGATCTGGGAAGTCGACCCCAAGGCGGCCGGCCGACTCAATGACATCGCCAAGGCGCTCAAGGGCGCCGACAAGCTGATCCTCGCAACCGACCCTGATCGCGAGGGCGAAGCGATCTCCTGGCATGTGCTGGAGGTGCTCAAGGAAAAGCGCGCGATCAAGGACCACACGATCGAGCGCGTGGTGTTCAATGCCATCACCAAGCAGGCGGTGACGGACGCGATGAAGAACCCGCGCCAGATCGATGGCGCGCTGGTCGATGCCTATATGGCGCGGCGTGCGCTGGACTATCTGGTCGGCTTCACGCTCTCGCCGGTGCTGTGGCGCAAATTGCCGGGCGCGCGCTCTGCCGGGCGGGTGCAGTCGGTGGCGCTGCGGCTGGTTTGCGACCGCGAACTCGAAATCGAGAAATTCATTCCGCGCGAATACTGGTCGTTGGTCGCGACCTTGACCACGCCGCGCGGCGACGCCTTCGAGGCCCGTTTGATCGGCGCCGACGGCAAGAAGATTCAGCGGCTCGACATCGGCACCGGCGCCGAGGCCGAAGATCTCAAGAAGGCGATCGAGGCCGCCAACTTCTCGGTCTCATCAGTGGAAGCCAAGCCGGCGCGCCGCAATCCGCAGGCTCCCTTCACTACTTCGACCTTGCAACAGGAAGCCAGCCGCAAGATGGGCTTTGCGCCCGCGCATACGATGCGGATCGCGCAGCGGCTCTATGAAGGCATCGACATCGGCGGCGAGACCACCGGTCTCATTACCTATATGCGAACCGATGGCGTGCAGATCGACGGCTCGGCGATCACGCAGGCCCGCAAGGTGATCGGCGAGGATTACGGCAACGCCTATGTGCCGGATGCGCCGCGCCAGTACCAGACCAAGGCCAAGAACGCGCAGGAAGCGCACGAAGCGATCCGGCCGACCGACCTGTCGCGCCGCCCGGCCGATATGCGTCACCGCCTCGATACCGACCAGGCCAAGCTCTATGAGTTGATCTGGACCCGCACCATCGCGAGCCAGATGGAATCGGCCGAACTGGAACGAACGACCGTCGACATATCAGCGAAGGCAGGCTCGCGCGTGCTCGAACTGCGCGCCACCGGCCAGGTGGTGAAATTCGACGGCTTCCTCGCGCTCTATCAGGAAGGCCGCGACGATGACGCCGATGATGAGGATTCGCGCCGCCTCCCCGCCATGAGCGAGGGCGAAGCGCTCAAGCGTAGGGAACTCGCGGTCACCCAGCACTTCACCGAACCGCCGCCGCGGTTTTCCGAGGCGTCGCTGGTCAAGCGGATGGAAGAACTCGGCATCGGCCGTCCCTCGACCTATGCCTCGATCCTGCAGGTGCTGAAGGATCGCGGCTACGTCAAACTCGAAAAGAAGCGGCTGCACGGCGAGGACAAGGGCCGCGTCGTGGTCGCGTTCCTGGAGAACTTCTTCGCACGCTACGTCGAATATGATTTCACCGCCGCGCTGGAAGAGCAGCTCGACCGCATCTCCAACAACGAGATTTCCTGGCAGCAGGTGCTGAAGGATTTCTGGGGCGACTTCATCGGTGCGGTCAACGAGATCAAGGATCTGCGCGTCACCCAGGTGCTGGATGCGCTCGACGACATGCTGGGTCCGCACATCTACGCTCCGCGCGAGGATGGCGGCGATCCCCGGCAGTGCCCGACCTGCGGCACCGGCAAGCTCAACCTCAAGGCCGGAAAATTCGGCGCCTTCGTCGGCTGCACCAATTATCCGGAATGCCGCTACACCCGTCCGCTTGCGGCCGACAGCGAAGCCAGCGCGGATCGCATTCTGGGCAAGGATCCGGTGTCCGACCTCGAAGTCGTCGTAAAGGCCGGCCGGTTCGGCCCCTACATCCAACTCGGCGATCAAAAGGATTATGCCGAGGGCGAGAAGCCCAGGCGCGCGGGCATCCCGAAGAACATTTCGCCCGGCGATATCGAGCTTGAGCTGGCGTTGAAGCTGTTGTCGTTGCCGCGTGAAATCGGCAAACACCCTGAGACCGGCGAGCCGATCACCGCGGGTCTCGGCCGGTTCGGCCCGTTCGTGCGTCATGAGAAGACCTATGCCAGCCTCGAGGCCGGCGACGAGGTGTTCGACATCGGCCTCAATCGCGCGGTCACGCTGATTGCCGAGAAAATTGCCAAAGGCCCGAGCGGCCGCCGCTTCGGCGCCGATCCCGGCAAGCCGCTCGGCGATCACCCGACGCTTGGCGGCGTCGCGGTCAAGAGCGGTCGCTATGGCGCTTATGTCACCGCGGGCGGCGTCAACGCCACCATCCCCAGCGACAAGACGCAGGACACCATCACCCTGCCCGAGGCGATCGCGTTGATCGATGAGCGCGTGGCGAAAGGCGGCGGCAAGCCCAAGCGTGGCGCCAGGAAAGCAAAGCCGGCCAAGCCTGCAAAGGTCGAGACGGGTGCGAAAGCGGCCAAACCGGCCAAGAAACCCGTAGCCAAGAAATCCGTGGCAAAGCCGAAATCGGAAGCCGCCAACAAGGCGCGCGCGCCGGTGACGGCCAAGACTTCGCCTTCAAAAGCCGCAAAGCCGGTGGCCAAGAAGAGCGCCGGCAAGGCAAGCGGATAGCGTGGCAAAACAACGCGACAGCGGTTTTCCGAGCCGGGATGCCATCGTCGCCTTCGTTCGCGCGCAATCCAGCGATGTCGGGACCCGCGAGATCGCGCGCGAATTCGGCCTCAAGAATGCCGACCGCGTCGAGCTGAAACGCATCCTGCGCGAACTCGCGGCCAACGGCACCATCGAAAAACGCGGCAAGAAGATTCACCAGCCGGCGGCACTGCCACCAACCGTGATGGCCGACATCACCGGACGCGACAGCGACGGCGAACTGATCGCCACGCCCGCCGAGTGGGATGAAGAAGAAAGCGGCGCCGCGCCGAAAATCCGCATCCATGTTCCACGGCGCCCGCAGCCAGGCACGGCGGCCGGTGTCGGCGACCGCGCGCTGCTGCGCGTCGAGAAATCCGACGACAGCGAAGGCGCTGTTTATCGCGGGCGCGTCATCAAGGTCATCGATCACGCCAAAACCCGCGTGCTCGGAATCTTCCGCGCTTTGCCCGCCGGCGGCGGACGTCTTGTGCCCGTCGACAAGAAACAGGCCGGCCGCGAATTGAACATCGCCAAGGCCGACACCGGCGGCGCCGAGGACGGCGACCTCGTCAGCGTCGACCTGGTGCGCTCGCGCGGTTTTGGGCTCGCTTCCGGCAAGGTGAAAGAGCGGCTGGGCTCATTATCGTCGGAGAAAGCGGTCAGCCTGATCGCAATCGCTTCCCACGAAATTCCGCAGGTGTTCTCACCCGCCGCCTTGCGCGAGGCTGAAGCGGCAAAGCCCGCGACGCTGGCAGGACGCGAGGATTGGCGCGACCTGCCGCTGGTCACCATCGATCCGCCTGACGCCAAGGACCATGACGACGCGGTGCACGCAGAGTTAGACTCCGATCCGAACAACAAAGGCGGCTATATCGTCCATGTCGCGATCGCCGATGTCGCGTTCTATGTGCGGCCGGGATCGGCGCTCGACCGCGACGCGCTGACCCGTGGCAATTCGGTGTATTTTCCGGACCGCGTAGTGCCGATGCTGCCGGAACGCATCTCCAACGACCTGTGCTCACTGGTGCCGGGCGAACCGCGCGGCGCGCTGGCGGTGCGGATGGTAATCGCCAATGACGGCCGCAAGCGCTCGCACAGCTTTCACCGCATCCTGATGCGCTCGGCCGCCAAGCTCAATTATGCGCAGGCGCAGGCCGCGATCGACGGACGGCCCGACGACACCACCGGCCCCCTGCTCGATCCGATCTTAAGGCCGCTCTACGACGCCTACGCCGTTGTGAAAAAAGCGCGCGACGAGCGCGATCCGCTCGATCTCGACATTCCCGAGCGCAAGATCCTGCTCAAGCCGGACGGCACGGTCGATCGCGTGATCGTGCCGGAGCGTCTCGACGCCCACAAATTGATTGAAGAATTCATGATTTTGGCCAACGTCGCCGCGGCCGAAATGCTTGAAAAAAAGGCGCTGCCGCTTATCTATCGGGTGCATGATGAACCGACGTTGGAGAAGGTTCATAACCTGCAGGAATTTCTGAAAACGCTTGATTTGCCGTTCGCCAAAAGCGGCGCGCTGCGTCCCTCGCTGTTCAATCGCGTGCTGGCGCAGGTCAAGGGACATGATTCCGAACCGCTGGTGAATGAAGTGGTATTGCGCTCGCAAGCCCAGGCCGAATACTCCGCCGAGAATTACGGCCATTTCGGGCTGAACCTGCGGCGCTACGCGCATTTCACTTCCCCTATCAGGCGATACGCAGATCTGATCGTACACCGCGCCCTGATCCGCAGCCTGGGGCTTGGCGAAGGCGCGTTGCCTGAAACCGAAACACTGGAAACCTTGAGCGAGGTCGCCGCGCAGATTTCCGTCACCGAGCGCCGCGCGATGAAGGCGGAGCGCGAAACCGCCGACCGGCTGATTGCGCATTTTCTCGCCGACCGCATCGGCGCAACTTTCCAGGGCCGTATTTCCGGCGTCACCCGCGCCGGATTGTTCGTCAAACTCAGCGATACCGGCGCCGACGGCCTGATCCCGATCCGTACGCTCGGCACCGAATATTTCAACTATGACGAGACGCGCCACGCGCTGGTCGGCTCGCGCAGCGGTGCCATGCACCGGTTGGGTGACGTTGTCGACGTTCGTCTGGTAGAAGCTGCACCAGTGGCAGGCGCGTTGCGGTTCGAATTGCTGTCGGAAGGCCAGGTTGCTCCCCGCGGTCGCAAACGCGAACCCGGGCGGCATACGCCTAAAACAGACACCTTTAAAACAAAGGCCAAGGCACATCCCGGCCGCACGCCTCGCAAAAAAGATCGCAAGCCCGGCAAGACCAAACCCGGCAAATCCAGAAAGGGCCAATCATGGAAAGCCTGAGCGCAACCACCAAAATCTGGACCAGAGAGTCCGGCGCCGTCGAGAAGCGCGACGTGTGGACCTCGATGAAGCGCGGCTTTCGCGGCCGCTGCCCGCGCTGCGGCGAAGGCAAGCTGTTTCGTGCCTTCCTCAAGGTCGACGGCAATTGTTCGGTCTGCAATCTCGATTTCACGCCGCACCGTGCCGACGACCTGCCGGCCTATCTCGTGATTGTCATCGTCGGCCATCTCCTGGTGCCGATCATCCTGTGGATCGAAACCGACTACTCGCCACCGGTGTGGCTGCAGCTCTCGATCTATTTGCCATTCACACTGGTCGCATCGCTATTGTTGCTGCAGCCGGTGAAAGGCGCCGTGGTCGGCATGCAATGGGCGTTGCGCATGCACGGGTTTGACGAAAATAACCCGGAGCCCTAAACGCTAGCCTTTACCAACAAAAAACGAAAACAGGGCGGCGGGCGTGCGATGGGTGAAGCCGAGGCGGCAAAACCGGCAGAAAATCCGGAAAAAGAAGCCGATCATTTTCCTTATCGCCGTCCGGTCGATGCCGCCACGCTGATCCTGGTCGATCGCACCGGCGCGACGCCAAAAGTCCTGGTCGGCAAGCGCCACGACAAGGTGGTGTTCCAGCCCGGCAAGATCGTGTTTCCCGGCGGTCGCGTCGATCCATCCGACGGCCGCGTCCCGGTCGCCGCACCCATCCCCGCATCGCTCGAAGCGAACCTGCTGAAGGGCAAACCGAAGATCGCGCCATCGCGGGCACGCGCGCTCGCGGTTGCCGCGATCCGCGAGGCCTGCGAGGAAACCGGCCTCTGTCTTGGACGCAAGACCAACGGTAAGGCGCCGGCGCTCGAAGGCGTATGGAAGCCCTTTAGCGATGCCGGTCTGTTGCCCGACCCGTCAGGGCTTTTCCTGATTGCGCGCGCGATCACACCTCCCGGCCGTGTACGGCGCTTCGACACCCGATTCTTTACCGCTGACGCCTCCACCATCACCCACCGCGTCGAGGGCGTGATCCATGCCGATGCCGAACTGGTGGAATTGGTCTGGGTCGAACTCGGCTCGCAGCCGCTGGCCGACCTGCATCCCATGACCAAGCGAGTCCTGACCGAACTCGAACGACGCCTCGCCACCGGCCCGCTCAACCATGGCGCCGAGGTGCCATTTTGGCATTTCCAGGACGGCCAGTGGCACATGGATATGCTGGGGGCTTAGCTCCGATCGTCATTCCGGGGCGATGCGAAAGCATCGAACCCGGAATCTCGAGATTCCGGGTCTGGTGCTAACGCACCATCCCGGAATGACGAACGGTAGATAAATCCCGTCGAACAGACTTTCAAAACGCAAAATTCTTCTCAAGAGTACCGCTGCCTTTTCGGCACAGCATCCCTATCTCCTACCTCACGACAAAACCAACACGGGAATGGGGCTATGGCACAACGTCAACTCAAGCTCGGCGCGTTCATGCGGCCGGTCAGCATTCATACCGGCGCGTGGCGCTATCCCGGGGCATGGCCGGATGCCAATTTCAACTTCGCCCATATCAAGCGCCTGATCCAGAAACTCGAGGCCGGCAAATTCGACGCCTTCTTCATGGCCGATCACCTCGCCGTGCTGAACATGCCGGTCGATGCGTTGAAGCGCAGCCACACCGTCACGTCGTTCGAGCCGTTCACGCTGTTGTCGGCGCTGGCCAGCGTCACCGAGCGGATCGGACTGGTCGCGACAGGCTCGACCACGTTTGACGAGCCCTATCATGTCGCCCGCCGCTTCGCCTCGCTCGATCACATCTCGGGCGGCCGCGCCGGATGGAACATCGTCACCACGTCAAATCCGGACGCGGCGCTGAATTTCGGGCTTGAGGACCATATGGAGCACGCCGAGCGCTACAAGCGGGCGCGCGAATTCTACGATGTGGTGACGGGCCTGTGGGATTCCTTTGCCGATGACGCCTTCGTGCGCGACGTCGAGTCCGGCCTGTTTTTCGATCCGGCTAAAATGCATGTGCTCAATCACAAGGGCAAATACCTCTCAGTGCGCGGCCCGCTCAACATCGCCCGCCCCGTTCAGGGCTGGCCCGTGATCGTCCAGGCCGGCGCCTCCGACGACGGCCGGCAATTGGCGGCGGAGACGGCGGAAGCCGTGTTCACCGGCGGCGGCAGCCTCAGCGACGGGCAAAAGCTCTATGCGGATATCAAGGGCCGCATGGACAAGCTCGGCCGCGACCGCGATCACCTGAAGATTCTGCCCGGCGCCTTTGTCGTGGTCGGCGACACTGTCGAAGAGGCCAAGGAAAAGCGCGCGCTGCTCGACAGCAAGGTGCATTACGACAGCGCGATCTCGTCGCTCTCGGTGATGCTTGGGACCGATGCCTCCGGCTTCGATCCCGACGGTCAATTGCCGCCGATCCCCGAAACCAATGCCAGTAAGAGCGGCCGCCAGCGCATCGTCGATCTCGCCGAACGCGAGAAGCTCACGGTACGCCAGCTCGCGCAGCGCGCCGGCGGCTATGGCGGCCTCGCATTCGTCGGCACGCCGCAGACTATCGCCGATCAGATGGAGGAATGGCTGACCTCCTTCGGCAGCGACGGTTTCAACATCATGTTCCCGTTCCTGCCCGCCGGGCTAGACGATTTCGTCGACAAGGTGGTGCCGGAACTGCAGAAACGCGGGATTTTCCGCCGGGAATATGAGGGCACGACGTTGCGGGAGAATCTGGGCCTGCCGCGGCCGAAAAACCGCTTCTTTGAGGGTTAATCCCTCGAAATTGCGTAGGTTTTGCTTCTGAAAACCTTGACTTTGGACGATCAGAAGCTAGGTTGCGCGGCAAATGCGGGCCTGATGGGCCGGCAACCGATTCCAGACATTCAGAGGTACTGAACATGGCCAAAGCGGTCACCATCAAGGTCAAGCTCGTTTCCTCGGCGGATACCGGCTTCTATTACGTCGCCAAGAAGAACTCGCGCACGATGACCGACAAGCTGGTCAAGAAGAAGTACGACCCGGTCGCGCGCAAGCACGTCGAATTCAAGGAATCCAAGATCAAGTAATTTGCCTCACTGCCGGCGGATTCGAACGGGGCCTCGCGGCCCCGTTTTTTTGTTGGCCATTGCTCATGACGGGCAACTCGCGCCTCGAAGCTTCAGGCGGCCAGAAGCAGCGACGCAATCACCGCCCGGACCAGACACGAGCACGACACCATAATCTCCAAATGGCTGCTCAATATTGGGGGCGGCATATTCTCCATCAATGTCGATCTCGAAAACTTGGGCAAAAAAACAGGCAAGAGAACTTGCCGCAACTGTTGATGCGCTGCGCTCCAATTGTATCTCAACGCGTCCGATATTTCAGATTGAAGACCGCGAAAAATTGAAAACAAAAAAGAGCGCGCGTATGTCCGGTGGCGGACAATCCTGCAAAAAAACAATGCAATCAAAGTTTTTGAATTATCCATCTTTTCAAGCGCAAGGTTGATCAGATCGACTCACCGAGTCGACCTGCTCTGTTTAATCAATCAGGAAAAGTTCGATGAACAACGAACAGTCAATCCAGTCGCGTCTCGATTTCATCGGTATCGACGGCGCCACGCGAGAGGCGTTGCGCGAACTGCGGCCGCTGATCGCAGGTGCCTTGCCGGCAATTCTCGATCGCTTCTATGTCCATCTCATGAAGTATCCCCAGGTCGCCAAATTGTTTCCGAACGAGGCGATTATTCGCCATGCCAAGGAAGCCCAGATCAAGCACTGGATGACGATCGCGGCGGCCTCTTTCGACGACGCCTACGTGCAATCGGTGACGCGGATCGGCCAGGTACATAATCGGCTGGGTCTTGAGCCGCGCTGGTACATCGCGGGCTACAGCATGATCGTGACCGGCCTGCTTCGCGAAATCGAGGTGAAGAATACGCAAAGCTGGTTTGGATGCAGCGCGTCGCTGGAAAAAAGGGTCGTGTTGCAAAATGCCGTGACCCGCGCCTCGATGCTCGACATGGATTTTGCGATCGCAGTCTATCTCGATGCGGCCAAACAGGATCAGCGCACGGCCATGCAGAAACTCGCCCACAATTTCGAGGCCGCAGTCGGTGACATCATCAATACGGTTTCGTCCGCTTCGACGGAACTGGAAGCATCCGCGAGCAGCCTGACCAAAACCGCCGAGATGACCGAGCGGCTTTCGGCAGCCGTCGCGTCCGCATCGGTTGAAGCCTCGGCCAATGTTCAGTCCGTTGCATCCGCGACCGAAGAGATGACCTCGTCCGTCAACGAAATTGGCCGCCAGGTGTCCGAGTCGGCTGCGATCGCCGATGAAGCGGTGCACCAGGCTGAACGGACCGATATAAGCATCAGCGAGCTTTCGCGTGCCGCCGAGCGCATCGGCGACGTCCTCAAGCTCATCACCTCGATCGCAGAGCAGACCAACCTTCTGGCCTTGAACGCGACCATCGAGGCCGCACGCGCAGGCGATGCCGGCCGCGGCTTCGCCGTAGTCGCCTCGGAGGTCAAGGCGCTCGCCGCCCAGACGGCCAAGGCCACCGACGATATCGGCCTGCAGATCGTGGGTATTCAGACGGCAACGCAGGCCTCGGTGACCGCCATCAAGCAGATCAGCGGCACGATCAGACGGATTTCCGAAATCGGCGCGACCATCGCCGCGGCGGTTGAAGAACAGAACGCCGCGACCAGGGAAATCTCGCGCAACGTTCAGGAAGTCGCGGGCGGAACCGCCAAGGTCGCGACCAATATCAGCGAGGTAAGCCGCGGGGCCAGCGATACCGGCACGGCATCGTCGCAGGTTCTCTCGTCGGCACAATCGCTATCCAGCGAAAGCAATCGCCTGAAGCTGGAAGTCGGGAAATTCCTCGACACGGTTCGCGCCGCATGATCGGACGCGGTGATTTCCGCGCCGACGTCCCGCTCGCACGGCGTCCCGCAGATTGAAACAACGCTCAGGCCGCGGCTGAAACCACGCGGTTGCGGCCGTCGTGCTTGGCGCGGTAGAGCGCGGTGTCGGCGCGCTTGAGCACGTCGGAGACCGCCTCGCCCTTGCGCTCCAGGGTCGATAGCCCGATCGAGATCGTGACCTCGATGCGCTTGGTGCCCTTGTTGACCGCAAAAGTCTCGCCGGCGATCGAACGCCGCAACCGTTCAGCCACCATGCCGGCGACGTGCAGATCGGTCTCGGGCATCACGATGACGAATTCTTCGCCGCCATAGCGGCAGGCGAGATCGATACCGCGGATCGATTTGCGGATCCGGACCGCGAATTCGCGCAATACGTCGTCGCCGGCGTCGTGGCCGTAATTGTCGTTGATCGATTTGAAGAAATCGATGTCGAGCATCATCAAGGCCAGCGGCTTGCCGCGGGTGGAGGCCTGCTCGGCCAGCGTGCCGAGATGGCTCTCCATGTAGCGGCGGTTATGCAGGCCAGTCAGCGCATCGGTGATCGCCATTTCGATCGAGTTCTGCACGTTGTCGCGCAGATGATCGGTGTAACGGCGCTTGCGGATCTGGGTGCGTGCGCGCGCCAACAGCTCGTTCTTGTCGACCGGGCGCAGCAGGTAATCATTGACGCCGATCTCGAGGCCCCGGAGCAGCCGGGCATTGTTGTCGGCATCGGCAATGGCGAGGATCGGCACGGCCCGCGTGCGCTCCAGCGAGCGCGCCTGGCTGCACAGCCGTAAACCGTCGAAATTATCGAGCCCGAGCGAGACGATCAGAAGGTCGTAATTGCCATCGGCGGCATGAAACAGCGCTTCGGACGGATTGGTTTCGACGTCAACCGTGTGCTCGGCGCTCAACACCGGCGCCAGCCGTTCATAGGAGGACGGCCGGTCGTCGACCAGGAGAATGCGCCCGCCCTTCCCGGTATCGGCAACCGCGCTGCGTTCAGGCGCCTGCACGCCGATCTCGAGCGATGTGATGGCACGCATGCGCAGCTCATCGGTCATCATCTTCAAACGGGTCAGCGAGCGAACGCGTGCGATCAGCACGACATCCGAAACCGGCTTGGTCAGGAAGTCATCAGCACCGGCCTCGAGCCCGCGCACGCGGTCGGCCGGGCTATCCAGCGCCGTCACCATCACCACGGGAATGAAGTGCGTCGTCGGATTGGATTTCAGGCGGCGGCAAACCTCAAAGCCGTCCATGTCCGGCATCATGACGTCGAGCAGGATGATATCGCATTCGGCACGCGCGCAGATTGCCAGCGCCTCGGCGCCGTTGGACGCGGTCATGACATCGAAATATTCCGCCGACAGCCGGGCTTCCAGAAGCTTGACGTTGGCGGGGACGTCGTCGACGACCAGGATACGCGCGGACATCTAACTCACTCCTACCCGATGAACCGTCGGACGGTTTCTATAAATTTGCCGACCGAGATCGGCTTGGACAGATACGCCTCACAGCCGCCCTCGCGGATGCGTTCCTCGTCGCCCTTCATCGCAAAAGCCGTCACCGCAACGACCGGAATCGAACGCAATTCTGGATCGTCCTTGATCCAGCGCGTCACTTCGAGGCCGGATACCTGCGGAAGTTGAATATCCATCAAAACGAGATCGGGACGCAGCTTGCGCACGAGATCGAGCGCCTCGAAACCGTTGCTGGTACCCGAGGTCTGATAGCCATGCGCCTCCAGCAGATCGCGAAAGAGCTTCATATTGAGCTCGTTGTCCTCCACGATCAGGACGGTTTTTGCCATCCCGCCCTCCAATCCCCGCAATACGGCCCGATCATGCGGCATCAGGCGCCGCCGCCGGGCGTGTCAAAAACTGAATTCAAACTAGCGCCAGATTCGCTCTAACCCGTTAAGCCCGACTGCCAACTTTGCGCGAAGTGGTTTCCACTTGCTTGAACAGGTTACGCAGACTCGGGCATGATGGTTTTAAAACTAGAGACCATAAGTTACCGAAAGGCAAATAATTCCGTTGAAGAAATCCATTCACAGGCCGCGGGAAGTAGCTGAAATCGTTGCGATTCAGGCGCTTTCCTTTGTCGCCGGCGACCCCGAGCGATTAGGCGCATTCCTGGCCGAAAGCGGGATCGGCCCAGAGACCCTGCGCACGGCTGCGGCTAATCCGCACTTCCTCGTGAGCGTGCTCGATTTCGTGATGCGGGACGACGCCACCGTGAAGGCGTTCGCAGCCGCCTCGGAGCTTCATCCCACCAATATCGCCGCCGCCCGGCAGGCGCTGAGCGATCCGGCCGAAGAGCGCGATGTGCCGTGAGCGGCCTGGCGTCAGCGCTCGCCGGTCCGACCTGCTTTTGCCGGGATTGTCTCGGTGATCTCGACAGCGCGGCGAAGCGATGCGGCGCATGCGGCTCACCTCGCCTGGTTCGTCACGCTTCGCTGCCCTCCCTCACCCTCGCCCACATCGATTGCGACGCGTTCTATGCCACCGTGGAGAAACGCGACAATCCCGACCTCGCCGACAAGCCCGTCATTATCGGCGGCGGCAAGCGCGGCGTGGTCTCGGCCGCGTGCTACATCTCGCGCACCTATGGCGTGCGCTCGGCGATGCCGATGTTCAAGGCGCTGGCGCTGTGCCCGCAGGCGGCGGTGATCCCGCCCGACATGGCCAAATATGTCCGGGTCGGCCGCGAGGTGCGCCGCGCGATGCAGGCGCTGACGCCGCTGGTCGAGCCACTGTCGATCGATGAAGCATTTCTGGATCTCGCAGGCACCCAGCGCGTGCACGGCATGATCCCGGCGAAAGTGCTGGCGCGCTTCGCCCAACAGGTCGAGCGCGACATCGGCATCACGGTTTCGGTCGGGCTGTCCTGCAACAAATTCCTGGCCAAGATCGCCTCCGACATGGACAAGCCGCGCGGCTTTGCCGCGCTCGATCAGGCCGAGGCGCGCGAAATGCTGGCGGACAAGCCGGTCGGATTCATTTTCGGCGTCGGGCCGGCCACTCAAGAACGGCTGTTGCAGCGCGGCTTTCGCGTCATCGCCGATTTGCAGCGCGCCGACGAAACCGAGTTGATGAAGCAGTTCTCGACCGAAGGCCGCAGGCTGTGGCGGCTGGCGCGCGGCATCGACGACCGCCTGGTGGTCGCGGATCGCGGCGCCAAGACCATTTCAAGCGAGACCACATTCGAGACCGACATTCGCGATTTCGTTAGCCTCGAAAAGACGCTGTGGCGGCTGTCGGAAAAAGTGTCGTCGCGGCTCAAGAACAGCGAACTTGCGGGATCGACCATCACGCTGAAACTCAAGACCGCCGATTTCCGCCAGCGCACCCGCTCGCAATCGATTCACGCCCCGACCCAGCTGGCGGCGAAGATTTTCGCGATCTCCCGGGAAATGCTGGCGAAGGAAATCGACGGCACCGCCTTCCGCCTGATGGGCGCCGGCGTCAGCGCGCTGCGCCCGGGATCGCAGGCCGACGACACCGACATGCTGGACCGCCGCTCCGCCCATGCCGAGCGTGCGATCGACGATCTGCGCAAGAAATTCGGCAATGCGGCGGTGATCCGGGGGATTGCTTATGATGGGCCGGAGAAGGCGGAGTGAGATTAGCTCCTTCATTGCGAGCGAAGGAAGCTATCCTTCGTCATTCCGGGATGGTCCGAAGGACCAGACCCGGAATCTCGAGATTCCGGGTTCGATGCTTCGCATCGCCCCGGAATGACGATCGGAGAGCGTCACCCCCTACTTCGGCGCTTCCGCCGTCTGGCACGGCTTGGAATCCTTGACGTCGAACTTTCCAAGCGCGCCGGAAATGACGAAGTCATTGTAGTCTAGCACCAGCGCGCGGGAGACGCCGTTCTCGTACAGTTCGAACGACATCGCATAGACCGGGGTCTGCTCGCCCTCATTGGGCTTGGTGTCGTGGTCGTAATAGCTCACGGTGACCGGCCACCGCTTCATCGTCTTCATGACATCGTTTTGCGTCGACGGGTCCGGTGAATCGATCGCCTTGTCGCCGGGGATCGGCTGCCCGATCACGGACAGGGTGTTGTAGATTTTCTCGCCATTGTCCGAGCCGTCGAAGACCGTCAATTCAAGCACCGACTTGCCTTCGCGGGCGGCGGCGACGATGCGCTGGATTTGCTCGGTCGGAAATACGGTTGTGCCATCGAGCGTGAAGGTCTTGGTCTCGGGCTGCTTCAACTTGACGGTGATGTGATCGCCGGTGCGCTCCGCGATCCCGTCGACCGGGCTGCTATCGGTATCGTTCATGCGCGAATCGATCTTGAAACGGTAGCTCTTGCCGGCGCCGTCCTCCCAGGAGGTCGAGCGCAGATCGCTCAGCGTCACCTTGCCCTCGCCGCTGTCGAGCTCGGACACCTGGCGGAATTCCGAGGTGTAGCCCTCGCAGGAACTGCCGGAGAAATTGTAGAGAATGCGCCCCCGCGCGCTGTTGATCGCATTGGAGCCGCGCGATTTCAGCAGGCTGAGTTCATAGAGCGCCTGGTGCGGAAGAAACGCACCGCTGGCCGCGGCGTCGGCCCTTTCGGGCGCGAAGCCCGCCCCGATCGCCACGGCGGCGAGTGTCAGCGCCAACGATCTGATATCACGAGGCGAAATCAGGCGAATAGTGTCGGCAAATGCGCGGGCCATGTTTTTTCCTCGGTATGGATTCTGTGACAGTATTCACCGCGATATTGTGCCGCAACTAGGGCGCGTCACGGAAAGGGTGTATTTACCGCAGGATTGCCATGTTTTTCGGCATTTGGCACCCGACCTGCCCTCGCTTGCATGTCACCGCACGATGCGCGAAACAAAGTGACACGGTCGGCGCTCCCAGGAACGCGGATCACATCAAAACGGGGACGAAACATGGCGGGTACGGTCGAACAGAAGCTTGCGGCACAGGGCATCACTCTGCATGAGCCGCCGAGCCCGGTGGCCAATTACGTCGGCTTCGTGCGTACCGGAAACCTGCTGTTCGTGTCGGGCCAGGTCTGTGTCGCGCCGGACGGCAAGCTGATCGCCAAGGGCAAGCTCGGCGCCGGGGTCACGATCGAGCAAGGCAGTGCGGCGGCGCGCGGTTGCGCCATCAACCTGTTGGCACAGATCAAGGCCGCGCTCGGCGATCTCGACAAGGTCGTACGCGTGGTCCGGCTCGGCGGTTTTGTCAATTCCGCACCGGATTTCCTCGATGGACCGAAGGTGCTGAACGGCGCTTCCGACCTGATGGTCGCCGCCTTCGGCGACAAGGGCCGCCATGCCCGCACCACCGTCGGCGTTTCCTCGCTGCCATCAGATGCGGCGGTCGAGGTCGAAGGCGTCTTCGAAGTCTCGTAAGAGCGTCAGGTGCCCGCGCCCGACTGGCTGACGGCGCGGCCGGTGGCCCATCGCGGGCTGCACGACCGTATCAGTGGCATCATCGAGAACATGCCGGGTGCGGCCACCGCTGCAATCGAGGGTGATTTCGGCATCGAATGCGATATCCAGCTCAGCGCCGACGGCGAGGCGATGGTGCATCATGACGATGGGCTGGGCCGCCTCACCGAAGGCAAGGGCGACCTGCTTGGCCTGACCGCCCGCGAACTCCAAGCCGTAAAATTCAAGGACACATCTGAGCGGATGATGACGCTCAGTGATCTCTGCGCATTGGTCGACGGCCGCGTCCCGATCATCATCGAGGTGAAGAGCCATTTTGACGGCGACCGCAAACTGGAGACGCGGATGGCGCAGGTGCTGCAAACCTATGCCGGGCCGGTGGCGGGAATGTCGTTCGACCCGGATCAGGTGGCGGCGTTGCGCGAGATCATGCCGGGGCTTCTGCGCGGCATCGTCGCCGAGCGCAGCTATTCCGAAGCCGACTGGCCGGAAGCGTCGCCCGCGCAACGCCGCGGCATGCTGCATCTCCGTCACGCGTGGCGCACCCGGCCGCAATTCGTGGCCTACTGGGTCAATGAGTTACCCTCACTGGCGCCCTGGATCGCGCGCCACGTTTTCGGGCTCCCGTTACTCACCTGGACGGTGCGGACTCCCGAGCAGCGCGACCGCGCCGCCCGTTATGCCGATCAGATGATCTTTGAGGGATTTCTGCCGGGAACCTGAGCTAGACAGCGACCCTTGAACTCTATGCCGCAATGCACGATCTTTAGGATGGTCACCACGTGCTGATGGCTGATCGCAAAACGTGACCGGTCCAAAATCGTCGATGGCCTCATCCGAAATTACCCTCGAAGCAGTCTCGTCCATCAGCCAGATCACGGCCCCGGAATGGGACGCCTGCGCCAATCCGGTTCCAGACCCCGATAGCCTGGAGAGCCTCGATACGCTGGCGCCATCCGGCCTGCCCGAAACGGCCCCAGTTGGCTCAAGACATCCCCATAACCCCTTTGTTTCCCATGCGTTTTTCTCCGCCTTGGAGACCTCCAAATCAGCCTGCGCCCGCACCGGCTGGGGGCCGCGCCATCTTCTGGCCAAGCGCGACGGCAAGATCGCCGGCATCGTGCCGTGCTATTTGAAATCGCACTCGCAGGGCGAATATGTCTTCGACCGCGGCTGGGCTGACGCCTATGAGCGCGCCGGCGGGCAATATTATCCGAAGCTGCAGGCCTCGGTTCCCTTCACGCCGGCCACCGGGCCGCGCCTTTTGATCGCTGATGGAGCCGACAGGGACCGCATCGCGACCGCGCTAGCGGGCGGGTTGGTGGGCCTGTGCGACACCACTGAGGCCTCCTCGGTCCATGTGACGTTTGCACGCGAAGCCGAATGGAAGTTTCTCGCCGAATACGGCTTCCTGCAGCGGACCGACCAGCAATTCCACTGGCACAACCAGGGTTACGGCAATTTCGACGATTTCCTCGCCACCCTCAATTCGCGCCATCGCAAGGCGATCAAGCGCGAGCGGCGCGACGCGCTGGCGAGCGGCCTCACGATTCATGCGCTCACCGGCAGCGATATCACCGAGGATGCGTGGGATGCGTTCTTTGAATTCTACATGGAGACCGGTTCGCGCAAATGGGGGCGGCCTTATCTCACCCGAACATTCTTCTCGCTGATCGGCGAGACCATGGCCAAGGATGTGCTGCTGGTGATGGCCAAGCGCAACGGCCGCTGGATCGCCGGCGCGATCAATTTCATCGGCGGTGACACGTTGTTCGGCCGCAACTGGGGTGCGATCGAGCATCATCCGTTCCTGCATTTCGAGGTGTGTTACTATCAGGCGATCGATTTTGCGATCGCGCGCGGCCTCAAAACCGTCGAGGCCGGCGCGCAGGGCGAGCACAAGATCGCACGCGGCTATCTTCCCCAAACCACTTTTTCGGCGCATTACATCGCAGATACTGGGCTTCGCAGCGCGATCGACGAATATCTCAAGCGCGAACGCGCCTATGTGGCGGAGGCCGGCCGCGAACTCACCGAGGCCGGACCGTTTCGCAAAGCCGCCGACGAACCGTCCTGATCAAAAAAGTTGTGACATAAAAACGAATTCTGGGAGACGCCATGCCCGCCTATGACCCCAACAACCCCTTCGCCAAGATCCTGCGCGGCGAATTTCCCTGTTACAAAGTCTATGAGGACGATCACGTCCTCGCCTTTCTCGACATCATGCCTCGTTGTGGCGGCCATACGCTGGTGATCCCGAAGGCCCCTGCCCGCAACATCCTCGATATCACGCCGGATGATTTCGCCCATGTCGCGCGCGTCGGCCAGAAGATCGCGCGCGCCGCGATGACGGCGTTCAAGGCCGACGGCATCACCGTGCAGCAATTCAGCGAACCCGCCGGCGGACAGGTGGTGTTTCACCTCCACATGCATGTGATGCCGCGCCATGACGGTGTTGCCTTGCTGCCGCCCGCCAGCCGCAAGGAAGACGGCAAGGTGCTGGAGGAGAGCGCCGCGAAGCTGAGGGCGGCGTTGAAGGGGGCGTGATTACCGTCATTCCGGGATGGTGCGGTAGCACCAGACCTCAGGTGTGCAATTGCACATCGGGGAATCTCGAGATTCCGGGCTCGATGCTTTCGCATCGCCCCGGAATGACAATACCCTACCCCGTCTCGAAATCCCCCGCTTGCGGCGGCGCCAGCGGGGTAAAGTCGCAGCGGTCGGGTTTTTAAATCCACCAGCGGCGTCTCGTCGAGACAATCGAGGCCGCGCACCAGAACCGTCGCGCCTTCGATCCCCACCAGTCTGACGATGGACGTGCCGAGCGGGTTCGGCCGCACCGGCGAGCGCAACGAGAAGGTGCCGCGCGTGGATTTGTTGTTCTTCGGCGACTGCAGCACGAGATCCCGGCGCGACAGATGCAGCCAGTAGATCACTTCGAGCTTCTCGTAGAGATCGACGCCCTTGAGCGCCGGCACCCATGGCTCGAAAATCTCCAGGCGACAGACGGGGCCGTCATGGCGCCCCTGTCGCGGCGCTTCGAGCCGCGAGGTCCAGGGCGTGCGGATGCGGCCGATAAAGACCAGACCGGCATTATCAGTCCTGGGCATCTCGACCGCCTGTTCGCCCTCTCGAATTTCGCTCTCTCGAACCATGTTTCTCAATCCAGTGAAATATTCTGTGCCTTGATCACCACTGACCACCTCGCCCGGTCGTCATCGATGAACTGCTTGACCTCCGCGGCGCTACGCGGTCGAAAAACAGTATAGCCGATCTTCTCAAGTGTCGCCCGGAACGTCTCATCGTTCATCGCACGATTGAGGCTATCCGTCAGCTTTTGCGCGACATCGTCACGCAGGTTTGCCGACGCCACCACGCCGTACCAGACGCTGACGAGGTAATCGGGATAACCGCTCTCCGCGATGGTCGGCACGTCAGGCAGTTCGCGAAACCGCTCTGCGGAGCTGACGCCGAGCGGACGCAAGATGCCGGATCGTACCGGCGGCAATCCAGTGCTCACCGAGTCGAACATCACCTGGATGTTGCCGGCCATCAGGTCGGTCAAGGCGGGTGCAGCGCCCTTGTAGGGCACGTGGGTCATCTCGATGCCGGCCATCCGCTTGAACATCTCACCGGCGAGATGAATGGTGCCGCCGGTGCCGGCCGAGCCGAAATTGATTTTGCCCGGATTTTGCCTTGCATAGGCGACGAATTCCGCAATCGTCTTCGCCGGCACCGACGGATGGACTTCCATCAAGACTGGAAAATCGGTCACCAGCGCCAGCATCCGGAAATCTCTGGCCGGATCGTAGGACAGCTTCTTGTACAGCAACGGATTGAGCACGATCATCGAGCCCGCCGCGACCAGCAGCGTGTAGCCATCGGGATCGGCTCGCGCCACGAATTCGGCGCCGATGGCGCCCTGCGCGCCGGGCTTGTTCTCGATCACTGTCGCTTGCTTGAAATCCTTGCCGAGAAAATCGGCGATCACCCGGGCGAGGATGTCGGTGGGCCCGCCCGGCGGATAGGGAACGACGAACTTGATCGGCCGCGCCGGATAGTCCGCCGCGACAGCGTCACGCGATTGCGCTGACGTTGCAAGACAAGCGACAAGACACGCGATCAGGATCGACGGTGCCGGCCAATACATGACGTTTCCTCAACCGGATCATTTTGCGGCAGAGTAGCGGATTGTGGGTCAGCCGCAATTGCCAAGCGAGCGGCGACAAGCCTATCAGTTGAGCCACCATTTGCCGGCCAGCATCACCATCTCGCCACAGACCACGCCGGCAAAGATCGACCGCTGCGCCGCGAAGAAAGCGGCACACCCCGCCGCCAGCGCGGCATAACGCACCACGCCGGGCACACTGGCCAGTGCGCCGGGCGGCTGCACCAGAATTTGCGCGATGACACCGGCGAGCACGGCGGTCGCGACCGCCCTCACCCACACCAGCAGTTCCGAACCTTCGTCGATGCCGCTGCCGAACCAGAGCCCGAGCATGCGCCAAATCTGATTGGGAAATACGCCCGCGACCAGCAGGATCACCAGAGCATGCCAATCGCCGATGAACTCGCTCAGATAGCTCATGCGCGTGCCCGCCACCGATGAACGCCATAGGCGATCGTGCCCGCGGTGACGCCGCTGACGAGAATATCGACGCCGCTGTTCAACAGTGCCGCGACCGGAAACAGCACCAATCCCAGCACCAGCGCCACGGCATCGGAGATATCGCGGCAGTTGCGCGCGGTAGAAAACAGAAAAGCCAGCGGCGTCAGCATCAGGATCGCAGCGCCGAACGTTTGCGACAGGTTGGCCGCGAGGCTGTAGCCGATCGTCGTCGAAATCAGACTAACGGAAATCAACCCGCAGCCGAGCCCATGGATGAAGGCGATCCGCCGGTTGCGCGGCACCTGCGGCAGGAAGCGAAAACATTCGACCCACAGAGTGACCGCGGTCAGGTGAGCTACCAGAATGAGGTGCCGCCGCTTGGTTTCCGGCGTGCGCATCATCGGCAGTACCGACACCACCATCGGAAACAGCCTGATGGCGCTGACGGTGACGGCCATGGCGGACTGGATCACGGTCGCGCCGGAACCAAGCGTCGTAATCAGGATGATCTGCGCAGGCCCCGCCCAGACAAACGCGGTGCTGGCCATC
This sequence comes from Bradyrhizobium sp., assembly GCA_037201505.1. Taxonomy (GTDB): domain Bacteria; phylum Pseudomonadota; class Alphaproteobacteria; order Rhizobiales; family Xanthobacteraceae; genus Bradyrhizobium. The sequence continues at coordinate 284,871 of JBBCHO010000015.1, forward strand.
GCCCATGCGAGGCTGAAATGCGTGTCATGCGCGAGCGCACCGATGCCGATATAGGTCGCGAACAGCACCAGCGTCAGCACCGTCGAGCCGACCGACCGCGCGCCCCATGCGAACGCACGCAGGGAACTATGCCATTGGGGTGAGTCGAGGGCGGGAAGCGACAAGGGTTACCGGACAATTGAGTCGTGGTCCGCATAACGCTGATGAAACAGGTCGCGGTCAAGGAACCCAGCATCAAGGCTGTCATGCAAGCGCGAGTGCCACCTGGACGCGATTCAGCCCCTGACGTTCATATTGCGCAGCACGAGGCAGGCGCCGCCGGCACGGCGGATGCGGCTGCAGAGATCGTCGGCGGCAGGTCGCGTGTCGGCGCCTATTCGGACCTGATAGAATGTACGGGTACCGCGGCTGCGGAACACCGAACCCAGCAAGCTCGGATCCTGATCGCCGATCACGGCGCGCAGTTTCGTCATCGCGCGTGAATACATCGCCAGCGCCTGATCGCGATTGAAACCGGCCGAGAGCTGTACGCCCCATAGCCGCGCCACACCCAGCATCACATGCTGCTCAAGTTCAGTCACAAACGGATTGGGCGCGCGTTTGAGCAGCGCCATCAAATCGCGGCAACCGGTGTTCGCTATGCTGTCGGGCATCTTGCCATTTTTGCCCGCGGCAGCCCAGGCATCGACCGTATTGCCGGTGATCGCGGCAACGTAATTACGCGTCTCCTGCGGCATCGCGCCCGTACCGGCAAGCCATTCCTGCACCCGGCGCGGACCCGCATTGTAGGCCGCGGCGGCCAGCCCGAGATTGCCGAATTGCCCGCGCAATTCGTTGAGGAATTCGGCCGATTTCGGCAGCGCCTGTACCGGATCGAAGGGATCGAGAAGCCGGCGCTCGCTGGCAGTGCCCGGCATGAATTGCGCGATCCCCTGGGCGCGCTCGCCACGGCGTGTCATCGGTCCGATCGCGTTGGACTGGAAGCGGCTTTCCTGCCAGATCACGCGCGCGAAAAACTCCAGCGGCAAATCATTGGCCTTCGCCGCCGATTCGATCATCAGGCACATCGCCTCTCGTGTGTCGCTCTCGCGCGCGCCTTCGGCGACCTTCTGCGGCTCGCCGGGAACGGCGAGTTCTTCCACACTCGGACGCGCGATGCCGCCGTCGGTCGTCGCAGGCGCCACCTCCTCTGCGATCGTCGGCGCAGCCGGCCACATCAGCATCATGACGACAGTGCCAATCGCCGCGCGCCAACCGATACCCATGCGCATCGCAGTCCTGTTTTCGGGCAGACCAAGCTTGACAGGGAAACACGACAGTCTAGCTATCCAGGAAACATGGCGCGTCTATGGGAGCGCAAGACTTTGGAAGTGCAAGAGTTGGGGAGCGCAGAACTATGACCGCAGCTTCAGACGACCCGCTCGGCTTTGCCCCTGACGACGACGCGCCGATCCCTTATATGGCGCGGACCCGCGAATATTATGCGGCAATCGGATACACCACGCCCTACCGCTGGGCGCATTATATCGATGCGCCGTTCCAGCCGCTGCGAAAGCCGCTCAGCCAATCCCGCGTCGCCCTCATCACCACGGCGGCGCCGTTCGATCCCGCCAAGGGCGATCAGGGCCCGGGCACCAACTACAATGGCGGCGCCAAATTCTATACGGTCTATGACGGCGATACTTCGAAGCCGCATGACGTGCGGATTTCGCACATCGCCTATGACCGCGTGCACACCACGGCCGACGACCGCGGCACCTGGTTTCCGCTGCCGCAAATGCTGCTTCTGGCGCGCGAGGGACGGATTGGCGAAGTCGCGCCGCGTTTCTTCGGCGCCCCGACGAACCGCAGCCAGCGCGTCACGATCGAAACCGACGCGCCGGAAATTCTCGCCCGCTGCCAGGCCGATGGCGTCGATGCCGCGGTGCTGGTGCCGAACTGCCCGGTCTGCCACCAGACCATCAGCCTGGTCGCCCGGCACCTGGAGGCCAACGGCATTTCTACGGTCGTGATGGGGTGCGCCAAGGATATCGTCGAGCACGCCGCCGTGCCGCGCTTTCTGTTCAGCGATTTCCCGCTCGGCAATTCCGCGGGCAAGCCGCAGGACCTGACGTCACAAGCCCAGACACTAGAACTGGCGCTGCGGGTGCTCGAGAGCGCGCCCGGCCCACAAACCACGGTGCAGTCCCCGCTGCGCTGGCGCACGGATGCCGCCTGGAAGCGCGACTACAATAACGTGGCCCTCCTGAGCCCCGAGGAACTGGCCCGGCGGCGGCGCGAATTCGACGCCCAGAAGGAAATCGCGCGCGGATTGCGCGACACCGCAGCGTAAATCCCGCCAAAAAGACCGAAAACTCCCGGAAATCCCGGCTTTCACGGCCGGTATCGGTTTACGTTAACGCGGCATTTTACCGGTGGCGGGGTTTCGCCGGCGGTAAAGCCGCGTAAAAGTGCAGCTTCCTTAGAGCATTTTCCAGTGGGTTTGCCGGGAGTTTTATTCGATGTTGGATCGACGCCAGAGCGCGCGCGACAAGGTTATCTATGGCGGCGTCGCCAAGACCGACGACAGCAGCGCGTCCCGGGATTGTGTGGTCCGCAACATCTCCGAAACCGGCGCCAGCCTCGAATTCAGCAACGACTTTCGGCTTCCCAAAGAGCAGATGAGGCTGACCATCGCGCGCAAGGGTCGCTCCTTCCTCGCCAAGATCGTCTGGTGGCGCGATAATTTCGTCGGCGTTGCCTTCCATGGCGAAACACCCTCCGCACCCGTCTCCGATATCGAGGAACGTTTGCGCCAGAGCGAAATCAAAAAGCGCCAGTTGCAGCGCCGCATCAAGCAACTTTTAGACAGCTGAAGGCTCTTAGAGGGTTGACGCGCCGGACCGCGGCCTGTCTTTCTTAAGGCTCCTAAAAAAGAAGCCTCAGGGAAGAAGCTCGGGAAGTCATGCGCACACTCTCATTGATTTTAGTCGCCGCCGCCATTGGCTGTCTCAGCCAAACCGCATCGGCCCAGACCGCCGACCGCACCATCGAAGAAATCAAGACCGAGACCCTCGCCCGGGCACAGACCGGGGCCTATCCGGCGCTCGGCATCCAGCCCGGTGACGCCAGCGATGCGCTCGGCCGCCTCAAGACCCGCGATCCCGACGAATGGGCGGCCGCCTGGAGCGCCGTCGCCGACGGCTATATGGCCAAGGCCCGCGCCGCGAGCGATCCGAAGGAAGCTGACGCCAATTACCTGCGCGCCTGGCGGCTGTATTATTTCGGACAATGGCCTTCGCCGACCTCGGCCGGGAAACAGGCGTCTTATCAGCGCGCCGTCGACGCTTATTTGTTGCACGCCAAATATTTTGATCCGCCGCTCGAAGTCGTGCGCATTCCTTATGAGGGTAAGGAAATCGTCGGCTATTTGCGGCTGCCGGCCAACGCCCCCCGCCCGGTGCCGCTGGTGCTGGCGATCTCGGGCCTCGACAGCCGTAAGGAAACCGTCGCCGAGACCTATGCCGCGGCGCTGCCGGAAGGCATCGGCTTCTTTGCGGTCGATAGTCCCGGCACCGGACAGGCCCCGCGCAAGGCCGATGAGACCGCCGACCAGATGTATTCGCGTGTGCTCGATTATCTCGCGACCAGACCCGAGATCGACAAGAACCGCATCCTGGTGCACGGCCAGAGTTTTGGGGCCTATTGGGCCGCGAAGCTCGCGCATACCGAAGCGAAACGCCTGTTGGGCGCGGTGACGCAGTCGCCGCCGACCCACCGCACCTTTCAGTCGGATTTCTTCCGCAGCCGGACCCGCGAATATCTGTTCGATCTGTTGCCCGCCAGCCTGTTCGTATACGGCCTCAAATCGTCCGACGAACTGATTGCGTTCCTGCCGAAGATGTCGCTGCAGGCGCAGGATCTGCTCGGCAAGCCGGCGGCGCCGATGCTGGTGGTGGGCGGCACCAAGGATACGCAGGTGCCGATCGACGATCTCGAATTGCTTATCAACAGCGGCAGCGAACCGCGCGAAGCCTGGATCAATCCGGTCGGCGGGCATATGGGCCGCAGCACACCGACATGGCCGGATCCGGTGATTTTCCGGAAAGTCATTCTGCCCTGGGAAGTGCGGCACCTCGGCTTGAAGACAGGGCCGTAGGTCCGGCGTAGATGAACCCGTCGCTGCAAATTGCGTTGCAGCGCGGGCCCTCCAAGTCCGCAAGCCGGCGTCAACATGCCGCTGGCACCGGGACGGCTATGCTGTAAGCTTTGCGCCGGATTGGCCGGTCTGTTTTGTCCGGCTGCTGCAATGCAAACAAAAAAAGCAAGCTTGGAGGATTCCCCGATGTCAGCAGCTCCGATGAGCCGCGTCCCGCTCAATCGCCGCACGCTCCTGCGAGCGAGCGCCGGCATGGCCGGCATTCTCGCCACCGCCCGCGCGCCTGTATTCGCGCAAACCCAACCCAAGAAGCTGGTGTTCGCGCATATCAACGCGGTTCCGGAATCGGCCGCGGTCGCGTTCGACTGGATGGCCAAGGAATTGACCGCGCGATCGGGCGGCGCGCTTGAAATGCAATTCTTCGGCAAGACCCTGATCCCGCAGGAGCTGGAGATCATGAACGCGGTGAAGTCCGGCAGCATCGCGATGGGCAGCCCGGCCGGCGCCGCCGCCACCGTGTTCCCGGAAATGGGCGCGCTGCTGGTGCCGTATCTGGTCAAGGATTACACCTCGGCCTATGCGATGCTCAACGGGCGGATCGGCGACAAGATCAGCCACGAGATCGAGGACAAGTACAAGCTCAAGGTGCTTTGTTATTTCGATTACGGCTTCCGCCATTTCTGGACCGCGAAGAAGCCGATCGTCGAGCCGAAGGACCTGCGCGGCCTGAAAATCCGCGTGCAGCAATCCAAGATCTTCGGCGACACCATCAACGGGCTCGGTGGCAGCGCGGTGCCGATGGCCTATGGCGAGGTCGTCACTGCTGCCAAGCAGGGCGTGATCGACGGCGGCGATCTGCCGGTGGTCAACATGAAAGCGCTGAAGATCTACGAGGTGTCGAAATACGCCTCCCTCACCTATCACAATTACGGCCCGACCAATGCGGTGATGAATCTCGAAATCTGGAACGGGCTGACATCTGACCAGCAGAAGCTGGTGCTGGAGCTCTCGCGCACCGCGCAGGAAAAGTGCCGGCAGGCGACCGAGTCCGTCGATAGTTTTCCGGAAGCCAAGAAGCTGCTGGAGCCGCTCGGGATGACCGTGGTCGAATCCGATGTCGATGCCTTCCGCAAGGTGGCGCAGCAGAAGATATGGCCGGCTTACAAAGGCCAGTACGGCGCCTTGTGGGACGAGATCGAAGGTTTCAAGGCCTGAACATAAACCGCGGGGCCGAAGCATGGAGCTTCGGCCCCGTTTTTCCAATCTCTCCTCGCTCACCCATCCCTGTCCGGAATTCCCTGGCGCATGCTGCGTAATCTCTCAGCCGTTCCGAAGTTTGCGGTCACGGCGCTGATCATCATTGCCATCGTCAATTTGCTGGTCGGCGTGATCCTGCGCTATTTCGTCGGCGCCATCACCGACTGGCTCGATGTCGACCCGATATCCTTTACCTGGGTCGAGGAAGTCGGCGAATTCTCGCTGGCGTGGCTGACGCTGGTCGGTGCGGCGATCGGCATCCAGTCCCGCTCGCATTTCGCGCTCGCGGTGTTCGTGCATCGCCTGCCGCAGACCGCGCAGATCTGGATCCACCGCTTCAATCATGCGCTGATCATGGGCGTCGGCGCGCTGACAGCGTGGTACGGCTTCAAGCTCTGCCTGCTCAACCGCACCATCACCACGCCCGGGCTCGAGATCAATCTCGCCTGGCTCTATGCGTCTTCGGTGGTCGGCGGCATTTTGATCGTCATCTACGGCTTCGCAACGATGATCTCCCCGCTGCCGCAAGGCGATCCCCAGCACTGAGACGGATCATTCATGCTGCTTGCGACTGTCGCCATCGTCTTTGCCGTCTTGATTTTACTCTCGATGCCGATCGTGTTCGCGCTCGGCGTGGCCGGGATCGCGGGCCTGTGGATCGGCGGATATCCGATGCAGCAGCTTTCTTCCGCGCTGGTGTCGGGATCGCAAAGCTGGGTGCTGCTCGCGATCCCCGCTTTCGTATTCGCGGGCAATCTGATGGAGCGCTGCGGCATGAGCCACGCGCTGGTGGAACTGGCACGCGCCTTGATCGGCTGGGTCAAAGGCGGCCTCGGCATGTCCGTGATCGTGGTCGCGTATTTCTTCTCGGATATCTGCGGATCGAAAATGGCCGAGGTATCCGCGCTCGGCTCGGCGCTGATGCCGCCGCTGACCAAGGCCGGCTACGACCCGCGCGATTCCGCCTCGCTGATCGCGGCCGGCACCGCGATGGGCATGCTGGTGCCGCCGGCGATCTTCATGATCGTGATCGCGCAGGTCACCAATACCTCGGCGGTGACGCTGTTCGTCGCCGGCTTCGTTCCGGCCGTGGTGATCATGCTGTGCCTGATGGCCGTGGTGTATGTCCGCGCCCGCCAGAACGACTGGCCGGTCGATTCCCGCCCAAGCTTAAAACGCCTCGGCCATGCGCTGTTGCATGCCGCGGTGCCGATGGTGGTGCCGTTCGTGATCCTCGCCGGCTTCATCCTCGGCATCATCACCGCAACCGAAGCCGGTGCGGTGGTCGCGGGCTATGCCTTCCTTGCCGCTAAACTTTATTATCGCAACGTCTCGTGGCGCGAGATGGGCCAGATCGCTTACGAGAGCGCGATCCTCACCGCGGCGGTGGTGTTCCTGCTCGCGGTCGCCTCGGTCTATCAATACCTGATGGGCGTCAGCGGCGTGCCGCAATTGCTGGGCCAAGTGCTCGAACCGCTTAAGGGACACCCGTGGTTGTTCCTGATCGGGACGGCTATCATGAGCTGCCTGTTCGGCATGGTGCTGGAGGGCCTGCCCGCCGCGGTCGTGCTGATCCCGGTGGTGTTTCCGATCACCGAGGCGATGGGGATCAATCCGATCCATTTCAACATCGTGCAGACCGCCGCTGTCGGCATCGGCCTGTTCCTGCCGCCGATGGGCGTCGGATTATTGATGGCGCTGCGCTTCGCCAAGCTCGGCGTCGGAGAGCACTTTCGCACCTATGTGCCGTATATGCTGGCGCTGTTTGCCGGACTGCTGCTGATCATCTGCATCCCCGCGATCAGCCTGACATTGCCGCGGCTGGCGGGTTTGATGAGATAACGCGTATAGGTAGAGCGAGTGTGCGCTCATCAAGCCTGCGAAGGCGGCACCGGTATCAGCCCATAGCGCAGCATGGTTTCTTTCATTCTGGCCGGGTCAGGTGTCGCGGCCGACAGCAGCACCGCCATATCCTTGAAATATTGCGGGCCCAATACGCCGGGGCTCAACACGCAAAGGCATGACGCCGGCGCTTGCGTCCGGTTGGTGAAGCCATGCACGATGCCGCGCTTGATAAACACGGTCTCCCCCGGACCGAGGTCGATGTCCCGGCCGTCAACACGCCAGGTCGTCTTGCCGGTCAGCCCGTAAATGCTCTCATCCCAGCTCTCATGATAATGCGGGATGGGCATGCGCCCGTTCGGCTGTACGGTCATCTCGAACATGTCGAGGCTGCCGGACGTGTCCTCTTTGCTGTAGAAAAATCGCAATTCGAGGGGACCAAGAGTGATGGTTTCGGTCATGATGCCTTGCTCTCCGGGCTCGCCGCCGCGCAGCCGTCAGGCCAAACCGTAGCGTCCCGCCAAAGCCCGCGCAATCTTGTGCCGGTATGTTTTTGACGCCCCGGGAAACCCGCCATTTTTACTCCTCTATTGCGCTTCACTGAGGCCGGGGAGTCAGATACTGATTTGAAAAAGGCCAGTGGTTTCAGGCAATCCAACCATCGATATTGCAGGTGCGTTTTTATGTCTTTTCGATCGCGAGTGAAGATGCGCTGGTCCTGGTTCGCCTGCGCCATTGGCCTGCTTGCTTTGCCGTTTGTGCACGCCGAGGAGCCGAAACATCAGGAACCGGTCACCATTGTTCTCGCCGTGATGTCGGGGAAATGCACGACCCTGAAAGTCGCCGGCCGCGATTTCAGGTGCCGGGCGATCGCCTTCTTTCAAACCGACGAGGGTCGCGCCAATTTTGTCATCGCGCTCGACGACCCCGCCGACCACAATCACATCATCACCTTCTCGGGTGACAACGGCCGCAGACCCCAGGACAATCTCTACGAATTGCCGATCGATCGCATGCTGCTGAAATCCAAGGACCGGCCGAAGGTGGATGGGCTGCCGGTGGCGGAGATCGAACTATCCGCCGGGATGTGCAAGCAGGTCGGAAACTTCGTGACGCGGTTGGTGTCCAGCATCTCCTGCAGCGCGACCGATAAAAACGGCCAAAAATACGATCTGCAATACGAGTCCGATGGATCACCGATCGAGGTGAGACGTGTCAGGCAGACCAAGACCGGACGGCCCGCAGTTTCGCCGTTCGACTAAGCCTTGCCGGCGCACGGTACGCACCCTGGGCATTATTTTTCCATTGCTGCGGCCAGCAAAGCCTGTGCTTGCTTTGTCGCTTCGACGAAAGACGGCTGTTGCGGCGCGCGCTGCAGGAAACAGCGCTTATATTCATCGTCGCCGCGCTGACGAAGATCGCCGAGCCTGTCGTAAGCCTTCTTGTCGATTTTCCTGGATTGGAAATCAGCGTAGGCCTGCTCCGACCGCTTATTGTAATCGGCCAGGATGGCGAGACAGGCGTCGATCTTCACCGGCGGCTCTATCGATCCATAAGTGATGTAAACCTTGTCGGCGGTGACAGCCGAAACGAACACTTCATCTGCCGCCTCGGGCGTTGCGTCCTGGGTTCGCCCCGCCAGCATCGCATAGGCCAGCACGGCATCCCTTGGTTTGGCGATCGGCAGATTGCCGAAATTCACCACGGCAGCGCCGGTCGAGATCGCCTGGGTATAGAAGCTGCCATCCTTGAGCGCCGCGCCGATCTGCTGCGGCACGTTCTTGACGCCCTTGTCGTACCAATCCTTGTGGCCGCGCAGCCAGCGCTCAAACATCGCCGGTGTCGTGACGATGATATACGCCTTGGGCTGGACGTGTTCTCCGGCGGCATCTTTGGTGCCGGGCTTCGCGCCGCCCTTGCCGGTCTCGGCTTCGAAGCGGAGACCGTCCAGCATCCCAAATCCCTCGTCGCCCTTGGAAAGCGTGTCGAGGTTGAGTTTGGCCGGGCCAAATCCCTTGTAACTGCGCTCTCCCAGAACGGCCGTCATCTGGGTCTGGAGAGCGACGGCGGCGGCCTCCGCCTTGCTGGCGGCATCGAAGTTGTTCGCGTCGTACATCGGCTGCAGCTTCTTGATCGCGGCATCGCGGGCCGCGAAGTAGCGATCCTCCGGCGAGGGCTTGAGTGGCGCGGCGCCGGAGGCGGAAAGCGTCGCGGCAAAACAGGCGGCCGTGATAGAAGCGACGTGAAACTTGGAGGCCATGTCAGCTTTCAGGCGATGGAGCGGTCCGACGTTTGTCGATCCGCTACGGCGTCCGGTTCAAGCCGACATCGCCTTGCCGCGGATCGGCGCCATCGGACGCCGTGCCTCGCCGGGCTCCAGCGTGAGGCGCTGATCGAGCGAATACCATGGCGCCGCAAAGCCAAGCTCAGACGACGATTCATCATGGCGCTCATAATCGCCGATCAGCGCGCGCGTGACGCCGAATTGCACGTCCGTTTCGAGATGCGGATCATCCGGCGAGTAGATCTGCGAGACCAGGGTCTTGAAGCCTGGCTTGAAGACCATGAAGTGCAAATGCGCCGGCCGGAAGTTATGGCGACGGGTCGCCCGCACCAGTTCGCCAACGGGGCCGTCCACCGGAATAGGATACCCAGCCGGCTTCACGCTGCGGAAATGAAAATGCCCGGCTTCATCGGAAATAAAACGCCCGCGTAAATTCATCTCGGCCTGGGTGGGATCCTGGTTCTCGTAAAGCCCCTCCGGCGACGAGTGCCAGACGTCGATTTCGGCCCCCGCGACCGGACGGCCGTCGCGATCCCTGAGAAAACCGTGAACGACAAGCGCCGGCCCCGGCGTCGGCGAGCGCACCAGCGTGTCGCCATTGGCACTCAAGGGCTGATCGTCGCGCCAGAACGGACCGAGCATATTGGCCTGGGTTTCGGTCTGGCCGTTATTGCCATTGTTGAGCAGGCAGACCAGCGGCGAGACACCCAAAGACCCCGCCATCAGCACCACCTCGTTGTGTGAGGCCGTCGTCTTCTGGCCCAGTGCCACGATCAGCCCGGCCGCCTGCTGGAACTCGCGTTCGGTGAGGCGAACCTCGCGCACGAACCCATGCAGATGCCGCACCAGTGCCTGCAATATCTCGCGCAGGCGAGGGTCCTCAGCACGGGCGACGGCTTCAAGCACCGCGTCGGTCACCATGGCCTGATTTTCAATGATCATGTCCGTCACCCTCCCCCGACCCGCTATTCATTTGCGAGCATTGATACCGCAAGACGGGCCGGTGCCAACAAAAAAACCGGCGGTCTTGCGACACGCCGGCTTTCTTATTGACTTATTGATTCGATCAGCGGCTCACGCCTTGACCAGCGGCCCTTTCGAGGCCGGGCCCTTTGAGCCGCCGCCGCTCGGCCCATTGGGCTTGCGCGGCACCGTGCGCTTGCGCGCGCCGGGGAGTTTTTCCGGCTTCGGCGTCACCGGCCCTTCGACATATTCGAAACCGATCTTCTCGGCTTCGGCGTCTGTAGCCGCCTCATCCTTGACCAGCACGACGCGGACATGGCCGCCGCCCTTGAGCTTGCCGAACAGCAATTCATCCGCCAGCGGCTTCTTGATGTGCTCCTGGATCACGCGGGCCATCGGCCGCGCACCCATCTGCTCGTCATAGCCATGCTTGACCAGCCACGCCTTGGCCGGCTCCGACAGTTCGATGGTGACATCGCGGTCGGCAAGCTGCGCCTCAAGCTGAAGCACGAACTTCTCGACCACCATGCCGATCACATCGGCATTGAGATGCGCGAACGAAACGATCGCGTCGAGCCGGTTACGGAATTCCGGCGCGAACTGTCGATTGATCGCCTCATGATCGTCGCCTTCCCGCTTGCCACGCGTGAAACCGAACGCAGCCTTCGCCATATCGGCGGCACCCGCATTCGTGGTCATGATCAGGATCACGTTGCGGAAATTGACCTGCTTGCCGTTATGGTCGGTCAGCCGGCCGTGATCCATGATCTGCAGCAACACATTGTACAGGTCCGGATGCGCCTTCTCGATTTCGTCGAGCAATACCACGCAATGCGGATGCTGATCGACGCCATCGGTGAGCAGGCCGCCCTGGTCGAAGCCGACATAACCCGGAGGCGCGCCGATCAGGCGCGACACGGTGTGCCGCTCCATATATTCGGACATGTCGAAGCGGATCAGTTCGACGCCCAGTGACGCGGCGAGTTGCTTCGCGACTTCGGTCTTGCCGACGCCGGTCGGACCCGAGAACAGATACGAGCCGATCGGCTTCTCCGGTTCGCGCAAGCCCGCACGCGCGAGCTTGATCGAGGCAGACAACGCATCGATCGCCTTGTCCTGGCCGAATACCACCCGCTTGAGGGTTTGTTCGAGATGCTTCAACACCTCGGCATCGTCCTTCGAGACGCTCTTGGGCGGAATCCTCGCCATGGTCGCGATGGTGGTTTCGATTTCCTTGATGCCGATGGTCTTCTTGCGCTTGTTCTCGGCCACCAGCATCTGCGCCGCGCCGGACTCGTCGATCACGTCGATCGCCTTGTCCGGGAGCTTGCGGTCATGGATGTAGCGCGAAGACAATTGCACCGCGGCCTCGATGGCCTCGTTGGTGTATTTCAGGCGATGATAGTCCTCGAAATACGGTTTGAGGCCCTTGAGGATCGCAATCGCGTCCTCGACCGTCGGCTCATTGACATCGATTTTCTGGAACCGGCGCACCAGCGCGCGATCCTTCTCGAAGTGCTGGCGATATTCCTTGTAGGTGGTCGATCCCATGCAGCGGATGGTGCCCGATGCGAGCGCCGGCTTGAGCAGATTGGACGCGTCCATCGCACCGCCGGAAGTGGCTCCGGCGCCGATCACGGTGTGGATCTCGTCGATGAACAGGATGGCGTTGGGATGCGCCTCCAATTCCTTGAGTACCTGCTTCAGCCGCTCCTCGAAATCGCCGCGATAGCGCGTGCCGGCAAGCAGCGTGCCCATGTCCAGCGAGAACACGGTTGCCGCAGCCAGCACTTCCGGCACTTCGCTGTCGACGATGCGCTTGGCAAGCCCTTCCGCAATCGCGGTCTTGCCGACACCGGCTTCACCGACGAACAACGGGTTGTTCTTCTGGCGGCGGCACAGCACCTGGATAGCGCGATTGATCTCGGCATTGCGGCCGATTACCGGATCGATCTTGCCGTCACGCGCCTTCTTGTTGAGGTTGACGCAGTAGGTATCGAGCGCCTCACCCTTCTTCTTGGAATCTTCATTGCCCTTGGTCTCGGTCTCTTCGTCGACGCCGCGAACCGGGCGCGCTTCCGACACACCGGGCCGCTTGGCAATGCCATGGCTGATGTAGTTGACCGCGTCGTAACGGGTCATGTCCTGCTCCTGCAGGAAATAGGCGGCGTGGCTTTCGCGCTCGGCAAAGATCGCGATCAGCACATTGGCGCCGGTGACTTCCTCACGGCCGGATGACTGGACGTGAATCACGGCGCGCTGGATCACGCGCTGAAAGCCTGCGGTCGGCTTGGCGTCATCGGCGCCATCCGTCACCAGGTTTTCGAACTCGGTCTCGAGATAGTTGACGAGACTGGTGCGCAGCTTGTCGAGATCGACGCTGCAGGCGCGCATGACGGCGGCGGCGTCGGAGTCGTCGATCAGCGACAACAGCAGATGTTCAAGCGTCGCATATTGATGGTGACGCTCGTTTGCAATCGCCAGCGCTCGGTGCAGGGATTGTTCAAGGCTTTGGGAAAAAGTCGGCATTCGCGTCCTCTGTGGCCCCCGGCCATCATGATCGCCGTTGACCGGTCAGGCAACAACAACCTTTGTCATTTCGTCTGTCATATAGGTACGCCCATTCGTGGTGAAAGACCGGTTCCCGCAACTCGTTAAGTTCTGCCGGCGGGCATCCGTCATCCGCACGAAGTCGATGCAAATCCCGTTCCGATTCTGGCGGATTGCGCGCGACGTCACTTTTTTTCCATCACGCATTGCAGGGGATGCTGGTGCTTGCGTGCAAAATCCATCACCTGTGTCACCTTGGTTTCGGCGATTTCATAGGTGAATACGCCGCACTCCCCGATTCCATGATGATGGACATGAAGCATGATCTTGGTCGCGGCTTCGACGTCCTTCTGGAAGAATTTCTCTAAAACGTGAACGACGAATTCCATCGGCGTGTAGTCGTCGTTCAAGATCAGCACACGATAGAGATTCGGCTTTTTGGTCTTCGGTTTGACCTTGGCGATGACGGATGTGGCCGGACCGCCGGTCCCGCCGGCAGGATTCTCTTCGTTGCCCATTCGCGGGGATGCGGCGGCTGATGGCACGGACGGATCAGGTTTGAAAGTTAATGGCAACATGGCACAGGTGTTCGGAATCCCCAGGAAAACTGGACTTGAAACTGGACTTGAAACCGGATTTGCCGCCGGGTGTCTTTCTCCGACGTCGCCGTCGAAGCATCCCGCAGACTTTCCAGATCGCCGCGCCCGAACGGCCTGACCCATCGACTGGATCGATAGCAGGAATATGGGTCTAGCTTCGGTTCGCCGCAAGCGCGCAGATACGGGTCAAAAGCACTGGCGGCGGACCCGACTCCCGGCCCGGCGATGTCGGGAGGTTAGTCAATCCCGGTGGGTTTGACAAAGCGCTGATCCCAGGGAGTTTAGAACAAGAAAAAGCCCGGCGGGTGACCGCCGGGCTTTTGAATTTCAGAATGCTGGTTCCCGCCGGAGCGTTTTCGAGCGAAGTGGATACCGGTTCGCGTAAAGAAAACGCGTCAAAAAAGGTTTTAGTGGGCCGGGGTGAACTTGGCGACGATGCCTTCCAGCGGCTTGAAGGTCTGCTTGGCGAGATCGCTGTAGAGGCCAGCAATCTTCTGCGACTCGGCCACGAAGGTCTCATAGGCGGACTTCGCGTATTCGGTCTGCACTTCGATCGCCTTGTCCAGCGACTTCACGCCCGACAGCTTCTCGGCGAATGACTTGGTGTCTTCAAAGGATTTCTTGGTGTAGTCGCCATAGGCGCCGGCGATCGCCTGCAAGCCGGTCTGCAGAGTCGTCGCGGAAGCGACGCAGGTCTCGAAATGCTCTTTGCCGTACTGCTGAATGTCTTCAATCTTGACCATGTTAACGGAGTCCTTTCCCAGACTGATGTCTCGTTGATCTGCCGGGAGGTCCCGGCCCCTGACCGGCCTAATATAGTGCACTGCACAATAAAGTCAATTATTTTGTGCGGCGCACAAGTCCATGCTACTTTTTACATCGAATCCCGGGCTGTTACGCAAGCCTTTCTTAATCTTTTGGAAACTCCGGCCACCTAACCTGATTTCTGGCCTGCTCGGTTCCGGGCGGCTATCCGAAAACTGTTTGTATACAGCGTCTTAGCTAGAATAGCGGACTGATCGGCCGGTCGGGCGGCAAACCTACGTCCCGACCAGGCGTCTGAGCAGGCAAATGTCAGCGGCCGTCGGGCATAATTTGGCCTCACGAACCGGTGATCAAGATAGAAATTGGGACGGGGAAGTTCATGCTTCGCACAACCTTGGCTTCCTCGCGTATGAGGGTTTGCGCCTTCGGGTTCGTTACGGTCACCACCGCGCTCGCTTTCACCACCGAGGCCGCCGACGCGCGCCACTACCGGCATTACCGGCACTATGCGCGCCATCACAGCGAAGCGCATGAAAGCTACAGCCCGCAATTTTCCTCCATCATCGTCGACGGCAATTCCGGCGCGACGCTGACTTCCAACAATCCAGACGGCAGCCGACATCCGGCGTCGCTGACCAAGATCATGACGCTTTATCTGCTGTTCGAGCGCCTCGACTCCGGCAAGATCAAGCTCGATACCGAAATGGACGTGTCCGAGCACGCCTCCGAGCAGGCGCCGACCAAACTCGGGCTGCGCCCCGGCCAGACTATCCGCGTCGAAGACGCCATCAAGGGACTGGTGACGCGTTCCGCCAACGACGCCGCCGTCGTGATCGCCGAAGCCATTGCCGGCGATGAAGACGATTTCGCCAAGCTGATGACCCGCAAGGCGCGTGCGCTCGGCATGAGCCGGACGACCTACCGCAACGCTTCCGGCCTGCCCGACGACGACCAGGTGACCACAGCGCGCGATCAATCGACTCTCGGCCGCGCGATCCAGGACCGCTTCCCGCGCTATTACCGCTATTTCTCGACCACCGCGTTCAACTATCACGGCCATTCGATCGCCAACCACAATCACCTGCTCGGCACCGTCGAGGGCGTGGACGGCATCAAGACCGGCTACACCCGCGCGTCCGGCTTCAATCTCGTGACCTCGATGCGCCGCGGCAACCGCCATCTGGTCGGCGTGGTGATGGGCGGGCGCAGCGGCGGTTCGCGCGACGCCATCATGCGCGGCCTGCTGGCGGAAAACCTCGAAAAAGCCTCGACCAAGCGGACCGTTGCCGCGATCACCGAGCGTAATGCTTCCGAAGCCAACGCCGATGTGGCGGAAGTTGAAGCCGCGACCCAGCCGGCGATGGTTCAGGTTCAGGGCGCTGTTCAGCCAGCACCCGTCGAACCGGCCGCGCCGCCGCCGGTCCGCTCGACCAGTCCCACCCTGCGAAACGTCGTGGCAGCCGCCACCGCCGCGGTACCGCCCCCGGCCAAATCCGACGCCCGCTTTGATGCCAAGCCTGAGGCAAAGTCCGAGACCAGGTCCGAGCCCGCGCCGCTGACCAGCGGCGTCATTCAAACCCAGCAGATCGCCGCGATCCCGGGCTCGTCCGAGCCGATGAAGCCCGTCAAGGTCAAGACTGTCCAGATCAAGGCCGGACAGGTCAAACTGGCATCGGCCGGCGGAGCCCAGCCCTCGACGCCCGTCACCAATACGATCTCGGCGCGCCAGGACGTGGCGGAGACATCGAGCGCGGTGATGGCCAAGGCTGAGATCAACAAGGCTGAGATTAACAAGCCCGAGACCAGCAAGCCTGAATCCAGCATGCCGCCGCAGCCGGCGAACCACGGCACCGGAAACGGCCTGCTCGGCGTGTTGCCGGCCTCCAGCGTCCCGTCAGCCTCCCCCACCCAGGCGATGGCCTATGCCGACCCCGCTCCGCGCACCCAGCCTCAGGCCATTCAGCAGAACGGCGCCATCAAACCCGAAGCCACCCATACCGGATGGATCATTCAGGTCGGCGCGCTGGAAAGCGAAAGCGAAGCCCGCCTGCGCATCGAAGCCGCGCGCAGCCAGGCCCACGGCCTGCTCAACAAGGCCGACCCGTTCACCGAGCCGGTGGTCGCCAAGGGCGAAAGAAAGCTGTTCCGGGCCCGCTTCGCCGGCCTCGACCGTGATCAGGCCGAAGCGGTGTGCCGGACGTTGAAGCACAGCGACATCTCCTGCATCACCGTTCGCAACTGAACGACGGCATTATCAGCGTCGCGTAACGCGGCCTGATACCTCCCAAGCGCCTCTTCGCGTGGGATTGCGGCCATGACGCGGCTTTGACCTCGTCATGTTGCACCCGCGCACAAACCTTCGCGCGCTTTGCAAACTTCTCGTCAAGATTTACCCGCTACAAACTATGAAGTGAAAGATCGACCACGCCGGACAACGGCGGGCGGCAACGGGCGTCAACCGGAGAAGAACAGAAGCAACTCTCGGATTTGTAGCGTGTGGTAGCGTTTCCGGAGTTAGCTGTGATGCGTACGAAGCAAAGTATCCTTGGCCTCGTTTACACGGGCGGCGAGGTACGTCGACCCCCCCTGGTCGGGATGCAATTTCTTCATCAGGGCGCGATGCGCCCGGCCGATCTCGGCGCGCCCCGCGCCCGGTTGCAGGCCAAGGATCTGATAGGCCTCCTCGTTCGTCATTTTGCCGCTCGACGCCGCGCGGCTCTGCCCCCCTGTCGCATCGCCCTGCGCGTTCTGACGCCAGGCGGGAAACCTGCGGTCCAGATAGCTTTCAAGTAGCGGCACGCTCTCGGCATCGAGTTCCGGAATCATCGCCAGCAGCTGTGGGCAGGTCGAATTCGCCGAGCGAATGCCCGGCATACGGCCCAGCCACGATCTGGCCAGTGAGCTCGCCGCTGTCGTGATCCAGACTCATGTCGAAAAACTGCGAGCGGACCCGCGACTTTTGTCCTGACGAGCGTGCTCCCCCCAGGCCGCCGAACATCCCCGAAATATTGCTGAAACCCGTCGTCCCGAACGGCGACCAGCCCAACAGGCCCGCGCCGAAAATGCCGAGCGGAACCGCGACGGCCAATTCACCCTTGATACCTGTGAAGGCCGCGACCGCAAGCGCGACCACGCCGCCGCCGATCTTGACCGCGCGCGCCAGCACCGCCGGATTGGCCGCACGAAACATCTGCAGCAGCGAATAAAGCACGAAAACGGCGACGGCGCCGGCGATCAGAGTAGCCATGGGCTCTATATAGCGAGGTCGGCCGTAAAAAGCATGCCGATCCTCCCTGCCCTACAAATCAACGAAACGTCAAAGCCTCGCAGAGACATCAAGCCGCCGCTGACTGTTATCGTCGGTTTCGGATCACTTCATCTGGCCGAGCAATTTGGCCGCGCCGCTTCCGGTTTTCGACAACTGCGCCAACGCCGCGCGGCCACCGGCGGCATAGGCCGCCGCGGCACGCAACAGCTCGCGCAATTGCGCGGCCGCGCCGGGATCGAATCTGCACCATGCGCCACCGGTCAGGCGCGCGATTTCCCGGAACGCCTGCTCGGCCGCGACGTCATGGCTTTCCTGAAACATGAACACCGGCACCTTGAGCAGACCGAGCTCGCCTGCTTTGGCGCAGAGCGCGTCGACATTTTCTTCCATGGCGTCGCCGACGAACACCACCGCACGCACCGCGGAAGCCACCGCCTCGCGCCGCGCTTCCGACAGCACCTTGCCGATCTGGGTATTGCCGCCCTGGCAAGTGATCTTGCCCATCAGCCTTGCCAGTTCCCCGCTGTCCGAAATCCATCCGGTGGCGCGGCACTCACTGAGGCCGCGATAATAGACAAGGCGGATATTGAGGCTGCCGAGTGCTGCGGCCTCGCGAAACATGTCGGCCTGCAGCGCGCAGGCCATGTCCCATGTCGGTTGCCGGCTCATGGTGGCGTCGAGCGCGAACACCAGCCTGCCCTTGGCGCCCGCGGCATGCGGCGACATCGCGCGGGCCTTGGCAACGAAGGCCGCGATGTCTTCCGCGGCCGACGGCATCTCCTGCGGCAATGAGCCGGCTTTGCGGCTTGCGGATGTTTCGACAGGTGATTTCGGTTTGGTCGGCTCGCCGGACATAAAAGCTCGCAAATGGCTGCAAGCCTTATGTGGGCTGCGATCCCCGAGGGGTCAATGCAGGCCGTCGCGTCCGACGGAAGGACAGCGCGGTTCTATGATGGAGAAGGAAAGGCCTTTGGCCAGTTCGGCGTAAGGGTCAGTTCTGAGCGACCGGCGCATAGGGCGCGACCGGTCCGGCGTCCGTCATAGCCGGCGGCAGCGTCTTTGTATCGACTGGCCGCAGCGGGCTGTCGTCATCGAGAAATTTATCAACCATCTGCTGGATCGATGTCTTGGCCTCGTCGGGACCGGTATCGCGCATGTCGTTGTGTTGGAAAGTGGTACGTACGACAGTAATACCGGCCTTCTCGCAGGTCGCATCGTCGGGAACGACGCCGGGATCGGCCTTGAAGACGGGATCCTTCGAGCGGAACGAGAGGATCTTGAACTTGCCGTCAGTCATGAAGGGTACGCGCAGATTATCGAGCGTCACGATCTTCTTGACTTGATCGGGGTACATTTTGGCGAAGTACAGCGAGACGTCCGCGCCCATGGAGTGTCCCACCATGGTCAGATGATCGTAGTCCGCATTCGGCTGGACCTGCCTCATTTCCTCGACGGCAAAACGGATATTGGCAATGTCACGCTCGTACTGCGGCTGGCGGCCGACATAAAGCTCGCCGACTTTCGTCACCATCGGTGCGTCGGTCGGCAGATCATGCTGGATACTGACCACCAGATAGCCGCGCGCAGCAAAGACGTTGGCGAGGAAAAGAATACTCAGTGAATTTGACGGTGTTGCCGTGATTGAGGATCACCACCGGCAGTTTGAGCATGCCGGCGTTCGCCTGAAAATCCTTGTCCCGCCGCACCGCCAGATCGACAGCGACCTCGCGATTGCCGCGCGCCGGATCATTGAAGGTGATCATCTCGTGCCGGATCGCCCATTTGCTCGCCGTGAAATAGGCGACGGCAACAAGTGCGCAAAGCGAAAGCAGAATGGTAATTCCACGTTTCATTTTCGTCCTCGGCGTAACAGCGTCAGTGCCGTCCGAATTCATCGAGACTCTTTAAGTCGCATTATCTTAATACACAACGTCGTGACGGGAAGACCAAATATTGTGACTTCGCCGCCTGATCGTTGTGCGATGCACCCGAATATTGTGCAGGTGCACAATGCCTCAGGCAGCGCTCAAACTGGAGCGTCGGGCCTCAAGAAGCGGTTCAAGGCCTAGGTAAAGGCCCGGTAAAAGAACAGTCTGGTAAAAAACGGCTTACCGCCGCCATCGTTCCACCCCTCAGCGGCCAATACGAAGGAAAGCTTACCGGCACCGGTCCTCGGGATCGGCGCTGGGAAGCGGCCGATCAGCAGGTCAGTCACCCGCCAAGACTTCAGGCGCCCAGGATGTCGTGGACCTCAAGCGGCTTGTCGACCTGGCTGAACCATTCGGCGCGGTTGGCCGCGCGGCGACGGCCGCGTTCATCGAGCGGCAGCTTGAGCTGGCGCAGCAGGCTTGTGACTTCCTCGCGGGCCGTCACATGGCCCATGCTCGGGCGGGTGCCGAGCGTGGCTTCGTCGAGATCGTCGAGGGCGGTGAGGCCGCGGGGGAAGAATTCGCGGTACACCACGCGTTCGGCAAAGCCGTCGATGGAGCGGAAGCCGAGCCGGAACGACAGTTCATTGAGGCCGTCGGCGACCAATTGCTTGTTGCGCGATCCCAGCATCGATAACCGGTTGCGCACCACGATCCAGTCGGTAGAGACGCCATCGACCTGGCGGCGCTTGCGCCTTGTGTCGCGCACCATCTCGGCATAATGGCTCTCGCCGGTGACCGAATAGGTTGCGGGGTCGACGGTTCCGAGCACATCGAAATCGAGGAAGCTGTCGTTGATCGGCGTCACCAGCGTGTCGGCCATCGAATGCGCCAGCCGCATCAAATAACTGTCGGAACCGGGGGTATCGATCACGATGAAATCGAAGGTTCGCTCGACCGCGCTGACGGCGGACATGAATTGCTGGAATTCGGACGTTTCGTTGTCGGCGATCTGCATGGTTTCGCCGAGCTTGATGCAGGAATGCACGGGAAGCTCGAGGTCGAGACCGGTGCGGCGCGCCCAGGCGCGGGCGGTTGTCGATGTAATGCGTGAAGCTTTGCTGGCGGCAATCGAGATCGATGGTGGCGACGCGCTGGCCGGCTTTCATCAGGGCGACGGCGATGTGCAGAGCGGAGAGCGGTGGTGGACTTGCCCGAACCGCCCTTCTCATTGCCCAGCACAACGACATGAGCCGAGCCTGATTGGCCTTGACTAGTCTGCACCAGCATTTTCAACCCCTGTTGATATCTTCAAATTACGCACGACTGCGGTCAAGTGAAATGCGCTGCGCACCGCTTTCAAATCGCGGACCGCCTGCCTTAATCATGAATCGTAGGCATGATGCCGCGTGTCTGTGCGGGCGCCTGTGATTGCAGGCACGGTTTGGTGACCGACCGACAAGGCTGCCCTGTCTTATCCGCCTGTTGCCTAACTTGGCGGCAGGCCACCAGCCTTGATAGGATGGGCTTTGATAAGGTCCGCTTCGATAATATCGGTGCGCCCGCCGCCAGTTAAACCGCCAAGCAAGCCGCTGCCGATTTCCCGACCTCACAGATCGAGCCCCGATGTCGCCAAGCCCCATGATCGTCCGCACGATCCCCGCGTTACGCCGCGCTCTCGATGGCGTTCGCGCTCGAAAAGCCCACGACCGCTTTGGTGCCAACCATGGGTGCACTCCATGACGGCCATGTGTCGCTGGTCCGGCTGGCGAAACGTCGCGCCAGGAAGGTCATCGTGTCGATCTTCGTAAACCCGACTTCAATTCGCGCCGACGGAGGATTTCGGTTCCTACCCGCGGACCTGGAAAGCCGATGTCGCCAAACTGGCGGCCGAGGGTGTCGACCTGATCTGGAATCCCGACGTCAAGACGATGTACCCGGTGGGCTTTGCGACCCGTATCCTGACCGAAGGGCCCGCCACCGCCGATCTGGAGGATCGCTTCCGCCCGCACTTCTTCGGCGGCGTCGCCACAGTCGTGGGCAAGTTGTTTACGCAGTGCCGGCCGGATTTCGCGATCTTCGGCGAAAAGGATTTTCAGCAACTGCGCGTGGTGACGCGGATGGCCGGAGATCTCGACCTCGGCGTCAAGGTCGTGGGATCGCGAACCGTGCGCGAGCGCGATGGCCTCGCGATGTCCTCGCGCAACGTCTATTTGACGCCGGATGAGCGCAGCGCCGCGACCATCCTCTACCGCGCGATGAAGCAAAGCGCCGCACGGCTGCGAGCGGTGACAACGCCGAAGCTGCGATGGCCGGCGGCGCCGAGATGATCGTGGACGCCGGTTTTGCACTGGATTATTTCGAGGTCCGGCACGCCGAGACGCTGGCGCCGATCGCCTCGCTCAAGGACGGCCCGATGCGGGTCCTGGTCGCGGCCAAAATCGGAAAGACCCGGCTGATCGATAATATCGGGGTCTAGAGCCTTATCGGTTCTGATTGAATCAGAACCGGGCTCTAGTATTTTGTTTTGACGCGTTTTTCTTTACGCGAACCGGTATCCACGGAGCCTGTCATCGGGCGCGCATTCGCGCGACCCGTTGGCTCGAAAACGCTCTAACGCGCCGCCTAAAGCAGTCCGAGGTCGCGCAGTTCGCGGCGCATCGGTTCGGGCATCGCAGCGACACTCGCTGCCGCCGCCTTGCCGAGATCCGGTGGCGCTGAATCTTCCGTGAAATAGCGCCAGCCCTGGAAGGCTCGCATCGGCCGCGGCGAGACCGCGATCACCTTGGGCTGCATCACCAGCCGGCAGCGCCCAATACCGTCGCTATCGCGAAACGGCTCGATCGCGATGAGTTTTTCGCGGGCCGCGATTTCGCCCTTGATAACCCAGTACAGCGAACCGCCGCCGAGCAGTTCCTCGACGCGTTTGGGCGTCATCCGGGTGATGTGGATATGATGGCGCGGCAGGCCCTTTTTCTTGGCGGTCTGCATGCGCTCGGCGACCCAGCCTTTGAGTTCCTTGACGGACTCGCAGCCGACGGCAAGCTTGATGAGATGAAGCGACATGGTCCGAGGTTTAGCGATCAGCGCCGGCTTTTGGAAGGATCAATCATTCGACGCGGCGGGAGCCTGTGGAGGAGCAATTGAAACCGGCGCAGACGCGGGCGCCGCGGCGCGCGGAGGTTTCGGTGCTGGCGGCTTCTTCGCCGCAGCCAGCGTGGCCGCCGGCGCGCCCGGCGGCGGCGATAACGGCACCGGCGCGGCAGCCGTCGCCACCGGCGGTTTCGGCGCTGGCGGTTTCGCTACCGGCTCCGGCGTCATGATACTGACCGGTGGGGTCGAGGCCGCGGTGGGAAACTCGGCATTGGTCGGCCTACCCGTTGGCACCCCCGGAATAAGTGCGGCGACCGGTGCTGGCGCGGACGGCGGCGGCGCGTTCCACGTCGATGCGTAACGCACGATTGCGCCTTCATAGACCCGCTCGTCCATGTTGGCCGCGATCTGGTGGCTGTCGGTCAGGGCGCGGAAGGCGGCGCAATCCGACGGCGTACAATGATCCCGCGCCATCAGCGCATAGGCCATCAGGCCATACCGGTCGTGCTCGACCGCGCGGCGCAGCGCCTGCAATTCCGGCGTCATGTTTTTGTTGGCCGTGGCGACATCGCCAAAGGCAGTCAGCCGGGTAATCTGGGAAGCCGCGTAGGACACCGCCGCCGCCGAAGATTCAGCAGAACCGAACAGCGCCTTCTCGCATGCATTGAGAACAGCGTCGCCAGCCAGGTCGTCGACACAGGCCAGCGCCGGCAGCGTTACGTTCATCGCCTGCGGCGAAGAAGCGTCAGGGGAGCCACCCTGCCCGCCCGGTCCAAATTCACGAATGGTGGCGGCTACGGCGACGGCGATCGCCAACAGCGTGATCACCGTCAACGCGCCGTTGGCGACGGATTTCTCCGCGCGCAACAGCGTGATGAGAACGATGATTCCGAAGAATCCCGCCGCGGCCAATGTCAGCCACATCGGAAACGTCGGTGAGCGCCAGATTTGATCCAGCGATGATGCCCAGGCCCAGTTCATGCGCGTTGTCCCCTGGCGCAGTGTACAGCGCATTCGGCGAAAGTAAGTGCCGACTCTTTCGCACGCAGAATGCTTCCGCGAACGGGGCCTTTTCACGGCAAGCGCGATGCAAGCCGCTTCATTCGGCCATCCGAACAAACTTTAGGAAGTTGCGAGTTGACTTTCCTTGGCCACCCGCTCGAAAGCCTCGGCCGAATGCTTTATCCGGTACTGGCAATCATCGCCATCGGTTGGCAGCAGCCGGATCACTTCATAGGTGCCGCTTGCACCCGGACGTGCGACGTTGCTCGCCGTAAAGTAGACGGTCTCTCCAACGGTGTATTTGTGCTTCAACGCCCTTCTCCATCACGCAAAAACGCCGGCCGCACCCACGTGTCCCGCTGCAACGACCGACTGGAAAGCAGGTCATTTTCCTAGCACAAGACGGGCCTCCGCAGCCACGACATAAGCACATGGCAAATACGAGAAATTTGCAGGTTTTTCAGTACGATAAATGGTTGTTTGCGCGCTTTGGAGCGGGCCGATCGGCCGCTCCTCGGAACCGCCCCGATCGGGCTAGAAAACCGGTCATTTCGGACCCGAATATGGGCCCAAATGCCGAAAATGATGAAAGACGCCCTCGCCTGCGGCGGACAGCTGTCATCAAGGCTTGCCGGCCGTCCCGCCTCTCCCGTGGGAGAGGTCGCCAGTCATGCGGAACCCAGCGAAGCCGATTTCAGGCGGTATGCGGCAGCTTGCCGTCCGGGCTGGCGTGATCCACCGCGGTGGGAAGTTGCTTGGCCAGAATTTCGGAAATCTGATCGACCGGGATGTGTACCTCGCCGCCAGCTGCCTGACGGTGTCGTTGCCCAGAACCTGATGCAATTGGTCGGCCGTAATCGGCAGGTTCGCGCCGCTTCCGATCCAAGACTTGACCTGATCGCCGAGCCCGGCCTGCTGCAGCTTGGCCACGATCGCGGTAAGCCCGCCCTGGCCTCCATTGCCAAACACTTCGCTCAGCACGGCCGGCAGAACAGCGCTGCCGAGCTGGCCAAGCGCGCTCTTGAACTCGGGTGAATTTTCAATTGAATCAAGAATGCCCATAGCCAAACCCTTTTTGCAATTCGCAATACCGGTTCCAGATTCAGACCGCTTTCGCCGGCCTCCGTCAAGCCGCGATTGCACGGAAAAGCCCGATCATCCGGCGTCTAAATCGTCTCAAATCTGTCAATCACGATGGTTTCAGCGAGGCCCGCTTTGGTCCATTCCGCAAATGCGGGCAGCGCCATCATCGTCGCCATATAATCCCGAGCATCCGGCTCGACCTCGATCGCATAGGTCAGGAAACGATGTACCACCGGGGCGAACATCGCATCCGCGCCACTAAAGGCGCCAAACAGATACGGCCCGGACGCACCGTAACGCTGGCGGCACTCGATCCAGATCTGCTGAACGCGTGCGATATTGGCGCGCGCGTCCGCTGACAATTGGATGGCGCCGACCGGCCGATGCAGGTTCATGCCGCATTCGTTGCGAAGCGCCATAAAGCCCGAATGCATCTCCGCCGAAATCGAACGCGCATGTGCCCGCGCGGCGCGCCCCTCCGGCCACAGCCGCTTCTCCGGAAAGCGTTCGGCGAGGTATTCGATAATGGCCAGCGAATCCCAGACCGTGATGTCGCCGTCGATCAGCGCCGGCACCTTGCCAGAACGCGTGAACCCCAAAATGCGCTGCTTGTCGGCGTCGCCGGTATAGAGCGGAATGAAAACCTCATCGAAGGCGATGTCGTTGGCGCGCAATGCCAGCCATGGCCGCATCGACCATGACGAATAGTTCTTGTTGCCGATCGCGAGCGTCAAAGTCATGCACGAAAATCCATTATTGGTTTGTCATCTTGCCGAATGCCCTGAGCATCTGCGGCAAGATATCACGAACTTCGGATACGCGGCACTACCGCGCATGGCGCCGGTTGCCGCCATGGTCCATGCATGGCAGCATCCGACGGTAGCGGGGACAAAGCATGAGCGGTTACTGGACCGATATTCTGGCGGTCGGATTCTTCATTCTCGAATGGACGGTATATGCCGTCACGCTGGAGCATACCGCCTATGGGCGCGACAGCCTCTCGGCCCGCATGCATATCTATCGCGAGGTATGGATCAGGCGCATGCTCGACCGCGAAGCTCGCATGGTCGACATGCAGATCATGGCGTCACTGCAAAACGGCACGGCATTCTTCGCCTCCACCAGCCTGCTCGCGGTCGGCGGCGGGCTGGCACTGCTGCGATCGACCAGCGAGGCGCTCGCGGTCCTTCGCGCGCTGCCGATCGATCTCAGCCCCTCGCCCCGCCCTTTGGGAGCTCAAATGCGTCGGGCTGATCCTGATCTTCATCTATGCGTTCTTCAAATTCGCCTGGGCCTACCGGTTGTTCAACTATGTCGCGATCTTGCTGGGTTCGATGCCGCCGGCGACCAAGCGCGACACGCCCGAAGCCGAACAACATGTTATCCGCACCACGAGGCTGTTTGAAGCCGCGGGCCGGCATTTCAACCGCGGCCAGCGCGCGTTCTTCTTTGCGCTCGGCTATCTCGGCTGGTTCGTCAGCCCCTGGGTTCTGTTCGCGACCACGGCCGCGGTGGTGATCGTCACCTGGCGCCGGCAATTCGTATCGAGTGCCTGGCGGGCGATGGGAGAGATTTGACGCGAACAAATCTGCCTCAATCCCATTTCGGCGCGAAGCCGAAATCGGTGAGCCGGCCCCTGGCGTTCGATAGCCCTGAAATCTCGATCATCTCCGCGTCCGACAGCGCGAAGTCGAAGATGTCGATATTTTCCGACAGCCGTTCGATCCGCGAGGTTCGCGGGATCGCCGAAACGTTCTGCTGGATCAGCCAGCGCAGGCACACCTGCGCGGCGCTCTTGCCGTGGTGTTGCCCGATCCGCGCCAGCGTCCGGTCGTTCTTGATGCGGCCCTTCGCGACCGGACTATAGGCGACGACAGCCATGCCCTGGCGCGCGCAGGCCTCCCTCACCTTGGTCTGGTCGAGATAGGGATGATATTCGACCTGGTCGCATGCCAGCGGCTCCGGGCAGGCCGCAACGGCCTCCTCGATCAGCGCCACGGTGAAATTCGAGACGCCGATGTGCCTGGCCATACCGAGTTTCCTGACATGCGCCAGCGCGCCCAGCGTCTCCGCCAGCGGCACCCGCGGATTAGGCCAGTGCAGCAGCAACAGATCGACCTCGGAGAGTCGCAGCTTGGTCAGGCTTTCCTTGGTGGATCGCTCGAGATCGTTCGGCGCGAAATGCGTGGTCCAGACTTTGGTGGTCACGAATATCTCGTCGCGCCTGACCTTGGAGGCACGCAGGCCTTCGCCGACCTCGCGCTCGTTCTCATAGATTTGTGCGGTGTCGATATGGCGATAGCCGCGCCGCAGCGCCTGCTCCACCAGACGCGCACAGGTGCGCCCGCGCAGCTCCCAGGTGCCCAACCCGATCGCGGGGATCTTTGCGCCGTTGGCCTCGACGAATTGCATCGCGGGAACTCAAGCTGATCAGGTTTATTATGTCCCGCGGCCGTGGCCCTGCCAACAGAGGTTTGGAATCAGGCTTTCGCCAAAGCGGAGAACACGGTCTCCGGGGCGTGGGCGATCACGGCCAGCAGCGCACGCGCCGGCAAATCGGTTATTCGCCTCACGGCTTCTCATGCCCCGACTACCCGACGGGCAAATCAATAATGCGTTGAGCGTTGACGGTTTGTCTGTCCAGCCCTTCCTGCGAAAATATTCTGATTTTCAGAAACAGCAAATCGTCGGTATATTGGCAGCCATCCCGTTCCACATGAGGGGCGGCTCGCGATCGTCACGGACGCGGGACGGGATGCGGTGGACGTGGAAGCGCCGATAACGAACGGTGCTGAAGCGGACGGCGAAGTCGTGTGGTCCTGACGTCTCGACGCTGGCGTCAAGTCTCGCGTAGGATACTGCGCGAGGCGACGGTGGCAAAAGAGCCCGATCGCCGGGGAGAGCGCGAAGTAAGCCGTAAACCATTGCGTGGGGAATGCCGGGTGTTTCCGGTGTGACCTGACTAACGCGTGTGCTCTTTATTTCTACCATTGCACACGCCGCTGCGGGCGCACCGAGCGCCCGGCATTCCCTGCGCCCTCTGAAGAGAGGGCGTACTTTATTGGCAAGCCTCGGGCGTTTCGCGCCGCGAGAAAGCAGAATTGTGTCTCCATACCGTCGTCCCTGCGCGCGCAGGTACGACCTATAACCACAGGGTGTCGTGTTGCGCGAAGATCGCCAAACTCTTAACGATGGGCCGCGGCGATCAGGTCTTGGCAATCAGGCTTTCGCCAAAGCGGAGAACACGGTCTCCGGGGCATGGGCGATCACGGCCAGCAGCGCACGCGCCGGTCCGCGCGGCATCCGCTTGCCTTGTTCCCAGTTTCGGATGGTCTCGACCGGCACGCCAAGCCGGGCGGCGAATTCCAGCTGTGTCAACCGGGCACGGCGACGAAGATCGCGCACCGCCGGGGGAGCCGTTGCTTCCACAGGCGCCGCGACAGGCATTTCGGGCGCGAGCGGAAATTCCGCCCCATCCCGCAATTCGACGATCCGTCCGTCCGCTTTCAGGCGCAGGCGTTGCATGTCCGACCCAATTTCAAAGCGCGATTCCAGTATCGCGCGCAGATTGTCGGCGATGCGCGTTAAGGCGCGATTAACGATACACGACGGGAAGAACACGGGGACGATCCGGATGCATTGGATCCAACCGGCCTCAAGCCCCCGCCGGCTTCGGCATCAGGCTCACATGCGCTGCGGCGATCCGCCAACCTTCCGGCGTGCGCAGCCATACATGACTTTGCCGGCCGGTCAGGGTCGAGCCTTCGCGTTGAAATTCGGTATTGGCGGTCGCGAAATCACGGCCATAGGTCGTGATGGTCGTATTGATCAGACGGCGCGTCATGTTGATCGGCGGCCTGGTCGCACGAAAATTGGCGATGGCGTCGTACCCGTAGAGATTTTCCGCCACACCATAGCGAAGTGTGCAGGCGTTCTGCCAAAACAGCTGATCCAACACCGCCACGTCATTGGCGACAAGGGCCCGCTCGTAGCTGGTAAAAGCTGATGTGACTTCGGCGACGACTTCGGGAAGATTGATCTCAAGCATATAGCGCGCCTCCACTATCAAAAACGTATCGGCGGTGGCGCCAGTACACCGGCAGCCTCCGCCGCTGCAGCCACCTGCAACACCAGATCCTCGCGCCATGGCGCCGCGATGATCTGGACGCCGAGTGGCAATGGACCAGCCCCCGCGATCGGCGCCGCCAGAACCGGCAGCCCGGCAAAGGACAATGGCTGGGTAAAAACACCGAGATGGCCGGCGGCCGGAAGTTGCCGTCCGTCCACCTCCATCATCCGCTGTCCGATCGGAAACGCCGGATAGGGCGTGGCGGGCGCAAGGATCACGTCGACGTCGCGAAACAGCGCTTCAAGCTCCCGGCAATACCAGCGGCGAAAGCGCTGCGCCCGCATATACCAGGCCGCCGGCACCACCGTTCCCGACAGGAACAGTGGCCTGGTCATCGGATCAAAGCTGGCGGCCTGGGTCTTGAGATCGGTCAGATGCAATTCGCCGCCCTCGCTCGCGGTGATGATCATGGCCGCCGCCCGCGCCAGCCCGGGCTCGGGCAAATGGACATGCCGCTGCACCCCGAGAGCGGAAGCGAGCTTTTCCACGGTGGCGAAGACTTCCGGATGACCGCCACTGGTGAAATATCCAGCTGCGAGGCCCACCCTCACACCGTCCATGCCCCGACCGAGCACCGGGGCAACCGGCTCGACGGGCCCGATGGCACAGACGGGGTCGGTGGGGTCAGGCCCCTGCAACGCATCGTAAACGGCGGCGATATCGCCGACCGAGCGCGCGAACGGACCGACATGATCGAAGCTCGCCGCGAACAGCCGTGTACCGGCCCGGCTCAACCGCCCGTAGGTCGGCTTGAGACCGAACACACCGCACAATGCGGCCGGCACGCGGATGGAGCCATTGGTATCGGAGCCCAGACTCATCGGCACCAGATCGGCGGCGACGGCGGCCGCCGAACCGCCGGAAGAGCCGCCGGCAATACGTAACACATCGTGCGGATTGCGTGTCGGCCCATAATGATCGTTCTGGGTCGAGAAGCCGAAAGCATATTCGTCCATGTTGAGCGCGCCGACCAAAACCGCGCCGGCGCTTTCCAGACGTGCCACCAACGTCGCGTCGCGCGCAGCCGGCGGCAGAACCGCATCGATGCGCGAGCCGGCGAGTGTCGTGACGCCTTCGATGTCGAAAAGGTTTTTGACGGCGAATGGCACCCCGGCAAGCGGACCGGGGTCGCGGCCGGATCGGACCAGATCATCGATACGTGCCGCCGCGGCAACGGCGCGATCCGCGACGACGGCGGTAAAGGCGTTGATCGAGCTGTCGCGCGCCCGAATTCGATCGAGACTGGCGCGCGTGATATCCGCAGCGGTTTGGCGACCGGCGCGAACAGCTTCGGCGGTGTCAATAACCCCAGCCATAAGCCCGTTACCGCGTTCTGCCGGCCGCGAATACCGGCGACGGTTCGGCCTCCGCCGGCAACGGAAATTCCATCAGCGGCGCTGCGGCGCGCGCCAGATTGGCAAATATCGCGACGACGGCAGGCATGTCCTGCGGTGCGATCGAAAGCCCGATCGCAGCCGATGCTTCGGCGACATAGCGTTGCAGATCGATGGGAGGGGTCGAGGGATCAGTCATGTTGCGCTCCATCATTTCGCTTTGCCGACCACGCCCTCAACGTACCAGTCGAAATTCCCCATCCTGTCGCCGCCCCAGGCCTCGCCTTCCTTGATGCGAACCACGCCGCTGTTGTCGGTGATCGGACCGGTAAAGGGATTGAAGCCACCGCCGATCTTGTCCGCCGATGCCGTGACGAGCGCACGTATGTCGTCTGGAACAGCGGGCCCGAACGGCGCAACCGCCATCATCCCCTGCCCGAGACCCAGCCGCACCATCGCCGGCTTGAACGTGCCGGCGATTACGCTTTTTGCCGTCGCCGTCATGAATTGTCCCCAGGTGAATCCCAGCCCCGTGAGCCAGCCCTTCGGCGCCAGGGTCCGAGCCTCGGTCGATTGAAATCCGATCGAATAGACGCCGCGGCTCTCGGCGGTCTGGATAATGGTCGCCGGCGAATCCACATGCATGGTCACGACATCGGCGCCCTGATCGATCAGCGCGTTGGCCGCGACGGCCTCCTTGGCCTTGTCGGACCAGCCTCCGGTCACGACGACGCGCGTCACGGCGTTGGGATTGACCGACCGCGCTCCCATTTCGAAAGCGTTGACGTTGCCGATCGCGTAGCCGATGGGAACACCGACCACGAAGCCGAGCGTATTCGATTTGGTCATCTTCCCGGCCGCAACGCCCATAGGATACCAGGCCGATTGCGTGGCGCCGAAAAAGTTGCCGAAATTCGGCGCCTGCATCCATCCGCCCGCATGTTCGAACACGACATCCGGATGGGTCTTGGCGAGATTGGCCGCGAATTGCTGATGACCAAAGCTGGTCGCGAAGATCAGCCTGGCGCCTTGCTGGATCATCCCCTCCATGATCCGCTCCGATTCTGCGGTCTCGGGAACGTTCTCCGCCTCGATCAGCTTCAGCCCCGGAATGTTTTTCTTCATCTCCTCAAGGCCGTCCTTCATGGCCCTGTTGTAACCATAGTCATTGACGCTGCCGACATAGATCGCGCCAACCGTAAGCGGCGCATCCTCGGCCCGGACTTGCGCCGTGGCGAACAAGCCTGCGAGAACCGCGCAGGCGGTCAGCAAAGCCATCAATCGCTTCATCGTAGTCTCCATTCTGTCTGCGGCGCCGTTTCGCCGTCGTAGATGCGTTGAACCGCGAGCTACTCCACACCGAAGAAAGTTCGTCCGAGCGCCGCCGGCGCGACCGACTGGCGATTCCATCCCCACACCATGAGAACCAGAAGCGTCAGCAGATATGGCACCATGTTCATCAGGAACGGCGACACATCGGCGCCGGCCGCCTGGAGCTGCAACTGTAAGGCTTCGGCGCCTCCGAACAGCAACGCACCCACGATCGCCAAGAGCGGATTCCATCTGGCGAAAATAACCAGCGCGATGGCGATGAAGCCGCGGCCGCCGGTCATGCCTTCGGCCCAGGTGCGTGTCACAGCGATCGAAATATGCGCGCCGGCAATGCCGCCCATAAAACCCGCCAGCGCCAACGCCTGATACTGCAGGGAGGCCGGCCGGTAACCGGCGGCATAGACGGACGCCGGGTTTTCACCGACGGCGCGCAACACCAGGCCCCAGCGGGTGCGGAATAACAGCCACCAGATCAGACCTGCGGTCGGCGCCGCGAGATAGACCAGGATGTCGTAACTCAGGAGCCGCGCCCCGGCGCCGTTGGCGGCGAGACCGGGCAAAGGCAGCCGCGGCAATCCACCGATCAGTGCACCGACAAAGGGACGGCCGATCAGCGCACTCAGACCCAATCCGAAAAACATCAGGCAGAGGCCGGCGGCCAGTTGGTTGGCCCGGCGTTCGACAACCAGATAGGCAAAGATCAGATTGACCGCCGCCCCTGCGAATGCTGCGGCGATCAATCCAAAATACGGATTGCCCGTCAGGACGCTCACCGCAAAACCGGTGGCGGCGCCGATCAACATGATGCCTTCGAGCCCCAGATTGACGATGCCGGTACGCTCACCGACCAGTTCACCGAGCGTGGCATAGAGCAAGGATGTGCCAGACAGGATCGAACTGGCGATCACACCGATGACGAGTGCTGTGTTCATCGTGGCGAACTCCCCGCCGGTCGCCGGCCGAGAACGATGAACAAGATCGCCGCCATCAGCACATTGATGACCGCAAACGGCAGTCCTTGCGTGATCTGCAGAATGTCGCCGACCGAACTGATGAAGGCGAACAGAAACGCCATCACCACGATCCCGCTGGCGCTGGTGCCGGCGAGCCATGCAATGAGGAAGCCGACAAAGCCGTAGCCGGGCGACAGTTCCGACACCAGCCGGCCCTGGATCGCGCTCACTTCGACGACCCCGGCGAGGCCGGCCACGCCTCCGGCCGCAAACATCACCACAAGAATATAGCTGAACACCGGCAGGCCCAGCTGACGCGCGGCTTCCGGATTGCCACCAATCGCCCGCATTTCCAGGCCCCAGCGCGTGCGCGTCATCAGCAACCAGTAAAGAACGAGGCAGACCAGCCCGTAGATCAGTCCTGCGTTGATGCGCGTATGCATAAAACTCGGCAGCCGTGCCGCATCGGCGAAGGCCGGCGACTGCGGATAGGAGGAACTCTGCGGGTCGCGCCACGGCCCGAAGATGAAGAAACTGACAATCATCGGGGCGATGTAATTGAGCAGCAAGGTCGAGATGGTCTCGTTGACGAGACGCAGCGCCCGCAAGACGCCCGGGATCAGCGCCCACAGCCCGCCCCCGACAAAACCGAGCAGGGTCAGGACCGGCAGCAGGATGAAGGCTGGCTGATCCGACAGCGCGAGCGCGCCGGCCGTGGCGAGCCAGGCCCCCATATAGAGCTGGCCCTCGCCACCGACGTTGATCAGGCCCATGCGGCTCGGCAATGCTGCCGCGACCGCGGTCAGCAGCAACGGGATCATGCGCACCAGCAGTTCGGAAAATCCGCGACCGTTGCCGAACACATAGACGATCGTGTCAAGATAGGCCTTGAGCGGATCGATGCCGGCCGCCGTCAGCAGCGCGGCAAAGGCGCCGAATGCGATCAGCGCGATCAGCGCAAAACGCAAGGCGGCTGCAAGCACCGATTCCAGGCAGAGCGCCGCGCTACGCTGCATCGGATTTCCTCCCCGTTCCCACCATGAACGGGCCTACCGTCCCGGGACGGAAATCGGCCGGACCGAACTCTCCAGCAATGGCGCCGCGATAGAGCACCAGCAGCCGATCGCTTATGGCGAAGAGTTCATCGAGATCTTCCGACATCAACAACACCGCAGCGCCATCGTCGCGGGCGCCGGCCAGAAGCGCACGCACCGTCGCGGTGCTGCGCGCATCCAGTCCGCGCGTCGGATAGAGCGCGACAATCAGTTTTGGATCGTGCGCCAATTCGCGTGCCAGCACCACACGCTGCAGGTTTCCTCCGGACAGCGTCGCCGCGCGCGCCTCGAAATTGGGTCGCGGAAAACCGAGCCTGGCAAAACTGCGGGCCATGTCGGCGCCGAGCTTATTCCAGTCGATGGCTAATCCGGCGCGATACCGCCCGCCGGTGCCAAGCGCAAGATTTTCCCTCACCGTCAATGCCGGCACGCAGGCCAGCGCCAGCGGATCGTCCGGAATGGATGCCACGCCTTTCTGGCGAACCATCGCCGCAGGCCAGCGCGAGGCATCTTCGCCCCATAGCCGCTTGGTTCCGGTTCGAGGTTGCCGCAGACCCAGAATGAGTTCGCCAAGTTCGCGTTGGCCATTGCCCGAGACGCCGGCGATGCCGACGATTTCACCGGGACGAAGGTTGATCGACAGATCGTGCAGCGCCACTTCGCCGGCGCCGGCCGAGGTCGAAACCTTGGCCAGCGTCAGTGCGTTGGCGCCGCCGTGTCGAGATGAGACGACGGCCGGCCGCGGCAACGGCGCGGGCATTGCTTCGAACATCAGCCCAAGCAGGCTTTCCTGCGACGCCTGGGCGCGATCGACGGTGTCGACGATGCGCCCCTGCCGCATCACCGCGATGCGATCCGCGCAGTCGAGCACCTCGCGCAGTTTGTGCGTGATCAAGACAACGCCAAACCCTTCCGCACGCAATTCCGCGATGGTTCGAAACAGGCCATCGCATTCCTGCGGCGCCAGCACCTTGGTCGGCTCGTCCAGGATCAGGACGCGCGCTCCGGCAAGAATCTGCTTGAGTATCTCCACCTTTTGCTGCTCGCCGACCGCGAGCTGACGCACCGGCTGCCACGGATCGGCGGCTATTTGAAACCGTTCGGAATAGGAGCGGATACGGGTCAGCAGATCGCCACGTCGCATGACAACAGGCAGGTCGCTCTGGAACAGGGCGATGTTCTCGAACACGCTCAAAGCCGGAATGAGCGTGAAGTTCTGAAATACCATGCCGATCCCGAGCGCGCGGGCGTCGCGCGGCGAGGAAATCTCTGCCCGTGCGCCGCGGACGCGGATTTCGCCGGCGTCAGCGGCGTAGTAGCCGTAGAGTATTTTCGCCAGGGTGCTCTTGCCGGCGCCATTTTCGCCCAGCAAAGCGATCACTTCGCCCGGCCGGACGTCGAAAAAGGCGATATCGTTGGCCAGCAGGCTACCGAACCGTTTGACGACCCCGTAAGCCTCAAGGAGCGGTGGGCCGCCATCATGGGCCGTGCTGGCGCCGGACACATTCGCTTCTGTGGGTAGGCTGGCTGGCATGTATTTTGCTGAGTTATACCGGGTGATACCGGCGACTGTCGTTATGCTCGAAGGGAATGGTGCGGGAACGCGCGCCATCTGCGACTTTCGGCAATGGTGCCGTAACAAAAGACCTTGGGGAAATGACAAAGCGATATGCACGCCATATCAGAACGGAATTTGAGCTCGGTTGACCTGAATTTGCTGGTGGCCTTCGACTCGCTGATGGCCGAGCGAAACGTCACACGTGCTGCCGAACGCAACGGCCTGACCCAGCCGGCCGTCAGCAAAGCGCTCAATCGCTTGCGCTACCTGTTCGGCGACCCGTTATTTGTCCGCCGTGACCGCGCCATGGAACCCACCGCCCGCGCGCTCGAACTGGCCGGACCGATTCATGGCGCGCTGGCCGCGATATCGCGAACCCTGACGCTGCCGACGGCGTTCGATCCGGCCACGGTCAGCGCCATCGTCAAGATCGCCACCATCGATCTCTATCACATGAACCTGTTGCCGGCCCTGGTGCGGCACCTGCGCCGGTACGCCCCCGGCGTTGACATGCAGGTGAGAGCCAATGATTGCTCGTCGCTGCGTGAACAACTTGCCGATGGCGAGATCGATCTCGCCTTTGCACCGCTCGGAAACAGAACCGGCGACCTGACCGCCGAGCCGTTGTGGAGCGACCATCTGGTCACGCTGGTTGGACCGAACAACCCGTTGCCGGATCGAATGAGTCTCGAGGCCTACGCCGCAGCCGAGCACCTGGTTGACGCCGGACACGTGCAGGTATCGCCCGACGGGGTGGGCACCAGCGTGGTCGATGCCATTCTGACCGCACGGGGATTGCGGCGGCGGATCGTGCTGGTCCTGCCCAGCTCCGCGGGTATTCCCTTTGTGGTCGCGGAAACCGACCTGATCGCCACCTTGCCCAGTCGAATCGCAAAGGGTCTGTGCCCGGTGCCGAACATTCGGATATTGAACCCGCCATTTCCGGGCGTCGAAGTAAGTCCGCAGATGTTCTGGCATCGCCGCACCGATGCAGATCCACTGCAGGTATGGTTACGCGCCACCATTCGCGATATTGCCGCGGGTAACGTGATCGGTTGAAGCCGGCTCTGACCGGAATAGATCGGCTATCCCAACCCGAACCACAGCGTTGCGATGCCGAGAAACGAGAAGAAGCCAACGACATCGGTGACCGTCGTGACAAAGGTGCCGGAAGCCACCGCGGGATCGGCGTTCGCCCGCTCCAGCACCATCGGAATCAGAATGCCGCCGAGCGCCCCGGCAAACAGATTGACCACGATCGCAAGCCCGATCACGACGCCGAGCCCGGGAATCTTGAACCAGGCCACCGCGGCGATGCCGGTGATCACGGCGAAGGCGAGCCCATTGACGAGGCCGACCAGCGCCTCGCGCATGACCACGCGAAACGCATTGTTCGAACCGAGTTCGCGGGTGGCCAGCGCGCGCACTGCGACCGTCATGGTCTGGGTCGCGGCATTGCCGCCTTGGCTCGCGACGATCGGCGCCAGCACTGCCAGCGCCACCATCTTTTCCAACTGCCCCTCGAACACGCCCAGCACCGAGGACGCCAGAAAGGCGGTGGCCAGATTGACCAGGAGCCAGTTGAAGCGGGCCCGGGCGATGGTCCAGACATTGTCGGACAATTCTTCGTCGCTGGTGACACCGCCGAGCGCCTTGAGGTCCTCGTCCGCCTCTTCTTCGATCACATCGACGACGTCATCGATGGTGATGACGCCGACCAGCCGGTTGGCGTTATCCACCACGGGGGCCGCGACCAGATTGTACTTGCCGAACAGCCGCGCTACCTCCTCCTGATCGTCGGTCACGGAAACGCGGCGGCGATCTTCGTCGATCAGATCGGCCAGCGGCACTTGCCGGCGCGCGCGCAGCAGCGCATCCAGCGGCACCGCGCCTTGCAAATGCTGCGCCTTATCGACCGCGTAGATTTCGTAGAACCGCTCCGGCAAATCCGGGGTGTCGTTCATGTAATCGATCACCTGACCGGCGTTCCATTCCGGCGGCACCGAGATGAATTCGGTCTGCATCCGGCGGCCGGCGGAATTTTCGGGATAATCAAGGCCGCGCTCCAGCGCATCGCGCTCCGATGGCGGCAGCTTGTCGAGAATCTCTTCCTGATCTTCCTCGTCCAGGCCCTCGAGCAATTCGACGGCGTCGTCGGATTCCAGTTCGCGAACGCCCTCGGCGACCGTCTCGGGTTCGAGTTCTTCGAGGATTTCCTCGCGAACGCTGTCATCGACCTCGTTGAGCGCGGCGAAGTCGAAATCCGCGCCGGTCAATTCCACCAGCCTGACGCGGTCATCCGCCTCGAGTGCGGCGATCAGATCGCCGAGATCGGCTTCATGGAGTTCCGCGACAATCGCGCCCAGCAAAGGCGCATTATCGGCGTGGATGGCGCGCGCGATCTCGGCGACGAATTCATCACGGATAACGCCCTCGTCATCGCGCATCGGCACGGGATCGAGAACCACGGGCCGGGCAGTGTCGATATCTTCCGCCATGCCGCGCCTCGCCGATTTGACAGGGTTGCTGAGATCGTCAGAGTTGTCGCTTCACGCATTACCCAATAGGCAGCACTTGACGCAACGACAAAACTTGACGCGATGAGAAACACGCGAGGCAGCAACCGTTTCATAGGGCTCATAGGGCTGGCGGCTGGCCTTGCCATCACGATGGCTGGTATCGCGGCCGCGCCGGCGGCGGCAAACGCCGCAGATTGTCCAAGCAAGGATGCGCTCGGCACGTCGCGCATCCTTAAAGTTGATGCCATCACCACGCCGCGGGTCGGACTGAAAAGCTTTCCGCAGACCCTGCCGCTGGCCGATCACGAAGTCGTCCTGACCTTCGATGATGGCCCATGGCCACCCACGACCACGCGGGTGCTGGCGGCGTTGGCCCATGAATGCGTCCAGGCGACCTTCTTCCTGATCGGAAAATCAGCCTCCGAGCACCCCGATTTGGTGCGCAAGATCGCCGCCGGGGGCCACAATATCGGGCATCACACCTGGTCACATCGCAACCTCAAGCACATCGAACTGAACGAGGCGGTCGAGGAAATCGATCGCGGCATTGCTGCGGACGAAAAGGCGCTGCACGGGGTTGCGACCACCACGCCGAGCACGCCGTTTTTTCGCTTTCCTGGCTTTGAATCGACGCCCGCGACCCTCGATCTCCTGCAATCGCGCGGCATCGTGGTGTTCGGCGCTGATTTCTGGGCCAGCGACTGGAATCGCATGACGCCGAAGCAGGAATTAGAGCTGATCACCGACAGGCTGGAAATCGCCCGCAAAGGTATCATCCTGTTCCACGACACGAAGGCCCAAACCGCGGCCATGTTGCCGGGGTTTTTGCGCTATCTCAGGGACAATGGTTATCACGTGGTGCATCTGGTACCAGCACCGCCGCCGGCCTCCCCGGCCGTCGAACCAGTCAAGGCCCATTGACGACGAAATGATATGAAAATCCGACAATTAAGGCGGTGTTCATGCCGCATTATGTAATTATCGGCCTATGCAAATGCGTGACGGTATGGGTTTCATGATTGGCAGGGGTCTTATTGGTCTTCGGACACGGCAACAGGCGGCGTTACCCCGGTTATTCCTGCTATTTTCCTCCCTGTTCTCCTCTCTGTTTTTTTGGGGACTACTGGCCTCAATCGGCGCGCCAACGGCGGCGTTGGCGGCGGACTGCCCGGGCCATCCCGATGCGATCGGCACCTCGCGCACTCTGGTGGTCGATCCCCGCGAGCATCGCCTGCTCGGCACCATGCAATACCGGGAGACATTGCCGCTGGCCGATCACGAGGTGGTGCTGACGTTCGATGACGGCCCGCTGCCGCGCAACAGCAACCAGATTCTGGAAATCCTCGCCTCGCAATGCGTGAAGGCGACCTTCTTCACCATCGGCCGGATGGCCCAAGCCTCGCCGGAAGGCGTGCGCAAGCTGCGCGATGCCGGCCATACCATCGGCACCCATACCCAGAATCATCCGCTCACCATGAACCGGATGCCGATCGAGCGCGCCCAGAAGGAAATCGACGACGGCATTGCATCGGTGAAAGCCGCCCTTGGCGACGACACGGCCCTTGCGCCGTTCCTGCGCATCCCCGGCCTGATGCGCGCCGACGCCGTCGAGGACTATGCGCATTCGCAGGGCCTGCAGATCTGGAGTGCGGATTTTCCCGCCGACGATTGGCGGCACATTTCACCGGCGCGCGAATACGATCTGGCGATCAACCGGATCGAGGCCAAGGGAAAAGGCATCCTGCTACTGCACGACATCCAGGCGCGTACCGTCGCCGCGTTGCCGCGGATCCTCAACGAGCTGAAGGCGCGCGGCTATCATATCGTCCATGTAGTGCCGGCAACGCCGGATCGGCCGGCAACGCCGACCGAGCCGCAGCAATGGCTGTTGCACCCGCCGACCGAAGACGTCGCTATTTCGCACTGGCCAAAAATCCCGAATTTCGCGTTTGCCGGCGCCGACATGCTGCCGGCACCAGCGCTTTCGGATTTCAACTGGCTCGGCAGCGAGCCGCTCGCCTTTGCCGAACCGTTCGATCACGCCAAGCGGGTTGGGCATGGTGTGCCGCGGGAAGCGCCCTGGCCTCAATTATCGACGCTGCCGTTGGAGAATGCCGCCATTACGCTGCCGGCGCCGGAGCAAAGCCTGTTCGAAATGCCGAACGGACTGCGCGCCGCCCTGCAAAGCGTGGCTGTGTCCTCGCGTCATGTCGAAGCCGCCGCATCAAGCGCGAATGAATCACGCACCCGGCTGGTTTCGGCCGATACGGATTCCCGCCGCGTCGGCCGTGGAAAGTCACGCCTTGGACGTGGCGTCGCGCGTAACCAGCGTCACGGCATGTCCCGGGTTGCGGGACGCGGAACCCGCACGGTGACGCCGGGCCATCGCGGCCCGCTGAAGCATCTGGTTGCGGTCAAGAAAAGGCACGTGTGACCGTTCAATTTGTCACGATCTTGGTGACGCACAACAGCACGACCA
This sequence comes from Bradyrhizobium sp., assembly GCA_037201505.1. Classification (GTDB taxonomy): domain Bacteria; phylum Pseudomonadota; class Alphaproteobacteria; order Rhizobiales; family Xanthobacteraceae; genus Bradyrhizobium. The sequence goes on from JBBCHO010000015.1 coordinate 324,942, forward strand.
TCGCGAGAAACAACAGGTCGATATAGGACTTCATTTCGCCGGCCGTACGCAGGCCCCCGACCTCGGTGACGATTTGCCGGCGCTGGGATGCCGCTGCGGGACCCTCCCCGGCCAGGCTCGCCAGACGGCGCGCCTCCACTTCGAGCCGCTCGATGCGCTGGAAGAAATAAAACGAACGCAGCGCCGACGCGGCACGCATCCCGGCATAGACCAGCACGAGAATCGCGACGATCGCGCGCTGCTGATATTTCTCCATGACGTTGAGGGCGTAATAAACCAGCGCCAGGAATGCGAAGTTGGACAAGAAACGATAGGCATAGCTCAGAAACTTCATGCGTGTGTCCCCACATCGGCTGCAAGTTTGGAAATCCTGGTCGAACACAACCCCAAAACCTCCGTGAGGTCGTCGAGGGGTCGCCGCCGCCAGACCGGACCAGCCGGCCTCATTCCAGGATATGTCGATACACCCGCGCTGTTACAGCGAGGCAACCATTGCCCGTGTCGCATCGAATTCCGATTGCGCCCAACGGGAATTGCACAACGCCAGCCACTGCGTTGCTATTGCACGCGCACCCCGCCCCGGCGTTGAGCCGGCATGGTATTGCAGAGTTTCTTGTGCAAGCGGACGGAGTACGACAACCCTTTAGAATCAAGATGCTATAAAAAATGGTAGCATAATAACGCATTGATCCGAAGCGGCTATTTTCAGCCTTGCTCCCACCTTTCGCAAGGATTCGGACCTGTAAAAAGGAAGTAGGCTTTCGAGGCCTTCGGGGCGAAGCCTGATTTCACCCTTTGAATGTCATCCGATGTTCATCGACCTCGCTCATGTTTGCAGCCGCGATGGTGGTGGTGGCCGGGCTTTTGCATTGGGCGGGAGGTTGTCATGAAACTCGATCCGGTGGCGTGTGGGGACATGTCAATCGCTCGTCTTTTGAAAAAAAGACGCGTTTTGCAAAAAAGACCCGGCGTCGATCTCAAGATCAAACCCGGATTTGGCGGCTTGCTGCTGGGTGCAGTGTTTGCGGCCTCGCAATTTGCAACAATGCCGGCTCATGCCGATGAACAACAGTTGCAGCGGCAGATTGACGCCATGAAGCGGCAATTGGCAAACATGGAGCGGGAGCTCACGCAAGCCAGGAAGCAACCAGCTCAGCCGCGCACGGCCGGCGCGCCGCAGGGAGCGGTTGTCACGGCGCGCAACGGAAATGAAATCGTCATTCCGGCGCCTGCTCCTCCGCGACCCGACGACGGCGCAACGATTTTTACTAAGGCGCTTCCGGCCTGGGTCGATGGCATTCATTTCTCGCTGGCCGGATCGTTCATCGCGCTGGACAGCGCGGTGAGACAACGTTCCGAAGTCGCCGACGGCGCAAGCAGCCCGCCATTCGGAAGCCCTGGCATTCCGCTACAAAATTCAGCCCTCTACAATGAGAGAGAATTCCGGGCGAGCGCGCAACAGAGCCGCATCGCCATGAAGGCATGGGGTGATATCGATCCCAATCAGCACCTCAAGGCCTATTACGAAATGGACTTTCTCGGTGCTTCGACAGACGCGAACAACCGCGAGAGCAACAGTTTCACGCCTCGCATTCGCCAGGCATATGCCGAGTACGACAACGACTTGTGGCACATGCATTTCGTGGCGGGACAAGCCTGGAGCCTTATGGCGCAGGAGCGCACCGGCATGTTGCCCAGCAACGAAAACGTGCCGCTCACGGTCGATGCCCAGTATGTCGTCGGCTTTAACTGGCTGCGTAATCCGCAGCTTCGATTTGCCTACGACGTCAACAAGGTCGCGTGGTTCGGCGTCTCGATCGAGCAGCCGGGGGCGGTTTTCCCCGGCGCACCCAGCGCGGCAACCGTCTCGCCGCCTGCGCCGATCGCCACCAGCATCAACAATACCTGCACCGGCTCCTCGCACCTCAACGGCACGACGACCTGTTCGAACGACGTCGCGCCGGACGTGATCGAGAAATTTGCGCTTGATCCGGGATTCGGTCACTACGAATTGCTCGGCGTCGAACGCTGGTTCTCCGACCAGGTTGCCAATACGACTGTTCCGAACAGCTGGTCGCAGAAAGTCACGATGGGTTGGGGTGTTGGCGGCAACGTCTTGCTGCCTGTCATCGCGAAAACCCTCGACCTGCAAGGCAGCGTTCTTTACGGGCAAGGCATTGGCCGATACACGTCCAGTCAGTTGCCCGATGCCGTGGTTGGACCGGACGGCAGCTTGAATACGGTCAAGATGCTGTCGTTCATGGTCGGGGCTGTCGCCCATCCGTTCGAGGGCAGCGATATTTACACTTATTACGGTCAGGACCAGACCTACGCCAACTCCTGGGCCGTTGGCGGAACGCAGGGCGGCTGGGGCAATCCGAACTTCGTCAACAATGGATGTTTAAACCAGAACCTCGGTGGCGGCACATTGGGTGCCTTCAACACACCGATTGGCGGCAGCACCTGTACGTTCGACGTCCAGAAGGCCCAGGAATTCACGATTGGTTTCTGGCAGGATGCCTATAAGGGCAATCTGGGGCGCTTGAGGTATGGTCTGCAGTACGAGTATGTGAAGCTGACCGCCTTCCCCGGTATTCCCGGCCCTGTCACCGCAACCAGCACGCCGAACCAGGGGCTGACGCCCAACAACAACATCGTGATGCTCTCGGTCCGGTACTATCCGTTTAACTGATCCGATACGTTCTCGTTCGTGACAACGCGAGCGCTGCCGGTTTTTCGCCGGCGCGCTGAAACTGGGAAACCAGCGCGCATGGGGCCGCCATCGTCGTTTCCATTAAACTAAACAAGTCCTCTGCTGCTCTCCAACAGCTCCAGACTGCTTGCTAGCCGGACCCCGCGATAACCGCCGAATGGCCCCTTCTGGTGCGCTCGGAGGGACTCGAACCCCCACGATTTTACTCACTGCCACCTCAAGGCAGCGCGTCTACCAATTCCGCCACGAGCGCTAGAGAGATCGGCACCGGGATTGCCGCCGGACCGGATCAACGGCGCCGATGTAACAAATCGAGGATGGGGGGACAAGGCCCGCGAGCACAGTGTTTCGGGGATAGAACAAGGCGGGGCGAGGCTAAGGATTTTAGCGGGTGCCCGGCGATTTCGGCAGCATTTGCTTGACTTCGACCGCGATCCGGTTGCGATCGACCAGCACCACGCCGCTGGCGATAGGCAGGTTGTTGGCGAGGATCTTGACCTCGTCCGCCTCGGTGGCATCCAGTTCGATGATGGCGCCCCGGCTCAGACGCATTACCTGATGAATCGGCATCGTCGTGGTCCCGAGGACCACCATGAGGTTGACGCTGACTTTATCGAGGGTTGGCACTGGGGACCCGGACTGACCGACAACTGCAAAATTGCGTGTTCCGACATCACCACGTTATGGTTAGCCAATGGTTAACGACCGAGAAAGCCTTGATTTGACGACCTTCGCGGCCCCTTCGGGCGGCGCGCCGGTCGAGTGGCTGATATCAGACTCGCCGGTGCCCTATCTGGAGGCCGTCGCGGCCATGGAGGCGCGTGTCGCCGATATCGCAGCCGGCCGGGCGCCGGAGTTGGTCTGGCTGCTGGAGCACCCCCCGCTCTACACCTCCGGCACCAGCGGCAAGGCCCAGGACCTGCTCGACCCCCGCTTCCCGATCTTCGACACCGGGCGCGGCGGCCAGCTCACCTATCATGGCCCGGGGCAGCGCGTGGCCTATGTCATGCTCGACCTCAAACGGAGACGGCCGGATGTGCGGGCCTATGTCGCCGGCCTCGAGCAATGGATCATCCGAACCCTGGCGGCGTTCAATGTCCGCGGCGAACGCCGCGAGGACCGCGTCGGGGTCTGGGTGGCGCGGCCGGACAAGGGACCAGGTTTCGAGGACAAGATCGCCGCGATTGGGGTGCGGCTGCGACGCTGGGTCTCCTTCCACGGCATCGCGATCAATGTGGAACCAGATCTTGCCCATTTCGACGCAATCGTGCCCTGCGGCGTCGCGGACCCCCGCTACGGCGTCACCAGCCTCGTCGATCTCGGCCATCCTGTCACGACAGCAGATGTGGACGTGGCGCTCCGCCAAGCCTTTGAGGAGGTGTTTGGCGTGGCCAAGCAACCCATGCCGGAGACGATCTGAAGCTTACACGCCACATCACTGCGACTCTCCGGCATGACAAACAAAAAGCCCCGCGCGAAGGCGGGGCTTTTCGTTCATTGCTGAAACATCACTTATTTGCTGAGGCCGGAACCCGGGCCGGTCGGCGTCAATGTCGATCCACTGGGCGAGCCGCTCGGCGCCAAAGTATTTCCTGAGGGATTCACATTGGTGTTGGAACCGCTCGTGCGGCCAACCGTCGATGCCGGCGCACTGCCCACGGAAGAGCCGCCTACCGTTGAACCGCTGCCGGAGGTACCGGCTGCGGAAGAGCCAGCCGAAGTCCCGCCAGACATGCCGCCACCGGCGGCGCCACCGCTGCTCTGGGCCATCGCGAGGGTACTGGAGAGCGCCAGCGCTCCCGCCAATGCAATCGTTGAAAGTTTCATGGTCGTTTCCTTTGTTAATGACGAGGAGGAAACCCACACCCTCCATCGATGTTCCCTGAGAACACGAAGACGTCAGCGTTGCGACAATGACAAAGCTGAATACGAATCAGCGCGTTTCGCCGTCGCGGCGAACCCGCCAATGTTTCTGTTCGTATATGATCTATTACTGAACGATCACCGGAAGCCAAAATGCGCGCTTTGATCCTGCTGATCACTTGCTTGACGGTTTTAACGACACCCGTCGCCGCCAACGACGACATCGCCGCCGCGCAGACCGTGATCCAGTCGCAGGAGCGAGCGATGCTCCGCGACGATGCCGCAACCGCCTATTCCCATGCGGGCCCGCCCATCACCAGCATGTACCGCGAGCCCGATATTTTCATGTGGATGGTGCGCCGGGGCTATGCGCCGGTCTATCGGCACCAGTCCTTTGAATTCGGCGCGGGGCGCATCCTCGGAAACCAGATCACCCAGGAGGTTCACATCATCGATGCCGAGGGCGTGGCCTGGGAAGCGCTGTACACGCTGGAACAACAGTCCGACGGCAGCTGGAAGATCATCAGTTGCGTACTGTCCAAAGCCGTCGGCGCGTAAGCAACATCACCTTACTTCGCAAGCGTCGGCAGAACGCGCATCTTCCAAACGCCCCAGATGCGGTCGATCACGATGAAATTGGTCCTGTCGGCCTTCACGCCCTCGCCCGGCGTCAGATAATTGACTTCGCCACCGAGCGCCATCGCCTGGGCCTGCAGCTTGGCGTTGACGTCGGTGTAATAGGCGCGGAACACCGCCATCTTGACCGACGGCCCGACGGTTACGTCGCCGTGGCCGCGCATCAGGACCACCGGCTTGTCACCGAGTGTCTCAGCGAGAGATTTACCGAGCGCGGCATCGCTGACCAGCATGCTGGTTTCGCCAAAGTCCTTCCGGATATCCCACACCGGCACGCCGACGGCGAGAAAGGATGGGTTGTGAAACATTGCCTTCAACGGGACCTTGGTTACCGAAAAAGGAATGACGCCGGCAGAATGGGTGTGAACCACCGACATCACGTCCGGCCGCGCCTTGTAGATTTCGCTGTGAATGAAGCGTTCCAGAAAGACGCTGCGCCCCCGCGCGTCCACGGCATTGCCGTCGAGATCGAATTCCATGATGTCGTCGGCGGTGACAAGTGCGGGCGCCAGCGATCGCGCCATCAGAAAATGATTGGGATTGGTCGGATGACGCGCGCTGACGTGGCCGAAACCGTCGAGCACACCGAAATCTGCCAGCACGCGGCTGCCGATCACGATATCCTCCAGCAACGCAGGATCGCCCCCGGGAAGCGAAGCAGACGGCGTCTGCGCCGATGACGGCGAAGCGCCTGACAACAGCGCCAGCGCGACCGCTGCGCCCGCCAATATCCCTCTGAACGTCGCCATCATCGTCGCCTCCCCTGATTTTTGAATTCATATCGTCGACAATACCGAAAACCGTTCGCCCGGATACCGCAAGCCCAACGCATCGGCGCCCGCCGCCTCTTCGATCACATCATCAACCCGCGCCGATGACGGCCCACGCCGGCACGACGTCACCAACACCGCGAGAACATCATCGGGTCCCGAAAATAGCGCTTCGACACTGCCATCCCGCCTGTTGCGCACCCAGCCCTCAACGCCGTGTCGTTTAGCCTGATGCTCGACCCAGGCGCGGTAGCCGACGCCCTGCACCCTGCCCCTGATTTCGACCCGGCGGATCGCGCCGCTCATCAGACGTCAAAGTCCGAGAAGTTGCGCAAGCCGCGCTTTCACATCGGCCTCGCGCGTGACCTTGTTGGTGAGTTCGGATGACGCCAGACCCTTGAGGTCTTTTGGCGGCAACCCATCCCGCAGCGCTTTCAGCGTCGCATAGACCGATTGCGTCGCTGCGGCGATTGGCGCATGGCCCTGCAGTGCGATCCGCACGCGCAAGCGACTGAGATAGTCCAGGTCGTTCATCGCCTCGGGCGCGCCGCCGAGCACGATCGGCAAGGTCGTTGCCACGGCAATCGCCTCTAATTCATTTTTTGTCTTGATGCCGGTGAAGAACAACGCATCAACGCCCGTGGCTTCATAGGCTTTCGCCCGCACGATCGTGTCCTCGAGCGAGGTGATCGACGCCGCACCGGTGCGCGCCACGATCACCAGCGCGGGATCACCGCGCCCGTCGAGCGCGCCCTTCATCTTGCCGACGCCTTCCTCCAGCGAGATCAGCTGCGGCTTTGCCTGCCCATAGGCCTGCGGCAGCAGCGTGTCCTCGATAGTGAGGCCGGCTGCGCCCGCTGCCTCGAGCTCCTGCACGGTGCGGCGGACATTCATCGCATTGCCATAACCATGGTCGGCATCGACCAGCACCGGCAGCGCCGCCGCGCGCGACATCCGGCGCATTTGCTCGGCGAGTTCGGTCAGCGTGATCAGCGCAATATCGGGATCGCCGAGCACCGCCAGCGACGCCACTGATCCGCCGAACATGCCGACCTCGAAGCCGATATCCTCGGCGATGCGGATCGAGATCGCGTCATAGACCGAGCCCGGTCGTATGCAGGCCGATCCAGACAGGATCGAACGCAGAGCGGCGCGGCGCTTTTGGAATGTCATGGTTAAACCTCTTGAAGGGTTCCGGGATGGTCCGAAGGACCAGACCCGGAATCTCGAGATTCTCCGATGTGCAATTGCACATCGTAGCTCGATGCTGACGCATCGCCCCGGAATGACGGGGAAGCTTAGGCAAATTCGAGTATCAGCGCGTCCACCGCCAGCGTCGCGCCGGCGACCGCGTGAATTTTCTTGACCGTGCCGTCGCGTTCGGCGCGCAGCACGTTCTGCATCTTCATCGCCTCGATCACCGCCAGCGTTTCGCCGGCCTTGACCTCCTGGCCTTCGCCGACCGCGATCGACACCACCAGCCCGGGCATCGGGCACAGCAATTTCTTGCCGGTGTCGGCCGCCGTTGCGACCGGCATCAGGCGCGCGGCCGCGGCCTCGGCATCGGTAAAGACGTGAACCGCGACCTCAAATCCCTGATGCGCGAGCCGAAAACCGTTGGCGATCGGACGCACCTGCATGGCCACCGGATGACCATCGACGGTCCCTTGCCAGACGCCATCGCCGGGTGCCCATGGCGACACCAAAGTGTGCGGATGGCCCTGCTTGCCGTCAGCGCCGGTGAAATGCACCACGATGCCGTCGGCCTCGCGCGCAATATCGAGCGCGACCTCGTTGCGCTCCAGCCACACCGCGCGGCGCTGCTCGCGTTTTACCGGACGGCCGATCATCTGGCCGGAAATCTGCCGCTTGCGTTCACCGAGCACATGGTCGATTGCCGCCGCAACCGCCGCCAGCCGGCGCGCGATCTCGCCTTCCGGCACGCGAACCGCAAATCCGCCGGGAAACTCCTCGGCGATAAAGCCGGTGGACAAATTGCCCTCGCGCCAGCGCGGATGATTCATCAGCGCGGAGAGGAACGGAATGTTGTGGCGGATGCCGTCGATGTAGAACGAATCGAGCGCGGTCGATTGCGCCTCGATCGCCGCGGCGCGCGACGGCGCATGGGTCACGAGCTTGGCGATCATCGGGTCGTAATAGATCGAGATCTCGCCGCCCTCCTGCACGCCGGTATCGTTGCGAACGGTGATGCCGTCGACACGGCTCTCGACCGGCGGGCGGTATTTCACCAGCCGCCCGATCGAAGGCAGGAAATTGCGGAACGGGTCTTCCGCATAGACCCGTGACTCCACCGCCCACCCGGTCAGCGTGACATCCTTCTGCGCCAGGTTAAGCTTCTCGCCGGCCGCAACCCGGATCATCTGTTCGACCAGATCGATGCCGGTAATCAATTCGGTCACGGGATGCTCGACCTGCAGCCGCGTGTTCATCTCCAGGAAATAAAAGCTTTTGTCCTGGCCGGCGACGAATTCGACAGTACCGGCAGAATCGTAGTTCACGGCTTTCGCGAGCGCGACCGCCTGCTCGCCCATCTTGCGCCGTGTAATCTCGTCGAGCAGCGGCGATGGCGCTTCCTCGATCACTTTCTGATTGCGGCGCTGAATCGAACATTCGCGTTCGCCGAGATAGATCACGTTGCCATGCTTGTCGCCGAGCACCTGAATTTCGATGTGGCGGGGATTGACGATGAATTTCTCGATGAACACCCGGTCGTCGCCGAATGACGATTTGGCTTCGGCCTTGGCCAGCGAAAAACCCCTCGGCGACTTCGGACGTCGAATGCGCGATCCGCATGCCCTTGCCACCGCCACCGGCGGAAGCCTTGATCATTACGGGATAGCCGATCTCGTCAGCGATCTTGACCGCGTGCTTGTCGTCTTCGATCACGCCGAGATGCCCCGGCACCGTCGAGACCTTGGCGTTGGCGGCGGCCTTCTTGGATTCGATCTTGTCGCCCATCGCGGCGATCGCGCCCGGATTGGGCCCGATGAAGACGATGCCAGCCTCGGCCAGAGCGCGCGGAAAGGCCTCACGCTCGCTGAGGAATCCGTAGCCGGGATGCACCGCCTCGGCGCCGGTCTTGCGGCAGGCCTCGATGATCTTGTCGATCAACAGATAGCTCTCGGCCGCGGCCGGCGGGCCAATCAGGACTGCATGATCGGCCATTTCGACATGGAGCGCGTCGCGGTCGGCTTCGGAATAGACCGCGACCGTCTCGATCCCCATGCGGCGGGCAGTCTTGATGATCCGGCAGGCTATCTCGCCGCGATTTGCGATCAGAATTCGTTTGAACATGGGCTGGCTTGCTTACCGACTTTTACAGCGACCTAAGGGGCGGGGTCCGCCCCTGCAATCTGGCATGCGGGGCCGGAGGTAACAATTGCGTCGTACAGCAAAAACCGCCGATGGCAACGGCCTGTTTGAGCGAAATCAGCGTTTCCACGTCGTTTCCAAGTCATTGCATCCCTGACCGGCTTTGGCATCGGGTGTGCCGGCGCGCAAATTCATGCGACGTGGTCGAGCAATCCCCGCGGTGCAGCGCAAACATGCTGCGCGCCGCCGGCCAGCAATTCCTCTTTTGTGCCATAACCGTAGAGCACGCCAACCGCGGTCATGCCGTTGTTTCGGGCGCCGATCATGTCGAATTTTCTGTCGCCGATCATCATGGCCTGCAAGGGATCGACGCCCGTGGACTTGAGCGCATAGCCCAGCAAATCGGTCTTGTCGGCGCGCGTGCCGTCCAGTTCAGAACCAAAGACGCGTTCAAAATAGTCTCGCAGCTTGAAATGGTCGATGATGCGCTCGGCGTAGATAACGGCCTTGCTGGTCGCGACGAACATGCGCCGGCCCGATTTGGCGAGTTCGGACAAGGTGTCCTCGATGCCTGGATAGACTTCGTTTTCGTACAGGCCGATATCGCCGAACCGTTCCCGGTACAGCAGCAACGCCGCGTCCGCCAATTCGTCGGTTCCGACCAGTTGCTTCAAGCTGGCGCGCAGCGGCGGGCCGATACACCAGGTCAATTCATCCTCGGTTGGAACGGCGCGATCGAGCTTGCCGAGCGCGTACTGGATCGAGCGGGTAATTCCGGGTTTCGGGTCCGTCAGCGTTCCATCGAGGTCGAAATAGATTGTGTTCATTCATTCTGGCCCTGCCCGTTGCTGGCCCCTCATACCTGATTTTGCGTTGCAAAAGGACAGTACAGATCGGGATTATCCATGCGATCTTGCGGCAGGCCGTGCGCCCCCGGAACATATCTTGACGTCACGATTGAGTATGGGGTCATGTTTGGTACGTACCGGAGGCAATGATGTCCAATACGGAGATGCTCATTCGGCTGGTCGTCGCGGCCGCGCTTGGCAGCCTGATCGGGTTCGAGCGCGAACGGCTGCTGTGGGCCGCCGGGATCAGGACGCACATGCTGGTATGCGTCGGATCCTGCCTGATTATGATCGTCTCGCAGTATGGATTTTCAAATATCCTGACCCAGCAGAATGTCGTTCTCGATCCCTCGCGAATTGCCGCACAAGTGGTCTCCGGCATCGGCTTCCTCGGCGCCGGCGCGATCCTGGCCCGGGGCGAGATCGTCAAGGGTCTGACCACCGCCGCCAGCATATGGACGGTGGCCGCAGTCGGGCTGGCTGTCGGCGGCGGACTTTATCTCGCCGCCAGCGCCTCCACCGTGATCATCCTGATCATTCTCGCCGGCATCAAGCCGCTGGAGGAAGCCTACCGCGCGCGCAATCAAAGCTGCATGCTCAAGATCGAAGTCGACAACGGGAGCCTCACGCCGGAATTGCTGCGAAGCGCGCTCGATCTTCGAATCGGCCAGGTCAAGCGCTTCCTGGTGGAAAGCCGCAACCCCGAAGGGACCGACGATCTGGTGATCCTGCTGAGCAAGGTCTCGTCGCAGGATATCGCAAGCTATCCGGCGAAATTGAAGGAGCTCGATGGTGTCCGCGAGGTTACCATCATGAAGCGGCCAAATGATAACGGCGCGAACTCAACATGATTTTTCTGGGCAGGCAGCCCGCGAAGGACAATAATGCTGGAAGCGTTCGCTCTATATCTGATAGGCAATGAAGGCGGTCACGCTTCTCTTTTCTCACAAGAACAGCACCATCGATGATGCGTTGGTCCATCCTGATCCCGGCGGTTTTGCTGGCGATGTTCTCGGCCAGGCCCGGCTCGGCTGCGAGCCCGACCGTTCGAGACGGCGGCTCCCTCGATCTGGCGGGCGTAACCTATCGGCTCGACGGCGTCGACGCGCCGGCATTCGACCAGCTGTGCATCGATGACCACGCCGATAGCTGGACCTGCGGCATTGAAGCGCGCGATCAACTGGTCAAGCTGATCGGCGGCCGCGAGGTCCATTGCGAGGATCTCGGCGCGGATACCACCTACAAGAAACGGCATGTCGGCCTTTGCACTGTCGAGGGTGAAACCGTCAGCCTGAATCAGTCGATCGTCCGCCAAGGTTTTGCGTTGGACCTGGAGCCCTCCGCGAAGGGCCGTTTCAAGGACGACGAAGCCGGTGCCAAAAGCGATCGCCGGGGGGCTCTGGAAGGGCTGCTTCGTCGCGCCGCTGGAATTCCGCGGCGGAAAAAAGGACGGCGCGCTGCTCGGCGGATCGTGCCGGGCCGACAAGGACCGTGAAATCCGCGGGGTGCTCTTCCCTGAAGAGAGCGCGATGCCCTCAGGTTGCAACATCAAAGGCAAATTTGCCGTGCGCGCCCGCTTCACCGGCAATGTCGGGATTTATCACCTGCAGGCATGCCGCTCTTATCCGGCAATAACCAAACCGGATCGCTGGTTTTGCTCCGAAGACGATGCCGTGCCGCCGGCTTCCGCAAGGCCTTTAACTGCCGCGCACCCGCCCATCCGCGGATGTAACAATTCTGTCATGTCGCAAAACTAAAGAGACGGCACGGCTGTCATGCCGACCATCCGATTCCTGGGGGAGATTGATATGCGCCGTTCGGTTGTGATGCTGTCTGCTGGCCTCGTCGTGCTGTCCGCCGGGGCGGTGTCCGCGCAAAACACGCCGCATAATCTGATCCTGTTCGTGCCGGACGGGCTGCGCGGGAAGATCGTGACCAATGACACCGCACCGGCCATGGCCGAGGTCCGTGACAAAGGCGTCAATTTCCGTAATTCGCATTCGATGTTTCCGACCTTCACCACCGCCAACGCGTCGGCGCTGGCAACGGGTCACTATCTCGGCGACACCGGCGATTTCTCCAACACCATCTACACGGGCTATCCCGTCGGCCCCGCCGATGGTTCCGTCACTCCGTTCCTTGAGGTCGATCCGGTCATTCTGGATGCCGATGAACATTTCGGCGGCGATTATCTGAACGAGGAAACCGTGCTGAAAATGGCGCGCGCCAAAGTTTCAGCACCGCCGCACTCGGCAAGCTCGGGCCAACCCTGATTTTTGACCATACCGACAAGATCGGCGCCGAAGGCCTGCATTCGATCGTGATCGACGACGCCACCGGCACCAAGAATGGCGTGCCGCTCTCGGAAGAAATGAAGGCCGCTTTGACCAAAGCCGGTTTGCCCCTCGCGACACCCGCGCGCGGCGACAACGGCAAGGCCGGCGACGCCAAGACGCCGGGCACGCTGACGCCCAATACCGCCCAGCAGGCCTGGTTCGCCGACGTGACCACCAAGGTGGTATTGCCGATGTTCAAGGCCCGCAACAAGCCATTCGTGCTGGTGTTCTGGTCGCGCGATCCCGACGGCAGCCAGCACAATACCGGGGACAGCCTCAACACCGTCACGCCTGGTATCAACGGCCCGACTTCGCTCGCCGGCATCAAGAATGCCGACAACAATCTGGCGCAGTTGCGCAAGGCACTCGACGAACTCGGCCTCACCGCCTCGACCAACATCATCATCTCTTCGGATCACGGTTTCTCGACGATTTCAAAGGAGAGCAAGACCAGCCCTTCGGCGAAGGTCGCCCTATGACGACACCCCGAAGGATTTCTTGCCCATGGGTTTCCTGGCGCTCGACCTTGCGAAAGCGCTCGACCTGCCGCTGTTCGATCCCAATGACAAGAACGCGCCGTGCCGGCGAACGCCCACCCCAAGGCCGGCAATGGCCTCCTGGGCAAAGACCCCGCAAAGCCTGATGTCGTGATCGCCACCAATGGCGGATCAGATCTGATCTATTTGCCAAACCGCGACAAGAAACTGGCGGATCGCACTATCAAGGCGCTGCTGGAGCAGGACTACGTCAGCGGCTTGTTTGTCGATGACAGGTTCGGGCGTTTCCCCGGCACGCTGCCGATGTCGCAGATCGGCCTCAAGGGCAAGGCGGTGACACCGAACCCGACCATCGTGGTCAATTTCCGCTCCTATGTGGCCGGCTGCGACGAGCCGACCAACTGCTCCGTCGAGATCGCCGATACCGTGCTACGTCAGGGCCAGGGCATGCATGGCAGTTTTGGGCGTGGCGACACCCTGAATTTCACTGCCGCGATCGGCCCGAACTTCAAGGCCGGCTACGCCGATCCCCTGCCCGTCAACAATGCCGATGTCGGCATGACCATCGCCGAACTGATGGGGCTGCATCCCGCCAATGCCGGCGGACTGACCGGACGCGTGATGTCGGAAGCACTGCCCAACGGCATCATCCCGAAATCCGCCGATGCGACCATCGTCTCCAAACCCGCGGCCAATGGGCTGCGCACGGTCGTGAAGTACCAGCGCGTGCTGTCGCAGCGTTATTTCGACGCCGCCGGTTTTCCGGGCCGAACCGTCGGGCTTGATGTGGAAACCGGCAAACAAAAAACGGCGGGGCAATAACCCCGCCGCTCAGGCCGCCACCCCTACTCGGCTTCACCAGAAGATCAGCCGGATCTTCCAAGCTTCGCTGATCTTGTGAATCATCTCGACCGTCAGAGGACGCCGCCGGTTCAACAGTTCCGACGCGCGCGACCGCGAGCCGAGCAATTCAGCGAGTTCGGCTTGGGAGTGCCCGAGTTCTTCGATCGCGTAATTCAGCAAGTCGATCGGATCGGAAACGTCGATATTCGGCCAGCGGCGATCTTCGTATCTTTCAACAAGCGTTGAAAGAATGTCGAGCTTGTCGCCGTCTTCTGTACCTGCGGCAGCTCCCCAAAGCCTTTCGATTTCCCGAATGGCCGCGGCGTGATCATGGTCGTTTCTAATGGGATGAATTTCCATGGTGTGTTTTTTGTTCCCAGAACGGGAACATTGCAAGTAGACAAACAAAAACGGCGGGCAAATAACCCCGCCGTCTTGAGACCTACCCTTTCGGGCTGAATTTACATTCCGATATCGAAGACCTTCGGCAGCGTGGACAGCGGCAGCACAGCGACGCCGACGATGGTGGCAACCAGCGACATCAAAGTGCGATTGCTGCGGCGCTTGCCGCGCATCTGGCTGGCGATCCAATTTAACACTTCAGTGTCGACGCCGGCCGACTTGGCGGGCGCCCAGCTTTCGATCGCGGTTTCCGGCGACAGCGCGACGGTGCGGGACGGCACCGGCAGGCCGGACACAGAAGCGGCGTGATGCACCACGGCCTTGGCCAGCAGGTCATCGAAGCGTCCGTTATCGCTGCGCTCGGTGGCGGCGTCGTTGATCTCGAACAGCGCCTCGGCTTCCGCCCGGCTGACCGGCTGATGCTCGACGGCGGTCGCGGTGAGGATGCGCGCGCACCAGGCGGCGTCATCGGCATCCAGTTCGCGGGAGAAATGAACGCGACCCTTGGTGGTGGGGCCTTCGCCGGTGATCACGCCGTCGCGGACGACGGTCAGCGCAAGCGCTGCGGTATCACGGCAGGAGATTTTCGAGGGTTCCAATGCGACGATAGGTTCGGAAACGGTAGCAAGCGGGGCGGACATTAGTCGGTACTCTTTTCAGTTTTTTGTTCTGGGCCAGCATTTGCCTGCAGGCGTAAACGAGTGGTTAACGATTCGAAACGTGGGTCGCGAGATTTTTAGATGGTTGCTGATTTGTCGCTGTGACCTACGTCACGGTTCAAGGTGACGTCAACCCGGACCGCACGCTATGGGCGGGACAAGTGGCAACATCTGGGCAATCCCGATCACGAAACGCGCGCGGCTTTTTTGCCGCACTTGGCGTCTCAATGCCAAGAACATGCCAAGAACTCACGGCATCGGGGAAGGATCATCCTTCTGGGGGTTTCTTTTGAACCACCTGTTCACTTAAGAAGCGTCACCCTTTATAGTCACGATGACGAATTTACCTGCAACTAGAATGACATGAGGATGACACATGGCTCTACAGATTGGCGCTGTGGCCCCGGACTTCGAGGCCCAAACCACCGAAGGCAAAATCAAGTTCCATGACTGGATCGGCAATAGCTGGGCGCTGTTGTTCTCGCATCCGAAGGATTTTACCCCGGTCTGCACCACCGAACTCGGGGCGCTGGCCAGGCTGAAGCCGGAATTCGACAAGCGCGGGGTCAAATTGATCGGGCTCAGCGTCGATCCCGTCGACAAGCACGCCAAATGGTCCGAGGACATCCGCGAGACCCAGGGCGCGGCGCCGAATTATCCGTTGATCGGCGGACACCGATTTCAACGTGTCGAAGCTGTACGACATGCTGCCGGCCGCGACCTCCGGCGACGTCGCCACCCGTACCGCCGCCGATAACCAGACCGTCCGCAATGTCTTCATCATCGGGCCGGACAAGAAGATCAAGCTGGTGCTGGTCTATCCGATGACGACGGGCCGCAATTTCCAGGAAATCCTGCGCGTGATCGATTCCCTGCAACTGACCGCCAAGCACCGCGTCGCCACCCCCGCCGACTGGAAGCAGGGTGACGACGTCATCATCGCGGGCTCGGTCAGCGACGATGAAGCCAAGACCATCTATCCCGCGGGCTGGAAAGCGCCGAAGCCGTATCTGCGGATCGTACCGCAGCCGAAGTAACTACCGAGACTGTCATTCCGGGGCGATGCGTAGCATCGAACTACGATTTGCCCTTGCACATCTGATGTCTGGTGCTGGCGCACCATCCCGGAATGACTCACTCAAATTTTTGGCACGATCGCGTTGGCGATCAACAGCCCTATCGTGGACGACACCGCCGTCACGAACGTACCCCAGCTCACATCGACCATGACCACCGGCCAGGTCCAGTGCTTGAGCAGCGACAGCGATGTGAGCTCAAACGTCGCGTAGCAGAAAAACCCGAATAGCCCGCCGTACAGCAATGTCGATTGCCAGGTCGCGCCGGCCTGGCCGCTGACGAAAGTCAGGATGCCGCCCACATACAGCAGATAGAACAGGATCGCCGGCGCCAGCCTGATCTCGCCCAGCATGTCGCCGACCTGCGAGGTGAAGAAGCCTTTGGCGACCAGCCCAGAAACAGGAAATCGATCGGGATCAGCACGATCAGCGTCGCCAGATAGAGAACAACATAGCGGTTCACAAAAGCCTCCAGCGCTGTTGGCGCATGCCCTTGATGTAGTACGTATCAGGGCGGGCAGAGTTGCAATATCCCGTCCGCACTGGACCTAACGCGCCCCTTGCGAGTTAAGCGTTTG
>JBBCHO010000016.1:0-138711 GCA_037201505.1 Bradyrhizobium sp.
ATGCTGAAGGCGCTGAGGGAACTTGGCGAGTTTGCACTGAGCATGAGCTTCGATCTTGTTGAGTTGCTTTTGATGCTTCAGGTTCCAGTTATAGCGACTTCGACATACGGTGCTGACAGGGTCAGAGCGCTGCAGTTAAGCGCATTGGTTATCATTGTTACCCTGATCGTTTGGGCCGGGACCACGAGCGCGGCTGGCGCGGAGTGGCCGACGATTGGCATAATTAGCACGGTCTACTTATCCATATCCGGCTGGCTCGTTTACAAGTTTTTGGGCGCAACCATCGAATACGGGGCCAAGAGCGATCTTAAGCTCGATGCTCTGAGCGTGGTTTTAACGTTTAATCTTCTCGTCATTCTCGTCGCTACCGCGACACGCGAATTGAATTCTTACATAGCGATGGAATATCGCGAATTTCCCAATTTGGACCCGAGCAGCCTGAGGTTAGCGTTGCTTGTTGTTCCTGTTTTGGTGGCGGGCTTTGTGACAGTCGTAAATTCCTTGCGTTATAGGAGAAGGCGCGAGGCTGGATCTCGGTCGAACGTCGCTTTTTTGCATATCGCTTTATTCACTCTGCTGAATATCCTGTTGGGGGACATCTACGTATATTTAATGTTCGTTGTAACCCTGCAGTCTTAATTCGACGGGTTATGTAAATACTTGCGGCAGGTTCGAGCTACTCAGCGGCTTTGGTTCAGCCGCCTCCCGAATACGTTTGACGGCTCAAGTTGGACACGTCATGGAGAACCATGACACCCCCCTGGCGCGCGACTGTGCTGACGCTGTTTCCGGAGATGTTTCCCGGGCCACTCGGCGTCAGTCTGGCCGGCAAGGCGCTGGCCTCCGGCCTGTGGACGCTGGAGGCGCGGGATATCCGAGAGTCAGCCACTGACCGCCATCGCAGCGTCGACGATACCCCGGCCGGCGGTGGCCCCGGCATGGTGCTGCGGGCCGACGTGCTGGCCGCCGCGATCGATGCGGCGGATGCCGCGTCAGACCGCCCCGCGCCTGCTGATGAGCCCCCGAGGTCGGCCATTGACCCAGTCCCGGGTCGTGGAACTCGCCGCCGGGCCTGGCCCGCTGATCATTTGCGGCCGGTTTGAGGGCGTCGACCAGCGGGTCATCGCGGGGCGCGGGCTCGATGAGGTTTCGATTGGGGATTATGTGCTGTCCGGGGGCGAAATCGCAGCCTTGGCGCTGATTGACGCCTGCGTCCGCCTACTGCCGGGGGTGATGGGAAAGCTCGCTTCCGGGGCCGATGAGAGCTTTTCCGACGGGCTACTGGAATACCCGCAATATACCCGTCCGCAGGAATTCGAGGGCCAGCCGATCCCGGAAATCCTGCTCTCGGGCGACCATGCCAAGGTCGCGGCCTGGCGCCAGGCCGAAGCCGAGGCCCTGACCAGGGCGAAACGGCCGGATTTGTGGGCCATAAAGCTCAACCAAAAACGCCCAAAAAGCACGACAGACGGGTGACAAGCCCTGGCCTTTGCCGTATACGAGCGCCAAATCCGTGCGAGCATTTTCAGGCAAAGTGGTCTCCGGTTTGCCGTAAGAAAATGCTCTAACTATTTAATTGCGCGTATTCTTTTCGCAAAACCGGACCCACTTTTACGGAATACGCGCTACAGGATACCCGAACACTCGCGCAGCCCGCGCCGGGCGCGCCGCCGATGGAGATTTCGCGATGAACCTCATTCAACAGCTCGAAAAAGAGCAATTCGATAAACTGGCCGCCACCAAGACGATTCCGGATTTCGGACCGGGTGACACCGTGATCGTCAACGTCAAGGTCGTCGAAGGCGATCGTTCGCGCGTGCAAGCCTATGAAGGCGTCTGCATCGGCCGCTCCGGTGGCGGGCTCAATGAGAGCTTTACGGTTCGCAAGATTTCCTACGGCGAAGGCGTGGAACGCGTATTCCCTGTGATGTCGCCGATGATCGACTCGATCACGGTGGTGCGTCGCGGCAAGGTGCGTCGCGCCAAGCTGTATTACCTGCGCAATCTGCGCGGCAAGTCGGCCCGCATCGTCGAAAAGAAGACGGACCGCGCGACTGCCGTCGGCGAATAATCAGCCTTACAGGCTTTGACGAAAAAGCGCGGGCTTGCCCCGCGCTTTTTTGTTGCGGCACAGCGTCATTGCATGCCCGCCGCGGCGCAATGACGGTAGCGGCAAACGCATATCGCACTTAAATACCTCATGTGTTATGAGGTTGGAATGTTTCCAGATCGCCAAACCATCGCGTCCCGCGTCGTTCTCGACGATCGCAGCCGGCTGCCCGGCCGCTTCTTCGGACGGTTCGCGACCTCGGCAACGTCAGAGCTTACGCGCTCCCTTTGAAGCCGCGTCTTTGAATGTGCGCGTATCCGCACTCACCTGATCACGAACACTGTTTTGGAGCTTACGCTCATGTCCAAACCCACCACGCTGTACGACAAAATCTGGAACGACCATCTGGTTCACGAAGCCGAAGACGGCACCAGCCTGCTCTATATCGATCGCCATCTGGTCCATGAAGTGACGTCGCCGCAGGCCTTCGAAGGCTTGCGCGCCGCCGGACGCAAGATTCGCGCGCCGGAGAAGACGCTGGCCGTGGTCGATCACAATATCCCGACCACCGATCGCACCAAGCCCAATCCCGATCCTGACAGTACCGAGCAGATCCGGGTAATGGCAGAGAACGCCAAGGATTTCGGCGTCGAATATTTCAACGAATTCGACGTGCGTCAGGGCATCGTGCATGTGATCGGTCCCGAGCAGGGCTTTACGCTGCCCGGCACCACTATTGTCTGCGGCGACAGCCACACTTCCACGCATGGCGCATTCGGCGCGCTGGCGCACGGCATCGGCACCTCCGAAGTCGAGCATGTGCTGGCGACGCAAACCCTGGTCCAGAAAAAAGCCAAGAACATGCGTGTTCTCGTCGATGGGAAATTACCCGACGGCGTCACCGCCAAGGATATCATCCTGGCGATCATCGGCGAGATCGGCACAGCCGGCGGCACTGGTTACGTGCTGGAATACGCCGGTGAGGCGATCCGTGCATTGTCGATGGAAGGCCGCATGACGGTCTGCAACATGTCGATCGAGGGCGGTGCCCGCGCCGGCCTGATCGCGCCGGACGAAAAAGCCTTTGCATTTTTAAAGGGCCGCCCGAAATCGCCGAAGGGTGCGAACTGGGATGCCGCGGTGCGTTACTGGGAGACGCTGCGCTCCGATGAAGGCGCACATTTCGATCACGAGATCAGGCTCGATGCCGCCAAGCTGCCGCCGATCGTCACCTGGGGCACTTCGCCCGAGGATGTCGTGTCGATCTCTGGCTTTGTGCCGGATCCCGACCAGATCGTCGACGAGGCGATCCGGCTCTCGAAGCACCGCGCGTTGAACTATATGGGCCTGAAGGCTGGCACCAAAATCACCGACATCAAGCTCGACCGCGTCTTCATCGGCTCCTGCACCAATGGCCGGATCGAGGATATGCGCGCGGCGGCGAAGATCGCCGAGGGCAAGACCGTCAACGGCAACGTCAATGCGATGATCGTGCCGGGTTCGGGCATCGTGAAGGAACAGGCGGAAGCCGAAGGCCTCGACAAGATTTTCATCAAGGCCGGTTTCGAATGGCGTGAGCCGGGTTGCTCGATGTGCCTGGCGATGAACCCCGACAAGCTCAAGCCGGAAGAGCGCTGCGCCTCGACCTCGAACCGCAATTTCGAGGGCCGTCAGGGCTTTAAGGGCCGCACCCATCTGGTGTCGCCGGCCATGGCCGCGGCGGCGGCGATTGCCGGGCACTTTGTCGATATCCGGGATTGGCGGTAGGGGGCCTTCGGCGGTAAGGAGCCTTTTGGTGGTAAGGAGTCTTGGCCCCTTCCCTCAACCTCGACGCATTGTCGAAGGAAGTCGTTAAACAGTTGGGAGCAGAGTTGGTTTCGCGAGGAACCAGCGATGGCCGACAAATCTGAATTCGTCGATATGATCAGCGAGGCGACGCGCCAGACGCGCCGCCGCCATATGCCGCGCGCGGCGAAGGCCGAGGTCAAGGAGGCGTCGCGCATTAGTCACTGGCCGCCGGACCGCATGGTGCAGTGGCGATTGGAAACGCTGACGCCATGGAAGCTCAAATCCTGGAAGTTCAAGAACTGGGATTGAGCGCAAACGCTTCCCGATAAAAAACAGGCCCGCAAAGCGGGCCTGTCGTGTCTTGAGTGATCAACCCGCGCTTTTATTAACGGCGATGCCAATGGCGATGGTGCCAACGGTGATGCCAACGCACCTCCGTGACCGAGCCCTGCTTCGAGCTTTCCTGGACCGCTGCGGCGGCGCCGGGATTGGCCAGCGACAGCGCCTGAGCGCGCTCGGATGGAGCAGCAATAGCGAGCAATGCGCCAACCGCGGCAAGCCCCAGAACTCTCGTCAAGTTCATTTATGTCTCCCATAAGTCGTTGGATGTCACGTCATCGCCGTGCGATCGAATCGAACGCACGCCACGGCGCAGAACCAAGCTGAAGTGAGCGACGTGAACGTGAAATGAATGCCTGCGCCGGGGAATGCAATGCGCCGCGCGCGATACGGTTCCACTCAGAACCACAACATTCACCAAAATCTCAAAACCGGCCCAGATTGTGATCCGTATCTTCTGCGAGCGTCTGTTACAGGAGATTTCCATGCCTTCTGAAGAATTGCCCTCACTTGCAAAATGGTTCCGAACATCGCGCGCGGCATTTTTATTTTTTGCGGCGGCAGTCTTGCTTCCGTCCCACGCTGCGCTGGCATCACAGGGCCCCGGCGGCGGTCCCGGCAACCGCCAGCAGCTTCACCCAACTGGCGATGGCCATTCTCGTCTATGGAACTTCAGCGCTGGTGGTCGGCAGCGGGCTGATCGGTGCGCTAAGAAAGCACTGAACGCAGCAGAGCTTAACCGCGACGCCAGTAGCAGTTCATGCGGGGCACGATCACCGTGCCGCTCGGCCGGTACTCCTGCACGTAAGTGGCGTTGCACTCCCGCACCGCATTCTGGCCGGGGAAATACCGGGGATAAACGCCATCGGGTTCCGCCTGATACCGCGGATAGATGCGAACGCGTTTGGTGGGCCGTCTAACCGCTGGCGCGATCGGATCCTCCGCAGCGGGCTGCGATGCCTGCGCAATCCGTGTGCCCGATGCGGTCTGCGCTTGCGCGCCCGCCGCGAGCACTGAAACAACAAGCAACGAAACAGCACCTGCCCAAACCGCTATTGCCGCTGTCCTGATACGCATCTCGACGCCCACCCAAGCCTGTTGACGGATGATACGGTCTCCGATTGCGGCGGCAACGTCAACTGTGGCTGGAGCATCCGCGAAACCCGCGCTAAACAGACGCGATGTGGACACCTGCGAAAGCGCCATCGCTGGCCGAGATCGAAGCCATGGCGCACGAGATTCTTGAGCGCCTGCCCAAGGGCTTTCGTGATCTGTGCGAAGGCGTGATCATCCGTGTCGATGATTTCCCGACCGAAGAAGTGCTCGACGAGATGCAGGCCGAAACCGAATTCGATCTTCTCGGCCTGTTCCAGGGCGTCGGGCTGCCGTTCCGCAGCCATGACGATATCGCAAGGCTGCCCAACATGATCTGGCTGTATCGCCGGCCGATCCTGGATTACTGGGCCGAACATGACGAGACGCTGGGGCATATCGTGCGCCATGTGCTGATCCACGAGATCGGCCATCATTTCGGCCTCTCCGACGATGACATGGAAGCGATCGAAGATGCGGCCTGACATCGTCACCTTCTGGCATGGCCCGCTCGATGCGCTGCGGCTGCTATGCCTGAGGTCGCAGGTCGCGGCCGGCCATAAGGTCACCGTCTACAGTTTCGATCCGCTCGGGCAATTGCCCGACGGTGTCTGCAATGCCGAGGCCGAAGCGATCCTGCCGCATGCCTTCGCCGAAAGACTGCGCCCGACCGGTCCCGACGGCGTGTGGCGCGACTGGACCACATTGCAATTCAGCGATTTTTTCCGGATACGGCTGATGGCCCGCAAGGCCGGGCTATGGCTCGACGCCGATGTGCTGTTGCTCAAGCCGGTCGGGCTCGATCCGGCAAAACCCTATTTTGCGTGGGAGCGGCCGCGCCAACTCGGCAATTCCGTGCTGTATCTGCCGTCGGATGATCCTGTTGTCACAGCCTTCACGGCACTTATGCAGCAGGATGAATTGACGCCGGACTGGCTGGCCTTGCGACACCGGCTGACCTTCGCGCTTCGCAAGCTGCGTGGCTCGCCCCGGCTCGCGGATATTCGGGTCGCGATCTTCGGCCCGGCCGCGCTGACCGCGCTCGCCCGCCGCGCCGGCGAACTGCATCACGCGCTGCCGAAGAAATCATTTTACGCGGTGCATGCCGAACCGAAATTGTTTTTCGAGCCGTCTGATTTTTCAGCGTTGCTCGATGATCCTGAGATAATAGGCTTCCACGTCTCCCCCAAAGGCCGCGGCAAGCAGAAGCCTATTTCGGGAAGCCTGCATGCCTGGGCCGCGGAGCGGTTTGGCGTCTAAGGCGTCGTGCTCTTCCCCTCTCCCCTTGTGGGAGAGGGTGGCCGCGATGCGCAGCAGCGCGGACGGGTGAGGGGTATGTCTCCGCGGATAGAGACCCCTCATCCGCCCTCGCTTCGCGAGGGCACCTTCTCCCACAAGGGGAGAAGGGAAGGGCGCCGTCAGCGTCTCTCTAATGCCCCATCGCGGCGATCGAATCCGCGATCGCGATCGTGCGCCGGGCCATGTCGGCGTGCAGCCGCTCCACCATCTGGCCGTCGAGCCGGATCGCACCGCGTGCGGCGTTTTCCGGCAATTCGAACGCCGCGATGATCTTGCGGGCCTGCGCGATCTCTTCCGCCGGCGGCGTGAAGATCGCATTGCAGGCTTCGATCTGGCCGGGATGAATCAGCGTCTTGCCGTCGAAGCCGAGATCGCGCGCCTGCGCGCATTCTTCCCCAAAACCGTCGAAATCGCTGAAATCGCTGTAGGGTCCGTCGAGGATTTCGAGGCCATACATCCGGGTCGCCAGAATGCAGTGGGTGATCATCGGGATCATCGCCGTGCGGCCCGGCATCATGCGGATCCGCGTTTCCCGCGAAATGTCATTGGGTCCGAACATGAATCCGGCGAGCCGCGTCTTGGGATCGCGCGAAGCCGCCGCCAGTTCCTCGGCGTGCAGAACCGCGCGCGAGGTTTCGATCATGGCCCAGACCCGGATCGCGGGATCCGCATCGGCCAGTTGATCGCCGATCGCTTTGAGGTCTTCCACGCTGGAAACTTTGGGAACCACAATGCCGTCGGGCCGCGCTTTGCCGGCCATGCCGATATCGTCTGTTGACCACGGCGTATCCAGCGGATTGACGCGGATCAGCACTTCGCGCTTGCCGAACCCCTTGGCGGCGATCGCCTGCGCGATCTGGTCGCGCGCGCCAGCCTTGGCCTCCGGGGCCACGGAATCCTCCAGATCCAGAATAATACCGTCGGCCGGCAGGTTGCGGGCTTTTTCCAGCGCCCGCGCGTTCGATCCCGGCATGAACAAGAGGCTGCGGCGCGGACGGATCATGGCTAGTTCCCTTCAATTTCCTTAGCTCACGCGATAACATCTCAACCGCGGCTCCGAAAGACTTGTTCCTGTCACCGCCGTATGGTTTAGCCACTGCCATGGACCTGTTTCCGCCACGACTGCTTGAGGGCTACCGGACCTTCACCTCACAGCGGCTGCCGACCGAGCAGTCGCGCTACCGCGAACTGTCCGAGCGCGGCCAGTCCCCCGAAGTGATGGTGATCGGCTGCTGCGATTCCCGGGTCTCGCCGGAAGTGATCTTCGATGCCGGTCCCGGCGAGTTATTCGTGGTGCGCAACGTCGCCAATCTGGTGCCGGTGTACCAGCCGGACGGCGGTGCGCACGGCGTCTCGGCGGCGGTGGAATATGCGGTCCGGGCGCTGCATGTGAAGCACATCGTTGTGCTCGGCCATGCGCAATGCGGCGGTATCCGAGCCTTCATTGATAAAATGGAGCCGCTGTCACCCGGCGACTTCATCGGCCGCTGGATGTCGATGTTCATCAAGCCGGGCGAGAAGGTCGAGCAGCGCGACCACGAGACGATGGCCGATTTCACCGTCCGCATCGAGAAAGCCGCGATATTCCGCAGCCTTGAAAACCTGATGACGTTTCCATTCGTGCAGACCGCAGTCGAACGCGGCGAGTTGCAGTTGCATGGCGCTTATTTCGGCGTCGCCGAAGGCTCGCTGTTCGTGCTCGATCACGTCGCGAAGGAATTTCTCAGCGCGGCAGCGAGTGGGCGAATAGCGAATGGCGAGTAGCGAATAAGAAAATCCCCACTCACTATTCGCTACTCTCTATTTGCTTCCATGATCGCTGCCCCAGCGGTCCGACAGCGCCAGTATCAGGGCCGAGACCACGAACACCAGATGCACTCCGACCAGCCAGCCCATTTTGGTGGCATCGAAGGCGACGTCGATGTTCATGAACGCCTTTAGCAACTGAATGGCCGAAATCGCGACGATCGAAGCCAGCATCTTCTGCTTGAGCCCAGCGAAATCGACCTTGGTCATCCATTCCGGCCAATCCGGATGTTCGCCGGGGTCGATCCGCGAGACGAAATTCTCGTAGCCCGAGAACACTACGATCAGGATCAGATTGCCGACCAGCGAAACGTCGATCAGGCTGAGCGCGCCGAGGATGATGTCTGCCTCATTGGCGGAGGGCGCGATGAGGATGAACTCCCACAGCTTCTTGAAGAATTTGAACAACATCACCGCGAGGCAAATGACGAGACCGAAGTAAAACGGCGCCATCAGCCAGCGGCTGTTGAACAGAATACTTTCAAACCCGTGCTCGATGCGTTTCAGCGTCGGGTTCTGTTTGTAGGGCGCCGGCTGTTCGGTCATCGCGATTCCGGCCCCGTTTTTACGCCACTTTTTAAGCTGCTCTTTTCTTGGCGCTGATCAGCTTACGGTTGATCAGGCATTCGGCGATCTGGATCGCGTTCAGGGCAGCGCCCTTGCGCAGATTGTCCGACACGCACCACAGCACGAGACCGTTCTCCACCGTCGCGTCCTCGCGGATGCGGCTGATATAGGTCGCGTCCTCGCCCGCGGCTTCATAGGGCGTGACGTAGCCGCCGGGTTCGCGCTTGTCGATCACAAGGCAGCCCGGCGCATTGCGCAGGATATCGCGCGCCTCATCGGCCGAAATCGGATTCTCGAATTCAATATTGACCGCTTCGGAATGGCCGACGAACACCGGCACGCGCACGCAGGTCGCGCTCAGCTTGATTTTGGGATCAAGAATCTTCTTGGTCTCCATCATCATCTTCCACTCTTCCTTGGTGTAGCCGTCCTCCATGAACACGTCGATCTCGGGGATCACGTTGAAGGCGATACGCTTGGGGAATTTCTTGTTGATCAATTCGCTGTTGGTGTAGACCGCCTTGGTCTGTGAAAACAGCTCGTCCATGGCATCCTTGCCGGCGCCCGAGACCGATTGATAGGTCGAGACCACGACGCGCTTGATGACAGCCTTGTCGTGCAGCGGCTTCAGCGCGACCACGAGCTGCGCGGTCGAACAGTTCGGGTTGGCGATGATGTTCTTCTTGGTAAAGCCGCTGACCGCATCCGCGTTGACCTCGGGTACGATCAACGGCACGTCCGGATCCATCCGCCAGGTCGACGAATTGTCGATCACGACCGCACCGGCGGCGCCGATTCTCGGCGACCATTCCTTCGACACCGCGCCACCCGCCGACATCAGGCAGATATCGACATCGCTGAAATCGTAATTCTCCAGCGCTTTGACTTTCAGGGTACGATCGCCGTACGAAACTTCGACGCCCATGCTGCGGCGCGACGCCAGCGCCACGACTTCGTCAGCCGGGAATTTGCGTTCGTCCAGAATGTTGAGCATCTCCCGCCCGACATTGCCGGTCGCTCCGACCAGCGCGACTTTGTAACCCATCGTTCACTCTCCGAAGAAAAATGCCTCGCCCTCGCCTCCAGCGGAAAGGGAAGAGGCAGCGCTTCTATGCGAGAAACGCCCTTAAGACAACGTTAGACTGGGGTGCCGCCAGCCGGTGCCCAATAGCGATTTGGGCGTTTGATGCGATCGTTTTGGGTCACCCCCGCCAATCCCTATTATCGGACCAGCATTCACCCGGCGCTGACCAGCTTTGCCGATGAATGCGCCGGCACGCTGGCGCGTCTGGTGGCTTATGTGGGCACTCTGGGGCTGCTTGCCATCGTTGGGCTCCATCTTTGGGACGAATTGCCGATGGCCCCGACCACGGAGTCGGCGCCGAAGGCCGGCTGGAGCCTGGCCTTGCGTTCGCACCCGGCCTTTGCGGTCACGCCGCTGGATAACCAATATAAAACAGAGGCCTACGAGATATTCCGGCACCCTGAAGGAGGCCGCAAGGACGTCTTGCGTTGGACGGCGCAGGGAACCGCTCAAGACGAAAAGCCGGTCGCGGAACTCGAAATCTACCGTCCCGGCGGTGAATTCAGCCCCTCGGACGTCTCCGGCGCCGAAATCGCAGCCCGGATAGACCGGGAAAGCGTACACGGATCGGAAGCGGCCGGGATCGCCGACAGCAAGTTCGGCCCGGTGGCGTTGCTTCGTCTCGACAGAAATGCGGACGGCGCCAAAGATGGGACCAAGTCTTGCCTCGGCTTTATCAAACGTCTCGGCGATCCCGTGCTGCAGATATCCGGCTGGACCTGCCAGGGCGATGGAATACCGGCCCGGCGCGCCGCGATCGGCTGCATGCTGAACCGGCTGATCCTGCTCACGGCCGGAAATGAACTGAAATTGGCTGAATTGTTCGCCCGCGCCGAGTTGAAGCGCGGCGGTTGCAGCGCGACGACCCCTTCGATTACATCGGCGGATTGGGTGACGGGCACCGGGAATCCCCAACTGCGCGGCCCGCTCTGATCGGCGCTCAAACTAAATGGCAAGACTAAGGCGCTGGCTTTTATGCGACTTTTTCGTCACCCGCGCATTTATTGTGATGCAGTGTGGCCCGATTGACCTTGTGACGGCGGACCCACGGCAGCTAAAATGACCCGAAATCGGATATGGCGACCCGCCAGCCCCATGAGGACGTGATGATCTCAAAATTGCCCGCCGTAAAAAGGCTTCTGGTTGTGCTGGCGGCTGCAGCCGTTGTCGTGATTGGCTTCGACGCGACACAGGCCAGCGCAGAAACGCGGAAGCTCGATAAAAACGGCCGTCCTTATTACGGACAGAGTGGACCCAACGTGTCCTACCAGCAGGGTCCGCACACCCGGGTCTACGTCACCAAGCGTTCCTGGCTCGACGCCGGCGTCGAAGTGTTGCCCGGCGACCGCAAATTCACCGACTACGCATATCCCCCGGAAGTCGGATATCCCTCATTCGCTCGCGAAAACAACAATCGCCCGCTCGACCGCCAGCCGCTCAGTTCGCCCTCCGATTTGGGCGGATATCCGACGCGCATTCCGATCCCGTATTGATCGGTTAGCCACTTTAATCGGATAGCTTCTGTCATCCCGGCTAAGGCCGGGACGACTGCGAACTACCTACCCGTGCAGCGTCTGCAATTCCTTCAGGATCGCCTCGCCCATCTGTGAGGTCGATACCGCGGTCGTACCTTCGGATTTGATATCGGCGGTGCGCAGGCCATTCGCGAGCACCGCGGCGATCGCCGCGTCGACCTTGTCGGCCAGCGGGCCCATGTCGAACGAGTAGCGCAGCGCCATCCCGAATGAGGAGATCATCGCAATCGGATTAGCGAGGCCTTTGCCGGCGATATCGGGTGCCGAGCCATGCACCGGCTCGAACAGCGATTTACGTTTCCTGGTTTTGACATCGACCTCGCCGAGCGAGGCCGAGGGCAGCATGCCGAGCGAACCCGTCAGCATCGCAGCGATATCCGAGAGCATGTCGCCGAACAGATTGTCGGTCACGATGACGTCGAACTGCTTGGGCCATTTCACCAGATTCATGCCGCCGGAATCGGCCAATTGGTGCTCGAGCTGCACGTCCTTGTATTCGCGCGCATGGACCTGGGTGACGACCTCGTTCCAGAGCACGCCAGACTTCATGACGTTGCGCTTTTCCATCGAGGTCAGCTTGTTGCGGCGCTTGCGCGCGAGGTCGAATGCGACCCGCGCAATTCGCTCGATCTCATAGGTATCGTAGACCTGCGTATCGATGGCGCGCTTCTGGCCGTTGCCGAGATCGGTGATGGTTTTAGGCTCGCCGAAATATACCCCGCCGGTCAGCTCGCGCACGATCATGATGTCGAGGCCCTCGACGACGTCGCGCTTCAGGCTCGAGGCTTCCGCCAGCGCGGGATAGCAGACCGCGGGCCGCAGATTGGCGAACAGGCCGAGATCCTTGCGCAGCCGCAACAGCCCGGCTTCGGGACGCGCCTCATAGGGAACGCTGTCCCACTTCGGGCCGCCGACCGCGCCGAAGATCACGGCATCGGCGGCTTGCGCGCTCGCCATGGTCGCATCGGTGATGCTGAGCTTGCTGGCGTCATAGGCGGCGCCGCCGACCAGACCCTGATCGGTCTCGAAATGCGCGATACCCTGCGCGTTGAGCCAGTCGATCAGGCGCTTTACCTCCGCCATCACTTCGGGGCCGATGCCGTCGCCGGGGAGAAGCAGCAGTTTTTGGGTCGCCATGGGAAGGATCCTCATCCAACGTCACGGCCGGGTTTGTCCCGGCCGTCCACGTCTTAATTTTGATTGCACCGAAGAAGCAAGGACGTGGATGCCCGGCCACCGCTGACAAACATACGCAGTCAGCACAAGGCAGACTGCTATGGCCGGGCATGACGGCCCATTTCGCTGCGCGCGGGATTGCTAAAGCGGCGTCGCCCAAATGGCAAGACACCATCGCGGCTGAGATACTGCCACGACGGCATGGTCCTGCCGTAGCAAGGGTGGGCAAAGCCACCGGGTCGCGCGAATGCGCGCTCGATGATAAACTCCGGGTGCCCACCCTACGGACCGGCGATCAGCTTCCGCTGAATGAGTTATATCCCTGGTCTTCCCAGTAGCCGCCTTTGTAGTCGTTGGTGACTTCCATCGAAACCACGTATTTCGGATTCTTGAATCCGAGCTTGGTAGGCACTCTGATTTTCATCGGAAAACCATAGGCCCGTGGCAGGATTTCATCGCCAAACTTGAATGTCATCTGGGTCTGCGGATGCAACGCGGTGCGCATATCAAGTGGCGAGTTGTAGCCCTCGCGGTCGGCGCACTGGAACCAGCAATATTTGGCGCGGGTGTCGGCGCCGACCAGTTTGAGGAAATCGCGCAGCGGCGTTCCGGTCCAGCTTCCGATCGCACTCCAGCCCTCGACGCAGATATGACGGGTGACCTGCTTGACCTGCGGCAGCTTGTAAAGCTCCTCCAGCGTCCATGACTTCTTGTTCTCGACAAGGCCCGTGACCTCGAACTTCCAGTCCTTGCCGTCGATCTCGGGCGCATCGTCGAGTTCATAATACGCGTTGAACGGAAACGGCTTGGTGATCGCGCTTTCCGGAAAAGTCGGCGCCAGCGCATCGGGATTGAACATCAGCGCTTGCACGCCGTCATTGAACTTCGAGACTTTCTTCAACATCTCCTCAGCCGAAAAGCTGTTGGACACGTCGCAGCCGGTCAACATCGTCAACGCGCCGAAACTTGCACCACCGGCGATAAAGCGGCGGCGCGCCAGATCCGGCATCGTCTTCACAGCGTCGCGCACCAGCAACTGCTTGTCGACGCCTGGAATCAGAAGTGAGCGAAGGCGGCCCATGATGTTTCTCCTAAAAATCTTTCTAGCGGCCGATTATCATGGCGCGCAGGCTTTTGGGCACCAGCACGGCGAGGGCGACATGAATCACCATGAAGGCGACGATCGCCGCCATGCAGACGAAGTGAACGTAACGTGCGATGTCGTAGCCGCCGAACAGCGCCGTCAGCCACTGCAACTGCACCGGCTTCCAGATCGACAATCCCGACAGCACGATGAGAACGCCGACAATGATGATGCCGGTATAAAGCAGCTTCTGCACCTGATTGTATTTCGACAGATCGTCATGCGACAGTTTGCCGGTCAGCGCGGCCTTGGTGTCGGCCAGCACGCCGGACGGCGAGATCGGCAACAGTTTTTTGGCGAAGCGGCCGGTCGCAAAACCCAGCGTCAGATAGATGAGGCCATTGACCATCAGCAGCCACATCGCACCGAAATGCCAAAGCAACGCCCCGCCGAGCCAGCCGCCTAGCGTAACGGAGGGAGGAAACGAGAACTTGAACAGCGGCGAGGCGTTGTAGACCTGCCATCCCGACATGATCATCAGGATGATCGCCACCGCATTGATCCAATGCACCAGGCGGACCCAGGCCGGCTGAATTATCGCCTTCCGGGTGGTGGGTATGGTGCGCTCATCGCTCGCGGTCAGGCTGGACATGGCATTTCCGTCGCTTGAAAGGTGGATACCTGTAATATACGCGGGAACTGGCCCGAAGTTACTAATATGACCCCGGCTGGACTGATACATTTCGGGTCGGTCGGTCACAAAAAAGCGAGCCGGGTTGCCCCGGCTCGCCATGCGTATCCCGATGGGAACGCGATCCGGAAGTGCGTGGCGCTTACGACGCCGGCATCAACACGGTGTCGACGACGTGGATCACGCCGTTCGACTGATGGACGTTCGAGATCGTGACGGTCGACGAATCGCCCTTGGCGTCGATGATCATGACCTTGCCGTCCGCCTTCTTCACCGTCAGCTCTTCGCCTTCGACGGTCTTGAGCTTCTTGCCGTCGGTCAGGTCGGAAGCCTCAAGCTTGCCCGCCACCACATGGTAGGTCAGGATCTTGGTGAGGGTCGCCTTGTTCTCGGGCTTCACCAGAGTGTCGACCGTGCCAGCCGGCAGCTTGCCGAACGCGGCATTGGTCGGCGCGAAAACCGTGAACGGGCCCTTGCCTTCCAGGGTGTCGACCAGACCGGCGGCCTTCACCGCCGCCACCAGCGTGGTGTGGTCCTTGGAGTTAACGGCGTTCTGGATGATGTTCTTGGAGGGGAACATCGCCGCACCGCCGACCATCACGGTCTTTTCCTGGGCGCTGACCGGCGCAACGATGACCGAGGTGAGAGCCAGTGCGCTGAACGCAACGGCGGACAAAAGTGCAATACGCTTGGACATGGAAACGTCTCCCGAATGAGTGTGCCAGCGGATGTCCGCCGGGCGATTGAGGGGCTCAACAACTACGCTGTCTGTTTTGGTTGACTGCGTTGCCGTTGAGCCGAGCTACGGGAGGTTTCAGAGCCGGTTTCAGGGAATAAATTTTCTCGCGCCTGAAACCTTTCTCGGCGTTAGCCGTGCGTGAACTTCCGTTAAAATCTTAACGTCGCGCCTTCGTTGCTAATCCCGATTGGCCGGAGTTTGCAGAAATCCCCGGTTCCATGTCGGACTGATCAGGATTTCATTCATGCAGACCCGCGGCGGCATGCTGGCAATAAAGGCGATAGTGCGGCCGAGATCTTCGGGCTGCAGCATTTTGGCCTGCTCTTGTTCCGAAGGCACCACAGGGCGCAGTTTCAGGATCGGCGTTGCTACCTCGCCGGGTGACAGGCAGCACGCCCGCAAGCCGTTGGCGCATTCATCCATGTTGAACGAGTGGGTCAACGCCAGCACCGCATGCTTGGTGGTGGTGTAGGCCGGACCCGGCATTTTCGAAACATGACGGCCGGCCCATGAGGCGACGTTGATGATGCAGCCGTCCTGTTGCGCCCGCATCGCCGGCAGCACCGCGCGCATGCAATACAACACGCCGTTGAGATTGATCTCGACCAGCCGGTCCCAACCTTCCAGTTCCATGTCGGCCCAGCTGCGTTTTGGCACATTGATGCCGGCGCTATTGACCAGGAGATCAATGCGGCCGTGTTTGGCGAGAATCTGCTCGGCGGCTTTGTTAACGTCATTGGCCTTGCTGACGTCGAGCGCGATCGCCTCGGCCTTGCCGCCGCTGCCGTTAATCTTCGCCACCACCGCGTCCAGGCCCTCCTTCCGGCGCCCCGAAACCACCACGCTCCAGCCGTCGGCCGCCAGCGATTCCGCGCCGGCCTCGCCAATCCCGCTGCCGCCGCCCGTGATCCACGCCACGCGTTCCCCCTTGGAAGCCACGCGTTTCCCGTTATTTGACATGCAAACTGTCTCCGTTGCTTTGTGAAGGGCGTCTTTGCTATTGAACCCGCAGAGATCTGTGGCCCCGAGGGTCGCGCCCACCTACCGGAATGATGCATGAACGCGACCGACAAAACCATTGCGAAAGCCAACCTGTTTTCTCGTCTGTTCGACGGCGTCGAGGACCTCAACCGACTCGCGATCGAAACCGCCGATGGGCAGCACATCAGCTATGGCGAATTGGTCGCACGCGCGGGCCAGATGGCGAATGTGCTGGTCGAGCGCGGCGTCAAGCCCGGCGATCGCGTCGCCGCCCAAACCGACAAATCCGTACCAGGCCTGGTGCTGTATCTCGCTGCGGTGCGGGCGGGCGCGGTGTATCTGCCGCTCAATACCGCCTATACGCTCAACGAACTGGAATATTTCATCACCGACGCCGAGCCGTCGCTGGTGGTGTGTGATCCCTCCAAGGCGCAAGGCATTGGTGCGATCGCGGCGAAAGTGGGCGCCAAGGTCGAGACGCTTGATGTCAACGGCAAGGGATCGTTGACCGAAGCCGCCGCCAAGGCGAAGCCTGACTTTGTCACTATCGCGCGCGCAGACGACGACCTCGCGGCTATTCTCTACACTTCGGGCACCACTGGACGTTCCAAAGGCGCGATGCTGACGCATGATAATCTCGCGTCGAATTCGCTGAGCCTCGTCGACTACTGGCGCTTCACCGACAAGGATGTGCTGATCCACGCGCTGCCGATCTATCATACCCACGGCCTGTTCGTGGCCAGCAACGTCACGCTGTTCGCCCGCGCCTCGATGATCTTCCTGCCGAAGTTCGATCCCGAGCTGATCATCAAGCTGATGGCGCGCGCCACCGTGATGATGGGCGTGCCGACTTTCTACACACGGCTGTTGCAAAGCCCGTCGCTGACCCACGAATCCACCAAGCACATGCGGCTGTTCATTTCCGGCTCGGCGCCCTTGCTGGCCGATACCCACCGCGAATGGGCCGCCCGCACCGGTCACGCCGTGCTCGAGCGTTACGGCATGACCGAAACCAACATGAATACGTCCAATCCCTATGACGGCGATCGCGTCGCGGGGGCCGTGGGCCTGCCGCTGCCCGGCGTGTCCGTGCGCGTGACCGATCCCGAAACCGGCACTGAACTCAAGCGCGACACCATCGGGATGATCGAGGTCAAGGGCTCCAACGTCTTCAAGGGCTACTGGCGGATGCCGGAAAAGACCAGGGCGGAATTTCGCGACGATGGCTTCTTCATCACCGGCGATCTCGGCAAGATCGACACCAAGGGCTATGTGCACATTCTCGGCCGCGGCAAGGATCTTGTGATCTCCGGCGGCTTCAACGTCTATCCGAAGGAAATCGAGAGCGAGATCGATGCCATGCCGGGCGTGATCGAATCCGCCGTGATCGGTGTGCCGCATGCCGATTTCGGCGAAGGCGTCACGGCCGTCGTGGTCTGCGACAAGGGCGCGGCCGTCAGCGAGGCCTCGGTGCTATCCGCGCTCGACGGCCGGCTCGCAAAATTCAAGATGCCGAAGCGGGTGTTTGTGG
Organism: Bradyrhizobium sp.; assembly: GCA_037201505.1. Lineage (GTDB taxonomy): Bacteria > Pseudomonadota > Alphaproteobacteria > Rhizobiales > Xanthobacteraceae > Bradyrhizobium. The sequence goes on from JBBCHO010000016.1 coordinate 17,763, forward strand.
TCGATGAACTGCCGCGCAACGCGATGGGCAAGGTGCAGAAAAACATCCTGCGCGATACTTATGCGAAGATTTACGCGAAATGAGTTCGCGCGCCTTTATTCGATGACTTCATCGGCGCGGAGCAGAAATGATTCGGAAATCGTAAGTCCGATCGCCCGGGCGGTTTTGAGATTGACGACCATCTCGAATTTCGTCGGCTGCACCACCGGAAGATCGGTTGGCTTCGCGCCTTTCAATATCCTGCCGGCATAGATACCGGCCTGACGATAGCCTTCCGCAAAATGTGGTCCGTAGCTGAGAAGGCCGCCGACTTCGGCAAATTCCCGGCGAAACGACATCGCCGGCAGCTTGTGACGCAGCGCCAGCGACGCCAGTTGCTCGCGATAGGAGCCGAAGAACGGGTCATTACAGGCAAGCACCGCACCCGCCTTTTGCTCGACGAAGGCGTCGAAGGCCGCTGCGATTTCCTGTTCGGTGCTGGCGTTCTGCACGACCAGCGCCACCCCAAGCCGCTTCTTTGCATCTTCGACTTCCTGCGTCTGCGCCTTCGCCTCCGGGTATTTCGGATTGATCAGGACGCCAATGGTGGAAGCCTGCGGCATCATCTCATGCAGCAGTTCAAGGCGCTTGGCCTCCAGCGTCGAGCCGATCAGGCTGATCCCGGTGACGTTGCCTTCGGGCCGATTGAGGCTGGCAACGAGGCCGGCCCGGATCGGATCCGCGGCGCTGACAAAAACAATGGGAATAATGGAGGTGGCGCCCTTCGCCGCGCGGCCTGGATCGCTGCCGCCGGCCGCCACGATCAAAGCGACGCGATGCTCGACCAGTTCCGCCGCGAGCCCCGGTAACCGATCATATTTTCCTTCCGCCCACCGGTATTCGATTCTCAGATTCTGGCCTTCGATATAGCCGGATTCCTTGAGCCCATCGCGGGTCGCGGCGACCAGACTGACCTGATCGGCCGGGACACCGCTGCCGAGATAGCCGATCACGGGCGCGGTCGATTGTTGGGCCCGCGCAGCGAACGGCATACTCGCCGCCGCAGCCCCGGCAAGCCTGATGAACTCTCGCCGCTTCATTCCGATCCACCGACCCCGCGTCCTGCGCCTTAAGGACATTCAACCAAACCGCGGCGGTTTTCAACGAAGAGAAATATCCGCTGTTTATTGTAGCGGGACAAACCTTGAGCCTGAGCTGATTATAGTAGACCGGTCGTGAATCGAGCTTCATCTGAGGTAGCCACCAGCGCCCGGCGGTCCTGTCAATCCCCATCAATGCAAGGCTCATCTGACGCCGATCCGAAGCAATGAACATTCATTCGCAAACGATGATTTCGCCGTTGCGCTCGCTGTTTCGAGTTCGTAAATAGAATTCGTCTACCGCGATCCCCGAAGGGCCCCTGCGGAGGCCCGCAAACCGTCAAAAGCTGCCGATGACCGCCAGGATCGAAAGACCGCTTTCACCGCATATTCAGACCTACCGCTGGACCCTCACGATGGCGCTGTCCATCGTGCACCGCGCCACCGGCATCGCGCTGTATTTCGGCACCTTGCTGCTGGCCTGGTGGCTGATATCGGCGGCCTCCGGTCCAACGGCCTACGCCAATGTGCAGACCTTTACCTCGAGCTTCCTCGGCCGCCTGATCGTGTTCGGCTATACGTGGGCGCTGCTGCATCATCTGTTCAGCGGTCTGCGGCATCTCGTGTGGGATCTCGGCTACGGCTTCAAGGCCAGTGAGCGCGAGGCCCTGACCTGGGGTGCGCTGATCGCCGGCATTGCCGCAACCGTGCTGCTCTGGGTCGTCGCCTATGCGATCGGGGGCGGCCGATGACCGAAGCCCATACCAAAACCGTGAAATCGATGCGCACGCCGCTCGCGCGCGTCCGCAATCTCGGCGCCTCGCATTCGGGTACTTCGGACTTCTGGCGCCAGCGTGTCACCGCGGTCGCGATGTTGCTGCTGATCCTGCCCGTGATCATCGTCGTGATGATGCTGCTCGGCCGCAACCAGGCCGGCGCGGCACAGATCCTCGGCTCGCCGCTGGTCGCGATCATCCTGTTGTTGTTCATCATCGCCAGCGCCTGGCACATGAAGATCGGCATGCAGGTGGTGATCGAGGACTATGTGCATGGCGAGAAGGTGAAACTCGCCGCCATCATGGCCAATAATTTCTTCTCAATCGCGGTGGCGCTGGCTTCGATCTACGCGATTCTCAAACTGTCCTCTGGAGTTTAGCGCATGGCCGCTGATGGCAATGGCAGGGCTGCAAACGGCAGTGGCGGTCCCGCCACCAACGGCCACGCCTATCCGATTGAAGATCATACCTATGACGTTGTTGTGGTCGGCGCCGGCGGCGCCGGCTTGCGTGCCGTGGTCGGCTGCAGCGAAGCTGGTTTGCGCACCGCCTGCATCACCAAGGTGTTTCCGACCCGTTCGCATACCGTCGCGGCGCAGGGTGGCATCTCCGCCTCGCTCGGCAACATGCATCCGGACGACTGGCGCTGGCACATGTACGACACCGTCAAGGGGTCGGACTGGCTCGGCGACCAGGACGCGATCGAATACATGGTGCGCAACGCGCCCGAGGCCGTCTACGAACTCGAACATTGGGGGGTGCCGTTCTCGCGCACCGAAGACGGCAAGATCTATCAGCGGCCGTTCGGCGGCATGACGCTGGACTACGGCAAGGGCCAGGCGCAGCGCACCTGCGCCGCCGCCGACCGTACCGGCCATGCCATGCTGCACACCATGTACGGCCAAGCGTTGCGCCACGCCGCGGAATTCTACATCGAGTTTTTCGCGATCGACCTGATCATGGACGATCAGGGCGTCTGCCGCGGCGTGATCGCGCTGAAACTCGACGACGGCACGTTGCATCGCTTCCGCGCCCAGACCACGATTCTGGCGACCGGCGGCTATGGCCGCGCCTACGCCTCCTGCACCTCGGCGCATACCTGCACCGGTGACGGCGGCGCGATGGCGTTGCGCGCCGGCCTGCCGCTGCAGGACATGGAATTCGTGCAGTTCCATCCGACCGGCATTTACGGCTCGGGCTGTCTCGTCACCGAAGGCGCCCGCGGCGAAGGCGGCTATCTCGTCAATTCGGAAGGCGAGCGGTTCATGGAGCGCTACGCGCCCTCCGCCAAGGACCTCGCCTCGCGCGACGTCGTGTCGCGCGCGATGACCATCGAGATCCGCGAAGGCCGCGGCGTTGGCAAGAAAAAAGATCACATCTTCCTGCACCTCGACCATCTCGATCCGAAGGTGCTGCACGAACGCCTGCCCGGCATTTCCGAGTCCGCGAAAATCTTCGCCAATGTCGACGTGACCCGCGAGCCGATCCCGATCCTGCCGACCGTGCACTACAATATGGGCGGCATCCCGACCAATTTTCACGCCGAAGTGCTGACCAAGCGCAACGGCGACGACAATGCGACGGTGCCCGGCCTGATGGCGCTGGGCGAAGCCGCCTGTGTGTCGGTGCACGGCGCCAACCGCCTCGGCTCGAACTCGCTGATCGATCTCGTGGTGTTCGGCCGCGCCGCGGCGCTGCGCTGCGCCGAGAAACTGACCCCGAACGGCAAGCAGCCGGAATTGCCCGCTGGCTCGGCCGACAAGGCGCTCGGTCGGCTGGACCATTATCGCTACGCCTCTGGTGGCACGCCGACCGCCAAGCTGCGCGACAGCATGCAGCATGTAATGCAGAATAATTGCGCGGTGTTCCGCACCGGCGAGATTCTCAACGAAGGCCAGAACCTGATCCACAAGGTGCATGGCGGCATCGGCGACGTTTCGGTCAGCGACCGCTCGCTGATCTGGAATTCGGACCTGATCGAGACGCTCGAATTCGACAATCTGATCGTTCAGGCGGTGGTGACGATGGACTCGGCGGCCAACCGCACCGAGAGCCGCGGCGCCCATGCCCGCGAGGATTTCTCCGCGCGCGACGACAAGAACTGGATGAAGCACACGCTGGCGTGGATCGACGATGGCGGCAAGACCTCCGTCGATTATCGCCCGGTGCACAACTACACCATGACCAATGACGTGCAGTACATCCCGCCAAAGGCGCGGGTGTATTAAGCGCGATCCGAACCACAGCGAAGGCTTAGCTCAATGGTTGAATTCGCACTGCCGAAGAATTCGAAGATCAGCAGCGGCAAGGCATGGCCGAAGCCGGCGACCGCCACCGAGACGCGCGAATTCAACGTCTATCGCTGGAATCCGGACGACGGCAAAAATCCCAGCGTCGATACCTATTACATCGACACCAATGATTGCGGCCCGATGGTGCTTGACGGCCTGATCTGGATCAAAAACCACATCGACCCGACGCTGACCTTTCGCCGCTCCTGCCGCGAAGGCGTCTGCGGCTCCTGCGCGATGAACATCGACGGCCAGAACACGCTGGCCTGCACCAAATCCATGCACGACGTGAAGGACGGCGCGGTCAAGATCAATCCGCTGCCGCATCAGCCCGTGGTGAAGGACCTGGTGCCTGACCTGACCAACTTCTATGCGCAATACGCCTCGATCGAGCCGTGGCTGAAGACCACCACGCCGACGCCGCAGAAGGAATGGAAGCAGAGCCACGAGGACCGCGAAAAGCTCGACGGCCTCTACGAATGCATTCTATGCGCCTGCTGCTCGACCTCATGCCCGAGCTATTGGTGGAACAGCGACCGCTTCCTCGGACCGGCCGCTTTGCTGCAAGCGACCCGCTGGGTGAAGGATTCCCGCGACGAAGCCACCGGCGAGCGGCTCGACAATCTCGAGGATCCGTTCCGGCTCTATCGCTGCCACACCATCATGAACTGCGCCAAGGCCTGCCCGAAGAGCCTCAATCCGTCCGAGGCGATCGCCGAACTCAAGATGAAGATGGTCGAGCGGCAGGTCTGACGTCGGGATTACGCTTCGCTTCCGAGCGGCGTTCGTCTGGTTGAAAGCTCGTCATTCGCGAATAGCCTTTCGCAAAACGTCTGGCTAAAGTGACCGTATGACAACCACGCATCCCGTTATCCTGCACCATTTCAAGGAGTCGCCCTTCTCTGAGAAGGTGCGAGTTATTTTCGGCCTGAAGAACATCGAGTGGACATCGGTCCTTATCTCTCGGATCATGCCGCGCCCCGATCTGATGCCGCTCACAGGCGGCTATCGGCGCACTCCGGTGATGCAGATAGGTGCCGACATCTATTGCGATACCCAGTGTGTCATCCGCGAGCTAGAGCGGCGCTTCCCCGAGCCGACGCTGTTTCCGGGTGGCGGCGAGGGCATTGTTTCGGCAACCGCGATGTGGACAGACCGCTCATTCTTCCAAAACACCGTGAATCTCGTCTTCGGCCTGCTGGCAGATAAAGTCCCGCAGGATTTCATCGCTGACCGCGAAAAGCTGCGCGGCGCCAAGTTTGATGTCGCGGCCATGACCGCCGCTATCCCGCAAATGCGCGATCAGTTTCGCGCCCATGTGCAATGGATCGAGAACCAACTCAGAGACGGCCGGGACTGGCTGGGTGGCAATAAGGCCGGCCTTTACGACGTAAACGCCTACATGAACATCTGGTACGTGCGCGCGCATCTGCCGAATCTCGACGAGATGCTTGCCGAGTTCGACCACACGCGTGCCTGGGAAACCAGAATGCGCGCGGTCGGCCATGGCCGCTCGAGCGAGATATCGACATCCGCCGCACTCGATATCGGCACCCGTGCCACGCCACTAACCCGTGAACTGTCGGATCCCCACGATCCCAACGGCCGCAAACCCGGTGATCGAGTCGAGGTCGTGCCCGACGACTACGGCAAGGTCAAAGTCAGTGGCGAGATCGTCGCGCTCTCATCGCAGCATATTGCTATTCGCAGGCACGATCCGCGCGCCGGCAATGTGGTCGTCCACTTCCCGCGCGCCGGTTTTCATGTGTTGCCCGCGTAGGCCTTTCTGCCGGCTGCAAAGTCAGGACGTGCTTGAGGTGTTTTGCATGGACCTCAACTCATCGACCAGCACCCGGGTATTCTCGCTGTAGTCGATCGGCACCGCGATCAGGTGCACTCCGCCGGCGGAAAACGCCTGCTCCAGCGCCGGGATCAATTCCGACGCCGCTGTGATCCGCCGCCCGTGCGCGCCGTACGCTGCCGCATAGGCGACGAAATCAGGGTTGTCGAAGGTCAGACCCCAGTCGGGAAACTCATCGACGGCTTGCTTCCAGCGGATCATGCCGTAGGCATGGTCCTCGATGATCAGCGCGACGAGATTGAGTTTCATCCGTATCGCGGTCTCGAGCTCCTGGCTGTTCATCATGAAGCCGCCATCGCCCGCCACCACCAGCACGCGGCGCTTGGGATAAAGCAGCGCCGCCATCATTCCGGAGGGTAAATCCGGCGCCCATCGTGGCCAGCGCGTTATCCAGCAGGAGCGTGTTGGCGACGTCGGTGCGGTAGTTACGCGCAAACCAGATCTTGTACATGCCATTGTCGAGCGCGACGATTCCGTCCGGCGGCATCACTTGCCGCACATCATGCACGATGCGCTGCGGCGTCAGCGGGAAGCGGTCTTCTTCCGCGCGATCGGTAATGTGATCGAGGATGTTCTTGCGCAAGGCGACCCAGTCCGGATTCATGTTCAGTCTGCCCTCCAGCCGTCCGGCGAGCAATTCGAGTCCTTTCGCGATGTCACCGATGATCTCGGTCTGGGGAAAATACACCTCTTCAACGGTTGCCGGCGCGAACCCGATGTGAATGACCTGATGGCGATCTCGTGACATCAGGAACGGCGGCTTCTCGACGGTGTCGTGTCCGATCGTCACGATGAGATCGGCGCGATCGATCGCCCGGTGAACGTAATCACGTTCGCTTAACGCCGCGGTGCCGAGGTAAAACTCCGATGCGCCGCCGACGGAGCCCTTGCCCATCTGGGTGTTGAAGAAGGGAATCCGGACGCGACGAACGAACTCCGACAGCGCCGGCGCCAGTTGCGGACGGCTGGCACCGGCCCCGAACATCAACAGCGGAAACTTTGCGGACAGAATTCAATTCGGCGGCGCGTGCGATAGCCTCTGACGGCGCGACCGGAAGCGCGGCGGCATGCACCGGCACCAGCGCGACATCGCCCGCGTCCTCGCTCGCGACGTCTTCCGGCAATTCGAGATGCACCGGGCCGGGGCGCTCTTGGACGGCGATCCGGAACGCGTTCCGGACCAGGGTCGGAATACTCGACGCGCTCACGATCTGCTGCGACTGCTTGGTCAGGGGCCGCATCGCCGCGACCACATCGACAATCTGAAAATGCGCCTGCCGGCTCTGTCGTATTGCCTTCTGGCCCGTGATCAATACCATCGGCATCGCGCCGAGAAATCCATAAGCCGCCGCGGTGACGAAGTTGAGCGCCCCCGGCCCCAACGTGCTCAGCGCGACCCCGGGCTTGCCCGTGAGCCTCCCATAGGTGGCCGCCAGAAAAGCCGCCGGTTGCTCATGACGGGTGACCACGAGCTCAATGGATGACCGGCGAAGACTTTCGACGACGGCGAGGTTCTCCTCGCCCGGTACCCCGAAGATCCGATCGACGCCCTCATTCTCCAGCGCCGCAACGAGAAGATCTGAACCCTTCATTTCGCATCCCTTCCGTGAATCCGCGTGTCGGGCCGTCAGTATGGAGTGCGCGGCGACTTTAGCTTGGCATTTTTCAATGACATTTCGGGCTTTTTTGCAGGCTGGGCCTTCCTATCCGTCCAGCGCTGTAGCAACAGGGGGGCGCTGCAAACGCAGGCGTCGTTGGACTGGCCCGCAAAGTCGGCTATGCATGCCGCCGCTTCCCCAGGCCTGCGCGAGGACCTTTTGACGACTTCGAGACTACCAACAAGTGCCGCCGCCAACGATCCGGTCCCGCCGGCCTTCGGCGCCTTCGCGCCGACGCCTGCGCAAGCGGCCGTCATCTCGCTGGCGCAACGCACCCGGCTGAAGCGCGGCGTCTTCCGCCCGATGCTGTCGCGGCTGGTCAATTTGTTGCGCAGGGGGCCGGTCGATGTCGCCTATCAGGGCGCGTCGTTTCGATTTCTATCATCAGGCCAGCGCCACCGAGCGCGGTGCGCTGTTCAATCCCGATTACAATCTTGAAGAACTGGATTTCCTGCGTGCGCATACGCCTGTCGGCGGCGTGTTCGTTGATGTCGGCGCCAATGTCGGCACCTATGCGATGGTGCTGGCGCGTCATGTCGGAAGCGGCGGCAAGGTGATCGCGATTGAGCCGCATCCGGTCACCCATGCGCGGCTGGCGTTCAACCGCATGGCATCGAATTTTACCCAGGTGGCGCTGGTGGCCGCGGCGGCCGGGCCGTCTGACGGCGAGCTGATGATCGAAACCGATGGCGACAATCTCGGCGCCAGCCATATCGTGACGGGCGAACGCAGCGGCAATGCCATCAGGGTGCCGTCGTTGCGACTGCAACGTATCCTCGGCGACGCCGGTGTTAGCCACGTCGATACGCTCAAGATCGACGTCGAGGGCTATGAGGACCGTGTGCTGACCGGCTTCTTCAGGGAAGCGCCATTATCACTGTGGCCGCGTGCGGTGGTGATCGAACATCTCTCCCGCAACGAATGGCAGGACGATTGTATCGCCGACATGCGAGCCCGTGGCTATGCCGAGACCGGCAAGACCCGCAGCAACACGCTGCTGGTGCTGGGTTCCCTCTAGTTCGCCAGCGCTCCCGGGCTGGAACATCACCGTAGCGGCGCCGTTATCCCTCCAACAGTAATGGAGCGAAACATGGCCAACGACAACACCGCACGCGACACAGACCGCGCTTGGGACCTCATGAAGAAGGATCGGCTTTGCGATGCTGGTCACACGCGATGGCGACAAGCTTCGCGCCCGGCCGATGAGTGCATATCTCGAGCGCGACGAAAACGCGATCTACTTTCTGACGGATGCGCGACGTCCACAAGGACGAGGAAATCGCCCGCAATCCTGGCATCAATCTGTCATTCGCCAATGCGAGCGACCAGAAATATGTTTCGGTCACAGGTACCGCGGTCGTCTCCAACGATCGGGCCAAGATCAAGGAGTTGTTTTCGACGCCGGCGAAAGCGTGGTGGAGTAGTGCCGATGATCCGGACATCCGGATTCTGAAAATTACGCCTGACGATGCCGAATTCTGGGATTTCGCCGGGCTCCGTGATCAGCTATGTGAAGATGGCGGCCGCTGCCATGACTGGCTCGCGCCCCGACCTCGGCGATAATCGCAAAGTGGCGCTGTAGATGCCGATCGATCCGCAAGAAGATCCGCCGATCAACCCCGGAAACCCGGCGGAGCCGCCGCAGGAAAGCCCGCCGGGAAGTCCGCGACCCGAAGTGCCGCCTCCGATGCACGAGCCCGGCGAAGCTCCGAGGCCGGAGGAATTGCCGGGCCAAATGCCTGAAGAATTGCCCGTGCGCGGCCCACAGGGACCGACATCGCCGTCACCGACGGCTATGTAAGTATGTTAAATGCTGGCATGCCAAATCGCGTGGCCTGAATGATTCGGGCCACGCGGATATGCCGCAGGGACAATGCGAACACACCGTTTTAAACGACCCTCTGAATGCGTCATGAACAAAGCCGTAATAGGGCTTCGCACTGTCAGAAATAAATACAAACCCGCTTTCAAAGCCCGCCACAATCCGGCCTAACGCTTGTTCGTTGATCGTCAGAGCTTGATGACAAGCTTTGTTGCCAACGACTTGTAGCAAGATCTTCTGAGAATTTTTCCGGGGACCCAAACCATCATGACAAAACTTCGTTTGTTACTGCTCGCCACCACCGCTCTGACAGCGCTGCAATTTGTAAGCGCGCCGTCGCACGCGCAAACCGCGCCACTGGTTATGGCTCAGGCCAAGGAAGAACTTGGTCCCGACGGAAAACCCAAACAGCCGCCGAAGGGAGCTCCGCCGCCGGCCCGCCCGGCACCTCCGGCTGCGGCACCGCCGCATCCCGCGCCCCCGGCTGCCGCCCCGCCGCCCCATCCCGCACCCCCTGCTGCGGCCCCGCCGCCGCACCCAGTAGCTCCGCCACCTGCCGCCGCACCTCCGCCGCGACCCACGCCGCCACCGGCACCACCGCCGCACCCTGCGCCGCCGGCCCCTCCAGCCGCAGCGCCAGCCCCGGCTGCGCCGAAGCCTCCGACTCCGCCTGTTGCCGCGCCGGCTGCACCCGCAGTCCAGCCGCAGCAGAAAAGCGCGCCAACGACGCCGGCCGTGCAACCGCAGGAGCGGGAGCGCGGCCGGGAACGACCGGGCGCGACACCGCAGCCCCCTGCGGGCGGAGCCGCGACAACACCGGCGACACCGGCAACGCCAACAACTGCTCCTGCAGGCACGCCTCCCGCCGCTACACCTCCGGCAGGTCCGAGACCACAGACCCCGTCAGCGGTCACACCGCAGACTCAGGTCGCGCCGGGAGCACCTCCGCAGCGTGGCCCGCAACCGAACGCTGGCGCTCCAGCAGCAGCTCCGGGAACACCGGGCGCGGCGCCCGCCGTAGCCGGCCAACCCCCCGGAGGCGCGGCCTTCGTACGGCATGCGGCACCAGCCGTAACCGCGCCGATCCCAGCCGCCCCCGCACCGGCCGCTGCATTGACTCCGATTGCGCCTGGAGCAGCGCCTCAGGGACCTCGACGCATGGAGGACTTCCGTGCCGCGCGACAGGAAAGCGATCAGGGCGGCCGCAAGGTCTTTACCGAACCGGGCCGGGTGATTGTGGTCGATCCGGGCGGTCAGTCGTTCATTCGTCACAACGAGGAAGACCGATTCCGTTTCGGCGCCCGCGATATCCAGACCCAGCAGGTCGGTGGCGAGACCCGCACCATCGTGATTCGTCCCGATGGCTCGCAGATCATCACCGTCACCGGCCGCGATGGGCTGTTGCTGCGCCGGATCCGCCGGGATCAGCAAGGTCGTGAGATCATCATCATCGACAACAGCTATCGCGATCCTAGCGCGGTCGGTGGTTTCTACGTCGATCTGCCGCCGCCGATCCTGCGGATTCCCTACGACCGCTACATCGTACAGGCCGATGATGCGCCGCCGGACCTGATCTACGAGACCATGGAAGCCCCGCCGGTGGAGCGGATCGCACGGCGTTATTCGCTCGACGAGATTCGTTTCAGCCCGTCGGTGCGCATGTTGATGCCGAGCATCGATCTCAACACCATCAACTTCGCGACGGGATCGTGGGAAATTCCGCCTGATCAGGCCGCGAGGCTGCAGGTCATCGCGGATGGCCTCAATCGGGCGATCACGCGCAATCCGCGCGAGGTGTTCCTGATCGAGGGCCACACCGATGCGGTCGGCAATAGCGTCGACAATCTCTCGCTATCGGATCGTCGCGCCGAATCCGCCGCCGAACTGCTGACGCAGCAGTTCGGAGTACCGGCGGAAAACCTGACCTCGCAAGGTTATGGTTCGCAATATCTGAAAGAGCAGACCGACGGGCCAAGCATCATCAACCGCCGCGTCACCGTCCGCCGCATCACGCCGCTGCTCAACGGCGGCACGGCATCGCTGCCGCCACCGCCCCCCGGCATCGCGCCGCCGCGGTAAGAGCGACGTCTTTGCGAAATGAAAATGGCCGGGAGAAATCCCGGCCATTTTTGTTGGGCGCAGTCATTTCAGCGCGCTCAATCCTTATCCGTCTCAAGCTTGAATATGTGCGAGCTGTCGCCAATCGATAGCAGGCCCGTCTCGGCATAGAGGTTGAGCTTGGCGCGGGTGTCGGTGATGTCGAGATTACGCATGGTCAGCTGGCCGACACGATCCGCCGGCGTGAACGCCGCGTCCTCCACCTTCTCCATGCTCAGCCGCTCCGGCTGATAGGTCAGGTTCGGGCTCTCGGTATTGAGGATCGAGTAGTCGTTGCCACGTCGCAGCTCCAGCGTGACCTCGCCGGTGACGGCGCGGGCCACCCAACGCTGGGCGGTTTCGCGCAGCATCAGGGCCTGGGAATCGAACCACCGCCCCTGATAGAGCAAGCGGCCAAGGCGCATGCCGCTGATTCGATACTGCTCGATGGTGTCTTCGTTGTGGATGCCGGTTATGAGGCGCTCATAGGCGATGTGCAGCAGCGCCATCCCGGGCGCTTCGTAAATGCCGCGGCTCTTGGCCTCGATGATCCGGTTCTCGATCTGGTCGCTCATGCCAAGGCCATGCCGGCCACCGATGGCGTTAGCCTCAAGAAACAGCGCGACCGGATCGGCGAAGTTCTTGCCATTCAGCGCGACGGGCTGCCCCTCCTCAAACCGCACGGTGACGGTTTCGGCCTTGACGGCGCAGTCATCGCGCCAGAACGGCACCCCCATGATCGGATTGACGATCTTGATGCCGCTGTCGAGGCTCTCAAGATCCTTGGCTTCGTGGGTGGCGCCGAGGATGTTGCTGTCGGTCGAATACGCCTTCTCGGCGCTCATCTTGTAGTCGAAGCCGTTGGCAGTCAGGAACGCCGACATTTCCGAACGGCCGCCCAACTCGTCGATGAATTGCTGATCGAGCCAAGGCTTGTAAATCTTGAGGCTCGGATTGGTCAGCAGGCCATAGCGGTAGAACCGCTCGATGTCGTTGCCCTTGAAGGTCGAGCCATCGCCCCAGATGTTGACGCCATCTTCCTTCATCGCCGCGACCAGCATCGTGCCGGTTACCGCGCGACCGAGCGGCGTCGTATTGAAGTAGGTTATGCCGCCAGTGGAGATATGGAACGCACCGGATTGGATCGCGGCGATGCCTTCGTGGACCAGTTGCGTGCGGCAATCGACGAGGTGGGCTTTTTCCGCGCCGAAGCCCATCGCCTTGCGCGGAATCTCGTCATAGTCGGCCTCGTCGGGCTGGCCGAGATTGGCGGTATAGGCGAAGACGCGGGGCACCCTTCTGCTTCATCCACAGCAGCGCCGCGCTGGTGTCGAGACCGCCCGAGAAGGCAATGCCGACTTTTTCGCCTTTGGGCAGGCCTTTCAGGATCGTACTCATCGAACTTCCAATCGGTCGTAATGGCCAGATGTTTCTGGGTGCGCGGATATCAAATTTCGGGCCTGTCGGCACGCGTTTAATCGCGGACCGATGACCCCGGCCGGCGAAAACGAGTGGCAAACCGGGTCAACGCGGCATCGACGCGCTCATCGGTAAAGCGGGTCGATGGCCAGCGGTAAATATACCCGTGCGCCAACCAGATCACCAGAAACGTGACCAGACCTGCGATGGCCACATCCGTAAAAAAATGCCCGCCAAACGACATCCGGAGCACGCTGGTGGTAACCCCGAACACGGTCGCGGCGGCATAGGCCAGCGGCCGCCACGGGAGCGGCGTCAGCGCTGCGGGTGCATAGGTCCAGAACGCGGTAGCGCCTTCCCCAGAGAAGAACGAACAGTTTCGCCCGCACGTCCCGCGTGGATCCCACCACGGCACGAAGGGCTCGGTTCCGTTGAATTGCGTCACCGTGACCGGGCGCGGCCGGCCCCAATAGCTCTTGAAGGTGAGATTGGTGAGAACGCCCGCGGACAGCAGCAGCGTGATCAACAGAAAGACCACCGCGCGCCCCGACACCAGCAAGGGCCGGTCCGGCTGCACCAGCTTGACGATCAAGGCGCCGAGGGCCGGCAGCGCCAGGCCCCACGCGATCCACATCGCGCCGTCGCGCGCAATCGCGGCCAATTTGTTGAACTTGAGCGGAAAGGATTTGGTCGCCGGATCGTAAAACAGACCGGCCAGTTTCAGATCGAGCTCGGGATAAATCCCGAACACCAATCCGACGATCAGCGTCAAAGCCAACGCGATGAAAAGTCCGGTCCGGTTCATGGCGCGGGGTTTAACCGAGGGAGGGGATGATGAAAAGGCCGCGCGGAGAGGTCATACTTCAGGATGCCGGCGGCAAATCGGCGGCGGGGGCGAATGCGCCGGCAGTGGCGGCGGCACTCGCAGCGGGCGCCGCGGTTCGCGCCATGCGCCGGCGTTACGGCCCGCGATCATCCAGTAGATCGCGCCCGCGACAATCCCCGCGCCGGTCATGATTTCGAGATGACGCCGCACGATGCCGTCGAAACGAAACGTTTGGGTATCGAACGGAATCAGGCCGAGATAACAGGCGAGACCAACGATGCCGCCGCCGATCGCGTAAGTCAGCGCGCCCCGGATGTAAAACGCCTCAGTGATCAGGACCACGATCATCGCCGGCAGCAGCGCAAAACCGCTGACAAAGATGAAGCCGAAGCCGATCACGACATTGATCGCGTCCTGATCGATGGGCCGGATTCCCAAATCGCTGAATTCCGGAAACAGCACCGCGGCCACCACGATCATCCCTGCCACCAGACAGGCGGCGAAAAATCCAAACAGAATGACAAACAAGCGGCCGATCAGTGCCATTAGGTCAAACCGAGGTTCGTGTCATTGCGAGGAGCGATAGCAACGAAGCAATCCATAGCAACAACCCGGCCTCTGGATTGCTTCGCTACGCTCGCAATGACGACGCGATTGAAAGGCAGCCTCACGCTCATCAATCCGTCATTGCCATGGCGCGCAACGCCTGACGCTCGCGCACCGACAGTTTCTCGGTTTCCGATTTCAACTGGCCGCAGGCGGCCAGGATGTCGCGGCCGCGCGGCGTGCGCACCGGCGAGGAATAGCCGGCGTTGAAAACATATTCCGAAAACTTTTCGATCTGATCCCAGTCCGAACACTCATAACGCGTACCCGGCCACGGATTGAACGGAATGAGATTGATCTTGGCCGGAATGCCCTTGAGCAACTTCACCAGCAGCTTGGCATCGTCGAGTGAATCGTTGACGCCCTTGAGCATCACATATTCGAAGGTGATGCGCCGCGCATTGGAAGAGCCCGGATAGTCGCGGCAGGCCTGCAGCAATTCAGCGATCGGGTATTTTCGATTCAGCGGCACCAATTCGTTGCGCAATTCGTCGCGCACCGCATGCAGCGAGATCGCGAGCATGACGCCGATCTCGTCGCCGGTCCGGATGATGTTCGGCACCACGCCCGAGGTCGACAACGTGATGCGGCGACGGGAAATGCCGATGCCTTCATTGTCGGCGACGATCAGCAGCGCATCGCGCACCGCGTCGAAATTGTACAGCGGTTCGCCCATGCCCATCATCACCACATTGGTGACGAGGGCGGCTGCCGGTCGGGGTTTCACGGTCGGCCCAGTCGTTGAGGCGATCGCGCGCCACCATGATCTGACCGACGATTTCGCCGGCGGTGAGATTGCGCACCAGCCGCTGTGTGCCGGTATGGCAGAACGAGCAAGTCAGCGTGCAGCCGACCTGCGAGGAAACACACAGCGTGCCGCGGTCGGTTTCCGGAATGTAGACGCACTCGACTTCATGCGCCTTCTCGTGGGCATCGCCGCTCGGCAACCGCAGCAGCCATTTGCGGGTGCCGTCGTTGGAAATCTGCTCGGCGACCACTTCGGGGCGCGCGACCGTGAAATGCTGCTCGAGTTCGCTGCGCATTCCCTTGGAAATGCTGGTCATCTGCGCAAATTCTTGCGCGCCGCGGACATAGATCCAGTGCCACAGCTGCTGCACCCGCATCTTGCGCTGCGCCGGTGCGACGCCAATCGCCCCGAGCTGTTCGGCGATCTCGGCGCGCGACAGTCCGACCAGCGACGGCTTGGCCGGCGGCACATAGGTTTCCAATGCGATCTTTTCCAAAGGCGCGTTAGCGCCAGAACTCGCTTCGATGGACGTGCTGATCATTGTTTCGCTCATGGCCCCTCAAATAGGCCTTCCAGGGTCCACTGGAAAGCCACCAAATGCAGCCATTTCGAGGTGAAAAGACCCGTTAACGCCGGCAATCCTGCGCCAGCCGGTCGAGCGCCTGGGCAAGGCCCTTCAGCGAGAAGGTATCCGTGGTCTCGGTACCCTTTGCCGAAACGCCCTTGACGGTGACGTCGGCGGATTTGCGCATCGCATCGACCATCCGCTCTTCCTCGGCCGCGTTCTTGATCCAGAGACCGTCGCCCTGGGTGTACATCGAATAGGACGCACCGCCGACCTCGAGCGTCGATTCCGAACCCGGCTTCAGCGTGTAGCCGATCATGATCGAGACTTCGTTGCTGACCTTTTCAGCCGGACGGGTCGAGACGAACGCGTAAGCCGGGTCGCGCGGACGATTCGCTGGATTGGTTTTCGACGATGAGGGTTTGGCCAGCGCGAAGCACACCTTCTTGCCGTTCGGTGTCGCGGTGTAGGCGCCCCAGGTGCCAAACTGGCCGACCAGTGTCGGCTCGGCGCCGCCTGCGGCCGCAGCCGCAGCCGCCGGGGCTGGCGCAGGCGCCGCCGGCTTGGTGGTACCTTTCGACGACGTGCTCTGGGCCTGCACGAGGCTTGAGCCCCCGCACACCAGCACGATCGTCACCAGCGCTGTCAGCCTTTGCCGCACGGACATCACCAAGTCTGGTTCCCCCATCTTTGTGACTGGAAGATGGCCCGGTATCGCATCGTCACAGCAGCGATGGATAGCCGGGAAATGCCTTTTTGGGAAGGCAGTTAGCGGCATGTGAACAGGGCAGGCTGTCGCCGCATCCCCGCGCCGCGATCTCGCCAGAAGGCGATACCCAAATCAGATTGTAGCCCGGCTTTAAATCCGGCATGAAGTTGACAAATACCGTACGCCCCAAACGCAGGTGTCTCCATGAAGGCCATCCTTTGCTCGCAATATTGCGGTCCCGACGATCTCGTACTGGCCGACGTGCCCGAGCCGGTGGCGGGGCCCAATGAGGCTGTCATCGCGATCAAAGCCGCGGCGTTGAATTTCTTCGACCTGCTGATGATCCAGGGCAAATACCAGATCAAGCCGCCGTTTCCATTTTCACCGGCGGCGGAAGTCGCTGGGATCATCGAGAGCGTCGGCGCCGGAGTGAGCGATCTCAAAGTCGGCGATCGCGTGGTGGCGTCGTGTGGTCATAATGGTGCGCGCGAGAAGATCGCACTGCCGGCGAGTTCGATCGTGAAGATTCCCGACAATCTCGATTTCGATCGCGCGGCCGGAATCATCATCATCTACGGCACCGCGCTGCATGCACTGGAAGATCGCGCCAGCCCAAAACCCGGCGAGACGTTGGCGGTTCTCGGCGCAGCCGGCGGAACGGGTCTGGCGGCCTGCGAACTCGGCAGACTGATGGGCCTCAAAGTGATCGCCTGCGCGTCATCCGAGGAGAAGCTTGAATTCGCCAAGGCGCACGGTGCGGAACTGGGTCTGAACTACGCCACCGAAGATCTCAAGGAGGGCCTGCGCCGGCTTACCGGCGGCAAGGGCGCCGATATTATTTTCGATCCGGTCGGCGGCAGCTATGCCGAGGCTGCGCTGCGCTCGATCGCGTGGGAAGGTCGCTTTTTGGTAATCGGATTCGCCGCCGGCGACATTCCGAAAATGCCGCTCAATCTGGCGCTGCTGAAGGGCTGCGATATCCGCGGCGTATTCTGGGGCGCATGGGCGCGCATCAATCCGGAGAAGAACCGCGCCAATCTGGAAAAACTCGTGAAGTGGACCGCGGAAGGCAAGATCTCATCGCATGTCGATCGTACGTTTCCGCTGGCACAAACCGCCGACGCGCTGAAAGTGCTCGCGGGGCCGCAAGGCGATGGGCAAGGTGATCCTGCACCCCTGACGCAGAACGGACGCCTACTCCTCCGTCTCGATGCCGCGCTTGAGCGCGGCGCGGGCGGCATCGCGATGCTCCGGTTTGATATGGGTCGCGACCATCCGGATTGCGGTGGCGAGCACGGCGGCATCATCCGTAAAGCCGAGCACCGGCAGCATGTCCGGAATGAAATCGAACGGCAGGATGAAATAGGCGATGGCGCCGAGTAGCGCCGCCTGGACGTGGCGCGGGGTCTCTTTGTCGAACGCGCAATAATAGGCGCTCAGCAAATCCTCGGCGAACGGCAGCCTGACGGCCACCCGCTTCAGCTTCTTCCAAAACCGCCGGCGCAAGCTTTCGGGATCTTTCGCCAGTTCGTCGGCCGGCTCAAAGCCCACGGTATGTTCCGACATCATCGCCAAGGCTCTCCTTAAGGTGCCTTCCCGTGAAGCTGCAGCCAATTGCCGCGGCGAATACCCCCAAGCTGGGGGATGTCGCATCGGTGCCGCAAGATTGATGGGTCAGGCCACCCCAAGCTGGCCCGCGATGGCGTTCATGCCCTTGGCCAATTCAATGTCCAACTCGGTGACGCCACCGGCATCATGGGTCGCCAGAACCACCTCTACTGTTTTGTAAACGTTACGCCATTCCGGATGATGGTCGTTCTTCTCGGCGACCAAAGCGGCGCGGGACATGAACCCGAACGCCTCATTGAAATCCTTGAAAACAAAAGTCCGCTCAATCGCCTCGCGGCCGGTTGTCTCCGTCCACCCGGGCAACCCTTTCAGCGCCGATTTTCGCGCTTCCGCCGATAGCCGCTCCGCCATGATGGCCTCCATTTGGTCAGGAAGTTATCCTAACACTGAACCTAACCCTTTGGATCCACGTCACAATAGGATCTCTCAAGGATGCTCCCGGTAACCATGACGCGGTTGTAACCCCACGGCTTGGGGAAATTTGCTACGATATGGGCTTAACTGGCCCGGCAAGACGCCCTTGGACCTCAAACGATTGTTTGCCAGATCGATGACCGACGGCCCCTACCTCGCCGAACAACCCTCCGCGCCATCGCCCCGCTCGGCGAAGCGCCGGATGATGTTCATCACGCTGGCCGGGGTTCTGGCCATCGTCGGCTCGCTGGCGGGTGGTTATTACTTTGCGTCGCGGCCGGTAACGTTGCGCATTGCGGTCGGCCCGGCCAACAGCGATGACGTCAAGGTCGTTCAGGCGCTGACGCAGGCCTTTAACCAGACACACAGCCACATCCGCCTGCGCCCGATGCAGACCGACGGCCCGACCGCGAGCGGTGACTTGCTCGCCGACGGCAAGACCGATCTCGCGATCATCCGTGGCGATCTCGATGTGCCGAAAATTGCACAGGCGGTGGCGACGCTGCGCAAGAACGTCGCGGTGCTGTGGGTGCCCGCGCCCGCGAAAGTCAAAGGCAAGAAGGCCGCGCCGAAGATCACCAAGATTGCGCAACTCGCCGGACATCGCATCGCGCGTCGTCGGCCGCACTCCCGCCAACGTCAATTTGCTCAAGGTGATTCTGCAGCAATATGGCGTGGATCCGAGCAAGGTCGAGATTGTTCAATTCCCCGCCCCGGAAGCCGCGGACGCGGTCCGCAGCCAGAAGGCGGACGCCTACATCGCCGCCGGACCGCTCAACAGCAAGATCACCGCGGAGGCAATCGCGGCCTCGACACATGACGGGGTTACGCCGACCTTCCTCGCAATCGATTCAGCCGAGGCGATTGCACAAAATCATCCGGCGTATGAGGCGGCTGAAATTCCCGCCGGTGCGTTCGGTGGCTCGCCCGACCGGCCCGACGACGAGATCAAGACGATCAGCTTCTCGCACCACATTGTGGCGCGCAAGGACCTGTCGGAAACCACGGTCGCGGCCTTCACCCGCAATTGTTTGCGATCCGCCAATCGGTGATGTCCGAATTCCCGCTGGCGGGGAAGATCGAAACGCCGGACACCGACAAGGATGCCGCGATCCCGGTGCATCCGGGCGCCGCGGCCTTTGTCGACGGCGAGGGAAAAGAGTTTTCTCGATCGCTATAGCGATTACATCTGGTGGGGCCTGATGCTGCTGTCCGCGACAGGCTCTGCCGGCGCGTGGTTCGCAGGTTATCTGAAGAAAGACGAGCGCAACAATAACTCGTCACTGCGCGAACGCCTGCTGGACATGCTCGCGGCCGCGCGCCGCAGCGATTCCATCGAAGAACTCGACACCATGCAGGCCGAGGCGGACACCATCTTGCGCGATACGCTGGTGAGCTTCGAGCACGGTGCGGTCGAAGAAGGCGCCCTGACCGCCTTCAACATCGCGCTCGAGCAATTCCACAACGCCGTCGCCGACCGCAAGGCGTTGCTGATCAGCATGCCGCAGAATCTGCAAAGGGCAGGCGCCCAGTTCCGCGCGACCGGAACGCTGTAGACAGTCCTTTCGGCTATCGGTTTCTGCAATCGAACTGTCACACTATTCTCCTATAGCGTTTTCGAGCGAAGTGGATGCCGGTTCGCGTGAAGAAAACGCGTCAAAACAAAAGACTAGAGCCCGGTTCTGATCCAATCAGAACCGATAAGGCTCTAGGTCTGTCTGCGAGACTTCACGCATAAGATTTCATGCATTCTGACCATCGATCAGGGAGATCCGCATGCCGATCAAGATTCCCCGCTGGACTTCTCAGAGCCTTTCCCGCCGGCGTTTTCTTTCGACCGCCGCCACGGCGGGCGCCGGTGCGCTGGGTACCATCGCGATGCCCTATCTCAGCCGCGCGGCTGACCGGCCGCAGATCACCCATGGCGTACAATCCGGCGATGTCGGCGCCGACGGCGGCGTGATATGGGCGCGTGCGGACCGCCCCTCGCAGATGCTGGTCGAGGTCGCGACATCAGAATCCTTCGCCAATGCGCGGGCTCTGCCGCCGATCGCAGCTCTGCCCGAGAGCGACTTCACCGCGAAAATGCTGGTCGAAAATCTCCCCGCCGGACAGGACATTTTCTACCGCGTCAAATTCCGCGACCTGTCGCACACCGACGTTTCCAGTGAGCCGGCGATCGGCCGCTTCCGCACCGCGCCGGCCGACCGGCGCAATGTCAGTTTTGTATGGGGTGGCGACGTCGCCGGGCAAGGCTGGGGCATCAATCCCGACGATGGCGGCATGCTCACCTACGCCACCATGCGCAAGCATCGGCCGGATTTCCTGCTTCATTCCGGCGACACCATCTATGCCGACGGCATCATCCCCGCCGAGGTGAAGCTGCCTGACGGCAAGATATGGAAGAATGTCACGATCCCGGAAAAAGCAAAGGTCGCCGAGACGCTCGACGAATACCGCGCAGCGCACAAGTACAATTTCCTCGACGACAATGTCCGCGCCTTCAATGCCGAAGTCCCGATCTTCGTGCAGTGGGACGACCACGAAGTCACCAACAACTGGTCGGCGTCCAAGCAACTCCCCGCCGCCTACAAGGAGCGCGATATCGCGCTGCTCGCGGCGCGCGCCGGCCGCGCGTTCCACGAGATGTATCCGATGCGCGAAAGCATCGTCGAACCGGGCCGCGTCTATCGCACCCTCAACTATGGACCGCATCTCGATGTGTTCATGCTGGACGAACGCAGTTATCGCGGCCCCAACGGTCCGAACCTGCAAACCACTTACGGCCCGGACAGCTACTTCATCGGTCCCGATCAGCTCGCATGGTTGAAACGCGCACTGTTGAATTCGCGCGCGACCTGGAAGGTGATCGCGTCCGACATGCCGCTCAGCCTGATCGTCTATGACGACGCCGAGCATAAAAAGGGTTCGGAAGCCTTCGCGCAGGGCGATGGCCCGGCGCGTGGCCGCGAACTCGAGATCGCCGACATACTGCGCTTCATCAAGACGTCGGGCGTGACCAACACCGTTTGGCTGACGGCGGATGTGCACTACACCGCCGCGCACTACTACAATCCCGACAAGGCGCAGTTTCAGGAATTCGAGCCGTTCTGGGAATTCGTTTCCGGCCCTTTGCACGCCGGAACCTTCGGGCCCAACGAACTCGACAACACGTTCGGTCCCGAAGTCAGATTCATCAAGGCGCCCGCGCCGGACAAACAAAACCTGCCGCCATCCGCCGGCATGCAGTTCTTCGGTCACGTCCAGATCGAAGGCGCCACCGGCCAGATGACGGTGACATTGCGCGATCGCGCTGACGTGGCGCTGTGGTCGACTACATTGGATCCGAAACTGGGATAGTGGACATCGCGAAACGCGTCAGCGCTTCGCGCCATCGCTTGGCCGGTGCTTTGGGCGGTGCTGTTTCAGCACCGCTTCCAGCGCGTCGGTCGAACAGGGTTTGGGCAACCTCGGCCGGTGCGCGAAGACTGCCGGAAGCCGGACTTCGGCGCCATATCCGGTAATGAAAACGAACGGAATCTGCAGCGCCTCCAGCCGCTCGGCGACCGCAAAACTCTTTTCGCGCGTAAGGCCGACATCGAGCAGAGCGAAATCCGGCGCGCGTTCGGCGATCATTTCAAGCGCCCTGGCGACGTTCCCCGCGGTGCGTACCTCCTGCACCCCGAGACCGAGAATCGTGTCCTCGAAATCGAGCGCGATGATCGGATCATCCTCGACAATCAGGACGTCCCCTGGGCCACGCGGAAGGGGAGTCGGAAGCGGTCGTTTCCATCGTTTCACTGGCGTAATACATCGAAATGGAACCCGGACAAGGGAGGGCTGGAACCCGGCCTGCCGCTGGCGCTTTAATCCGGGCAGGGTTCCCCATATGAAACCCACTACGGCTCTCTCGTCTGTGCACTTGTGCACATAACTCTCCAGCGGGGTCAGTTATTGTCGAAGGGAACAGAGGGATATTTTAGATGGCCGTGCCCAGTGCAAAGGATTCGGACAATTCTGATCGGCCCTTCAACAATCTATTGCGGCGGCTCAGCGCCAAGGATTTTGGGCTGATCGGCCCGCATCTCGGGGCCGAGGAGGCTGTGGCCGGCGACCTGCTCTACAACCCCGGCGACGACGTCGAGATCGTCCACTTTCCCTGCGGACCCAGCCTTGCGACCTATCTGGTTCCCAACGAGGACGGCCGCGACGTCGAGACCATTCTGGTCGGCCGCGAAGGCGCTGTCGGCGGTATCGTCAGCCTGGGCCATCTGCCGGCCTATACCCGCATCATGGTTAAGTTCGGCGGTCCGTTCGTGCGCTTGCATGTCGGCAAGCTGGACGCGGCAAAAAACGCTTCCCCCACGCTGCGCAACGTGTTCGCGCGCTATGCCGATTGCATGCTGGCCCAGATGTTCCAGTCGACCGCCTGCAATGCGATCCATTCGATCGAACAGCGCACCGCCAAATGGATCATCTCGGCGATGGAACGCACCGATGGCGATAATACCGTGCCCTTGACCCATGAGCAGCTATCGACCCTGCTGGGGGTCGGCCGCAGCTACACCAGCCGGGTGATCCAGACCTTCAAGACGGAAGGGGTACTCGAAACCCGCCGCGGTTCGATCCTGGTCCGTAATCGCGACGCCCTGCAAAAACGAGCCTGCCTCTGTAACGAATCTGTCAAAAACCACTTCGAGGAAGTGTTACGCGGGGTTTATCCCGCGGAAGGCGAGCACAGCAGCTAACCCCCTAACCGGTTCCTTGTCGGTTTCTTCAGGGCTTCTGCCCCGTTTGCCACGAAAATCAGCTAACCAAATCGTAAACAACGCATTGTTTTCCGGCGATTTCTGACTATATTGCGCCGCAACGAGTAGGGTGTGCCCGGTCCTTTGGCCGGGCTTCCTTTTTGGGCGCCTCGCGCCCTCTCGAACTCCAGGTTTCTGAGTGTGATCCGGAAAAGTGGGTCCCGGTTTTCCGGTGAGATCGCGCTCCAGCATTGTCCGAGCCAGAAGAAGAGCTATGAACCTTCGCAACATCGCCATCATCGCCCACGTCGACCACGGCAAGACCACCCTCGTCGACAAGTTGCTGCAGCAATCCGGCACCTACCGCGACAACCAGCGTCAGGTCGAGCGTGCCATGGACTCCAACGATCTGGAGCGCGAGCGCGGCATCACCATTCTCGCCAAGTGCACCTCGGTGCATTGGGAAGACACCCAGATCAACATCGTCGACACCCCGGGCCACGCCGATTTCGGCGGTGAGGTCGAGCGCATCCTGTCGATGGTCGACGGCGTCATCGTGCTTGTCGACGCCGCCGAAGGTCCGATGCCGCAGACCAAATTCGTGGTCGGCAAGGCGCTCAAGCTTGGCTTGAAGCCGATCGTCGCGATCAACAAGGGTCGACCGCCCGGACGCGCGCATCACCGAAGTCGTCAACGAAGTGTTCGACCTGTTCGCCGCACTCGACGCGACCGACGATCAGCTCGACTTTCCGATCCTGTACGGGTCGGGCAAGAACGGCTGGATGGGAACGACGCCGGATGCGTCCCACGACGTCGGGATGAAGCCATTGTTCGATCTCGTCATCAAGCATGTGGCGCCGCCCGTGGTCGAGGAAGGCCCGTTCCGCCTGCTCGGCACCATTCTTGAAGCCAACCCCTATCTCGGCCGCATCATCACCGGCCGCATCGCGTCCGGTTCGGTCAAGCCGAACCAGGCCGTCAAGGTGCTGTCGCGTGACGGCAAGCTGGTCGAAACCGGCCGTATTACAAAGATCCTGGCCTTCCGCGGCCTCGAGCGCCAGCCGGTCGAATTGGCCGAAGCCGGCGACATCGTCGCGATCGCGGGCCTGCCCAAGGGCACCGTGGCCGATACTTTCTGCGATCCGAGCGTCGACGTGCCGATCCAGGCGCAGCCGATCGATCCGCCGACCGTGTCGATGTCGTTCATCGTCAACAACTCGCCGCTGGCCGGTACCGAAGGCGACAAGGTCACGAGCCGCTTGATCCGCGATCGCCTGCTGCGCGAAGCCGAAGGCAATGTCGCGCTGCGCGTGGTCGAGGCCGCCGACAGGGATTCAATGGAGGTGTCGGGCCGCGGCGAATTGCAGCTCGCGATCCTGATCGAAACCATGCGTCGCGAAGGCTTTGAGCTCAGCGTGTCGCGCCCGCGCGTGGTGCTGACCAAGGATGAGAACGGCCAGATGCTGGAGCCGGTCGAGGAAGTCGTCATCGACGTCGATGAGGGAATTCTCCGGCGTGGTCGTGCAGAAGATGAGTGAACGCAAGGCCGAGATGATCGAGATGCGGCCCTCCGGCGGCAATCGCCTGCGACTGGTATTCTACGCGCCAACCCGCGGCCTGATCGGCTATCAGGGCGAGCTGATGACCGACACCAAGGGCACGGCGATCATGAACCGCCTGTTCCACGATTACCTGCCTTACAAGGGCGACATCCAGGGCCGCCGCAATGGCGTCTTGATCTCCAACGATCAGGGCGAGGCCGTGGCCTACGCGATGTTCAAGCTGGAAGATCGCGGCCCGATGATGATCGAGCCGGGCTGGAAGGTCTACAAGGGCATGATCGTCGGCGAGCATACCCGCGACAATGACCTCGAGATCAACATCCTCAAGGGCAAGCAGCTCACCAACATCCGCACCACCTCGAAGGATGAAGCGGTGCGGCTGACGCCGCCGATCCGGATGACCCTCGAAAAGGCGCTGGCCTATATAGAAGACGACGAGCTGGTCGAGATCACGCCGAAGTCGATCCGCCTGCGCAAGCGTCACCTCGACGCCAACGAGCGCAAGCGCGCGGAAAAGTCCAAGGAAGCGGTAGCGTAGGTAAGCGGGCGAATAGGGAGTAGCGAATAGCGAATGGAAGGCGTTTCAGCGTGCTTCTGTTTGCTGTAGCTTACTAACTATTCGCCACTCACCATTCGCTCGCTAACCCATGTCCCTTCCCTCCACAGTCGATGTCGCGATCATCGGCGCCGGCGCCGCCGGCCTCGGCGCCGCGCATGCGCTGAAGCGCTCCGGGCTCACCACCATCTTGCTGGAAGCGCGCGACCGCGTCGGCGGCCGCGGCCACACCATCATGGCCGCGCCCGGCATCACCTTCGACCTCGGCTGCGGCTGGCTGCATTCAGCCGACAAGAATTCGTTCGTCGGGATCGCCGCAGATCTGAATTTAGAGGTCGACACAACGCTGCCGCCGTGGCGCGAGCGAGCCTATGGCAAGGCCTTTCCACAACAGGACCGCGACGAGTTCATCCGCGCGATCGATGAATTCTACGAGCGCGCCGAACAGGCCGCCAAAAGCGGTCGCGACGGGGCTGCAAGCGCCTGCCTTGAGCCCGGCAATCGCTGGAACCCGATGCTCGATGCAATTTCGACCTACATCAACGGCTGCGAACTCGACCAGGTCTCCATTCTCGACATGGACGCCTATGAAGACACCAATCTCAATTGGCGAGTCCGATACGGCTATGGCGCGCTGATGGCAGCCTATGGCGCGTCCTGCGAGATCGCGCTGAACACGCAAGTGTTGCTGATTGATCATTCCGGCCAGCAAATACGGATCGAGACCTCAAAGGGAACGCTAACGGCGAACAAAGTCATCGTGACCGTGCCGACCAACCTGATCGGCCACTGAAGCGATTCGTTTTCATCCCGCGCTGCCCGCCAAAGTGAACGCCGCGCGCGGCCTGCCGCTTGGGTTGGCCGACAAGGTGATGCTGGCGCTGGATGAGCCCGACGCGCTGCCGCAGGACGGCAATCTGCGGGGCGCCACCATGCGCACCGCGATGGGCACCTATCATCTGCGCCCGTTCGGCCAGCCCTGTATCGAAGGCTTTTTTCGGCGGAAGTTTTGCGCAAGAGCTGGAAGACGCAGGCGAAGGCGCGCTGGCGGCACAGTCGATCGACGAAATCGCCGCGCTGCTCGGAAATGATTTTCGTCGGAAATTAAAACCGCTGTCCGAATCGCGCTGGTCCCATGACCCCTTCGCCCGCGGCTCCTATTCGCACGCGCTGCCCGGCCACGCCGGCGACCGCGCGATCCTCGCCGCCCCGGTCGATGGGCGGCTTTTCTTTGCGGGGGAGGCGACCTCGCCGAACTTTTTCTCGACGGCGCATGGGGCGCGGGACAGTGGGGAACGGGCGGCGGGGGAGGTTTTGTCCAGCGGAACGAGCCGATACTGACTCCGTCATTCCGAGATGGTCCGAAGGACCAGACCGCAGACGTGCAATTGCACATCGGGGAAATTCGAGATTCCGGGTTCGATGCTTCGCATCGCCCCGGAATGACGGCTGATTTTATTCCACCACCCTCCCCCTAAACTCCTGATCCGGCACAAAGCACGCCTCATACTTCCCGAAAATCCGATAACGATTGCGCGCCACGAGATTGTAGATCGCATCGCGCATTGGCTTCGGGAAGACACGCAGCACACGCACCCATTGCCATCCTGGCAGGCTCGACAGCACCGTCAGCGCCGCGTCGGATTTGAAATACGCAACGCCGCCATGGATCACCGCATTGGTGTCGGGATCGTCAGAGTCGATACCGAAGGCCTGTGCTAGCCGTGTGCCGTAGCCGGACTGGATCGCGGTGAAACGAAAGCGTTTGTCGGTATCGCGCGCCGCGATGAAGCGTATCCAGCGCGAGCAGAATACGCATACACCGTCGTAGAGGATCACATCGTCATCGGGCCACGGCTTCATCGCGCACGGCGTCATCGCTTTTTGACCGCCGCCGCGGCCGGAGCCGTTGCCTTCAGCGCGCGGTCCAGTTCCGGTCCCGCGATTTTGACGCCGGTCTCGGTTTCCGGCAACCAATGGCCTTCGCCGCCGGCTGCCGCCACGACGCGAAAGTCCACTTTAGCGCCGCCGGCGCGGAAGGCGTCGGCCAGTTTCCGCGACAGGTCCGGCGAGAAATAGCTGTCATTGGCGGCCACCAGCCACGTCACGGGGACGCGCGCGGTCTTGCCGAATTCGGCCGCCGCGGACATCAGCGTGTGCGGCGCGCAGACCTGATTGGGGAAGTCGTTGGCGTGGCCGCCACGGCCGGGCGCGAAGGCAATGATCGCGGCGACGCCGGGCATGTCCATCCCTGCCAGCGCCAGCGCGCCCCATCCGCCGGCCGAATGCCCGAGGATAACAGCGCCATCCTGCCGAACAAACGATTGCCCGCGCAGATAATTCAGCGCCGCCGATATCTCGCCGGCGGTGGCGTGTCCGGAGCGGGAGTAATCGGCCTCGTCGCAGCCGCCCTGGTCCTCGAGGTATTTGCCGCCGGTCGCGCCATGGCCCGGCCGCTCCGGCACCAGCACGGCAAAGCCGCGCGCCACCAGCCAGGCCGCCAGCGCGCGGTACTCGGCTGTGGCATTTGCGCGCGACGGAGCACGTTCTGCACCGAGGCATGTGCGATCACCGCCAACCGAAATGGTCCCTCGCCTGCCGGGCGAAACAGCACCGCGTGCGCCGCCGTGTCCGGATCGGGCGACGGCACCAGCCATTGCTGCTCGCGATTGGGTTCGCCTTCCGCACCTTGCGCCCCGAAGCCGCCGGGACTGCGCCGCCGCGTTCCCCGTCCCCACCGCAGCCAGCATCAGCAGAGCAAGAAGCGCCTTGAACGATTGCATGAATGGCCTGGCGTAAGGGTCGGGCGGGGATCGGTTGCAGCAGCAGAATACGCACGGCGAATCAAATCCAGCGCATTTTCCGTGACCGCTCCCCCGCAAAAAACCCGGGCTCCGGCCCATCATGCCCTGTCAGACATCAGCCAATTGCCGTTTTCAGCGGCCGCCTGTCCTCTTTCGGTACAGTCAGACCGTCATACTGATGCATAAAATCCACAGGTTAACCGATAATTAACGATGGACCTTGAAGCGGACGCGCTGACTTGCTTTGATCAGAACCATGAGCACAACCCTGATCGAGGTTCGGCCGGCCAAAGCTGCGGATGCAGCCGCGGTGGCGTCCACCCATGACGAAGCCTGGCGTTCGGCCTATCAGGGTATCATTCCCGGTGCCGAGCTGGAGAAGCTGATCAATCGCCGCGGCCCGCAATGGTGGGACAGCGCGATCCGCAAAGGCAGCCGCGTCAGCGTACTGGTGTTTGGCGACAAGGTCGCCGGCTACGCCAATTACGGCCGCAACCGCGCCCGCAGCCTGCACTTCGAAGGCGAGATTTACGAGCTTTATCTGCGGCCGGAATTCCAGGGCCTCGGCTTCGGGCCGCCGGCTGTTTGCCGCGGCCAAGCGCGACCTGCTGCAGAGCGGCCTTAAGAGCATGGTGGTATGGGCGCTGTCCGATAACGATCTCGCGACTGAATTCTACCGCGCGCTGGGCGGCCGCATGGTGGCGCGCTCGTCGGAGAAGTTCGGGCCCAAATCGCTCGACAAGGTCGCCTTCGCCTGGACCAATTGAGCCCTCAAATTGACCGGTTCTTGAACGACGCCATGAGCGATGCTGGCGCCGTGCGTCAGGCTCGATCCGGAACGTAATTTACTTCACTCCAAAGCCTTGCGGAGCCAATTTATGCGCCTTGACGCCATCTCGATCGGAACCAATCCACCGCATGACGTCAACGTCATCATCGAGGTGCCGGTTGGCGGCGAGCCGATCAAATACGAGATGGACAAGGAAGCCGGCACGCTGGTCGTCGACCGGTTCCTCTATACGGCGATGCGCTATCCCGGAAATTACGGTTTCATTCCGCATACGCTGTCAGGCGACGGCGATCCCTGCGACGTGCTGGTCGCCAACACCCGTGCGATCGTTCCGGGCGCTGTGATGAGCGTGCGCCCGGTCGGCGTGCTGATGATGGAAGACGAGGCCGGCGTCGACGAGAAGATCATCGCGGTGCCTTCGTCAAAGCTGACCCAGCGCTACGACAAGGTGAAAAACTATAGTGATCTGCCGGATATCACCCTGCAGCAAATCCAGCACTTCTTCGAGCACTACAAGGATCTCGAGCCCAAGAAATGGGTCAAGATCCTGCGCTGGTGCGATGCCGCCGACGCGCACCGGCTGATCCTGGAAGGCATCGAGCGCGCAAAGGGGAAGTGACGGCGCAGCCGTCATTCCGGGGCGATGCGAAGCATCGAACCCGGAATCTCGAGGTTCCCCGATGTGCAATTGCACATCTGAGGTTCACTCGCTTCGCTCGCGCCCGGAACGACAGGAAGCTACACCCCCGGCTTCAGCAATCCGTGAATCGCGCAAGCTGCGCGTAGCGTGTTGACCAAGAGGCACGCCACCGTCATTTGGCCGACTCCGCCCGGCACCGGCGTGATCGCGCCCGCGACCTGCGACACTTCATCGAAGGCAACATCGCGACCAGACGAGTCTTGCCGTCCACGTCAGGCAACCGGTTGATGCCGACATCGATCACGGTCGCGCCCGGCCTGACCCAGTCGCGGCGCACCATTTCGGGCTTGCCGACCGCGGCGTAAACCAGATCGGCGCGCGCGCATAATTGCGCAAGGTCACGCGAACGCGAATGCGCGATCGTCACGGTGGCGTTTTCATTCAGCAGCAATTGCACCAGGGGACGACCTACCAGGTTGGAGCGGCCGATCACGATGGCGTTCATGCCCTCGAGCGAAGCATGCACGCTCTTGGTCAGAATGATGCAGCCGAGCGGCGTGCACGGCGCTAACGCAGCCAACCCGCCGGCGAGACGCCCGGCATTGTTCGGATGCAGCCCGTCGACATCCTTGGCCGGATCGATCGCATTGATGATGGTTTCGGTGTCGAGCGTCTTCGGCAGCGGCAGCTGCACCAGAATACCGTGCACGGAAGGATCGCGGTTGAGCTGCGCGATCAGGGCCAGCAAATCGCTTTGCGCGACGTCGGCGGGCAAGACATGCTCGAACGACGCCATGCCGGCGGCTTGCGTCTGCTTGTGCTTGCTGCGGACATAGACCTGGCTGGCCGGATCGCTGCCGACCAGCACCACCGCTAGTCCGGGCGTGATCCCGCGATCGCGCCGAACCTGCGCCACCTCGTCAGCAACACGCGCGCGAAGCTCGGCGGCAATGATTTTTCCATCGATGATATGGGCCGTCATCTCAATCCTTCTTCAACGCGGTCAGTTCGCGCAGAACAGCGCCCAGTTTGGCGGGATCACCGTCGACGGCAATCTGTTTGAGGCGCGATGTCGTACCGGACAGCACCCGCACACTGGCTTTGGTCACGCCGAGGGCTTTCGCGACCAACTCCGTCACAGCGCGGTTGGCTTCGCCGCCTTCGGCGATGGCGCGGACACGTACCTTGACCACGCTGCGGCCATTGGCGAGCGTTTCAACGCCCGTCGATATCGTCGCGACCGCCACGCGGGGTCACCCGCAGCGCGACGCTGATGCCTTGGGTGGAATAACGCCAAGGATCAGCCAAGGATCACCCGCGATCAGAAAACGGCGGGATAGATGTAATAGGTGATCACCCGCTGGATGAACATGATGATCAGGATCAGGATGATCGGCGAGATATCGAGACCGCCCAGATTCGGCATGATCGAGCGGATCGGCGCCAGCAGCGGCTCGGTGATCCGGTAGAGGAATTCGGCCACCGCCGACACGAACTGGTTGCGCGTATTCACGACATTGAAGGCGATCAGCCAGGACAGGATGGCCGAGGCGATCAGCAGCCAGACATAGAGATCCAGAACGATAAGAACGATGTCGAGAACGGCACGCATGGCAGGCTTACTCGCGGGGTTCTGTCGTGGATTCGACTTCCTGCTAAATATCGGTTCCCCCCCTCCCAAACAAGGGAACTTCCCGGAAAATGGCCCGGAAAATCAGCAATTTCGCCGTTCTTGACTTGGCCTTGGCGCGGATTGTAAATGGCGCCGATTACTGGCCGCCCGCTTCCCATCAAGCGGCCACGATGGGGCCATAGCTCAGCTGGGAGAGCGCGTCGTTCGCAATGACGAGGTCGGCGGTTCGATCCCGCCTGGCTCCACCACGCTTCGCCCTTCGGGCTACGCGTGGGCACGGCCACGCACAGCCTGAAGGACGGTGCGTGCCCGGCATAGCCCGCAGGGCGACGACGGGCTTTGACCCAACACTTCATTTTGAATCTTGGAACGCAACCGGAGAAGCGCGACTATTCCGCAGCTTCCGACATCACGGACACCGGGCAGGCGGGCCAGCCAGCCATCAAGGAAGTGATTGAGCCAGGCGCGCTCGATCACATCGTGAACCGCGCGTTCGGCGAAATGCTGGTGACGCGGGCAGGCGCCCGGCATTTTCGAGGCGCGCATCGCCGCGCGTCGTCCAGCGGTGCATCATCGCGTAGGTCACGTCGGGATGAAACTGGAAGCCGAATGAATGGCCCGAGCGAAAGGCCTGCACCGGGAAGTCGCATCCCTCGGCCAGCAACTCTGCGCCGCGGGGGAGTTCGAACCCCTCGCGGTGCCAATGATAGACATGTTCAGGCCAATGCCCGCACAGCTCGAGCCCCGCAGCGGTGGGACGGATCGGGTAATACCCCATCTCGGCGCGTCCCTGCGGATGCGGTGCGACCCGGGCCCCGAGTTGCATCGCGAGCATCTGCGCGCCGAGGCAAATCCCCATAAACGGCCGCTGCTCCCGCAGCGGCACTTCGATCCAGTCGATCTCGCGGCGAACGAAATCATCCGGATCATTTGCGCTCATCGGGCCGCCGAAATGACAGCGCCGGCATGGCCATCCAGCGTTTCGGGAAGCGCATCGCCAAACCGCGGACGCCGGATGTCCAGGGGATGCCCGAGCGCCCGTAACGCATTGCCGACGCGGCCCGGCATCGAGGTTTCCTGATGCAGGACGATAAGAACGGGCAAGAGAGGCTCAGTGGCGAATGAAGGCGTGGCGGCCGGAGGTAAGCTGCCCGACAGGTAGTGCACGGTTCCGGCGCTGGCCTTGATCGGCTGAAACGGCATCGACTTTTCTTTGCGCGGCAATCAAGCCGAAATCATAGCTAAGCAATCGTTAACTTCGTGTGAGCACAGCGCTGCTGAGTTCAGTGCAAAATGAGCAAATCACGGGCCAGAACGGCCCCGATAGGCCGGTCAACGCTTGCGCAGCTGAAAACGGGCGACCGCCGCCAGGATAAACCCGCGGGGAAACAGCCGCAGCAGAACCGGGACGATCTTGATGCCGAGGCCGGGCAATACGGCCCGCTTGTTGGCCATCAACCCCTGATATCCGGCCATCGCGACATTCGCCGCCGAAACATTCAGGACCGCAGAATCGAATCCGGGAGCGAACCCCGCCCGATTCTGAAATTCCGACGGCACCGGCCCGGGACACAGCGCGGTCACACGTACACCGCGCGGACCGAGCTCGCCGCGCAGCGCTTCGGTGAAGGACAGCACGTAGGCCTTGGAGGCGTAATACACGGCCATGCCGGGGTCCGGCAGGAAGCCGGCGATGGATCCCAGATTGAGGATGCCGCCGCGATTGCGAATCAATTGGTCGGCAAACCGCAGCGACAGATCGGTCAACGCGCGAATGTTGACCGCAATCATGCCCAGCTGCTCCGCGCGGTTCAGTTGCGCCGCAGTGCCGAACAAGCCGAATCCGGCATTGTTGACAACAAACTCGACCTCTACCCCGGCCGCAGCCAGCGCGGCGGCGACCTGATCGCAGGCGTCGGGCTGTTCGAGATCGCAGGGAATCACCAGCGGGGCCGCACCGCCGGAGGCGCCGATTTCGGCTGCCAACGCCGTCAGGCGATCCGCACGTCGCGCCACGAGCGCGAGGCGATGGCCCTTGGAAGCGAAAACCCGAGCCAGTTCGGCACCTATTCCAGCCGAGGCCCCGGTAATCAGCGTCACACGCTCAGTCATCAGTCACGATCGATGCTCGTAAATAAATGGCAGGATATGCCCAGGAAGGCAGCATACGCCTTAAGCGGGATGCAAGCCGCCTGCAAGCACTTCAGTACCGTCAAATCCGCGATCGGGAGAATTAAACAAGAAGATTTGGGGGGGATAAACGCGCCCCACAGCGCACGACAGGCGGCGAAATTAAAGTTTCGTCATGTCCAGCACCGTGCCGTGCCATCGGGAAGTCAAAACACGCAACACCGCGGCGGGCCGGATGGCCTCCCCACAACCTCAATTGCCGGCGGCTGTCGCAGGTTGCGCACCGGCAACACGATGCTTGAGGGTCGATCCGGTCGCGCGACGACACGCCGAGCAGATCGGCGGCACGCCACACCACATTGTCCTCGAACTCGCTGACCTGCCCGTCGGCGTAAACCAGCTCCCACATCATTTCGACAATGCGCAACCGACCCACCTCATCCACCGAACGCATGATGACGCTGGTGAAATGGTAGAGATCGACCGCCTCGCCTTCGACCAGCGTCGCGGAGGCGATCAATTGATCGGCGGTTCCCGGATCGAGTCCGAAGCGGCTTTCGATCAGGCTATGAAGCTTGCGCTTTTCAACTTCGGATGGCTCGCCATCGAGTGAGATCACGTGCACCAGCAACGCAGTCGCTGCCAGGCGATAGCCGGTATCGTCGAAGGACCGGCCCTCGTGTCCACCGGGAGAAATAACGTCGGCAATGAATTGGCGTAATCCGTCCAGCATCACTTCCTACCGATATCGCGTGAGATAAATCGTTGACGTCGCTTGGCTGCCGCATCGGCGGCACAGGCCAGTATATGGGCTGGAAATTCCCGGTGCGCAATCCGCACAAGTTCCCAAACCGCATTACGAATAGCAATACAACGGATCCTACTCAGGGGAATTCGTTCAGAGGATTTCGTAAACGACGATCTTGTCGGCGATGCCCCGCAGTGCCGCGTGTTTCTGGATAGGCGCAATCGCCTTTTTGTCCAGCAGCGCGGCCACGGCGGGCGCGTCGATCACCGGCCCGGTGATATGGATCGACTGCGAGGTCGCAAGGCCCTGAACCCGGGCGGCGATGTTGACGGTCTGTCCGAAATAATCCTGCCGCTCGTTGAGCATGACGGCGAGGCAGGGCCCTTCATGAATCCCGATCTTGACCACGAGATCATCCGTGCCACGCTCGGCATTGAGCGCATCCATCGCAGCGCGCATCCGCAACCCCGCGGCGAGCGCATGTTCCGGCCGTACGAAAGTCGCCATCACCGCATCGCCGATCGTCTTCACGACCGCGCCTTTTTCGGACGCGATGATTTCCAGCAAGGCGTGGAAATGCGCGCGCACCAGATCGAAGGCGGCGAGATCGCCGACCCGCTCGTAGAGCGCGGTGGAACCCTTGAGATCGGTGAACAGGAATGTCAACGACGTGATCTTGAGCCGCTGATCGATATTGAGATTGTCGGCCTTGTAGACATCGCGAAACGTCTGTTGGTCAGCATCCGCTTGGCGGTCAACAGCGGCTTGCGCTTGCGGATCAGATGATGAAGCGCGGCGGCAGCGACGAAGACCGACGGCAGCACCCGCACGCCGGCCTGGTTGTCGAGCGACAGAAGCAACGGGCCGGGGCGCAATGTGACGGTTTCGACCGGCGCGTGAGCCTTGGTGTAGGTCAGCGATATCCGCTGAACTTCCTGGGTCGGCTCGCCCTGAACATCGATGAACGTTGCCGCGTGCGTCACCGGCTCGAACACGATGATGAATTCCGCCGGCAGTTGCAGCGAGACCTCAGCTTTCTCTCCAGCCGGCAATTCACGCGTGTCCAGCGCACCTCGTCCGTTAATGCGATGGCGGATTCCTGATCGAAATCGACGCCGGAGCTCCAGAACACCTGCTTGAAATATTCCCAGATCGGCAACGAGTTCGGATCATGCGCGGCGATTTGCCTGATACGGGGACTGACGGTGAAGGCGACCTCGACCTGTTCGTCGACCGAGGCCTCGTAGCCTGTCGCGCACAGCCCGCACTGATATTCATCGTGGCGCAGCGATTTCAGGGTGCTGTGGGCATCGAGCACGCCGCCGCAGCCGGGACACAGCACGTTCCAGGAGAGATCGAACATTCCGAGCCGCGACGCATGCAGAAAGCCGGAAATCACCCGCTCCTCGTCAAGGCCGGTGTGCCTGGAAAAATCCAGCAGATTGATCCGGTTGAGTTCGTGATCCGCGCCGGTCTCGACCAGGCGCCCGATCGCATCGGCCACTGCCGGATCGGCCACCTGCCTCAATACCGAAAATTGCGCCTGGATGTCGTTCATACCGTAAGCTTAAATGAGTGCACCGGGACCTCAGCGCAAGGGCTGCAGGTGCGCGCGTACAGGCTTCGGTTAGCGGCGTGTAATCCGAAACATCGGCGAGCGATCGGGCTGTGTCGTTACCACACCGAGCGGCATCACCGGCGCCCCGTCGACAAGCTCGACGCGGAAAGCGGCGATCAGTTTGGCGAGCGCCAATGTCGCCTCACCAGCGCAAAATGCGCCCCGATGCAGACCCGTGCACCGACGCCGAACGGCAGATAGGCAAAGCGGTCCACCGCCGGCGCGCCCGGCATGAAGCGCGAGGGGATGAAGGCGTTCGGATTGTCCCAAAGTTTTTCGTGACGATGCAGAAGCCATGGCGCGATCAAAATCACGTCGTTCTTCTTGACCGGCCGGCCTGCGACCGTATCGGCGGCATAGGCCGCGCGTGCGATCAGAAACGCCGGCGGATAGAGCCGCATGGTTTCATCGACCACCGCGCGGGTAAATTTCAGCCGGTCGAGATCGAGCGTGCCGTTCGCGGTCGCGCTCTGAACCTCGGCCGCTAGTTGATCCTGGGTCGGGCCATCCAGCGCCAACAGATACAGCGACCAGAACAGCGCCGTCGCGGGTGGTCTCGTGGCCGGCGAGAATCATCGTCGCAACCTGATCGCCAAGCTGCTCGTCGCTGAAGGCCTCATTGGTCTCCGGATCGCGCGCGGCATCCATCAGGTCGAACAGATCGCGTGCCGGGGCGCCTTCGTTCTTGCCGATGGCGCGGCGCTCTTTCATCAAGGTGCCGATGAACTGGGTCCATCGCCTGCGGAAACGGGCGCGGGAAAAATCCTGCGGGCTCGGCCAGCCCGACGGCAACAGCAGATCGAGAAAATGCGGGCGCGCCAGCCGCGCGCCATATTCCATCACGAAGTCGCGCAAGGTCGGGCCGTGACGGCCCATCTCGAACGAGAACATCGTACGCCCGGCGATCTCGAGCGTCATGCGCTGCAATGCTTCGCGCAGATCGACCGGCGCGCCGCTCAGCGCCTGCAGCTTCGCGATCGTTTCATCGGTCGCGGCGATCATATGTGGAATCATCGGCGCCACCGCGCGCGGCGTGAACGCCGGCGCAACGTTCGGCGCTGGTGCTTCCAGGCGCGGCCCTCGGCAATCAGCAGGCCTTCGCCAAGCACCGGACGCAGTACCCGGATGCCGGCCGGCGTTCGCGTGTAGTTCTCGTAATTGTCGACCAGCACATGCCGGATCGCATCCGGCACGTTGACGATGAAGCTGTTGCGCCCGAGGAAGCGGCCCTGGATGATTTCCTCTTCGTAAGCAGGCTGTCCCCAGGTCGCGATCATGCTTTCGCGCATCAGCGACATCCGCTTCAGTGGCGTCAAGGTTTCGGAGGCGCGTGGCGGGCGCGGCGGCACCAGCGGCTGCGGCGTGACCGGAATATCCCAGGCTTCGGCTATGCTCACGGGCTTCCTCGCTAAGGGCTTGGTGACGAGATCGGCGTTTCCCAATCCTATCAGCTCCGGAATCCCGGCGCCATGAAGGCGCTCCGCACTGGCCAATACCATCTGACGGAATATGGGCCGCGATCCCCGGTTTTGTGGCTGCGCACCGTAATTTTCCCTGTGGCCTAACCACTGGACAGCCAAGGACTTTCACGGGCATCACTGCGAACCGCAGGGAATCAAGGACCGGTGACGGCCGGCATCAACGGAACGGGCCATGACGGAACAGCCAAGACCCTCGATGTTGTCAGCCGATGGCGTCACCGCGCCGCTGCAGCATTCCGTGTTCCGGCGCATTTGGCTGGCGAGCCTGCTCTCCAATCTCGGTCTTTTGATCCAGGGGGTCGGGGCGGCGTGGGCCATGACCCAGATGACATCGTCGGCTGACAAGGTCGCGCTGGTGCAGACGGCTTTGATGCTGCCGGTGATGCTGATCTCGATGCCGGCCGGCGCCATTGCCGACATGTACGACCGGCGCATCGTCGCCCTGATCTCGCTCGTGATCGCGCTGTCGGGTGCCACCCGCGTTATCGGTGCTGGCGTGGCTCGGCCTGATCACGCCGCAAACCCTGCTGGCACTTTGTTTCGTCGTCGGCAGCGGCATGGCGCTGTTCGGCCCTGCCTGGCAATCCTCGGTCAGCGAGCAGGTGCCGGCGGAGACGTTGCCATCGGCGGTAGCGCTCAACGGCATCAGTTACAATATCGCGCGAAGTTTTGGCCCCGCCATCGGCGGCATCGTGGTCGCGACTGCCGGCGCGGTCGCGGCCTTCGCCGCCAATGCGGTGCTTTATATTCCGCTGCTGGTCGTGCTGTTTCTCTGGCGACGAACCAACGAGCCGTCGCGGCTGCCGCGCGAACGCCTCAATCGGGCGATCGTCTCGGGTGTGCGCTACATCGCCAACTCGCCCTCGATCCGCATCGTGCTGGCGCGCACGTTGGTGACCGGCATTCTTGGCGGTTCGGTCTCGGCGCTGATGCCGCTGGTGGCGCGCGACCTCTTGCATGGCGGCGCGCAAACCTACGGCATCATGCTCGGCGCTTTCGGCATGGGTGCGGTGGTCGGCGCACTCAACATCGCCGAAGTGCGCAAACGCATGAGCGGCGAAGCCGCGATCCGTGCCTGCGCGCTGTCGATGGGCGGCGCGATCGTCGCGGTGGCGCTGAGTCGGGAGCCGGTACTGACCGCCGCGGCGCTGGTGGTGGCGGGCGCGGCGTGGATGCTCGCGGTCGCTTTGTTCAATATCGGCGTTCAGCTCTCGGCGCCGCGCTGGGTCGCGGGCCGCTCGCTGGCGGCGTACCAGGCTTCGATTGCCGGCGGCATCGCAATCGGAAGCTGGGGCTGGGGGCACCTGACCGACCAGGTCGGCGTCGAGGACCGCGCTATTGATTTCCGGCGCGCTGATGTTTGCTTCCCCGGTGCTCGGCCTGTGGCTACACATGCCGCGGATCGGCGCGCGCAACGAGGACGCGGAAATACTCGCCGATCCCGAAGTGCAGTTGTCTTTGACCGCGCGCAGCGGGCCGCTGGTGGTCGAGATCGAATATCGCGTGGCGCAGGAAAACGCGCGCGCCTTCCACAATGTGATGCAGGACGTGCAACTCAGCCGCCAGCGCAGCGGCGCCTATGGCTGGTCGATCGCACGCGACATCGCCGATCCCGAATTGTGGACCGAACGCTATCATTGCCCGACCTGGATGGATTATCTGCGCCAGCGCAATCGCGCGACGCAATCCGAACGCGCGCTGCATTTGCAGGCGATCGCCTTTCATCTCGGCCCGGACCCGATCCGCATCCGCCGCATGCTGGAGCGGCCGTTCGGATCGGTGCGCTGGAAGGAGGAAAGCCCCGACCGCGCCGCCAACGACGTCTTGCCGGTCGCCTCCGCCGCGGCGGGCAGCAGCAGCACGTAAAATACAATCCGTCATTCCGGGGCAGCCCGCAGGGCTGAACCTCAGATGTGCAATCGCACATCGGGGAATCTCGCGCTTATTACTTCTGGATTCCGGGTTCGATGCTTCGCATCGCCCCGGAATGACGATCGGTGACTACTGCCCGTTATCGGTCAGCACCTTGTCACAGGCCTTGCTGAGCCGGGCGCGGTGTTGCTTGAGACAGCCCAGAACCGCCGAATCGCCATCGTTCATCACGGCGCGGCAATGACGCGAGACATCCCGCGCGCAGGCGTCATGGCCCTGCTGTGCCGACGCCGCAGAAGCAATCACGACGAATGAAACAATAAAAAGAAATCTGGTCGATCTGATCACGCCTTACCTCAATTATACGGGCGATCAGAGTCCGCCGCGCCTGTGATGTCAATGCGCCCAAAGCGGACGAATTCATAAGGCGCATATGACTTGGCGTCTGGAACTATTGCGCCGCGACCTTGCTGGATTGTTGGGCCATATCCCGGTCCATCACGGACCGGCACCCGGCGCTGAGATCCGACCGATGCTTCACCATGCAGGCGGTGATTTTCGGAATATTGGGGATTTCGGAGCTGCAGAGGCGAAACGCGTCGCCGGTGCACATCTGCTGCGCCTCGGCGCTGAAGGCAAAACTTTGGGTCGAGCAGAGCCCGGACAGCAAGACGGCGAAAACCAGCACCAAACCGGCCTGGCGGGGTGTCCTGGTGTGAGATGCAGTCATGTTCGGCCCCCGATTGTATCGCCGGGTCAGCGGCGCGTTGTGCCTGTTTGTGTCTTGCTGGCGCGGCATCGACTGTGACTTCAGTCACTCCTTGAGCTGAATGTGACTTCAGTCACTCAATCGCTCGCTTCTCTCGGGAGCCCGTTAATGGGTGCCGCTAATTAGCGCGTCGGAACCGGGCGGCGTTGGTGGGGCGTTAATAACTATTTTCCATAAATGAGATGGCTCCAATTTGTCGTGCGTATTTAAGGAAGCGTAACCATGCGTAATGCGGTCGGTTTGATGTTGGCGAGTGTCGTAGCGGCGGTCGTCATCGCCGGCGTCTGGTCTGGACCTCCCATCCGGGCCATGAACTCGCTCCCCAGATCGTCGCTGCCGCACCGGCCCCGCAGCTTCCGCCCGCCGCGCCCGCTAAAACCGGCGTGCCCCGCGACATTGAAGTTACCGGGACGATCCCGGAAAAGCCGCCCGTTGCACCGCAGCCGGTCAAGGCCGTCTGCGCCAATCCGGACGCGCTTGGCCTCAGCCGCGTGGTCGAAATCGACACCACGGGCGGACCGGGTTTTGGTTTCGAGCATTTCAAGCAGCTTGATTTTCTGGCCGACAAAGAAGTCGTGCTGACCTTCGACGACGGTCCGTGGCCGGGCAAACACGCCTGCCGTGCTCAAGGCCCTCGCCGATGAATGCACCAAGGCGGTGTTCTTCCCGATCGGCAAGCACGCCACCTATCATCCCGAAATTCTGCGGCAAGTCGCCGCGGCCGGTCACACCGTTGGCGCACACACCTGGTCGCACGCCAACCTGAACAGCAAGAAGATGACCGAGCAGGCGGCCAAGGACGAAATCGAAAAGGGCTACAGCGCGGTCAAGATGGCGCTGGGTACCGCACCGGCGCCGTTCTTCCGCTTCCCCGAATTGCAGCACGGCCGGCCGCGATGGCCTATCTCGGCACGCGCAATGTCGCGATGTTTTCCTGCGACGCCGACTCCTTCGACTTCAAGGCCAAGGACGCGGCGCAGATCGTCAACACTGTGATGACCAAGCTCGACAAGCTCGGCAAGGGCATCATCCTGATGCACGATTTCCAGAAACATACCGCCGAAGCGATGCCCACGCTGGCTGCGCCGTCTCAAGGCCGGTGGTTACAAGGTCGTGCTGATGAAGGCCAAGACCACGTATCAGACGTTGCCGGAATATGACGAAGCGCTGGTCAAGGACATGAAGCTACCCCCGACCAGCCTGCGCCCGGTGAACAGCGTGGTCCAGACGGTTTCGCAGTAAAAGATCCCAGCTCCGCAAGAGCTCAACGCTTTCGTCATGGCCGGGCCATAGCCGCCCAAAGTACGGCGTCGCTTCCGCTCGCCTATACCCGGCCATCCACGTCTTATTGCTGGAATGAAAAATGCTGGTGCCGCAAACAGGACTCGAACCTGTGACCCCGTCATTACGAATGACGTGCTCTACCAACTGAGCTATTGCGGCGGACCAAACAGCGCGCTCAGAATCTGCCTGAAAACGCGTGCACCTGATATCGGGCAACGCCCGATTTGCAAGAAAAACGCTGCCGCCCGAAGCCGTTTCAGGCCGCCTTTCGCTCGAAAACGCTTTAATTACCCCAGCGGGATAGGAAGCCGCGCCAGCCGCCGGCCTGGCCCGACGGCGAGCTGATCTGGTCGGTGAATTCGTCGCTGACGGCCTCGTCATCTATTCCTGGATCGTCGGGTGCCCGGACGATCGGAATTACCGCGGGAATACTGGCAAGAGCGGGTTTGTCGGCGGCTTTCGGGATATCCTGCCGCGCCCGGAACAGCGGCGGGGCGGCGGCAGGAACCGCCTCGGTCGGCGGCGGCGCGGACACGGCGGCGCGGGAATCGGCGCCACAATGGGGGCTGGCTCGATCGCGGGCTTTGGCGTTGAAATCACCGGCACATTGTCCTGTGCAGCCGGGGGCGGAACTTCCACTGGGGTTTCCTGCAAAACCTCTCGCGGCGACTCGACGCGGCGCGGGGCAGCGGCGAGCATCGCCTCCTCGAACGGCGAGGATTCGATCGCGGTATTCTTGTCCGACGGCAAGGCCGCCAGCGGCATCTGCCACTGAAACGCATCGAGCCGGCCGGACACCGGCGATACCGGCCGCCAGCGATCGCTGACATAACCATCCGCGGTCCACACGGGATCGTGCCGCGCGCGCACCGCGCGCAAGGTCCAGGCCCGCGCCCGGCCACTATGGCCATGTTCGGTGCGCTCGATTTCCGCCATCAGCATCGCGACCCGCTGCGTCGGCGCGGCAATAAACGGCGCCAGCGCCTCGCGCGCACGCGCGAATTCCACCGCATCGATCGCGGCGCGCGCCATCGCGAGCGCGCCTTCGAGATGACCCGGCGCTTTGGCCGCCAGTGTCTCGACCCGCACCAGCCGCTGCCGCGCGGAATCGCCGAGTTTTACGTGCGCGTAGGCGTCGGCCAGGTCAGGATGCGGATGCGCGAGCCACGCCGCCTCCACAATGCGCATCGAGCGGCGCACCTGATGCGCCTCGCTTTGGTATTTGCTGGCGAGCACCGCGGCCGGAACTAACGTCGGTGCGAGCTTGATCGCCTCCATCACGCTTTCGCGCGACAGATCGCGATCGACCGTTTCAAGTTCCAGCGCACGCGCCGTCAGCAATACACCGCGCTGGCGCCGATAGGCCGGCTTGTCGATCAGGCCTGAGGCGAGATTATTGTCGAGAATCGCCAGCGCGCCGTTCCAGTCGCCCTTGGCGCAGCGAAATCCCAATACCGCCTGCGAAGCCCAGGTCGACCCCGGTGACAATTTCAGCGCTTCTTCCGCAATGCCGACCGCCGCGACCGGATCGTCGGCACGCTGCGCTTCGATGAACAGGCCGCGCAGGCCCAGCAATCTTGTATCCGGGCGTTCAGCCATCGCGTGAAACGCCTTTCGCGCGCCCTCGCGATCGCCATCGAGTTGGGCGGATTGCGCGTGCAGCAACAGCGCCAGCGGATCATCCGCGGCATGGCGGCGTGCGACGTCGGCATGCTGACGCGCGGCCGAGGAATCGCCATGGCCGATCGCGAGCAGCCCTTGCGTGATCGCGTTGCGGCCCCGCGCGCGTCGCCGTTCGTGCCGGTTGCGCCTGAGGCGTTCCGGCAGGCGCCAGAGGAAAAGCAATATCGTCCAGGCCAAAATCGCCGCGACAACGACAATACCGAGCAACAGCACAAACGTGGGCAGCGAGGGATGCGCTTTCCCGCCGCTCCACGATATCAGGACCTCGCCGGGCTGATCGGCCACCCACGATGCGCCCCAGCCTGCGAGCGCAATCAACACCAAAAACAGAATGATCCGGTACATCGAAATCCTATGGCGCCGGTTTGGCGAGCGCCGTCATGGCGTCGGCCGCGAATTGACGCGAGGCGGCGAGCGCCGCATCACGCTGATCGGCCTTGTCCAGCCAGGGCTGTGCCGCCGCGCGGTCGGCCGGCGTCAGTGTATTCAATTCGCGCCGGGCCTCGGCCGAATCATTACGCAGCGCCGCGGCCGTCACCCGCGCGACGATGGCGCCACGGTCGGTCCCGACGGCATCGCTGCGCTCGATGCGAATGAGTTTAGCCGCACCGGCCTGCAGGCGATCGACAATCCGGCGCCGGTGGTGGCCATTTCCGGCGCCGGCGGCGACAATTTCGGCACCAGCGTCAACAATTCGCGGCTGAGGATGGCCGCACTCGGCACGCCGGACGCGGCGAACTCATCGAGCGGCTTGAGCGTTGCCGCGTTGGCAGCAAGCGACTTCGCCGCAGTCAGCGCCGCGGCGAAAGGTTCGCCCTGCCGGACCGACACATCGAGCATCGATGCCACCACGACACGGCGAAGCGCTGTATCGTCCCGCCGGCTTGTTGCTCTGCTGGGCGATCTCGGCGCGAGTCGCGCGCTCGATCTGGCCGAGGCGCTCGTTGATCGCGCTGAGATCCGGCGGTGCG
This sequence comes from Bradyrhizobium sp., assembly GCA_037201505.1. Lineage (GTDB taxonomy): Bacteria > Pseudomonadota > Alphaproteobacteria > Rhizobiales > Xanthobacteraceae > Bradyrhizobium. The sequence continues at coordinate 61,552 of JBBCHO010000016.1, forward strand.
GCGGCTTCGCGCGGCGTGGACTTCACCGCGCTGACGTCGGAGGCGAGCTTTTCGGATTGCGCGCGGGTGCCGGCGATCTCGCTGCGCAGCCCAGCGATCGTTTTCTCCAGCGCGTCGATTCGCGCCGCGGCCGCCGGATCGGGGGCGGTGACCGGAGGCTTGGCCGATCTGGATTCGATATCCGCGACGCGCGACATCAGCGTGTCGATCGCAGGCCGTATTGGCCGGTGGCGCGGCCGCCTCGCCCGGCCATCCCAGATACCAGGCCGCCGCAATCACCACCGCAGCCGTGACAGCGCCGGTCACCGCCGATGTGGCGGTCGCGGCCGAAAGCCATGGGCGGGATGGCCGGGACGGCGCAGCCGTTGCGGTGTCGGCCCCTTTGGTTTCGCTTGAAACCTGGGAGGCTTCGAGGTCGATGGTCGGCGGCGCGCGCCTGGCGCGGGCCCGAATCCGGCGACAGTGGGGTGTCTTCGGCCCTGTCTTCGTCCATTCCGCGGTTCCTCGTTCATTCCAGCCGAACTCTACCAGAATCGGCCCGCTCTCGTACGCTAATCAGGGTCGCAAAGCACGGTCCAGCAGCGCGAATAAGGCATTTTCATCCGGTGACGCCGCTGTGATGACCTGCGGGGCCCCGGCGTCGCGAACCACCGAGGCCACGGCAGCCGAGATACAATATTGCGGGATCGCCAGCGCCGATATTTCGACACCGGCTGATCGAACCGATTCGAGGAATGCGCGCGCGCTGCGCCGTGAATAATGCAGCACCGCCTCGATCCGGTTGGCGGCAAAGGCGTCGCTGGTTTCGCGCGGCAGGCTGGATCGGGGAACCATCCTGTATGTCGTCCAGCGTGACGACGGTAAATCCGCGCTCGCCGAGTTCGCCGGCCAGATCGCGGGCGAGATCGGCACCGGCCAGATAAAGCAGCGGGCTCGTCCTCTTCAGCGCTTTTGTCTTGGCACTGGCCAGCACCAGATCGCGCAGACTCGCGGCGCCGCCTTTCGCCGGGATCACGGTTTCGAAGCCGACGCTGCGGGCCGCGGCAGCGGTATGTTCGCCGACCGCAAACAGCGGCAGCTTCAGCAGACCTCTATCCCCGAGCTGACGTTCAATCCCGCGCAACGCATTGGCGCTGGTGACGATGACCGCGCCGTAGCGCATCTCCTCGTCGTCATCGAAGGCCACCGGCTCAAATTGCAACATCGGCGCCAGCAGAACCTCAAAGCCCCGGGCGCGGAGGCCAGCGGCGGTCACCTCATCGTCCGGGTGCGGGCGTGTAACAAGAATGGCCATGCTTCACGCCGTCGCTGAAGGGGTTTTCGCGTCACCGGGCGATTGCACTTCAAGACCTCACAATGCTAGAGCCATACTGGCTCTGGACGACGAAAAACGCCGGTTTCGCCGATAACGCAAGGCCTCAAATTGGGTAACGACACGCGAACACTGGTATCAACTCTCGTTCTTGGTATCGAGACCACCTGCGATGAAACCGCAGCCGCCGTGGTCGAGCGCCAGAGCGACGGCACCGGCCGGATTTTGTCCAATATCGTGCACTCGCAGACCGAAGAACACGCGGCCTATGGCGGCGTTGTGCCCGAGATCGCGGCGCGCGCCCATGTCGATCTGCTCGACGGCATTGTCGAGCGCGCGATGAAGGAAGCCGGCGTCGGCTTTGCGCAGCTCTCCGCGGTCGCGGCGGCCGCCGGCCCCGGCCTGATCGGCGGCGTGATCGTCGGCCTCACCACCGCGAAAGCGATCGCGATGGTGCACAATACGCCGCTGATCGCGGTGAACCATCTCGAGGCCCACGCACTGACGCCGCGGCTGACATGTTCCCTAGCTTTTCCCTATTGCCTGTTTCTCGCTTCCGGCGGGCACACCCAGATCGTCGCGGTGACCGGCGTCGGCAAATATGTGCGCCTCGGCACCACGGTCGATGACGCGATGGGTGAGGCCTTCGACAAGGTCGCCAAGATGCTCGGCCTGCCCTATCCGGGCGGACCGGAAGTCGAACGCGCGGCCGGCGGCGGCGACGCCAAGCGCTTTGCGTTTCCGCGCCCAATGCTTGGGCGCAGCGATGCCAACTTCTCGCTGTCCGGATTAAAAACCGCCGTGCGCAACGAAGCCAGCCGGATCAATCCGCTGGAGCCGCAGGACATCAGCGATCTCTGCGCCGGTTTTCAGGCCGCGGTACTGGACTCGACTGCCGATCGGCTCAGCGTCGGCTTGAGATTATTCCGCGAACAATTCGGTCCACCGCGCGCATTGGTCGCTGCCGGCGGCGTCGCGGCCAATCAGGCGATTCGGGGCGCGCTGCAGGATGTCGCGGCCAAGGCGCCAAACCACGCTGATTATTCCGCCGCCCGCGCTCTGCACGGATAACGGCGCGATGATCGCCTGGGCCGGCGCAGAACGGCTCGCGATTGGGATCAGCGACACGATGGACACGCCGCCGCGCGCCCGTTGGCTGCTCGACGAAAACGCCACCGCGCCGGCGGGATACGCCAACACGCGTGCGGGGTTCTGACGCATGCACAAGATGCCGGCGCCGCTTTCCTTGCCTCGCCCCGCTTGCGGGGAGAGGTCGGATTTTACCGCGCAGCGAAAAATCCGGGTGAGGGGGACTTACCGCAGACTCGGTGCCCGTGGAAGCAAGCCCCTCACCCCAACCCTCTCCCCGCAAGAGCGGGGCGAGGGAGCTTAGGCAGGGTCGCGCGATGACGGGTTTCGAAAGAGTCGCTGTGATCGGCGCCGGCGCGTGGGGGACAGCGCTGGCGGCGCTCGCCGCGCGCGCCGGACGCGGTGTTGTGCTCTGCGCACGCAATTCTGCCGCCGCAACGCAGATCGCCGCGACCCGCATCAATCCGAAACTGCCGGCATGACGCTGGCCGCCGATATCGACGTGACTGACGATATTGCACTTGCCGCGCACGCCGACATCATTTTGATCGCGACACCGGCGCAGAGTTTGCGCGCGGCGGTCAGCGCCCTTGCGCCTCATATCGCCAAGGCCATGCCCGTCATCGCCTGCGCCAAGGGCATCGAGCGCGGCACCCACAAGTTCATGACCGAGGTGATCGCGGAAGCCGCCCCGGATGCGCGACCGGCCATTCTGTCGGGACCGAGCTTTGCTGAAGACGTCGCGCGCGGCCTGCCAACCGCAGTTACGCTGGCGGCCGGGGAAGTCGAACTCGCTGGCGCGCTGGCGCAGGCGCTGGGTTCGCCGAGCTTTCGGCTCTATCACACCTCGGATATCCGCGGCGTCGAGATCGGTGGTGCTGCGAAAAAACGTGCTGGCGATCGCGGCGGGAATCGCTGCCGGCAAAAAAACTCGGCGCTTCGGCGCAGGCAGCACTCACCACGCGCGGCTTTAGCGAATTGGTGCGGCTCGGCCGTGCCTGCGGCGCGCGCAGCGAGACCATGGCGGGACTTTCGGGCCTCGGCGATCTGATCCTGACCTGTTCAAGCCCGCAATCGCGCAATTTCGCGCTCGGCATGGCGCTCGGGACGCGGCGAGGCGCGGTCACGCGACAAACTCGCCGAAGGAGAATTCACCGCACCCGTGCTGATCGAACTGGCGGCGGCGCAGGACGTCGACATGCCCGTGTCAAACGCTGTCGCCGCCATCCTGAACGGCGCGACCACCATCGACGAGGCGATCGAAAGTCTTTTGACGCGGCCTTTCAAGGCGGAGGAATGATCATGGCGTACTGGCTGGTGAAATCCGAACCTTCCGCGTGGTCGTGGGACCAGCAGGTCGCGAAAGGCGCCAAGGGCGAGGCCTGGACCGGCGTGCGCAATTTCACCCGCGCGGCAGAATCTCGTGAAGATGAAGAAGGGCGACCTCGCCTTCTTCTACCATTCCAACGAAGGCAAGGAGATCGTCGGCATCGCCGAGATCATCAAGGAAGCCTACACCGACCCCACCGACAAGACCGGTAAATTCGTCTGCGTCGACATCAAGGCCGAGAAGCCGCTGAAAACACCAGTAACGATGGCCGCGATCAAGGCCGACAAGCGACTGGTAGACATGGCGCTGGTGAAATATTCGCGGCTGTCGGTGCAGCCGGTGACGGCGGAGGAATGGAAGATCATCTGCAAGATGGGCGGGATGTAGATCGCAGACCATACTCACTGTCATATGTGGACGGCCCCTATTGGCAAGCATTTTTTAACGTTGCAAACGATTTGGTCAGCTTCGGTCATATGTCCGGCCTGTTGGCGCGGCGCAAAGACCGCTGGCCCTGATGATTTCCGACTGCCGTGGTCCCTATCATTCCGGCGAGCTTGATGCTCGTGACGACTGGCGGGGTGTCGCTGGCTTTCGGTGGTGACCTAATCGTTCATCACGTCTCTTGCGCTTGCCAAACTCGAACGGTGCTCTCTTCGAATGCTGCTTTTGCGGCGGTTGTACTTCAGGCCTTGAGATATATCTGGCCGCGGAAACTCTCGCCGGTGGTCATGACCGCCCAGCAGATCCTTGCCAGCTTGTTGGCGAGCGCCACGGCGGTCAGCCGCTCAGGCTTTTCTGGCCCGCAGCGCGTTGATCCAGTCGGCGAGCGCGCCTGTGCGCTTGCCTACGACACGCAACACCGAGGTCGCGCCCGTGACCAGCATCTTGCGGATGTAGCGATTGCCCTGCTTGGTGATGGCGCCGAGCTTCTCCTTGCCGCCACTGGAATTTTGTCTTGGGGTCAGCCCCAGCCATGCCGCGAAGTCGCGTCCCGACTTGAACACCGCCGGGTCGGGAACGCTGGCCGAGATCACCGAGGCGATCAAGGTTCCAATGCCTGGAATCTCATCGAGCAGGCGGCTGGTCGGATTTTGCTGATGCGCCTTGGCGATATCCTCCTCCAGGGTCTCGATCGACTGATCGAGCCCTTCGAGATGCTGGGCCAGACCCGCCACCGCCGCTTTGGCAATTGGCGGCAGCGCCGCATCCGCCCGCGCCAACGCCAGCAGTTCATCGACCCGGCCAATGCCCCGGGCGGCGACAAGGCCAAACTCGGCAAGATGGCCGCGCAGCGCGTTGACGCTCATGGTGCGCTGCTTGACCAGCAGTTCCCGTGTCTTGTGCAGCATCAGCACTGCCTGCTGATCCGCGCGCTTGACCGGCACGAAGCGCATGCCCGGCCGCGACATCGCCTCACAAATCGCCGCCGCATCGACCGCATCGTTCTTGCCGCGCTTGACGTAGGGCTTGATATAAGCCGGCGGTATCAGAGCCACCTCGTGCCCCATCGAGATCAGTTCGCGCGCCCAATGATGCGCCGAGCCGCAAGCCTCCATGCCGATTCGGCACGGCTCAACCTGCGAATAGAACTCAAGCAGCTTCGATCGCTTCAATTTCCGCGATACCGACGCGCCGCCTTCGCTCTCCAGCCCGTGAACCTGAAAATAGTTCTTGCCCAGATCAACCGAGCTTCTGATAAACTTCTGCATGGACGGCCTCCCTTTTTGTGGCGCTCCGGCGACCACGTTTTGGCACTTGATGCCGTTTAGGTGGGGCCGTCCACAACATCATTCCGGGATGGTGCGCAGCACCAGACCCGGAATCTCGAGATTCCGGGTTCGATGCTTCGCATCGCCCCGGAATGACACCAACTCTTCGAAATTTGAATCAGAAACCGCGCACGCAGCCTACGCCGCCGCCGCCGCCGAAACCACCTGCGCCAGCAATTGCTCGCGCTTGGACTGCGAGCGATAGCCTTTCATCGTCGCGGCGAAACGTTCGAGGATGCCGTCTTCGAACGCGGTCACGATAGTATCGTGGACGTAGCTCTTGCGGCATATCGCCGGCGTGTTCGACAGTTCGTCCGCGGCGGCGCGGACGGCTTCGAGCACCTGCTTCTTGCGGCCGCGGGCGCTTGCCGCCGGCGAAATCCGCGACAGCGATTCCAGCACCCACGGCGGATGCCATCAGGGTGCGAAAATCCTTCAGCGAAATCTTGATGCCGGCGATCTCGCGCAGGAACGCATTGACGGTGGTGGTGGATACCGTGCGCACGGTGCCGGAATTATCGCGGTACTGGAACATGCGCTTGCCGGCACAGTGCGCAAAATACCGATCGCGCGGACAAGTTTCGCGGCGTCGCATTCCTTGCGCACGGCCTTGCCGCCCTTGGCCTTGAAGGCCAGCACGAGGGTATCGTCTTCCAGCACGACATTGGACTTCAAAAGCGTGGTCGCGCCGCGGGTACCGTTGAGGCGGGCATAGGATTCATTGCCGGGGCGGATCGCGGTGCGCGCGATCAATTCGATCACCGCCGACAGCGCGAATTCGCGGGTCGGCTCGTCACCCGACAGATGCATGGACACGTTGCGGCGAATTTTCGGAAGTGCTGCGACCAGCCGCGCCAGGCGATGCGCCTTGCGGTGTTCGCGGACCTTCTCCCAATCGGCGTGATAGCGGTATTGCAGCCGGCCGGCCGCATCGATCCCGACGGCCTGCAGATGCGAGGTCGGATCGGGCGAATAGCGCACCCGCTGGTAGGCCGGAGGCACCGCCATCGAATTCAGGCGCCGGAGGGTGCCGACATGGCGGATCGGCGTGCCGTTGGCACGGACAAACGAGTAGTTCTTGCCGCGCTTGATCCGGCGGATGGTCAATTCGTTCTGGTCGCCAAGGGTGAGGCCGATGTCGCGGGCCAGGGCTTCGACGGAGGTTTTGGCGGCGATGGCAGGCGCTGCCGATGTCTTGACGGCAGGAGCTTTGGGCAATTGCCCCAGCGCTTCCGCCAACGCCACGGCCGGATCGGCGGAAACGGGCCGCGTAGCCTCGAAATTCTGCTGATCTATCATGACCGTAGTCGCCTTGCTCCGCCTGCTATCCAGTAATGCCGCTTGTTATGGCTTGGTTCCGGGTGGACCGCCCGGCCCCGGAAACGCGATTTAGGGGGTAACCCCTGTTAATGCGAGTCCCGAATCAGTTACAAGAGGTTTCTAAATACCTTTCATGGGAGCCATTCGCGCGATAACGTTGATTTCAAGCTTTGCCAAAACGCGAAAGTGATCGCTTTCCGAAGCAAGATCGAAGTTCCCGCAGCCAGCCCGACCAAGGTCGCAGACGTTTGCGCCTTGTCCGCCCATCGCCCGGCGACGCATAATCAGATCAACAATCAAGACGGCCAGCGAGCGCCGGATGGCCAGAGCGCTGACAGTGGAGGGGATGATGTCCGAGAAGATTTACGACGTGTCGGCAGAATGGGCCAAGCGCGCCTTCGTCGACGAGGCTAAATACCGCAAAATGTACCAGCAGTCGGTCAGCGACCCCCCAGGGGTTCTGGGGCGAGCAGGCCAAGCGCATTGGCTGGATCAAGCCCTTCACCAAGGTCGAGAACGCGTCCTTCGCACCGGGCAATATCTCGATCAAATGGTTCGAGGACGGCGTCCTCAACGTCGCCTGGAACTGCATCGACCGGCATCTCGAAAAGCGTGGCGACCAGACCGCGATCATCTGGGAAGGGGACAACCCCTCCGAATCGAAACACATCACTTATCGTCAGCTGCATGACGAGGTCTGCAAGTTCGCCAACATCCTGCGGACCCGCAACGTCAAAAAAGGCGACCGCGTCACGATCTATCTGCCGATGATCCCGGAAGCCGCCTATGCGATGCTCGCCTGCGCGCGGATCGGCGCGATCCATTCGGTGGTGTTCGCGGGCTTTCTCTCCCGACAGCCTCGCGCAGCGCATCAGCGACTGCCAATCCAGGGTCGTGATCACGGCCGACGAGGGTTTGCGCGGCGGCAAGAAAGTACCGCTGAAAACCAATGTCGATGCCGCGATCGCCAAGAGCGGCGGCGTCGATTGGGTCGTCGTGGTCAAGCGCACCGGCGCCAAGATCGACATGAATCCGACGCGTGACTTCTGGTACCAGATAGCCGCCTGAGATGGTGACGACGGGACCTGCCCCGGTCGAGCACATGCACGCCCGAGGATCCGATCGGGCCTACCGCGCCGCCTGGAAAGAAGCCGGCCACACGCGCGAACCGCGCGTCTCGGTCAGCCGCAGCATCTTCGCGCTAATGGACGACCGCGACCGCAGCTATTTCGGAAGCGGGCGCGAAAATGACGACCAGATCGGCTTCATCGACGAGCGGACACGCGCGATCTTCGGCCGCAGCTATGCCGCCGAGCCGCAGGCCCTGATCGAACAGCTTAAGAAAGACGAAGCCATCGCCGAGGCCGACACGTTATTGTTGACCGTGCCCAATCAATTGGGCGTCGAATACAATGCGCATGTGATCGAGGCGATCCTGACCCATGTCGCGCCCGCTATGGGCTGGCGCTAACCGAGCATGATCCGGAAAAGTGGAACCGGTTTTCCGAAAAGATCATGCTCAAAAATAATCTTATTCGCTAAACGGAGTCCGGATTGAGCGTCGCCTTCACCAAAGAAGACAGTGCCGAAACCGCGTCGGAGACGTTGCTCCCCGACCGCCCGGTTTCGCCGCATCCGAACCTGGTGACGGAAGCCGGATTGAAGGCGCTGGAATGCAACTCCACGACGCACGCGAGACGTACGAGACCGCGCAAACCATCGAAGACGTCAACGAACGCCGCCGCCAAGCCGCCATCCCCTTGCGCGATGGCTCGCTACTTCGCGGCGCGCGTGCGGACGGCGGAAGTCATCGCCAACCCCACATCAACCGACATTGTTGCCTTTGGCAGCACCGTGACCTTTAAACGCGACGACGGACGCGTGCAGACATATCGCATCGTTGGCGAAGACGAAGCCGACCCCAAGGCCGGTTCGATTTCGTTCGTATCGCCGGTGGCGAGGTTGCTGATGGGCAAAGCGGTTGGGGATGTGGTCGGCGCGGTTGGTCAGGAGATCGAGATCGTCGCGATCTCGTAGCGGGCGCAGCGTCGGCAATAAAAGGGGTCTCATGGCTGTTTTCGAAGTCTCGGCGACAGATAAGTTGCCCCATGAGGTCGCCACCCGGCGCCACGCTGGAGGCACATGCCGTCCGGCGCAGCAAACTTAGATAACAAGCAGGCTAAAAGAATTAATGTGTTTTCATCGATGAATCTGAGGCAGCTTACCTACTTCCGCGCCGTGGTTGAGCACCGGTCATTGGCCGCCGCAGCAGACGTGCTGAATGTCGCTCAGCCCAACCTGAGCGTGGCAATCAAGCAGCTCGAAGAGCTATGGGGCGTAACCTTGTTCGAGCGTGCCGGGCGCGGCCTCGTCGTTACCGACACCGGCAGGGCCCTGTATGAGCGCGCCGCCGAGCTACTCGGTGGTGCGTCGGCGCTCGATCAGGAAATGCGCGCGATCGGGCGCGGCTTTACCAGCAGACTGCGCGTCGGTTTCACGCAGATGTCCATAGATGCGATTGCGACGATGGTCACCGACATGCGCGAAGACGGCAATGCCGTCAGTTTTTCGCTGCAGCAAGGTGAGCCGCAGCTTTTGGAAACGATGGTGGAAACGCGGCAATTGGATTTCGCTGTGACGCATATGCCGGTGGCGAATCCCGCACTCGCCGTGGAAGCGTTGGTTCCCCTGACCATGGCCCTGCTCTGCCGCGAAGACGATGACCGCTGGCAGGCAGATAAAGAGATTACGCTGGATATGCTGGCCAACGTCCCACTCATCGTGCTTCGCCGGCGTTCCGGCATGGGTATCTACGAGCGGATCGTGGAGGCCTTTTCTGTCGCGGGCATCGCTCTGTCCGTGGTGGCGACTGCAATGACGCTTCCGCAATCTATCCCCTGGTCGAGCGCAACGTTGGCCTCGGCCTACTACCCGTGCACACCCCGCATGCGCCGCGACCGGGATTTTCAATTTATACGGTCGCGCTGGCTTCGGTGCCGGGGAGTCTTGCGCTCATCTATCCTCGAGGACGCCGTCTGCTTCCAGCGGTGCAACGGGCAATGGACCTGTGCAGGACAACCCTGCGGACCTGGTAGGAGAGGACACTATCCGCGCCGCGCTCCCAAAGGAGGCGGCGCAGATTCTGGCTTGCCATGCAGGGCTACTTTGCATCCTTGGCTGCTTGTTCGATCAGCTTGGCGACGGTTTGGGGCTGCGACATATAGATGGCATGGCTGCCCTTTACCTCGATCGTGGTGCTACCGGCGCGTTTAGCCATAAAGCGCTCGAGATCGGGATTGATCATGCGATCATCCGTTGCGACCGCATACCAGCTCGGCTTGTTGTGCCAGGCGGCGTTCGTGATCGGGGTGCCGAACCCGGTGACACTGACCGGAACCTGGGAAATCGCCATGAAGCGGGCTTCCTTCGCGGGAAGGTCCGCCGCGAAGTCGGCATGGAATGTCTTCGGATCGACCTATCACATAGCCCTCACCCGCGGGAACCGCATTGTTCGCCGCCGGCGGCATCTGCTTCAGCAAGCCGCCAAGGACCTCGCCGCTGTCCGGCTGGAAGGCTGCGATATAGACCAGGCCACGGACCTGCGGCTCATTGCCTGCCTGGGTGATGACAGCGCCGCCGTAGCTATGGCCGACCAGGATCAGCGGTGCATTCACGCGCTCGATGATGCGCTTGGTGGCTGCAGCATCATCGGCCAGCGAGGTTTCGGGCTCCTGCACGATCGAAACCGAATAACCGTCGCGCTCCAGGATGTCGGCGACCGCGTGCCATCCCGAACCGTCGGCGAACGCGCCATGAACCAGGACAACATTCTTGATCGGCTCGGCCGAGGCAGCGCCGGACATGCCAAGAGCGAGGGCGGCGGCGACTGAAGCGGTAAGAAGACGTTTCATTTTAGTTCCTTTCCTTGGTTGCTGAAAAGCCAGCGGTTTGGGACAAAACTTCCCCGCCGGCCCAGACGGAAGCCGACGGAACGACCGATGAAGAGGCTGAGCTGCCGCTAAGAAGTGTGGGCTCCTTCAGGCGGCGGGTTTCTCCCGTCGTCACCGACGGGAAAGGCATCGAACAATGCGAGACGGGTTTCGTCCGCGCTGTGCCTGACTATCTTCCGGCGTGCGGCGCGCGCTCCGAAAGCGGCGAACGTTGCGTGACGCATGTCCGTCGAGAAGCTGAACCGGTTTCATCAGAAAGCCGGAAAGCGGCCGGGGCGTCGCCAGGCTGGCGTTGGCGATAACGACGCACCGGATCTCCCTCATGTCGTCGTCCTCCGGCAACAGCAGCGTGGCGCGACGCGTGCCTAACAGGGTTGCGCAGCACTTCGAGGCGCTCCACAGGGCCAACCGGATAAGGCCATCGTCGCCGAGCGTTATTTCACCCAAGCTGAGAACCATGAGTTCGGGCCAGTTCTGCGCCGAAGCCGCGACGATCCAGATCGCACCGTCATCGTCCGCCAGCGCGTGGCCCGCGAACCGATGACGGATTTCCTCGATGCGCGAGAAAGGTATGAGTGAGGGGATGTTTTCCATGGCGAGGAGAGTGCGCCATCGCTTGCCTGGGGGACCAATATTGTCTCCATCAGGATCCTGACGAAATCGTAAGGTGTCTGCTCCACAAATCGCAGCTTGTCCTCTAACGCACGGTTCACTTCAGGGGTTTTTGAGGCGAATGGCGGAGAGGAGGGATTCGAAACCCCCGATAGGCTTGCACCTATGCCGCATTTCGAGTGCGGTGCATTCGACCACTCTGCCACCTCTCCAGGCGCCATGAAGGGCGGTCAAAAGCCCTTTGGTCGGGCCGTGTTCTAGGCGAGGTTGGCCGGGCAGACAAGGCGCGGGACGCGAAATTCCCATGCGCGCGGCAGCAAATCGTCCTTCGGATGAAGGGCTTGGGATGAAGGGTGGGACCGCCAGACGCGAAAAAAAACCGGCGGTCCCGTGTCGCGTCATTGAAATTATGGCCGGGAAGTGCGGCTTCACAGGCCAATTGAGCGACAGAACGACCGTAGCGATCCCCTTGCGCGCGGCAACGCGATCCCGGTTTTAACCTAACCGGTCAAGGTTACCCGGCCCGATTCACTTGCCCGCGACGCCTGATTCGAACCGTGGTCACAGTGGCGGGCGTTCGCGGCGAACCCAGCCCTGAACCGAAGCCCGCTCCCACTGCGCCCCGGCATAGCGAACCAGCGGCAATGGAATCTCGTCGCCATTCACGATCAGCCGGTTAAGCATTAACGCCAGATCGACATCGGCGATCGACCAATCGCCACACAGATTGTCGCCGCCATGGCTGAGCAATTTCGGACGCCCCCGCGCAGAGTTTTCGCGATGAAATTTGCGCTGCCGCGGAAAGCGGCGTCGATGCAGGCTGGTGATAGAAGATGGTCGGCGTCGGGCGCTCCATGCGGATCGGCAGAAAATCGCTTCGCAGCCAGGCCTGAACCTGACGCGCGCGCGCTCGCTGCTGCCGCTCGGCCGGAAACATCGGCGGATCGGGAAAGGCCTCGTCGAGATACTCCACAATGGCTGAGGATTCCGACAGCGCGAAATCGTCATCGATCAGCGTCGGCACGCGCTGCGTCAGCGATATCAACGCGTAGTCCGGATCGTTGTTGGCGCCGGCGTCAAGATTCACCGTCCTGATTTCGAACGGCAGTTTTTTCTCGGTCAGCGCGACAAACACCGACATTACATAGGGAGAGGTGAATTGCGAATCCGCGTAAAGAAGCATGGCCATGCCCGAACAAAACAAATAATGACAGCCGTGCTTCATAGCGTCTCGGAATTGTCGTGAAAAGTGACAAAACCTCAGTCGTAGAAGGCGGGGATCAGCTTGAGCTTATCGGCCTGCTCCTTGTCATGATTGATGAAGAACGACGCTTTGTAGGTTGCGATCATTTTCTTCACTTTTTCCATTGAGGCGATCGAGGCGGCCTTGTCGGTATTGAGCGCCGGCACGACGTCCTTCTCGAAATTCTCTTCGAGGTGAACGACGTCGCCGGACAGGATGATGAAGCCGGCATTCTTCAGATGCACCAGCAGCGACTGGGCGCCGGGGGTGTGCCCCGGCGTGGCAAACAAGGTCACGCTGCCGTCGCCGAACACATCGGTATCGCCGTCGAGCAGATCGAGCTTCTTCGGGGTGCCCATCAGCTTGCGCGCCAGCGCCATCAATTGATTGATATTGTCGCTCGGCCCGTTGCCGGAATGGATCCAGTTATATTCGGCGCGCTGGATCAGGACGGTCGCTTTGGGGAACAAGGCCATGTTGCCGATGTGGTCGCCATGGGTATGCGATACCGCCACACGACTGATATCGTCCGGCTTCAGTCCGATTTCGGCGAATTGATCCGTCAGCGTCTTGTCGAGGTGATAGACGATCAATTTGGGCAGCGTGGACCAGCCCTTGGGGTCGTTGTGTGCGGACTCCGGCACACCGGTATCCCACAGCAGCCAATCATTGCCGTGCTTCATCAGCCAGCATGTCGATGAGAACTGGATGCTTCGTCCGACATTGGCGCCCGGCGTCCATACCGATTCGTCGTTGGCGAGCGAACGGCCGCAATCGATCCGGAAAAGTCTGTCGGCGAAACCGGCCTTGGCGGGATCCGGCAGTTTGGACTCGGCGCTCGCACCTAGTACGCCTTGTTGCGGTTGCTGAGCAACGGCTGCGACCGCAACGGCCACGACGATAATGGATGCACCGATCACGGCGCGAACGAGGCTGATCAGCTCATCACGATTTTGCTCCCGCGCAAGCCATTGGAGCGAAGTCAGTGCGCCGCCGATCGGCGCACCCTTTGATCCAATTGCTGGCAGTACTTTCTCAGTGATGATGTCCGGGGTCTTGCGTGGAATTGCGCCCGTTTATCGGTTCTTGTCTATCAAACCCTGGCGCGCCTCATTCCTTGCTCTTCTTTTCTTTCCTGTCGTCTTTCTTCTCGTCCTTTTCCTTCTTGTCGTCCTTGTCTTTTTCTTTTTTGCGATTGGTGAAGCGCGCATTGCCGAGGCCGGTGCCGATGGTCAGAACGCCCCAATGGTCGACGTCCTGCATGAACGGCACTTCGGAAAGGCCCTGCGCCACGCCATCATTGTGCATCAGGATCGCCGTGTCGTGATCGCCGATCTCAGGAATGGCCTCGACAAGGCTAGCCGGCAGATTGAATTTGCTGCTCTCCCAATTGCCCGGCAAATTCTGCGCGCCCTTGGCAATCGAGCCGTCACCGTTAATCACCCCGGGACAGGAAATCCCGATGAACGGTGCGAGCTTCAAGCCCTCGGTATCGGCGGCCAGGATCAGTTCCTTGAGCATTTTCACCAGCCGCTTCACCGCACCCTCGCGGGTCGGCTCGTCATCGGCATGACGCCAAAGATCCGACTTCCACACCGATGCCTTCGACAAATCGGGCGCTTTCTTCCAACGGGTCTCGACCACGCCACAGCGAATATTGGTGCCGCCGATATCGACCGCGAGAATGCTGTCATGGGCTTCGAAGATCCATGACGGCGCCAGATGCAGGCAACCGATCAGGCCGGCCTCATCGGGATGAAAGCGGATCGGCACGAGGTCAACCTTGTGCCCCTCGGCCTTGAGCAAGAGGTCCGTGCGCGCGATCGCGAGTTCGCCGACGCGGCTTTGGCGAAAGCCGCCACCGACCACGATGCGTTCGGTATCGGCCCAGGCCTTGGTCTTGAGAAAGCGCGACGTCACATAGGCGAGTTCCTGCGCGAACTCCTCGATCGCGCCATGCACCAAGGGCGGCGGCAGCTATATCATCGCCCACCAGCGCCTCGTCGAGCGTGCTCTTGCCGATCTCATGGGCGGGCTTCTTGCCCAGGGGATCATCGCCGTTCTTCTTCAGCGGCTTGCGCAGCGTGTCCAGGATCTGGCGGAAGGCGCCCTTGCTGGCGCGGTCGCCGAGAAAGCCATCATCGTCCTTCAGCTCGATATTGAAGCTGTCGACCTCGACAGAGGGAAGACGGGCGGCGCCGTGCCGGGCGATGCCGGTGGTCGTTAGTGTGTCCTCAGCCATTTTTACCCTGCCGATACCTGAATGCGGGGGTAACGGCCGGGGAACCCGTTGGTTGCAGGGGTGAATGGCGAGTAGCGAATGGCGAAATGAGGCCTTCCCTACTCGCTATTTGCTACGCACCATTCGCCATTTTCACGCAAATCCCTCATATTTGGCGCATTTTCGGCCTGCTTTTCCTTGACTCGGGTCGTCCAACGGCTATAAGTCCGACACCCGGCGCGGGAGATTTCTCGCGCTGTTTGTTTTTGCGTGGTTTTGAGGGGTTTACACCCCAATCGCGCGGAAATTGAACCCATAACGACTGAAGAAAAAGCCGGCCCGGACATGTCCGAGGCTGGGATCGAACACGAAGGAATTAAACGATGTTCGCAGTCATCAAAACCGGCGGCCGGCAATACCGCGTCGTTCCGGATGATGTGCTCGAGATTGGCAAGATCGCCGGCGATGTCGGAACGATCGTGCAGCTTGGCGAAGTTTTGCTGGTCGGCGGTGAATCGCCGGTACTCGGCGTGCCCACGGTGCCCGGCGCCTCGGTTGCGGCCGAAGTACTGCAGCACAAGCGCGGCCCCAAGGTCATTTCGTTCAAGAAGCGCCGCCGCAAGAATTCGCGCCGCAAGCGCGGTTATCGCGACGAGATCACGGTGCTGCGTATCACCGAGATTCTGACCAACGATAACAAGCCGACCGTCGGACCGCGCCCCGAAGCGCGAGAAGCCGGTCGTGACCGCGCCGGTGGATGGCGACGACGAGGCACCGAAGGCCGTCAAGAAGGCCGCGCCGAAGAAGCCGGCTGCGAAGGCCGCGGCTAAACCGCGCGCCAAGCCGGATGCGAAAAAGGCTGCGGCCAAGAAGACTTCTAAAAGCTAAGACCACTAAAAAGTGAACTGCGACATAAAGTGAAATGATTCCGTCAAGGAATCGATTTAGAGATTAGATAGAAGCTGGAGACGGGCCATGGCTCACAAAAAAGCAGGCGGTTCATCGCGAAACGGTCGTGACTCGGCCGGCAAGCGCCTCGGAATCAAGACCTATGGCGGCGAACATGTGATTCCCGGCAACATCATCGCGCGTCAGCGCGGCACCACTTGGCATCCCGGCCTTAATGTCGGCATGGGCACCGATCATACCCTGTTTGCCAAGGTCGAAGGGCGTGTCGAGTTTCGTGCCAAAGCCAACGGCCGCACCTTCATATCGGTAGTCCCGGTAACTGAAGCTGCGGCCGAGTAAACGGTGGACACCATGCGTCCGCCGGGTCCTGTTGAACCGGCGGAGCACCAGAAGGCTCCAAGGGGGAGGCGGGAAACCGGCCTCTCCTTTTTATTTGGTTATTTGGTCCGACCAGGAGCCTTCAATGTTGCAGGATATCCCGACATCGACCTTGCGCGAGGCGAGTAGCTGCGTCCTCGAGACCGAACGCCTGATGTTGCGCAGGCCGACGCTCGCGGACGTAAAGGCGATCGCGCGTCTCGCCAATGATCGCCGTATTGCGGAGAATTCCCGCCGCCTGCCGCATCCCTATTTGCAGGACCATGCCGTCGCGTTCGTGCGCGCGATGGCGGACGAAAAACCGGAAACCGCTTTCCTGATCGAAAGCAATCACACGCCGGTCGGAATGGTCGGCGTCAACTGGCGCGAGCAGGAGGCGCCGGAACTCGGCTACTGGCTCGGCGTGGAATATTGGGGCCAGGGCTTTGCCACTGAAGCCGCGCGCGCGGTGATCGACTTCGCGTTCGAGGAATTCGATATCGAGCATCTGATGTCCGGCGCGCGGGTCGCCAATCCGAACTCGCGCAACATTCTGGAGAAATGCGGCTTTCAGTGGAGCGGCGTCGAACTGCATCGCTTCGAGGCGCTGGGATCGTCGAGCCCGGTCGATCGCTTTCGTTTATCGCGCGGCATCTGGGCATCGCTGAAGAACTGGAACAGTTCGACGCGGCACCCGCGGTGAGTGCGCAACAGCCGACACTGTCGTCCCGGCCTTGCGCCGGGACGACGAGCGTAGTTGTTGCGCCAATAATTATCGCCTCAACAGCACCGGTGTGGTGGTCCTGCGCAGCACCGGCTTCAACCAGCGTCGCGAACTGGTGCGCGTGCCCAGAGGCCTCAAAAAGACCCGAAAATTAAGGCTTTCGCTGAGATCGCGGACATAAAGGGTTGCCGCCACAGCCCCCCTGCCCTACCTGTAGCCCATGAAATTCCTTGATGAAGCAAAGGTCTATATCCGCTCCGGCGACGGCGGGAACGGCTGCGTGGCGTTTCGCCGCGAGAAATATATCGAGTTCGGCGGCCCCCTCCGGCGGCAATGGGGGCCGCGGCGGCGATGTCATCATCGAAGTGGTCGATGGACTGAACACGCTGATCGACTATCGCTATCAGCAGCACTTCAAGGCGCAAAAGGGCACCAACGGCCAGGGCAAGGATCGCCATGGCGCCAATGGCAAGGCGATCGTGCTGAAGGTGCCGGTCGGCACACAGATATTCGACGAAGACCGCGAGACCCTGATCCATGATTTCACCACGCTCGGCGAAAAGTTCGTGCTCGCCGAAGGCGGCAATGGCGGCTTCGGCAACGCGCATTTCAAATCCTCGACCAACCGCGCACCGCGCAATGCCAATCCGGGACTTGAGGGCGAGGAGCGCTGGATCTGGCTGCGGCTGAAACTGATCGCCGACGCCGGCCTGGTCGGCCTGCCCAATGCCGGCAAGTCGACCTTCCTGTCCGTCGTCAGCGCCGCCAAGCCGAAGATCGCCGACTATCCCTTCACCACGCTGCATCCGCAGCTTGGCGTTGTCGATGTCGACGGCCGGGATTCGTGCTGGCGGATATTCCGGGCCTGATCGAAGGCGCGCATGAAGGCGCCGGCTTGGCGATCGCTTTCTCGGCCATGTCGAGCGTTGTCGCGTGCTGCTGCATCTGGTCGATGCGACCTGCGAACATGCCGGCAAGGCCTACAAGACCGTGCGCACCGAACTTGACGCCTATGAGGGCGACCTCGCCGACAAGATCGAGATCGTCGCGCTCAACAAGATCGACGCGGTGACCCCCGGAAGAATTGAAGGCGCAGCGCGACCGCCTCAAGCGCGCCGCCAAGAAGACCCCGCTCTTGATCTCGGGCGTCGCAGGCACCGGCGTGAAAGAAGCGCTGCGGGCTTTGGTGGAAGTGATCGGCGAGGCCCCGGTATCGACCAAGGCCAAGGGTGCCGCCAAGGCAGAGCCGTGGGCGCCGCAAACCACCTAGATCGCTTTGACAAATGAGTTGTAATGAAGCGCGGTCGCGCATCCGCTTTCACCTCTCCCGTAGGGAGAGGTCAGATCGCTCTTGCGATCCGGGTGAGGGGTTACGGCCTAACGATAGACCGTACCCCCTCATCCCGACCCTCTCCCCATGGGAGAGGGAGCACGCCTGCTAAGTTGCTACCTTCTGAGCATCACTTGCACTCGTTTCGTCTGACTGCAAAACTTCAATATCCTTTCAGCCGATGGCATCCATGGCCCGCCCCAACCTGAAGAAGTTCCGGCGCATCGTCGTCAAGGTCGGCTCGTCGCTGCTGATCGATTCCGACGCCGGCGAAGTGCGGGCGGCATGGCTCGCCGCACTCGCGGCCGATATCGCCAAGTTACATGGCGAGGGCCGCGAACTCCTGATCGTCTCCTCCGGCTCGATTGCGCTCGGACGCAGCCGCCTGAAGCTGCCGCGCGGCGCGCTCAAACTCGAGGAGAGCCAGGGCGCAGCGGCGGTCGGACAGATCGCATTGGCGCGGATCTGGTCGGAAGTGCTGGGCGATCACGGCATCGGCGCCGGACAAATCCTGGTCACGCTGCAGGACACCGAAGAGCGCCGCCGTTACCTCAACGCGCGCTCGACCATTGCCAAACTCTTGGAATGGCGCGCGGTGCCGGTGATCAATGAAAACGACACCGTCGCCACCAATGAAATCCGTTACGGCGACAATGACCGGCTCGCCGCCCGCGTCGCCACCATGGCGAGCGCGGACCTTTTGATCCTGCTGTCCGATATCGACGGCCTCTACGATGCGCCGCCGGGGCCGCAATCCCGACGCAAAACTGATTCCGATCGTCGAATCCGTCACCTCGGAAATCGAAGCGATGGCGGGGGCTGCCGAATCCGAACTGTCGCGCGGCGGCATGTACACCAAGATCGAGGCTGCCAAGATCGCGACCACCGCCGGCACCCATATGCTGATCGCGTCAGGCAAGATCGAACATCCGCTGCAGGCCATTGCGGACGGCGGGCGCTGCACCTGGTTTTTTGACGCCGGCCAATCCCGTGACCGCGCGCAAGCGCTGGATCGCGGGCTCGCTGGAGCCAAAGGGCACGCTGACCATCGATGCCGGGGCGGTCAGCGCGCTGCGCGCCGGCAAGAGCCTGCTGCCGGCCGGCGTGATCCGGGTCGACGGGCAATTCGCCCGTGGCGACGCTGTCGTCGTGCGCGGCCCCGATACCCATGAAATCGGCCGCGGCCTCGTCGCCTATGACTTTGAGGACGCCGAAAAGATCAAGGGCCGCTCCTCGCCCGATGTGATGACGATCCTGGGCATCTCGGGACGGGCTGAAATGATCCACCGCGATGACCTCGTGATCGGCCCGAGCGGGGCATTGCCCGCGGGCTAGGCCCAGGCTCCAAGCCAGGTTCGGCCAATGGCCGAGCGACCACAGCCCGCCAGCCATGCCCGTTGCGCACCTCGCAAAACAGGGATTTCCGTGCTAGCACATGGCCTTAACTGAAGGCTGGAACCAACAAAACAAGAACTGACATGAGCGCGCCGCTGAAGGCGATCGACGGAAACGCCGATTTGCCCGCCCTGATGAACGATCTCGCTGTCCGCGCGCGTGCTGCTGCACGCGCGCTGGCGCTTGCGTCGCCGGAGCAGAAGAACAAGGCGCTTGATGCGATCGAGCGTGCGATCCGCGCGCATACCGCTGAAATTCTCGCCGCCAATGCCGAGGATGTAGCCGAGGTTCGCGCCGGCGGCGCAACTTCCGCCTTCATCGATCGGCTGACGCTGACATCAGCGCGCATCGATGCGATGGCCGATGGTGTTGCGACCGTGCGCGCGATCGCCGATCCCGTCGGCGTTGTGACCCGAAAGCTGGCAGCGCCCGAACGGCATGACCATCGAGCGCGTACGCGTGCCGCTGGGTGTGGTCGCGGTGATTTTCGAAAGCCGTCCCAACGTCGCGGCCGATGCCGGCGTGCTGTGCCTGAAATCCGCAACGCGGTGATCCTGCGCGGCGGCTCCGACAGTTTCCGGTCCTGCCGTGCGATTCATGCTTGTCTGGTGGAGGGATTGCGCGAAGCCGGCCTGCCCGAAGCTGCGATCACGCTGGTGCCGACCCGCGACCGTGCTGCGGTGGGCCTGCTGCTCGGCGGCTTGAACGGCGGCGTCGACGTCATCGTGCCGCGCGGCGGCAAGAGCCTCGTCGCGCGCGTCGAGGCCGAAGCGCGCGTGCCGGTATTCGCGCATCTGGAAGGCGTCAATCATGTCTATGTCGATCACGCCGCCAATCTCGAAATGGCCAAGTCGATCGTGCTGAACGCCAAGATGCGCCGTCCCGGAGTCTGCGGCGCCGCTGAAACCTTGCTGGTCGATCGCGCGATCGCGCCGCGGCCTCGGCCAATCTCAAACCGCTGGTGCAGATGCTGATCGACGCCGGTTGCGAAGTGCGCGGCGACGATGCCGTGCAGCGCACCGATTCGCGGGTAAAACCCGCATCCGACGAAGACTGGGACACCGAATATGAAGACGCGATCATTGCCGCCAAGGTGGTCGATGGCGTCAACGAGGCGATCGCGCACATTCACAATCACGGTTCGCACCACACCGATGCGATCGTGACCGAGGATGAAGCCACCGCGCGCAAATTCCTCAACGAGGGTCGATTCGGCGATCGTGCTGCATAACGCATCCACCCAGTTCGCCGATGGCGGCGAATTCGGCTTCGGCGCCGAAATCGGCATCGCCACCGGGAAATTCCACGCCCGCGGTCCTGTTGGCGCCGAGCAATTGACCAGCTTCAAATATCGCGTGCACGGCACCGGGCAGACCCGGCCGTGAGCGCCAGCCTGTTTTCAAGCGAGCGCCCGATCTCACGACAGCTGAAAGATTCCGGCTTGTGCATGCGGTGGCGCCGTTGAAGCCAGCTTCCGTCGCGTCGCATTCAGTTGCGTCAGAGATGCCGCTTTATACCAACGGCATGCGTATCGGCCTGCTCGGCGGCTCCTTCAATCCACCGCATGACGCGCACCGCGCCATCAGCCTGTTCGCGCTCAAGCGGCTGAAGCTCGACCGCGTGTGGTGGCTGGTAACCCCCGGCAATCCGCTCAAGGATGGCGGCGCCCTGCACGATCTCGACGAACGCGCCGAGGCCGCGCGACGTATGGCCAATGATCCGCGCATCGATGTCAGTTGTCTCGAATCCGTCATCGGAACGCGATACACTGTTGACACGATTGAATATCTGCGCCGCCGCGCATCCGGCCTGCGCTTTGTCTGGATCATGGGCGCGGATAATCTGGCGCAGTTCCACCGCTGGCAAAACTGGCGGCGCATCGCTTCCGAGGTGCCGATCGCTGTGATCGACCGTCCGCCGCAAAGTTTTCGCGCTTTGGCTGCGCCCGCAGCCCAGGCCCTTGCGCGCTACCGGTTGCCTGAAAATCAGGCCGGCAAACTCGCAGACCAGCGCGCCCCATCCTGGGTCTTTCTCACCGGCATGAAACTGAGCCTGTCGTCGACCGGCCTTCGGAACCAGGATGGTAGCTGGAGGACGAAATGACGGGACGGCGCCGGAACGCATGAATTTACCTGTTAATGACCTGCATCCCCATTGTTTCCGAGGTTCGTGCCGGGGATGCTGCTGCAGTGATCACGAACTTCGGAAACGGGGGTACTGGATATTGAAACCGTTAACCCCACATGCATAGTATGGTTTGCGGGCGCCCCGGATTCGGCGTTCGCGATACAGTGAAAGGAATGGTCCCTGGCCACATCTGTATTGTCCAAGTCTGTTTTACCGAAGGTTCCCAAAGCCGCTAAAGCCAAGGCGGCCGCTGAAATCAAGGAATCTGGTAAGCGTAAAACATCGACCAAAGCTGCGGCCTTGAAGGCGCAACCCGACGCCGACAAGACCCTGAATATGATCCTCTCCCGCCTCGACGATATGAAGGCGGAAGAAACGGTCACCATCGACCTTCGCGGCAAATCGGCATTTTCCGACTACATGATCGTCACCACGGGCCGCGCTAATCGGCACGTCGGCGCGATCGCGGAAAATGTCGCCAAGGGCCTCAAGGAAAACGGCATCAAAAGCATCCACGTCGAGGGCTTGCCCAATTGCGACTGGGTGTTGATCGATTCCGGCGATGTGGTCGTGCACGTGTTCAGACCCGAAGTACGTGAGTTCTACAATCTCGAGCGGATGTGGACTCAGGGACCGACGGCGGTGAAGGCGGTCTGACGATCCAGCCGGCGAGAGTCGGCTGAGCGAATGCAGGGTGCGGCGCGCATGCCGCAAAAGCGGAGGTGCTTTTGCGGAGGGGATGCGTGCAATTTAAATGCGTGATTTATCTGCGCGGTTTATCTGCCCCTGTTATTGATCGAGCATGCGCCTCATCGTCATTTCAATCGGCCGGCTGAAGCAGGGCCCGGAGCGGGAACTGGCCGAACGCTACCGCGAGCGATTCGACGATATCGGCCGCAAGCTCGGCTTTCGGGGCCTCGATATTACGGAAATTCCAGAGAGCCGATCCCGCGACGCCGCGACCCGGATGACGGAGGAAGCCGCGGCGATTTCGGCCGCAATCCCGGCGAAATCCGTCCTGGTGGCGCTCGACGAGCGCGGCGACAATGTCGACAGCGCCGCCTTTGCAAGGCATCTTGGCCGCTGGCGGGACGAACAGGTGGCCAACACAATTTTCACAATTGGTGGCGCGGACGGACTTTCGCCCGATTTGCGGCGCATGGCAAAGCTCAGAATCGCGTTCGGCTCGGCGACCTGGCCGCATCAAATGGTTCGCGTCATGCTTCTCGAACAGATCTACCGGGCCGCGACCATTTTGGCGGGGCACCCCTATCACCGCGCCTGACGCGGGTAACCTCAAGTACTAACCCAAGTGCAGATGCACTGATTCGGACCTGATGCTGTCAGCGCGGAAAACTTCTTCTCCCTCCGACACCGCCCGCCGCGGTCAGCTCGCCGCAATCCGCATTCCCCTTTCCATCGTGCTGTTATCCGCGGGCTTTGTCGGAGTGCGCCTGTTGCCTGCAGTGGCGCAACTCGCCGAATCAACGCCGCAGGCATCAGCCGCCTCGCCCGACGCGATCAAGCAGCGCGAGCAGGAACTCGAGGTCACCCGCACGCAGCAAAAAAATGCCGCCGATCTCCAGCAGAAACTCAAAGCCGATATCGCAGCGATCGGTCAGGACCGCAGCAAGCTCAATGCGCAGTTGATCGACATCGCGGCCCAGGTCCGCAGCGTCGAAACCCGGATCGGCGATGCCGAAGCGCGGCTGCGCCCGCTCGACGGCCGCGAGCAGCAGATCCGCGGCTCGCTTGATTCGCGCCGCGCGGAGATCGTCGAAGTGCTGGCGGCCCTGCAACGCGCCGGCCGCCGCACGCCCCCGGCCTTGCTGGTAAGACCTGAAGACGCGCTGCAATCGCTGCGCACCGCTATGTTATTAGGCTCCGTGGTGCCTGAGCTGCGCGGCCGCGCTGAAAAGTTGTCCGGCGACCTCACCGAATTGATTGAGCTGCGCAAGGCCATTGCCTCGGAGCGCGATCGGCTCGGGGTTGACCGCGACAGACTGCGCGACGACCAGACCCGGCTCGCCGCCCTGGTCGATGAGCGGCAGCGCAAGCAGAGCTCGGCCGAAAAAGACCTGGAAGCCGAGGGCACGCGCGCGGTTTTGCTCTCCAAGCAGGTCGACAGCCTGCAGGGCCTGATCGGCAAGATGGAACAGGACCTCAAGAGTGCGGCGAAAGCCGCCGCCATGGCCAACCTGCAGGGCGCCCCGGCGACCATCAACGGCAAACCCAATCTGGCCGCGCTCAAGGACCGCGCCCGGCTGAGCCCGGCCATTGCGTTTGCTTCCGCCAAGGGCCTGTTCGCGTTGCCGGTTAATGGCACCAGGATTCGCGAATTTGGCGGTTCCGACGGTGCGGGTGGCGTAGAAAAAGGCATTTCTTTGGCAGCCCGGGTCGGGGCGCAGGTCACAACCCCGTGTGACGGCTGGGTTGTTTACGCCGGTCCGTTCCGCAGCTACGGACAACTCTTGATCCTGAATGCCGGTGGCGGGTATCATGTGTTGATCGCCGGGATGGAGCGCATTTCGGTCAACATTGGCCAGTTTGTACTTACGGGGGAGCCGGTTGCGACCATGGGGACGACGTCTCAGGTTGCTTCAATTCTCGCGACCACCGCGAGCCAGCCCGTGCTCTATATCGAGTTCCGTAAGGACGGCACTCCCATTGATCCAGGCCCATGGTGGGCCGCAAATGAAGGCGAAAAGGTTCGCGGATGATGCGCAAGACTTCTGTAATTCTCCTTAGCGCCGCCACTGGGGCGGCACTGACGCTGTTCGTAACCCAGCCACGTTCGGTGATGATGGGATCCAGTGCGCGTGCCGCCACTTCGGACACCTATCGCCAGCTCAATCTGTTCGGCGATGTGTTCGAGCGGGTGCGCAGCGACTATGTCGAGAAGCCGGACGACAGCAAGCTTGTCGAATCCGCCATCAGCGGCATGCTGAGCGGCCTCGATCCGCATTCCAGCTACATGGATGCCAAGAGCTTCCGTGACATGCAGGTGCAGACCCGCGGTGAGTTCGGCGGCCTCGGCATCGAAGTCACCATGGAAGACGGACTGATCAAGGTGGGTGTCGCCGATCGACGACACACCGGCGTCGAAGGCCGGCATCATGGCCAACGACATCATCACCAATCTCGACGAAGAAGCGGTGCAGGGCCTCACCCTCAACCAGGCTGTCGAAAAGATGCGCGGCCCGGTCAATACCAAGATCAAGCTGAAGATCATCCGCAAGGGCCAGGACAATCCGATCGACGTCACGCTGGTGCGCGACAACATTCGCGTCCGTTCGGTGCGTGCGCATGTCGAAGCCGACGATATCGCCTATATCCGCATCACCACCTTCAACGAGCAGACCACCGAAGGCCTGAAGCGGGAAATCGGCAATCTGAGCAACCAGATCGGCGACAAGCTGAAAGGCTACATCATTGATCTGCGCAACAATCCCGGCGGCTTGCTGGAAGAAGCGGTAACGGTTTCCGACACCTTCCTCGAGCGCGGCGAAATCGTCTCGACCCGCGGCCGTAACGCTGAGGAAACCCAGCGCCGTGCCGCGCATCCCGGCGATCTCACCAAGGGCAAACCGGTGATCGTTCTGATCAACGGCGGCTCGGCATCGGCGTCCGAAATCGTCGCCGGCGCGCTGCAGGACCACAAGCGTGCGACGCTGGTCGGCACGCGCTCGTTCGGCAAGGGCTCGGTGCAGACCATCATTCCGCTCGGCTCCGGCAACGGCGCGCTGCGGCTCACCACCGCGCGTTACTTCACACCGTCCGGCAAGTCGATCCAGGCCAAGGGCATCGTGCCCGATATCGAAGTGCTGCAGGATGTGCCCGACGAGTTGAAGTCCCGCACCGATACCAAGGGCGAAGCTTCACTGCGCGGCCATTTGAAGAACGACGGCGACGAGAAGACCGGTTCGCAATCCTACGTGCCGCCGGACGCCAAGGACGACAAGGCCCTCAAGATGGCAGATGACCTGCTTCACGGCATCAAGTCCACAGCCGCCAACACAACCACACCTGCCCCGGCGACCGGCGACAAGGCCGCGGCCGACAGCAAGTCTGCGACCGACAAGGCGAACTGATTTAGTTTCGCTGGATTTTGTGAAACGGGCGGCCTTCGGGTCGCCCTTTTTGCTGCCGGTTCCGCACATCGAAACGGCCCTGAAACGGACCTGACCCGGCCGCATCTACCGCGGCCGATTCGCCCCGCCGTGGTATCGTCGTCGGCGTTGATTCGGGGAGACTGATGGCAGAGACGGCCGACGATCTGAGCACGCCGCTTGGACAGAAAACGGTGCGCCGGAAGCGCCGGTTTCGGCTGCCATTTACGGGAATGCAGGCCCTCGCCGTGCTGCTCGGGCTGTTTCTGGCAACCTTCGCGGGTTTTGCTATCTTCGGCGAGAACCCGTTCGGCGGCGAACCGATGACGCGGATCGCCATCAAGCCATCGGCGCCAACAGAAGAAAAAATGGCCGCAGCACCCACTCCCGCCTCTGAGTCGAGCGCAAAACCGGCGGCCAAACAAGTCTCACCGTCCGAGCAAAGGACCGTTACCATCATCGACGGTTCCAGCGGCGCACGGCATGACGTCGCGATAGGATCCGGCGATGGTTCCGGTTCGGACAAGGCCGAAGCTGATGCCGCGCCGGCCATGATGGCCGGGATCGATCCGCGTCTGCTCGAAAAATCACGCTACGGCATGATCCCGGTGGCGGCAGATGGACTGAAACCTTTCACGGTCTATGCCGCCGATGCCGACCGCGCCAAGGCGGCCCGGATGCCGGTGGTCTCGATCGTAATCGGAGGGCTCGGGATCGGCGCGCCAAGACCGCCGACGCCATCATGAAATTGCCGCCCGCAGTGACCTGGCGTTCACGCCCTATGGCGCGGACCCCACCAAGCTGGCCGAGCGGGGCGCGGGCGCAGCGCCACGAAATCCTGCTGCAGGTTCCGATGGAGCCGTTCGATTATCCCGACAACGACCCCGGCCCGCAAACCCTGCTGACGACGCTGCCGCCGGAACAGAATCTCGACCGGCTCACCTGGCATCTCAGCCGTTTCCAGGGCTATGCCGGGATTGCCAATTTCATGGGCGCGCGCTTTGTCGTCACCGACGCAGCCATGCAGCCGCTGATCCGCGAGGCCGCCAAGCGTGGGCTTGGCTATTTCGACGACGGGCAGGCCCCGCGCAGCGTCGCGCCCTCATTGGCCGCCGCCCAGGCGGTGCCCTTCGCCAAGGGCGATTTCAGTATCGATGCGGTGCCGACCGCGGTGGAAATCGACCGGACATTGGCGAAACTTGAGAATCTGGCCCGGGAACGCGGCGTCGCGGTCGGCACCGCCTCGGCGTTGCCGATTTCGATCGAGCGGATTAGCGTATGGGTCAAGGCGCTCGAAAGCCATGGCATCATGCTTGTCCCATTGACAACCGCGATGCTGAAATCAAAATCGAGCTGAGGCAATTGGGGGCGGCACGACTTTCCGCCAGACCAGTCCGCCGGCGTAACTGCGAGAGGCTTTGACGGAATGGCGCGTTACGAAGACCTGCCCTATCGAACATGCGTCGGCATGATGCTGATCAACGCAGCGGGGCTGGTCTTCATCGGTCGCCGCGCCGGCGGCCTCGAACATGTCGACGACACCCATGTCTGGCAAATGCCGCAAGGCGGCGTCGATCCCGGCGAAGACACCTGGGCCGCGGCGAAGCGCGAACTCTATGAAGAAACCAGCGTCCGCTCGGTACAGAAAATCGGCGAGGTCGCGGACTGGCTGATCTATGACATCCCGCGCACCGTTGCCGGCCGGGCCTGGAAGGGCCGCTACCGCGGCCAGCGTCAGAAATGGTTCGCGGTTCGCTTTACCGGCGAGGATAGCGAGATCAATGTCGCCAGCCCCGGCGGAGGACACAAGGCCGAATTCATCAACTGGCGTTGGGAGCCGATGAAAAATCTCCCTGACCTGATCGTCCCGTTCAAGCGGCCGGTCTACGAGCGCGTGGTCAAGGAATTCACTCGGCTCGCGGGCAGTTAGTTCTTGTCTGACGATAAACCCTACCGTCCCAATGTCGGGATCGCCCTGTTCAACGCCTCCGGCCACGTCCTGATCGGACGGCGCTTTCGCGACGACGGACCGGAAATCATTCTCCCGGGCCTGGAATGGCAGATGCCGCAAGGCGGCATCGACGCCAACGAGAATCCGCGCGAGGCCGTAATGCGCGAGCTCTGGGAAGAAACCGGCGTGAGCCACGCCGATTATCTCGGAGAAATCGATTGGCTGACTTACGAGTTTCCGCCCTTTGATGGGTCATCATCGCACCGGCTCGCGAAATTCCGCGGCCAGCGCCAGAAATGGTTCGCATTACGATTTACAGGCCCCGACACGGAGATCGATCCGCTGACGCCGCGTAATGGCCAGCCGCCGGAATTCGACCAATGGCGCTGGGAGCGGCTTGAGCGCGTCGCCGATCTCGTGGTGCCGTTCAGGCGCGATGTGTATCAAACGGTGGCGCGAAGTTTTGCCGAATTCACCGGGTGATGCGGCTTGTCCCGCTTGCGGGAGGTGGGGCATTTCTTCAAGCAGGCGACGAGACACACACCCGGCGCAAATAACGTAATCAGGAAATTTTACAGAGCCGGAACTCACGCCGGCGCTTGCAATCTTAATGCAGCGCCGTGGTGTTGAGCTCGTTCTGGATGCTCTTGAAGTGATCGAGCCGCTCAACCGCGCGGTCGAGTTCGGAGCCTTCCTTCTCGGCGAGGTTGGCTTCCATACCGGAAATCTGTTCGGCGAATTTGGTCCGGTCCAGATCCTGCAATGAGGTCGCGACATCGGCCAGCACGGTGAGGCCCTTGTCCGATACTTCCGCCAGACCGCCGAGCACGATGATCTTCTGCTTGGTGCCGCCTGACGACACGGTCAGGATTCCCGGGCGAATCACGGCCACGACCGGCGCATGGCCGGCCAGCACGCCGAAATCACCCTCGACGCCGGGAACGTCGACCTGATCGACGTCGCCGGAGAAGGCGAGTTTTTCGGGCGAGACGAGATCGAAATGGAAGGTGGACATGTCAGGCCTATCGATTTGAACCGGTCAGTGGCGAATGGCGAATAGCGAATGGCGAGGTGCAAATCACTCGACCGACCTTCCCTATTCGCCACTCCCTATTCGCTATTCGCGGCTTTCGCTTCTTAAGCTGCCTCGGCGGCGAGCTTCTTGCCCTTCTCGACCGCTTCATCGATGTTGCCGACCATGTAGAACGCGGCTTCCGGCAAGTGATCGTACTTGCCTTCGCAGATGGCGCGGAAACCCTTGATGGTGTCGGCGAGGTCGACGAACTTGCCCGGCGATCCCGTGAAGATTTCAGCCACGTGGAACGGCTGCGACAGGAAACGCTCGATCTTGCGGGCCCGGGCGACGGCGATCTTGTCCTCCTCGGACAGTTCGTCCATGCCGAGAATGGCGATGATGTCCTGCAGCGACTTGTACTTCTGCAGCACCTGCTGGACCATGCGCGCGGTCTGATAATGCTCCTCACCGACAATCAGCGGTGACAGCATGCGCGAAGTCGAATCGAGCGGATCCACTGCGGGATAAATGCCCTTTTCCGAGATCGCGCGGTTCAGCACCGTGGTCGCGTCCAAATGGGCAAACGAGGTCGCGGGCGCCGGGTCGGTCAAGTCGTCGGCCGGCACGTAGATCGCCTGCACCGAAGTGATCGAACCCTTATGCGTCGTGGTGATGCGCTCCTGCAGCGCGCCCATGTCGGTGGCCAGCGTCGGCTGATAGCCCACCGCAGAAGGAATACGGCCCAACAAAGCCGACACTTCCGAGCCGGCTTGCGTGAAGCGGAAGATGTTATCGATGAAGAACAGCACGTCCTGGCCCTGATCGCGGAAATGCTCCGCGACGGTCAACCCGGACAGCGCCACGCGCATGCGGGCGCCGGGTGGTTCGTTCATCTGGCCGAACACCAGAGCGCATTTCGATTTGACGTTCGGATCGGGATTATGCGGATCGGCATTGACCTTGGATTCGATGAACTCGTGATAGAGGTCGTTACCTTCGCGGGTACGCTCGCCGACGCCGGCGAACACCGAATTGCCGCCGTGCGCTTTCGCGACGTTGTTGATCAGTTCCTGAATCAGGACGGTCTTGCCGACGCCGGCGCCGCCGAACAGGCCGATCTTGCCGCCCTTGGCGTAAGGCGCCAGGAGATCAACAACCTTGATCCCGGTGACCAGAATTTCAGCTTCGGTGGCCTGGTCGGTGTAGGTCGGCGCTTCCTGATGGATCGCGCGCAGGCCTTCGGAAACGATCGGGCCGCCTTCATCGATTGGCTCGCCGATCACGTTCATGATGCGGCCCAGCGTGCCGGCGCCGACCGGCACCTGGATCGGGCTGCCGGTGTCGCTGACCTCCTGGCCGCGGACCAGACCTTCCGTCGTGTCCATCGCGATCGTGCGCACCGTGGATTCGCCGAGATGCTGCGCAACCTCGAGCACCAGACGGTTGTTGCCGTTCGTGGTCGTGATGGCGCTCAGAATCGCAGGCAGATGTCCTTCGAACTGCACGTCGACGACGGCGCCGATGACTTGCGTGATGCGTCCGGTCTGGTTGGCGGGTGTAGCCATAAAACTCTCTCCTTGAAGTCCTAAAACAGTGGCCGCTAAAGCGCTTCAGCGCCGGAGATGATTTCAATCAGCTCCTTGGTAATCATCGCCTGGCGGGTGCGGTTATAGATCAAAGTCTGCTTGCGGATCATGTCGCCGGCGTTGCGGGTGGCGTTGTCCATCGCGCTCATCTGCGCGCCGTAGAACGAGGCGTTGTTTTCCAAGAGCGCACGGAAAATCTGCACCGCAAGATTGCGCGGCAACAGACTGCTGAGGATCTCGTCCTCTTCCGGCTCATATTCATAAGATGTCGCCGGGCCGGCATTGGCCGCCGGCGCTTCCACGACAAGCGGAATGATTTGCTGTGCGGTCGGGACCTGCGAGATCACGGATTTGAAGCGCGAATAGAACAGCGTGCAGACGTCGAATTCGCCGTTGTCGAAGCGCGCGATGACTTTCTTGGCGATGTCTTCGGCGTTGACGAAACCGAGCTGGCGTACCGCGCGCAGGTCGAGGTTTTCGACGATCTGCTTTTCGAAGGTTCGACGCAGTTGCTCAAAACCCTTGCGGCCGACGCAGAAGAACTTGACCTCTTTGCCCTGACTGATCAGCGACAGCGCGCGCTCGCGGGCGAGACGCACAATCGACGAATTGAAGGCGCCGGACAGGCCGCGCTCGCCGGTGCAGACCAGCAGCAGATGCACCTGATCCTTGCCGGTTCCGGCCAGCAACACCGGCGCGCCGGGCGAACCCGCGGCAGATGTCGCGATATTGGAAATCACCGCGTCCATTTTTTCCGCGTAAGGCCGCGCCGCTTCAGCGGCGGTCTGCGCGCGGCGCAGCTTTGACGCTGCGACCATCTGCATGGCCTTGGTGATCTTCTGCGTCGCCTTGGTGGAGGCGATGCGGACCCGCATGTCTTTAAGTGAAGCCATTCTTAGATCACCCCGGCGATCCGATCCCTAAAGACCAAACCGCAATCCTACCTTTCGTCATGCCCGGCCTTGTGCCGGGCAACCACGTCTTGTCTTTCATCCACGCCAGAGACGTGGATGGCCGGGACAAGCCCGGCCATGACGGAATTAAGCGAACGTCTTGGCGTAACCCTCGACCACGGCCTTGAGTTTGGCGGCGGTATCGTCGCTGAGATCACGGCTGTCGCGGATGGTGTTGAGGATGTCGACGTTCTTGCCGCGCAGTAGCGACAAAAGGCCGTCCTCGAAGCTGCGCACCTTGGCGATCGGAAGCGCATCGAGATAGCCGTTGACGCCGGCATAGATCACGACGACCTGCTCTTCCATCTTCAGCGGCGAGAATTGCGGCTGCTTGAGGAGTTCGGTCAGGCGCGAGCCGCGATTGAGCAAGCGCTGCGTCGAGGCGTCGAGATCGGAGCCGAACTGCGCGAACGCCGCCATTTCGCGGTACTGCGCGAGTTCGCCCTTGATCTTGCCGGCGACCTTTTTCATGGCCTTGGTCTGCGCCGACGATCCGACGCGCGACACCGACAGACCGACGTTCACCGCAGGGCGGATGCCCTGGAAGAACAGGTCGGTTTCGAGGAATATCTGCCCGTCGGTAATCGAGATCACGTTGGTCGGAATGTAGGCCGACACGTCGTTGGCCTGGGTTTCGATGACCGGCAGCGCCGTCAGCGAGCCCGAGCCCTGACTGTCATTCAGCTTGGCGGCACGCTCGAGCAGGCGCGAATGCAGATAGAACACGTCGCCGGGATAGGCTTCGCGGCCGGGCGGACGGCGCAGCAGCAGCGACATCTGGCGATAGGCGACGGCCTGCTTCGACAAATCGTCATAGATGATGACGGCGTGCATGCCGTTGTCGCGGAAATATTCGCCCATGGTGCAGCCGGTGAACGGTGCGATGTACTGCATCGGCGCCGGATCGGAAGCGGTGGCCGCGACGACGATCGAATATTCCAGCGCGCCCTGCTCTTCGAGCACCTTGACGAACTGGGCGACGGTCGAACGCTTCTGGCCAATCGCGACATAGACGCAATACAGCTTGATCTTCTCGTCGGTCTGCGCGTTGAGCGGCTTCTGGTTCAGAATGGTGTCGAGCGCGATCGCGGTCTTGCCGGTCTGACGGTCGCCGATGATCAGCTCGCGCTGGCCACGGCCGACCGGGATCAGGGCGTCGATCGCCTTGAGGCCGGTCGCCATCGGCTCGTTGACCGATTTGCGCGGAATGATGCCGGGCGCCTTGACGTCGACGCGCATGCGCTTGTCGGCCTGGATAGGACCCTTGCCGTCGATCGGATTGCCGAGCGCATCGACCACGCGGCCGAGCAAGCCCTTGCCAACCGGCGTATCGACGATCGCGCGGGTGCGCTTGACGGTCTGGCCTTCCTTGATCTCGCGGTCGGCGCCGAAGATCACGATGCCGACGTTGTCGGTTTCGAGATTCAGCGCCATGCCGCGGGTGCCGTTTTCGAACTCGACCATTTCACCGGCCTGGACGTTGTCGAGGCCGTAGACGCGGGCAATGCCGTCGCCGACGGACAACACCTGTCCGACTTCGGAAACTTCAGCCTCCTGGCCGAAATTCTTGATCTGGTCCTTGAGGATCGCGGAAATTTCCGCGGCGCGGATGTCCATCAGCCTGCCTCTTTCATCGCGTGCTTGATCGAATTGAGTTTGGTGCGAAGCGAACTATCCACCATGCGGCTGCCAAGCTTGACGACGAGGCCGCCGATGATCGAAGGATCGACTTTCACGTTGAGCGCGACGTCCTTGCCCGTCACTGATTTCAGTGCCGTCTTGAGAGCGTCGAGATTCTTGTCGCTGAGCGTTTCGGCGACGGTCACGTCGGCCGTCGCTTCGCCCTTGAACTTCGCTACCAGCGCACGGAAGGCGCGGATCACATCGCTCACGGCGAACAGCCGGCGATTGGCGGTCAGGACTTTAAGGAATTTGGCGGAAATGCCCGATATTTGCGCCTTGTCGAGCACCGCGGCCAAAGCCTTCGACTGCGCGTCTGCCGAAAATACCGGGCTGCGAACCAGACGCTTGAGATCCGCGCTGTCGGCCAACATGGCGTCAAACCGATCAAGATCGGCTTTTACCGCATCGATGGATTTTTCATCGCGCGCCAGTTCGAACAAGGCCGTTGCATAACGGCCGGATACTCCGGAAACGGACGGATCTTCTGCAGCCACAAGCACGCTCTTTTAGCTGTCAAATTCGCAAGGGAAAAAACCGTCGCCACGATGCGGCGCCTAGCGATCCAAGCCCTTGGAATTCAAGTGGGACTTCGATTTTCGACCGGCACGGACGTACCGGGATCGTTAAAATCGCGGCTTTGCTAACATAGCAAGAGCGCAGGTGCAACATGACGGAAGCGACTGGCGATGCCTTGTCGCATGGGCTGTCCTGGCTCCGGTAGAGCGCCGTTTTGCCGAAGGCATGGCGGGGCAAATTCGTTGTGCCGCCACATTTGGGGCGAGCGGCACGGTCATCGGCACGCACCATCGTTCCACCCACGCCACGCATGGCCGCCATGACTCCTCTCACGGAACGGTGAGCCGCCGCGAGCCATTCCACTAAGCACTACTTGACGAAAACTCGGCGTGGTCGACGATGACTTCGATCATCAGTAATCGCAAGTATTAAATGGTTAATAAAGTGTTAATAGCGACCAACGTCATAAACTTCAGGATTGTCTGTACTCGATAACAAGATATTTCAGGGAGAGATAATGCAATCTACTGCCCCTTTTATGCCTCATTAGCCCAGCAAACGGCAAACCTCAACTTTGGAGCGGGGGTTCCACTTGTCACATATGTGGCAATACTTTTATTGAGGGACTGATATATGCTAGCTACTAAAATTCAGGCACTGGGAAACGTAGCCCAGTCCCGCACGGCGCTCGCCTTTTTTGCCGCAACTCTCCTGGTGGGCGGCAGCGTTACCGAGGCTTCGGCCCGATCCCACCACCATTACGGCCATCGCCACTTCCACCATCACGCCGGCGCCGCCCCGCACGCCGATAGCTCCTGGCGCGATGCCAATGCGTCGATCGCCTCGTCGGGCGGGCGGAGCTTCTCCGGCATGGCTTCTTTCTACGGCAATGAATCCGGCAGCAGGACTGCCTCGGGTCAGCGCTTCAACCAGAACGCCATGACCTGCGCCCACCGTTCGCTGCCGTTCGGTACCCGGCTCAAGGTGACCCATGGCGACCGTAGCGTGGTCGTCACCGTCAACGATCGTGGACCATTCGTCCGTGGCCGGGTTCTCGATCTGTCGACCGCCGCTGCGCGCGCCGTCGGCCTGACCGGCGCTGGCGTCGGCCGCGTTATCGCTGAGGTCCTGTAACCTCTTCGGGCTTTTGAACGCCCTTCCATTGCATCAAGTCCAGTAAGCGTTGCGTGGCGTAACGGCCGCAGAACCTGCTGCATGCCGAAACAGGCCTGCCGTCGCAAATGACGGCAGGCTTTTTTTGTTCATTCGGAATGTCTCAGATTCATTCCGGGGCGCGCGTCAGCGCGAACCCGGAATGACGGCTGCTCCACTACAAAAAACTCTGCGGATCGACGTCGACTTCGAGCTTGAGATTGCCCTTGGTCTTGGGACCGGCCGCGAGCCATTCGCGCAGATATTCAGACAAATCGACATTGCGCAGCGATTTCACCAATAGCCGGAAACGATAGCGGCCCTTGATCACCGCCAGCGGTGCTTCCGCCGGTCCCAACACCTGAATGCGCTCGTCGATCGGCGCGATCGAAGCAAGCTTGCGCGCAAACCCCTCTGCGGTGGGCCGGTCGCCCGCCGAAATGATCAGGCTCGCCAGCCGGCCGAAGGGCGGATAGCCGGTGCGTTCGCGCGCCTCGATCTCGCTGGCGTAAAACGCCTCGCGGTCGCACGCCACCAGCGCCTTCATCACGGGATGTTCGGGCTGATGGGTTTGCAGATAGCCGACACCGCGGCCCTGATCGCGCCCGGCACGTCCGATCACCTGATTGAGCAATTGGAATGTGCGTTCAGCGGCGCGCGGGTCGCCATTGCTCAGGCCAAGATCCGCATCGACCACGCCCACCAGATTGAGCCGCGGAAAATTATGGCCCTTGGCGACCAGTTGCGTGCCGATGATGATATCGACACGCCCTTCCGCGATCTCGTTCAATTCGGTGCGCATGGTCTCGATCGAGGTGATCAGATCGCTCGACAGCACCATGGTGCGCGCATTCGGGAACAGGCTGGCGGCCTCCTCCTGCAGGCGCTCGACGCCGGGACCGACCGCGGCCAGCGATTCCTCCGCCGCGCAATGCGGACAGACCTGCGGCCGCGGCATCGAGAAACCGCAGTGATGACAGACCAGACGCTGGCGAAAGCGATGATCGACCAGCCAGGCGTCGCAGATAGTACAGGCAAAGCGATGTCCGCAGGCACGGCATAATGTCAGCGGCGCATAGCCGCGGCGATTGAGAAACAGCAAAGCCTGCTCGCGCCGCTCGATCGCAATTCCGATGTGCTCGGCGAGCCGTGGCGAAAATAAAACGACCGCGCGGCGGCGCTTCGCGGCGCAGATCGATCGCCTCGATATGCGGCATGTGCTGGCCGCCGAATCGCGACGGCAGCACCACGCGCTGATAGCGGCCCTTGCGCGCATTGACCTCGCTTTCAACCGACGGCGTCGCCGAGGCCAGCACGATCGGAATTTTGGCGATGTGCGCGCGCACCACCGCCATGTCGCGGGCGTGATAATGCGCGCCTTCGTCCTGCTTGTAGGCCTGGTCGTGCTCTTCATCGACCACGATCAATCCCAGATTGGCGTAAGGCAGAAACAGCGCCGAGCGCCGCGCCAACCACGACCGTCGCTTCGCCTGCCGCGATCGCAGCCCAGTTGCGTTGCCGGTTGCGCGGCGTCAGTTCAGAATGCCATTCCAGCGGCCGCACACCGAAACGCAACGCGAAGCGGTCGAGGAACTGTCCGGTCAGCGCGATCTCCGGCATCAGGATCAGCGACTGCTTGCCGCGGCGGATCGTCTCGGCAACGGCCTCGAAATAGACTTCGGTCTTGCCGGATCCAGTGACCCCATCAAGCAGCGCGACGTGGAAGCTGCCATTGGCCGCGAGCGCACGCATCGCATCGACGGCTGTCCGCTGCTGGCGGGAGAAATCCGGTTCGGAAAAGGAGGGATCGGGGCGCGGGCGGCGCCAACGCCCGCGGCATCGGCTCGGTCGCCAGCGTGCCTTCATCGACCAGGCCATCGACGACACCGACACTGACGCCGGCTTCTTTCGCGGCGTCCCGATTTGCCGTGCAACAAACCATCCGACAGGATTTCAATTAATCGCCGTCGCGCCGGCGTGACGCGCTTGGGCACTTCGCCGACCAGCCGCACGCCCATCGCACCCGCTCCGGCCCGAGATGTTCGCCCATCCGCAAGGTCATGCGCATCTCCATGCCGCGCGCCGACAGCGTGTAATTGGCGACCCAATCGACAAGCGCGCGCAACTCCGCCTTCAGCGGCGGCACATCGAGCTTTTCGCCGACCTCCTTGAGGCGATTATGCAGCCGCGGATCGGGATTGGCGTTCTCGGCCCAGACCACCGCATTCACCTCGCGCGGTCCCAGCGGAACGCAGACGACATCGCCCGGCTTCAATTCCATGCCGCGCGGCACGCGGTAGGAATAGGCCTGATTGAGCGCGACCGGCACCAGCACGTCGACGACGCGCGCCGACGCTGCGGATGAGGTGCTGGCACGCGTGGAATGGTCCATCGGAGAATCAGGCTCAAAATCTGAGGGGAGGTCTAACTTAAGGTCGGGGGCCGCCCGGGGCCAGTGTCTCAGCGCCAGAGCGAGCCAAGTTAGCGAACGGTAAACGAAACAGGTGCGATATAATCCCTCGGAATCATCGCGCGCCCGACAATCCCAGGGACAACTTCATGTCCAAGCCAGTTCCCGCACTTGCGCCCATCGAACTCGCCTGCGCCGACGCAAGCATCACGCTGCAGATGACGCGCTGGCTGGCGCATCTGCGCGCTGAACGCCGGCTGTCGCCGAAGACGCTGGAGGCCTATGCCCGTGACCTGCGGCAATTTCTGCAGTTTTCTCGGTGAACACTGGGGCGCACAGGTGACGTTGGCGCGTTTTGCCGCGCTTGAGGCGAGCGACGTCAGGGCGTTCATGGCGATGCGGCGTTCCAACGATATCGGTGGGCGTTCCCTGATGCGCGCGCTGGCGGGCCTGCGCTCGTTCGGACGTTTTCTAGAACGCGAAGACAATGGCAAGGTCGGCGCCTTGTCGGCAATCCGCGCGCCCAAGGTCGGCAAGACCCTGCCGAAGCCGATTCATATGGCCGCGGCGAAACGTTTTGCCGATGCCGACGAGCGCGCCGGTGAAACCCGCGATCCCTGGATCTGGGCGCGCGACGCCGCCGTGATGGCGCTGTTGTACGGCTCGGGCTTGCGTATTTCCGAGGCGCTCGGGCTGAAGCGCCGCGACGTGCCTCTGCCCGGCGCTGGCGATGTGCTGGTCGTCACAGGAAAGGGCAACAAGACCCGCATGGTACCGGTGCTGCAAAATGTACTGGCGCTGGTTCAGGAATATGTCGCGATGTGCCCGCATCCGCTTCCGGCGGAAGGGCCGATCTTTGTCGGCGCCCGCGGCGGGCCTTTGAGGGCGCGAATCATTCAGCTCACCATGGAACGGCTGCGCGGCGCGCTGGGCCTGCCCGACAGCGCAACACCGCATGCACTGCGACATTCTTTCGCAACTCATCTTTTGACCCGCGGCGGCGATCTGCGCGCGATCCAGGAATTGCTCGGCCACGCCTCGCTGTCGACCACGCAGATTTATACCGGCATCGACAGCGAACGGCTGCTGGAAGTCTACCAGACCGCGCATCCACGCGCCTGAACGCCCATCCCCACGTCGCTGGAAAACGCCATGGCCCCTTGCGCCGCCGAATTTGTTCGGCAATCGTGGCTTTCTCAGGCAGGGAGAGAATCATGAGCGCGCACGAGAGCATGGAGCAGGCGGACCAGGCCAAGGAAGCCTCGCACGAAAATCGCAACATCGCATTGCTGATCGCGGTGATCGCGCTGTGTCTGGCGCTGTCGGAAACGCTGGGCAAGGGCGCCCAGACCGAATCGATCAGCAAGAATGTCGAGGCTTCCAATTTGTGGGCATTCTTCCAGGCCAAGAGCATCCGGCGCACGGTGGTCCAGACCGCTGCAGAGCAGGCGAAATTAGGTGAGACGGCCGCTGCCGACGCTGCCGCCAAAGCAACGTTGCAGAAGCAGATCGACAACTGGCAGAAGACCGCCGCGCGGTATCGCTCCGAGCCTGAGACCGGCGAAGGGCAGGAACCAATTGTCCGAACGCGCCAAGCATGCCGAGGAAGAGCGCGATCTTGCCGAAGCGAAGTATCATCATTTCGAGCTGGCTTCCGGCAGCATTCCAGATCGGAATCGTGCTGGCTTCGGCGACCATCATCACCGGCATCGTCGCGCTGTCCTGGGTTTCGGGCTTGTTGGCGCTCGGGGGTATCGCATTCACGGCTCTCGGCATCTTCATGCCGCATCTGCTGCATCTGCCGTAAGAGCTGTGCAAGCGCTCCATCCTTCGAGACGCGCTCCTGACGGAGCGCTCCTCAGGATGAGGCCCCCGCTAAACCCTCATGGTGAGGAGCGCGGCAGTGCCGCGCGTCTCGAACCATCGGGCATGGATGAAGAACAGAAACCCTACCGCGCGGCGCGCACGCTTTTGCGGAAGCGCTGGATCACCCGCAGCATTCGCGATGACCAGCCATCGCCATCGCCGCGCACGATTTCCATGATTCGGATCTTGACCGGCTCGACCAGCGCGTTGGCCTTGGCACGCAATGCTACGACGAATCCATAGAGCTTTTCGAACCATCCCATCTCGAGCAATTTCGGACGCGTCACGTCGAACACGAATGCGGTGACGCCGACGCCGAGCAGCTTTGCGACGATGATGGTGAGAATCGCGCTGATCCAGTATTCGTGGGTGAGCAGCCAGAGCCCGACCAGTTTCAGCGGGAACAGCGGAATTACCGGGACGATGAACACGACCAGTGACATCGCCGGGCGACAGCGTATCGACGCGCTCGGCTAACCATTGCTTGAAAGTGTGCAGCGGAAATTTCGACACCACCCAGGCCACGATCGGCTCAAGGTGATCCCACAACCATGCTTCGATCAGAAAGACGACCGCAAGCAAAACCCAGATCGGCTGAAGTAGGCGGCGCAGCATGAATGTCATCCTAGCCCGACTCGCGCCGGGCTTCGATCACATATGTATCGCACGCTTGCCGACCGCAAGCGCGGCTTCCTTGACGGCCTCGGAGCGGGTCGGTGGGCGTGGCAGGTCCGCGCCAGATCCTCCGCAGAACCGCCAAATTTCCATCAATACGGCGGCTTCGTGGATCATTTCCCCGGCTTCGCGGCCGACAATGTGCACACCCAGCACCCGGTCGGTCTTCGCATCTGCGAGAATCTTCACGAACCCGTCGGTGGTCTGGTTGACCTTGGAACGGCCATTGGCGGGTAAAGGGGAATTTGGCCGACGGTGTAGGCCACGCCGGCCTGCTTCACTCTTCTTCGGTCTTGCCCACCGACGACACTTCCGTCGTTGTATACACAACACCAGGGATGACATCGTAATTCACATGCCCGGCCTGGCCGGCGAGGATTTCGGAAACCGCAACCCCCTTCGTCCTCAGCCTTATGGGCGAGCATCGGACCCGCGACGACGTCGCCGATCGCATAGACGCCTTTCACATTGGTCGCAAAATGCGAATCGATCTGCACCCGCCCCGCGGTTGTCGAGCGCGACGCCGGCTTCCTTGAGACCGAGGCCTTCGGTGTAGGCCACGCGGCCAATACAGACCAGCACGACATCCGCTTCCAGCGTTTCGGCCGCGCCGCCCGCCGCCGGCTCGATCTGCGCGGACAAGGTCTTGCCCGAGGTATCGATGCCGGTGACCTTGGCGCCGAGCTTGAACGCAAAGCCCTGCTTTTCGAGGATGCGCTGGAATTGCTTGGCGACCCTCGCCGTCCATGCCCGGCAAAATGCGGTCGAGAAATTCCACCACCGTGACCTGCGCGCCAAGCCGGTGCCACACCGAGCCGAGTTCGAGCCCGATCACGCCGGCGCCGACGATCAACAGTTTGCCGGGCACCTTGTCGAGCGACAACGCGCCGGTCGACGACACGATACGCTTCTCGTCGATCTCGATGCCCTTCAGCCGTGCGACATCCGAGCCGGTGGCGATGACGATGTTCTTGGTCTCGACGGTCTGCGTTTTGCCGTCGCTGCCGGCGACCCTCGACCTTGCCGGTGCCGAGAATCTTTCCCTTGCCGTGGATGACATCGATCTTGTTCTTCTTCATCAGGAACTCGACGCCCTTGACGTTGCCATCGATGCCTTGCTGCTTGAAGTTCATCATCGAGGGCAGATCGAGCTTCGGCGCGGAGACGCTGACGCCCATTTTCGCAAAGGAGTGCCCGGCCTCTTCGAACATCTCGGAAGCATACAACAGCGCCTTCGACGGCATGCATCCGATATTGAGGCAGGTGCCGCCGAGTGTGGCGTTCTTCTCGATCACGGCGACTTTCATGCCGAGTTGAGCGGCGCGGATCGCGCAGACATATCCGCCCGGGCCGGTGCCGATAACAACGAGATCATAAGTGGCCATGATTGAAGTCCTGTAGCTGAATTAAGGTGACAAATATTAGCGCCGCCCGACACATCAAGGATGGCGCTGGTCACATAGGATGCCTCGTCCGACATCAGCCAGACGATGGCGTTGGCGATTTCATCCGCGGTGCCGACGCGCTTCATCGGCACCATATGACTGAGCTTGTGGGCGCGATCGGGCTCGCCGCCGCTGGCGTGAATATCCGTATCGATCAAGCCGGGCCGGATCGCCGCGACGCGAATTCCCTCGCCGGCGACCTCATGTCCAAGCCCGATGGTGAAGGAATCGATGGCGCCCTTCGATTGCGGCGTAATCGACATAAGTGTTGGGGCGAACCGAGTTTCGCTGCCACCGACGACAGATTGACGATGACGCCGCCCTTGCCGCCATGACGCGTCGACATCCGCTTCACCGCTTCACGGGCGCACAGCATGCTGCCGGTGGACGTTGACGGCCATCATCTGCGAGATGCGTTCGGCCGACATCTCGTCGACGCGCGGACGTTCGCCCGACAATGCCGGCATTGTTGATCAGCGCGCCCAGCGTTCCGAATTCGTCGGCGGCCTTGAACAGCGCCAGGATATCACTCTCGCGGCTGACATCGCATTTCACCCGCGATCGCTTTGCCGTTCTTTGCTTCGATGGCGGCGACCACCTGGCGGGCGGCGACTTCATTGCTGGCATAGCCGACGCAGACCCGAAAGCCGCGCGCAGCGGCCGCGATCGCGGTCGCACGGCCGATGCCGCGACTTCCGCCAGTGATGATGCTACTTTGTCGGTCAAGTTTTCCCCCGTACGTCTCGAACTATAATCACGAGATCGATCAAGCCGCGTTCTGTCTTGACGGCGCGTTGGCATTGATACCCATACCGGCGTCGCACGGCGATATGCGACTGAATCGCCGGGCGCGGGTTGGACGCGAACGCCACGGATACCTCAGAGATCCAGCACCAGCCGTGCCGGATCTTCCAGGCTTTCCTTGACCCGCACCAGGAACGTCACCGCTTCCTTGCCATCGATGACGCGGTGATCGTAGGACAGCGCCAGATACATCATCGGGCGAATCTCGACCTTGCCGCCGACCGCAACCGGGCGATCCTGAATCTTGTGCATGCCGAGGATGGCCGACTGCGGCGCATTGAGGATCGGCGTTGACATCAGCGAACCGTAGATGCCGCCATTGGTGATAGTGAAGGTGCCACCCTGCATCTCGTCGATCTTGAGCTGGCCATCGCGCGCGCGGCGGCCGAAATCGGCAATGCTCTTTTCGATATCGGCGATCGACTTGTTGTCGCAATCGCGCACCACCGGCACCACAAGGCCCTTGTCGGTGCCGACCGCGACGCCGACGTGATAATAATTCTTGTAGATCAAATCCGTGCCGTCGATCTCGGCATTGGCCGCAGGGATATCCTTCAGCGCCTGCACGCAGGCCTTGGTGAAGAAGCCCATGAATCCCAGCTTGCTGCCGTGCTTCTTTTCGAACACGTCTTTATACTGGGTGCGCATCGCCATGATGTGGCTCATGTCGACCTCGTTGAAGGTCGTGAGCATCGCAGCGGTGTTCTGCACGTCCTTGAGACGGCGCGCGATGGTCTGGCGCAGCCGGGTCATCTTCACGCGCTCTTCGCGCGCGGCATCGTCGGCCGGCGACGGCGCACGAACCTGCACCGCGGCGGCGGGCTGATTGACCGGGGTCGGCGCTGAGGCGGCCTTCTCGATCGCGGCCAGCATGTCGCCCTTGGTGACGCGGGCCATCCTTGCCGGAGCCGGGAACTGTGGCGGCGTCGATGCCGCTTTCAGCCGAGATCTTGCGCACCGAAGGCGCCAGCGGCACGTCGGCAGGCGCAGCCTTGGCGGCGGGCGCCGGAGCCGGTGCAGCGGCGGCGGGCGCGGAGGTGCAGCAGCCTTGGCCGGCGCGGCCGCAGCAGGCTTGGGCGCAGCGCCCGCGGCGCCTTCCGTGATCTGTCCGAGCAAGGCGCCGACCGCGACGGTCTCGCCGTCCTTGGCCGAAATCTCGCCGAGCACGCCCGCGGAAGGCGCGGGGACTTCGATGGTAACCTTGTCGGTCTCGAGTTCGACCAAGGGCTCGTCAACGGCAAACGGCATCGCCGGCCCTTCTTGAACCAGCGGCCGATAGTGGCCCTCGGTCACGGACTCGCCGAGCGTGGGAACGCGAATTTCAGTCATGGTGTGTTTCCTCTTGCGTCATGCCGGGTTCACCCCTGGCATTCGCGCCCTATATCGGATTTCAAGAATGAGACGTGGATGCCCGCGACAAAGCGCGGGCATCCACTTGAGATTTTAGTTCAGCGCCTCGTCCAGCAACGCCTTGAGCTGCGCGAGATGCTTCGACATCAGACCGGTCGCGGTCGCCGCCGCGGCGGCGCGTCCGGCGTAACGCGGGCGCTTGTTCGGCGCGTTGATCTGGTTGAGCACCCCATTCGAGATAGGGTTCGATGAAGTGCCACGCGCCCATGTTGCGCGGCTCTTCCTGGCACCAGACCAGTTCGGCGCCCTTGAAGCGTCCAAGCTCCTGCACCAGCGCCTTCAGCGGCACCGGATAGAGCTGCTCGACGCGCATGATGTAGACATCGTCGATGCCGCGCTTTTCGCGCTCGTCGTAGATATCGTAATAGACCTTGCCCGAGCACAGCACGACGCGACGGATCTTGTCGTCCGGCACCAGCTTGATCTTTTCGTCCGGCAGCATCGCCGCATCATCGTACAGCAGCCGATGGAACGTCGTGTTGGCGCCGAATTCATCGAGCCGCGAGACCGCGCGCTTGTGGCGCAGCAGCGACTTCGGCGTCATCAGGATCAGGGGCTTGCGGATTTCGCGATGCAGCTGACGCCGCAGCACGTGGAAGAAATTGGCCGGCGTGGTGGCGTGAACCACCTGCATATTGTCTTCGGCGCACATCTGCAGATAGCGCTCGAGCCGCGCGGAAGAATGCTCCGGCCCCTGCCCTTCATAGCCATGCGGCAGGCATGCAGACGAGGCCCGACATGCGCAGCCATTTGCGTTCGCCCGACGAGATGAACTGGTCGAACAAAACCTGCGCGCCGTTGGCGAAATCGCCGAACTGCGCTTCCCAGATCGTCAGCGCCGTCGGCTCCGCCAGCGAATAGCCGTACTCGAAGCCAAGCACCGCTTCTTCCGACAGCAGCGAGTTG
Organism: Bradyrhizobium sp.; assembly: GCA_037201505.1. Lineage (GTDB taxonomy): Bacteria > Pseudomonadota > Alphaproteobacteria > Rhizobiales > Xanthobacteraceae > Bradyrhizobium. The sequence goes on from JBBCHO010000016.1 coordinate 105,724, forward strand.
ATGACTTCGTAGTGGCCCTGGTCGCCGCCGAGATGATTGAACGGCGTGTAGCGGCTTTCGTCTTCCTGATCGATCAGGACCGAATGCCGCTGCGAGAAGGTGCCGCGCTCGGAATCCTGTCCCGACAGCCGGACGTGATGGCCTTCCTGCAACAGCGTGCAGAACGCCAGCCCCTTCGCCGGTTGCCCAATCGATCCCGACACCGCTATCGATCGCCTTGGCGCGGTTCTCCAGAAACCGCTGCACGGTGCGGTGAACCCGGAAACCGTCGGGCACCTTGGTGATCTTGCGGCCGATATCTTTCAGCACGGAGATATCGACGCCGGTGACGCCACGACGCGCATCTTCTTCCGCGTCCGCCGACTTGAAGCCGGCCCATTTGCCGTCGAGCCAGTCCGCCTTGTTGGGCTTGTAGCCGGAGCCGGCATCGAGTTCGGCATCGAGCCGGGCGCGCCAGTCGGCCTTGGCCTTGTCGACTTCGCCCTCGGTCATCACGCCTTCGCTGACCAGCCGCTTGGCATAAATCTCAAGCGTGGTCGGATGCGAGGCGATCTTCTTGTACATCACGGCTGGGTGAACGCCGGCTCGTCGCCTTCGTTATGACCGTGCCGGCGATAGCAGAACATGTCGATGACGACAGGCTTGTGGAATTTCTGCCGGAATTCGATCGCGACCTTGCCGCGAACACCACGGCTTCCGGATCGTCGCCATTCACATGGAAGATCGGCGCATCGATCATCTTCGCCACATCGGAGGGATAGGGCGAGGAACGCGAATAGCGCGGATAGGTCGTGAAGCCGATCTGATTGTTAACGATGAAATGCAGCGAACCGCCGGTGCGATAGCCCTTGAGGTCCGACAGACCGAAACATTCGGCAACCACGCCTTGGCCGGCAAACGCCGCGTCGCCATGCATCAACAGCGGCAGCACCGAGATGCGCTGGTCCGGCGGATCGCCATGCTGGTCCTGCTTGGCGCGCACCTTGCCGAGCACGACGGGATCGACGATCTCCAGATGCGACGGGTTGGCGGTCAGCGACAGATGGATCCGGTTGTTGTCGAACTCGCGGTCCGAGGATGCGCCGAGATGGTATTTGACGTCGCCGGAGCCCTCGACCGCGTCCGGATTGGCCGAGCCGCCCTTGAACTCGTGAAACAGCGCGCGGTGTGGCTTGCCCATCACCTGGGTCAAGACGTTGAGGCGGCCGCGATGCGGCATGCCGACGACGATTTCCTTCACGCCGAGATTGCCGCCGCGCTTGATGATCTGCTCCAGCGCCGGGATCAGCGATTCCGCGCCGTCGAGGCCGAAGCGCTTGGTGCCGGTGAATTTGAGATCGCAGAACTTCTCGAAACCTTCGGACTCGACCAGCTTCATCAGGATGGCGCGCCGGCCTTCGCGGGTGAAACTGATTTCCTTGTCGACACCTTCGATCCGTTCCTGGATCCAGCTCTTCTGCGCGGCGTTGGAGATGTGCATGAACTCGACGCCAAGCGTCTGGCAGTAGGTGCGCTCGCAGATCGCAACGATTTCCCGCAGGCTGGCGTATTCCAGGCCGAGCACATGATCGAGGAAGATCTTGCGGTCGAAATCGCCCTCCGCGAAGCCATAGGAACGCGGGTCGAGTTCTTCGCGATCGCGCGGCGCCTCGATCCCGAGCGGATCGAGCTTGGCGTGGAAATGACCTCGCATGCGGTAGGCCCGGATCAACATCAAGGCGCGGACCGAATCGCGGGTCGCCTGATGGACATCGGCCGATGTAGATTCAGCGCCCTTGGCCTGTGCCTTGGCCGCCAGCTTGGCGCCAACAGCCTTTTCGACTTGCGTCCAATTGCCGTCGAGCGCGGACGTCAGATCGTCGCGCGGTGTCAGCGGCCAATTATCCCGCCCCCAGGACGGCCCCTCGGCGTTTTTGATCACGTCCGCCGGCTGGTCTTTCAGGCTTTTGAAGAATTCCTGCCACTCGGCATCGACCGAGGAGGGGTCTTTCTCATAGCGGGCGTAGATATCGTCGATGTAGGGGGCGTTTGTGCCCTGCAGAAAGGAAGAGAGAGCAAATGCGGCATTCGCGTCTTGGCGAGACATGATTGCGTCCTGGTGATTTCGGTTCGCGCATGGAAAACGGCGCATCAGCCGATCCGGGTACCGGACCAGCGGGATAAGCGTCCTTTTACCCTATTTAGGGTGAATGTGCGCCCCGAAAAGAACCAAGAACTGAATTAACCTTTCAATTTTTCGACAAGGGTCTTTCCGAGCCGGGCCGGGGACGGAGAAACCGTAATTCCGGCTGCTTCCATTGCCGCGGTCTTGGAACCGGCGTCGCCCTTGCCGCCGGAAATGATCGCGCCGGCATGGCCCATGCGGCGTCCGGGAGGCGCCGTGACGCCGGCGATGAAGCCGACCATCGGCTTCTTGCGGCCCCGCTTGGCTTCGTCCTTGATGAACTGGGCGGCGTCTTCCTCGGCCGATCCGCCGATCTCGCCGATCATGACGATCGAGGTGGTCTTGGGGTCGGCCAGGAACATCTCCAGCATGTCGATAAACTCAGTGCCCTTGACCGGGTCGCCGCCGATGCCGACCGCGGTGGTCTGGCCAAGACCCTCTTGAGACGTCTGGAACACGGCTTCATAGGTCAGCGTGCCCGACCGCGAGACGATGCCGACATTGCCGGGCTTGAAGATGTTGGCCGGCATGATGCCGATCTTGCATTCGCCCGCCGTCATCACGCCCGGGCAATTCGGCCCGATCAGCCGTGACTTCGATCCGCTCAACGATCTTTTGACCCGAACCATATCGAGCACCGGAATGCCCTCGGTGATGCAGACGATCAGCGGAATTTCAGCATCGATGGCTTCACAGATCGCGTCCGCGGCGCCCGGCGGCGGCACATAGATCACGGATGCATCGGCGCCGGTTTTGTCACGCGCCTCGGCCACGGTGTCGAACACCGGCAGGCCGAGATGGGTCGCGCCGCCTTTGCCCGGCGAGGTGCCGCCGACCATCTTGGTGCCATAGGCGATCGCCGCCTCGGAATGAAAGGTGCCGTTCTTGCCGGTAAAGCCCTGGCAGATGACTTTTGTGTTTTTGCCGATCAGGATGGACATGGTTGGGACTGCTTTCGCGAGACGATCGATACGGGATCAGTGGATGCGCTTGTAGACGCCGGTGAGCACGTCGGCCCAGCCTTCCGCGTCAGGCGAGAACTGGATTTTCATGGTGTAGTTGTTGTCGTCGACGACTTCATAGACATGGCGCGCATTGCCGCGCAGCGAACCGCGCACCAGGATCAGGTTCTTGCCGCTCCAGCCGCCGGAGGCCGGCGACGGCGGGTAATAGCCGAGCGAATCGTGCCAGAATAATTTGTAGAGCCGGTCGTCGCGGTCGTAGGTGAACACACCGTGGGTGGCAAAGGTCTCCTTGCCGTCGCGCAGCTGGACCGTGTCCTGAATGAGATAAAAGCCGTTGAGATCGATGCGCGCCGTGACCTTCGAGGTCGCAGGCCCGCCCGCGGTCCAGCGCGACGGATAGACCATCTCTTCGCCGGTCCACTCGCCGGCAAACACCGCAAGCTTGCGATGCTCCTCGAGCGGCGTCGGCGCGGCGAGATGGTCGGCAGCCATCGATCTATCCCTTCACGGCCTTGACGATCTTCGCGGCATCGTCGAGATCGTCGGCCGGCAGCACGTTGAGGCCGCTTTCCCGGATGATCTTCTTGCCGGCGTCGACATTGGTGCCCTCAAGCCGCACCACGAGCGGCACCTTGAGCCCGACTTCCTTCACGGCCGCGACCACGCCCTCGGCGATGATATCGCATTTCATGATGCCGCCGAAATGTTGATCAGGATGCCCTTCACATTGGGATCGGCGGTGATGATCTTGAACGCCGCGGTGACCTTGGTCTTGTCGGCGCCGCCGCCGACATCGAGGAAGTTCGCCGGCGCCATTCCGTAGAGCTTGATGATGTCCATGGTCGCCATTGCGAGACCGGCGCCGTTGACCATGCAGCCGATGGTGCCGTCGAGGGTGATGTAGTTGAGATCGTATTTGGACGCTTCGATCTCCTTGGCGTCTTCTTCGGTCTCGTCACGCAACGCCACCACGTCGGGATGGCGATACAGCGAATTGCCGTCGAACGACACTTTGGCATCGAGCACGCGCAAATCGCCCTGCTTGGTCACGACCAGCGGGTTGATTTCCAGCATCGCCATGTCTTTGGCGGTGAACGCCGTATAGAGTTGCGTCACCAGTTTTTTCTGCCTGCTTGGCGAGATCGCCGGTCAGGCCGAGCGCCTTCGCGACGGTGCGGCCGTGATGGCCCATGATGCCGGTGGCAGGATCGACCGAAAAGGTCACGATCTTTTCCGGAGTATTGTGCGCGACGTCCTCGATGTTCACGCCGCCTTCGGTGGACACCACGAACGACACTTCGGAGGTTTCGCGGTTGACCAGGATCGAGAGATAAAACTCCTTGTCGATGTCGGAGCCTTCTTCGACATACAGCCGGTTGACCTGCTTGCCGTGCGGCCCGGTCTGCACCGTGACCAGCGTGGCGCCGAGCATCTGCTTGGCGAATTCATTGACCTCGGCAACCGACTTGGCGATCCGCACGCCGCCCTTGTCGCCGGCGGAAGCTTCCTTGAACTTGCCCTTGCCGCGGCCGCCGGCATGGATCTGGCTTTTCACCACCCAGATCGGACCCGGCAGCGTCTTCGCCGCCACGTCGGCATCCGAGGCCCGCAGCACCGGCACACCCTTTGAAATCGGCACCCCGAACTGATGCAGCAGCGCCTTGGCCTGATATTCATGAATGTTCATTTGGGCGTTTCCCGAACCTTGGTGCGCTGAGAGTTCCGATCAGCTTTCGTCTGCATACCATATACCAAAAGAACTGCAAATTCAGAACTTCATCGCGTTGCGCTGTCTCAGATGGCCAAAATTCGCGTCAAAACCCCGCGAATTTCGAAAAGGGACGCCGGAAATCGATTGGCACGATTCCCGGCGGTATTTTAATACGCTTAGCGGCCGAGCAAGTCCGGCGCGATCTTCTTGCAGGCGTCGACCAGACCCTGCACCGCCCCGACCGACTTGTCGAAGGCTTCGCGGTCCTTGCCGGCCAGTTCGATTTCGACGATCCGCTCGACGCCCTTCGATCCGATCACGACGGGCACGCCGACATACATGTCCTTCACGCCGTATTCGCCGTTGAGATAGGCCGCGCAGGGCATCACGCGCTTCTTGTCGCGCAGGTAGCTCTCGGCCATCGCAATCGCGGAGGCGGCCGGCGCGTAGAACGCCGAACCGGTCTTCAGGAGGTTGACGATCTCGGCGCCGCCGTTGCGGGTACGATCGACGATCTCGTCGATCCGTGCCTGCGAGGTCCAGCCCATCTTCACGAGATCAGGCAGCGGAATGCCGGCCACCGTGGAATATTTCACCAGCGGCACCATGGTGTCGCCGTGGCCGCCGAGCACGAAGGCGGTGACGTCTTCGACCGAGACATTGAATTCGTCGGCAAGGAAATAGCGGAAGCGCGAGGAATCCAGCACGCCCGCCATGCCCACCACCTTCTTGTGCGGCATGTTGGAAGCCTTCTGCAGCGCCCACACCATCGCATCGAGCGGGTTGGTGATGCAGATGACGAATGCATCGGGCGCGTATTTCTTGATGCCGGCGCCGACCTGCTCCATCACCTTGAGATTGATGCTCAGGAGATCGTCGCGGCTCATGCCGGGCTTGCGCGGCACGCCGGCGGTGACGATGCAGACCTTGGCGTTGTCGAGCGCCTCATAGGAATTGGCGCCGGTGAAATGCGCATCAAAGCCGTCGACCGGCGAGGACTGCGCGATATCGAGCGACTTGCCCTGCGGGACGCCTTCGGCGATGTCAAACATCACGACGTCGCCGAGTTCCTTCAGGCCGATGAGGTGAGCCAGCGTTCCGCCGATCTGGCCGGAGCCAATCAAAGCAATCTTGTCGCGCGCCATGGGAAATCTGTCCTTTAAACACGTAAGGAGGGGATGGAAAGAAGCTACTCGCTGGTTATCCCTTTCGCCTGATACGTTCAAGCCGGAGCATGCTCAATTGTCGATCAGGACCCTCCGTCATTCCGGGATGGTCCGAAGGACCAGACATCGGATGCACAATTGTGCATCGGGGAATCTCGAGATTCCGGGTTCGCACTTCGTGCGCCCCCGGAATGACAACTTACATCGTCACGTCTCCACCAGCCCGGTACTCGACCCGCTCGCCGCGGAATCCTTGTGTCCGTGGGGCAGCGCCAGATAGGATTCCGAACTCATCTCGATCAGCCGCGACGACGTCCGCTTGAATTCATTGGCTTCATTGCCCTCGGCCGCGACATAGAGCGATACCGGATCGGCCGCCGCTGAGGCCAACAGCTTCACGGCGTTGTCATAGAGCGTGTCGATCAGGGCGATGAACCGCTTGGCGGCGTTGCGCTCGGCATAATCCATCACAGGTATATGGTCGACCAGGATGGTGTGATAGTCGCGCGCCAGCCGCAGATAGTCGGATGCGGCGAGGGGCTGCTCGCAGATATCCCTAAATGAAAATCGCGCGACGCCATGCGCCGAACACGGCACATGCAGCACGCGACCCTTGATCGTGATATCGCGCGGCTTGCACGGCGCATCACCGGTCATCCGCACCCAGGCTTTGTTGAGCGCGGCATCGGCCGCCGCATCCACCGGCACCAGCCACATTTTCACGCCGGCGAGTTTTTCCAGCCGGAAATCCGTGCGCGCATCGAGCCGCAGCACGTCCATATGATCGGAGATCTGCGCGATGAAGGGCAAAAACAGCGCCCGGTTCAGCCCGCCTTTATAGAGATCGTCGGGCGCGACGTTTGATGTCGCGACCACCACGGTGCCGAGTTCAAACAGCTTGGCGAACAGCCGTCCCAGAATCATCGCGTCCGCGATATCAGTGACGTGGAACTCGTCGAAGCACAACAGCCAGGCCTGATCGAAGATCCCGGCCGCGGTCAGCGCGATCACATCGCCATCCGGCGTTTCGCCGCGCGCGATACTCTGGCGCAGGGCAAAGATCCGCTCATGCACTTCGGCCATGAATTCATGGAAATGCGCCCGGCGCTTGTGCTCGACCGGGCTCTGCTGGAAAAACAGATCCATCAGCATGGTCTTGCCGCGGCCGACTTCGCCGTGGACATAAAGACCGCGCGGCGGCGCCTCGTTCTTGTCGGCAAACAGCCGGCCGAGCAGGCGTTGCTTGCGAACCGGCTTGTAACGCGCCAGCCGCTGCTCGAGATCCGCGAAGGCGTCGGCTGCCGCCGCCTGCGCAGGATCGGCATCGATCGCGCCTGAGGAGACGAGAGCCTGATAATGGGCGCGGAACGAAGCGGGTGAGGTAGACAGCATGGCCTACCTTACGGCCCCAGCCGCGCGAAAATTGCAAGCCGCGAATTGGTGCAGCGGCTATGCGCCGGCGGCTCCCTCAGGCGCTCAGCGCGTAGGAATCCTCGACCACATAGGGCCCGCCGCCGGTGGAAGCCCGCGATGAGAACAGGACGAACCGCGACGCCGTGAATACCCGGGTCGGGAAATAGCCGCGCACCGACAGATAATCCGCGACGTCCTGATTGGACGCATCGCGCAACCGCGCCAGCGTGACATGGGGAGTGAATTTACGACCCTCGGGGTCAAGCCCGATGCGCTGCATCAGGCGCTCCAGCTCGGCCTGCAGCTCGATCAGCGGCCGGCTCGGCACCACCGAGGCGACTACCGCGCGCGGTTTCTTGCCGCCAAAACTCGAGAGGCCCTGCAACGCGACCTCGAACGGCTTGCGATTGACCCGGATCAGCAGCGAGGCGATTTCGTTGGCTGCGATGCCATCGATATCGCCGATGAAGCGCAAGGTGACGTGATAATTTTCGGGGTCGATCCAGCGTGCGCCCGGAAGGCCGCCACGCAAATTGGAAAGCGTCTGGCCGATCTCGGCCGGAATTTCCAGTCCAGTAAATAAACGCGGCATCGCAGGACTCCCGATGCTGAAACCCGGTACGAATCACCGATCACTAATTTCTACATGACTTATGTGACTCTGCGAAGCATCCCGCGTTAGCGGCCCGGCAACACTTGCGTTTAAGGTTATCGCTGCCCGTTTTTCAACTGTGTTGCCCGGATATCGTGCCGAGAAATGCCTCGACGCTAGGCAAGATGTTTTTGACGATCACGTCAACGCCCTCCGCGGTCGGATGCAAACCATCCGCCTGATTGAGCTTGGGATCGGTCGCCACGCCTTCGAGGAAAAACGGATATAGCGGTACGCCAAGCGATTTCGAGAGGTCCGGATAGATCGCGTCGAAACGGGCGGAAAAATCGCTGCCGTAATTCGGCGGGGCGAGCATCCCGCACACGAAAACCGATATTTTGCGCGCCTGCAGCCGCGTCACAATGTCGGTCAATGCCGCGCGCGTGACGTCGGGATTGGTACCGCGCATGGCGTCATTGGCGCCGAGTTCGACGATCACGGCCTGGGTGCCCTCGGGGATAGACCAGTCAAGCCGGTCACGGCCGCCCGAAGTGGTATCGCCGGATACCCCGGCGTTGATCATATCGACCTCTATCCCCTTGGCTTTCAAAGCTTTTTGTAAGCGCGCCGGAAACGCTGCGGGCGCCGGCAGACCATAGCCCGCACTCAGCGAATCCCCCAGCACCACCATCTTGATCGGCTTGGTCTCCCTCGCGGCCGGGGTCTGGGACTGAGCCAAAGCCGGTTGGGAAAAGACAGGTTCCATGGCCATTATCGCCAGTCCCAACACGAGCATGTGCACGAACATTCGCAACCGCCTCTCGACCGCGCCGCCGGAAGTGCCATATGACCGATGCATGGACAGTCTCATCGAACCCTCGTCATTGGCCGGCATTGAGCCGGACACCATTTCCATCTCGAACGTCAATCTCTCGCTCGGCGCGGGCGCGGCGCGCGTTCACATTCTCAAGGATATCAGCCTGCGCGTCGCATCGGGCGAAGCGATCGGACTGATCGGGCCGTCAGGTTCGGGAAAGTCTACCTTGCTGATGGTGATGGCGGGATTGGAACGGCCTGATAGCGGAGAGGTGGTGGTCAACGGCACCCCGTTCAATGCCCTCGACGAGGACGCGCTGGCGCGCTTTCGCGGCCGCCAGGTCGGCATCGTGTTCCAGTCGTTTCATCTAATCCCGACCATGACGGCACTGGAGAACGTCGCGGTGCCGCTGGAACTGGCCGGCAACCCGGATGCCGCCAAGCGCGCGGCGGAAGAACTCACCTCGGTCGGTCTCGGCGGCCGCCTGCATCATTATCCCACGCAATTGTCGGGCGGCGAGCAGCAGCGGGTCGCCCTGGCGCGCGCGCTGGCCCCCGATCCCGCAATCCTGGTGGCGGATGAGCCGACCGGCAATCTCGACGAGGCCACCGGCAAGCAGATCGTCGATCTGCTGTTCACCAAGCATGCCGAGCGCGGCATGACGCTGGTGCTGGTGACCCACGACACCTCGCTGGCGCAGCGTTGCGACCGCGTGGTGCGGTTGCGCTCGGGCCGCATCGACGTTACGGAACGCGAAACCGCTTCATGACCCGAAGCATTTCATGACAGCCATTTCCGAACCGATCGCGCGCGGCCGCACCGCATCGCTCCCGCTGCGCTACGCCTTGCGCGAATTGCGCAGCGGCTTGCGCGGCTTTTACGTTTTCATCGCCTGCATTGCGCTCGGCGTGATGGCGATTGCCGGTGTCGGCTCGGTCGCGGCAAGCCTTGGCGAGGGACTGGCGCGCGAGGGCCGCACGCTGCTCGGCGGCGACGTCGCGTTCTCGCTGATCCAGCGCGAGGCGAAGCCGGACGAAGTCGCGCTGTTGCGTTCGCGCGGCGAAGTCTCGGTCGCGGCCACCTTGCGCGGCATGGCGCGTACCGGCGATGGGAAGCTTGCACTGGTCGAACTCAAGGCAGTCGACAACGCCTATCCGATGCTGGGCGCGGTGACACTCGCGCCGAAAATGCCGGTGGCGGATGTGCTGGCCGAACGCGACGGCGCCTTTGGCGCAGCGGCCGATCCGACCTTGCTGGCCCGGCTCGATCTGAAGGTCGGCAACCGCGTCACCGTCGGCAACGCAACCTTTCAAATCCGCAGCGCGATCGACGGCGAGCCTGACAAGCTCTCCGGCGGCGTCGGGTTCGGGCCGCGATTCCTGGTCAGCGAAAAGGCTTTGCGCGCCACGCAATTGTTACAGCCCGGCAGCCTGGTGCGCTGGACCTATCGCGTAAAACTACCCGACAATCTGGCCACCGATCGCGGCGCCGCGGCACTTGCCGAGGATGTGCGCAACGCATTGCCGGAAGCGGGCTGGGAAATCCGCTCCCGAAGCAACGCCTCGCCGCAGTTGGAGCGCACCGTCAGCCGTTTCACGCAGTTTCTCACCTTGGTCGGGCTTGCCGCGCTTTTGGTCGGCGGTGTCGGCGTCGCCAACGCGGTCAAAAGCCACATCGATCGCCGCCGCGACGTCATCGCCGCCTTCAAGGCGCTGGGCGCCACCGGCCGCGACGTGTTTGCGATCTATCTGACGCAAGTGACTGTGCTCGCCGTGGTCGGCTCGATCATCGGCCTCGTCGCCGGGGCCGCGCTGCCGTTCGTTATTGTCGGGGTGTTTGGCAAGCTGTTACCGCTGCCGGTCGTGCCAGCGCTGCATCCCGACGAATTGCTGCTGTCGCTGGTGTACGGTCTGTTGACCGCGCTCGCCTTCGGACTGTGGCCGCTCGGCCGCGTCCATGACGTGCCGGTGGCGGCGCTGTTTCGCGAGGCCGTCGCCAGCCAGTGGCACCGGCCGCGCTGGCGCTATCTCGCGCTGATGGCCCTGGTGATCGCGGTGCTGATCGCCGTGGTGGTCGGGCTCGCTTACGACAAACGCGTCGCGGCCGTGTTCGTCGCGTCTTCGGTCGTGGTGTTCGCGCTGTTGCGCGGCATCGCCGCCGGCCTGATGGCGCTGGCGCGCCGCCTGCCCCGCACGCGCTTCACCATGCTGCGGCTGGCGATCGCCAATATCTACCGGCCGGGCGCGTTGACGCCCTCGGTGGTGATGTCGCTGGGGCTGGGGTTGGCAGTGCTGGTCACGATCACCCAGATCGACGGCAATCTGCGCCGGCAATTCCTGGCGGCGCTGCCGGACCGCGCGCCGTCGTTCTATTTCATCGACATCCCCTCCACCGAAGCCGACCGCTTCAGTGCCTTCCTGAAGCAGACCGAGCCGCAATCGACGATCGAAGATGTGCCGATGCTGCGCGGGCGCATCGTCGCGGCGCGCGGCGTCAAGGCGGAGGACCTGAAACCTTCGACCGACAGCGAATGGGTGCTGCAGAGCGACCGCGGCCTCACTTACACAGGCGAAATCCCCAAGGGCTCGAAGATCGTCGAAGGCCAATGGTGGGGCGCCGACTATGACGGGCCGCCATTGATCTCGATGGAGAAGAAGATCGCCGACGGGCTCAAGCTCAAAATCGGCGACGAGGTCGTCGTCAATGTGCTTGGCCGCGATATTCCGGCCAGGATCGGCAATCTGCGCACCGTCGACTGGCAGAGCCTCGGTATCAATTTCGTGCTGGTGTTCTCGCCGAACGCTTTCAAGGGCGCGCCGCATACCCATGTCGCGACGCTGACCGAGACCCATCCGGACGCCCTCGGCGACGCGCGGATCATCAAGTCGGTCGCTGACGCCTTCCCAATGGTCACGAGCGTGCGGGTCCGTGAGGCCCTGGAAACCATCGGTACGGTTGTCACCAACCTCGTGCTGGCGATCCGCGGCGCCAGCGCGGTGACGCTGATTTCGGCGGTTCTGGTACTGGGCGGCGCGCTTGCCGCCGGCCATCGCCACCGGGTTTACGACGCGGTCATTCTCAAGACGCTCGGGGCGACGAGGGCGCGGCTGCTCGGGGCCTATGCGCTGGAGTATCTGATGATCGGCTTTGCGACTGCCATCTTCGGAGTCATCTCCGGCTCGGTGGCGGCCTGGCTGATCGTGACCCGGCTAATGACACTCAGTTTCATCTGGCAGGCAGGAAGTGCTGCCGGAGTCGTCGCAGCGGCGCTGATCGTGACCGTTGGATTGGGTCTCGCCGGCACCCTGCTGGCATTGAACCAGAAGCCGGCCACCGTTTTGCGGAATTTGTGACAAACTGGAAACAATCGCCACGTTAAGGCTTCGGCCCGAAATCGTGCGCTTGGAGCGACATTCAGCCGCGCATGGAAGCTTGCGGGGAATGTGTTAGTTTCCCAAATATCAGCAAGGGCCAGAAACCGGTTTGATGACTTAAAATTAATGTCAGCAACCGGCGTTAATCTGGGATAGATTTCTTAACCTGCGCCGCAAACCCTTTGCGCTCCGCCGGACAACCAACGGGAGTTCGACCATGTCGGACCTAGACCGCAATTATGCTTCTCCTTTCGGCCGGGCCGCCGGGCGCGTTGATGCCGCGACCGTCGATGCCGGTCTGCGCGCCTACATGCTGCGTATCTACAATTACATGAGCATCGGCCTGGCCATCACCGGCCTTGCCGCGCTCGGCGTCTATATGGCGGCGGTGACGGCGGACCCCTCCGCCGGCGCGGTGCGAATCGGCACCTCGTATCTGACGCCGTTCGGCTACGCGATGTTTGTCAGCCCGCTGAAATGGCTGTTCATGCTGGCGCCGCTGGCGATGGTGTTCGTGATCTCGGCCGGCATCAACCGGTTGCGGCCGGCGACCGCCCAGATGCTGTTCTGGGTGTTCTCGGCACTGATGGGCATTTCGCTGTCGTCGATCTTCCTGGTGTACACTCACACCTCGATCGTGCGGGTGTTCTTCATCACCGCGGCGACCTTTGGCGCTCTGAGCCTTTACGGCTACACCACCAAGCGTGACATGAGCGGCATGGGCTCGTTCCTGATCATGGGTCTGTTCGGCATCATCATCGCGAGCGTGGTCAACATCTTCCTCGCCTCTTCGATGCTGCAGTTCGTGGTGTCGGTGGTCGGCGTGCTGGTGTTCGCGGGCCTCACCGCCTGGGATACCCAGCGGCTGAAGAACGACTACATCTACGGCTATGCCTCGCAGGGCGGCGAAATCGCGGAACGTGCGGCGATAACAGGTGCACTGTCGTTGTATTTGAACTTCATCAACCTGTTCACGCTGCTGCTGCAGTTGCTCGGCCAGCGCGACTAACCGCCAGCGACCAGTCAAAATCGATTTAAGCCCCTGCCTTATGGCCGGGGCTTTTCTTTTGCGCCAAGCAAAAATAATCTCCGCTTCATGTCAGCGCTTGAAATCAGGCCCACCGTTGCGGCCGACCTGCTCTCCATTACCGGGATTTACGAGCACGCGGTCCGCTTCGGCACCGCGACGTTCGAACTGATCCCGCCTGATCTCGCCGAGATGACCCGGCGCTTCAATGCGCTGATGGACGGCGGCTTTCCCTATCTGGTCGCGATTCTGGAAGGCCGTGTGGTCGGCTACGCCTATGCCGGGCCATACCGGCCGCGGCCGGCCTATCGCTTCACGGTGGAGAATTCGGTCTATCTGGAGCCGACTATTCATCGCCGCGGCATCGGCCTGCAATTGCTCCGGCGGCTGATCGAGGAGTCGGAATCTCGTGGCTACCGCCAGATGATCGCGGTGATCGGGGATTCGGCCAATGCTGGATCAATCGGCGTCCATACCAGATGCGGATTCCAGATGATCGGAACGCACCCGAATGTCGGCCTCAAATTCGGCCGCTGGCTCGATACCGTGATGATGCAGCTGCCGCTTGGGGATGGCGCGGGCTCGGTGCCTGAAGCCTAGAGCGTTTTCAAGCGAAGTGGATGCCGGTTCGCGTGAAGAAAACGCGTCAAAACATAAGGTCCTAAACCACCGCCAGCTTGCGGTCGATCACCAGCAGCACGCGATCGAGCTCATGGCCGCGGCGCAGGATCAATCCGCTCGCCGAGATCACGGTGTACATGCCCTGCTTGCGCGCCAGGCGCGGATCTTTTTCGATCCGGTAGATCGGCACCTCGGACGCACGGCGAAATACCGAGAACACCGCGCGGTCGCGCAGGAAATCAATCGCATAGTCGCGCCATTCACCATCGGCGACCATCCGTCCATACAGATTGAGGATACGATTGAGTTCGAGACGATTGAACGTCACCCGGTTTGGCGCGGAACCCGCAGCGGCATTGCGCACCGCTGCGCGGCTCTCGCTTGGATCGGTTTCCTCCGATGTCGAACTCATGTCCCGCCTCCTGTCATTACAGACAGGCATGATCTTATTCCGAAAACCGGATTCCACTTTTCGGGATCATGCCCGGACGACATGATCGCGCCGACAGACTTCCTCTGCAAGAGGGCCGTGCCGGCTTGGTGCGCGACGGATGGTCCGCGGCTCATTTCCGGCCGGAAACACGGCGTCACGGGAACGTTAGCGGAATCATAATACCGCCCTACTTCCGCCCTTCGCCCGCCCTTCCGGGTTGCGACAAGAAGATACTGCGTTGGCCCGGTCCTTTCGGCACCGGATTCCTCAGCCCCCAGCCCCCCGGGGTCGTCAGGATCGGGCCTGTTCGCAGGATAGTTTATCCCCATACTGGGCCAACGAGAGTTGGTCCTTTTTCTTTTGGGGCTCAGGACATTCAGCTGATTCTCGCGCAGCCGGTCCTCGCGACTGATTCGTTCCTGGCACCGCTGAAGGCTTTCCCGGATCGCGGAAAATCGCAACACATGCAGGCCGCCGGTCAAGCGGCAGCCTCATCGCCAGAAATAACCAGGAAATATTTAGTGAAGCGACGTGTACGCCGCGCCCAGCATGGGACCCGGCCTGTCGCGACTGCCATCCTGGACATACACCGCCGCGGCATCGACGCCATCGTGGGAGATATTTTCCAGCGGGACGGTCCAGCTGCCGGCGCTGCCGTTCCAGTCACCGACCTTCAGAAGGTTACGTACGACATTGTGGTAGGTGATCTCGCGACCGCGATTCTCGCCGCGCCCGATGGCGATCGACACTTCTTTCGAGATCGAGCAGATCCATACTTCGCCATGCATCGCTGCGGGAGACTTGTTGGACGCCGCCACCGATATAGTGATCTGCTTGCCTGCCTGCGACAATGAGACCGGCACCGACATCACGCCATCGACCTTGTGGTCGATCGCTTCCTCGATGCCTTCGCGATCGCTGCCGATCACATGCGCGGAACCGTTGACGACGACTTGCGGCGTGTAGACGCCGCGGTCGCCACGGACCCGCGAATAGGCCTGCTGACGGGCGCTGAAGCGCGCATCGGCCAGCGTATCTTTCCAGCCCAGATAATCCCAGTAGTCGATCGGCATGCTCAGAGCGATGACCGACGGATCCTTGGCGAGTTCGCCGATAACCTTGTCGGCCGGCGGACACGACGAGCAACCTTGCGACGTGAACAGTTCCACCACCGCACGCGGCTCGGCAACGGCTGGACGAACGATGGCCACGATCGCGCACACGCCAAGAGCGCCTGAAAGAGCGCCTGACCACAGTGCGCCAGACCACTTCGAAAGTGAATGATAGGCCATCATCGTTGTCATACTGGTAACCCAGATATTGCGCTGCCGCGGTTAACGCATTGCAGCAATCGAGCGCCCCGTGCCTTCAAGCGCGAGAAGGCGACTCTTTTTAGGCCGCCTTCTGTTGTATCGCCACTCACTTCGCAGTGAGGCCTCGATCACGATGCATCAGGCTGCGAGCTTGCGCAGCACGTAATGCAAGATGCCACCGTTGCGGTAGTATTCGAGTTCGTCGAGCGTATCGATCCTGCACAGCAGCGAAATGCGCTGTAACGAACCGTTGCCGGAGACGATTTCCGCTGTCAGCTTCTGCCGCGGCTTCAGATCGCCCTGCAACCCCCGTATTGTTACGGTCTCGTCGCCCTTCAGCCCGATCGACTGCCAGGATGCGCCGTCCTCGAAGGTCAACGGCAGCACGCCCATGCCGACGAGGTTGGAGCGATGGATACGCTCGAAGCTCTGGCAAATCACGGCGCGGACGCCGAGCAACCGCGTTCCCTTCGCGGCCCAGTCGCGCGATGAGCCGTTGCCATATTCAGCGCCGGCGAACACCACCAGCGGCACCTGCTCGGCCTGATACTTCATCGCGGCGTCGTAGATCGACATCTGCTCGCCGTCGGGCCAATGCTTGGTCAGGCCGCCTTCGGGAATGTTGCCGTCGGCGCCTTTCAGCATGAAGTTCTTGATGCGGATGTTGGCGAAGGTGCCGCGCATCATGATTTCATGGTTACCGCGCCGTGTGCCGTACTGATTGAAGTCGGCCGGACGCACCTGATGCTCGGAGAGATATTTTCCGGCAGGCGACGTCAGCTTGATCGCACCGGCCGGCGAGATGTGGTCGGTGGTGATCTTGTCGCCGAACATCGCCAAAATGCGCGCGTCGACCACATCGACGATCGGCTCCGGCTCTTTCTTCATGCCCTCGAAAT
Organism: Bradyrhizobium sp.; assembly: GCA_037201505.1. Taxonomy (GTDB): domain Bacteria; phylum Pseudomonadota; class Alphaproteobacteria; order Rhizobiales; family Xanthobacteraceae; genus Bradyrhizobium. Next base: position 122,219 of record JBBCHO010000016.1, read on the forward strand.
AGGGCGGGTTCTGCACATAGGTTGAGCTCATATTCCAGCGATAGGTCTCGCTCTCGACCGTCTTGATCTTGCGCCAGTTGGTATCGCCCTTGAACACATCGGCGTAACGCTTCTTGAAGATCGCGGCGGTCACGAACTTCTTCATGTAGGCGTTGATCTCCTTGGTCGTCGGCCAGATGTCCTTCAGGTACACCGGCTTGCCGTCCTTGCCGTTGCCGATCGGCTCGGTCACGAGATCCTTGGTCACCGTTCCTGCCAGCGCATAGGCGACCACCAGCGGCGGCGAGGCCAGGTAGTTGGCCTGCACATCAGGGCTGACGCGGCCTTCGAAGTTTCGGTTACCGGACAAGACCGCGGCGCCGATGATGCCATTGTCGTTGATCGACTTTGAAATCTCTTCCGGCAGCGGGCCCGAATTGCCGATGCAGGTGGTGCAGCCGAAGCCGACCAGGTTGAAGCCGACCTTGTCGAGATCGAGTTGCAGGCCGGAATTGGAAAGATATTCCGCCACCACCTGGCTGCCCGGCGCGAGTGAAGTCTTGACCCAGGGCTTGGCGGTCAGGCCCTTGGCGGCGGCGTTGCGAGCCAGAAGCCCCGCGCCGATCAGCACGCTCGGATTGGAAGTGTTGGTGCACGAGGTAATCGCCGCGATGACCACATCGCCATGGCCGAGATCGAAATTGCGGTTCTCGACCGCGTAACGCTTCGAGATGTCGGCGGCCTTCTTGTATTCGCTGGCCATCGCCGCGGCGAAACCGCCCGCGACCGCCGGCAGCGCTACGCGGCCTTCGGGACGCTTCGGTCCGGCCAGCGAAGGAACGACATCCGCCAGATCGAGCGTCAGAGTTGCGGTGAAAACCGGATCCGGCGATTTGGGGGTGCGGAACATGCCCTGCGCCTTGGCATAGGCGGTGACGAGCGCAACGCGGTCGGCCTTGCGGCCCGAGGTTTTCAGATAATCGATGGTCGCAGCATCGACCGGGAAGAAGCCGCAGGTAGCGCCATATTCCGGTGCCATGTTGCCGATAGTGGCCTTGTCCGCAACCGACAGATAATCGAGGCCCGGGCCGAAGAACTCGACGAACTTGCCGACCACGCCCTGCTTGCGAAGCATCTGCACGACCGTCAGCACCAGATCGGTGGCGGTGACGCCTTCCTTCAGCGCACCCTTGAGCTTGAACCCGATCACCTCGGGCAGCAGCATCGACTGCGGCTGACCCAGCATCGCGGCTTCCGCCTCGATGCCGCCAACGCCCCAGCCGAGCACGGCCAGACCGTTGACCATCGTGGTGTGCGAATCAGTGCCGACCAGCGTGTCGGGATAGGCGACTTCAAAAGTGCCTGTCTTCTTGCCGACGGTCATCTTCTCCTTGCGGGTCCATACCGTCTGCGCGAGGTATTCGAGATTGACCTGATGGCAGATGCCGGTGCCGGGCGGCACCACGGAGAAATTCGAAAACGCCTTCTGGCCCCATTTCAGGAATTCGTAGCGTTCCTGGTTCTGCTTGTATTCCTCGACCACGTTCTTGCCGAACGCCTTGTTGTCGCCGAAGAAGTTCACGATCACGCTGTGGTCGATGACGAGATCGACCGGCACCAGCGGATTGATCTTTTCAGCATCGCCGCCGAGCGCCTGCATCGCATTGCGCATCGCCGCCAGATCGACCACCGCCGGCACGCCCGTGAAATCCTGCATCAGCACCCGCGCCGGGCGGAACGAGATTTCATGTTCGAGCGCACGCTTCTTCAGCCATTTCGAAACCGCGACGATGTCCGCTTTCTTGACGCTGCGATCGTCTTCATGACGCAGCAGGTTTTCCAGCAGCACCTTCATCGAATAGGGAAGTTTCGAGATTCCCTTGAGACCGTTTTTCTCGGCGGCGGGGAGGCTGTAATAGACGTAGGTCTTGCCACCAACCTTGAGGGTCTTTTGGCATTTGAAGCTGTCGAGCGAGGTCATGTGTGGCAATCCCAATTGTCAGTTATACCCGGCAAGGGTATCAAAACACCGGCGGAGAGGTTGGCCGATTAACTTGCAGCCGCGGATTGTGTGCTGCATCAAGTTCCGGCTTATAGAATCTTTCTAGAAGCACCGCCACACCGACAATCGTGCCGCAGCGATGCGGCACCCACAAATTCTGATGCGGTACCCACAAGTTTCCAGAGGGCTGTGAAAGGCAATATGCGGCTCTCGGGACAAAGCATCAGATGCGTGCGGGGCGGCCGGGAAGTGTTCTCGGCGCTGGATTTCGAGGCGTCTTCCGGCGAGGCCCTGACCATTACCGGGCCCAACGGCTCGGGCAAAACCTCATTGTTACGGCTGATCGCCGGCCTTTTGACGGTGGCCGCGGGTTCTATCGCGCTGGAGGGCGGCGAGGCCGAACTCAGCCTGCCCGAACAGGCCCATTATCTCGGCCACCGCGACGCGCTGAAACCGGCTTTGAGCGTGGCGGAAAACCTCATTTTCTGGCGGGATTTTCTGGGCGGCGAGGCGTCCGACCCCACTGGGAGCCTGGCCGCGGTCAGGCTCGACCATGCCGCCCGGCTGCCGGCCGCGTATCTGTCGGCCGGCCAGCGGCGAAGACTCTCGATCGCCCGGTTACTGGTGGTGCGGCGGCCGGTCTGGCTGCTGGATGAGCCGACCAACGCGCTCGATACCGCCGGACAAAGCCTGTTTGCGGGTTTGATGCAGGATCACCTCGCGCGCGGCGGACTTATTGTGGCGGCCACCCATGCACCCTTGGGGCTGCCAGCGCGGGAATTGCGGATCGGGGGTTCGTTGTGAGCGCCCTCGCCGCGCTGATTCGGCGGGATATCCGCATCGCGCTGCGCGTCGGCGGCGGGGCGCTGATCGGCGTGCTGTTCTTTCTGACCGTCGTGGTACTAATGCCGTTCGCGGTCGGGCCCGATCTGGCGCTGCTAACACGGCTCGGCCCTGCGATTCTCTGGCTCGGCGCGCTGCTCGCCAGCCTGCTTACCCTGGATCGGCTGTTCATGGCCGACCACGAGGATGGCTCGCTCGATCTGATCGTGATGAGCCGCACCCCGCTGGAACTGACCTGCGCGGCGAAGGCGCTGGCGCATTGGCTAGCCGCGGGACTGCCACTGGTGATCGCCACGCCGGTACTGGGGTTGCTGCTGAATCTCGACGCGACAGCGACTTCGGCGGTCGCCTTGACGCTCTTGGTGGGCACGCCGGCGCTGACCTTCACCGGCATGATCGGGGCCGCGCTGGCGGTCACGCTGCACCGCGGTGGACTTTTATTGGCCGTGCTGGTGTTGCCGCTGTCGATCCCAGTGCTGATCTTCGGCGTCGCCGCCTCGGAGGCCGCGATCACTGGACCTCTGTCGTTCGGCGCACCATTCTCGATCCTGTGTGCGCTGTCGCTGATCAGTTTTGTCGTCGGACCGTTCGCGGCCGCCGCCAGTCTTAGACAGGGCCTGGATTAGCTCATGATCAAATCTCGCATGAGACAAACCGTGCCGCATTGCCTGTGACCGCAACGATGACTATCAGGATGTCATGACGCTGATCGATCTCGCCAATCCCACCCGGTTCCTGTCGCTCACCACGCGCCTGTTGCCATGGCTTGCTGGGGCAACCGCGATTTTGCTGCTGATCGGCCTCTATCAATCGGCGGTGGCGCCCGACGACTATCAGCAGGGCGCCACGGTAAAGATCATGTTCATCCATGTGCCGAATGCGTGGCTGTCGATGTTCGTCTGGGGCGTGATGAGCCTGGCCGCACTGGGCACGCTGGTGTGGCGGCATCCGCTGGCCGATGTCGCGGCCAAGGCCGCAGCCCCCATTGGCGCCGCGTTCACGTTTCTCGCACTAGTCACCGGCTCGCTATGGGGGCGGCCGATGTGGGGCACCTATTGGGAATGGGATGCGCGGCTGACCTCGGTTTTGATTCTGTTCCTGATGTATCTCGGCCTGATCGCGCTGTGGCGCGCGGTCGAAGATCCCTCTCGCGCTGCGCGCGCCGCCGCGATCCTGACGCTGGTCGGCGCGATCAACCTGCCGATCATCAAATTTTCGGTGGATTGGTGGAACACGCTGCATCAGCCGGCATCGGTGATGCGGGTCGGCGGCAGCACGCTCGACCGCGCCTTTTTGATTCCGCTGCTGGTGATGGCCGTGGCGTTTTCGCTGCTGTTCATCACGCTGCATCTGGCGGCAATGCGCAATGAGATCCTGCGCCGCCGGGTGCGCACGCTGCAGATGATGCAAGTGGCACAAGCCAGCCAGCGTTCGGCATGACCGCGATGTCGCTTGGCCCCTATGCATCCTTTATCGTGACGTCCTATCTGCTGGTGACAGCGGTGGTGCTGCTTCTCATCGTCTGGATCGCGATCGACTATCGCCGCCAGAAGCAAATCCTGCACGAACTTGAAGCCGGCGGCGTTGCCAGACGCTCCGGCCGCAGCGCGACGGACATCCGATGAGCGAACCATCAACCACAACGAATGCCACGCCGCGAACCTCGCGCTGGCTGATGGCGGCGCCGCTGATCGCCTTCGCCGCGCTGGCCGCGATCTTCTGGTTCCGGCTTGGCAATACCGACCCGTCCCGCATCCCGTCCGCGCTGATCGGCCATCCTGCGCCGCAAACCGCGCTGCCTGCGCTGGCTGGCCTCGTCAACAACAGCGGACAGATCCCCGGGCTCGACCCCACTGTATTCAAAGGCAAGGTCAGCGTCGTCAATGTCTGGGCGTCGTGGTGCGTGCCCTGTCACGACGAAGCGCCGCTGCTGACTGAGCTCGGCAAGGACACCAGGCTGCAGATCGTCGGCATCAATTACAAGGATGCCCCGGACAACGCCCGGCGCTTCCTCGGCCGCTATGGCAATCCGTTCGGCATTGTCGGCGTCGACGGCAATGGCCGCGCCTCGATCGAATGGGGCGTCTATGGCGTGCCCGAGACCTTCATCGTCGGACGCCAGGGCACCATCGTCTACAAGATGGTCGGCCCGGTTACATCAGAGAATATCAATACCGTGTTGAAGGTCGAGATCGACAAGGCGCTGCAGGCCGGAAGCTGATTTCGCTCACCCCTTCGTCACATCTCCCGCCTCGGCCTCGCTCGTTTCCAGCGACGCCGGCTCCAGATGGTAGCGCTTGATCAACGGCATCTGCGTGATCGCAAACAGCATCGTCAGCGGCGTCACGCCGAACACCTTGAAGTCGACCCAGAAATTCGTGCTCTGGGTGCGCCAGACCACCTCGTTCAGAATCGCCAGTGCGAAAAAGAACAGCGCCCAGCGCAGCGTCAGCAGGCGCCAGCCCTGCGGCGTCAGATTGAACATCTGATCGAACATGATCGCGATAAAGGAACGGCCGAACAGAAGACCGCTGCCGAGAACGCCGGCGAACAGACAATAGATGATGGTCGGCTTGACCTTGATGAAGGTTTCGTCGTGCAGCACCAGCGTCAACGTGCCGAACACGATAACGACGATGCCGGTGACCAGCGCCATGATCGGCACATGCCGCGTCACCACATAAGACGCGATCAATGCGGCCACGATCGCCACCATGAAAGCGCCGGTCGCGACAAACAGATTGAATTTGGCGTTCGCGACAAAGAATACCACCAGCGGCCCGAGTTCGGTCACGAGTTTGAACAGCGGATGCGGCGTGGTCTTGTCCATCATGTCACCCAGGAAACCCTAAGACTCAATCCCCGCGATCGCCTGCGCGAAATCGCGCGCGGTGAACGGGGCGAGATCGTCGATGCCTTCGCCGACGCCGATGAAATGTACCGGCAGTTTGTGCTTTTCCGCGAGCGCCACCAGAATGCCGCCGCGCGCGGTGCCGTCGAGCTTGGTCATCACCAGGCCCGTGACCCCTGCGGTACGATGAAACGCCTCGACTTGCGACAGCGCATTTTGTCCCACCGTGGCATCGAGCACCAGCAGCACGGCATGCGGCGCCGACGCATCGATCTTCTTGATGACGCGGACCACCTTTTCGAGCTCGTTCATCAGCTCGGCCTTGTTCTGCAGGCGGCCCGCGGTATCGATCAACAGCACATCGACCTTGCTTTCGCGCGCGGCCGACAAGGCATTGAAGGCGAGGCTCGCGGAATCCGATCCCTGCGCGGCCGCAATGACCGGCGATTTGGTGCGCTCGCCCCAGACCTTCAATTGCTCGATCGCAGCCGCGCGAAACGTATCGCCGGCAGCCAGCATCACCTTGCGGCCTTCGGCCGAGAGTTTCGCCGCCAGCTTGCCGATGGTGGTGGTCTTGCCGGAACCATTGACGCCGACCACCAGGATCACAAACGGCTTCTGCGCCGCATCGATCTCCAGCGGTTTTGCGACCGGACCCAGCACTTTCTCGACCTCGGTCGCGACCACCGATTTCACGTCATCCGCCGAGATCGCCTTGTCGTAGCGCCCGGTGCCCACGGCCGCCGCAATCCGCGCCGCGACCTCGGTTCCCAGATCGGCCCGCAGCAGCACGTCCTCGATATCCTCGAGCATCGCGCGGTCGAGCTTGCGCTTGGTGACAAGGTCGGCCACGGCGGTGCCGAGCGAACTCGAGGTGCGCTTGAGGCCGCTGGACAGCCGCCGCCACCAGCTCTGTTTGGTCTTTTCGGGGGTGGTATCGCTCATGTTGGGGGTGTGTTAGCGGTTTCGCGGCATGAGCGAAAGTCTTGACCGATCGAGAGATGTTGCGGAACTGACGGCTGAAGAAATTCAGGCCCGCGTGCTCCATCGCGACGGCCTGATGCTGGTGATCGACAAACCGGCGGGACTACCCGTGCATCGCGGCCCCAAGGGCGGCGCCAACCTGGAATCCTCGTTCGACGCGCTGCGATTTGGGCTGCCGCGTCCACCGGTGCTGGCCCATCGGCTCGACCGCGATACCTCCGGTTGCCTGGTGCTGGGACGCCATCGCAGGGCGACGGCGTCGCTGGGTCTTTTGTTCAAGCACGGCAAAATCTCCAAAACCTATTGGGCTGTGGTCGAAGGCGGGCCTGTTGAGGACGAAGGCACCATCGACATACCGCTCGGCCGCCTCAACGCCGAGCGCGGCTGGTGGCAGAAGCCGGACCCGGAAGGGCAGAAGGCCGTCACCAACTGGAAAGTGCGCGGCCGCGGCGACGGCCTCGCCTGGCTCGCGCTCGAACCGGTCACCGGCCGCACCCATCAATTGCGTGTCCACTCGGCTTCGATGGGCTGGCCGATCGTCGGCGATAATATCTACGGCAACGGCCCCCGTTTCGGCGAGCCGACCCTGCATCTGCATTCTCGTGAGATCGTGATCCCGATCTCCCGCAACAAGGACCCGGTGAAAGTGACCGCGCCGGCGCCAGCGCATCTGCAGGAGCGGTTGCGGGCGTGCGGGTGGAACGGGGAAGAATAAGCGGCTGCTTTTCCCCTCTCCCCTTGTGGGAGAGGGTGGCTCGCATCGTTAGATGCGAGACGGGTGAGGGGTTCTTTCCGCGGATGCAGACCCCTCATCCGGCTTCGCTTCGCGAAGCCACCTTCTCCCACAAGGGGAGAAGGGAAGAGACCGCTCACACACTTAACCGCGCGCCATCATCACCCGTAATCGTCAGCGCCCGCACCGCGCCAGGTGTCTCGCCCGCAATCGCCACTGGCAGGAAATGTTCGGTGCGGCCCTGCGCAGCGCTCTCGATCAGCACATGACGTGTCGCGCCGATCTCCGAAGCCAAGCGTTTCCCCAGCGCGGCCTCGCCCGTGGCGCGCAAGCGCCGCGCACGTTCCTTGATCTTGTCGCCGGAGACCTGCGGCATCCGCGCCGCGGGCGTGCCCGGGCGTTTTGAGTAGGGAAACACATGCAAAAACGTCAGGCCGCATTCTTCGACCAGGTCCTGCGAGCGCGCGAACATCTCCTCGGTTTCGGTCGGGAAGCCCGCGATGATATCGGCACCGAGCGCGATGTCCGGCCGCAACCTCCGCACCTGCGCGCAGAAGCCGATCGCGTCGGCGCGCGAATGCCGCCGCTTCATGCGCTTGAGGATCATGTCGTCGCCCGACTGCAGCGACAGATGCAGATGCGGCATCAGGCGTTCGTCATCGGCAATCACGTCGAGCAAATCCCTGTCGACCTCGACCTGATCGATCGACGAAATTCGCAGGCGCTTCAATTCCGGCACATGCCGCAGGATCTGCTTGGTCAGCAAGCCCAGCTTTGGCGCGCCCGGCAGATCCGCGCCATAGCTGGTCAAATCCACGCCGGTCAGCACGATCTCGGTATGGCCGCACGCGACCAGCGCACGGACCTGATCGACTACCGCGCCCATCGGCACCGAGCGCGAGTTGCCACGGCCATAGGGAATGATGCAGAAAGTACAGCGATGGTCGCAGCCATTCTGGACCTGCACGAACACCCGCGGCAGGCCGCTTTGAAATCCTTCCAGCAGATGCGGCGCCATCTCCTTGACCGCCATGATATCGGCGACCGCGATCTTTTCGCTCGCCGCGATCCCAAACCCCGGCGGTACGTCGAATGCCGTGCGCGCGTCGCGCCATGCCTCAGAGCGCATCTTGTCGTCATTTCCGATGATGCGATCGACCTCGGCCATCCCGGCGAACATCTGCGCTTGCGTCTGCGCCGCGCAGCCGGTGACGACAATGCGCGCTTCCGGCCGCTCGCGTTTCAAGCGGCGGATCGATTGCCGCGCCTGCGCCACCGCCTCGTTGGTGACCGCGCAGCTATTGATGACGATGGTCTCAGTTAACCCGGCGCGCTCCGCCTCAAGGGCGATCACCTCGGATTCGAAAGCATTGAGACGGCAGCCGAAGGTGATGACATCGACGCTCATGATTTAAGCGACGGACGCAAACAACGCGGGATCGAAACGGCCCTCATATTCGAAATCAGCCGTGCCGGTCATCAGCACGTGATCATCGCGCTCACGCCATTCGATCATTAGATCGCCGCCGGGAAGCATGATCTGCACTATGCGATTAGCGCGCCCGCAGCCGCGCCGCGGCGGACCGCCGTCGCGCAGGCCGCCGAGCCGCAAGCCCTGGTCAATCCTGCGCCACGTTCCCAGGTGCGGATCGTGATGTGATCGCGATCGACGATATGCGCGAGCGTGATGTTGGCGCGCTCCGGAAAGATCGGATGATTCTCGAGTAATGGCCCGAAACGCCCGAGATCATAGCCGTTGACGTCATCGACCCAGAAGATCGCATGCGGATTGCCCATACTGACCACGGACGGCGTGTGCAGGATCGGCGCGTCAATCGGGCCAATCTGCAGCTCGATCGAGCGCGTATCGCGAAACTCTTCCGCCAGCGGAATGTCCTGCCAGCCGAACTTCGGCGGCCCCATGTCGATGGTGTAGAGATCGGCCGCCGGACCCTGCCAGCAATTCAAAAGACCGGCCTTGGTCTCGAACGTGACAGCGGTCTGGGCCGGTCTTCTCGAACAGCCGGCGCACCACGCAGCGCATGCCGTTGCCGCAGGCGCCGGCTTCGGAGCCGTCATTATTATATATGCGGATGAAGGCTTCGGTGCCGGCCAAACGCGGCGGCTGCAGCACCATCAGCTGGTCGTAGGGCACACCCGCCGGAGAGGCGACCGCGCGCGCTTCTCTGCCGTGACGGCGGCCGCCTGATCGCGCAGGTCCACAACGACGATTTCGTTGCCGATGCCGTTCATCTTGGCAAAGCTATGGTTGGCGAGCACGCTCATCATTTCCTGGCTCGGATTTTACGGTCTGTCCCCCGTCTTATATGGCGAATAACGGCGGATTGGCCAGTGCGGCCAAACTGTGTCGGCTCCTGCACCGGGCAAAGAGGGCTATGAAATATCTGTCATGGGACGAAAACCACCACCGCGTGTTAACGTGGCGCTGCTTCGCCGACGTCAACCGGGATATCCGGGCGAGGTACGACCGCTGATCACGGCCAAGGAGAATACCGAATGAATTTCCCCCGCCTTTGCCGCCTCGCCATGGTCGCGCTGCTCCCCGCGATTTCACTGGGGCTAAATGCGGCAATCGCGCAATCGCCGCCGGCCGCGGCACCTCCCGCCGCGAGCACCCCGGCAACACCGGCCCCGACCCCAAATCCCGCACCAAGCGCGACGCCTAACCCTGCGCCTGCTCCCGCCGCCGAAGCGCCGGCGACACCGCCGCCCAACCCCGCACCGGTTCAGACCGCCGATCCGTTCGGCGAGCAGATCACGCTAGCGCCGAAAGCCGTTGTCATCGCCAAGGGCAACGCCAACTGGGATTCCGCATTCGATACCCTGGTCGAGTCCCTCAAGACACTGTCGACGCTGCTCGACAAGCAGGGCATCAAGCCCGCCGGCAATTTCATGATCGTCTATACGTCCACCGACGATACCGGCTTCACCTATCTGGCGGAAATTCCGGTCGATCAGGAGCCGAAGAACCTGACCAAAGTGATGAGCATGGGCAAATCGCCCGAGGGCAAGGCGTTGAAATTTGTCCATCGCGGCTCCTACGACAATATGGGACAACACCTATGAGGCCATCACCAATCACCTCGACGACAAGAAGCTCGAGGCCAAAGATACCTTCATCGAGGAAATACATCACCGACCCGCTGAAGACGGCGAGGACAAGCTGGTGATCAACGTCTACGTGCCGCTGAAGTAAGACAGATGAAGCATCGCGTTTCCTTCGCTGCTCCAATCATCGCAGGCCTGCTGCTCGCAGCGCCTGCGCTGGCGCAGACCGCGCTTCCGGCGATGATCTCCGTCACCGGTGAAGCCACCCTGTCGGTACCCCCTGATCTGGCGCAGATCGACGGCGGCGTTACCTCGGAAGCCAAGACCGCGCGCGAAGCTTCAGAGGCCAACAATGCCGCGATGGGCAAGGTGCTGTTGGCGCTCAAGGGCGCGGGGATCGACGAAAAAAGATTTCCAGACCTCGCGGCTGTCGCTGCAACCGCAAAGCGCGCCGAACCGGACCAGCGGCCCTCCCGTGATTGTCGGCTACCGCGCCAGCAACCGGGTAACCATCCGGCTGCGCGATGTCACCAAAGTGGCTGGCGTGATCGACACGCTGGTCGGCGCCGGCGCCAACGATATCGGGGGCATCAATTTCATAGTGTCGCAGTCCTCGAAACTGCTCGATGAGGCCCGCGAAAAGGCGATCGCCGATGCGCGCCGCAAGGCCGAGATCTACGCCAAGGCCGCGGGCGTCCACGCTCGGCGCACCGATCAGCATCTCGGAAGAGGGCTCGCCCCGCCCCGATGCAATTTCGCAAACTGGCCGCCCCGATGGCCGCCTCGGCACCGGTGGCGCAGGGCGAAGAAAACCATCGGGGGTCACGGTGAGTGTGTCCCTGGGCGATCAAGCCAGAGCAGTAATCCGAACACCCTCGTTCGTCATGCCCGGCCTTGTGCCGGGCATCCACGTCTTTACAGGCTAGCCACGCGCAAAACGTGGATGGCCGGGACAAGCCCGGCCATGACGGGATTAGGTCTTCCTAAATCTCGACCACCTGCCCCGGCTTCGGCGCGACAAACCCGCTCGCGCGGGATCTTTGCTTCATCAAGCGCGACGCCCAGCGCGATCACAGGCGCGTCGATCGCCTCATCGGTCAGTTGGAACGTACCGTTGTGATGCGCCAGCGCCTGCTGCGCGCCGCAGTCGGTCAGCGCCTGCACAGCGTCTGACGGATTCATGTGCTGATCCTTCATGAACCAGCGCGGCTCGTAGGCGCCAATCGGTAGGATCGCGAGCCGCAACGGTCCATGCGCCTCCGCGACGCGGCGAAAATGCTTGCCGTCGCCATAGCCGGAATCGCAGACGATGTAGACTTTGCCCGCCGGGGTCTCCAGCACAAAGCTCGCCCACAACGCCTTGTTGCGATCGAACACGCCGCGTGCCGACCAGTGCCGCGTCGGTACCAGCGTCACCGCGATGTTGTTGCCGAGTTCGACACGGTCATGCCAGTCGAACACCTCGGCTTTGATCGCGCTGTCGGACTCGCGCATGGTGACATCATTGCCGAGTGGGGTGACGACACGCGGCGAGAACTTCGCGGCGAGCTTCGACAAGGTCGCGACATCCAGATGATCGTAGTGACCATGCGACACCAGCACGATATCGATCGGCGGCAGCTTGTCGAACGCAATGCTGGGGTCGTTGTGCCGCTTCGGTCCGGCGAACGCGAAAGGCGAGGCGCGCTCCGACCAGACCGGATCGACCAGGATGTTCAGCCCCGCAGTCTGGATCAGCCAGCTGGCATGACCGACGAACGAGAGCCGCACCTTGTCGCCATCCACGCGCGGCGGCGGTGTATCGGCATAGGGGCTTGGCACCCATTCGGGCCATGCCAGGCGCTGCCTGTCGCGGCCGAACTGCCAGCGGAGCACCTCTCCGAGCGATTTCGGCGGCGAGCCGCCGGGATCGAAGAAATGGGTTCCGTCAAAATGATCGGACGGCGGCCCGGCATAGGTTTTCATGCGATACATCCAGAGGGACGGGAGGCCTATGACGGTGGCGGCACCGGCGAAGAACCCGAGAACACGACGGCGGGTGATTTTCATGCCCGATTGGCCCCAAAATCTATGTTTCGGCAAGGGGGTAGCCGGCCAGCAAAGCTGCCTGAAAATACCGCTTTTCGGTGACGTTTCTTGACTTTTGAGGGCTGGGGGGGTTTAACCACCGCAATTCTCGGAAAGACGTTCTTTTCGACCCGCCGCCCGGTCCCTGAGGCCGGAGGTCAACGCCCGACAGCGCGATGCGCCCTCGGGCGCAAAAGTGTTTGGAATATCTTCTCCTTCGCCCCGCTCTTGCGGGGAGAGGGTTGGGGTGAGGGGCTCTTTCTTGCTCCGGTACCCCCCTCACCCGGCTGCTGCGCAGCCGACCTCTCCCCGCAAGCGGGGCGAGGTTAAAAAGGAACTACGGAATTGTTCGACAATCTGTCGGAAAAGCTTGGAGGCATTCTCGATCGGCTGACGCGGCGCGGTGCGCTGACCGAGGCTGACGTCGATGCTGCCATGCGCGAGGTGCGCCGCGCGATGCTCGAGGCCGACGTCTCGCTCGACGTGGTCCGAAGCTTCACCGAAAGAGTCCGCGAACAGGCGATCGGCGCCACGGTGGTCAAATCAGTGACTCCCGGCCAGATGGTCGTGAAAATCGTCCATGACGAGCTGGTCGCCACGCTTGGCGCCGACGGCCAGACCATCGACCTCAACGCGGTGCCGCCGGTTGCGATCATGATGGTCGGCCTGCAAGGCTCCGGCAAAACCACCACCACAGCCAAACTGGCGCGACGCCTGACCCAGCGCGACAAGCGCAAGGTGCTGATGGCGTCGCTCGACATCTATCGCCCGGCCGCGATGGAACAGCTCGCGGTGCTCGGCCGTGATCTCGATATCCAGACCTTGCCAATCGTCGCCGGCCAGAAGCCCGCGCAGATCGCCAAGCGCGCGATTGAGGCCGGAAAACTCGGCGGCTACGACGTGGTGCTGCTCGACACCGCCGGCCGCACCACGCTCGACGAAGAGATGATGAGCGAAGCGGCCGAAATCAAAGCGACGGCCAACCCGCATGAAGTGCTGCTGGTCGCGGATTCGCTCACCGGCCAGGACGCGGTCAATCTGGCGCGGTCGTTCGATGAACGCGTCGGGCTCACCGGCATCGTGCTGACGCGGGTCGACGGCGACGGCCGCGGCGGTGCGGCGCTGTCGATGCGCGCGGTCACCGGCAAGCCAATCAAGCTGGTCGGCACCGGTGAAAAAACCGACGCGCTGGAAGATTTCCACCCGAGCCGCATCGCAGGCCGCATTCTCGGCATGGGCGACGTGGTGTCGCTGGTGGAACGCGCCGCCGCCAATATCGACGCCGAAAAGGCCGCGCGCGTCGCCGAGAAGATGCGCAAGGGCCAGTTCGATCTGTCCGACATGCGCGAGCAATTGCTGCAGATGTCCAACATGGGCGGCATCTCGGGGCTGATGGGCATGATGCCCGGTATTGCGAAGATGAAAAACCAGATCGCCAATGCCGGCCTCGACGACAAGATCCTCAAGCGCCAGGTCGCCGTCATTGATTCAATGACGCGGCAAGAACGCAAGAACCCCGATATTCTCAAGGCCAGCCGCAAGAAGCGCATCGCCGCCGGCGCCGGCCTCAAGGTCGAGGAAGTCAACAAGCTCCTCAAGATGCACCGGAACATGGCCGACATGATGAAGGCCATGGGCTCGGGCAAGCGCGGCCCGATGGCCGGCATCGCCCAAGCAATGGGCTTTGGCGGCGGCATGCCCTCGCCTGACCAGATGAAAGCGCTGGCTGAGAAAATGCCGGGTGGCGCTGCCCCGGGCGGCATGCCCGCACTGCCAAAAGATCTTCCCGCCGGACTTCGTACCGGCCTGCCGAATTTGCCTGGACTAACGGGTCTAAGCGGCAAGCCGACATTGCCGGGACTTGGTAAGCCAGGTCTTGGCGGCTTTCCCGGATTGGGGAAGAAGAAATGACCGCCTTCGTCGCACACTCTCTCTCGTCATTCCGGGGCGAGCGAAGCTCGAACCCGGAATGACGAGATTCCGGGTCTGGTCCTTCGGACCATCCCGGAATGACGTGATCAATTCAAGCAACGCACCCCTTCAAACACTTCACAGGAGAACTAAATGTCCGTCGTTATCCGCCTCGCTCGCGCAGGCACCAAGAAGCGCCCGGTCTATCACGTCGTCGTCGCCGATTCGCGCTTTCCGCGTGATGGCCGCTTCATCGAGCGTCTGGGCCATTTCAACCCGCTGCTGCCGAAGGACAACGAAGCCCGGCTGAAGCTCGACATGGATAAGGTCAAGGCCTGGCTCGCCAAGGGCGCACAGCCGTCGGATCGCGTCTCGCGTTTCCTCGACGCCGCCGGCGTCGCCAAGCGCGCTGCGCGCAACAATCCGGAAAAGGCCGTGCCGCGCAAGGAGCGCAAGGCCAACGCCGAAGCCGCCGGCAAGTCGGCGTAACGCGTAACGGCGCGCGGCGGTGTCAGCACCGATTTGCGTCGCCCGTATCGGCGCCGCGCATGGCGTGCGCGGTGCGGTGAAGCTGTGGACCTTCACCGAAGACCCGCTGGCCGTGAAGCGTTATGGACCGCTCACGACCAAGGACGGCGCGCGCAAATTCGAAGTCGCGACCGCCCGCGAAGCCAAGGGACATCTGGTCGCGACGCTGAAAGGCATCGCGACCCGCGAGGAAGCCGAACGCCTCAACGGCATCGAGCTTTATATCGCGCGTGGAAAGCTGCCCGCCACCGACGACGATGAATATTACCACGCCGATCTGATCGGGCTCACCGCAATCAACGCCGCGAATGAGCCGATCGGCCGCGTCACCGCGATCCACAATTTCGGCGCCGGCGACATCATCGA
Source organism: Bradyrhizobium sp. (assembly GCA_037201505.1). Lineage (GTDB taxonomy): Bacteria > Pseudomonadota > Alphaproteobacteria > Rhizobiales > Xanthobacteraceae > Bradyrhizobium. The sequence goes on from JBBCHO010000016.1 coordinate 137,552, forward strand.
AATCGCGCCGCCCCACGGCCCAACCATGCTGTTGCCGTTCACAAATGCGGTGGTGCCCACCGTCGATCTCGCCGCCGGGCGCGTCGTGATCGTATTGCCGGATGAAGTTGACGGCGACGATCCAGCCAGGATCTGATTCCACAGTACACCCCATAGACTACCCGATATTCCGCCAAAGTCGACGATTGCCACGTCGACAGATTGCATATTATACTTGGTCACGTAGGGGTTGCGTATTAATAGCATTGGGGGCTAACGATGGGGCGCTTTAACTTTTCTTTCGGTATGCTCTTAATTGCCAACATTTTCGGAGGCCATCAGACTTGGGCCATCGACGCATGTGAAGCTGTTCGGCAAAACCTCGGGGCGGGCCCAGGCCAACTTATCAATTTAAGAACGAACACTATTATCAACCAATTCACCGGGACACCGCTTTCGAAAACTCAGGACTTGCGTCTCGCCTACATTGTTCCCGCGGGCCAATATCTGACGGGTGCGCTAATCGTTAAAGCGCGGCATCAACTGCCAAAGGATGCTACCGCAAAAAGCAGCGAGGGCTTTCCGAGCAGTGATTTCATTCGCGTACAGCGACAAGCATATACGGCTCCATGCTCAAATCAGCGCAAGGGATCGTACGACACGAATGTCAAATTAGAACACTACGTTGACCAACACTTCTATGGAATTGCATACCCCTCGATGGATGAATTTCACGCAGAGGTTGGCTATCGCAGTCGGCATTATTCTGTTGCTGGATTCGGATACGACAAGAGCGTCTGCAAGAACACCTCGGATCCGGAATCCCGTATGAACTTTCTGTATTCGGAAGATCCTCGCATCGCAACGCCTGGTGAATATTATGCAAGGCGCACGGCTAAATTAGCAAAACAAGTTGGTTTTATCAGCGAGGCGTTCGCGGATCAGGCTCCGCGCTACAAAGACAAGCTTCATACTTTAATTGTTCCATATCAGCGCGCAAACCCGACGTCCGATAATTGCGTCTCCTTTGAAATTGGAGTTCCAGACAAAGCCGGGAAGACCGAAGTCGAAATAATCGACACCGACAAGGGACGCACCGGGTTTTTTTCGACTTGGCAAATCAATTGGGAACAGAATTAAGACACTTTTTACCGCAACCACGTATTTAGGAAATTGATTTC
>JBBCHO010000017.1:0-100577 GCA_037201505.1 Bradyrhizobium sp.
ATGACCGTCCGTCCCACCGATTTTTCTTCCCTGCCGTCCTACAAGGCGCCCCGCCGTTCGCTGTTCTCCGCGCGCAAATTCGCGCTGATGGCCTCTGTCGTTGCCGGTCTCGGCGTTGCCGCTTACGGCCTCAGCCCGTCGTCCGGGCCGGTTGATATTTTCAGCACCGCCGCGCACGCGCAGGTCAACAATGACGTCCGCAAGGTTGCGCAGCCGGTCGGCTTTGCCGACATCGTCGAGCGCGTGAAGCCTTCGGTGATCTCGGTGAAGGTCAATATCAACGAGAAGGTCGCCAAGAACGACAGCGCTGAGAACAATAATGATGACTCGCCGTTCCAGCCGGGGTCGCCGATGGAGCGCTTCTTCCGCCGCTTCGGTGGACCCGATGGCATGCCGCGCGGTGGCCAGCGTGGCGGTCGCGGTCCTGTGACCGGGCAAGGTTCTGGTTTCTTCATCTCGTCGGACGGCTACGCCGTCACCAACAACCACGTCGTTGACGGCGCCGACAAGGTCGAAGTCACCACCGACGACGGCAAGACCTATTCGGCCAAGGTGATCGGTGCCGATGCCCGTACCGACGTTGCGCTGATCAAGGTCGAAGGCGGTTCGAACTTCCCGTTCGCCAAGCTGTCCGAGGGCAAGCCCCGGATCGGCGACTGGGTGCTCGCGGTCGGTAATCCCTTCGGTCTGGGCGGCACCGTCACGGCCGGCATCGTCTCGGCCAGCGGCCGCGACATCGGCAACGGTCCGTATGACGATTTCATCCAGATCGACGCGCCCGTGAACAAGGGTAATTCCGGCGGTCCGGCCTTCAATACCGAGGGCGAAGTGATGGGCGTCAACACCGCGATCTATTCGCCGTCCGGCGGCAGCGTCGGTATCGCGTTCTCGATCCCGGCCTCGACCGTGAAGACCGTGATCGCGCAACTCAAGGACAAGGGTTCCGTCAGCCGTGGCTGGATCGGCGTCCAGATTCAGCCGGTGACGGCTGATATCGCCGACAGCCTCGGTCTCAAAAAGGCCGAAGGTGCGCTGGTTGCGGAACCCCAGGCCAACGGTCCGGCCGCCAAGGCCGGGATCGAATCCGGCGACGTGATCACCGCTGTGAACGGCGAGACGGTCAAGGATGCCCGTGAACTCGCCCGCACCATTGGCGGTCTGGCGCCCGGCAATGCGGTGAAGCTCAACGTGCTGCACAAAGGCCAGGACAAGGTCATCAACCTGACGCTTGGCCAGTTGCCGAACGCGATGGAAGCCAAGGCTGACACCGATAATGGTGACAAGGGCGGTGCGACCCGTGGAACCGACGTGCCGAAGCTCGGTTTGACTCTTGCGCCGGCCAACAGCGTTGCCGGCGCCGGCAAGGATGGCGTCGTGGTGACCGAAGTCGATCCGAAGAGTGCGGCCGCCGAGCGTGGTTTCAAGGAAGGTGACGTGATTCTCGAAGTTGCGGGAAAGACCGTCGCCAATGCCGGTGATGTGCGCGAAGCGATCAATGCCGCACGCACCGACAACAAGAACAGCGTGCTGATGCGCATCAAGAGCGGCGGTTCGTCGCGCTTTGTGGCGGTGCCGCTGGCCAAGGGTTAAGTAGAGAGATGGAGGGTGTCGCCGGCATTTGTCGCCCCCGCCGACGGCCCTCTCCGGGGGGCGGGCTTAAGGCCCGCTCCCTCAAGTTACCTTCCGGTGGAATACGCCCCCCTCCGTCGGAAGGTTAAAAGGGCGGTGAGGTCCCCCCAGCTTCACCGCCCGCTTTTTTTGCTTCGATCGAGCGCGTTAGATCATTCCGTTAAGTCACCTTGTAAGCCGTCTTGCATGAGAATGCGGGCCGCGCCATGGTGATAGAAAGCTGCCTCACTTGACCGTGACTGACACCCAGATGCGCCTGTTGATCGTCGAAGATGACCGCGAGTCCGCCGACTATCTGGTCAAGGCGTTCCGCGAAGTCGGTTACGTTGCCGATCATGCCAGCGACGGCGAGGAAGGTTTGTCCCTTGCCGACACCGGTGAATATGACGTGCTGGTGATCGACCGGATGCTGCCGAAACGCGACGGCCTGTCGCTGATCGGATCCTTGCGTGAAAAGGGAAACCGCACCCCCGCGCTGATTCTCTCGGCCCTCGGCCAGGTCGACGACCGTATCAAGGGTCTGCGCGCCGGCGGCGACGATTACCTGCCCAAACCCTATTCATTTGCCGAATTGTTGGCGCGGGTCGAGGTGCTGTCGCGCCGCCATGGCGGCCCGGCCGAGGAAACCACCTATCGCGTCGGCGATCTCGAGCTCGACCGGCTTTCGCACCGGGTGGCACGCGGCAAGGACGAATTGACGCTGCAGCCGCGCGAATTCCGGTTGCTGGAATATTTGATGAAGCACGCCGGGCAGGTGGTGACGCGAACCATGCTGCTGGAAAACGTCTGGGATTATCATTTCGATCCGCAGACCAATGTCATCGACGTGCATATTTCGCGGCTGCGCTCCAAGATCGACAAGGGCTTCGAACGGCCATTGCTCCACACCATTCGTGGCGCCGGATACATGATCCGTGACGGCCTTCGGTAAACTGATCCGAACCACGGCGTTTCGTCTGACGCTGGTGTATCTGTTTTTGTTCGCGCTGTTTGCCGCATCGCTGCTGGGCTATTTCGCCTGGAATACCCGCCGGCTGATCACCGAACAAATCACCACCACCGTGAACGCGGAAACCGGCGAGATCAGCGATATCTTCGGGCGGCGCGGCCTGCGCGGCCTGGTGCTCACGATCGAGAACCGCGCGTTGCGGCCCGGCGCCAACCTCTATCTTGTCACCACCCCGGCGGGGCAGGCGATCGCCGGCAATGTCGGCTCGCTTGCGCCGGGCGTGATGGCAACGACCGGATGGTCCGAGACCGAATATCGGCGGCTCGATGAGCAGGACACCGCGGATCATCGCGCGCTGGTGCGGGTCACTGAACTCTCCAGCGGTTTCCGTCTGTTGATCGGGCGCGATCTCGAAGAGCGCCGCCGGTTGTTCGGCATCGTCGCCAATGCCGCGCAATGGTCGGTCTTGATCGTGGTAGTGCTGGGTCTCGGCGGCGGGATCTTTGTGGCGCGGCGCGTGCTGCGGCGGATCGATGCCATGACCGGCACCACCCAGCGCATCATGGCAGGCGACCTCAGCGGACGGTTGCCGGTCGGGCGCAGCGGCGACGAACTGGATCGTCTGGCGGAAAATCTCAACGCGATGCTGGAGCGGATCGAGGCTCTCATGATGGGGCTGAAGGAAGTTTCCGACAACATCGCCCATGATCTGAAGACGCCGCTGACGAGATTGCGTAATCGGGCCGAGGAGGCACTGGCGAAGTCCGGCAGCGAGGCCGAATACCGCGGCGCGCTGGAACGCACCATCGAGGAATCCGACGGCCTGATTCGCACCTTCAACGCGCTCTTGATGATCGCCCGCGCCGAGTCCGGGCAGGCGCGCGGCAATATGGACAATTTTGATGCCGCCGACGTAGCCAATGGCATTCATGAATTGTACGAGCCGCTCGCGGAAGATGACGGCATGACCCTGCATGTCAAAACCGAACCCGCGCCACTTCACGGCAATCGCGAACTGATCAGCCAGGCGCTGGCGAATCTGGTCGAAAACGCGATCAAATACGGCAAGCCCGTTGCGGCCGCCCAACCGCTCGGCGTCGATGCGGTTGCGACGGCACCCAGCAAGGAAATCCTGATCGAGGCCCGGCGTATCGGTGACCAAGTGCAGCTTAGCGTCACCGATCACGGGCCGGGGATTCCGCCGGCCGATCGCAAGCATGCGGTGGAGCGATTTGTACGGCTGGAAGCGAGCCGGACCTTGCCTGGTTCCGGCCTCGGATTAAGCCTGGCGTCGGCGGTGGCGACGCTGCATGGCGGCGATCTCCGGCTTGGGGATGCCTATCCCGGACTGACCGCGACCCTGGCCATTCCGGCGCGGTCGGCCAATGACGGGGTTGCGGCTCAAACGCATGATGTGCCACAGAAGGTGGCATGACCTCATCCGCGAAGGGCGACGCGGACCAATTGGCCGCGCGGTTTGTGGACGGACCGCATGTGTCCGCTCCCGATATAGCCGAGCAGCGACTGACGGACTGGCTGACCGGCCTTGCGGCGGGGCAGGCGGCTGCGATCGATGATCTCGTCGGCCGATTTCCCCTCACCAAAACCATCCTGCTCGGCATCGCCGAAGCCTCGCCATATCTTTTCGAACTTGTTCGCGCCGATGGCGCGCGCGGGGTCAGGTTATTGCAATGCGAGCCTGAGCAATATCTCGCGCATCTGATCGAAAATACCCGCCGCGAGGTGCTGGCCGCATCTGCCGAATCCGACGTGATGCAGTTGCTCCGGCGCATGAAATCGGAAGCCGCTCTGTTGATCGCGCTGTGCGACATCGGCGGTGTGTGGCCGGTGATGCGGGTGACGGCGGCGCTGACCGATCTCGCGGTCGCCTCGGTGCAGTCGGCGCTGGGCTTTCTGCTGCGGCAGGAAACCACACGCGGGCGAATGTCACCGCCTGATCCGGATCATCCCGAGGACGATAGCGGTCTGGTCGTGCTGGCGATGGGCAAGATGGGCGCGGGCGAGCTGAACTATTCCAGCGACATCGATCTGATCGTGTTTTTCGAGGCCGATGCGCCGACGCTCGCGCCGGATATCGAACCGCAGCCGTTCTTTGTACGGGTCACGCAAGGCCTGTCGCGGATTTTGCAACAGCGCAGCGGCGAGGGCTATGTGTTCCGCGTCGATCTGCGTCTGCGGCCCGATCCCGCCTCGACACAGGTGGCGATTTCGACCGCATCGGCTTTGAACTACTATGAACGGGAAGGGCGGACCTGGGAACGCGCGGCGATGATCAAGGCGCGTCCCTGCGCCGGCGATCCCAAGGCAGGTGAGGCGCTGGTCGCGGAAATCGCGCCGTTCGTCTGGCGCAAGCATCTCGACTTCGCCGCCTTGGCCGATGTCCACGACATGAAGCGGCAGATGCAGACCTATCGCGGGCAAAGCGAAATCGCGGTCGAAGGCCACAATGTCAAGATCGGACGCGGCGGCATCCGCGAGATCGAGTTTTTCGCCCAGACCCAGCAGTTGATCGCCGGCGGCCGGCATCCCGAATTGCGGGTGCGGCCGACGCTGGAAGCACTCAATGTGCTGGCGTCGAGTAACTGGATCACCTTCGAAGCGCGCGACCAGCTCACCGCGGCCTATGAATTCCTGCGCCGGGTCGAACACCGGCTGCAGATGATCGCGGACGAGCAGACCCATGCGCTGCCGGATGACAGCGAGGCAGTGGAGCGCTTTGCCTGCTTCTTTGGTTATGAAACCCGCGCCGCGTTCGCCAGCGACCTGCTGCTCCATCTCAACATCGTGCAGGGGCATTACAGCAAACTGTTCGAGGGCGACCCGGCCGGTACCGAAAAACTGCCGACAGTGGATTACGCGGCCGGTCCGGATGACCCGCGCGTGCTCGAGCACCTGGCCTCGCTCGGTTTCGAGACGCCGATCCGTGTGGCGCAGACGATCCAGAATTGGCTGGCGGGCGACTACCGCGTGTTCCGGATGGAAGCAACACGCAACGCTTTTGTCGAATTCGTTCCTGCGTTGATTGCCGGACTGGCGGACGCCGAAGAGCCCGACAGCGCGGTGACCGCTTTCGATCACTTCCTGCAGGCGCTGCAGCGCGGCGGGCGGCTGATTTTGCTGCTCAGTCAGAATCGTGATCTCGTCGCTTTGGTGGCGCTGATCCTTGGAGCTGCGCCGCGCCTTGGCGATATGCTGGCGCGGCGGCCGCAAATCATGGATGGATTGATCGATCCGCGCTTCTTTGGCGCGATGCCCGACAAGCAGGAATTATCCGAGCGTCTGGCAGCCACTTTGGTGGACGCGAATTCCTACGAGGAGTTCCTCGATCGGTTGCGGCTGTTTGGCAAGGAAAGCCTGTTCCTGATCGGTACGCGTATCCTGTCCGGTACGGTCTCCGCCCAGCAGGCCAGTATCGCCTTTGCCGACGTCGCCGAGGGCATCGTCCATACTGTGCATGGCCTCGTGACCGATCAATTCGCGGCCCAGCACGGCCGAATCAAGGGACAGGAGACCGCGATCCTCGCGATGGGCCGGCTAGGCAGCCGCGAGATGACGGCGGCGTCCGACCTTGATCTGATCCTGCTTTATGACTTCGATCCCGAACATCCGGATTCCGACGGCGCGCGCTCGCTCGAGGGCGCGCATTATTTCGCCCGCTTCACCCAGCGGCTGATCAGCGCATTCACGACGCGGACCAATCACGGCGTGCTCTACGAGGTGGATATGCGGCTGCGGCCCTCGGGCCGCGCCGGCCCGGTCGCGTCGCATTTGCGTTCGTTCGCCGAATACCAGGATATGGAAGCCTGGACCTGGGAGCATATGGCGCTGACCCGCGCCCGGGTGATTTCGTCGTCGCCGGATTTTCGCCGGAAAATCGAAACCATCATTCGCCAGGTGCTGACGCGGCCGCGAGACGCCGCCGGCATTGCGGCCGATGTGGCGGATATGCGCCGCGCCGTCGGGCTGGAAAAAGGTGAGGACGATATCTGGGATCTGAAATACGCCGCCGGCGGTATCGTCGACATCGATTTCATCGCCCAATATCTGCAACTGGTTCACGCGTCGGCCAAGCCTGACATCCTCAGCGTCAATACAATGCAAGTGCTGGACAATGCCGCGCGGCTCGGCGTGTTGCCGCAATCATCCGCCGAGATCCTGCGTTCCGCGGCGCGGCTCTATCAGGACCTGACGCAAATTCTGCGCCTGTGTGTCAGTGAGAAATTCAATCCGGAGACATCGGGGGAAGACCTGCTGCGAATCATGGCACGGGCCGGTGACGCGCCCGACTTTTCCTCGCTTGAGGCGCGGGTCAAGGAGACGCAGACCGAGGTTCGGCGGGTGTTTCGGACGGTCGTCGGCAACGGCCGGTAAGGGGCGCGCGGCCTGTACGCTTTAATTCCGATTAGCTAAGGTTCTGTCGAAAGACTGTTGGGGGGCGGAGAAAATGGCCGAGCGCGGTCGAAAAGCAAAGAAGCGCGCCGCGGCGACCAAGCGCAAAGGGCCTGGTCCCAAGCCCAATAAATCCACCAAGTCTAAATCCACCAAGTCTAAATCTATCAAGTCCAAATCGACCACGTCCAGGCCGCTGTCGATCAAGCCCGCGAATTCCAAATCCGAAAATGCGCGGCTGAAAAGCGAGCTTCGAGCCGCGCGGGATCGCCAGGCCGCCAGCGCCGAGGTAATGCGGCTCATCAGCGCGTCGCCCGGCAATGCCGATCAGACGCTGCGCCGGATCGCCGAGATCACCGAACGGCTGTTCGGTGCATCGAGCGTTACGCTCTTGATCGCCGACGGCGAACGCTGGGGGCAGACGATCCGGGTCGGCGCCGGCTCGGAGCGAATCACCACTGCCATCCCGCTGGCTCATGTCGCGATCACGCTCCAGTTCATGCCCGGGACGGTCTATCTCGAAAACCGCCAGGTCCACGTTGCTGACCTCGATGATCCCTCAGCGATCGCCCGGTGGCCCGGGGTTACTCCGGCGCGGGCGGCTGGTAGCCGCACCATGTCGGGCACGCCGCTTCGGTGCGAGGAACGGGCTGTTGGCGCGCTCATCGTGCACCGCGACCGGCTCGCTCCCTTCACAGATGATGAACTCGCGCTGCTGCAGAGCTTTGCCGACCAGGCCGCGATCGCAATCGAGAACGCGCGGTTGTTCGATCAGGTGCGGGACCGCACCAAAGAACTCGCCGCTTCGCTCGATGAATTGCGCACCGCGCAGGATCGCCTGGTGCAGACCGAGAAGCTGGCATCGCTCGGCCAGCTTACGGCTGGTATCGCGCATGAGATCAAGAACCCGCTCAACTTCGTCAATAATTTTTCCGCGCTGTCAGTCGAACTGATCGACGAGCTGAAGGACGTGCTCAAGCCCGCCGCGCTCGACAGCAAGGTGCGGGAAGAGATCGACGAACTCACACAGATGCTTAAGGGCAATCTGGAAAAGGTCGTGCAGCACGGCAAGCGCGCCGATTCGATCGTCAAGAACATGCTGCTGCATTCGCGCGAAGGCTCCGGCGAGCAGCGTTCCGTCGATATCAACGCCATCCTGGATGAGAGTCTCAATCTTGCCTATCACGGCGCGCGGGCCGAGAAGCCCGGCTTCAACATTACGCTGCAACGGGACTTCGATGCCGGCGTCACCGCGATCGACGCATTTCCTCAGGAAATCACCCGCGTCTTCCTGAATTTGATCACCAACGGATTTTATGCCGCGGCTAAGCGCAAAGCGCAGGCCGGGGATTCAGGCTTTGAGCCGGTACTGGCTGCCACCACTAAAAATATCGGCCACGCCGTCGAAATCCGTATTCGCGATAACGGCACCGGCATTCCGGCCGATGTGAAGGACAAGATTTTCAATCCGTTCTTCACCACCAAGCCGGCCGGTGAGGGGACTGGATTGGGTCTTTCGATGAGCCACGATATTATTGTGAAACAACACGGTGGCAGCATCGATGTCACAACGGAACGGCCGGTTCACCGAATTCATCATTGTTTTGCCGACGAGCAAAACCTGATCAGAACCGATAAGGCTTTTGCGTTCACTTCCAGTTGGCGCGTTGCCGGATACCCAGGCTTGCAGCGGAGGCTTCCTCCATCAGTTTGCCGGTATCGATGGTGGTCAGCTTGCCCTTGCGCTTGAGGATACGGCCGTCGACCAGAACGGTGTCGACATTCGAAGCCTGCGCCGAATCGACCAGCATGTAGGCGGGATCGGTGAACGGCCCGATATTGACGTCCCGGGTACCGACCATGATGATGTCGGCGCGCTTGCCTTTCTTGAGTGATCCGGTCCGGTCGGCGAGGCCGAGCGCCTTCGCGCCCTCGATTGTCGCGAGTTCCAGCACCCGGCGCGCCGGCAGCTTGAATTCGTTTTCGCTGCGGCCGTTTTCGAGATTTTGCGCGAGCTTCATGATCCCGAACATGTCGGCATTGCCGGTCAGCGGCGTGGTATCGACCGACAGTGCAAGATTGACCTTATGGTCGAGAAATTCGCCGATCTTGGTCAAGCCAAACCCGATGCGCAATTCGGACGCCGGCGAGATGCTGACCGAGGCGCCGGCCGCGGCCAGGATGTCCATTTCTTCCGGCGTGGTATTGATGGCGTGGATCACCTGCAGGCTATTGAAGACATAGCCGAGCTTTTGCAGGGCCAGAATGTGCCCGCTGTCGAACTTGTTGGAGTTGAGATGGACGGTGATCGGCAGATTGAGCTTGCGGGCGGCTTCGTACTCCACGCGGTACATGTCCGGTGATAGCGGCCGCAACTCCAGCTTGCCGTCTGCGTTCGGCAGCGGGGCCTGGACGCCGCGCCAGGCGAGGCCCAGGGTCAGCAGGCCTTCGTTCGACAGGCCAGCCCAGTCGCCCTGCATGCGCGCGAGGTCGGCGACGTTGATCGGCTGGGTGAGGGGGGTGGAGCGTGCCGGACCATAGGAGAAGCGGCCGCGCAGTCCGGTCTCCTGCAGTGCCCGAAGATCCTCAGTGGCATGCTCGTAGCTCATGACGTTGTGGCACCAGTCGTGCACCGTCGTGGTGCCCGAGTGCAGCGCTTCGGCCGAGGAGAGCAGCGTGCCGTAATACATGTCGCGCGGCGTGAAGACCTTGCCCAGTGCCGTCGTCATCGGGAAATAACCGTGGGCGCGATCGTCGCCCGACATGTTGCGCAGCAATGTGGTCCACATGTGCCAGTGGGTGTCGATCAGGCCGGGCATGACGATGAAGCCGCGTCCGTCAATCACCTCCGCGCCCGCCGCCGCAAGATCCTTGCCGATATCGACGATCGATCCATTGTCGACGTGCACGTCACCATCGGGCAAATCGGCCTGGCCGGGCTCCATGGTCAGCACATAGGCGTTGCGGATAACGATATTTCCGCGCGACGGCAGGTTGCCGACCGAGGGCGAGATCGCCGCCTGCGCGCGCATTCCGAAACCTTGCATGGCGCCGAATGCTGCAACGCCGCCCAGAAACGTGCGTCGACGGATGTGGATGCCGCTGGCCATAAATCCCCCCTGGCTGCAATCTTGATTGTTCGTATCTTGGTCGGTACGCCGCGATTGAGCAAGTGCCATGGGGTAGACCCAGGCATTGCACACAAAGCATGTCGTTTACGCTGCCCTTGTGCGATAGCGCGTGCTATCTGTCCAGATTGACGGTCGACCGAGGGGATCCCGCAATGGAGCGTCGCGCATTCCTGGTCATGCTCGGTAGCGCTGCGTCGGTATTGTCAGGTGCGGCCGGCGCACAGACGCCGGGCAGGAAATATCATCTGGCGACACTCACCCCTGTGGAGGCTCTCACCGAGAGCAGTCCGCTTGGAAACGTCCTGCTGACCGCTTTGGCCCAGCAAGGTTACGTGGTCGGACAAAACCTGACCTATACCGCCCGCAGTTCGCTGGATGATAATTTCAAAATTCCGGGATTGCTGCAGGAACTGAAGGCTGATGGTGCCGATGCCATCGTGGTGATCGGTTTTCCCGCAGCGCTGGCGGCAAAGTCTCTCGGCATCCCGACGATTGGAGCGCAGGGCCTCGGCGATCCCGTCGAGACCGGGCTGATCTATAGCCTGTCTCATCCCGGTGGCAACATCACCGGGATCTCCGATATGGCAACGACGCTGACGACCAAACGGCTGTCATTCCTAAAGCAGGTGTCGCCTGATATTCGAAAAGTGGCGATGCTATGGAATCCGAATGATCTGGCCATGTCGCTGCGTTACCAGGCATCGGCCCATGTCGCGGGATCGCTCGGAATTTCGGTACAGGCTTTCGGGATCCGTGAACCCGATGACTTCGGCCGGGCGTTTGAGGTCATGAACGGCAATATGCCGGACGCGATATTGATGGTCGCCGATGCTCTGACCAATTTTAATCGCAAGAGGGTCATCGAGTTCGCCTTGGCCAGGAAGGTGCCGGCCATCTACGAATACGACTTTTACGTTCAGGATGGCGGCCTGATGTCGTATGGGCCGGATTTGAAGGAATCGTTCGAACGCGCGGCGGCGCTGGTGGCCCGCATTTTCGGGGGCGCCAAGCCGGCGGAACTGCCGTTCGAGCAGCCGACCCTCTATACTTTTGCGATTAATCTCAAGACGGCGCGGAGCATGGGCCTGCAGATTCCGCCGACCTTGCTCGCTTTGGCCGACGAAGTCATCGAGTGACCGTCGAAGCCCGTCTTTAATCCCACCGTGTCCCGGTGGAAGGCTGCCCGAAGTGGATCCCGGCCCCTATGAAATCACAGGCCTAAGCCGATATGATGCCGCCGCCTGAGCCGGAATGACGCCCGTTCGCGAGGCCGTCAAACGCATAACAAAAGAGTTGGGAGAGAAACATTATGAATTTTCGCCGCGGGCTGATCCTGGGTGGCCTGTCGTCGTTGTTGGTGTCGTCCCTCTTGGCGGCATCCCTGCTGGCCATCCCGTTTGCCCTCTCAGTTGGCCCGGCCCGCGCCGCCGACAAGGTCAAGATCGGCTTCCTCCTGAAGACCATGCAGGAGGAGCGCTACCAGCGGGATAAAGCCGTGTTCCTCGCCAAGGCCAAGGCGCTGGGCGCCGACGTGATCTTCGATTCGGCCAACAACGACGAACAGACGCAACTCGCGGCATTCGAAAACATGCTGTCGCAGGGCGTGCAGGTCATTGTCTTGCAGCCGGTGAACACGGGCACTGCCGGCGGCATGGTCACATCGGCGCACAAGAGCGGCGTGAAAGTCGTCGGCTATGATGCGATGCTGCTCAACGGTCCGCTCGACGCGATGGTGATGCAGGACAGCTGGGCCGTCGGCAAGCTTCAGGCGGAGGCCATGGTGGTGTGGCTCAAGGCCAAAAACGGATCGGCCAAGGGCAATGTCGCATTGATCCGGGGCCAGCCGGGTGACTCCAACGCCAATGCGATGAGCAGCGGCGTTCTCGAGGTTCTCAAGGCCAATCCCGATCTCAAGCTCGTTGCCGATCAGTCCCATGAAAACTGGCTGCCCGATAAGGCGATGGCGACGACGGAAAACCTGTTGACCAAATTCGGCAACAGGGTCGATGCCATCATCTGCAACAACAGCGGCATGGCGCGCGGCGTCATCGCCGCGCTCGATGCCCAGGGCCTCGCCAGCGCCGACAAGGTTTTCGTCGCCGGGTCCGATGCCGACCTCGTCAACATCCAGTATGTCGCGCAGGGCAAGGAAGCCGCCGAAATCTGGAAAAAGATCGCGCCGTTCGCCGAAACAGCGGCTGAGACGGCCGTGACGTTGGCCCGGAATCCGGACAAGGAGCCCAAGACCATCCTGAAGGCCGACAGGTTCGTCAACAATGGCGCTGTCGATGTGCCGACCATCGTCACGCCGGTCGTGCTCGTGGACAAGAGCAACCTCGACAGCACCGTTATCGCCGAGGGCTTCTACACCCATCAGCAGGTGTACGGAAAGTAGCCTCGGTAAATGTCCGAAGTCATTCTCAGGATGGAGCACATCGTCAAGGAATTCCCGGGCGTCAGGGCTCTCGACAACGTCAACTTCGAGGCCCGCGCCGGTGAGGTTCTGGCGCTGATGGGCGAGAACGGGGCGGGAAAATCGACCCTGATGAAAGTGCTGGGCGGCGTGTGGCCCTATCCCACCTATCAGGGCGATATCTTCATCAGGGGAGAAAAGAAGCGATTTTATAACACCCGCGAAGCCGAGGAATCCGGTGTTGCGATCATCTATCAGGAATTGAATCTGATTCCTGAGTTGAGCGTTGCCGAAAACATCTTCCTTGATCGCCAGCCGACCAACCGCCTTGGCGCCATCGACTGGCGCCAATTGAACTTGGACACCCAGGTTCTGCTGGACGAACTCGGGATCCGGGACTTCAAACCAGCCGATCAGGTCAGAAGTCTCACGGTGGGCAAGCAGCAGATGGTCGAGATCGCGAAAGCGCTGTCGAAGCGCGCACGCATTCTCGTGCTCGATGAACCGACCTCCGCACTGACCGACAGGGAAGTGACGGACCTGTTTCGGATCATCCGCAAGCTGAAGCAGAACGGCGTCTGCATGTGCTACATCTCTCACAAGATGGAAGAGATCAAGGAGATCGCGGACCGGGTTGTGGTGTTGCGGGACGGACAGACCATCGGGGACGTCACGCCGGTCGCCGACGTCACGCTCGACCAGATCATCGCCCGAATGGTCGGCCGCGACATCAGGGACATGTTTCCAAAGATCGCGCGTAAACGCGGCGAAAAAATCCTGGAGGTCAGGAATCTCGAAGTCGACCATCCGGACTTGCCGGGCGAAAAAAGTGTCAAGCAAGTGTCGCTCTGCGCCTATCGCGGCGAAATCCTCGGTATTTCCGGGTTGATGGGCGCGGGGCGAACCGAGCTCGTTGCCGCGATTTTCGGGGCTAATCCGGGCGCGACGCGCGGAGATGTTCTGATCGAAGGAAACAAGGTCGACATTCGCTCACCCGCCGACGCGATTGCTCGCGGGATCGCGCTCCTGACCGAGGACCGCAAGGCGCAAGGCCTGTTCCTGGACCAGTCGATCGTCTTCAACACCACGATATCTTCCCTGCAAACCATCAGCGCAGGAGTGATCGGCATGATCGACGCCGATCGGGAGCGAACTCTGGTCGAGAAATACGTCGTACAGCTCAATGTCAAAGCACCCGACATCGACACGTCAGTCGGAATGCTCAGCGGCGGCAACCAGCAAAAGGTCATCCTGGGAAAGTGGCTCAACGCGAGCCCGAAGATTTTCATCCTGGATGAGCCGACCCGCAGCATCGACATCGGCGCCAAGGTTGAAATCTACAAGCTCCTCGATCGGCTGGCCGGGCAGGGCGTGGCGATCATCATCATATCCTCGGAATTATCCGAGGTGTTGGGGATGAGCGACAGAATCCTGGTCATGAGCGAGGGCGCCATCGTTTCGGAATTCACGCGCGAGGAGGCGACGAGGGAAGCGATCATGGAATTCGCGACCGGCGCTCGCCGGATGGGGCATTGACGGGTGATGAGACAGAATCAAGTGCTGCGGTTCGTCAAAGCCAACGCGACGCTGATCGCGCTTGTGGTCCTTACCGTGGCGCTCGCGATGGCCGATCCCACCTTTTCTACCGCGCGTAATCTGAGCAACGTCGCGCGGCAGGTGACAATCGTCGGCATCATCGGGGTCGGGATGACGATGGTCATCCTGATCGCGGGTATCGATTTGTCGGTCGGCTCCGTTGTCGGTGTCGCGGCTGTGGTCGTGACCTTGCTGATGCAATACGGACTGGCGGCATGGATCGCCGTTCCGGTCACGCTGGTGGCGGTCGGCGGCCTGATCGGCTTGTGGAACGGCTTTTGGATCGCGCATTACCGCATTCCGCCGTTCATCATCACGCTGGGCATGCTGACGATCGGGCGCGGTGTTGCACTGACGTTGTCGGGCGGCAGCTCGGTGCCCGTCACCGATCCGTCGTTCGCCAATCTTGGCAGCGCGTACATTCCGCCGTTGCCGACACTGGTCATCCTGGCGATATCGGCGGTGCTGTTTGTCTACAAAATAGTTCGGGACCTGAAATCAGGGAGTCACCGAAACGCTGACAGACTGGCTGCAAGCATCATCATCGCCGTGGCGGGGTTCGCGCTCGCGGTTTATGTGTTCGGGAGGGGGGACGGCCTTCCGGTTCCCGTGGCGATCTTTGTCGTCATCGCCGCCGCCGCAATCTTTGTTCTCGGCCAGACGCGCTTCGGCCGGCGGCTTTACGCGCTCGGCGGCAATGAGGAGGCGGCGCGCCTCTCCGGCATCAACATCTACCAGACGAAAATGATCGTCTACGTGACGGTGTCGCTGCTTGCGGCCCTGTCGGGGATCCTGCTGGCGTCCCGCCTCAACGGCGCGTCGCCCAATCTGGGCACGATGTTCGAACTCGACGCGATTGCCGCAGTAGTCATTGGCGGCACCAGCCTGGCGGGCAGCTCGGGCACGATCGGCGGGACGATCATTGGCGCGCTGATTATCGGCGTTCTGAACAACGGCATGAGCTTGCTGGGTGTCTCGTCGTTCTACCAGTTGATCATCAAGGGCCTCATCATCAGTCTGGCGGTCTGGTTCGACGTTCTGCAAAAGAAGAAGTAAGGCGGCCGAATGGCGGGGAACGGCGTATGGCCGGGGAAAAACCGGCCAAGCGGATGATCTTCCCGCACTGCGGCAAGAGACAAGGGCTGGTGTTCTTGCTAATTTGTTCGGGATGAGCATTTCCCTCCACCCCGACGCACCCCAAGGTAGAGCGCTGGAAGCCCCGGCGGTCGCGGGTGCGCCTGCGGAGGCCACGCCCTCCGGCACGAAAATTCGTAGCCGGCTGTTCACTAAATACGTCGCACTGTTCGTCGCGGTGGTCGCCGCCGCATTGTTATCCAACGGAATTTTCGAGGTTTTTTCTATTATCGCGAGCACAAGGCGGCGCTGATCCGGATTCAGCACGAACAGGCGGAGGCCGCGGCCGCGAAAATCAGCCAGTTCATCAAGGAAATTGAAAGCCAGCTTGGCTGGACCACCCAGTTGCCGTGGTCCGCCGGCTCGATCGAACAGCGCCGCTTCGATGCTTTGCGGCTGTTGCGGCAGGTGCCGGCCATCACCGAACTGGCACAGGTCGATTCAACCGGCAAGGAACGCTTGCGAGTGTCGCGTCTGGCTATGGATGTGGTGGACAGCGGGCTGGACCTCTCGAAGGAGCCGAAATTCACCGAAGCGGTCGCCCACAAGGTCTATTACGGGCCGGTGTATTTCCGCCGGGAGGTCCGAACCCTACATGACGCTGTCGCTGGCGGGCACCCGCAAGGATGCCGGCGTCAGCATCGCCGAGGTCAACCTCAAACTGATCTGGGACGTGGTGTCGCAGATCAAGGTCGGCGAGCGCGGTCACGCCTATGTCGTCGGCGCGCAGGGGCGCCTGATCGCACATCCCGACATCAGCCTCGTGCTGCGCAACACCGACATGTCCAAGCTGCTGCAGGTGCAGGCTGCACAGGACAAAACCGCGATGACCGATCCGGAGGCGCTGGAAGGCACCGAGAACATCCAGGGCCAGAAGGTGCTGACGGCGTCCGCGCCGATCGCCCCGCTGGGCTGGACGATGTTTGTCGAATTGCCGGTGGAGGAGGCCTACGCCTCGCTCTATGCCGCCTTGCAGCGCCTCGCCATCGTGCTGGCAGCCGCCTCGATCTTCGCGGTACTGGCCGGGATATTCCTCGCCCGTCGCATGGTCGGCCCGATCCAGGCCTTGCGGGCCGGTGCGGAACGCATCGGCGGCGGCGACTTCGCCCAGCGCATTTCGATCAAGACCGGCGATGAACTGGAAGGTCTCGCCAACCAGTTCAACGACATGGGCGCGCGGCTGCAGGAATCCTATGCCGACCTGGAAAACAAGGTCGAGCAGCGGACTGCCGAATTGAGCGAGTCTCTCCAACAGCAGACCGCGACGGCCGATGTGCTCAAGGTCATCAGCCGCTCCGCCTTTGATCTCAAAACGGTGCTCACGACGCTCACGGAGTCCGCGCAGTCACTGTGCGGCGCTTCGCTGGGAATCATATGCCTGCGCGAAGGTGACGTGATGCGGCTGCAGGCCGAATCCGGCTGCACGCAGGCTTTTGTCGATTTCATGCACGCCAATCCGATCAAGCCTGGCCGTGAAACGATCACCGGACGAGTCTTCATGGACGGCAAGCCTGTCCACGTCGCAGACGTGCAATCCGATCCCGAATATAATTTCGGCCAGGCGCCGACCATTGGCGCCTACAGCGCGGTGCTCGCGGTGCCGCTGATGCGCGACGGCGCGGTCGAAGGCGTGCTGCTCCTTGGAAGACCAGAGCCCGGAGCGTTCAGTCCGCGTCAGGTTGATCTCGTGCAGACCTTCGCCGACCAGGCTGTCATTGCCGTCGAGAACACGAGACTGTTCAACGAGACCAAGCAGGCACTGGCTTACCAGACCGGAAGCAGCAATGTTCTGAGGGTGATCGCCTCTTCACCCACCGATGTCGAACCGGTTCTCAAGGAGATCGTCGAGAGCGCGCGAGAGCTTTGCGAAGCCAACGATGCAGTCGTGCTGTTGAGGGACGCAGAACATCTCCGCTTTAGCGCGCATTCCGGTCCCATCCCTGTAACGCTCGACAAATGGCCGATTAGCCGCAATTGGACCGCTGGACGCGCCTTTGTGGACCAAAAGCCTGTGCATGTTCACGACATGCTATCCGGGGAGGGCGCCGAGTTTCCGGATGCCCGAGCCATGGGCCAAAGCACAGGCTCGACCATTCATACCGTTCTGTCCGTGCCCTTGCTGCGTGGGAACGAGAGTATCGGCGCGATCCTGCTGCGCCGTACCGAGGTGCGTCCGTTCAATGAAAAGCAAATCAATCTGCTGTCGACCTTCGCCGACCAGGCGGTGATCGCAATCCAGAACGCGCGGCTGTTCAACGAGACCAGGGAGGCGTTGGAGCGGCAAACCGCGACTGCGGAAATCCTGAAGGTCATCGCCAGTTCGCCCGATGACGTGCAGCCCGTCTTCCAAGCTATTGCCGAGCGCTCCAATCACCTTGTCGGCGGATTTGCAACGATCGTTGTGAGCGTTATCGATGATGTCGTTCATTTATCGGCGTTTACGTCGACGACGCCTGCGGCCGATGCGGCGCTCAGAGCTTTCTATCCCCGACCGCTGTCGGGATTCACTTACAGCGATGCTATCCGCAGGGGGGAGATCTACAGGATCGTCGACGCCGAAGTAGAACTTGCCGGTGAATCCGATCAGTTGACGATGGTGCGCCAGCGGGGATGGCGCAGCGCGTTGTGGGTCCCGCTGCTGCTCGAGGGCGAGACCATCGGCGTCATCGGAGTCACGCGGGTCGAGCCGGGCCCCTTCGCTGATCATCATGTGGATATGCTGAAGACCTTCGCCGACCAGGCCGTGATCGCCATTTCCAATGTGGAATTGTTCAGACAGGTTCAGCAGCGGACCCGCGAACTATCCCAGTCGCTCGAAGACCTTCGCACCGCGCAGGACCGCCTGGTGCAGACCGAAAAGCTGGCCTCGCTCGGTCAGCTCACCGCCGGTATCGCGCATGAAATCAAGAATCCGCTGAATTTCGTTAACAATTTCTCAGCGTTGTCGGGCGAATTGATCGACGAGTTGAACGACGTGCTAAAGGCCGCCGCGCTCGACGACAAGGTGCGCGAAGAGATCGACGAGCTCACCCATATGCTGAAAGGTAATCTGGAAAAGGTTGTTCAGCATGGCAAGCGCGCCGACTCGATCGTCAAGAACATGCTGCTGCATTCGCGCGAGGGATCGGGCGAACACCGGCCCGCCGATATCAACGCGATCGTCGAGGAGAGCCTCAATCTGGCCTATCATGGTGCGCGGGCGGAGAAATCCGGCTTCAACATCACGCTGCAGCGCGACTTCGATCCCGCGGCCGGCATGATCGACCTCTACCCGCAGGAGATCACGCGGGTATTTCTCAACCTGATTTCAAACGGCTTTTATGCCGCCGCCAAGCGCAAGGAGGAGGGCGCCGAGGGCTTTGAGCCGACGCTGAGTGCGACGACAAAAAGCCTCGGCAACCGGGTCGAAATCCGGATTCGCGATAATGGCACCGGAATCCCGCTGGAGGTAAAGGAGAAGATGTTCAACCCCTTTTTCACTACCAAACCGGCCGGCGAGGGCACCGGACTTGGCCTTTCGATGAGCCACGACATCGTGGTGAAACAACATAGCGGCAAGATCGACGTCGATACGAAACCCGGCGCATTTACCGAATTCATTATTACGCTGCCACGATCGGCGGCTCAGCCACAAGCTGGAGGCAAAAATTGAGCGTTTATATCCTTGTCGTCGATGACGAGCCCGATGTCGAAGAGCTGTTCCGTCAGCAATTCCGCCGTGACCTGAAGTCCGGGCGCTTCACGATGGAGTTTGCTCCGTCGGCGCCTGACGCCTTGATCCGGGCTGCCGAGATCAGGGACCCGTCGCTGATCCTGATCCTGTCCGACATCAATATGCCGGGCATGAGCGGGCTGGAAATGCTGCCAAAGGTGCGCGCGGAGCGGCCGGATGTCCCCGTGATCATGATAACAGCCTATGGCGACGCAGAAACACGACGGAAAGCCATCGAGCAAGGCGCGGTCGGCCTGCTGACCAAACCGATCGATTTCGCGCTGTTGCGTCACGAGATCGACGCCCGTCTTGGGCAGGCCGCATGACCGCCACCATCCTTGTCGTCGATGATGAGCCGGATCTCGAAGCTCTGGTCTTGCAGAAATTCCGCAGGCAAATTCGTGACGGCGTGGTGTCATTCATGTTTGCGCATGATGGAATCGAGGCGCTGCAGTCGATATCGGACCATCCACATGTCGACATGGTGGTTTCCGACATCAACATGCCGCGGATGGACGGCCTGTCATTGCTGCAGAAGCTGCAGGAGGCCGAGGACAAGAAGTGGACCATCATCGTTTCCGCCTATGGCGACATGAGCAATATCCGCACTGCGATGAACCGGGGCGCATTCGATTTCCTGACCAAGCCGATCGACTTCGGCGATCTTGAACTGACGATCGACAAGACCATTCGGCACGTCGAGGCGATGCGCGAGGCGCGTCGCCGCCAGCTCGAGGCCGAGCGCGCGCATGCGTCGCTTTCGCGGTACTTCTCGCCCCAGATCGCCTTGCGGCTGGCCGCCGCCAGCGAAAGCAACGGCATGGACGTGCACCGCCGTGAGGTTGCGACCATCTTCACGGATATCACCGGTTTCACGTCGCTGGTCGAAACCGCGACACCCGAAGTGCTGGGTGCGCTGCTCAACGAATATGTGGGCGGCATGACCGATGTTGTCTTCGCGCATGAAGGCACGGTCGCAAAGATCATCGGCGATGCGATCCAGATTCTGTTCAATGCACCGGGCGAGCAGCCGGACTATGCGACGCGCGCGGTAGCCTGCGCCCATGATCTGGATATCTGGGCCGAGGAATTTCGCGAACGCTGGAAAGCCAAGGGGGTGAATTTCGGGACGACCCGCATTGGCGTTCATGCCGGCCCCGCGCTGGTGGGTAATTTCGGCGGCAGCCGCTTCTTCGATTACACCGCCTATGGCGACACCATCAACACCGCGGCGCGGCTTGAGGCGGCCAACAAGTTTCTCGGCACCCGTATTTGCGTCAGCGCCGCGGTCGCGGAGGGCGCCAAGGCGTTTCGCGGCCGGCCGGTCGGCGATCTCCTGCTGCGCGGGCGCAGCGAGCCGCTGCGGGCCTATGAGCCGCTGGCGGAAGCGACCTTCAAGGAGCCTGCGACCAGGCAATATTCCGAAGCTTTCGCCAAGCTCGAGGCCGGAGACGCCGCGGCAATGCCGGCCTTTGCCGCGCTGGTCGGGTCGCATGCGAGCGACGCCCTGGCCGGCTTTCACCTGCGGCGGCTATTGAACGGCGCCAAGAGTGTCCGCATTCAATTGGAATGATCGCGTGGAGTGATCGCGCGACGCTCGGGCCTTCGATCGATGCCGCATGAAGCGGCGGTTAGCCGGCTGTTGCGGCTCGGCGTTCTTCGGCGTCCTTAGCCTTCAACAACGCGATCGCCTTGCGGACATTCGGATCGAGATCCGCGCCACCGGCGTCGAGGTGAGCGTAAATCCCGGCGAGCATCCGGGGATCCCAGAATTTCTTGATGTGGTCGGCGACGCCTGCGACCGCCTGGTCGTGGCCCTGGCTTTGGAAGAATTTTCCGATTTGATTGGCCATATAGACCAGCCGGCCATCATGCGACGACATGGACAACTCCATCGGAGGCATCGCCGAAGTTTATTCGATCGGAATGGGTGAAGATTTCGAATCCGTCGGCCCGCGCGATGGCGGCGAGGGTGATGCCGGCCTTGTCCGCCATGCTGACCGCCAGTGCGGTCGGCGCGGAAACCGCCACCATCATCGGGGCGCCCATGGCCGCCGTCTTCTGCACCATCTCGACCGAGACCCGGCTGGTCAGCAGCACCATGCCTTCGCTTGCGGAGATGCTGTCCTGCGCTACCGCGCCGGCCAGCTTGTCGAGCGCATTGTGGCGGCCGACATCTTCGCGCAGCGCGACAATCCCGCGCGCCGGCGTCCAGAACGCCGCGGCGTGGACCGCCCGGGTTTCGATGTTGAGGGTTTGCAGCGGCGGGAGGCTTTGCATCGCCGTCATGATATCTTGCGACGAGAACGACTGGCCCGGCGCCACAATGGCTGCTGGACGAACGGCTTCCGTGATGGAATCGATCCCGCACAGACCGCAGCCGGTGGGACCTGCGATATGCCGGCGGCGTTCGCTGAGCCGATCTGCCCTGGATTGCCCCAGCCACATCCTTAGCTCGATGCCGTCATCGAGTTCGACGATCTCGAAGGATTCGATATCGGCAGCCGAGACCACGATGCCTTCGCTGAGGCTGAACCCGATCGCGAAATCCCTGAGATCCTGCGGCGTCGCCATCATGACGGCATAGGTGCCGCCATTATAGGTCAGGGCGACCGCGGTCTCTTCCGGGATCGCCCTGAAGCCTTCGCTGAGGCGGCTGTCGCGCCAGACCTGACGATCGACGGTGCGAACCGGATTGGGCATGGCTACTCCGCTGCTTCCACAACAGGCGCAATACGCCGGGAATGGCGCGCCTGTTCGTCATACGCCTTCTGCCATTCGGAAGGGCCATTCGAGGGCGATATCTGCACTGCCGTGACCTTGTATTCCGGGCAATTGGTGGCCCAGTCGGAAAAGTCCGTGGTGATGACGTTAGCCTGTGTGTCGGGATGATGGAAGGTGGTGTAAACAACGCCCGGCGCGACCCGGTCGGTCAGCAGGGCGCGCAGCGTGGTTTCGCCGGCGCGGCTTTGCAAGCGCACCCAGTCGCCATCGCGCACGCCGCGTTGCTCGGCATCGTGCGGATGCAGTTCGAGCCGGTCTTCCTCGTGCCAGACGACATTCTCGGTGCGGCGGGTCTGGGCGCCGACATTGTACTGGCTGAGGATGCGGCCGGTGGTCAGCAACAGTGGGAAGCGTGGCCCGGTGCGCTCGTCGGTCGGAATATATTCGGTGATGACGAACTTGCCCTTGCCGCGCACGAAGCCGTCGATATGCATAACCGGTGTGCCCAGCGGGTTTTTCTCGTTGCAGGGCCATTGCACCGAGCCGAGTTCCTCGAGCTTGGCATAGGAGACGCCGGCGAAGGTCGGTGTCAGCGCGGCGATCTCGTCCATGATCTCGGACGGATGGCTGTACTTCATCTCATAGCCTATCGCCTTGGCAAGACGGATGGTGACCTCCCAGTCGGCCAGTCCGTTGCGCGGGCTCACCATCTTGCGCACGCGCTGGATGCGGCGCTCGGCGTTGGTGAAGGTGCCATCCTTTTCGAGGAAGGTCGAGCCCGGCAGGAACACATGCGCGTAGTTTGCGGTCTCGTTGAGGAAGAGATCGTGGACAACAACGCATTCCATCGCCGACAAGGCCGCGACAACATGCTTGGTGTTGGGGTCGGACTGCAGGATGTCCTCGCCTTGCACATAGATGCCCATGAAGGTGCCTTCGATCGCGGCATCGAACATGTTGGGAATGCGCAGGCCCGGTTCCTTGTTGAGCTTGACGTTCCACATTGCTTCGAACTGGTCGCGTACCGCATCGCCGGAGATGTGACGGTAACCCGGCAGTTCGTGCGGGAACGAACCCATGTCGCAGGCGCCCTGCACGTTATTTTGTCCGCGCAGCGGGTTTACCCCGACGCCGGGCCGGCCGATATTACCGGTCGCCATCGCGAGGTTGGCGATCGCAATCACCGTGGTCGAGCCCTGGCTGTGTTCGGTAACGCCGAGCCCGTAATAGATCGCGCCATTGCCGCCGGTCGCGAACGACCGCGCCGCCGCACGCAACTCTTTCGGATCGACGCCGGTCATGATCGCAGTCGCTTCGGGGCTATTCTTGGGCAGCGCGACGAAAGCGGCCCAATCCTGGAATTCGCTCCAGTCACAGCGTTCGCGCACAAAGGCTTCATCGACGAGGCCTTCGGTCACGATGACGTGGGCGAAGGCGGTCAACACGGCGACGTTGGTGCCCGGCAGCAGCGGCAGATGCTGCTCGGCCTTGACGTGGGGCGATTCCACCATCTCGGTGCGCCGCGGGTCGATCACGATCAGCTTGGCGCCTTGACGCAGCCGCTTCTTGAGGCGCGAGGCGAATACCGGATGCGCTGATGCAGGGTTGGCGCCGATGATCAGCACAACGTCGGTGTGCTCGACCGAGTCGAAGTCCTGGGTGCCGGCTGAGGTACCGAAAGTAGTGGCGAGGCCATAGCCAGTCGGCGAATGACAGACGCGGGCGCAGGTATCGACGTTGTTGTTGCCGAAGCCGGCGCGGATCAGTTGCTGTACCAGATAGGTCTCTTCGTTGGTGCAGCGCGACGAGGTGATGCCGCCGATGGAGTCGCGGCCGTATTTGGTCTGGATCCG
The DNA here is from genome assembly GCA_037201505.1 of Bradyrhizobium sp. GTDB lineage: Bacteria > Pseudomonadota > Alphaproteobacteria > Rhizobiales > Xanthobacteraceae > Bradyrhizobium. Next base: position 23,552 of record JBBCHO010000017.1, read on the forward strand.
CTTGAATTCGGAAGCCGCATGGTTGAAGGCCTCATCCCAGGACACTTCGCGCCAGGGATCGGTGATCTTTTCGCGGATCATCGGGTTGAGGATGCGCTCCTTGTGGTTGGTGTAACCCCAGGCGAAGCGGCCCTTGACGCAGGAATGGCCGCGATTGGCCTTGCCGTCCTTGTAGGGCACCATGCGCACCACTTCCTCGCCGCGCATTTCCGCCTTGAAGGTGCAGCCCACGCCGCAATAGGCGCAGGTGGTCACGGCCGAATGCTCGGGCTGGCCGATTTCGATCACGGATTTCTCGGTCAGCGTCGCGGTCGGGCAGGCCTGCACGCAGGCGCCGCAGGACACGCATTCGGAGCCGAGGAAGCTTTCGCTCATGCCGGGCGAAACGCGGCTGTCGAAGCCGCGGCCGGAAATCGTCAGCGCGAAGGTGCCCTGGACCTCCTCGCAGGCGCGCACACAGCGCGAGCAGACGATGCATTTCGAGGGATCGTAGGTGAAATAGGGATTGGATTCGTCTTTTGGCATCCAGGCGTCGTTCGCGGCACCATCGGATTTCGCAAAGACGTGGTTCTCGCCCTCATAGCCGTAACGCACGTCGCGCAGGCCGACCGCACCCGCCATGTCCTGCAATTCGCAGTCGCCGTTCGCAGCGCAGGTCAGGCAATCCAGCGGATGGTCGGAGATGTAGAGCTCCATCACGCCCTTGCGGATCTTATTCAGCCGTTCGGTCTGGGTATGCACCACGAGCCCCTGCATCGCCGGTGTCGTGCAGGACGCCGGCGTTCCCGCGCGGCCTTCGATCTCGATCAGGCACAGACGACATGAACCGAACGCATCGACCATGTCGGTGGCACAGAGTTTCGGGATATGGGTACCGGCTTCCATCGCCGCGCGCATGATCGAGGTGCCCTCGGCCACCGTGACGCTCTGGCCGTCGATGGTCAGGGTCACCGTCTTGTCGGATTTGGAGAGCGGCGTTCCGAAATCGGTTTCCTGGATCAGCGACATGGCGATCTCCTTTATTCTATTCCGCAGCCTGCAGGCTGGTCGGGGCCGGGCCAAAGTCTTCCCGGAAGTGTTTCAGCGCGCTCGATACGGGGTAGGGCGTGAAGCCGCCGAGCGCGCAGAGCGAACCGAATTTCATGGTGTTGCAGAGGTCTTCGATGACGGCGATGTTTTCCTTGACGCGTTCGCCGGCGCGGATCTTGTCGATGGTCTCGACGCCGCGGGTCGAGCCGATCCGGCAGGGCGTGCACTTGCCGCAGGACTCGATCGCGCAAAATTCCATTGCAAACCGCGCCTGCTTCGACATGTCGACGCTGTCGTCGAAGATCACGACGCCGGCATGGCCGATCAGGCCGTCGCGCGCTGCGAAGGCTTCATAATCGAAGGGAGTGTCGAACAACGCGCGGGGGAAGTAGGCCCCTAATGGCCCGCCGACCTGCACGGCGCGAACCGGACGTCCCGTAAAAGTGCCGCCGGCGATGTCGTCCACCAACTCGCCCAGCGTGATGCCGAAGGCGGTCTCGAACAGCCCGCCGTATTTCACGTTTCCCGCAAGCTGGATTGGCATCGTGCCGCGGGAACGGCCCATGCCGTAGTCGGCATAGGCTTTCGCGCCGCCGGCCAGGATGAAGGGGATCGCCGCGAACGACAGCACGTTGTTGATGACGGTCGGTTTGCCGAACAGGCCCTTATGCGCGGGCAGCGGCGGCTTGGCGCGAACCAGGCCACGGCGGCCTTCCAGGCTTTCCAATAGCGAGGTCTCTTCGCCGCAGACATAGGCGCCGGCGCCAACGCGGACTTCGAGATCGAAGCTGTGCGCCGAGCCGCCAATGCGCGCGCCGAGATAGCCGGCACGTTTTGCGGCCGCGATCGCCGCCTTCATCGTCTCGACGGCGTGCGGATATTCCGAACGGATGTAAATATAGCCCTTGGTGGCGCCGACCGTGATGCCCGCAATCGTCATGCCTTCGATTACCACGAGGGGATCGCCTTCCATGATCATGCGATCGGCAAAGGTGCCGCTGTCGCCTTCGTCGGCGTTGCAGACGATGTATTTCTGCTCGCCGTTGGTCTGGGCAACAGTCTTCCATTTGATGCCGGTCGGAAAACCGGCGCCGCCACGGCCGCGCAGTCCTGACGTGGTGACGTCGGCGAGGATTTCGTCCGAGGTCAGCGTCAGCGCGCGCTCAAGCCCCTTGTAGCCGTCATGGGCGCGATAATCCTCGACCGAGCGGGGATCGATGACGCCACATCGCGCAAAGGTCAGGCGGGTCTGCCGCTTCAGCCAGGGAATCTCATCGGTGAGGCCAAGCCGCAATGGATGTGCGCCGTCAGTGATCATCGCATCGAGTAGGGAATTGGCATCAGGCTCGGTGACCGGGCCGAACGCAACGCGCCCCTGGGGCGTTACGACTTCAACCAGCGGCTCCAGCCAATACATACCGCGAGAGCCAGTCCGCACGATCTCGATCTCAACGCGGCGTTTGTTCGCTCCCTGTGCGAGCGCAGCCGCAATTTCATCGGCGCCAACGGCGACCGCACCGGCATCGCGTGAAACGTAAATGCGCAGGCTCATCGCTGTGCCTCTGCGACCAGCGCGTCGATGCGCGCTTCATCCAGCCGTCCAACCACGCGGCCATCCAGCATCGCCGAGGGCGCGGTGGCGCACAGGCCGAGGCAATAGATCGGCTCCAGCGTCACCCGATCGTCGGCGGTGGTGTGGCCCATGGTAACGCCGAGCTTCGCTTCGGCACGCGCGGCGAGTGCATCACCACCGGCGGCCTGGCAGGCCTCGGCACGGCACAGCTTCAGCACATGCCGGCCCGCGGGGTGATGACGGAAATCATGATAAAACGTGAAGACGCCATGGACCTCGGCGCGGGACAAATTGCGCGCTTGGGCGATCATGGGGATCGCTGGCTCCGGCACGTAGCCAAACGCTTCCTGAAGCGCATGCAGCATCACCAGCGTCGCACCTTCGAGGTGGTTGTGCTCCGCTATGATTTCCTCGCCGCGTTTGGCATCCCATGGTTCGTAAACTGGCGCCATCTGCCTTCCCTATCAGGGACTTATTACAGGGCAGATGAGTATTGGAATCGATCCAAATATCAATAAAGCTGTCTCATGCTGCGATACGGAAATGCGATCGATATAAATATCAAATCGCTTGATACGAAGGTAGAATGAGGCCGGGTCGGCCGGCCGTAAACGTATCTAAAATCGCCTTATTGGATATTGTCCTGATGTGACCGTGGTATTTACCTTCGAATGGCGAGGTTTTCTTGATCGACAAGCTTGAACTGCTGCTGGCGCTGGCCAAGGAACGTCATTTCGGACGAGCTGCCGAGGCCTGTGGCGTTACCCAACCGACGATGTCGACCAGCCTCAAGCAACTCGAGGAAATCCTCGGGGTCATGCTGGTGCAGCGTGGCTCCCGGTTCCAGGGCTTTACGCCGGAGGGAGAACGCACGCTCGACTGGGCGCGGCGCATTGTCGGCGACGCCCGCGCGATGCGGCAGGAGATCAATACTCTCAAGGAAGGTCTTTCAGGCGAAATCGCCATCGCGGCGATTCCGACCGCGCTTGGCATGGTTGAATCGCTCACCACGCCGTTTCGGGCGCGCCATCCGAACGTGCGTTTTCGCATCGTGTCCAGCACCTCGATCGCCGTGCTCGGCCTATTGGAAAATCTGGAGGTCGATGCCGGCCTGACCTATCTGGAAAACGAACCGCTCGGCAAGGTTCGCTCGATCCCGCTCTACAATGAGAGCTATCGGTTGCTGACATCGCCGGACGGCATGTTCGGCGAGCGCGATCAGGTGACCTGGAAGGAAGTCGGGCAGGTGCCGCTGTGCTTGTTGACGCCGGACATGCAGAACCGCCGGATCATCGATCGCGCGCTTCGATCTGCCGGGGTCGAAGCGACGCCCACGCTGACGTCTAATTCGGTAATCGTGCTCTATACCCACGTCAAGACCGGACGCTGGGCGAGCGTGATGCCGTCACAACTCGCGCGAACGCTGGGTCTGTCTGACGCCGTCCGAAGCATCCCCATCGTCGATCCGACCGTCACCTACAGCGTCGGGCTGGTGGTTCCGCAGCGTGATCCGTTGACGCCGCTGATCGCAGCCCTTGCGCAAATCGCGCGGGAAGTGGCGCCGACGCTGGAATCATGACGTGCTGGTCAAGACGCCAGCGCCTTTTCCTGCAGCAGGCTGAAATCGATTTTGCCGGAAAGTGTCCGAGGCAGTGCTGTGATCTTGGCTTCGGGGTTTCGTGCGTCGCGGGGCAGTGAGACGCAGACCACGGTGCCGGTGCCGAGTTTCGAGCGCAGCCGCATCGATCCGCCGTGCAGATTGGTCAATGATCTTGCGATGGCGAGGCCAAGTCCGGAGCCGTGATAGGTTTTGGTGAGCTGGCTCTCGACCTGTTCAAATGGCCTGCCTAATCGCCGCAACGAGTTCGGCGCGATCCCGATGCCGGTGTCGGCGATCATCAGCACGATCGAATCCTTGAGCAAGCGGCTGCGGACCACGATCTTGCCCCCATCGGGCGTGAATTTGACCGCGTTGGAGAGCAGGTTGACGATGATCTGCTTGGTGGCGCGGCGATCGGCGACCACGGGTATGATCCGCTCGATATCCGCATCGAGCAGCAGGTTCTTGTCGTTGGCGCGTCCGGACACCACGCGCAGCGATTCCGCCAGCGTCTTCGACAGGTCGAGCGGCTCCATGTCGAGCTTCATGCGGCCGGCTTCGATCTTCGACATGTCGAGGATGTCGTTGATCACTTCGAGCAGATAGTGACCGCTGGTGAGGATGTCGTGGCAATATTCCTGGTATTTTTCCGAGCCGAGCGTGCCGAACATCCCGCTCTCCATGATCTCGGAGAATCCGATGATGGCATTGAGCGGGGTGCGCAGCTCGTGGCTCATATTGGCCAAAAACTTAGACTTGGTCTGGTTGGCTTCCTCGGCGCGGGTTTTCTCTTCGGAGTATTTTTCGGCGAGATCGGCAAGTTCAATGGCTTGCCGCTCAAGCGCGCTCTGCGAGCGTTTCAGGTCGATTACGGTGGCCCGCAGGCGCAGATCGTTGTCGACCAGCTTCTGTTCGTGTTCCTTGATGCGGGTGATGTCGGTGCCGACCGAGACGTAGCCGCCATCCTTGGTGCGGCGTTCGCTGATATGCAGCCACTTGCCGTCATCGAGCTGCGCCTCGAAGGTGCGCGCGCCCGGCGGCTGGACGCCGGCTTCATGCAGCCGGGTACGAACTTCCGGCATACTGCCGACTTCGATCACGGTTTCATAGGAGGTGCCGGGCGTCACGGCGGAATCCGGCAGCTTGTGCAGCCGCTGGAAGTGCGAGTTGCACAGCACCAGGCGATCTCCGGCATCCCACAGCACGAAGGCTTCCGGGATGGTCTCGATCGCGTCGCGCAGCCGCAGGTCGGCCTCGACGGTCTTCTCGGCGAGACTCTTCTGCTCGGTGATATCGACGGCAATGCCGATCAGATGCAGGCCGGCGTCGGCCGCGCCCTGGCTGAGTTCGCAGCGAACCCGCAGCCAGATCCAGTGGCCATCGGTGTGCTGCATCCGGAAGGTCTGGTCGATGTGATTGATCTTCGAAGAAATCAGTTGATCGGCGATTTCGAACAAATCGATGTCGTCGGATTTCACCAGCGCGTTGACTTCGCCGAAGGTCAGGAGGTCGCTGCGGGTGTCGAGACCGAGCATCGTGAACATCGATTGCGACCAGAAGATACGTCCGCGCGACAGGTCCCAATCCCATAATCCGCAGCGTCCGCGGTTGAGCGCGGTATCGATACGTCCGCGCACGGCGTCATTGATGAGATCGCCTTCGCGGGCGCGGGTCGATTGCCAGTGGAATGCAAAGCCCAGGATCAGCACGACAAAGCCTGTCGTGGCCGAGAGCGTCACCGAGAGGGCGGCGTCCGATCGCCAGAGTGAATCGATTTTTTCCTGAATGATGATGACCTGGCCGGGCAGCGATTTGACGATATGCGCAACCGCCAGCGCGCCGCTGCCGCCGGGCAGGGTGATTTCGGTCACGCCGCCCGGCTGTCCGGGCGCGCTCAGCGAATGCGCGGCGCTGACGGCATCGAGAATGCGGGCGGTGTCGCCCAGTGCATCCTCGATCGGGACGCGGGCGAGAATGCGCTGGTCGGCGCCGGTAACGATGACATGCCGGCCGGCCGCGATGGCCCAGGATGGAATGAGACTCGGCAGCAGAAGTTGCAGGCGTTCGAATGTTGCCGCGCGATCCTGCCGGACCGAAGCGATGCGATCGATGCGCTCGGCGAGCAGATCGGAGACGGCGGCAAGATCGCGCTTGATCGCGGCCTGCTTTTGCCGACTCTGGTCGACCACCTGCACGAAGGCGCCGAGGCAAATGGTGATCAGGAACGCGATGATCAGGGTAGGCACGGCCCGGCGAAGCGCGGGCTCCGCTACCAGCAGCCTGTGATAGGCCGGTTTTGCGATCGATTGCGCCAATCCCTTGATCGAATCGGATTGGACGCACGCGCTCGCCGCGTGTGCACGCGCCATGCCTTTAGCCCCCTTGGAAAACTTCTCTGCACCCCGTCCGGAAGAGCCCCAGCGGCTTCCGAATCAAGAGTGATTTGAATCCAGTTTTCGCGGGCTGTCGAGAGTCAACGATTCGTTAATGCAAATAAATCTTGTCCACGGAGAATCAGAACTCCGAATTGCCCGCGAAAATACCCGCGAGGTGAGTCCGAAACGAGAACGCGTTCGGTGGAACGGATTCAGACGGCGCCCGGAGGCTCGGCGTGACTGATCACGCGCTTCACGCTCGGGAACGCGCGCCGCAATGCGCGCTCGATCTCGTCGACGTTCTCATGAACCTTGATCACGCTCATCGACGGCGCGGCCCGGCAATGGAAATTAACGATTTCGCCTGCATCGGTGTCGCGCACCCGGACATTGTGGATGTCGTGGATCGCGCCATCCGCGGCAAAGCGCGCCAGCGCGGCCCGGATGGCTTCGACACGATCGGGCGCGGCATCGGTGCCGAGCGGCAATTCCGGTTCCAGTGGTTCGATATGGGTGTCGACTTCGACATCCTCGCCGAATTCCTCGCGGATGTTCCGCTCCAGCTCATGGGCGATATCATGGGCGGCCAGCAGCGCCATCTCGCCATCGACTTCGAGGTCGATGCTGACGGTGAGCTTGCCGCCGAGGTCGTGCACGGTGACATGGTGGATCGCGAGGCCGGAATTGCGGGCGATCACCATGATGCGTTCGCGCACACTCTCATTATCGCGGGCGACCGGCACGGCGGTGAAGGTCAGGTCGGCATCGTCGAGCGCCTTGGTGATCGCTTGCTGCGCCTTGCGCTTGATTTCGTCGACGCGGTCGATCGGGTAGGTCCGCGGCACCTGCACGGTCGCGTCAATGAAGTGGGTTGAACCGACCATTCGCACCCGCAGCCGTTCGACAGCGACCACGCCGGGCACCGCCCTGATCGCGGCATCGGCCTTTTCCGACACGCCCTCCGGGGCGCGATCAACCAGCGTCTCGACGGTGGAACGCGCCATGCGCATGCCCAGCGCTGCGATCATCACGGCGACGCCGATTGCCGCGGCAGCATCGCCCCAGGGATAGCCTAACCCTGAAAGAATGAGTCCGATGATGACGGCGACCGAGCCCAGCACGTCTGACGCAAAATGCAGCGCGTCGGCAGCCAAAGCCTGGCTTTTGGTGTCATGCGCGGCCCGGTGCAGCGCCCGGGCGCGCCAGAAATTCACGGCAATATCGACCAGCAGCACGATGAACGGAATCGCCGACAGCGCCGGCGGCGGTGCACCCTCGCGCAGGCGGCTGTAGGATTCGACCAGAATGCCGCCGGCCAGCACATAGAGCATCGCGATGATGCCGAGCGCCGACACGCTCTCGAGCTTGCCGTGACCGTAATGATGTTCCTCGTCAGCCGGTTTGTCGGAAACCCGCACCACCAACCAGGTGATAACAGTCGCGACGACGTCAACAGATGAGTGCAGCGCTTCCGAGATCAGCGCGAGACTGCCGATGGCAATACCGACCACGAACTTGGCCGCGGCCATCCCGGCGCTGGCAAAGATCGAGATCGCCGCGACACGGGATTTGACGGTGTGATTGGGGTGACTATCGGCGTGACTCATGGGCGCGGTTTAGCAGCCCATCATGCAACATTAAAGACGCGCGTGAGGCGCAATCGCCACTCACTTGCAACAGCGATTTGTTGCGAATTGTTCTGAGTAAAGAAACAGAAGATCGACGACATTTAAATGCACATCCGTGATCTCGCGACGCGATGCGCCCGAGTTGTTGATGATTGTTCCGCCCGGAGAAGAGAGGGCGCAGGGAATGCCGGGTGCTTGCTGCACCCGCGGTCTCGTGTGCAAAGATGCGTGTAAGATGCGCACACGAGCATACAGGTACAGACGGAGCAATCCGGCATTCCCTGCGCAATGGGTTTACGGCTTATACCGCGCTCTCCCCGGCGACGAATTCGTTTTGCCACCGTCGCTGACGGATTGAAGGATTGTCCGAACCCGGTAGGGTCGACGCACCTCCGTCAGCTTGACACCAGCAACGGGTGCCAGGACCATACGGCTTTGCCGTACGCAGCCTCGCCGGTCGTCTGCACGCTGTGTTCGCTCACGGACCAAAGCCCGCCCTGCGAACACGACCACGCGCCCGACAATGCCGCGTCCATCGCATCCCGCCCCAACGTTCGTGACGATGGCCAACGCCCCTCTACCAGGACGGGATGGGGGGAATCTAATGGTGATTTGGGGGCAGCGTCAAGTAAAATTTCGGAAAATCAGAATTGAATGGCTGCGTTGATCTCGGGGCAGCCTGACCTGCACTCAGTCCGCAGAAACGCTGTAGCGAAGCGGGTCTTGCGGTAACAAAGGCGTGGATGGCCGGGCATAGGCGAGCGGAAGCGACGCCGTCCTTCGGACGGCTAAGCCCGGCCATGACGAAGCACGAATATTCTGTCGCCAAGCTACAGTGTCACGACGATCTTGCCGAGATGCTTGTTGGCTTCCATGTGGTCGAATGCCTTGCCGATGTCGTCGAAGGCGAACACGCGGTCGATCGGCATCTGCAGTTTTCGCGACTCGACCGCCGGCCAGATGTCCTTGCGGACCTCGTCGAAAATCTCGCGGATTTCCTCGATCGAGCGGGTGCGGAAGGTGACGCCGATGTAGCTGATCCGGCGCGCCGCATGCAGGTCGAAGTTGAAATCGGCGTGGGTGCCGCCGAGCCTGCCGACATTGACGATGCGGCCCTTGACCCTGGTCGCCTTGAGATTTTGGTTCGCGACGCTGCCGGACACCTGATCGACGATCAGGTCGACGCCTTCGCCGCCGGTCGCCTGCAACACCTGATCGACCCAGCCGGGATCGCTGGAGTCAACCGCGAGATCGGCGCCGAACTCTTTCAGCCTGCCGCGGCGCGTCGCATCGGTGGAGGAGCCCACCACAAGTTTCGCGCCCTTGAGCTTGGCGATTTGCATCGCCATCAGGCCGACTCCGGAACTGGCGCCTTGGATCATGACGGTCTGGCCGGGCTGCAGCGCGCCGTTGGTCACGACTGCATTGTGCATGGTCGAGATCGCGATCGGCAGCGTGCAAGCCTCTTCAAAGTTCATGTTCGAGGGCGTGCGAAACAGCCGGCCGTGATCGGCCAGGGTATATTCGGCAAAGGCAGCGCTGCCCGAACCCATCACCTTGTCGCCGATCTTGACACCCTTGGCGTCGGGGCCCACTTCGGCGACTTCGCCCGCCCATTCCATGCCAAGCACAGTTCCGGCGCCGCCAGCACTGCCATGGGCGTGCCCCTTGGTCATGCCGAGATCGGCTCGGTTGAGACCGCAGGCGTGCACGCGGATCAAAACCTGCGTGCCCTTTGGCGAGGGTTTTGCGATATCGGCGATTGCAGCACCATTGGCGCCGTAGATATAGGCCTTCATGCGATCATTCTCGGTTGTTTGGGGGATAGCGGTCTATTCGGCAAGATGCCGCTGCGACCGGCAAATGTCCACCGGGCGCGGCGCCGATCAAGGCCACAGGATCATGCAAAAGCGGGAGCGTTCGCCTTCGCCGGCGGGCTGGCGTCACGCAAGCCCGCGATTTGCGCGCGCTGAACGATCAACGCCAGCACTGCGTCGAGTGCCGGGGTCGGGGTCTGCGTTAATCGGCCCATTTCCTGAACCACGGATACCAGGGGATCGATCTCCATCGGGCGTCCGCGTTCCAGATCCTGAAGCATCGAGGTCTTGTGCGCGCCGACCTTGCGCGCGCCTTCGATCCGCCGCTCGATATCGACCCGGAACCTGACGTCGAAATTTTCGGCGATGGTCTGGGTTTCCTGCATGATGGCCTTCGACAGCGCGCGCGTTGCCGGATCGGAGCAGATCACGTCGAGCGTCGCGTGAGTCAGGGCGCTGATCGGATTGAGACAGACATTACCCCACAGCTTGAGCCAGATTTCGTCGTGAATGCGCTCCAGCACCGGCGCCTGCATGCCGGCTTTCGTGAACAGCGCGGAAAGCCGCTCGACGTCCGCACTCTTCTCGCCCGAGGGTTCGCCGATCGGAAAGCGGTTGCCAAAGACATGGCGGATCACGCCGGGCGCTTCGATCTCGGTGGCGGGATAGACGATGCAGCCAATGGCGCGTTGCGGACCCAATTCGTGCCATTGCCGGCCGCCGGGATCGATGCTCTCCAGCGTCGAGCCCTCGTAGCGGCCGCCATGCTTGTAGAAATACCAGTAGGGAATGCCGTTGACCGCGGTGACGATGCGGGTATGCGGCCCGAGCAGCGGCTGCATCGCTTCGATCACGCCGGTGATGGAATGGGCTTTCAGGCAGATGATGACGAAATCCTGATGTCCGAGTTCGGCGGGATTATCGGTGCAACGCGGATGCACTACGCGTTCTTCGCCATCGATCAAGAGCTTGAGCCCGTTGGCGCGCATGGCGGCGAGATGCGCGCCGCGCGCGACCAGGCTGACATCGGCGCCCGCACGCGCGAACTCTACCCCGAGATATCCGCCGATCGCGCCGGCGCCGTAGATGCAGATTTTCATAGCGTCCCCTTGGCGTCCCTTGAAGGTTGGTCATTGAAAATGTCAGCCGGCCTCACGCGCCGGCTTTGAGCGTCACTCAAAGCCGGCGTGATTGCGACGGAAGCGGAAAGGGTCGTCAGGCGGGAACGGATCGTTCCTTGGCGGTCGCCTCGTCGTCGAACGCGGTTGAAATGTCTCGGATGCTGATGACGCCGATCAGGCTGTAATTGTCGATCACGGGCAAATGCCGGATGTGATGCTTGTTCATGAGATGACGAACATGTTCCAGCGTGTCGGTCGAGGTGCAGGAGACCAATTGCCCCACCGAGATCAACTGCGAAATCTTCAGATTGACGCCGGCGGCGCCATGCTCGGCGATGGCGCGTACCACGTCGCGTTCGGTGAACATGCCAGCCGCGGTGTTACCCTCGGTGCGAACGACATCCTTGACCACCAGCGCGCTGATATTGCTGGCGCGCATCAATTGAGCGGCGATGGCCACGGTCTCATTCATTCGAACGGTCGCGACGCGGGCAGTCTTCTTGCGCAGGATGTCTTCGACTTTCATTGCCTCCTCCTTCATGTCAGCCGCAGGGAAGTTTCCGCTGCTTATACTGGTATACATTATTCCAATTGTCAATTTAATATCGCAAGCCATTTTCGGCAAAAACGGCAGTAACACTGACATTTTTGGCTCGTGCGCGTTGGTGCGCCTCGGCTCGGCGTCAGCAAGAATCCTCAATTGGTATTTTGTATTCCAATAGTAGAAGGACCAAAAAGAGGCGTACCGGGGCACGCCTCTTTCAGGAAAACAGGATGGTTGCGAAGGGTCAGGCGGCTCTGACGTCTCGCGCTCTGGCGTCCGATGTCGCTTCATTGCCGAGGATGAAGGCGCGGCGCATCGGCTTGATCACGAACAAGGCCAACAATGCCGCAGTGGCGTTGAGCGCAACGGCGATCACGAACACGGCCTGCCAGCCGTAATGCGAGGCCACCAGGCTTGCGAGCGGCACCAGAAGCGAGGCGGTGCCCTTCGCCGTGTACAACATGCCGTTGTTGGTGGTTGCGAATTTCGAGCCGAACGTGTCGCCGCTGGTCGCCGGAAACAGGCTGTAGATCTCGCCGAAGACGCCGAAGTAAACCGCGGTCGCCAGCACGAACACGATCGGAATGTGACCGTATGCCGAGAGCGTCAGCAGCATGATGGCGGCGGTTCCGAACGCGATGAACATCGTGTTTTCGCGTCCGATCGTGTCGGAGACCCAGCCGAAAAATGGCCGGCCGAAGCCGTCGAAAATACGATCGAGCGAAATCGCAAAGGTCAGCGCGGCCATCTGGAAGCCGGCGATGCTGACCGGTTCATTGTCGATCTTGAAGTCGTGAGCGATCGGCGCAATCTGCGCCGCCGTCATCAGGCCGCCGGCCGCGACCATCACGAACACCAGATACATCATCCAGAAGATCGGGCTGCGCAGGACCTGCGGCGGGGTGAAGTCGATTTTGGTCTGGGGCAGGTTGAGCTGCTTCTTCTTCGGCGGCATCGCCTGTGACGGTTTGCGCAGGAAGAAAGCGAGCAGGCAGACGATGACGCCTTGTCCAATGCCGAAGCTGAAGAACGCGCTCTGGTAGCCGCTCGCGGCAATCATGTTGGCGATCGGCACCACGGTAATGGCCGCGCCTGCGCCGAAGCCGGCGGCGGTAGCGCCTGCGGCGAGGCCGCGGCGGTCGGGAAACCATTTGAGGGCATTGCCGACACAGGTGCCATACACCGAACCGGCGCCGATCCCGGCGATGATCGCGGAGATGTAGAGCAGCACCAGCGAGTCGGCGTAGGAGTTCATGACCCAGGCGATGGCGATCATGATGCCGCCAAACATCACGACGACGCTCGGGCCATATTTATCGACGAACCACGCCTCGACCGGTACCAGCCAGGTTTCGGTCACCACGAAAAGCGTGAAGGCGAGCTGGATCGCCGCACGGCCCCAGTGATATTTCGCGTCGATCGGATCGACGAACAGCGTCCAGCCATATTGCAGGTTGGCGATCATCGCCATGCAGATGATGCCCATCGCCAATTGCAGCCAGCGGAAGTGCTTGCCTTCAGCCATTGGGGTCGCCGTGGTCTGTGGTGTGGCGGTCATGGTCCCTCCCGTGGCACGCCCTCTGTTTTTATGTGGGAGCGTTGCCGGCTGCGCATATTGGTATGTGATATGCCAGCGTGCAAGTCATATTATGATTGAATGACACTGCGCGCTCAATATGTCGCAGTCTAGGGGACGCTTTATAGGTCGTAGACGACAAAATGCAGGCAAAAAAAGACCCCGGAAAACCGGGGTCGAGGTTGGGAGGAATGGTCTAGGGCTGTATCAGGGGCCCGGTTAAATACCGGCCGTAAAGCCTGTTAGAGCCCAAAATACGGGGTGTCGCCGTTACGGATGGCGATGCGGGCGCTGGCCATCAACAGGCGGTCAATGGTCGCCATCAGGCGGCCGAAGAGGGTGGGGGACGGCACGAGGCCGAGGGCGGCGGTCTTGGACATATCGGTTCTCTTTGCAGGTCAGCGGATCAATTGTTGTCCATAAACTAGGTATACCACATGCCAACAGCAATGCATTTGTTTGCATAGCAGCATAACCAATACCGCAATGCAATATAATGGTTTCTTAAAGAGGACCCAAAGCCGAGCGGTCCCAAACAAAAAGGCCGCCGAAAACCGGCGGCCTTAAGATTTGAAGTCTGGAACGTCGCTTATTCGGCGGCGATCTTGCGCGGCGGGTCGAGCGCGCCGGAATCGTGGATCTCGGCCACCTGATGGTCGCTGAAACCGAGAACCTGACGCAGGATCTCGTCGGTGTGCTCGCCGAGCAGCGGGGAACGCTTCACTTCAGTGGGGCTATCCGACAGCTTGATGGGATTGCCGACCGACAGATATTTGCCGCGCTCGGGATGATCGACTTCGACCACGGTGCCGGTCGCCCGCAGCGACTGGTCTTCCGCCAGTTCCTTCATCGACAGGATCGGGCCGCATGGAATGTCATCCTTGTTGAGGATGTCCATCGCCTCGAACTTGGTCTTGGTCATGGTCCATTGTTCGATGCGCGCGAAGATCTGGTTCAGGCGCGACAGCCGGGCCGGGGGCTTTGCGTATCCGGGTGAGTCTTCCAGCCGGGCTCGCCAATGATGTCGCAAATCTTCTCCCACACCGGCGCCTGGGTGATGAAGTAGATGTAGGCGTTCGGATCGGTTTCCAGCCCTTGCATTTGAGAATGCGGCCGGGTTGTCCACCGCCGGAATCATTGCCGGCGCGGGCACGGCATCGCCAAATGGAATGCCTTCGCCGAACTGGCTGTATTCCTTGAGCGGGCCGTGGGCGAGGCGCTGCTGATCGCGCAGCTTGACGCGCGCGAGGTTCAAGACGCCATCCTGCATCGCGGCGGTGACCTTCTGTCCCTGGCCCGTCATGGTGCGCTGATAGAGCGCGGTGACGATGCCGAGCGCCAGATGCAATCCGGTGCCGCTGTCGCCGATCTGGGCACCGGTGACCAGCGGCAGTCCGTCACGGAAACCGGTGGTGGAGGCGGCGCCGCCGGTGCACTGCGCGACGTTCTCATACACCTTGCAATCCTCGTAGGGACCGGGGCCGAAGCCCTTGATCGACGCCACGATCATCTTCGGGTTGATGGCGTGAATCTTTTCCCAAGGGAATCCCATGCGGTCGAGCACGCCGGGACCGAAATTCTCCACCAGCACGTCGCAGCTCTTGATCAGCGCGGTGAGGACTTCCTTGCCCTTCGGATTCTTGGTGTCGAGCGTGATCGAGCGCTTGTTGTGGTTGAGCATGGTGAAATACAGGCTGTCGACATTGGGGACATCCTGCAACTGGCCTCGCGTAATGTCGCCAACGCCGGGGCGCTCGACCTTGATCACGTCGGCGCCGAACCATGCCAGCAATTGCGTGCAGGTCGGGCCCGACTGGACGTGGGTGAAATCGAGAATGCGAACGCCCTTCAGCGCCTGGGGTCATATGTTCTCTCCTAAGATATCTAAATCTGTTGTGTCGTCATGCCCGCGAAGGCGGGCATCCAGTACTCACCGCCATTTTAGTTGGGCACAGTCTTCGTCTCGTGTCGTTCGGTGGCTACTGGATTCCCCGGCCTGCGCGGGGAATGACGCCGATGGGTTGGTGTGTCACTTCTTCTTCAGCTTGCTTTGCGGATTGAGGTTGCCGATGCGGCCGCTCTCGCTGCCGGCGGCGGGATCGAGCACGGCGTTGATCAGCGTGGGCTTGCCGGAGTCCATCGCGGTGTTCACCGCGCGTTTCAGTTCGTCCGGTGTCGTCGCGTTGACGCCGACGCCGCCGAAGGCTTCCATCATCTTGTCGTAGCGCGAGCCCTTGACGAATACGGTTGGCGCTACATCCGAACCGCCCGTGGGATTGACGTCGGTGCCGCGATAGATGCCATCATTGTTGAAGATGACGACGCAGACCGGCAAATTGTAACGGCAGATGGTTTCGACCTCCATGCCGGAGAAACCGAAAGCGCTGTCGCCTTCGACCGCGAGCACGGGTTTGCCGGTTTCGATCGCGGCGGCGATGGCGAAGCCCATGCCGATGCCCATCACGCCCCAGGTGCCGACATCGAGACGCTTGCGCGGCTGGTACATGTCGATGATGCCGCGCGCGAGATCGAGCGTGTTGGCGCCTTCATTGACCAGGATCGCGTCGGGCCGCTCCTTGATGATGGTGCGCAGCGCACCGAGCGCGCCGTGATAATCCATCGGCGAATTGTTGTTCATCAGCCGCGGCGCCATCTTGGCGATATTGTCGTCCTTCTTGGTCCGCACCGCGTTGGTCCAGTCGGCCGGCGGGGCCGGCCACTTGCCGTCGATGCCTTCAAGCAGCGCAGACACGCAGGAACCGATATCGCCAACCACAGGTGCGACGATCTCGACGTTCGAATCCATTTCCTTGGGCTCGATGTCGATCTGGATGAACTTCTTCGGTGCGTCGCCCCAGGACATGCCCTTGCCGTGCGACAGCAGCCAGTTGAGGCGTGCGCCGATCAGCATCACGACATCGGCGTCTTTCAAGACGGTGGAGCGTGCCGCACCAGCGCATTGCGGGATGCGTGTCGGGCAACAGACCCTTGGCCATGCTCATCGGCAGGAACGGAATGCCGCTGTTCTCGACCAGCGCGCGGATTTCAGCATCGGCCTGCGCATAGGCGGCGCCCTTGCCGAGGATGATCAGCGGGCGCTTGGCGCTCTTGAGCACTTCAAGCGCGCGCTTGACCGCGGCCGGGGCGGGGATCTGGGCCGGTGCCGCGTCGATCACCTTGACCAGCGACTTCTGACCGGCTTCCGCATCCATCAACTGGCCGAAAAGCTTGGCAGGCAAATCGAGATAGACACCGCCCGGGCGGCCCGATACCGCAGCGCGGATCGCGCGCGCCAGGCCGATGCCGATGTCGGCGGCATGCAGCACGCGGAACGCCGCCTTGCACAGCGGCTTGGCGATCGCGAGTTGGTCCATTTCTTCGTAGTCGCCCTGCTGCAGGTCGACGATCTCGCGCTCAGAGGAGCCCGAGATCAGGATCATTGGAAAGCAGTTGGTCCGTGGCATTGGCCAAAGCCGTGAGGGCCGTTGAGAAAGCCGGGCGCGGAAACGGTGAGGCAGATGCCGGGTTTCTTGGTGAGGAAGCCCGCGATCGCGGCGGCGTTGCCGGCGTTCTGCTCATGCCGGAACGAGATGACGCGGATGCCTGCGGCCTGGGCCATACGGCCGAAGTCCGGTGATCGGAATGCCGGGCACGCCATAGATCGTGGTCAGGCCGTTGAGCTTGAGCGCAATCGATGATGAGATTGAAGCCATCGGTCTGTTCGCGCTCGGCGTCGGCCTTGTTCACGTCAATGCTCTGTACTGCTGCGGACATTCCGCTTCTCCCTGATCTTCTCGATGCGGACGAGTTCGTCGTCTTCTCGGTTGGCGTCCAGCAAAGGACTGTTGTTGATTTTTGTGACTAGAAAAGTTCCTGGCCGTGCGCTTCTACATAGGCGGCGAGGCCGAGGGTGTGGTCGCGAGCGCGTTTTTCCGCAAGCTCGGTATCGCGCATTTCCAGCGCTTCGATCATCGCGATGTGTTCCGGCAGCGGACGTCGCGGTGCGGTCGACGCGCCCGATCGTCAGTTGCCGGTAGCCGCGCACATGCAACAGGATGTCGTTGGTCATATCGACCAGAACAGGCGATTCGCTGAGCGAAATCAGCGCCTGGTGAAAGGCGATGTTGGCTTTGGAGTATTCCTCGACGTGATCCTGCGGCAGACGGTCCTTGCCGAAATCCTTGAAGAAATCGCGCAGCGCCGAGATGTCCTTTTTGCGCGCGATAGTCGTGATCAATCGCGCAGCCATGCTCTCGAGCGCGGCCCAGGCGCGGATCATATCGACGATCTCGCTCTTGGTACGGCGCACGACAACGATGCCTCGGCGTGGCACGGTTTTGACGAAGCCGTCCTGCTCCAGCATCGCGATCGCTTCGCGGATCGGGGTCCGGCTGACGCCGAGACGTTCGGACAACGCGCGCTCGTCGGAGCATCACCGGCTCGGGCGTCGCGTAGATGTCCATCTTCAGGATGGCTTCCTTCAAGGCTTCGTATGCCTTGTTCTTGAAACTCGTCTCCGGCACGATCCGGACGATTGCAATATCTGCCTCGGCCATGGTGGGCGGCGCCTTGGTTTGTTTCCGTTGGGGTAGGGCAGGTCTCCTCAGCGGGAGATGCCTTTATCAAAACAATAACTCAATTATTTTTGGCATACCAAATGCCAGCGTGTCAAGTTACCTATGATTTCAATACTTCGACACCTTGACAAGATCGTTTCTGGCATACCAAATGCCATCGTGAGCTAATTCGTCGGTGGCCGGAAAATGGCCGCAGTGGACGCCAATCCGCGTCTGCCGTCACCGTGAAACAATTGAATGTGCGCTGGCAAGTGCGGTCCTGATGCCCGCATGCGCTGCCGGCGAACCAAAAACAGACCCTCAAGGAGGAAACTGATGTCGAATTCCAAAGATGCGGTCCGCAAAATACTCGATGCGGTCAAGGCGGACAAACGCACCAGCCTGACGGCTCCGGAAGGCAAACTGGTATGCGATGCCTATGGCATCCCGGTTCCCAAAGAGGGCGTCGCGCAATCGGCCGAGGAAGCCGCCAAAATCGCGACCGCGATGGGCTTCCCGGTGGTCATGAGATCGTCTCGCCTGACATCCTGCACAAGACCGAAGCCGGTGGCGTGGTGGTCGGCGTCAAGACCGCGGCCGATGTCGCGACCAATTACGCGACCATTCTGGCCAACGCCAAGAAGTACAAGGCCGATGCCAAGATCGAAGGCATCCAGATCCAGCAGATGCTGCTGGGGGGAACCGAAGTCATCATCGGTTCGATCACCGATGGGTCGTTCGGCAAGCTTGTGGCCTTCGGCCTCGGCGGCGTGCTGGTGGAGGTGCTGAAAGACATCACCTTCCGTCTCGCGCCCGCGACCAAGGAAGACGCCCTGTCGATGCTCGACGGCATCCAGGCCCATGACATGCTCAAGGGCGTGCGCGGCGGCGATGCCGCCAACCGCGATGCAATGGCCGACATCATCGTGAAGGTGTCGCAGCTTGTCAGCGACTTCCAGAAATCGTCGAACTGGATCTCAATCCGGTGTTCGCGACCAAGAAGGACGCGATTGCGGCCGACGTGCGCATCGTCGTCGACTTCGATTACAAGCCCCGTCCGGCGCCGCGCCCGACCGAGGAAATCGTCACCGCGATGAACCGCATCATGCAGCCCAAGGCGGTTGCCGTGATCGGCGCCTCGACCGAAGACGGCAAGATCGGCAATTCCGTGATGAAGAACCTCATCAACGGCGGTTACAAGGGCGACATCTATCCGATCCATCCGAAGGCTGCCGAGATTCTCGGCTACAAGGCCTATAAGAGCGTCAAGGACGTTCCCGGCGTGATCGACACCGCGGTGTTTGCGATCCCGGCAAAGTTTGTGGCGGGCGCGCTGATCGAATGCGGCGAGAAGAAAATTCCCGGTGCGGTCCTGATTCCCTCGGGCTTTGCGGAAGCCGGCGCGCCCGGAGTTTGCAGGCCGAGATCGTCGAGATCGGCAAGAAATACAATGTCCGCCTGATGGGGCCGAACATCTACGGCTTCTATTATACGCCCGCCAATCTCTGCGCGACCTTCTGCACCGCGTACGACGTCAAGGGTTCGGCGGCACTGTCGTCGCAGTCCGGGGGCAATCGGTATGGCGATCATCGGCTTCTCGCGCTCGGCCAAGATGGGCGTCTCCGCGATCGTCGGTCTCGGCAACAAGTCCGATATCGATGAGGATGATCTGCTGGCCTTCTTCGAGCAGGATCCCAACACGACCATCATCGCGCAGCATTGCGAAGATCTGAAAGACGGCCGTGCCTTTGCCGAAGCCGCCAAGCGCGTCTCCAAGAAGAAGCCGGTGGTGGTGTTGAAGGCCGGCCGTACCTCGGCCGGCGCCAAGGCAGCGTCCTCGCATACCGGTGCGCTCGCCGGCAACGACAAGATCTACGAGGATGTGCTCAAGCAGTCCGGCGTGATCCGGGCCCGCAGCTTGAGGCAGTTGCTTGAATTCGCACGCGGCGTGCCGGTGTTGCCGACACCGAAGGGCGAGAACATCCTGATCATCACCGGTGCGGGCGGTTCCGGCGTGCTGTTGTCGGACTCGGTGGTCGATAACGACATGTCGCTGATGGCGATGCCGCCGGACCTCGATGCGGCGTTCCGCAAGTTCATCCCGCCGTTCGGTGCGGCCGGTAATCCGGTCGACATCACCGGTGGTGAACCGCCGATCACCTATGTCAATACCGTCAAGCTCGGCCTGTCGGATGAGCGCATCCATGCGCTGATCCTCGGCTACTGGCACACGATCGTGACCCCGCCGATGGTGTTCGCGCGCAACATGGTGGAAGTGAAGAAGGAGATGGAGGCCAAGGGCTTCGTGAAGCCGATCGTCGCCTCGCTCGCAGGCGACGTCGAGGTCGAGGAAGCCGCCGAATATCTCTACCAGAACGGCATCCCGTCCTATGCCTATTCGACGGAATTGCCGGTGGAAGTGCTGGGCGCCAAGTACAAGTGGGCGCGCGGCGCGGGGCCTTCTCTAAAATCCGAATGCCGGACGTCGCCCCAAGGGGCGGCGTCCATCTCCTATGACTAAGCGGACACTTCAAAAACCAAGCAGCGAACGCATCTTCACGTCCTCCGATAAAAGCAGGCCGCCATGAAGCGAAGCGTGATCCGGCGCAAAGTTGTCGAGCCGAAAGCTGCCGCGGACGGCGAACCCGATGGCCGGGATGGTGGGGTTCAATCCGTCGACCGTGCGCTGTCCATTATCGAGACTCTTGCCGAAGACGATGAGGGATATCGCCTGAGCGATCTTGCTGTGCGCACGGGCTTGTCGACCTCGACGGTCCATCGCCTGCTCGCAACTTTGGAAAAGCGGCGCTTCGTCCAGTTCGACCGTGATGGATCGAAATGGCATGTCGGCGCTCAGAGTTTTTCCGTCGGCGCAACGTTCGCCCGCCGCCGCAACTTCACGGCGCAGGCGATGCCCTACTTGCGCAAGCTGCGTGACAGACCCGTGAAACCGCCAATCTTGCCGTGGTCGACGATGAAGCGATCATCGTGCTGACGCGTATCGAAAGCCGCGAGATCATGCGCTCGCTGACCAAGGTCGGCGGCAGGGTCGCGATGGTGGCATCCGGCGTCGGCAAGGCGGTGCTCGCGACCTATCCGGACGACGACGTCAACGGGATCATCTGCCGGCAGGGGATGCCGCGCCTCACAGAAAAGTCGATCGTACGGCCAAGCGAGTTGTTCCGGGAACTTCAGATCATTCGCCGGCAAGGTTACGCCGTCGACGATGAGGAAGCGCGGATGGGACTGCGGTGCGTCGCCGCGGTTGTCTACAGCGATTGCAGCGAACCTTTGGCGGCGATTTCCGTATCCGGGATGACCAGCCGGATCACCGACGAGCGGCTGCCGGTTCTCGGCTGCATCGTGCGTGCGGTCGCGGCCGAGTTGACGCTGGTGCTGGGTGGCGTGATGCCGCCTGCGCATCAAAACTGAAGCCTCGGGAACCCGGCAAGGCCTGCTTCCTGCTTAATGGGTGAGCAGGCCTGTCGCCATAATTAAGCTTGCTCCCGCCGCCGCGCAGAGCAAGCATCGGCGGAAATCAATCGTCCCAGCAGCGAGAAGCCTCATGACCAAACTGACCCGTTTTGCGGTCGCGCCCCTGCACACCATGACCCGCCGTCTCGCCGACGTCGCATCCGGACGCCTCGCGCCCGATCTTGTCGTTAGCGGCGCACGGGTGCTGTCGACCTACTCGGAACGCATCCATGGGGGCCGTGAAGTCTGGATTACTGGGGGCCGCATCGCCGCGGTAAAACCAGCGGGGGCTGCACGGAAAATCTGGAATGGCGTCCCGGTCTATGACGCCGCCGGCGGCATCGTAGCACCGGGCCTTGTCGATCCGCATATCCACATCGAATCCTCGATGGTGACGGCCTGCGCCTATGCGGAGGCCGCGCTGCTCAACGGCACCACCACGATCTTCTGCGACAGCCACGAGATCGGCAACGTAATGGACGTCGCCGGCGTCGAGGCGATGCTGGAAGACGCGCGCGAGGCGCCGCTCTCGATTTTCCTGACCGTACCGTCCACGGTTCCTGCAACATCCGCAGCCATGGAAACCGCGGGGCGGCGATCTCACGCCCGACAAGATCGCGGGGCTGTTCGACCGCTGGCCGGAGGCTGTCGCGCTCGGCGAGAAGATGGATTTCGTGCCCGTCACCATGGGCGATGAGCGTAGTCACGCCATTCTGGCCGCCGCGCTCAAACGCGGCCGTCCGGTGTCGGGTCATGTCTATGGCCGGGATTTCGTCGCCGCCTATGCCGCGAGCGGTGTCACCGACACCCATGAGGCGATCGATCGTGACATCGCAGACGACCTGCTCGATGCCGGCGTCTGGGTGTTCCTGCGCGGTGGACCGCCGACCACGCCCTGGCACAGCCTGCCGCAGGCCCATCCGCACCATCACCGAACTCGGCGCTTCGCACAAGCGCACGGCGGTGTGCACCGACGACCGCGATGCCGACGATCTCTTTCTGTTTGGCCTCGACTGGGTGGTGCGTGAGGCGGTGAAAGCGGGGATGTCGCCGGAGCAGGCATGGTCGATGGGCTCGCTGCACGGCGCCACGCGCTTTGGCATGGACAACGACATCGGCGGGCTCGGCGGTGGCCGCCGCGCAGACCTCGTCCTGATGGACGACGATCTGAAAACCGCAATGCACGTGGTATGGCGGCGAATTGGTAGTCGAGCATGGCAAGATCACGCCGCGCCTCGATCAGGCGCTGTCGCAGCGCTACCAATACCCGAAAGCCGCCTACGCCACGGTGAAATTGCCGGCACAGGTCAAGCTCACGCCCGAGATGCCAGCCCAAGCCTGCACCGTCAACGCGATCAAGACCGCGCTGCCTGGCATCACGCTGATCCATGAGAAAATCAAGATCGAGCCGGCCAAGGAATGGCCGACCTTATTCGAACGCCATGGTCTCTGTTTCGTGACGGTGGTTGAGCGTCACGGCAAGTCGAATGGCAATGTCGCCTATGGGCTGCTCAGCGCCTTTGGTCTGAAGCGCGGCGCGGTTGCTTCCAGCGTCGGACATGACAGTCACAACATCATCATCGCCGGAACCAACGAGGCCGACATGCAGGTCGCGCTGGCCGCGATCGCGGAGAAGCAGGGCGGCGTTTGCGTCGTCGCCGATGGCAAGGTGAGGGCGCTGGTGCCGCTGCCGATTGCCGGGCTGCTTTCGGACAAGCGGATCACCGAAGTCGCCGAAGAGGTCAGGCAGCTCAAGATCGAATGGGTCGAGGCCGGGTGCACCATCCCCTATATGGGATTCAACCTGATCCCGTTGTCGGTGATTCCGGAAATCCGCATCACCGACAAGGGACTTGTCTTGGTACCGCAGATGGAACTCGCGCCGCTGTTCGAATAGCGTCGTTTTCAATGGAGTACTGATCCAACCTGTTGAGAGCGCCGCGTTTTCCCCACGTCTGCCGCATCGTGGGAAATAAATTCGAATCGATTGAGATGCCCGGGCTGTTCTCCCTGATGATCGCACCGCGACGAACAGGGGAATACAAATGGCAAAGATGCGAGCGATCGATGCGGCAGTGCGTATTCTGGAACGGGAAGGTGTGGTCTGCGCCTTCGGCGTGCCCGGTGCGGCGATCAATCCCTTGTATTCTGCGCTGAAGAAGCGCGGTTCGATCAATCACATTCTGGCGCGTCATGTTGAAGCGCCTCGCATATGGCGGAGGGTTATACCCGCGCTAAATCAGGCAATATCGGCGTCTGCATCGGGACGTCAGGCCCGGCCGGCACCGACATGATCACGGGACTTTATTCGGCGATCGCCGACTCGATTCCCATCCTCTGCATCACCGGACAGGCGCCGCGCGCGCGTCTGTACAAGGAAGACTTTCAGGCCGTCGATATCGAATCGATCGCGAAACCCGTGACAAAGTGGGCGGTCACCGTTCGCGAACCCGCGCTGGTGCCGCGGGTCTTCAGCCAGGCGTTTCACATCATGCGCTCTGGTCGTCCCGGTCCGGTGCTGATTGATCTTCCGGTAGATGTGCAGCTGGCCGAAATCGAATTCGACGACGAGACCTATGAGCCGCTGGCGGTCTACAGGCCGGCCGCGACGCGCCGGCAGATCGAAAAGGCGCTGACAATGCTCAATGCCGCCGAGCGGCCGCTGATCGTGGCTGGCGGCGGCGTCATCAATGCCGATGCATCCGACTTGCTGGTAGCCTTCGCCGAGATCGTCAATGTGCCCGTGGTGCCGACGCTGATGGGCTGGGGCGCCATTCCGGATGATCATGTGCTGATGGCCGGCATGGTTGGATTGCAGACCAGTCATCGATACGGCAATGCGACCATGCTGGAGTCAGATTTCGTGCTTGGGATCGGCAACCGCTGGGCCAACCGGCACACCGGTTCGATCGAGACCTACACCAAGGACAGAACCTTCGTGCATGTCGATATCGAGCCCACACAAATTGGCCGCGTCTTCAATCCCGCTCTCGGCATCGTCTCAGATGCCAAGGCCGCGCTTGCATTGTTCGTCACCGTCGCGGAGGAATGGCGCAAATCCGGCAGGCTGAAACAGCGGCAGGCGTGGCCGGCCGCATGCCTTGACCGCAAACGTTCGATGCTGCGCAAGAGCCATTCGACCACGTGCCGATCAAGCCGCAGCGCGTCTACGAGGAAATGAGCAGAGCGTTCGGGCGCGACACGTGTTACGTCAGTGTGATCGGGCTGTCGCAAATCGCCGGCGCGCAATTCCTTGGCGTCTATCGTCCGCGCAACTGGATCAATGCCGGGCAGGCCGGTCCGCTGGGCTGGACGCTTCCTGCCGCACTCGGCGTGCGCGCCGCCGATCCCGATCGTGAGATCGTAGCACTCTCAGGCGATTACGATTTCCAGTTCCTGATCGAGGAGCTTGCGGTCGGCGCCCAGTTCAAGCTGCCCTACATTCATGTCGTCGTGAACAACGCGTATCTCGGGCTGATCCGCCAGGCGCAGCGCGGATTCGACATGGATTATCACGTGCAATTGTCGTTCGAAAATATCAACGCGCCTGAACTCGGAGGCTATGGCGTCGATCATGTCGCGGTCGCCGAAGGTTTGGGCTGCAAGGCGATCCGCGTCACCGATCCCCGGGATGCGCAGGCTGCGTTTACGACGGCCCGCGAATGGATGGCGCAATACCGCGTACCGGTGGTGGTCGAATTCATCCTTGAGCGCGTCACCAACATCGCGATGGGGACCGAGATCGACAACATCGTCGAGTTCGAGGAGGTGCTCGATTTGCCGCTCGATGATTTGCCGGCGGGCGCAGCCGCGCGATCGCGAGGTAGATTGCTGCCGGCCTGATGCTGCGCGCCGGCAGCTACATCGCTTCCCGCACACCAAGACCCAGCATGAATCGTTCGCGGATCTGCACCGGATCCCGGCGGGTTGCGCGGTGCCCGGTTTGTCGTCGATGCGCACCCCGATCAGCGTCGGACCGGAAACCGTCAGCGCCTGATCGACCAGACGTTCGAAATCCTCTTCGTCCGCCGCCCACGCGCTGTTCGCAAGACCACTCCCGATCGCGATCGAGACGATATCGGCCGAGGCTGCCGCCGGCGTCGGTTGCGCACCGGTGATCTGGTAGACGCCGTTGTCCATGATAATCATGGTGAGATTTTTCGGCTTGAGCGTTGCGATGGTCGACAGGCACCCCAACTGCATCAGGATCGAGCCGTCGCCTTCGAGCGCGAAGACGCGGCGTTTCGGTTGGGCCAGTGCGACGCCGAGCGCGATCGGGAAGGCGAGGCCCATGCTGCCCAGCATGTAGAAATTCTGCGGGCGCTGGCCGGCGGCCCAGAGGTCGAAATTGGTATTGCCGATGCCGCCGACGACGGCTTCCTCATTCTTCAGTTTGGCGACCAGCCGCGACGTCAGGTCGAACCGGTTCATCACCTTGGTGTTGCGGGCGGGGGTGTTGGTTGGCTGGTTCATGGGACCGCTCACTTCTCGAACACTTTGCCGCCGGTCAACAGCGGCGACAGAATCAGCGCCACCGGCGCCTGCGTGGTGATCGCCTGCTTGATCGATCGATCGACGATGAACTCGAACTCATCGAGCCGCGTTGCGGTGTGATGTTCCATCGCCAGCGAGTCCAGCACGGCCGCATGGTGCGGCAGACCAGCGCCTGCCCATAATTGAATTCGCCGAGGGTTCCGCGTTCGGACACGAACATGATCAGCGGAATTTGATAGGGGATCGCCAGCGACGCCAGCACATTGGCCAGCGTTGCAAAGCCGGAGGTCTGCATCAGCACCGCGCCCTTCAGGCCGGCCATCCAGGCGCCGGAGACGATGCCAACGGCTTCTTCTTCCCGCGCTGTAGGGAAGGTCGTGAAGAACGGATCGGCGTGAATATTCTTGATAAGTGTGGTCAGCACGCGGTCGGGAACGTAGGGCACTAGCCGGATGTCGTTGCGCTTGAGCGTTTGCAGCACGATCTCATGCCAGCTCCTTTCATGAGGAGTCCTGTCATGCGAAGCCTTGTCATGAGAGGTCTGGGACGCTGTTTGTCCCTCGGCAAGCCGCCATCGAATTCTCCCTCCGTTTTTACCGGGATCTTGGCCTGCAAAATGATCGCGACCGTCCTGTTGAGGCGCCGAAACTTGACGCGATCGGCGGGATTGTCAACATGTCCCGACCGGTACCGTGATCTGCGCGAGTGCACGATGTTCCCGGTATTGAAGTGTGCGATAAGACGTCGGATAAAAAGAAGTAATGAGACGATCGGGAGGGATGCCTTGAAGGGGTGGTTCCGGATTGCTGTCGCTGCAATGGCATTCGTCGTTGTGTGCGATGTCGCGTCTGCGCAGTCGCCGTTTCCGTCCAGGCCCGTGCATATTTTTGTGCCATATCCAGCCGGCGGCGCCGTGGATGTTCTCGCCCGCACGTTGGGCGACGCGGTCTCCCGGCAATGGGGTCAAGGCGTCGTGGTGGAGAACCGGCCGGGGGCGGGCGGCCTGGTCGCATCGCAGGCGCTGGTGGGATCGGCGCCCGATGCTACACGCTCATTTTGGTCGCGAGCGGTCATGCCACCAATCCGTTTTGTATCCCAAAATTCCCTACGACACGTTCAAGGGGTTTACGCCGATTTCGCTGGTGCGCGGTCGTCGCCCAATATCCTGCTGGTGCGCGCCGATTCTCCGTTCAAGACACTCGGCGATATGATCGCGGCGGCGCGGGCGAAGCCTGGTAGCCTGTCCTTTGGACATGCCGGGACTGGCACATCCACGCATCTGGCCGGCGAGCTTTTGAAGAACCTCGCGCATATCGATTTGAGTGCGATCTCCTACAAAGGCGGCGCGCCGGCAATCAACGATCTCCTGGGCGGGCAATTCCGATGTCGTTCAACAACGGACCGGAATCGGTCGCCCAAATTGCGGCCGGTACCGTGCGGGCACTTGCGGTCACGACAATGAAGCGCGTGCCGTTTCTGCCCGATGTGCCCAGCATGGCCGAGACCGTGCCCGGCTACGACACCGAGGTGTGGTGGGGGCTGCTCGGGCCGGCCGGCATGCCGCCTGACCTCACTGAAAAACTCTCCCGCGATTTTGTCGCGGCGCTCAACACCGACGTGGTCAAGGATCGCCTCGGCAAGCTCGGTGCGTCGCCGATCGGAACTTCGCCCGGGCAATTCGACGCCAAGATCCATGCCGATTACGAAAAATGGGGGTCCGATCATCAAGGCCGCCGGCATAACGGCCGAGTAATCAGGCCGCCGATGATCCCAGTCCGCTAAGCTCTCTTTTCCTGAACTGAAAGTCGCATCGACAATGTCCGTCAAC
The DNA here is from genome assembly GCA_037201505.1 of Bradyrhizobium sp. Classification (GTDB taxonomy): domain Bacteria; phylum Pseudomonadota; class Alphaproteobacteria; order Rhizobiales; family Xanthobacteraceae; genus Bradyrhizobium. Next base: position 51,167 of record JBBCHO010000017.1, read on the forward strand.
AACAAGCGCGTGTTCTACGTCAAATACCTGCCGAACGAGATTTATACGGAAATTCTCAAGAAGCGCCCGGATGTGCGGCTCGACCGGCTCGAAAACGACAGCCCCGATGGCGTTTCCGCGCCAATCCTGGCTGCAGCGCATGCCTATCAGATCGGCGCGGGCGCGTGACGAACTGGCGAAACATTTCCACGTCGATCAGGATTTGCTGCGGCGCGCGCCGAACCTGCTAATCGTGTCCAGCAACGGAGCGGGCTTCGACCCCGTCGATGTCGAGGCCTGCACGGCCGCGGGCGTGCTGGTCGTCAATCAGTCCGGCGGCAACGCCAATTCCGGCGATCGCGACGCGATCCGGACCTCGAACGCGCCGTCGGCGCCGCGGATGATTTCCTGGCTGGTGAAGCCGTAACGTTGCAGCGTGTTCGCGACCAGGCGCCCCTTGGTATCGTAGAGCGTCAAGGTCCAGAACCGCGCCGCGGGCGTGACGCCGCTGACGATCACATCGCAGCGGCCGTCGAGCGGCCGCTTGCGGTCGTCGGTCGTCGCCGAGAAGGCCACGCCGTCGGCCGGTGCCGATCGGCAGTTCGCCGCTGCGTGCAATCGAGGCGCGCGAATAGGGATCGACGTCGGCAGTGCCGGTTTTGGGCCGGGCAGTCCAGGCGCCGATTTTCAGTGTGCCGAGATCGGTGCCGCGCGTCGCCGTTATCCACGTCGCGCCGAGGCCGACGACGGTGGCGAGGATCAGCGCCAGTAACGTGATGAAGATCAGCCGCACGGTCAGTTCTTGCGCGGCGCTGATTTGGCCGGATCGCCTGGGGCCGCGCCGCTGCAAAGCTTTCAGGGAACGGAAGCGAGGTTGAGGAAACCGGCTTGGCTGGTTTTGAGGGATCGACTGGCGGCGTAATGCCGGCGGTCTGCGCCGCGTCGTCGAGCAGTTTTTCAACATGGATCAGGACATCCCGCGCCGCGTCTGGTGAGGATCGGAGACACCGCGGGCTTGACCTCCTGAGCCTTCACGACGCCATTCGCGGCCATGGTCGTTGCGGCGGGAGCCGGCAATTTCGTGCCCGCGCCGATACCGGCGATTTCCTTGATCTCGACGCCCTGATGGGCCGCGACCATGATGTCGTGCCAGGTTTGCGCCGGCAGCGAGCCACCGGTCATGCGGTTGGTGGCCGAATAATCGTCATTGCCGTACCAGACCGCACAGGTGAAATTGCCGGTGTATCCGACGAACCAGGCATCGCGATAGGCGTTGGTGGTGCCGGTCTTGCCGGCCGGTCGGAATGCCGTCGAGTGCGGCGCGCCGCGCGGTGCCTTCGCTGACCACATGGCTCATCATGCCCGCCATGTCGGCGGCCACCGAAGCCGGAATCGCCTGTAGCGGTTTCTTGCCATCTGCGATCGAAACGCCAGACCAGATCGCCGGCGCCGGAGCGGACTTCGAGCACGGCATGCGGGGTGACCGACTTGCCCTTGTTGGGGAATGTCGCATAGGCCACGGCGTGTTCGAGCACGGTGACTTCGTCGCGCCGATCGGCAGCGAGGGCGTATCGGGCAACGGCGCCTTGATGCCGAAGCGGCGCGCGACCTCCACGATCTTTTCGCGGCCGGCCTTCGGGCCGCCCTTGCCGCCGATCGCAATCGACAGTTTCACCGGAACCACGTTGATCGTAGCGGGTGATCGCCTGCGTCAGCGTCACCGCGCCGGAATAAGAGTGGCCGTAATTCTGCGGACACCAATTGCCGATACAGACGGGGCCATCGACCACGATCGAGGTCGGCTTGAAGCCGTTGAGCAGCGCGGTCGTGTAGACCATACGGCTTGAACGATGAGCCGGGCTGCCGGTAGGCGTCGGTGGCGCGGTTGAACTGGCCTGGCGCCGTAGTCGCGGCCCGCCGACCATCGCGCGCACCCCGCCGTCGAGATCGGCCACCACGGTGGCGGCTTGCGTGGCGTGATAGTCGCGGCCGAACTGGCGCAGGCTGGTTCTCGATGGCGTCTTCCGCGGCGCGCTGCACATTCATGTCGATCGCGGTGCGGACCACGAAAACGCGCTCATAGTAGTAGATTTCGGAAACGTATCGACCAGCTTGCGCATCTCGTCGAACGCCCAGTCGAGATAATAATTCGGCGAATTCTCGTCGCGGCGATCGACCGCGGTAGCCGGATTGCGCCGCGCGCCGAACACCTGGCCCTCGGTCATGAAGCCGGCGTCGACCAGATTATCCAGCACGGACGTTGGCGCGGGCACGCGCCGCGGGCAGGTTGATATGCGGCGCATATTTGGTCGGCGCCTTGAACAGCCCGGCGAGCATCGCGGCTTCCGCCAGATTGACGTCGCGCGCGGACTTGTTGAAATAGAAATGCGCCGCCGCGTCGACGCCGAAAGTGCCTGCCGCCCATATAGGCGCGATCGAGATAGAGTTTCAAAATCTCGTTCTTGGTGAGCCGCGTCTCCAGCCAGATCGCGAGAAACGCCTCGTTGACCTTGCGCTCGATGGTGCGCTCGTTGCTGAGGAACAGGTTCTTGGCCAACTGCTGGGTGAGTGACGAACCGCCCTGCCGCACGCCGCCGGCCTGTGCGTTGGTCACCAGCCGCGCGAGCGGTACCGGCGATGTCGATGCCCGAAATGATCGTAGAAACGGCGGTCTTCGGTCGCCAGCGTCGCCTTGATCAGATTGTCCGGAAAGTCTTCCAGCGGAATCGAGTCATTGTGCTTGATGCCGCGGCTGCCGATCGGGTTGCCGTAGCGATCGAGGAACGTCACCGCGAGATCGGATTTCTTCAGCCAGTCCTCGTCGGCGGTTTCGCGAAATGCCGGCACCGCGAGCGCCAGCATCAACAGCATACCGCCAAGCCCGAGCGTGGCGGCTTCCGACAACGGTTCGATGAAGACCCAGCGCTTCCAGCGGCCGACATAGAAACGATCCATGAAGGTCGAGAAACGCTCATAGAGTTCGCGGGCGCCCTTGCCGGAAGAGAACAGCGTTGAATCGATGCGCGCATCGAGATCCAGCATCCAGTGCCGGATCTTTTTCTTCCATTCCTTGGGTACGAACTTGGGCACCGGGACCCTTGGTCAGTTTGCAGCGCTCAAGCACCCGGCCGGGGCAGCGTCCGAGACGTCTTGCGGGAATGTTGCGGCAAACCCAAGGCGCTACAGCGCCACTGGGGACTCCATCCTTATCTATCCGAGCGGGGGCCATAAACCAATGCTCCTGCTGCGATTTCGATCGGCAGGGCTAACGCTGTCCCGGGCTTTTCGGCGGCCTGGAGCCGTCCCGCTTGCACCCGTAACGCCGCTCTAGTCTTTTGTTTTGACGCGTTTTCTTTACGCGAACCGGTATCCACTTCGCTCGAAAACGCTATAGAACGGCCTTTAAGGTCCTTTTGCCCCATCAGGCCCGGAAATCGTCAGGACTCATGACCGCACCCGCCCAAGCCGCCCTCGGGCCAAGAGGGATTCTTCTGGAAAACCAAGACGTTGGAACAGATGTCCAGCGCCGAATGGGAAAGCCTGTGCGATGGCTGCGCGCGCTGCTGCCTGGAGAAGCTGGAGGACGAGGACACCGGCAAGATCTATTTCACCCATGTCTCCTGCAAATTGCTGGATGCCGGGCTTTGTGCCTGTAAGGATTATGCAAATCGGTCCGACCAGGTTCCGGACTGCGTCCGGCTCACGCCGGAGAATGTCCGCACACTGAACTGGTTGCCGCCGAGTTGCGGTTACAAACTGGTCGCCGAGGGGCGCGATCTCTATTGGTGGCATCCACTGGTTTCCGGCGACCCCAACACGGTGCATGAAGCCGGCGTTTCCGTGCGCGGCGGGTACAGGGAACCGAGGACGAGATCGCGGACGCCGACCTTGAGGATCATATTGTGCGATGGCCGTCGCTGCTGCCCAAGCGGGCGCGGCTGAAAAAGCGGCCCAAATCCTGAAGTCCGGCTTCCCGTCCCGTCACGTGGTTGCGTTGGTCCTCTCGCGGGATACACCCATGCGTGCAACCCGCTGCCAAAGCTCCGGTTTGGAGCTTAAATAACCCGTAGCATGATGATTCCCGCGGCCTTTGGTCGCGCACCCCTTACTGACCCCCAATTCCGCATGAACAAGTTCGAACGGCAGAGCCTCCAACCGGCTGACCAACAGACGTTGCCGATGCCGTCGCCGGCGACCTGTCATCCCTGTCGACCGAAGTCATCGATATCAGCGATGCGCCGCCGATCGCGCCGCCTGCGCCGCTGACGCCGAGCGAAGTCCACACCATCCTGCTCAGCCTGATGCTGTCGATGTTTCTGGCCGCACTCGACCAGACTATCGTCGCCACTGCGCTGCCGACCATCGGACGGCAATTCCGCGACGTCTCCAGCCTGTCATGGGTAATTACGGCCTATCTGCTGGCTTCTACCGCGGTAGCGCCGGTGTTCGGCACGCTCAGCGATATCTACGGCCGCAAGGCCACGATCATCACCGCGATGACCCTGTTCATGGTGGGCTCGATCCTGTGCGCGGTGGCGCCGAACATGCCGGTGTTGATCCTGGCGCGCGGACTGCAAGGGCTCGGCGGCGGCGGCATCCTGCCAATCGTGCAGACGGGTGATTGCGGACGTGGTATCGCCACGCGAGCGCGGCCAGTATCAGGCCTATTTCAGCGGCGTGAGGATGGCGGCCGGCATCGGCGGGCCGATTCTTGGCGGCGTGTTCGCCGAACATCTGCATTGGTCGATGATTTCTGGATTAACGTGCCGCTCGGGCTGATGGCGCTGGCGATGCTGTTGCCGAAAATGGGCAAGATCCCGGTGTTCCACCGCAGGCGCAAGGTCGACTGGCTCGGCGGCGTGCTGCTGATGGCGTCCGCCGTGCTGTTCATGCTGGTGCTGACCTGGGGCGGTAACCGGTATCTGTGGCTGTCACCGGCGATCGCCGGGATGATCGGTACATCCTTAGCGCTTGCGCTGTCGTTCGTATGGCATGTCCGGCGTACCGACGAACCGTTCCTGCCGCTGCCGCTGCTGGGCGGAAAAGTTGTGCCGTATGCGATGGGCGGCGGCAGTCTGGCGATGGGGGCGATGCTGGGACTGACCGTGCATCTGCCGCTATATTATGAAGTGGTCTATCACCTCAGTGCCAGCGAGGCAGGACTAGCTTTGATTCCGTTGGCCGCGGTTTCCACCGGCGGCGCGGCAATTGCCGGCCGCGCCATGGCGCGCTCCAAACATTACAAGCGGGTCGCGATCATCGGAGCGTTGTGCGGGGCATTGGCGGGGGTCGCGCTGGCGTCGACGTTCATGCCGCTGTGGGTATTGCTGCTACTGCTGTCGCTGTTTGCGCTCGGTCTTGGTACCGTGTTCCCGGTCACGACGGTTTCGGCGCAAAAACTCGGTGGTGCGCTCCCAGGTCGGCACCGTTACTGGGGCGTTGAACTTTTTCCGCTCGCTGAGCGCATCGTTCACGGTGGCTGTATTCACGGCGATACTTTTGATGGCCCTGGGCGCGGATATTTCACTGAGCGGCGAACATCGCGGACCGGTGAATTCCATTCCGGTGGCCGACATGGTTACCGCGTTTCGTTATGTATTCGCGGCCGGCGGGCCGCGACCGTCATGCTCGCGGCGGCTCGCTGTGTGTGGTCCTGATGGAAAGAGAAGCCTCTGGCGGGTCCATCCACGCAGCTTGATATGGGCGAGTAGGGCGCTCTGCCTGAAGCGACAAACTTGCCGGCTTGGCAAACTTGCAGGCTTGGCGACGACTTCGTCTATCTTTTTCTATCCTTTTCTATCCTTGCGCCGCGATTTGATCTAACAGCGGCGCCAGCAAAATCAAATCGTGGAATCCGAAGGAGCCGGCCATGAGCAAAGCCACCGTTGAGCAGACCCGGATGGGCGCCGAATGGCATCGCCTTTTGCATCGCGCGAACCCTGATCGAGCGTGATCCCTCGTTGAAGGCGCCAATGCGCGCCAATCTGCGCAAGATGTGGGAACTGCTGGAGCAGCGGGAAGATCACGACGCCGCCGACATGGTGGATACGATGATCAAGGCGCTCAACGATCCCGCGTTCTTCAAGCCGTGAGCTTGCGAGAAACCTAAAATCGATGCGCTCTCCCGGTACCGGCGGGAGGGTCGCCGCCGTTATCGCGCCTCGGCGTCCCCGGCGCACCAGCACGCTGGCGATCAGGCCGCGCAAAATATCTTTCATCGGGGTGACGGGATTTAGCCAGCTCGGTGGCGGCGCATTGTTCGTCGATCCCTTCGCTGAGGGCACCGATATAGTTCTTTCCTCGATTCCTGCTTCTGCACTGGCATGTTCGCTCGCTCCGGAGACGCCGGTTGCGACCATGCGCGGCTATCAAAAATCAGAAGTAAATTTTTGATCCCGTATCAATACCGTGGATGGGTATGGAAATGCGAATGATTTATTTAATCTGCCGTGAGCGTGTTTGTCAACACGGCTGCAACCAATGTGTCGCTAGATTTCCGCGCGATTAGACTGACGTGCAACGGCGAGTTTTTTGGATGCGGCTGCTGATTTCAAGATTCCTCAGCGACGAGTCCGGGGCGACGGCGATCGAATATTGCTTGATCGCAGCGGGCCTCAGCATCGTGATCGTGGCCGCCGTCAACGGCATTGGAACCACGCTCAATGGCCGGTTTACGTCGATCAATTCGTCACTGAAATAACGGCCGGTTGGCCGCGGGCAGCGGCATCCGCAGTCATGGCGTGCCGGCGCAGCAAGCGCCCCGGCACCAGAGCCTTATCGGTTCTGATTGAATCAGAACCGGGCTCCAGTCTTTTGTTTTGACGCGTTTTCTTTACGCGAACCGGTATCCACTTCGCTCGAAAACGCTCTATCCCGCTTTTTTCGACCGGACGGAGCTGCGTGCCGGTTTCTCAGCCTTCTCGATTTCTTGGGCGCCTGCGCCTTTGGCTCTTCCTTGGCCGCACCCTTGCCGCTGATCGGCAGCAGCATCTCGCGCTGGCCGGCGACAGCCTTGCGCGGCTTTTGCCCTTGGCTTGAGGGAAGAGCCGGCTTTTGGGGCAGGGGCGGCTTGCCGCTCGGTGGCGAGGCTGCGCTTCAACGCATCCATCAGATTGATGACATTGCCGCTCGATTTGGGCGCCGCCTTTGAGGTGGAGCGCGACGCCGCTGCGCTTCTTGTTGATGAGATCGATCAGCGCGGATTCATAATGGTCCTCGAACGCGTCGGGCTCGAAAGATCCGGATTTCTGTTCGACGATATGCTTGGCGAGATCCAGCATGTCCTTGGTGATTTTCACGTCCTGGATATCTTCAAAATATTCCTTCTCGCTGCGCACCTCATAGGGATAGCGCAGCAGCGTGCCCATCAGGCCCTTGTCGAGCGGTTCCAGGCGCGATGATGTGCTCGCGGTTGGTCAGGCACCACACGGCCGATCGCGACCTTGTTCATGCTGCGGATGGTTTCGCGGATCACCGCGAACGCATCGTGGCCGACTTTGCCGTCCGGCACGAGATAATAGGGGCGGATCAGATAGCGATTGTCGATATCGGATTTGGGCACGAACTCGTCGATTTCGATGGTGTGCGTCGATTCCAGCGCGATGTCGTCGAGCTCGTCCTTCGACACCTCGATGTAGGTGTCGGTATCGACCTTGTAGCCCTTCATGATGTCTTCGGCGGCGACTTCCTTGCCGCTATCGGCATCGACCTTGCATATTTGATGCGATGACCGGTCTTGCGGTTGATCTGGTTGAAGCTGACTTTTTCGGTATCCGATGTCGCCGGATACAGGGCGACCGGACAGGTCACGAGCGAAAGGCGCAAAAAGCCTTTCCAGTTGGCGCGGGGGGCCATGAGATACTCCGAAAACGCAACAAATATATCGGCAGGATACCACCGCGGAACCAGCTTTCAAAGAAGCCGCGTTAAGGAATCTGCCAACGACGTTAACCGTGGCGGCGCCCGTAAGTTGCAGTGCGGTTGCAGATCAGACGGTGGGCAGTGGGGGTACCGGTGGCCGCGCTGCCTTTCTGAGGTGACCAAGACCTTTACCACCAGTGTCAAAACCCGGAACATCGTCCGAAATCATGCGTTGCCGTGACATCTTGCGCCGAACGACCTGGCGCGCCATCGAAAAATCGAGGCCCCCATGGCAACGCAACACCAACGCCAGATCGACCAACGCCAGATCGTCGAAACGCCAACCGAAGCGCGGCAGGCCGAGCCTGGGCCGTCGGTACTTGCCCTGCTGCTTGTCTCCACGGGCCTCGCGGTCTTGATCCTCGGTGTGGTCTGGTTCGTGTTCTTCCGCGTCTGAGGCGCAGGACGAGCGTTCGGCCACATCGATTGGACGACAGCCCGAAGAAATTCATGCTGATCGCGCCACATGTGGTGCCGGAAAATTCTTCGCCGCGCGATGCGCAACAACAAAACATTTGGCGATCAATAAAAATTTCAGCGATCGGCATCGTCGCTGCAATGGCGTCACGAGATCATCCAAATTGCGCGGCCAACGCGCGTCATTGGTGTGTGAGGCGAATGCCGATGCTGCTGGCGACTTAGCGTGGGTCTATCTGCTGGGTGAAATCTTTCTGAAGTTCGGCGTTTGGTGTTTTTCCTGATGGGTGTTTCTCGTGGCGCGATTCGCTGATAACGGCGATCGAGTGTGTCATGACTATTTCTGCAGCAACTGCGCTGCACAAAGAATTCTTCGAATGACAAAACTTTCGGCTTCTCAAACCATCATGTTGTCACAACAGGGAATGAGAGTACGGTTGAGTTGATAACGGGACGAATCGCATGCTCACTTTTCTGATCCAGCCGTCGATTTTTGTCGCAGGACTCTGCCTCGGATACGCCGCATGCGCGTGGCGGTCGCACCGGAGTCGTGCCCAACACGTGACCACCTCGGTTCGGCATGCCGGCTCGCATACCACCACGTTCGGACACGCGCGCCGGGCATTTTGAATTCGTTCCGGGCAAGTCCTGACATGTCCGGGACGGTTCCGAAATTCAGCCTTTATTAACTAAAATAGCGTGACTTGGGAGAGGTGGAGCGAAGCGGCTTGGATCGGACCGATAGAGATGTTTCAGCTTTTCTTGCGGGCCCGGGCGCATAATTACCTGAGAACCCGTCTGGGCGATCAGACGTTTAGAGCACGCTCAGTCGATCGCGACGCTAAAACCGACCGGTCGCGAATCAGTTCCATTCTGGAAGCCGTCGAAGACGCGCTGCATGCGGCGGAGCTGGAACAATCGGGCCTCAGCCGAAGGGTCGAGGACGTCCTTGCCCGCGCTGCAGTCACCGTCGGAAATGGCACCGACGAATATCTGGAGCGCGACGCGCGCGACAGCCATTATCAGGACCTGTTCGGCACCGAGATTGCTAATGGGCAGCGCCGCCTCAAGGAACTGGCGACGTCGATCACCCATTTCAAATTTCTGAAAGCTGCGACGCTGAGCCGGTTTCCGGACCACAAGCCTGCAGGTCCCAGCCACTGATCGGAACGTATCGCCAGATCAGACGGCGAGCAGGCGGCTGCCCTGAATCGATAGCAGTGTGAGATTTCCGGTCGCATAGGCGCCGGTATCGATATTGGCGCGGTTTGCCAGAACTTCGGCGCTACGAACCGGCGTGTGACCGTGCACGATATATTTGCCGAAATCCTTCTGGCTCTCGAGAAACTCTTCGCGGATCCACAGCAGATCAGCTTCCTGCTGATTAGCCAGGGGGATCCCGGGGCGGACGCCGGCATGGACGAAGAAAAAATCACCGCAGGTGTAAGTTAGCCGCAGGCGCTCCAGAAAGGCGCGGTGCTGCCGCGGCATCGCCAGGATCAATTCCTTCACTAGTGCGACTTGCTCTTCATAGTCGGGGCTAAGCGAGGGCGAGAGCCCGTAGGATATCATGGTTTGCAACCCGCCAACGCGAAGCCAGTCCGCAATGCGCGACGGGTCCTGGAATACATCGGCCAGAAACGCTTCGTGATTGCCTCTCAGGAAGATCGTGTTCCTGTGGCGGCTGCGCTCGATCAACAGGTCGATTGTCGATCGCGAGTCCGGTCCGCGGTCGATATAGTCGCCGAGAAAAACTTCGATCGCCCGATGGGGTTCGCTATGGGCCACATCGGCATCGATCACCCGGAGCATTTGCTCGAGCAGATCGGCGCAGCCATGAATATCGCTGATGGCGTAAATTCGAACGCCCGCGGGGAGTTTCGGCTTCGATGTCGGATTGGAAGATCGCAGCGCTGAAAACATCTGGGGACTAATTCGGAGGAAGCGAATTCGGGCAGGTGTACCCGGCATCTGCCGGTTTTATGTCCAGTTCAAGGCGGCGTGTGGCGGCCGGGAGGCGGCACCTTAGCGAAACTTCGGATTTCTTTGCAGCCGCAATGGCGGCTCGCGCAGGACCGGAATCATGGCATGCTTCGTGAGCGCCGCAACGACGTATCCAAGCTGGAGACTGGTCGCGAAAACGATCACCATCAACGCCATCTGCGAAAATGACGCGCTTTGAATCGCCGAGATCGTGACCAGCATCGCGGAGCCCAAAAACATGATCGGCAGCAGCACGATTACCCTGAGGCGGATCGCCAACGTCGATCCAATCAGCATGCTGCAAATCGCCAGCATCATCATAACATTGGTCCCCATCAAACTGAGGCGAAATTTAGCGCTTGCGCGCTAAAATTGGCTTAAGACCATTGCGTCAAATTAAGAAGCTGGTGCGTGATGCAGTTTACTCCAAGCGGTTGTTCGCTGAGCAGCCGTTGACCAAAATAGCAGCCGATGATCGGCAATTGAGCGTTATGCGCCTGCCTGCAAGATTCCTTGGGCGGATAGGTGTTCAACCGGCTTTTTGACCGCCCTTTTGCCTTTTGCCGTTAATCTAAATAACTTTCAGTCAGGCGATGAGCGAAACACCGATCACGAAGGCGCTCATACCTGTATATTGTTTTGCCTGTGTATTGTTTTGGCAGCCCGGTGACGGCTGACGGAAATTTCTTGGGTAGTCAAAAATTTGAGCGGTGAAGTGAATGGTGAACGGCGTAGCGATTCTGGTCACGGGCGGGGCAGGGTATATCGGCGCCCATTGCTGCAAGGCGCTGTCGGACGCCGGATATGTGCCGGTATGCGTTGACAACCTTTCGACCGGAAACCGTGATTTTGTGAAATGGGGTCCGCTTGTGGTCGGCGATATCAGCGACACCGCGCTGGTCCGGGACACGATCAGGAGCCATCGTGTCGCGGCGGTCATGCATTTCGCCGCTTTCAGCCAGGTGGGCGAGTCGGTTGCCGATCCCCAGAAATATTATTCGAACAATGTTGGCGGCACGCTTTCACTGTTGGCGGCGATGCGGGAGGCGGGGTGTGATCGGCTGGTCTTTTCCAGCACCGGGGCTGTCTACGGAACGGCCGGGCGCGATCCTCTCCCGGAACAGGCTGCCGGCTCGCCGGTCAATCCCTATGGCACCTCGAAATGGATGATTGAGCAGATTCTGGCGGACTTTCGCACTGCCTATTGCCTGAATTCGACGTGTCTGCGCTACTTCAATGCCAGTGGCGCGGAAAAGTCTGCGTCGATCGGTGAATTCCGCGATCCCGAGACACATCTTATTCCGCGTGCAATGATGGCGCTGCAGGGGCACGTCCAGGATTTCGCGATTTTCGGCGAAGACTACGACACTCCGGACGGAACCGCGGTTCGCGACTATATCCATGTCGATGATCTGGCGGCGGCCCACATCCTGGCAATCGAGGCGCTGTTGAAGGGTTCAATCGGGGGTTGTTTCAACCTCGGAACGGGTTCGGGCTATTCGGTGCGCGAGGTCGTTGCCGCAATTGAGGCAGCCGCCGGTCGGAAAATTCCCTTGGTCGTGAAGCCGCGTCGCGCCGGCGATCCGCCATTTCTGGTCGCGAATCCATCGTCTGCCCGCGATGCGCTCGGCTTTCGTCCGGTGTCTTCCGATCTCACTACGATTGTGACTTCGGCGTGGGCGTGGCACCAGAAGGCTCATCCCAAGCGCTGATATGCGCCGATACTTTGTGTCACTTTGTGTCGCTTTCGCGTGCGATGATCAATGCGGCGTCAATCTGCCTATGACGATGTTCGCACGCTGACGAAATTTCAGGCGTTCAATTTTTGAGTCTGAAATCTTCACATAGTTGCAATGCAAAAATTAGTTTTGAGTTTCATGTTGCGACGCCACACAATCGCTCAGGTTAGCTAACAAGGTTTGAATGAAATTCCGGGAAGTTGAATCTTCGGAAAGACTATTTACTACGAGAGGCCGCGATGTCTTCAACAACGTATGGTTTGGAGAGTGCGTATCCCGGTAATACCAAGCGTATCGCCACACTGCAGAGACCGCTTCAGATATTCGTCGCCGCCGGCGATTTCCTCCTGATACTGATGAGCTATCTCGGTGCCAGCCTGATCTACGGCACCTTCTTCAGCCCTCTCGTCGAGAGCGATGTCTCCAACGGCGCCGGATTGATTGTCGGGGTGGTGTTCGTCGGCATCGGATATCTGCAAGGCACCTACGACAACCATCGGCTGCTCAATATGGCGTGGCAGCTGCGCAAGGCCGCCGTCAACTGGATGGTTTCGCTGATCATTCTCGCAACCGCCGCGTTTCTCCTCAAGTCTACCGATCATCTTTCGCGCGGCACGATCATTTTGTTCGCGTTGATCGGCCTGATCGGCCTGTGGGGGCATCGCGCTGCCTGGCGGGTAGGTTTCGCATCGCCGTTTGCCAAGGGACATTTTATCGACCGCAGGGTCGTGTTGCTCAGCATGCGAACGCTGGATTTCACCTCGAGCCGGTTCAAGGATCTCAAAAAGAGCGGCTTCGACGTCGTTCGTCACTTTGTACTGAATTCGACGCAGGATGAGGCGGCGTGGGACCGCGAGATCCAGGATATCATCCAGCAGTCCCGTGCCACCAATGTGGACGAATATCTTCTGGCGGTCGACTGGAACGAATTGCCGATGTTGCAAAAGTTGAGCCAGCATCTTCGCGTCGTGCCGCAGCCGATCAGGCTGTTGCCCGATTTCCCGATCGCCGATCTGGTGGCGCGTCCGTTCGTGCCGGTCGGCGGCACCATGGCGATCGAGATTCAACGGCCGCCATTGTCGATCTTTGAACGGGCCCAGAAACGCTGCCTCGATATTGGGCTGGCTTCCGTCGCGCTGGTGTTGCTGGCGCCGCTACTGCTGACCACCGCCATTCTGATCAAGCTCGATTCGCCCGGCAATGTGATTTTCCGTCAATCACGCCGCGGTTTTAACGGCAAGCCGTTCGACATCTGGAAATTTCGCAGCATGTTCGTCGCGGAGAACGGCCCCACGATCGCGCAGGCCAAGAAGCAGGACGCCCGCGTGACCCGTCTCGGCCGCTTTCTGCGAAGAAGCAGCATCGATGAATTGCCGCAACTGTGGAACGTGCTGCGCGGGGAGATGTCGCTGGTCGGGCCGCGACCGCATGCGCTCGCGCACGACAATTACTACGATCAGATGATCAGCAAATATGTGTTCCGCCATCATATGAAGCCGGGCCTGACCGGCTGGGCCCAGGTCAACGGGTTTCGTGGCGAAACCTCGACCATCGACCTGATGGAAAAGCGTGTCGAATACGATGTCTGGTACGTCAGTAACTGGAGCATCTGGCTGGATATCCGGATTATCTTCCGGACCGCGGCGGCACTGATGTATCAGGAAGCTTATTGAGGGTTATCCAAGTTGCCGCATCATTTGCGATGCTCCGCTCTGAGTTGCTCCGTGGATTAGGTTTGTCATGGCCTGGCACAGCCGTCCGAAGGACGGCGTCGCTTTCGCTCGACTATGCCCGGCCATCCACGTCCTTGTTGGCTTCAAGGTAGTTCAAGACGTGGATGGCCGGGCACAAGGCCGGGCATGACGAGTTTGGCCAGAAAGCCCCAATTCTATTGGCCGATGAAAATCCCGAACCCTCATGGTGAGGAGCGCGACTTCGCGCGTCTCGAACCATGAGGCCAAGGACACAGCGGCAATACCGAGCAAGCTGGAAAACGTTCTTGAGTTAGGACGCTACAGCGAGAAGGACAGTTAGCGCGCCCATGTCAGCCGGTACGGCGAACCAGCGCGGCAGCACTCTTAAGCCTTTTCCACATAGTAGCTGTTGTAATGCGAGCCCTTATAGGCCTCGATGCGCTTGAGCATTTTCGGGTTGGCGCGGTTCAAGACCGCACCGAGCAGCTTTTTCTGGATCGCTTCCGAACTGGACATCGATTCCTGCAGGGCACTGCGTGTCGTCCGTCCCCATTCGATGACATAAACCATCGCGTCGAGCAGATGGCTGATCGCCTTGGCGTCGGTGACCGGCATGACCGGAGCGAGATCGATGATGATGTAGTCGTAGTTTTCTCGCATCACCATCAGCATGTCCGCCATGGCCTTGGAGGCCACGACATCAGCGGAATTGACCATGCGTGAAATCACAAAGGAGGGCAGGAAATCGAGGCCGGTTTCCTGGCTGCGCTTGATGTGATGGCCGAGAGACCGGGGATCCTTGAGCACTTCGACCAGGCCGGTCGTCGCGCTGGGTGCCAATTCGCGGGTCAGGGAGCGTGTATGCAGGTCACCGTCGATCAACAGGGTGCGGTGGCCGGTCAGCGCGGTCAAATGGCCGAAATTGGCTGCGACCGTGGTCTTTCCTTCCTTGGGGAGCGACGAGACGATGCCGATCACTTTCACGTCGCGGGTCAGGCGCGCGACGTCGATGGAGACCTTGATGTTGCGCAGCGTTTCCGCAAAGCGTGAAAATGGGTGGTCGACGACATAATGCGAGAGTGAACTTTCTCTCTCCTTCTCCGGAGAAGCATCGGCGGGCAGCAGGGCCAGCGCTTTTTTCCCGACGGGGGCCGCGGGGCGGATATCCGGCAGAACGCCGAGGCATTTCACGCCGAGTTCATCCTCGACATCGCCGGGGGTGCGCAAAACATCGCTCAGCAGTTCCCGGGAGAAGGCCGCGCCGAAGCCGAAACACAGCCCGCCGATCACGCCACCGATCAGAAACAGCACCGTCTTTGGCGAGCTTTTCTTGTCGGGTTTCACCGCGGTGCTGATGATACGGGCTTCGCTGATCGGGAAACTCTGGTTTTGCGTCGCCTGCTGCAGCTTTTCGAGGAAATTATTGTAGAGGTTGCGGTAGGTATCGGCGGCGCTTTCGAGGTCGCGCAGCTTGACCTGGGCCTGGGCGGTGCTGCCGGCCTGGGCGACCAGCCCCTTCATGTTTTCTTCCAGCGAGGTTTCGCGGCTTTTGGCGATCTCGTATTCGCTGCGATAGGAATCGGCAATGCGCCGGACTTCGTCGGCGATCGCCTTGCGCATTTCTTCCATGCGGTTGGCGAGATTGATCGAGGCCTGATGGGTCTTGCCATAGCGGCTCGACCAGTCGGCATATTGCGCGGCGAGGTCGAGATATTGGGCGCGCAGGCGCGTGATGACCGTATTGCTGAGTGCATCGGTCACCGTCGGCTGGGCGAGATCCTTGTCCGAAATCGCCTCGATCCGGTCGAGGCGGGCTTTTGCTTCGGCGGTAGCCGCGCGGGCCTGAATCAGCTGGGTATTCACGTCGGTCAGCTGCTGCTCGCTCATCAGGCCGCGGCTGGTGCCGACGATATTGTTCTGCGCCTTGAAAGTCTGCACCGCCCGGTCGCTTGCCGTGGCCTGTTCGCGCAGCTCGGCGCTGCGCTGTTGCAGCCATTCGCCCGCCCGCTTGGTGGACTGGTATTTGGCTTCGAGCGCGCCGACCATATAGGCGTCGGAGATCGCGTTGGTGATCTTGGCGGCCTTTTCCGCGCTGATCGAACGGAAGCTCACTGACAGAACATAGGTAGTCAGTACCCGTTCGACCTTGAGGTTCTTCTGGATCGTCTCGACCGCGCCTCTTTCGATTTTTTCCTGCGAAGGCGGGCCGTCGGAACTGAACAGCGAAAGCATTTTCCCGATCATCAGGGGAATCAGTCCGGGATCGGAACCGTTGAACTCGGAGTCGTCGGTCAGCTTCAGCTTACGGACGATCGACAGAATCAGATCGTCCGAATTTAGAATCTCGACCTGGCTGTCCACAAAACCGGGATCGATCAGGGCGTTGGTCACGCCGCTGTCCTTGTCCAGCACCTGGGTCTGCCGCGTATCCATCAGGATTCGGGCGTTCGCCGTATACATTGGCGTCGCCGTCAGCAGATAGAGGATGACGAGCGTCAGTGTTCCCGCGAGGATCGCGGTGATCAGCGGCCACTGCCGGCGCACGATATCGACCACCCGTTCGATGGTAATCGTCTTGCCGAGATCGATCCCGAACCTTGGTCCCTCAAACTGATTTCGCGGCTGATACATCTGTATGTTCATTTACGTTCTGGGACGTCTGTTCCGGGCGGATCTATTCGGGAAGCGGGATGCTCTCAAAGGGATCGGCGAGTTCGTCGTGCCATTCGCCTGTCATCAGCGGATTGGATTTCGCCGGGGGGCGGGCAGGCCTGATAACCGACCTGTCGTTATTGTCGCCGACGGTGGGCTCGGTGGAAGGTTCCTCTGTCAGGGCGACATAACCCGCCGTAACGGATCGGTCTGCCAGGTTTCGAACAAAATCATTGATCTTGCGCGCCGCCTGCGGCTGCAAGGCTGTACAGCGCAGTTCCGCTTGCCGAAGTGCCTTTCCGATCGTCGGTCGGATGTCAGTGGGGGCTTTTCTAACCAGCGTTGCGACAGAAGGCAGCAGCGTCGGATCGGTCACGAGAATGCCGGTCAGCCGCGCCGCCAGTTTATCCTTGTCGTTGCGCAGCACATACAAGAGCGCGGATGGCTCGGACGCAAACAACTGCATGGTGTCCTTTGGCGTTCGATCGGTGAGTTCCACGCATTGGGCGTGAGATAGTGTCGTGCTTGCAAGGAGCACGCCGAACCCGATCAGCCCGCCGGCATGACGGCCGATATGCCTTGATGATGTCGCTATGCGGGGCATATTTTCCAGTTCTCGCCGCGTGACGAAAATATTCAGACATTCAGTCGGTTATCGAAAGACTGTGTCAAATTCTTGTGCGGTGCAAAAGAAACGGCGATATCCAAAACAAGTTCGCCGTATCGAGTCCTGAAATCGCCAAAATGCGGACGAAGTCGCGCACAGATTCTGTGCGCGCTTTGCACGTGGCGACGATCAGGGATCGCACTGTCATGATCAGCGATTGGACTCATTGCTTGCTTTCAGTGCAGGCAAAGGCGCGCAAATGATTCTGCGCTAGGCCCGGAAAGCTTCGGAAGCCGGCGCGGTCGCCGGTTCATCGATGGGCTCGGTCGTGCTCGGAATAGGTTTGGGCACGTTGTGCATCCACCGCTTTAGTTTGAGCGTCGGCTTTTCGATCGCATGCCACGAAACCCAGGCGACACAGAACGTCGCCAGCACGGCCAGCAGGAATACCATCCACCAGTTTCTAAAAGCCGGGAAAAACTGGACGATCGCCTGTTGTATAGGGAACGCATAGAGATAGAGGCCGTAGGAATAATCGCCGCTTTGCAGAAATTTCACATGGGGGAATCTCACCATGCCCAAAAACACCATGATGTAGACATTGGTGAGCGGCAAAACGATAAACGTGGTCTGTGGCAGGCGCATGAGCACGTAGCTCAAGATAAGGGCAGCAACGAACAGGCGCCAATTGATGACGATGGCGTCACGCCAGTGATAAGCCACAATTCCCGTGAGGAAGTAGTAGATCAGGATGCCGCCCGAATAAATTCCCCGGAGTTCTAGTTTGGCTGTGATCAAATTGTAACCGGCCAGCACCACCGTGGCGAAAATCCAGAACAGCGTGACCTTCCAACGGCTGTAGACCCAGCCGACGGTCATCAGCCCCGCCATCAGTACGTAAGATAAAAGTTCGGGATGCAGGGTCCACAGACTGCGGTTGACGATGCCGGGATTCGGATTTTGTTCGAACACGCCCGGCAGTTCGAAATGAATCCAGCCGATAATGTTGCCAAAATATCGCAGAAATCTCGGATCGCCGAAATATTCGCTGAACGGCACGGTCGTCAGTAACGGTCCGAGAATCAGCGCCGACAGGCTGATTTCCACCGCCAGCGCCGGAAAAATGCGCAGCGCACGGAATGTCAGGAAGACTCTCAGGCTGCGGGAACGCAAGGCGCTGCCCGACACCAGGAATCCGCTGAGCCCAAAGAAGATTGGGAGCGTCGCTGCCCAAATCGGATGCGACCATCCGGTGCCGAGATTTTCGGCAGCCGGTATGCCGTAGGCGGTATGAAATGAGTGCAGCAGGATCACAAGCAGCGAAAGTGCGATCCGCACCATATCGAATCCCGGACCAGCACCGCCATGCTCGTCCATGATTTGCTTTGCGGTGGGGCCGGATAGCCATCCTGCGGTGACGTATCTGCTGATCAGGGCGGCCGGCTTCATAAATGCACTCCTGATTTCTTCCACAGTTCAACCCGCGCGGCGCGATGATCAACCTAAACCAAAACGCGCAAACCCCGCGATCATTTTGCAAATTGATCTGGTTGTTTGTTGTGCTTTGTGCTTGTCGGCTGAGCGCGGCTCGCATCTTTTGTCGCCAGCGTTGCGTCGTACGCGCCAAAGACTCGTTGCATTGGAGTCGTTGAACGTAACTCCGAACATAGCGTGGCGATATTGTGGTGATTTGTGGTGCGCGTTGAACAGAACAAATCACTCGCTCGAATGTGAGCGTTGAAAACAGTGCGTGAGGTCTATACAACCAAACACATGTCGCAAATGCAGTGTGGGATATTTGCTTGACTGCATCGATACATCGTTCAAAGAATCATTATGTGCCGCTGGACAGCATTCGCGGTCTCGCGGCGCTGTGCGTCGTCATCCATCATTTCGTTATTTCGAAACCGCTCTCGGAATTGTTACAAAACAAGTCCTGGGTCGACAGCGCGTTTTTTGTGAATTCGTGGCTGTTCGTGGATTTATTTTTTGTTCTGAGCGGGATCGTCATCTCGCTGAGCTATGTGCAGTCGGATTTCGGGTCGTTCGGGTTTCGTGAATATGTTACGCGCCGGTTGGCGCGAATCTATCCGATGCATATCGTCACGCTGCTGGCGTTTCTGCTGTTCCGATTGGTGAGGTTGAGCCTGGTCGGCGTCGGCCTTATGCATACCGTGCCGCCGGAAATGCCGGTCAACAATGTCTACTCCTTTTTTGTCAATGTGCTGCTGTTGCACGCGCTTGGCTTCGTCGATTATTTGAGCTGGAATGCGCCGAGCTGGAGCATCAGCGCTGAATTCTACACCTATCTCGTCTTTGGCCTTGTCGTGATCTTTGCGCAGAAGATGAAAGATGCTGGCGTGATCTATGTCCTCTCGGGTGTTCTGGTATCCGCCAGCCTGCTCATCATTGTGTTCGTCTTGCACAAGGACAGCATGGACTTTCATTATGATTTCGGTGTCGTGCGCTGCGTGTTCAGCTTTTTCATAGGGGTGCTTACGGTGCGGGTTGTGGCGGCGGTGCCTGCCGCTACGTCGCCTCTACCCCAGACGGGTTGGCAACTCGGTGCGGCGATCGCCGCGATCTCAGCCGTTTGCATCGTCGGGAGCTTTCCGGCCGTTGGCTTCGTCGCGCCCGTGATATTCGCCATGCTGCTGGGATCGCTGATGGCGTTTCCGGCTCGCGTGCTGCCACAGATATTGTCGATCAGACCGCTGGTCTGGCTCGGCAAGCGGTCGTACTCGATCTATATGGTGCATGCCTTCGTTCTCGTGCTGATCGAATATTTCGCGCGGGGCGTGGGCGCGCCGAGATTTCTCGCACTGGACAGCCACCTTGTGTCAGGTGCTGCGGCGTCCTTGCTGCTTATCGTTCTTGTTGCGGCCGTTTTGGTGGTCGCCAACTTCACATTTGAGCACATCGAGAGTCCGGGATCGCGGATCGTCAAAAGGCTTCTCGGCCGCACCGTCGAGAAAGATGGCCTCTCGGCCGCGAAGGCGGTGGGCCAGTGAGTGCCACGGCGCGATCGGACACCATGGTGTTGACCGGCCCGGGCTATTCGCCGCTGGGCCAGGCGTCCAATTCGAACTTGAATCTGGAAGCCTGCGCGCTGTTTTTGTATTTTTATCGCGACGCCTTCGCCGGCGCGCTGCGTTATATCTTCGCGATCGTGAAGCTCGACGCCTTGTGGTTCATCCCGGACCTTGCGGCGCTGGCCTGCATTGCCCTGTTTTTGCAACGCTATGTCATTGCCGGCAAAAGCCTGATTGCGCTGCTCACGCTGCTCTACATGGTGTTCTCGCTTTATATTGGCTACATCTTTCTCGGGCAGGCGGCGGGCGCCGCATCGTCGCTCAAGATGATCGCGCCGGTGTTTGTCGGATTCTGCTTTTGCGGACGGGATTTCAGTCAATACAAGCGGCTGCTCGGTTCGATCCATCTGGTGTTCTATCTCACCATCATTGGCATTTTTCTATCGGCCCATATGCGGCTGCCCTGGGTGGGCTTTTCCTACGAATCCTTCGGCACCGCGCGCGAGGCGCAGCGCCTGTGGTGGACGCAATCGGACCCGCGGCTGGCCGGCTTCGCCGCCGACAGCACCATGGCCGGCTTCTTTACTTTCATTGCTTTTGTCATCACCTCGGTTCGCCGCAACCTGCTGTGGTGCGCGATCTGGGCCCCCATCGGGCTCTACGCGATCAAGCTCACGACCAGCAAAACGACCCTGGGGTTGATGATTATCTATCTGGTCTGCCTGGTTATCATCAGAATTTTGCCGGAACGCGAGAAATTCCCGATGCTGCGGCGGATGGCGCTGTGGTCGTTCCTGACCATTCTCATCCCCGTCATATTGATGATCCTGTTTTCCGGCATCAATCTCGCCCGGGAGTATCCGGTGCTGTTCAGCATGCAGGACCGCATCAACAACAGCTGGCAGCTTCCGTTCGTCTATATGAGCGACCTGATGCCGCTGGGTTTTCTGACCGGCTGCGGCCTTGGTTGCTTCAATTATCCCCAGCAACTGTTTTCCAACAAGGTCAGCTACTACGTGCCGGTCGATAATTTCTATATCGGCACTTATCTGATGTTCGGCCCGATCTTCGTCGTGTTTGTGATCTGTGTCTTCTTTGCGGTGATGCGAACAAAGGACATTTACAAGCTGACGGCGGTGGTAGTGATGAACCTGTTCGCCGTAACGGTGCTTGCGTACGGTCCAGCCAGCGGTCTGCTCACGATCGGCTTTGCCTTCAGCGAGGTATTCCGAAGCCGGGCAGCGAACGAGCGGGAAATTGCAGATGTTGTGCCGGTTGCGCCGGAGTCCGGCGGATTGACGCCGAGGGCTGCGTGAATCCGCTGTTGCGGCTCTTTTTCGTCGTTTTTCTGAATGCATAGTGTTGCCATGACCGATGTGCCGTCGATCAACCGTTCTCCAACGTTTCGCGACGGGCAACCCGTGGCGGCGACTGGCGGTTTCCTGCCCGCAGTTCAAGGGCTTCGTGGCATCGCCGCGGCGACGGTATTGGCGGTCCATCTCTATGACATGCCAAAGGGCGGGGTCTACGACATCGCCAACCCCGGATTCCTGCCGCCGATCTGGCCGTGGCTGCAGTCGATCATGAATGTGGGCGGACATGGCGTCGAACTGTTCTTCATGATCAGTGGTTTTTTGATTCCGGCCAGTCTGGTGCGGCATGGATCGTTCTGGAAATTCATCCGCGACCGCGTGATGCGCATCATGCCGGTGTTCGGCGTCCTGCATCTGCTGCTGTTCATTGTCGGTCCGATCGTCGGCTACAAATTCTTCCGCGACATCAACGCCGTCAGCTATGCCAAGATTTTCCTGGCCAATCTTTTCTTCGTACCCGAGGCACTTGGGCTGCCGATTGCGCAGCAGAACGCCTGGACGCTGACCTACGAGTGGGCGTTTTATATCTGGTTCGGCGTCACTTTTGTTGCAGCCGTCCAGTTACGCAACTGGTTCCTGGCCGTGCCGTTGATTGCGCTGGGACTAGCGGGTGTCGTGTTTTGGCCGATGTCCGCGTTTTTTGTCGTCGGCATGTTGTTCGCTGCCGTCGATTGGCGCATTCCACTCAAAGGACGGCTGGGCCTGATGGCCGGCGTGGTCTGCGGCGCGACCATGTACCTGGCGCTGGAATATCTTCATCCGGTCTTCGGCTTGTTGCCGGGTTTTCTCGTCTTCGGCATGGTGCTCGCACCCGGCTCTGGCGTCGCAACGGCACTCAGTGCACCGTTCCTGCAATATTGCGGCAAGATCAGCTACAGCCTTTATCTCATCCATCCCTTTGCGCTGTTTCCGCTGCAGATGCTTGGCTTGAGGCTGGTGGAGCATGGCGTCAACCGCTGGCTGTTGTGGGGAGCCTTTGTGGTTTTGGGCATTGCCGCATCGCTGGCGGCGGGTTCGCTGGGCTACGAACTCATCGAGGTGCGGTTGCGGCGCTGGCTGGATCGGGTGCTGCCACATCTGTTTGTCCGGCCGCTCGGCGGAGTGGGCCGACCCGTCTGATCGCGGGCTTTTCGTGAAGCGTGCCGCCCATAAATCGGAGACTATTCCAAATGTCATGGCGCGAGGATTTGGTCGCCAATACGGGCCTTTCCGGCGCCAAGGGAGCAATCGTCGGATGGATCACCAGTCCAGGCTTTGTCATCATCACCTGGTGGCGCTTGGCAAAACGATTGCGCAGCGGCGGGCGGATTGGCAGAGCGCTGTCCTGGATCATTCTGCGATCCCGCCTGACCGGGCGAGGGTGCTACATCTCGCTGCTCGCTGAAATAGGTCCGGGACTTATCCTGCCGCATCCGATCGGGCTCGTGATCGGGGAGGGCGTGCGGATCGGCCGATCCGTCACGCTCTATCAAAGCGTGACGCTCGGCCGTCACGGGCTAAGCGAGGCCGAATATCCCGAGATCAAAGATCGCGTCGTCGTCTATGCCGGCGCGGTCGTGATCGGGGCGGTTACCGTGGGCGAGGCAGCCGTCATTGCCGCCAATGCCGTGGTCAATCGCGACGTGCCGCCGGGAGCCGTTGCTGCGGGAATACCAGCACGTGTCCTTTCGAGCCGCAAAGCAATGCCATCGTCAGCGCGCCATCAGGCTTGAGGGCGCGCTGAACGAAACGTCCGCTTTTCATAGGAACAGGAAGTTGCCGTGGTCGAGGCTGCCGACCGCGACATTCTTCAGCAGGATCGTATCGTTCGCGGCAATATGCACCAGGGCATCGGCTCCGGATTGCGTGATCTGAAGATGGCTGTAATCGGCGGCCAGCGATTTTGAGATCTCGATAAGGTCGTGGTTGGCAGCGGTTCCGGCCATGAAGCCGTTCACCTGTTCGGCGCCTTGATCGTATGCGATCGTGAGGCCGGAGGCGACGGCTGTGACGTTGTGCGTCAGGCCGTTGGCATTCATGATGTCGACCTGCATCAAGTTGCCGTTGACGTAGCTGTCGTGCTCGGTTGCGCCGGGCAGGTTTGGAAGCTGGAATTTGAAGATATCCGTGTTGCCATTCGAATTCATGATGGTCGACAGGGTTTCCGTGCCGGTGGCGTTGTAGTTGTTGGTCGTGACGGTGCCGTCGCTGCCGGTCACCTGGGTGTAATCCAGCGTTCCGTCGGCATGGGTGCGGGTGACGTCGACAACCTGGCCAGCCGTATTCAGATGCTGGTCCATGGTCGTATAGCTCTGACCCGTGACGTTGTAGCTCCAATTGTCCCGGGTTTGGTCGGCGTTGAGGATGTAGGCGGCCGTCTTCACGCCGCCGGTGTAGACCGTCGTGGAAGAATAGCCGTCCGCCTCCTGCACGACCTCGCTGGTGAGGACCCCTGACGCGTCAAAGGTATCGGCGGTCTTGGTGCCGTCGCTGGTCTGGGTCAGATGGAAGGCATTGGTGCCGTCATTATGGAGCCGCAGCAGCGACGTCTCGAGGCCGGTTGCATCATAGGTGTCGTGTTCGCTGCCGTAGGTCTGGCCCTTGATGTTGAGAATGGAGACGTCCTTGCTGCCATCGGGATGGAAAACCGTCGACAGCGTCTCGTTGCCGAGCGAGTCATAATTGTTGATCGTATCGGTACCGTCGCTGCCGATCACCTGGGTATAATCCAGCGACCCGTCGGCATGGGTGCGCGTGACGTCGACGACCTGGCCGGCCGCATTGAGGTGCTGATCCATGGTCGTGTAGGACTGACCCGTGACGTTATAGCTCCAATTGTCCTGGGTGTGATCCGCATTGAGGATATAGGCCGCCGTCTTGACGCTGTTGGTGTACAGCGTGGTCGAATAATAGCCGTTCGCCATCTGCACGACTTCGCTGACAAGATGACCCGTGGCATCGTAAGTGTCGGCGGTCCTGGTGCCGTTGCTGGTCTGGGTCAGCTGGAAAGCGTTGGTGCCGTCGTTGTGGGTGCGAAGCTGGAAGGTCAGCAAACCCGTCGCGCTGTAGGTATCGTGTTCGGTGCCGTAAGTCTGGCCCTTGATGTTGAGAAGATAGACATCCTTGCTGCCATCGGGATGGAAAATGGTCGACAGGATCTCGTTGCCGACCGCGTCGTAATTATTGATCGTATCGGTGCCGTCGCTGCCGATGACCTGGGTGTAATCCAGCGATCCGTCGGCATGGGTGCGCGTGACGGAAGTCACCTTGCCGGTCGCATCCACATGCTGGACCATGGTGGTGTAGCTCTGGCCAGTGACGTTGTAGCTCCAATTGTCCTGGGTGTGATCGGCATTGAGGATGTAGGCGGCCGTCTTCACGCCGGCCGTATAGAGTGTCGTCGAATAGTAGCCGCTCGCCATCTGAACGACTTCGCTGACAAGATGACCCGTGGCATCGTAGGTGTCTGCGGTCCTGGTGCCGTTGCTGGTCTGGGTCAGCTGGAAAGCGTTGGTGCCGTCGTTGTGGGTGCGAAGCTGCGAGGTCAGCAGACCCGTCGCGCTGTAGGTGTCGTGTTCGCTGCCGTAGGTCTGGCCCTTGATGTTGAGAAGATAGACATCCTTGCTCCCATCGGGATGGAAAATGGTCGACAGGATCTCGTTGCCGACCGCGTCGTAATTATTGATCGTATTGGTGCCGTCGCTGCCGATGACCTGGGTATAATCCAGCGACCCATCGGCATGGGTGCGTGTTACCGCGATAACCTTGCCGGTCGTATCGAGATGCTGATGTTGCGTGGTGTAGCTCTGGCCGACGACGTTGTAGCTCCAGTTATCCTGGGTGTGGTCGGCATTGAGGATATAGGCGGCCGTCTTCACGCCGGCCGTGTAGACGGTCGTCGAGTAGTAGCCATTCGTCTGCTGCACGACTTCCGTCGTGAGGTTCCCGCTGGTGTCATACCAATCGACGGTCTTGGTTCCCGCCGTGGTCTGAACCATCTTGAGGAAGGTGCTGCCGTCGCTGCGGGTTTGCACGACGTTCGTCAGGAATCCCGGCGCGTTGTAGCTGTCGTGCTCGGTCGTGTAGGACTGACCCTTGATGTTAAAGGTGTAGACCTCCTTCGAGCCGTCGATATTGACGTGGATCTCGCTGGCCTTCACGCCGGCAGTGTAGGCCGTGGTATCCGTCGAGCCATCGGTATAAACGATCACGGTGGACGTCAGAAGCCCGTTGCTGAGACCGGAGTTCGAGGTGGACAGCAGTGTTCCGTTGGAATTGTAAGTAAGGGTCTGACTCCACTGTGAGGTGGACGTCGTCACGGAAAACGAATAGCCGCCCTGAATGGCCGCGAGCGCGTTGCCATAATGCGAAATGATGTAGCTCATGGTCGACTGCGACGCGACCGGCAGGACATGCGTATCGGTCAAGGTGATGGTCTGGAGCGACGTATCCGAATTGAGCGCCGAAAGCTGCCCGACGATGCCGGCCGCGGTTCCACTGACGTTGACCAGCGGCGGGGCCGCCGTGCCGGACCCGTTCGCGGGGGCATCGATCTCGATGATCAGAGGATGGATCGGTGATCGGGACGACGATCTGGCTCACATTGGGTGTAAGTCGCAATGGCGGTCGTGCCGCTTAACGGATCATAGACGCTGACCGTTTGATGAATGCCGCCAAGATTGACGGTCACGGTTTCCGTGGGCGCGGCGACTTCCGTATTCGTCGTGTCATCCCAGATTTTGGGTTCCGCCCACACCACCAGATCGTAGGCGCCATTGCTCTTGCCG
Source organism: Bradyrhizobium sp. (assembly GCA_037201505.1). Lineage (GTDB taxonomy): Bacteria > Pseudomonadota > Alphaproteobacteria > Rhizobiales > Xanthobacteraceae > Bradyrhizobium. Next base: position 77,329 of record JBBCHO010000017.1, read on the forward strand.
AGCACCATGCTGCTGCCGGTGGAGGGCAGGCCTGTAATAGAGTAGCCCAATGGCGTGGTTGGCGTATGCCCGCCGGTTCCATTGTCGCTGAGGATGGTCGTCAGATTATGGATCGCGGTCGCGGCGAGCTTGGGCGTGCGTCGGCATTGAACAGACCGAATTGTTGTCTGGGGATCGTTGGCGGCGCCGGTCGAGGGGTGATCCAGTAGCTCATAGAGATAAGTGGTGCTGACGCCCTTCCTTGTAGGCGTCGACCAGCGTATTGAGGATCGATTTCGCCTGCACGGACTGGTCCGCGCCGAGAAAGGGCGTATTGCTTTGGGTGGTGTAGCCGGTCTCCGTGATCACGACCGGCTTTCCGGACGCCACGGAACCTGCGGCGCTGAGTGAGGCCGCGAGCGCTGCTTGCGGTGTGATCTCGGTGCTGGCATAAGCGTGCGAATTGACGACGTCGGTCGAGGCCGAGAGATTGCCGAGCTGCGAATAGCCGGACAGATCGTTGTAGCCCAGAGTCAGGTCGTAGACCGGGATATTGGCGAGTGAAGCGTCGCCCTTGATCGCGGTGTAGTAGGCCTGCTGGAACTGGCCTGCGGCGGCCGATGCTCGAGCTGCCATTGTAGCTGAACGGCTGCACGTCACCTCGTTCAAACCCTCCAGCGCGACGATGCTGCCCGGATGCGTGGCCTCAAAACTGTCCACCGATGCCAGATTATGCTGGAGCCCGGCGCTGCCTGTCGCCGGGATATTCGAGGGAACAATGAAATCGAACTTGAAGCCGGCATTTGCCAGCCCGTCGAGAACCGGTTGCGCCGCGGGCTGGCGGCCAGCGAATCGCGCAGCGTCGTGACGCCAAGATATTCAGGTCATCCACCATGAGGGCGAGGGTGTTGTAGGAACCCAGGCGTAGCCCGCATGCGTGTTGACTCCGATGGAACCAACAAAGGAGCTTGCGGACAAAATGGTTGATCATTAGCCGACGATGTCATGGCTGCTCATCTGGTAAGAGGATATCTGCTGTTGCAGTTTGTCTAGCGCTCAAGTTTTCATGTTGGGTGTTGAATTTGGGTAAAACTCAACGCAACAAGCCTTCATCGTTGATGAAACTTTTGTTGCATGGAACTTGTGCAAGAAATTTCATCAGGAAATTTCAATTGCAGCGACGAAGTTCACACCAAGGTTCTGCGCAGCGCCGTATCATTGATTCACGAATACAGTGGCGTGAGCAGGGCGCTTGCACGACAAAAAATATTCTGTCTGCTGAAAGTGCGCGCATGTTGCCGCAGATGTAGGCGCGATGGTCGCAATGCCAGGAGAAATTTTTCGTCTGGCGCGCCCGACGCAGATTTGTCACACCGGAATTTTACGGATCGCCGAGTCGTGCGGAACTGACGCAAACGGTTAAACAAAATCGCACGCCACCCGGCGGCGATATCTCCGTGAAGACGACGAGCGACGGAAGTGTGACGCGAGAGAAGCAGACGTTGCGGTTAAGCCGCGCGCTGCTGATGTTCGGCGGCGGCTACAGGTTCCATTCCACCGGTGCGCTTGTCGGCGAACGCCCACAACACGATTGTCGCGGCCAAGGCTGCGCAGGACAGAAAGCCGGCTGCGAAAGCGACAATTGCAATTTGCAGAGTGGTCATTGTCGCCTCGGGCGGTTTGCTACCGCCTTTGGAAGAGAACACGGAATAAATTGACGAGGTAGTAAAAATCCCCGTCATGCCAGCGCCATTTCGTCGTCGTCGTTAATTTACCGCCTACGCCAAATCTCCGTCTTGATCAGAACGACGCCAGCGAGAGCCCGTCATTTATCGCCTCGATTTGCATAAAAAGCGGTGTTTATCGCGTCGGCCGCCCGTAAGATGAAACACCTTCCTGGCGGAGGGGATGATGTGACCACTGCGTTTTATCTGTTTCTGGGCTGCTCATACTTAACGTCATATTTGCAGCGGGCATGTATTTCCGGCGAATGCGCAAACCGGCTATCGATTTAAACGAAGGTTTCGAATCCGGCTTAAAGGTCCGGCCCCGACGGCCGGGCACAGTTGAGCTCGTCCTTGATGACGGCGCGCTGGCCGAGCGCGGTACGGCAAGCCCTGCGCGGAGTGAACCCATGGTCTTCGGCCTTAAGCCGGATCTTCTTCTTCGGGTTCTGGCTCGGCGAGCGCCATCATTCGTTTTGACTGGCAGATTGAATTAGCCGCGCCGTGCCGATGTCAGGAAATTGCCGCGCCAAGCAACCAGGGCGGTCGCGATGGCCGAGACGGCAATCTTGCCAAGGAGCCAGATCAGCGGCTGCGAGGGGACTGCGCAGAGCGATCCGATCAGCAGCGCCGCACACTCGCTGTCGCCACCAGCGACCAGCGCGGAACCGCGCCAAATCGCAGGATCGGACCACTCGCAAACAGCATGACAATTGCGGTCGCGATCGCGGCGCCCCGCAAGCACATTGAAGACGGCAAGTTCAAAGCCACGGCAGCTACTGAGAAGATCGAAACCATCGCGAATTGACATGCGGCAACGACGACCAGCCTGATCGCTGATTTCTTCAGATGCGGGATCACGGCGAGCGTGGCCTGAAGGTGAGTGTGTAGGAAATAAAACACCGCAGCCATTGGTGCGGCCAGAAGGAAGCCTTCCAGAATATCAGGGGAACAAAGAGGCGTCCCGCATCCGGAAGGAAACGCAATCAGCCCGCCAACATCACGACGGTCGCGCAGATGACGAATTCGAACAGCCGTGCCGCGACCTGTTTCGCGTCACCGGGGTTACCATGCTCGAATGCGACGATCACTTCCGGATAGTTCACGGTATGGATCGCGGCGACCAGCACCGCGAACGGCCGCTGCATCAGATCGATCGCCATCGAAAATCCGGCGCTGGCGGCAAGGCCGGCTGCGCCGAGCTTGCTGATGACGATAAAGCGGATCATCACCGGCACTGAGAGGTGAAATCACCGAAGCGCCCGCGGCGAGCATGCCGTAGCGGCAGAAATTCGCCCAATCCGCCAGCATGGTCTGCCGGGACACTTTTCGCAGCGGTGTGCGATGAATGAACAGGCCGGTAACGAGGGCTGCGACCTGGCCGCAGAGCATCCCAGGAGTGTCGCTTCGGTGGTTCCGTAAGAAGTGCGCCGGCGACGGCGCCGGCCAGCAGCAGGCTGGCGCGCAGGATCAGCAGGATCGCTGCGGTTCCAAGTCGGCCTGAGACGCGGATCACCATGAAGGACATATCGGTGAGGCCTTGCAGCACCGACAGAGCAAGCCCGAGAATGACGACCCTTGGCGCCAGCGTGCTAGCCAGCGAGGCGACGCTACCGAAGGAAATCAGCGCCAACGCGCTGAGCAATCCCGCAAAAAACAGCGAAAAGCGGAGCTTTGCGGCATCTTCTCCCTTTGCGGCCGCCAGAAAGCGAACGCCGGCCAATTGCAGAACATCAGAACGCAAGCAGCTGGCTCGAAGCCCAACGCGAGCGAAAACGAGGTGTAGTGGGCCGGCAGCAGGATATGACTGACGGCGAAGATGAGAATGATCGCCGTGGCGCTCTGATAGATGTAACCCGACGAGTGCAAGAAGCCGGATCATGTCTGATCTGGTCTGTGTCGCGGATATGCGAGCAGGGCGGAAACCATGGCGTCTTTGAGTTGGTGGGATCACTTGAGGCTATTTCTTCGGTTGCCGCACGCGGTCGAACAGATTTCGATATTCGCTCACCACGTCGGGGAAAGTCCATTTATGGGGAGCGTTGGCCAGCCGCTCGCTGATGTCGGCAATCTCCTGCGGATTTTCGATGATCGCCCAGAATGCTTCCGGTCATCGATTCCGGATCGGCCGCCGTCAGCCAGCCGTTGACGCCGGGCTCGATGGCTTCCGGCATGCCGCCGAAATGCGTTCCGAGAATCGGCCGGCCGGCAGCGCTGGCGTCCGCCACCACCAGAGGCCCCGGATCTTCCCAGATCGACGGCGCAATCGCGACATCGATTTGCGCGTAGAATTCTTCTGGAGAAACAAAACCCAGAAATTCAATCCGGGCGTCAGGCGCCAACGCTTCAGGCGCTGCTGTTCACTCTCGCTCGCGCGCCCCGCGATAACAAGCCGGGCCTTGTCCTTCGGGATAGCGGCAAAGGCCACGGACGAGATTATCGATCCCCTTTTCGACCGTCAGCCGCCCGATGAACCCGAATATTATTTCGGTGCCGGAACGTACACGGATCTGGGGTTTCAATGTCGCGGTCGAGGCGTTGCGAATGACGGTGCGTAGCGGCGTATCTGAAAACAGGCCGAGTCTGGTATGAATATCGAGCACCCCGCTGGCTGACGCCGACCACCGCGCGCAACTGACGCGTAGCGCGCTTTCGATTGATCGTCAGGATTTCGCAACTCATGCACGTCCGCTCGCAGGCGTGCCCCGCCATGAAACGCGAGCATCGCGGGCAAGTCAGATAATAATCGTGAAGCGTGTGCACGACCGGCACATCTTGATCCAGTGCGGATTTCCAGATCGCGGCCGTCAGTCCCGACAAATTGTTGGAATGCATGCAGTCCGGTTTGAAGGCCTGGATGCGCTTGGAAACCAGCGTCGCCGAACTTTGCCAGTCTTCGATCGCGTGCCAGATGCCGCGAACCGGTGCGCTTCGAGGCTCGGAGAACGGCGGATAGATGTTCTGAACCGGCGCCGAATAGACGGTGACGCCGTTGCATTCTTCCACCGGCTGGTCACGCTCGCTCTCGGCGCGGACGACTTCCACGGTATCGCCGGCTCGACAAGGCTCTCGGCCAGCCGGCGCGCAAATATCTCCGCGCCGCCGACGATCTTCGGCGCTCCCCGGCGTCGGATAGATGGATGATGTTATAAGGACTCTCATCTAAAAACCTCATCCGAATATCTCGGGTACATGCCTGATTCATTGCGGCTAAAATGAGCTTTCAATTTTAGTCAACGTAAATCTCCAAATATTGTCTGCAGATCGCATCAGGTGAGAACTGCTCCTTGAAACCGGATTTGATCGGTTGTCTCTGCTTCCATCTCTGCGCCTCGCTGATGCTTTTGCTCATAAGTTCGGCAAGCCGCCGGTGATCGCGCGCTTCATATGAGCGATCAGCGCAGACATGCCCGATATTTCCGGAATGCCTCCCGCCGTGGAGCATATCGTTGCGCAGCCATTGCTGATGCTCTCAATCAGGGTGCGCGGCAGCGGCTCGGGCCAGACCGAGCTGATCAGGCAGACATCCGATACTGGCGTAGAAGTCACGTGCGTTGGCGAAGCCGACCCACTCGGTGCGATCCGCCCGGTAGCGGGCCTTGAGGTCGTTCACATAGGGTTCGGCACCAGCGCCGGCGATCTTCAATCGCCAGCCGGCGTCGGGCAGGAGATCGACGGCTTTCAGGACGATATCGATGCCTTTTTCGGCTTCAATTCGTCCGATAAATCCAAACACCAGATCGTCGCTCGAAGGGCGCGCCAGGGAAACGTTGTCTCTGATGTCGGCGATATTGAAGATGACCTTGTCCGGCGTTTTGGCAAAATATCCGAGCCTGTGGTGGGTATCAGAGCACAAAGGCGGCTATTGGAAGCGACCACGTCGACCAGGCGCGACGCGTATAGATAGGGGGCAGTCATGGTCGCGCAGGCCGAGCAGCGGCGTTCGCATGCCGTTCCGTTCTTGAACAGCGTGGATCTTTTGCAGGTCAGCGAGTAATCGCGCAGCGTATGCACGATCCGGATATCGCGGCGGTTGGCTTCGACCATAGCGAGACTGAAAATCCCGTCAGATTGTTGGTGTGTACAACGTCAGGATTTTCGATATCGAGGATCCTGCCGAATCGCCGCGCGGCCTTTCGATTCCAGGTATCGCCGAGGTGCCATTTCAGCCGGTCCAGCAAGGCCGGTTTTTCGGGCTGGCCGAACGGCCAATAGATATTGTCCAGCGGCACCCGGTAAACGCGGACACCGTTGATTTCGTCGACCGCGAGATGCGGCTCCTTGTTGAGGCAAACCGTTGCGACGTGGTGACCCTTCGCGGCCAGAGATTCCGCCAGCAGTGAAACCGACACTTCCGCCCCTCCCACCACGACGGGGGGGTATAAAGTATTGACGAGCAGTATCCTCAACGATCGCCCCTTATTTGCAGTCCGGCAGTGCCCTGGCAGGGCGCTACTGGGCCTGCCGTATTTCGAGATCGGGGATCGCCGATCCGTCCGCGCTCAGCAGCAGCGGTGTGCTTGAGACCGTCATCCATGTGCCGGCGGCCGATTTCGGGGAGCGGTGGCAGGGATAATCGAACGTGACCTGCGGTGCGTCGCTTTTCAGGCGCACCTGATAGTGCTTGCTCGCATTCGCGGACCAGATGGCGGCTTTGCCGCCGGTGCTTTTGATCAAGACCACGTCATCCGCGAGTTTTGTCTCCTTGGCGCCAAGACTGGCGCGGACGAAAGCCCAGCTGTCGCTCACGGCGCATACGGCGGGTTTTGGCGCGTTATCGAAGTGATAGAGCCCAAAATTGTCTTCTAGTTCAGCGCTGTTGATGCCGCTGTCCTTTAACTCGTAAAGCGAAATGCCCTTGAGCCAGGAGGGAGCGGTTGAAGCCCACAGGATCAGTTGGGACATGTTGTCGGCTTGAACCTGCTCGCTGACGCCGCATTTCGCGACCGCCGTCGGCCAGCCCGTTTCAGTGACGTAGATCGGAAAGTCCTGCCGTCCGCTCGCCTGGGCTACGAGATTATGAAAGACCGTCAGCCGCTCGATAATCTCAGTGGCGGTTCGCCGGGCGGGCGAAGCGCAATGATTATAGAGATGGATCGAAATGCCATCCGAATATTTCAGCAGTCCGAGTTGAAGCAGGCTTTTGGTCCATTTCCAGTCGGGATCGTCCCCGATGGCGCCAATAATAAAGGGGGCGCCGGGCGCCGCCTGCTTGACCGCAGGGTAGGTCGCTTGCGCCAGCGCGAGGTAATTGTCGGCGTTGAATTCAGGATTCTGTCTGGCCGAGATATTCCACTCGTTCCAGAGTTCGAACAGAGGATGCCGATTGGCCACGGAATGCGCGGCGGCGATAGCGTATTCGACAAAGCGCTGGCGGGCCTGGTCGGTTGTCGGCGGATTGGAGTTCGGCACAAGATAGTGACTGGATCCCAGAATCAGGATCGGCCTCGCGACTCCCGAGGTGATTTGAGCCTCCAGCCTGCCAAGTGGTGCTGCGAAACCGAGTTTGTGTCCGGGCAATTCGAAATCCGACCAGGAGAAGTCGTCGCGAAAAGCGGTGACGCCGAGTTCCTTGATCTCCTTGATATTGATCGCTGGCACATAACCGCGCTTGCTGACGACGCCGCCCATCCCTTGATGCGTGCCGACGCCGAGCAACAACCGTTCTTCCAGCGGAACGGCATTTTGCGCGTGCGCGCCAGGAATCGCGCCATGAACGAAGAGACTGGCGACGGCAAGCGCCACGGCTGGAATTCGCAAGACGCCAAAATCCCGGCCGAGGCTTTCAAACATCCGTCTATCTCGTGTTGAAGATTGTCGCACCGATATTGGATGCATTGGTGGTGGCCGAATTCAGCGTCGTCATCAGCTTGATGAATTCGGTCGATGGCGATTCTGCGACCGAGATCACATCGTGATCGCGCATCTTGAAATTGTCCGCTTCGAACATGCCGTCAGGCTTGCTCATGTCGAACGCATAGACGGAGGGCGCGGTCCGGGTTGGAAACCGGGATACATCGATCCCGATATTTTCCAGCAGTTGCTTGGGTTCCGACCGATAGACATAGATCGACTTGCTGTCGGTACGGGTGCCGTCCAGGCCGCCCGATTTCGCCAGGGCCTCGGCGAGCGACATGTTGTCATTCTCGAACGTGAAGCGGCGGTTGTTGGTGCCGCCGATCGAGCCGGGCGACGGTGTGGCGCCGAATACCATGTACACACGCGGTACCCGGGTCAGGAAGACGAGGTCGCCGGGCGCAAGCAGGACATCCTCTTGCGGGTGATGGATCACGCTGGACATCATCTCGTCATAAATGCGGCCGTTACGCTTGAGCGTGATCTTGATTTCGTAAGGGGGAGATTTGGGCCCGCCGCCCCGCGCAATCGCCGACATCAGGCGAATCCCGCCGGGATCGATCGGGAAGCGCAGGGGTGTGTTGACCTCGCCAAGCACACTGACCTGATTGCCGCGTTGTTCGGCGACCGCGACGACGGCTTGCGGATCGATCGCCCGGTCCTTGAGCCGGTCGCGGATGATGTTGGAGACCGCGCGCGGGGTGAGGCCTGCGACCTTGATCGAGCCGGCGTAGGGAATATTGATATTGCCGGACTGATCGACCTGCTGACGCGGGATGTCGACGAAGTTTCCGGGTCGCACGCCGGCTTCGCGGGGAACGAAGAGCCCGCCGGCTTGTGCCTCGTAAACGGTCACCGTGAGAATATCGCCGACGCCGATAGTCACATCGCGATAATTGCCGCTGGACAGCTTTGCGAAGGCCGAGCCGGTGTCGTCGGTGACGGAATTCGTCGCGCGTAGCACGTCAGCATTGATCGGCATCAGTGCATAAGGAAGCGGCGCCGACGGCGCCGTGATCAGCGCCGCGTTGGTTTTTGTCGCGACAGCGTCGGGGGCGTCCAGCGGCAGGAAGCCCGCACATCCCGCGACCGACGTCGTCAGGGCGATAGCGGCTAAAGCCTGGCCAAAATTTCGGCGACGAAATGTTTCCTCAAGAAACGATCTGTTACTCAACTGCATGGTCACTAGCTACGCCCCCGTTGTGCAAAAAACCTAGCAGCGAGATCGAGTCAGAGTCACGACAGTTCAACGCAGCGCAGCGCGTAAGCGGCGCGATGTGACTTTGATGCAACTCGCTGGTTCGGAATTCCCCCTCAAATAGTTTTCGGTAATTAGACGGCACGCTAAACCATCGCGATGTTGGTGATTTCGCGACGTCGATCCTGCGTGATGTCCTGATAAAGTTCCCTAAGCACCTGGTGGGTCTTTTTTACGTCGTAGAGTCGCCTGAAACGGTCATAACCATGGCGGCCGGTCGCTTGCAGATCGAGTCGCGATGCGCGCGTGAGCGCATCGACCAGCGATGCCACTGAAACCGGACTGCCCAGGATGCCGGTTACGCCGTCTTCCACAATTTCAGGCAACGCGCCGACGCGAAAAGCGACAATTGGTTTAGCTGCGCGCATCGCCTCGAGTGCAACGAGGCCGAATGCCTCCCAGCGCGACGGAATGACTACAAGATCGGCAGCCTCGAGATGCGCTTCGATCTGCGAACGGTCCATCCATACCAAAAGGGCCACATTCGCCGGCGGCTCCATATCTTCGTGCTTGCCGACGACCGATGAACCGATGATGCGGACCTCTACCGTCTCATGCAGAAGCCGCGCGGTTTCGACCAGGAGATCGTATCCCTTCTGGCGATCGAGGCGGCCGATGAAAAGAACCTTGGTTTTTTTTGAAACCCAGGGGACCAAATCGGTTCGGGGTGACGGGCGATTGGCCGAGATGCCGTTGTGGACTAGGATCAGGCGCTGGCGGGCAATACCGGCATTGACGGCCTCATTCTGTTCATCGCCGGAGATGCAGACAATCCGATCGGTAATCCTGGCGAGCACGAGTTCGACAAGCCTTGTGATCTGATGACTGAGTCGCGAGGTTTCGCGCGAAAAAGCCCAGCCGTGCGGGCAGTAAACCACCTGCGGTCCGCCGCGCCTCAAAACAGAATGGGCCGTATGACGAGGCCTGCAAATGTCGAATGGATATGCACGATATCGGGCCGGACGCGGCGAATTTGCTGGAGCGTCACGATTGCCATCCGGAATAAACCCTGAAGGCTTCGGCCCGCGCGCTCGAACACGGACACTTCGGTGTCCGCAAAGCCTATCAGATCGCCGCGATGATCTGACGGCACCACATAATGTACGTTGTCACCCGCCGAAGCAGGCGCGCTGATGGGGATGAAGCTCGTTGAAGTAAGTCGCAATTCCGCCACGAATAGTTTCGGCAACATGGAGTACTTTCAGCGCGCCCTGTCGCTTCATTCGGCATTGGAAACTTTCTGATCCAGATCCTGGAAGCAGACTCTTCAAGCGCCTATGAAAGCAATATTTAGACCGCGGTAATTTTTTACTGAGCAATTTCTCAGTGTGCTGAGTTTCCGAGAAAATTTAAAAGCAGTGTTGCAGAATTACGCCATGAATATGCAGCGATGCGTTGCATCTGTTTATTGCGCTCGTCGCTGGAAATTTCACCAGCTGCTATTCTTTCGAGCATGCGCCGACGAAGATCTTCAGCATCGAGGGGATCGAAATAGGCGGCTGCATCGCCGCAGGTCTCTTTGACCGCATCGGCTGTCGAGGCGATGACCGGACAGCCCAACAACATGGCTTCGAGCGGCGGAACGCCGAAGCCTTCGTAGAGACTCGGAAACACAAAGGCGATCGCGCAGGCATAGAGTGCTGCAATTTCTTCGTCGCGGAGGCGGCCCGCCAAGATAATGCCGTATTCGGCAGCGGTTACGCCGCCTTGAAAGACCTTGTTATTGTCGCCGCCGACTATGACGAGTGGCACATCCGGTCGTTTCAACCGCCGCGCAGCTTCAATGGCCAGAGAAATATTCTTGTTCTTGTTCATGGAGCCGACCGAAAGAAAGAAATGACCGGCTTTCAGCCCCAACCCGGTCGATGATTCCAAAATCGGGAACGGTCGCGGCAAAATGTTCGGCGCTATTCGGGAATACGGGTATCGATTCGGGCCGCAACCACAGCACCGATGCGAGTTCGCGGCGCGAAAATTGTGAAACCGTCGCAATCGTGGCCTTGCGCGCAAGCAAATGGCCGAGGGTGCGGTGGACCGCCAGATAGCTCCAGTTGAAGAATTCGGGTTTGCGAAAGACTTGCGCATCGTGAATGACCACAATGTGTTGCGAATGCAGCACGGGTCCCGAATTTGCCAGACTGATCAGTCGTCCGCCCGCCGCGGTCCGCGCGAGGTCGATCTGGTCCCAGGCATGCCCGGTGCGCTGTCCGATGTTTCGAATCTCGATGCGCTGGAGATCAAGGGAACGATCGGCGTTGGGTGGCGCCAAAACCTGCCACGTTGCATCAAGCAGCGCCGGTGGCGCGTCGCCCGAGGCCAGCAGCCGATCAACCGCTTTGACCATTTCGGCGGCATACCGCTGAACGCCTGTCATGGATTGCGATAAAAACCGGCCATTGATGGAGATCTTCAAGGTCATTCCTCTTCGCGGCGGTCAAATCGGGCAGCCCAAAACTTAAGCAGGAGCGATTGCGGCGCGCGCTAGCCTGCTTGCATCACAATGATGGCAAAGCGCGTCGTCTTTCTGCAAACTTATTCGGTGGATCGTTCTTTCGGAGGATTTCATGTGGTCGCGACGATTGGCGCCACATGAGATGCCGGTCGCATGGAATGCAACCTACCATCTGATATTGCGGCGCGCCGCAAAATTGTGAGAAGCAAATATAGGCTGCATTATTTTCATCCGGGCGGATCGATATGATAGGTCTGAAAACGTACGGCCGATGAATCCGTCTTGTTGATTCATCGATAGACGAGGAGAATGCATTTGGCTTCAGGACCCGTTCTCGTTACCGGAGCCGCCGGCTTCATCGGCATGCAGGTGTGCGAGCGACTGCTCGCGCGTGGCGATCAGTCATCGGGGTTGACCGCACTCACGCCCTATTACGATCCGGCCCTGAAACGCGCCCGTCTCAATTATCTAAAGCAGCACGCAGGTTTTACCTTCTACGAGACCGATCTCGCGGATACCGAAGCAACCGGAGATGTTTTCGGTGCTGTAAAACCTGACCGCATTGTGCATCTGGCCGCGCAGCCGGGTGTGCGCGCATCGATTGACGATCCCTTCACCTGCATTCGCGCCAATTGTGATGCGTTCGTCAGCGTGCTCGAGAATGGGCGCCGCCATCAGGTCGAACACCTGGTGTTTGCCTCATCGAGTTCGGTATACGGCGCGAACCGGCGCCTTGCCGTACGGCGACACATCAATCGGTCGATCATCCCGTCAGCCTTTATGCGGCCAGCAAAAAGGCCAACGAATTGATGGCGCATACCTACGCGCATGTTCATGGCTTGCCGGTCACGGGGCTGCGCTTCTTTACGGTCTATGGTCCGTGGGGCAGGCCTGACATGGCGGTCTATATTTTCACGCGCGCCATTTTCGAGAACAGGCCGATCAAGATTTTCAACAATGGAAACATGCGGCGCGATTTCACCTATGTCGACGATATCGCCGAAGGCGTGTTACGGACGCTGGACCGGCCGGCTGCGCCAAATCCTGCCTGGGACCCGGAAAGGCCGGAGGCGGCCACGAGCTCGGCGCCTTATCGAATCTACAATATCGGCAACAACCAGCCGGTGAACCTGCTGGATTTCGTATCGTCACTGGAAACGATCATCGGCAAGCGGCCATTCGGGATCTTCGACCGATGCAGGCGGGTGACGTGCTGGAGACCTGCGCCGACATTTCCGCACTTCAGCGCGACGTGGGGTTCGCGCCTTCGACGCCGCTCGCCGAAGGCCTCGGCAAGTTTGTGGCCTGGTACGCGGCTATCACGGCGAACAGAGCTGACGGGATCAAACCGCCCCGTCCTGGTTAACAAACCGGAAATCGCGCGCGGCGCATTTGACCCATGTGCCGGGCAAAATGGAAATTGGTTGGCGCTACCTTCTCCCTCAAGAAACGGGAGAGCTATCGTGAAAAAGAACATTTCCATTATCGCGACCGCCATTGCGGCGCTCTGCATCGGCCAGCATGCGGCCAGCGCAAGCCTGCTCGGAATGCCGATGAACCTGAAAGCCGCAGTCGAGCTGCGCCAAGCAAGTGCGGCGGTTCCAGTCTGTCAATTTTATACCGGCGATGTACTGAGCGGCTCGCTGCTGCAGGAAATGCTGACGAGCAATTCACAAGGCGAGTGAGCAACCCATTCTCGGTTCCGTAATTTTACGGAACCGGTCCAGTGCAAGTTCCCGGCATGCGCGCGGATTGGGCAAAGCTTGTGATTGCGTCCAATTGCCCCGGCGAATTGGTGCGCCGCCGCATCGAAATATAAGGCTCGCCGGAAAACTTTCTTTTATGTTCGCCTTAACCAATTCGTAAAGCGGAGAGGAAACGTGTCATCTACGATCATCGCGTTGCTGGCCGCATGGCTGGGATTGAACGTGGCCTTTGTCGCGATGCGTTTTCTACGTCACCGCGGGTAAGCGTCCGCGCGCGGTGCCGAGGGCGTCGGATACCCGATGCTCCTCAACGTCGTCATTCGGCCGTCGTCGAATTGATCGCTCGCTCGAGAGCGAAGGCGCGATTGCCGTTCGGCTATCCAAATAAAGAAGACTGATTATCTGGCGCGGCTCGTGCTAGTCCGCAGCAGAAACAGGATCAGCTGACCAGCGCTGATCCCGCAGATGCCACCGGTCGCTTTCACAAGGGCATCGAGGACGCGAGCATGGCGATCCTGCGTCAGCAGTTGCAACATCTCCAATCCAACCGCGCTTCCCAGGACGAGGACCACCACAAGCTGCCAACGGGCAGGGTAGGCCAGAATGAAGGCAAGCCCCAGCAACGCAAATGCGGCGAAGCGTTCAACCTGGGGCGGGGCCAATACCGGACGAGCGTCGATCGGAGACAGCGTCACAAATACAATAAAGGCCAGCGTCATCCAGCCGGCAATAATCGATACTCTTTGAATCATCGTCGGTAGATAGGCTACAACCGCCGTGTTCTCAATGTCTTCTCCGCCGTATCCATCGGTTCCCGAACCGAATGGCTGAACATCGTTAACCCCGATATCCCGGTTAGCCTCCAAATCTTCGGCCCGCAGCAGCCCATGAGCTTCACCTACGTCATTCCGGACATTCACGGCCGACATGATCTTCTCAACGAAGGTCTGGCTGAAATTGCCGGCGCGGGGCGATGCCGGCGGGGGTGGGGCGTCGTCATTGATCGGCGACTACGTCGACAAGGGGGCCCGACAGCAAGCAAGTCATCGACCGTTTGCTGTCAGGTGTTGAAGGCAGCCGTCTCGTTGCGCTGAAGGGAAACCACGACGCGATGATGGTGGATGCGCTGCGCGATCGCTCGAAGATGGCAGCGTGGATTGCGAAAGGCGGCGATGCGGCGCTGGCCTCCTATGGCGGCGATCCCGCCGACGTGCTGGAAGACCACATCGCATGGCTCGACCGGTTGCAGCTGATGCATGTCGACACCCACCGCATCTACGTTCACGCCGGTGTCGATCCCGATATCGCCCTGGATCAGCAGAGCGAGGCGACGCTGTTGTGGAAGCGCTATCCGAAGGGATTTCCCGGCGGGTACGGCGATCGCCACGTCGTTCATGGCCATGATAATTTCCCCGAAGGGCCGCTTTTGTACGAAGGCCGCACCAACCTCGATACGCTGGCCTGGCGGACAGGGCGGTTGACGATCGGGGTTTTCGACGATGACAGACCGGGTGGTCCGGTCGATTTCGTCGTGGTCAGGGGATCGCCGGCGGGGCGGTAACCGGTCCGCGCCGGGGCCCTATTGGGGCTTCCGATTCGCCGTGTTAGTGATTCAAGTCACGGTGGGCGCCTTGGAAATGGTCTAGAAAAGGCCTGTGCTTTTCTCGAGGTAAAGCCCCGGACCTTGTCGGATATTGGTTCGAATATTTGGTCGTACGGATTGTCAATCATACGGTTTGTGAAGAAAAAGTAACACACGATAACTGTCCTGTTCATAGCTCATTCACGCCGGCAGGCATCATCATGATGGCAAGATAGTGTGTGGCTTACATTTGGAGATCACCTTGCGCCTGCTTGTCGTTGAAGATGATCCGGACCTCAATCGTCAGCTGACCACCGCGCTGACCGACGCCGGTTATGTCGTTGATCGCGCCTTCGATGGTGAAGAAGGGCATTTTCTCGGCGACAGCGAACCCTATGACGCTGTCGTGCTCGACATCGGCCTGCCGAAGATGGACGGCATTTCGGTGCTGGAAGCCTGGCGCCGTAACGGGCGTGCGATGCCGGTATTGATCCTCACCGCGCGGGATCGTTGGAGCGACAAGGTTCAGGGCTTCGACGCCGGGGCCGACGATTATGTCGCCAAGCCATTTCATCTTGAGGAAGTGCTGGCCCGCATGCGTGCGCTGCTGCGCCGCTCCACGGGCCACGCGCAGTCCGAATTGACCTGCGGACCGGTGTCCGCTGGATACCCGCACCGGCCGCGTCAGCGTGTCCGGCAATCCGATCAAGATGACCTCGCACGAATATCGCCTGCTGGCCTATCTCATGCACCATACCGGGGCGCGTGGTGTCGCGCACGGAACTGGTCGAACATCTCTACGACCAGGACTTCGACCGCGACTCCAACACGATCGAAGTATTCGTCGGTCGCATCCGCAAGAAGGCTGGACGTCGATATCATCCAGACCGTGCGCGGGCTGGGTTATCTGCTGACGCCACCATCGCCCACCAGCTAAATGCGCGGCAGCTCGCTCGCCACCCGGTTGTTTCTGTCCGCGACCGCGTGGGTGGTGGTGATCCTGGTCATCACCGGTGTGGTGCTGTCGTCCGTCTACCGCGATGCCACCGAGCGCGCTTTCGACCGCCGCCTCAACCTTTATCTGCGGACGCTGGTTGCGGAAGTCGCAACCCCCGACGAGCCGCCTGACCATCAGTTCCAGTCGCTCGGCGAACCGCTGTTCGAATTGCCGTTGTCCGCTGGTACTGGCAGATCACCCGAACCGATTCCGACAAGACGGAAGTGCGCGCCTCGCGCTCGCTGTGGGACAAGAAGCTGCCGAAGCTCGAAGAGCATGGTTCCGAATTGACCGCAGCCGGCGTCCGCCTCGGCTATGTCGAAGGGCCGGAGGGGCAGAACCTGCGGATGGTGGAGCGGGCCGGTCGATCTCGGCGCCGACGGCAAGTTTCTGGTCAATGTGGCCGGCGACGCCACCGAGATTTTCGACGAAACCCGCAGCTTCGATTATTACCTCGGCGGCACCTTTGTGGCCCTTTCGATCGTGCTGGTGTTGACCACGATCTTCCAGGTCCGCTTCGGTCTTGCGCCGCTCAAGCGCATTTCAGATTCGATCGCCGATATCCGCTCCGGCCGCGCCGAGCGGTTGGAAGGTGAATTTCCTGTCGAAATCGCTCCACTGGCGCGCGAGACCAACGCGCTGATCGACGCCAATCGCGAAATCGTCGAGCGGGCCCGCACCCATGTCGGCAATCTCGCGCACGCCATCAAGACGCCGTTGTCCGTGATCGTCAACGAGGCGGCCGCGCACCCCGCCGATCCGTTCGCGACCAAGGTCTGGAGCAGACCGATGTGATGCGCGATCAGGTCGCCCATCATCTGGAGCGGGCCCCGCATCGCCGCGCGCCTCACCATCATCGGCACGGTTACCGAAGTGGCTCCCGCCATCGAGGCTTTGCGCCGGACCATGGAGAAGATCCATCGCGGCCGCAGCATCGCCATCGAAGTAGATGCTAATCCGCAAGCCAAATTTCGCGGCGAGCGGCAAGATCTCGAGGAGATGGCCGGCAACCTGGTCGACAACGCCTGCAAATGGGCGACATCGCGCGTCTTCATCGAGGTGCTGGTGGAACGGCCGGTTGAACCCGGCGCCGGTCCGATGCTGCGGATTATCGTCGACGATGACGGACGCGGGCTCTCGGAGGCTGAGCGTGCGCAAGTATCGCGCCGCGGCCAGCGGCTGGACGAAACCAAGCCAGGTCCGGGCTGGGGCTGTCGATCGTAACCGACCTTGCGGCCTTGTATGGCGGCAGTCTCACGCTTGGCCGCGCGCCGATCGGAGGACTGCGCGCGGAATTGGTGCTGCCGGGGGTGTAGCCGGCCTCAAATTATCCTCCTGCGATCGCAAGGCTTAACAGCTGGAAGACGTTTTGCCGGATGCGTCATTCCTAACGACTTCTTAACGTGGGCGCTTTTTATTATTCCAGCGGACGCGCCTTGCCGTCCGCACGAAACAGCATGCATACCGGGCGCATGGGCCAGACATCAAACGAGCGGCTGAGGGACTATTTAGCGCAGCTTCCGCCGCAGTCGCAGGCGCTGCTGATGCGGGAGTTCGAACGCGCCAACGAGCGCGGCGAAGACACCACGGTCGCCACCTTCGTGCTCGAAATGTTGCGCAAGATCGTGCGTGGGGCCGACGAAGAGGTTCGGCCGCGCACCGAGGATCCAGCACGGCTGGTGTTCCGTCCGCTTGAGCCATTTCTGGTCGACGGCAGTCGCCCCGATGAGGCGGGGCAGGTTCGCCGGGCGTCGCTGTTGCCGGTGTGGCAATGGCTGGTCCGAGACGGTGCGCCGGAGCAGGCGCGCGCGCTCGAGGCGGCGCTCTCGCGAGGGTCCGAAACCGGCACAAGCTCCGATATCGAGGTGGCGGTCCGCAAACTGCAAGTCGCCGCGGCCGATGCAATCGTCAAGATCGCCACGCCGACGCGCGGCGACGACCTGCGGCGCTCGCTGGCCCGCATCGGTCCCCCCAATGTGATCGAGGATATGCTGCCGATCGGCTCGATTTTGCAGGCCCGAGAGGGCGATCGATACCCTCAATAGCCGGCTTCCGAGCTTTTTGCGGGTTTTCGGGGAATCGCAGCTTGCCTCGGTGAGTGAGGCGCTCAACGTTCCTTCGCTGCAAACGCCGCAATTGCTGCCGTTTGCGCTGTCGCTGGTGCTGCAGCGGTTGACCGCGCCGTGGCAGATCATCCGGCTGGCTATCCGGATGGCTGCGTCGGGACGATGAGGTGCGCGTTGCCGCTACGCCCTTTGGCGTTGCGGTTACCATCGCCTTGCACGATCTGTCAGGCCTGGCTGCCACGCTGCGCGCCGATATCAAACGCGGTCATTTTGAAAACGTTTCCGAAAATCTCAAGATCCTTCACGATGGTGCGCGCGGCTTGCGGACCGAACTCGATCTGCGCAACGATTCCACCTGGGGCCGGCAGCTGACGTCGATCCGGGGCCGATATCTCCAACGCCCTGCAATCGGAAATCGACAGCGTGCCCGGCCGTGTCCGGCGTCTGCTGCGGCAGCGGGCCGACAAGGACATTCCCGCCGGTGCCCAGGTCGATACCAGTGAGGTCGAGGAAACCGCGGCGTTGATCGATTTTGTCGCGGTGTGCCGGACCTATGCAGTGAACTCGCGATCAACGAGGTCACGCTGCGGACCTATTCCGATCTGCAGCATTATGTCGAGCAATCCACCGAGGCGCTGGTGCAGTCCCTGCGGGTAAGCACGGGCAAGGGCCGCGCCTATCGTCAAATGCAGGTTGCGGCGGCGATCCGTTTCTGTGACGTATTATTTGGTCACGATTACGCGTCTCTGATGAACAGGGCGGCCGAAAACGCGTTGACCGGCGAGCGTAAGCCGTCACGTGCCGGATAAAAGATAGTAAAAATTTAAATTGCAATTTTTAGTTGACTAGGCGCGGCGCGGGCCTTAGGTATCCGCGCATGAACTCAGTCATCAGTTTCGTTGAACTAGAGAACCGCATCATCTCGGCCACCTACCGTAACCTCATGATCGGGGCGAAGGTGGTGCTTGTCGACAAAACCAGCGGGGAACAATTGCCCGAGCCGGTCACCAGAATTACCTCTCCGGTGCCGGTCGGCTCGCTCCGGATCAGCCTGCCGCCCTCGGTCAAGTCGGGGGACTATTACCTCAAGGCGTTAAACGGTCACGGCCAGCTGGCGGCCCTAAGTGCCGGATTTTCCGTCGGCTAACCGCTTATTCGCTGTGGCTTTTTCGGATTTGTTGGCCATGTCGGTAAATTGATAATTGTCAATTGCCCGGCTTGCCGCCGGTAGTGTAAAGCGGCGGCATCGGTGCTTTATCTGGAGGCACCGTTCCACCGGAACCTGCTTGATGACGCTGTGGTTTGTGTTCGCGCTGATGACGGCCGCGGCGATCTTCGCTGTGCTCTGGCCGCTGAGCCGTGGCAACCGGTCCCCAAATGACGGCAGCGAGGCGGCGGTCTACAAGGATCAACTGACCGAGATCGACCGCGATGTGGCCGCAGACCTGATCGGCTCTTCGGAAGCGGCGGCAGCGCGCGTCGAAATCAGCCGCAGGCTGCTCGCCGCGGCGGATCATCAGCGCGATCCGCCCGCCGGCTCGAACCTCAGGCTGCGCCGTATCGCGGCGGTCATCGCGCTGGTGGGATTGCCGATCATCGCGATCGGGTTTTACTACCCGCTGGGCTCGCCGGGTCTGGCTGATTTTCCCTTGGCGGAGCGCGCCCGCACGCCTGACGGGACGCAGCCGCTTGAAAATCTGGTGACGCAGGTCGAACAGCATTTGGCGGACAATCCGAACGATGCGCGCGGCTGGAACGTGCTCGCGCCGGTGCTGGCGAGATTGGGCCGTTTTGACGATGCGGTCCGCGCCTATCACAACGCGATTACCTATGGCGGCGACAGCGCCGAGCGCCGCGCCGATCTCGGCGAGACCATGACTGCGGCCGCCGGCGGCGTGGTGACCGCGGAAGCCAAGGCTGAATTCGAGCGCGCCGCAGCCCTCAATGCGGATGACGTCAAGGCGAGCTATTTCCTCGGCCTGGCCGCCGAGCAGGACGGGCGTGCCACCGACGCCGCCACGATCTGGCGCACGATGCTGGCGAAGGCGCCACCGAATGCGCCGTGGCGTCCGCTGGTTCAGGAAGCGTTGGGGCGGGTCGGTGGTTCGCCCGCGCCGGGGCCGTCAAACGAGGCGATCGCCGCCGCAAAAGACATGAGTGAGACCGACCGCAACGCGATGATTCGTGGCATGGTCGAGCGGCTGGCCACCAAGTTGAAGCAGAATGGCGACGACGTCGAGGGATGGCTGCGGCTGGTGCGGGCCTATATGGTCATGGGTGACCAGGACAAGGCGAAGGGCGCGCTGACGGAGGCCCGTCAGGCCGTCGCTAACGATCCGGAACGGTTGCGGCAGTTGAATGAGGGCCTGAAAAATCTCGGGCTGGATGGGTAAGCATGATGCCGAAATCATGCGTGAGAGTTAGAGGCTAAGGATGACGCGCAAGCAGCGGCGTTTGACGATCATCGGCGGTTCGATCGCGGTGCTCGCGGTTGCAGCCGCGCTGGTGCTCAATGCGCTGCGCGATTCGATCGTGTTCTTCTCGACGCCGACGATGGTCGCCGAGAAACATATCCAGGCAGGCAAGCGTTTCCGGCTCGGCGGGCTGGTTCAACCGGGCTCGCTGGTGCGTGGCGACAATTTGGCCGTTTCGTTCCAGGTCGCCGATGGCGGCGCCACCTTGCCGGTTTCCTACAAGGGCATCCTTCCGGATCTGTTCCGTGAAGGGCAGGGCGTGGTCGCCGAAGGCGCGCTCGACGCGGCCGGTGTGTTCAAGGCCGACACGGTGCTCGCCAAGCACGACGAGAATTACATGCCCAAGGATGTCGCGGACGCACTAAAGAAGCAGGGGCACTGGAAAGACGATTACGGCGCCAAGCCGGATGCGTCGCGCGCGGCGCAAGGTGTTGCGCCGGCCGGACAAGGAGCGCTGCGGTGATAGCGGAAGCCGGACATTACGCGCTGGTGCTGGCACTGGCGCTGGCCCTGATCCAGTCGACCCTGCCGATTTTGGGCGCGCGCTGGCGCGATGCCGCGCTGATGAATGTCGCGCGCTCGGCGGCACTGGCGCAATTGCTGTTCGTGGGAGCGTCGTTCGCGGCGCTGGTCACGCTGCACGTCACCTCGGATTTCTCCGTCGTCAACGTGTTCGAGAATTCGCATTCGCTCAAGCCGCTGATCTACAAGATCACGGGTGTGTGGGGCAACCACGAGGGCTCGATGCTGTTGTGGGTGTCGATCCTGGCGCTGTTCGGCGGCATGGTCGCGCTGTTCGGCAACAATCTGCCGCTGTCGCTGCGGGCCCATGTGCTGGCGGTGCAGGCCTGGGTTGCCAGCGCCTTCTATCTGTTCATCCTGATCACCTCGAATCCGTTCCTGCGCATCGCCAACCCGCCGATCGAAGGCCGCGACCTCAATCCGGTCTTGCAGGACATCGGCCTCGCGGTGCATCCGCCGATGCTCTATCTCGGCTATGTCGGCTTCTCGATCTCGTTTTCCTTCGCCGTCGCGGCCCTGATCGAAGGCCGGATCGACGCGGCCTGGGCGCGCTGGGTGCGGCCCTGGACGCTGGTGGCGTGGATATTCCTGACGCTCGGCATCGCGATGGGCTCCTACTGGGCCTATTACGAGCTCGGCTGGGGCGGCTGGTGGTTCTGGGATCCGGTCGAAAACGCCTCGCTGATGCCGTGGCTGGCCGGCACCGCGCTGCTGCATTCGCTGGTGGTGATGGAAAAACGCAATGCGCTCAAGGTCTGGACCATCCTGCTCTCGATCCTGGCGTTCTCGCTGTCGCTGCTCGGCACCTTCCTGGTGCGTTCGGGCGTGCTCACGTCGGTCCATGCGTTTGCGACCGACCCGACACGCGGCGTATTCATTCTCTTGATCCTGTGCATCTTTATCGGCGGCAGTCTTTCGCTCTACATCTGGCGGGCGTCGGCGCTCAAACAGGGCGGGCTGTTCGCCCCGATCTCGCGCGAAGGCGCGCTGGTGCTCAACAATCTGTTGCTGACGACGGCCTGCGCGACCGTCTTTATCGGAACGCTCTATCCGCTGGCGCTGGAAGTGATCACCGGTGACAAGATTTCGGTCGGAGCGCCGTTTTTCAACCTGACCTTCGGGCCGTTGTTCCTGCCATTGATGATCGCGGTGCCGTTCGGGCCCTTGCTGGCCTGGAAGCGCGGCGATCTTCTTGGCGCCGCACAGCGGCTGATGGCGGCCGGGATCGCCGCGCTGATCATGGTCGCGGTGGTATGGGCGTGGACATCGGGCGGGGGCGCCTTCGCGCCGCTCGCGATCGGACTTGCGGTGTTCGTAATCGCAGGGGCATTGAGCGATCTCGTCGAGCGCACTGGCCTGTTTCGCATGCCGCTGGGTATCACCTGGCGGCGTACGCGCGGCCTGCCGCGCTCGACCTGGGGCACGGTATTCGCCCATGCCGGCGTGGGTGTCGCGCTGATCGGCATCGTCTGCGAGACGACCTGGAACACCGAATATATCGGATCGATGAGGTCGGGCGATGTGGTGCCGATTGCCGGCTATCAAATGAAGCTCGATGGCGTGACGCAGCATCAAGGTCCGAATTACCGCGAAACGGTCGCGAAATTCAGCGTTCTGGTCCACGGCGAACCGCTTGGCACCATGACGCCGTCGAAGCGTAACTTCAGCACCCGGGCCGCGACGACGACCGAAGCCGCGCTGATGACGCGTGGCGCAAGCCAGCTTTACATCTCGCTCGGCGAAGTCACCAATGACGGCACGATCGCGGTGCGAATCTATCACAAACCATTGGTGCTGCTGATCTGGTTCGGACCGGTGCTGATGGCGTTCGGCGGCATGCTGTCGCTGTCGGACCGGCGGCTGCGGGTCGGCGCGCCGAAGCCCGCGAAATCGCTGCGCGGACTGCAGGCGGCGGAGTGATGCTTTGAAACGAGTCCGCTCCTGCGTTTTCGCTCTGGCGCTTATAGCCACATCGCCCTCGGCTTACGCGGTGCAGCCCGACGAGATCATGGCCGACCCCGCAAAGGAATTGCGGGCACGGGATTTGTCGCGCGAACTGCGCTGTATGGTGTGCCAGAACCAGTCGATCGACGACTCCGAAGCGCCGTTGGCGCGTGACCTCAGGCTGTTGGTGCGCGAGCGCATCGCGGCCGGCGACAGCGACGCGCAGGTGATCGACTTTCTGGTCGCGCGCTATGGCGAGTTCGTGCTGCTCAAACCGCGGCTCAATTCTCACACGTGGCTGCTCTGGCTGTTGCCGCCGCTGGCGTTGGCCGGAGGCGGGGTCGCGCTGTGGATCAACGGCCGGCGGCGAACGAGATCGGGAACGCCGCAGGATGACGCGCTTTTCAGGCTGACGGCCGACGAAGAAGCGCGGCTGGAACGCCTGATCGCGGAGCCGTCGCCCGACAAGCCGGTTTAACGCGGCGAACAGCCTGTTTTGCTCTGCGAAAAGCCCGCTGGTGGCCTGCGATAAACCGTTTTCGCCCTGCGATAAACTGCCGCATTCAATAACGGCTTTATTACAAAAGTTTAACTCTCCCGCCAGCGCGCCGTAAGGCGCAAATCCCCATGTTCAGAACCACACGGTGCTTGCCCCCGCACCATTGATTCTGGCTCTGGAGATTCCTGAG
>JBBCHO010000018.1:0-21945 GCA_037201505.1 Bradyrhizobium sp.
GTGCTGCTGCTGGGATCAGCCTTCATGGCTGCGACAGCTTTGCCGGCTGCGGCCGCCGAGCCGGCCGACGAGCGGCCTCAGGAAGGCGACTTTCTGGTTGGCACCGATGGCCCTCCGACACCCCTCGGCCCCGGTGATATCTCGGCTCCGCAGGTGATCGCCTGGCCGATGGATCCGACCACGAAAACAATCCGCGACGGATCGCGCCTCAACAAGGTGCTGCTGATCCGCCTCGATCCGGCGACGCTCGAACAGCCGACGCAGGGGCGCGCCGCCGATGGCGTTGTCGGATATTCGGCGATCTGCCCTCATGCGGGCTGCGAAGTTACCGGCTGGCAGGCGGATCAACTCATGCTCGAGTGTCCGTGTCACAATTCCCGCTACAATCCGCGCGAGGCGGCAGCGATCGTGGATGGACCGACCATGCGCGCGCTGGCATCGCTTCCGCTCAAGATTGTCGATGGCAAGCTTGTCGTCGCCAAACCATTCATCGGGAGGCTCGGTGTCGTATCGTCCTGATCGATGAATCCCAAATAAAAAAAACAGGGAGGAATTCATGTCTGGGTCGAAGAGATGGCTGCACGGCATTTCAGCCGTTGCGGTGATGATGGTTGTCGGTCTCACGGGCGGATCGGCGCAAGAAATGATGGCATCGCCCCCGGCGGGTCCGGTGCCATTGCCTCAGGTGCTGCAGAACTATTCGCCGGTTACCGCGGATCGGTTGCGCAAGCCGGAGGATTCGAACTGGCTGCTGTTTCGGCGCACCTACGACGGATGGGGTTTTAGCCCGCTCGCCCAGATCACGTCGGAGAACGCCGGTCGCCTCCAGCTGGTGTGGAGTTTCGCCACCGGCCAGGTCGAGGGACACCAGGCGCCGCCCATCGTCAATAATGGCGTGATGTTCGTCGCGACGCCCGGCAACCAGGTGATCGCCATCGAGGCGAAGACCGGAACGCTGCTGTGGCGCTACAAGCGCCCGCTGCCGGAAGATCTGGTGAACCTGCACCCGACCAGCCGCGGCGTCGGACTCTACGGCGACAAGGTTTACTTCGCATCGGCAGACACCACGCTGGTGGCGCTCGACGCGAAGACCGGCAAGGAGGCGTGGACCGCGAAGGTCGCTGACTACCGCAAGGGCTACTACACCTCGATCATGCCGCTCGTCGCCGACGGCAAGGTCATCATGGGAACATCGGGCGGTGAACTCGGTATCCGCGGCTTCGTGGCCGCGTACGATGCCGAGACCGGCAAGGAAGCCTGGCGCACCTTCGCGGTGCCGGAGCCCGGTCAGCCCGGTAGCGAGACGTGGCCGAAGGGCGATCAGTGGAAGACCGGTGGCGCATCGATCTGGGTGCCGGCAACCTACGATCCGGAGACCAATCTCTCGTATTGGGGTACCGGAAACGGCGGGCCGTGGATGGGCGATCAGCGCCCGGGCGACAATCTCTATACCTCGTCGGTGATGGCTCTCGACGGCAAGACCGGGTCGATCAAGGGATACTTCCAGTATCACCAGAATGATTCCTGGGACTGGGACGAGGTCTCGCCGCCGATCATCGTCGACTACAAACACGGCGACAAGACCGTGAAGGGCCTCGTCAACGTCGCCCGGGATGGCTACCTCTGGCAACTCGAACGCACGGATGGAAAGATCAACTTCATCACGGCGCAGAATTTCGTCAGCCACAACGTCTTCAAGGGCGTCGATCCGCAGACCGGGCGGCCCATCGTCGATCCCGAACACAAGCCGGCGACCGGCAAGACGACCTTGTTCTGCCCCGGCACGTGGGGCGGAAAGGATTGGCCGCCGGCAGCCTACAGTCCGAAGACGCGGCTCTTGTACATTCCGGCGAACGAAAACCTCTGCACCGAGCTGACGGCGGAAGTGCCGAAATACGTGGTCGGAGAACGCTACACCGGCGTCACCAACAACGTGCTGCGGATACGCGCCGGCGCAGATCACATCGGCGAGGTGCAGGCCTGGGATCTCGACACCGGCAAGCGTGCCTGGACCACCAATCTGCCATCGGAGAACTGGGGGCCGATCCTCGCGACCGGTGGTGACGTGCTGTTCTCCGGCGGCACCACCGACCGCTTGTTTCGCGCCTTCGACGCCAAGACCGGAAAGATCCTGTGGCAGTATCCCACGATCTCCGGGGTTAACGGCGTTCCCGTGTCGTTTGAGGTGGACGGCAAGCAGTACATTGCCGTGCAGACGGGCTGGGGCGTCGATGCCGCCCGCATGCAGGGTAGGTTGAACCAGACCTTCCCGGGCAAGTATCCGGACGTGCCGCCCGGCGGCGCCGTCTATGTCTTCGCGGTGAACTGACCTGTCATCAACAACTGGCCGCGGGATGCGTCCCGCGGTCAGGACTCGCCAAAGCCGAAATGCAGGCGCAGGGTCATGTCGTAGCTGGTTTTCGCCACCGGGTACAAACGGTGATCGAGGGACCAAATCGAAGCCCATACCGGGACCGCGTCAGGTCTACGGCTTCCCGGCGACAGCGCCGAATGCCGTCGTCAAGCCGATCCATCCGAAGACGATGCCGGATATCTTGACGGCCGCCAAAGAGCGCGACGTCAGAGGTGATCGGCATGTCTCAAATGTGCCAACTCGGAAGTCGCCACGACATGTCCTCCACGTTCAAACCGGCCGAGCGCTCGGTCTTATCTGCGTAATCGCGACGCCGGAGATCGCGAGCAAACCACCGACAATCAATTTTGGAGTCACGCGGTCACCGAGAAACAACACGCTCGAGATCAAGGCGAACACCGGCAGCAGCAGGCCGAAGGGGGCGACGCGGGCCATCGAGCAGCGGGCGATCAGCCAGAACCAGAGCCCGAACCCGACAATGCCGCCGACGAATATCGTGTAGGCGAGCGCCAGCCAGCCACGCTCATCCGCCGTGGCAAGGCTCGCCAGTTGCCCATGTTCAAGCAGCAACGACATCAACATGACCTGCGGCACCGTGAGCAGCGAAAACCACCCCATCAACATCAGGGGATCGAAAGGGCCGTAGCGCTTGGTCAGGACGTTGGACACCGCGAACGCGAAGGCGGCCCCGATCACCAGCAGCAGCGGAAGCGCGTTGGCCGACAGGTCAGGCCCCGCGGCCAACACGACCACACCGACGAAGGCGAGCACCACGCCGGCAGACATGACGAGAGACGGCTTCTCCGCCAGCAGCGGCCAGGCCAACAGCACGGTGAAGGGCGGAGCGAGTTGATAGGCGACGGCCGATATGCTTCCCGAGCCGAGCCCAAGGCCAATATAAAAAAGCCCGAAGTTCAGTCCCCCTAAGAAAACCGAAATAGCCGCGACCGGGCCGAACTGTTGACGTGTCGGCCTTTTGACGAACGGAACCAGCAATAGCGCGATGGCCAGAAAGCGCAGCGCGAGGAAGAAGAGCGGCGGAAACTCCATCACACCCACCTTGATGGCCACGAACTGATAACCCCAGAGCAAGGGAACGGCCACCGCGCAGACGATCTGGATAAGAGACATGGCATTCTTCCTTTCACGACCATTCGGTCCAGATATAGGTGCGGCAACAGCGGAAGTGTTCATGGGCTAGTCCTTGGGCTACTATTTGATGAAGCGATCGAGAAAAGCGTCAACGGTGGCTTGCGAAATGATCCGTGTCGGCGCCGTTTTACCGACCACCCGCATTCCCTCGACGAAACAGACGAGAATTCTGGCGGCACTCAGGGGATCAACACCATCGGCCAGCTTGCCCGCCGCGTTCGCACGGGAAAGTGCACCGGCCACCCTGGCCTCCATGGCTTTGAAAAAGCCTCCGACGCGACGATCAACTTCCGCATCGCGGCCGGCCAGTTCCATCGCCGTGGCGACCAGCAGGCAGCCGCGCCGACCATTGGCACCGCTGTTGCGCTCGACATAGCCGGCGAGATATTCCCGCAAGCCCTCGATCGGCTCTCGCGACGGAGCGAGTTCGGTATCCATCCGGGTCAGGGCGTCGGCAATATAGCGATCGAGCGCCCGCAGGAAGAGCGAATGCTTGTCGCCGAACGCAGCATAAAGGCTGCCGCGCGAGAGTTTTGTTGCGCGAAGCAGGTCCGGCAGCGCCGTGGCGTGATAGCCGCGCGACCAGAACACATCCATCGCGCGTCCGACCGCGGCCTCCGTGTCGAAACTTCGGGGGCGCCCACGGGACGATGGCACAGGGGTTTGGCGGTTCATGGCCGATATATAGACCGATTGGTCTATATATCGCAAGGCAGGCCGCGACCGCCAACCCAATGCCCCGTCTAATCCCCGCAGATGATGCGGAGATTAGACCCTCTATTCTCCGCATGCGGCCTCGTCAGATAAGTAAGTATCTGTAATTAAACGAAAATATTACTTCCGAAGATTCTCACCTTTTTCCTCTTGAATCCCATTCAGATGTAATTTAGATATATCTTATAATTCGATATATCTAAACTGCATCAAAGGAAAACAAACATGCACTTCTTCCGACATCGAGACCACTCACATAAAGACCACGACCACCGGGATCACGAACACCGCGGCCACCGCCACGGATGGCATTTTGGCCATCGCTCCCATGACGACGACGATACCAGGCACCCCCATGATGATGGGCGCGGCCGCCACCGGCGCGGACGCCGGTCGGGCCGCATGTTCGATCATGGCGAATTGCGCCTGGTCGTGCTCGCGCTGATCGCCGAGCGTCCCCGCCATGGCTATGAGCTCATCAAGGAGATCGAGGACCGCCTGGCCGGCACCTACAGCCCCAGCCCCGGCGTGATCTATCCGACCCTGACCATGCTCGAGGAACTCGGTCACACCACCGTGGCGGAGAGCGAAGGCAAGAAGCTCTACACCATTACCACCGAGGGCACCGCTTACCTCGACGCCAACAAGTCCGCGGTCGATCAGGCCATGGCGCACATGCAATCGGTCAAGTCAGCGCATGGCGGCGGTCCCGCGCCGGAGATCCTGCGCGCCCGGGTCAATCTGAAGATGGCGCTTCGGCTGCGCGAGGCCCGCGGTCCCCTCACCGAGCAGCAGATTCGCGATATCGCCGCGGCACTCGATGCGGCCGCCGTCGCGATCGAACGCAGCTGACAGAAGTTACAAAATAACGGGCAGATCAGCTACGCGCTGCACGCTGATCCAAATCCCGAACGACTGTGGTACGGACCTGCGCAACAGATGACTTACGCCTCCTCGCCCGTACCCGACTCCCCCACCGTGGAAAATGTATTCCTCAAGATGCTGCCCATTTCGGCGGCAATGTTTGTGGGATTCCTCACCATGGGTCTCGCGCTGCCGGTGCTGCCGCTGCATCTGCATTACACGCTGGATATGAGCCCTGTGATCGTCGGCGTCGCGATCGGCATGCAGTTCGGGGCAGCGCTGCTGTCGCGGGCCTGGGCCGGTGGATTGGTGGATACGCGTGGCGCGAAACGCGCCATGGTCATGGGCTTCCTGATCGCATCGACGGCCGGGTTCGCCTATCTCGCATCGCTGGCTTTTGTCGGCACGCCGGCGGTGTCGCTCGGCGTGCTGATGCTCGGCCGCTTCCTGCTCGGCTGCGGTGAAAGTCTTGTCATGACGGGTTCGCTGGCCTGGGGCTTCGCGCTGGTCGGCGGCCACAATGCCGGCAAGGTAATGGCGTGGGTTGGTGCTGCGGTGTACGGCGCCTTTGCGGCCGGCGCCCCGCTCGGCACCTTCATCTATGGCCGTTACGATTTTATCGGCATCGGTTTCGCCACCATCGTCATTCCGTTGCTGGCGCTGGGATTCATTGTCCCTGCTGCGCCGATCGCGGTAACCGCGATGCAGCGGGTGCCGTTTTACAAGGTATTGGGCACGGTGTGGGTGCCTGGGCTGGGCATGGGCTTGAGCTGCGTCGGCCTCGGCGTCATCTCGACTTTCATCGCGCTGTTGTTCGCCGCCAAGAACTGGGGCAGCGCGTCGCTCGCCTTCACGTCGTTCGGCGCGGCGTTCGTGCTGGCGCGAATCTTTTTCTCGCATGCGCCCGATCAAGGCGGCGCCAGGGTCGCGCTGGTATGCGTGGCGATCGAAGTCGTGGGCCTGCTGCTGATTTGGCAGGCCGTCAGCCCCGTGATGGTCTATGCGGGCACAGCGCTCGCCGGCTTCGGCTATTCGCTGGCCTTCCCCGGCTTCGGCGTCGAGGCGGTGCGGCGCGCGCCGCCGCAATCGCGCGGCGCGGCGATGGGCGCTTTTGTCGCCTTCTTCGACATCGCGATCGGCCTGACCGGTCCCACCGCCGGCGCCATCGCCGGCGCGTTCGGCGTCAACGCGGTCTATCTGGCGGGCGCCTGTGCCGTGACGCTTTCGGCCTTTGTCGCGGTCTATCTGATGGCGAACAAGCCAGCTTGAATGACGGGCTTGATCGACCCGTTGCGGTCACCGCGCATTACCGCCAAACTAGGCCGCGAATGGACCCCGCAAACGGGAAGCCGTCGTGAACCAGAAATCCCGGCAACCTCTTTCCGCGACCTGCCAATGCGGCAAGGTGAAATTCGAGACGATCGGGCAGCCGATTTTGACGGCAGCCTGCTACTGCACCAGCTGCCAGCAAGCCGGCCGCCAATTCGAACAATTGCCTTCCGCACCACCGGTGCTCGATCCCGATAGTGCAACAGCCATGATCCTCTATCGAAAGGATCGGGTGCGATGCGTGGCGGGGCAGGAATATCTGAGAGAGTATCGGCTCAAGCCTGACTCTCCGACCCGGCGGGTCGTTGCCACCTGCTGCAATTCGGCAATGTTCCTCGACTTCACCAGAGGGCACTGGTTGTCGATGTATCGGAATCGATTCCCGGCAGGCGCGCCGCCGCTTGAAGTACGGATCATGACCAGAGAGCGCCGCGCCGGCGTCGAACTGCCAAAGGACGTGCCGAGTTACGAGACGCACTCCGGCAAGTCCATGGTGAAGCTGGTCGCCGCCTGGATGGCGATGGGTTTCCGCAGGCCTCAAATCGCTTGGGGCAAATAATTTGGGGCAAATCAAAATAGGCGCGTGCCCCCGGGTGATTCACCCCTGAGCAAACCGGCCTTCCGCATTTTGCGGATGATGACGAATCATCTAGTGCTCGACGAGTTGTCCCCTGTGAAATGCGCAGATGAACCGCCGCAATCGCCGGGCAGCCGCCCCACCATCCAAGGCCGGTGCAAAGCCTGGCGCAAAGGCCGGCTCAAACGCTCCGCCCGCCGGCGCATCGGCCTTATGCGAAGCCGGCCTCGGCCATCTGCGCGCGGGACGATATCTCGACGCCCAGATCGCTTGCCAGCAGGCGCTTGCCGCCGACCCCGAACACGCCGACAGCCTGCATCTGATGGGGCTGTTGTCCAGCCAGGCCCAAAACCACGATCTCGCGGTGGAGTGGATCGCCCGCGCGATCCGGCAAGACCCCAAGGCGGAATATCTTTCAAGCCTCGGGGGCATACTGCGGCAACAAGGGCGTTTTGAGGAGGCCCTCAAGGCCTACGACAAGGCGGTCCAGCTCAAGCCCGAAGATATGTCGCTGTGGATCAATCTCGGCACTGCCCTGTTCGATCTCGCCCGACTGGACGAAGCACTGTTGGCCTTTCAACACGTGCTCAAGCTCAATTTGCGCCACTGGGATGCGGCCTATCGCTGCGGGTTTATCCTGGAAAAGCTCGGACGTTCGGCCGAGGCGCTGACCTATTTCGACCTCAGCGACACGCTGAAGCCGAACCATGCACCCATCGTGCAAATGCGCGCCATGGCACTGCAGAAGCTGAAACGGTTCGAGGAAGCCCTCGCCGGCGGCCTGCGGGCCTACGAGCTCGATCCCGGCCGACCCGACACCTGCAACAATATCGGCGCCATTCTGCAAACCTACGGCCGGGACGAAGAGGCGCTGGTTTGGTTCGACAAGGCGCTGGCGCTCAAGCCGGACTATATGACCGTGTTGTCCAACAAGGCCTCTTCACTGCAGCAGGTTCACCGGTTTGATGAAGCCGCGGCGATCTACCGTTACATCAAGACGATCGATCCCGGTTACGCGTTGGCCGACTGGGATCTGTCGCTGATCGATATGCGGGCCGGCAATTTCGAGGCCGGCTGGGCTGGCCGCGAGTCGCGGTGGAAAGCCCATGAGGTCAATTATCCGAAATTCTCGCAGCCGATGTGGCTCGGCGCGGAAGACATCGCGGGCAAGACCATCCTGATCTGCTCGGATGAAGGCATCGGAGATTCGATCCAGTTCGCGCGCTATGTGCCGATGGTGGCAGCGCGCGGCGCGCGCGTCATTCTGGTGGTGACCGACGCGGCCTATCCCCTGCTATCGGCACTCCCGGGCGTTTCGGAATGCTTTCGGAAGTCGGACAAGGAGTTTCCGGCGTTCGACATGCATTGCCCGACATCGAGCCTGCCGCTCGCTTTCGGCACACGACTGGATACGATTCCGGCTGACATACCGTATCTGCCCGACCCTGCGCCGGACCGCGTGCAAGCCTGGGAGGACCGCCTCGGCCCTCGCGGCAAATTGCGGGTCGGCCTGGTGTGGTCCGGCAATCCCGTTCACAGCAACGATCATAATCGATCGGTGCCGCTGCAGAAATTCTCGCGCCTTCTCGACGTCGATGTGAGTTTTGTGAGCCTGCAGAAGGGTGCGAAGCCCGCCGACCAGGAATTCCTGGCACAGACCGGGATCATTGATCTCACTTCCGAACTCACCGACTTCAACGAGACCGCGGCGTTGATCCGCTGTCTCGATCTCGTCATCACCGTCGACACCAGCGTCGCCCATCTCGCCGGCGCGCTGGGCTGCCCGACCTGGATTCTGCTGCCCTACACGCCGGACTACCGCTGGCTGCTGGATCGCGACGACAGTCCCTGGTACCCCACAGCGCGGCTGTTCCGCCAAACCGCCGCGCGCGATTATGCGCAGGTGCTGGATCGGGTGCGGGGTGAGTTGCTGGCGCTGTGCGCGCCACGAAATCCCGCTGCCCAAATCTCTCGTCAGCAGGCGTCTGATACCGACAATGATGACGCGGAAAGCCTGCACCGCATGGGCGTGCAACTTTTCCAGGCCGGGCAATACGATCAGGCAGTGGAGTCGATCAGCCACGCTATCCGGCTGGATCCCAGGCCCAACTACATGGCGAACCTTGGTGCCACGCTGCGCCAACTGGGACGGCATAAGGAAGCGCTCAAAGCCTATGGCGACGCGGTTCGACTCACGCCTGAGGATGCCGGGTTATGGCATCACCTTGGCAATGTCTTTCTCGAACTGGACCACCTTGACCACGCGCTGTTGAGCTTTCGGCATGTCCTAGAACTCGATCCGCAGCATCATGACGCGGGATACAAGAGCGGCATCCTCCTTAATCACATGGGGCGGTTCGACGAATCCATCGCCCGCCTTGATCTGTGCGACGCGCTGCTCCCGAACCATGCGCCGACCCTGCAAGCGCGCGCGCGAACGCTGTTCAGCATGAAACGGCTCGAAGAGGCGCTGGCCGAAAACCGGCGGGCGTATTCGCTCGACCCTGACAATGCCGACACCTGCAACAATATCGGCGCCATCCTGCAAACGTTCGGGCCGGGACGAAGAGGCGCTGTCGTGGTTCGACAAGGCGCTGGCGCTCAAGCCGGACTTTCTGACCGCCCTGACCAACAAGGCCGGCTCGCTGCAGCAGTTTCATCGCTTCGACGAAGCTGAAGCGATCTACCGTCACCAGAAAACGATCGATCCCGATTACACGCACGCCGACTGGGATTTGTCGCTGCTTCAAATGCTGCTCGGAAATTTCGAGGCCGGCTGGGCCGGCCGCGAAACGCGGTTGAAAATCCATCAGGTTAATTATCCGAAATTTCCGCAGCCGATCTGGCTCGGCGCGGAAGATATCGCGGGCAAGACCATCCTGATCTACGCGGATGAGGGCCTCGGAGATTCAATCCAGTTCGCACGCTATGTGCCGATGGTGGCGGCGCGCGGCGCGCGCGTCATTCTGGTGGTGGAAGACGGGGCGTATCCTTTGCTGTCGAAGCTGCCAGGCGTCTGGCAGAGTGTTCCGAAATCCGCCGGCACTTGTCCGGCGTTCGACATGTATTGTCCGACATCGAGCCTGCCGCTGGCTTTCGCCACACGACTGGATACGATTCCAGCCGACATACCGTATCTGCCGGCCCCCGCGCCGGACCGCGTGCAAGCCTGGGACAATCGCCTCGGCCCCCGCAGCAAATTGCGGGTCGGCCTGGTGTGGTCCGGCAATCCCAATCACAGCAACGATCACAATCGATCGGTGTCGCTGCAGATGTTCTCCCGCATTCTCGACGTCGACGCGACTTTTGTGAGCCTGCAGAAGGGCGCAAAGCCCGCGGACCAGGAAGTCCTCGCGCAGACCGACATCATCGATCTCACTTCCGAGCTCAGCGATTTCAACGAGACCGCGGCATTGATCGCTTGCCTCGATCTCGTCATCACCGTCGACACCAGCGTCGCCCATCTCGCCGGCGCGCTGGGCTGCCCGACCTGGATCCTGCTGCCCTGGACGCCCGACTATCGCTGGCTGCTGGATCGCGACGACAGCCCCTGGTATCCGACAATGCGGCTGTTCCGGCAGACCGCGGCGCGCGATTATGCGCAGGTGCTGGATCGGGTGCGGGCAGAGTTGGTGACGCTGTGCGCGCAACGAAATCCCGATCTTCAAATCTCTCAGCAGGCGCCTGATCTCGACTCTGATGACGCGGACAGCCTGCACCGCATGGGCGTGCAGTCCCTGCAGGCCGGGCAATACGATCAGGCAATGGAGTCGATCACCCGCGCCATCCGGCTGGATCCCAGGCCTGGGTATATCGCGAGCCTCGGGGCCACGCTGCACCAGCAGGGACGGCACGAGGAAGCGCTCAAAGCTTATGACAAGGCGGTTCAACTCGAGCCCGGGGATGCCGGGTTCGCGGAGCCGACGCGGAGAGCTGTCGCACTTAACCCTCGCCTTTTGAGCTTACGAGAGACGATGGTTTTGGCCGGAGTGCCGGAAAAAGAAAAAGAAGTTCGAAATGACATCTCGCGCGGAGTGGTACCTACCGCAAGTGTCCTTCGCATCGAGACTGCGCGCTTGTGCTTCCGATGGCCCGATGTCGTCACGTTTGCTGCCGTGTACGGAAATCGGTTTTTGGACAGTGTCGAACTCCGGAAGGTAGCCCTCAAAGAAATTTACGTGTTGGCCAGCGGGCACGGTCATGCCTCATATTTTGTCGGCAATCCTCACTTGCCTCCTTCGCCATTTGTAATTGAAGCAGATTGGAATAATTCCTTCTGCGGCTGCGCGTTTGCACACACGCTGGTTAATATCGACAATTATCTATCAATAGACGTTGGCAAGGCCTGCGAAGAAGTGAAGCCACGTGTGAATTTGTACGCCAGCGGACTCGAACGAGTAGAGGAGAACGATGCTGTTCTCGGTGGTGCAGCCGTGTTCAAGGGAACTAGACTTTCGGTTCTCCACATCGGGAAAATGGTTGAGGCCGGGGAAAGCATCGAGAATATACTTGAGGACTACCCAAATTTGACGGAGGGGGACGTGAAATTTGCGAGACTTTATTATAAAGCGCGGCCTTCGGTAGGAAGGCCCCGATCCGACGGGGCAGTTGATGGCAGATCTCGCAACGAATGAAATTCGTCTCCTTTTGGACGAAAATATTTCGCCTAAGATAACTCCCCTGCTATTTGAAGCGGGGATCGATGCGCTTCCGCTTCGAGATCGCGCACTGCTTCAAATTCCAGACCATCGCGTGTTAGCCATCGCCACGAAGGAGGGGCGGGCACTCACAACCATAAATCTTGCCGACTTCGAAAAACTGGCTGCTAAGCGGAAAACCCATCCGGGTATCATTTCCATCCCGAGCGGTGGAACGCGTGAACACCAGTTTACCTATATCATGACGGCTGCAGATTATTTGCGTCAATTTTCAGATCCTATGTCGGCTGCACGTGACAACATTATCTCAGTAAATGAAGACCTCCAGATTTCGCAACGGACCGTCTGCGCTCCAGCCATTGTTCCCCACTTAGCTATTGTCACAAAAAAGGCCTAGCACGGACCCGCACTTCACCATCGCGCCAGTCGACTCTCGATCATTTCCTCGGCGACAGCGCCGCCAGCGATCTTGCCCCGGCCCCGACCGACAGCTGATCGGCCAGCCTGGACCGGGACCTTATCCATAGGGTGTTTAAGCGGAGCGCTTGTTTCGGATCCGCGCTTCGCGAAACCCCAAACGCGCAAAAGGCCGCCAGCACGCGATGCGCACTGGCGGCCTTTGGTTCGATGGTGTCAGCCGTTTCCGAGCGGGATGGCGACGTAATGCGAGCCGTTAGCCGAACGAACGCGCATCAGAACGCTGCTCTTGTTATCTGCGTGCGCGGTTTTGACCGCTTCGCTGATATCGCCGGGATTCGCCACGCTCTTTCCCGCCACTTCGAGGATCACGTCGCCCTGCTTGACGCCGCGCGTAGCCGCGTTGCTGTTCGGATCGACGCCGGTGACCACGACGCCGCTCTTGCCGGCGCCCGCGACTGAACTTGCGGGCGCGACCGTCAGGCCGAGCCGTGGAACATCCGCACCGTGATCCGGAGCGGCGTTCGCCTCCTGCGTCGCAGGCAACTGACCCAGGGTCAGGTTGATGACCCCATCCTTGCCGTTGTGCAGAACGGTGAGCTTGACCGCGGCACCGGGAGCGAGCGCGGCGATACTGCGGGCGAGTTCGCGGGGATCCTTGACCGCCTGACCGTTCACCGATGTGATGACGTCGCCGGATTCGATGCCGGCCTTGGCGGCCGGGCCATTGGCCTGGGGCTCCAGCACCATCGCACCTTCCGCTTTCTTCATGCCGAGATTATCCGCGATGTCCTGCGACACCGGCTGGATCTGAACGCCGATCCAGCCACGGGTGACGGACCCGCTGTCCTTGAGTTGAGCGACCACGTTCTTCACGGTCGGCGCGGGAATCGAAAAGGCGATGCCGACGCTGCCGCCCGAGGGGGAGTAGATGGCGGTGTTCACGCCGACGACTTCTCCCTGCATGTTGAAAGCCGGGCCACCCGAATTGCCTTTGTTGACCGGCGCGTCGATCTGGATGAAATCGTCATACGGGCCATTGCCGATGTCGCGGCCGCTGGCTGAAACGATGCCGGCGGTGACGGTTCCACCGAGACCAAAGGGATTGCCGACCGCGAGTACCCAGTCGCCGATTCTCGGCTTGCCTGCGGCCAATTTGGCGAACGGGAAGTCCGCACCGCCTTCGACCTTGATCAGCGCCAGATCCGTCCGCGCATCCGTACCGATCACCTTGGCAGCGTAGGTCTTGCCGTCGTCGGTCGTGACTTCGACCTTGTCCGCGCCGTCAACGACATGGTTGTTGGTCACAGCAAAGCCATCCGGCGAAATGAAGAAGCCCGAGCCTTGACCCATCATGACGCCATGCCCGCCATGGTGTTGGTGCGTTCCCGGCGGCGTGCCTTCGGGTCCGCCAAACTGACGGAAGAAACGCTCCATCGGCGGACCCGACTGATCCGATCCGTCACTGCGATCGCTGACATCGGCGACCTTCTCTTTCATCGTCACCTTGACCGAGATGACCGAGGGTTTTACGCGCTGCACGATGTCGGCGAAGCCGGTGGGCTGCGCTGCTTTGCCGACATCGGTATTGACCTGCGCATGGGCCGGGCTGATGCCGAAGCCGCCGGAGGTGGAATCGAGGCCGTAGGCGGCGACGCCCAGACCGGCAACGACGGACGCCATCAGCGCGATCTTGCGCGCGGAAAACAGCCGGCGCGGAGCAGGACGATAAACAGGAACGGAAGAAGATTCAGATCGACGATCTGTCATTGTAACTCTCCATGAGTGAGGGCAAGGCGCGGATAGCGCCTGGTCATGAAGCTCAAGATGGGGTTTGCCGCCTTACGGCGTGCTGGCCGGGCAATTAATGTTTTGCAACGAACATTGGTGTTTTTGTAATAATCCCGGCCCTGGGGAATGAGCCGTCCGGCCGCCACCCTTACAAACTGAAATAACAATCGCGAACACAAGCCCAACTCGTCGTCCCTGCGCGAACGCAGGGACCCATAACCACAGGACGTTGTGTTCGGCGACAATCGTCCAACAGCATCCTTCACCGATGGGCCGCGGCGTATAGGTCCCTGCGTTCGCAGGGACGACCCGTGGAAAGAGCCTGTCCGATCTCTCGCAAAAACCCACACCCCAAAACTGCAAATCCCTGCCGGCGGTACCGACAGGGATCAGCAGGAAAGATGACAGACGGCGGGCGATGAAACCCGGTGGCCCGTCAAGGACCTGCCCTGTAATTGAAAGCCGGCGCGCTTATCCGCGCAAGGCTATTTGTTGGGCAAGCAACTGTTTAAAATAAAGCGCTCCGGGGAACTAGAGCCTTATCGGTTCTGATTGAATCAGAACCGGGCTCTAATCTTTTGTTTTGACGCGTTTTCTTCACGCGAACCGGTATCCACTTCGCTCAAAAACGCTCTAGCCCCGGAGTTTGTTTAGTCCGGCCTCGCCCGCGAGGCGGGCGGGTCAGAGCTTGACCTTGGTGGCATCCTTGGCGGCGCTCATGACGCCGCTGGAGATCTGGCGCATATGCTCGCCGGCATTGGTGAACTGGCTTCGGAGGAATTCGGACTGGATCTGCATCGCCTGCTGCAGATCGGTGGCGTGCACCAATTTACGCGCGTGCTCGAAGGCCGCCTTCATGTTCTGTTCGGTGAACGACAGCGCCTGTTTGGAAATCTCCGTGCCGGGGCTCGGGATCGATGTCACCGACTTGTTGGCAGCATCGAAGAACATCCCGAACGCCTTTTCGGCCTGGTCGATGGTTTTTTCGGCCAAGTCACGCAGTTCCGCCGGGACTTCCAGTTTCGGTTCGATCATGGGCGCCATCCTCCTGTTTGACGGTGGATTACCACACTTTTGACACGGTGGCGAACCGGACCGGCTCCAACTAAAGGTGTGGATTTACGCCAAAGCGAGCTCGCCTGCGGGGCCACCGGGTCGGGCCGCACCAGTACTCAAGTTCAGATTGCATTCAGCTCTCGCGCTCTAGCTTCGGGGCGGGGCTGATTTTGAAACAGGAGATGCAATAACT
This sequence comes from Bradyrhizobium sp., assembly GCA_037201505.1. Taxonomy (GTDB): domain Bacteria; phylum Pseudomonadota; class Alphaproteobacteria; order Rhizobiales; family Xanthobacteraceae; genus Bradyrhizobium. The sequence goes on from JBBCHO010000018.1 coordinate 15,126, forward strand.
TTAAAGCCTTTGATGACCGCCATGGCGGTCGTGGTCGAGATTTCGGGAATGACGGCGATCGGCTCGGCACCTGCCCAGGCCCAAAGCGCGGTGGAAGCTGAAATGCTCGGCTTTCATCAGCTGTGCGACAAGGGTGACCGCAAGGCCTGTATCCGTTTCGGGATCCTGATCGGACAGAACCAGCAGCGTCACGCCGACTGGCGCCGGGGGCATGCCGACTGGTTCTGGTGGGAACACTGAGACCTGAAAACGTCGAGGCATTAAAACTGTCAGGGTCATAAAAACGATGAGGCCGCCTGTTCGCGCGGCCTCATTCGGTTCGCTCGCAGAACGGCATCTATACGATGCTCATCCTCAACGCGGATCGGGCCGTCCGTTGATACCGCCGGGAAATGGCGGCTGATCGCTTGCGAAACGTTCGACCAGTTCGATCACCTCAGCGCGCTGCCGCGACGACAGCTTGACGAAGGCCCGGAGCAACCGCAAGCCGTCGAGCGTTTCGTTGGATGGAGATCCGAGTTGCTCTCTCAGATCCGATATAAATGTGCGACTTTTCATCTCGCGCCTTTACCGGGTCGATCAAGTTGAAAGTATGCCAAGGAACAACCGCCACGGCAAGATAAACCGCACAGCGAAACGGTCCCTGTGGTCAATCCGATACACATGGTGCCAGTTCCTTTCGCGCGAATGCGTCCAGTGATGCCGGACATCGATGACGGCGCCGCGAATCGTCTCGCGCGCGTTGGCGATCCCGCCACGATATCGCCAAATTCACGGCAGGCACCGCTGAAAAAACCAGCGGTTTGGGGAACACATGGGCATCCGATAACGAGACACAATCGCCCCATAAGCCGCGCAGCAGCACAACCGGAAACCGCGCTAACCCTCAATCGATTTCTTCATGTGAACGATCTCGCCGCCCGCGGGATGCGGCTCGCGCGAAAATTCGACGAAGCCGCGACGCGCATAGAACAAATGGTTCGCGACAAACTTGGCGTGGAAATACAGCCGCATTTCGTTGACGCCGAAGGTGCGCGCGATTGTTTCGGCCCGCTGCAGCAATACGCTGCCGATGCCCTCGCCGTGCCACTCCGGCAAAACCGCGATGTTTTCGATCAGGAGATGCGCAGGCTCGAATGAAAGTTCGGGAATCATCTCGATCAGCGCAATCGGCCGGCCGTCTTCCTCCAGCAGATCGATGACATTGTTAACGACGGCCTTGTCGTAGTCAGCCGTCATCGGCTTCGGCTTGCGGCCGATCACCGCAATCCATTTGGTGTAGGCGGCGTGTGTGATGTCACGGACGGTGCTGGCGTCTGCAGCCGTCGCACGCCTGAAAGATCGTTTGTTCATCTGATGCACTCAATGTCGCCATTGTTGCTGCGACGGCAAATTTATTCCGTCGGGCATGTTTCGCTTTGTTGCCGAAATTTCACATTAGTGTGACCCGTTCAATCACCAATTTTCCTGCAACGCGAAATAAACGCGTCCCGCAGATGTTCCCATCATATCGGACCCCCCACGAAAGATTTCGTAATGCACACGGCTGCCCTGGTCTCACTCGCGACATCGGTCCCTCCGCACACCTTTTTGCAAAAGGACGTGCTGGCGGCGGCATGGGACATCTTCGGCAGCCGCTTTCCCGATTACGACCGCTTCGCCAGCATTTTCGCCAACACCGGTATCGTCAAGCGCCATGGCGTGAAACCGTTCGAATGGTATCTCGAACCGCGCGGCTGGCCGGAGCGCACCGCGGCGTTTCTCGAAGGCGCCGAGGCGCTCTATATCGAGGTCGCCGGCAAAGCGCTGGCGAATGCCGGCCTCGCCCCCGGCGATATCGACACGGTTGTAACCGTTTGCTCCACCGGCATTGCGACGCCCAGCCTCGATGCGCGCGTCGCCCGCCGCATCGGTTTTCGCTCCGATGTGGCGCGCGTGCCGGTGTTCGGGCTCGGCTGCGCCGGCGGCGCTTCGGGCCTGTCGATTGCATCAAAGTTGGCGCAGGCCCGGCCCGGCAGCAATGTGCTGATGGTTGCAATCGAACTGTGTTCCCTCGCGCTTCGCCATGATGAATTGACCAAGGCCAACATCATTGCGGTGAGTCTTTTCGGCGACGGCGCGGCTGCGGTCGTCCTGCGCGCGGGCGACGGCGGCGCGACACGGATCGAGCACAGCGGCGAACATCTGTGGCCCGATACGCAGGGCATCATGGGCTGGAGTGTCGATCCGCAGGGCTTTGGCGTGATCATGCGCCGGACCATCCCCGAATTCGTCACCGAGAATCTCAAGCCCGCGCTGGCGCAGATTCTGGAGCGCATGCAGTTGACGCTGGACGATATCGACCAGTTCATCTGCCATCCCGGCGGCGCCAAGGTGATCCAGGCGCTGGAGACCACGCTGGCGCTGGACCAGGGCACGCTCCAACACGAGCGCGACGTGATCGCCGAATATGGCAACATGTCCGCCCCCACCGTGTTGTTCATTCTCGAACGCGCCCGCGCCAGGGGATTGCCGGCCCGTTCGCTGCTGACGGCGCTCGGGCCCGGCTTTACGGCGAGCTGCGTTTCGCTGCGGCACGCCGCGTGAGCGCGGCGGAATTCATCCTCGGCCTGGTCACGCTGCAGCGCGCCGGAGAACTCTTTCTTTCGCATTATCATACGCGCAGGCTTAAGGCCCGCGGCGCGATTGAAGTCGCCGGGGGACATTATCCCCTGATGGTCGCGGTGCACACGACATGGCTGATCGCGCTGTGGGTGTTCGGGCATGACCAGCCGATCAATATTATCGCGCTGTTGTTTTTTCTGCTGCTGCAGGGCCTGCGCGTCTGGGTAATGCGCACGCTCGGCCCGCGCTGGACCACGCGGATTATCGTGCTGCCCGAAACATCGCTGGTAAAGGCAGGCCCCTATCGGTTTCTGTCGCATCCCAATTATGCTGTGGTGGTTGGCGAGATCGCCGTACTGCCGCTGGTGCTGGGGTTGCCAAGCATCGCGGTGATCTTCACGATTCTCAACGCCGGGGTTCTGATGATCCGTATCCGCGCCGAAAACCGCGCGCTGGCCGCCTCGCGCGAACTCACGCTCCGCACCGCGCCATGAGCGCGATCATGACAGGGCCTTCCAAAGAGCCTTGCACAGCGCCCTCCACCGAACCCGGCGAAGCCAGCACCGCGACCTGGCTCGGATTCATCCTGATGTGCCTCGGCATGTTCATGGCGATCCTCGACATTCAGGTAGTCGCGACCTCGCTGCCGGCGATTCAAAGCGCGCTCGACATCTCCCGCGATGCGATGAGCTGGATCCAGACCGCCTATCTGGTCGCCGAGATCACGGCAATTCCACTGACCGGCCTGCTGACGCGGGTGCTGACCCTGCGCTGGCTGTTCGTGATCGCGATCAGCGTCTTTACGCTGGCCTCGATCGGCTGCGCCTTCAGCGATAATTTTTCCACACTGGTCTCCTTCCGCGTCGTGCAAGGTTTTGCCGGCGGCACGCTGATCCCCGCGGTTTTCTCCGCCGTGTTCCTGCTGTTTCCGCTGCGCCTGCATCCGGTCGCGACCACCCTGGCCGGCATCATGGCGGTGCTGGCGCCGACCATCGGGCCTGTGGTTGGCGGCTGGATCACCGAGACCTGGTCGTGGCACTGGCTGTTCCTGATCAATGTCGCGCCGGGCGTGATCGCGGCCGCCGCGACGCCGTTTCTGTTGCCGCGCGACCGGCCGCGCTTCTCGGATTTCGCCACGCTCGACCTGTTGTCACTGGCGCTGATGGCGATCGCACTCGCGGGTCTTGAGATTGGGCTGAAGAAAGCCCCACAGGAAGGCTGGCTGTCGCCGATCTGTCTGGCGCTATTTGTCGCGAGCGCCGCCGCCGCAATAACCTTCGCGCGTCGAAGTTTGAACGCGCTCTATCCCGTAGTCGATCTGACTACCCTGCGCGCGCCGGCCTTCGCGGTCGGCTGCGCGTTGAGTTTTTGTCTTGGCGTCGGATTGTTCGGCTCGGTCTATCTGATGCCAGTGTTCCTGGCCTATGTCCGCCAGCACGACGCGTTCGAGATCGGAACCATCATGCTGGTGACAGGCGTAGCCCAACTGATCACCGCGCCGATCGCGGGCTGGATGGAGAGCCGCTATGATCCGCGTTATCTCTCGGCGGCAGGCTTTGCACTGTTCGCACTCGGCCTCGGCGCCAGCGCGTTCCAGAGCCGCGTCGCCGGTTTCCACGAGATGTTCTGGCCGCAGGTGCTGCGCGGTATCGCGATCATGTTTTGCCTGCTGCCGCCGACACGGCTAGCGCTGGGCACGCTGACCGCGATCCAGGTGCCGGATGCGAGCGGGCTGTTCAACCTGATGCGAAATTTGGGCGGCGCGATCGGCATCGCTTTGATCGACACCATTCTCTATGGACGCACCGGCGGACACGCCGACGCGCTACGCGACCGGCTGATCGCGGGCGACGTCACGGCGGCGCAGGCGATCGGCCTCGATGTGCACCTGTTCACCCACCGTCCGCCCGACGCGACCGACGCAGTGGTCGAGGCCTATCTGCGCCCGATGGTCGAGAAGGCCGCGTTTGCGCTGTCCGTCAACGAAGCCTGGATGCTGATCGCGTGTGTCGCGCTGATCGGCTTGCTGCTGGTGCCGTTCGCGGGCAAATTACGGCGAGTTGTAAGCTAGAGTAACCGACCATGCTGGCTTCAACCACCCGCGTGTCGCACTGGCCATTTTGATGTCCCCCGACGACATTCATTTCAAGCGCTTAAGCACCACCAGAACAGCGCCTCCGCTCGAACCGGACGAATTTGTAAAGCGTAATTCGTCGTCGGAAATCGAAAACGGACGTTTCTGAGTGACGCCATCCCAATTGGGGAAACTGCTACCCTCAATCTCGAAATGAATGGCTTTAGCGTTTTCATCGATGGTGTACTTGCCGAAGTACGAAATGGACCCATGAACCGCCGCTTTGTATTCTTCGGGCGTACCCTGCAGACGGCTGCCGGATGCGAAGTTGGCCCGGTTCGGATTTGCAATGAACAGCGAGAAACGGCCGCCGCTGTCGAACATAAGAATGCCTTTGGGATTGTCACCGTACGTATTGACTTTAGTGCCATCCGCATTGGTTGTTTCATTGACCAGAAAACTCCAGCTGCCGACGATATCCTTCGATGATTGGGCCTTGGCTGCAGGCCCGAGAACCAAAAAAGAAAGTACGAGGATAAAAAAGGCAAGAAGGCGATTCCGCATGGCTTGGCTCCCTGCAAATAAATGAGGCTTTAATATAGAGTAGCAGAAAAATAGCACGCTTGCTTGTTGAGGTTAAACCAATGCACGGCGGGCGGTCCGTCGCGCTGATCGGGCTGCTGCTAGTGCCCTTCGCGGGCAAATCTTCATTCGATCACGCCGTCCGCGCGGGCCAGGAATGACGGAGAGAACTCAAGGCCAATGAGCTTGGCGACTTTGAGATTTACGATCAGATCGAACTCGGTCGGCTGCTCGACCGGCAGATCATTGGGTTTCGCCCCCCGCAGGATCTTATCGACGTAGTCTGCGGCACGCCGGAACAAATGCGGCGTATTGGGCCCGTAAGACATCAGCCCACCGCTATCGACATACTCTCGAAAGCCAAACATGGTCGGCAAGCGCCGCCGTTGGGCAAGTTCGTTGATGAGAATACGGTTGGTGTTCACGAGCAGATTTGGCGGAACATAAATGGCCTGCGTTTGCGGATCGAGCGAAGCGAACGCGGGTTCAATATCACTGGCACGGTGGATCGGAACGGTGACGACCTCCAGACCAAAGCTCTTGCTGGCGGCATGGATCGCGCCGACGTCCATCATCGTTCCGGCATAATCGACATAGGCCAAAATGCCCAAATTACGGATCGCGGGAACGGCTTCCTTTAAAAGTTCAATTCGCTTTCCGGCAAGGTCGGTCGATTGAATGGACATGCCCGTGATGTTGCCGCCGGGCCGTGCGAGACTGGATACGAGACCCGTCCCGACCGGGTCTGACATCAAGGCAACCACGACAGGGGTTTTGGAAGTGGCCTTTTTGGCTGCGTCCCCGCCCACCGTAACGAGCACCTTTGCATCGAGATTGACCAGTTCGGTGGCGATCTCGGCGTAACGCTGTTCGCTTCCCTCGGCCCAGCGATATTCGATCTTGACGGTCTTGCCATCGACCCATCCAAGTTCATCGAGGCGCCGGACAAAAGCCGTTGTCCATGGCGCCCAGGCAGACGGCGTTGCGGCGCCCATAAACCCGACAACAGGCAATTTTGTTGTCTGCTGCGCGCGAGCGGTGAGCGACGATGCCGCAACTCCACCGATTCCCGCCAAAAACTGCCGACGCCGCATGGGTCATTCCGCCATTGATCCGACGCAACCTTATAGCACCGACGCCGGGGCGTGAACGGACGCGGTGACGCAGCGACTCGGCTTTCACGTTCAAGCTGGTCGAGCGCGCGGTCGTATTTGTGTCAGAGCAACGCTGGAAATCGCGAGAAGCCCACCGATAATCAATTTCGGGGTCACGCGGTCATGGCGACCAAATTCCGCACTGCAGTGAAATGACGCGCCACGCTAACTTCTCTCCGCAGGCCGGGCGAAAACGCGATCCTGCTCCGCCGCTTGTGCGCTTGACGGGGTGCGCAATAGCAACGATCTTTGCGCGCTCGGTGCAACGCGCCGTCAAAACAGCAACTCGGCCAGTTCACGTGCCGGGAGAAAGTGGGGAGGCGTGGCGGCTGCCAGCGATCGTGATCAGGCGTGCGGGTGTTCGTGCCGTTGCAACACGGACGATGGCGTAACGAGCCGCCGCGAT
>JBBCHO010000019.1:0-44609 GCA_037201505.1 Bradyrhizobium sp.
GTGAAACGCACTTTCCGTTCGCTGCGCGGTTTTAATTATCGGGTATGGGCCTGCGGTGCGCTGGTTTCCAATGTAGGAACCTGGATGCAGCGAATCGCCCAGGGCTGGCTGGTCCTCACCCAATTGACCGATAACAATGCGACCGCGATGGGCGTATTGATGGCGCTGCAATTCGGGCCGCATTTATTGATGTTACCCCTCACCGGCTTTGCGGCGGATCATTTCAATCGGCGCAAGCTTTTAATCGGCACACAGGCCGCGATGGGCATCTTGGCCTTCGGACTTGGCATTCTCACCATCACCGGGCTCGTCCAATTGTGGCATGTCTACATGTTCGCGTTCGCGCTCGGCTGCGTGACAGCTTTCGACTCGCCAGCGCGGCACACCTTCGTCGCGGAACTGGTCGGGGAAGCTGACCTGTCGAACGCCGTGGCGCTGAATTCGACCTCGTTCAACGCCGCGCGGATGATCGGTCCGGCCATCGCGGGCACTCTTATCTCGTCGGTCGGATCGGGCTGGGTGTTCCTGATCAATGCCGCTTCCTTTGCCGCGGTATTGTGTTCGCTCGCGCTGCTTCGCCTCAACGAGCTGCATATTCAGGACCGGGCGATACGCACGCGCGGCAGCCTAGTCGAAGGCTTTCGCTACGTTTGGAAACGTCCGGATCTCAAGGCCATTGTCCTGATGCTGTTCCTGATCGGAACCTTCGGGCTTAACTTCCAGATTTTTATCTCGACCATGTCGGTCAAGGTGTTTCATGCCGGCGCGAGCCAATATGGACTCCTGACCTCGGTGATGGCGGTCGGGACCATCGTTGGTGCGCTGCTCGCGGCCGGGCGGGAGAAACCCCACTTCACGCTTCTGATGATCGGCGCCGCGATCTTCGGGCTCGGCTGCACGCTGGCCGCATTCGCGCCCAACGTGTGGCTGTTCGGCATGGCACTGGTGGTGATCGGCGTGTCGGCGTTGACGTTCTCCAACTCGACCAACAGCCTGATGCAGCTCTCCACCGAGCCCGCGATGCGCGGGCGCGTGATGGCGATCCGTCTGGCGATCGCACTCGGCTGCACCCCGATCGGTGCGCCGATTGTCGGCTGGATCGCCGACCATTTTGGGCCGCGCTGGTCGCTCGGCGTCGGCGCGGCCGCCGGTTTTGCCGCCGCGATCGTCGGCCTCCGTTATCTTCGCAAATACCGTCATCTCAGCGTGAGATTTGACACCGGACGTCTTCACGTCAGCATCGATGACGATGATCCGACAATGGCTTCGCATCCATCGAGCCAACACGCCCGGGCGTAAGGAAGCGTTCCCAAAGGGGATCGGACGCCGGGTCGCCGTCCGATTCCGCATGAATTCATCGCGATGGATCACCAACTGCCGCCTGTCACGCGATCGTCCGCAAGCCGTCGGCTAGCGCAGAAAGAGCGTTGGCAATTTGTCTCGCGGTTTCCGGCGGCGGCAGCGGCATTTTGAGATTTTGCGCGCCGGTCACGGGATCGCGCTCGATCCACGGATGCGCCGGAGAATTGGGATCGTTGGCGGCAGCCAGAGCGCCGATAAACTGCGCGCCGATCTGCGCCAAGGCCTGCCACGGATTGGAACCATTGATCGGTCCGACCGCTGGCGTTCCCGCAGGGGCGTTCACCTCCGCGTTCAGGTCTTCCAAGGATCCAGCGTCATCGGCGGTGACGATATTTTTTACTTCCTCAGCCGGTGTCACGGCCTCGCCCTCACCCATACGCCCGGTGACGTTTTCGACGTCCTTCATGAAGCGGTTGAGACGCGAGCCGCCGAGCGAGACCTCACCGCTGCCGCCGTCGAGGATTCCTGCCGATAATGAGCGCTTGAACGCCAGCACAGAAAGCATGCCTTCCTCGATGGTGCCCTTCGCCACGAAGTTAATGATCTGCACCGGCCGCTTCTGGCCCATGCGATGAATGCGCGCGATGCGCTGTTCGAGAATTGCCGGGTTCCACGGCAAGTCCATGTTCACCAGGGTTGAAGCATGCTGCAGATTGAGCCCCGTGCTGCCGGCATCGGTGGACAGAAACACGCGGCAGGTAGGATCGTCTCTAAACCGCTCAATCAGCGCCGGACGCTTTTCAGAAGGCAGGCCGCCGTGGAAGCTGACATAGCCCACGCCGCGGGCTTCCAGACGCCGGATAACGATGTCGTGGGTCCGAGTCCATTGCGAAAAAACAACCACTTTGGCGTCGGGCTCGGCAAACAATTCATCGAACAGCGCCGCCAACTCGTCGGCCTTGACGCCATGGTCGGTTTCCTGGTCCAGCAGATAGGTGCTGTTGCATGACATTCTCATGTTCTGTAGGGCAATCATCAGCCGCCGCTGATCCTTGTCCGACAAAAACTTGGTCTTGCGCCAGCGCTGGACGACTTTCGCTACCTCGTCGGCATTTTCCTGGTGATAACGCGTTTGCATTTCGGTCATCGGCACCAGAAGGTTCTGGTCGGTCCGGCTGGGCAGTTGCCGCAACACCTCGGATTTGCGCCGGCGGATCATGACCGGCGCCAGTGTTTGGCCGATCTTCCCGAGCCCGGTATAGCCGGTGACGCGCCCGAATTCGTCCTTGACCTGATGCTCGTGCAGCAGCTTCCAGGTCGGCCCCAGCCGGTGCTGATCGACAAACTGGACGATGGAGACCAGTTCTTCCAGCTTGTTTTCCAGCGGCGTGCCGGTCAGCACGATCGCATACGAGCTATCGATGCGTTTCAAGGCTCGTGCCGCCACGGTGTTCCAGTTTTTGACCCGTTGCGCTTCATCGACGATCACCAGTTCCGGCGCCCAAGCGGCTATCAGGTCGAGATCGGGCTGGAGTTTCTCGTAGTTTGTGATCTTGCAGAAGTCGTTCAGGGCATAGTCCTTCTGCCGCCGCACCCGGCCGCCGTTGATGACGCGCGCCGCATTTTCACCCCTGCCGCCCGGAGAAACGCGTAATCTCGTTTTGCCACTGGTATTTGAGCGAGGTCGGGCAGATCACCAGCACTTTCGAGACGCCAAAATTTCGTGCCAGTATTTCTGTCGCGGCAATTGCCTGTATGGTCTTGCCTAGTCCCATATCGTCGCCGATCAGTGCGCGGCCGGTCCGCACCGCGAACAGCGCGCCCTCGGCCTGATAGGGATAGAGCGGCGCCTTCAGAAGCGCCTGCAGCTTGGAATCGGCAGCGCCGCGTGGGAACAATTGCGCAAGCTTCGCGGCCCGACGGTCCGCATCCCGCCTTCCCGCGACGAAATTAAGGGCATCGTCATAGGCGCGCATTTCATGACCGGACTTCGACGCAATCGTCATAAAACGTTCCAACTCGCCAAAGCGCTCATCGGGTAGCATCCCGTCGTGCTCAGCGTCGAATAAACCGGCGGCGGCCTCCCTCAGCGCCGGTGGGCAATCCGTTCCGGCGCGAAAATGCACCCGGCGTTTGCCGTCATTGCGCAAATACAACTCGGAAAATACGGGCTGATAGCCGCGAGCAAACGCCTTCCTGGCGCCGCGCTTTTTCTCCAGACGGGCAAGCGTGAATTCGATGTGTTTGCAGGTATCCAGCTCGCTGGTCGCATAATCGGGGCATGAACAGAAATTGCCACCCGGCCCCAATCCTCGAATCGCTACGCGATAACTGGATTTCGAAACCGGATTGCTGACTCGAAACTCAGAGAAAAACGGCTCGCCGGTCAGGTTTTCTAACCCGAAATGCTGCTCACGGCCAAACTGGCGGCGCAAGCCGCGTTGCCAGTCTACGGGCGATAGATCGGCGGGCGCGTGGGTACGCGAGAGCTTGGCTCGCTGGTTTGGCTTGGCCGCAGAATTCGGCTTTCGGCGCCTGGATTTCATCGAAGTCATTCCTTACAGAACCGGCGCAAACAGCGGCGAATGGTTGGACGGCAATTCAGGTCCGGTCTTTGCATTGAGTTAGCGAACGTCGATATCCGCGTCAGCAGGCGAGAGCGTTGCTGTAGCCCACAGTGCCGCGCATGCCAGCCGCGGATTGGAAAATTGTTTCATGGAAGCAAACTCCGGGATCGCCTGAATGCGCAACTAGCCGGACGCGCCATCATCGAGACTGACGACGACAGCCGCATTGGCAATGATGATGGCATCGCCGCCGCTCTCGGCCGGAACTTCCAGCCCGCCTTTGACCGCGGTCACCGTTACCGTGCCATACGGCAATTCTTTCGCCACCGCCGCGGTGTCGACGGAGCCCGGGTCCGGCACGCCGATGGTGACATCGACGAACATGTCATTGGCAGTCTTGCCCACCATCCGAAAGAACCCGACGCTGGAATGGCGGATGGCATCCGAGACCGCCCGCCGCGCCGCCTTGGTGGCGTCGCGGCCGTGAACGTCAACGCCCATGCCCATTTCGGTGAAACAACGTACACGTGCCATCGGAGTCCTGCTTTCGTTCAGAAGTGAGTATCCTCAATGGATATTTGTGTCGCGCGGCTCAAGTCAACTCACATGGATGGGCGCGAACGCGAAATTGGCCAGCAGCGCGATGCACCCGCGAGTTGTGCAAAGGCTTTGCCTCTTCTAAGCTTGGCGTCATGTCGACGGGTGATGAGGGGCGTCATGGTCGAGCTGAAATTCGAGACGGATATCCTTGCGAGCGCCGAGCGCGTGTTCTCGCTGCTGGCCGATCTGCGCGACTACGACCGCTGGCTGCCGAGATCTTCCGCGTTTCACGGCACGGTCACGATCTCGGACGGTCCGATCGCGGTCGGCACGACCTATGTCGAGCCGGGACCTTTCGGCATCCGGCACGGCGTTGTCACCGCAATGGACCGGCCGACGCGGCTGGCGTTCGAGCAGCCGATGACGTTGAAGCCCCGCGCGCTCGGCGTCATCGGCATCAAGCTGCAGCACATCCTCACTCCCAACGGCGCTTCCGTTCATCTGACGAGGTCGCTGGAGCTTTCGCCCCAGGGGCCTGTGAAATTATTCATGCCATTCCTGGTAGGCATGTTCCGCATCGAGAACGAGCGAATGATGCGGACGCTCAAGGGTTACGCTGAAACCAACTAATGCCCTCCGGATGCTCCCGAACGCAGACCATCCATCAATATATCGATCAGCCGAAGCGTGCGCGTTTCCCAACCCGGACTGGTCGAGACACCCATCGCAAAGCTTCCCAAGGCCTGAACCAGATCGAACGGCTCGACATCGGGCCGGATATCGCCGGCTGCGATCGCTTTCTCGACCAGATCGGCAATGGCTCCCTTCATGAGGTCGATGGAGGATTCATACAGCGCGGACGTACCGCCGGTCATCGAAGCCAGCGCCGGCGCGATCACCTTCTTGGTCGCGATGTAGTCCACGAACAACCGCAGCCATTCGTGCAAGGCCTCTCCGGCCGGACGCGTCTCGAGCAGACGCTTGGCGGCGTCGGCGAGTTGCGTGACCTCACGGCGGTAGACCGCCGCGATGATGTCGTCGCGCGTCGGGAAATGCCGGTAGAGCGTGCCGATGCCGACTTCAGCGCGGCGCGCGATCTCCTCCAGGCTGACATTCGGTCCGATCTCGGCGAACGCCAGCTTGGCGACATCGATCAGCCGCTCGCGGTTACGCAGGCCATCCGCGCGCGGCTTGCGCCCTTCAGCCTCCGCCATCATGCCCATTCATCCCTGATCAATTAGGCCGCCCCTTGATAAACGGAGGAAGCCTCCGTATATAATCGGAGCCATCCTCCGCTTATATAATCGGGCGATGGCGCCGCCGCAATCGCGGCGGGCGAGCCAATCATCAGAGGATTTCATCATGCCCGGACCCTATGGCGCCACCTCTACCACGGACGACGTTCTCAAAGGCCTCGACCTCAGCGGCAAACGCATCCTGGTCACCGGCGTCTCGGCCGGTCTCGGGGTCGAAACCGCCCGCACCTTGGCCGCCCATGGCGCGCAGGTGGTCGGCGCCGCCCGCGATCTCGACAAGGCGTTCGCGGCCACCGAACAAGTCCGCGCCGGTGCTTCGCCCGAAGGTGGACTTGAACTGGTCGAACTCGATCTCGCCTCGCTCACAAGCGTTCGCGCCTGCGCCGATGCACTGCTCGCTGCTGGAAAACCCTTTGACCTTGTGATCGCCAATGCCGGCGTGATGGCCTGCCCCAAGGGCACCACCAGCGACGGTTTCGAGACTCAATTCGGCACCAACCATCTCGGCCATTTTGTCCTCGTCAACCGCATCGCCTCGCTGTTCAAGCCGGGCTCGCGTCTCGTAAATCTGTCTTCCGCCGGTCACCGGTTTGCCGATGTCGATCTGGAGGATCCCAATTTCGAACACACGCCCTACGCGGAGTTCGTGGCCTATGGCCGTTCCAAGACCGCCAATGCTCTGTTCGCGGTCGAATTCGATCGCCGCCACAAAGACCGGGGCGGCGTGCGACCGCCGTGCATCCCGGCGGCATCCGCACCGAACTCGCCCGTCACATGACGCCGGAAGCCATGCAGGCGCTGATCGATCAGATCAACGCGACCAATTCGAAGGCCGGCCAACCCGGCTTCGAATGGAAGACGATCCCGCAAGGCGCCGCGACCTCCGTCTGGGCCGGCGTGGTGGCTGCGGCCGAAGACGTCGGCGGGCGTTACTGCGAGGACTGCCACGTCGCCGAGTTCGTCGAAGGCGGCGACGCGCTCAGCATTCGCGGCGGTGTGCGTCGTTACGCGCTCGATCCCGAACACGCCAAGGCGTTGTGGGCCAAGAGCGAAGCGATGGTCAACGAGCGCTTCTGATTGCGATGTGGCGCCTCTTTTCGTCTGTCCCGGCCATCCACGTCTTACTGTGCTTACGTAGAAAAGAACGTGGATGGCCGGGACAAGCCCGGCCATGACGACCTTAACTACTGCGGCGATCACCTTCACGCCCGCGCCGTGACCTCCTCCAGCTTGGCAAAAAACTGCTGCCAGCCGAACTTGGCGCCTTGATAGGCCTGCTCCTGATCCGGCCGGAAGCCCGACTGCTCCATGCGCAGGTGAGTCCCCTTCCCGGTCGGCGTCAGCGTCCAGGTCACGATGCTCTCGAGACCGTAGGCGGCCCAGGTGTAGGACAGCACCTTGTTCGGCTCGATCGCCAGGACCTGACAATCGACCGAACCCCAGTCGGCGGTGAACTTGAAGCGGTGATCCATGACAGGCTTGAAGTCGCCCTTCATCAGCCACTCCTCGATCAGATGCGGCTGAGTCAGCGCGCGCCAGATTTTCTCCGGTGGATGCGGCATCTCGCGTTCGATGATGACGGAGCGGATTTCGGTCGCAACCTGGTTCATGACTACCTCCTTTGAATGGATCGCGCCTCAGGCGCTGTTGGATTTTCAGCTTTTGGATTTCATTTGGATTTCAGCTTTGGATTTTTGGACACGTTCAGCGCCACCGCGGCGCCAATGAGCGCCTTCAATGCTTTCTCATCGATCTTGCCGCCCTCGAAAATATCGATCGCGCGCCGCATATTTCCTTCGAGGCTGGAATTGAACAGGTGCGACGGATCGTCCAGCGAGGCGCCTCTCGCGAAGGTCAGCTTCACCACGCTCTTGTAGGTTTCGCCGGGTGCAGATGATGCCGGCATGCTCCCACACCGGAACCCCGCGCCACTTCCACGCCTCGATCACATCGGGATCGGCCCGCTTGATCAGCGCACGAATCCGCGCCAGCATCTCGCCGCGCCAATCGCCGAGCTCTTTTATTCTGCCGTCGATCAGCGCAGACGGAGAGCCACCTGCTTTTGCTGCTGGCTTGGCAACAGCCGGTTTAGCGGCGATCTTCTTGACCGTCTTCTTGACGGCCTTCGCCGTCTTTTTTGCGGGCGCGCTCATTGATCCATCCTTTTGAGTAAATCCTCGAGACGATCGAACCGGCTTTGCCAGAACCCCGCCATCTGGCTCGTCCACTCGATCAGCGGCGCCAGCGTACCGAGTTGCGCGCTGTAATGCGTCTGCCGCCCTTCGTGGCGATCGCGCACCAGCCCGGCCTGCTTCAATACGCCGAGATGTTTCGAGACCGCCGGTTGCGAGACCCCCGCTCGCGCCGTCAGCGCCCCCACCGTCTGCTCGCCGTCGCGGCACAGCCGCTCGAAGATCCCCCGCCGGGTCGGATCGGCGAGTGTGCGGAACAGGATGTCGTGGGGTTGGGGCATCTCGATTTATAACTAATTGGCTATTTATTAGATTTATAACTCGTCAATTACATGTGTCAACGAGGTATTTTTGGAGAAAACAGATAGCCAGATAGCTATATGGATCGTAGCTCGCTTACCCTCCCCTGGAGGGGGAGGGTCGGCTCACATGAGCGCAGCGAGATGTGAGACGGGGTGGGGTGAAGGTGTGTCATCTCCAGCAGTGTCGCGGTTGAGAGATCACCCCGCCCCGCCGCTTCGCGTCGACCCTCCCCCTCCAGGAGGGTTAAGAGTCGCCCGCTCGCGATGGAGACACACCTTCGCATTCTCGCGGCGCGTTTCGCCCGAGTTTTGCTATCAACTTCCTGCCCTCCCTTCAGAGGGCGCAGGGAATGCCGGGCGCCTGGTGCGCCCGCAGCGGCGTGTGCGAAAGTAGTAAGTAGCAAGCACACGCGTTAGCAGGTCACACCGAGAACACCCGGCATTCCCCGCGCAATGGTTTACGGCTTATTCCGTGCTCTCCCCGGTGATCGGGCGTTCTTGCCACCGTCGCCCCTGAGAAGCTTGCTTCTCAAGAACTTGACGCCAGCGTCGAGGCGTCAGGACCACACGACTTCGCCGTCCGCCTCAGGCGCTCTCGTCAGAAGCGCCCTCCGCGTCCACCGCATCCCATCCCGCGTCCGTGACGATCGCGAACCGCCCCTCGAGTGGAACAGGACGGCCGGGAATATACGAATGATTTGGCACTTCTGAAAATCAGAATATTTTTCACCGAGGGGCTGGACTTTGATTTGCTCGATGCGCGTATTGATTTGCCCGTCGGGTGCGCGAATTGTCACGCGCGACGAACCTCAGAACGCGCCGGAATAGTTACTTCGCCCGCTTCCACAGGAATTCGAGGGTCACGCCTGACGGTGTGCGGGGATTCACGAATCTCATTTCATCCGCCGAAATGGACGTGACGATACGGCGCTGATTAGGGGCCCCGACAAGATTTGCAAACGTACTGGTCTCGATAGTCGGTTGAACCGTTCTTGAACTCTCATCCACCGTATAGGTGCCGGTGTAGGCAATTGATCCCGAAGCGACGGCCATGGCCTCCTCCGGCGACGGGCGACCCGTGTCGTTTGAAGCGTATTTCGGCGTATCGGTACGCGTGGTGATGAAATGAAAGTGGCCATCGGCGGTATACGTCACTGAGCCCTGCAAGCTCGGCCGTTGCACCTCGCTGCCATCGTCACGCTTGCCCGTGCTCGACACGTAAATCCACGTGCCGACCAGTTGATCCCTGAGTGACTTTTCCTTGGCATGGCTGCTGGTTACGAATACCGGGCTTGTGACCAATGCGACCATCGATAGACCGAGCGCACAGAACCTGTTCATGCAAGCCTCCGCATGGCAAAATCGGTACGTGAATATAAAACCCTGTATTAAAAATATCCTCAAGCCGCAGTTACAAGCAAGTGTGCCGGCGTCAAGTCGTCAGCGCGTCCACATCATGCCGTCATCGGCGCCGGTTGCGCATCGTCCCTCGCCTCGTTCCTTGCAAACGGCCTGAACGTCAACGCGATCAGGAACGCGCCTAATCCCACCGCGAACGAGCCGATATAAAGCCACGCGTAACTGGCAAAGCTGTCGTAGATCAAACCGCCGGCCACCGGCCCGGCCGCCATGCCGAGACTGCCGGCCATCGCGGTGCCGCCGATCACGGTGCCCATCATCCGCAGCGGAAAATTCTCGCGGATCAATACCGAATAGAGCGGCATGGTGCCGGCATAGATGAAGCCGAACAACGCCGCCACCGTGTAGAACGCGGCGAGATCGCGTGCGAACACATAGCCCAGCGCGCCGAATGCCTGCGCGAGCAGGCCCGAGACCAGCACGCGCTTGGCGCCGAAACGATCGCCGAGCAGGCCGAACGCGATACGGCCGCCCATCCCGGCCAGCCCTTCGACGCTGTAGATCGTCACCGCCGCCATCATCGGAATTCCGCAGGTGACGGCGTAGCTGACGGTGTGAATGATCGGCCCCGAATGCGTCGCGCAGCACAGAAAGTTCGTCGCGAGCAGGATGATGAATTGCGGCGAGCGCAGCGCTTGCGCGCGCGACATCTCGGGCGCGCCCTCGCCGGCCGCGGTGGCGTCCCCGTTCGCGAGCGCCGGCGGACGGCGCACCAAGAGCGACACCGGGATCATGATGGCGGCGACGACGACAGCCATGATCTGCATCGAGGTTCGCCAGTCATGATGCAAGATCAAAAAGGCCGCGAGCGGCGACATCACCACCGGCGCCATCCCCATGCCCGCCGACACCAGCGACACCGCAAGGCTGCGATGGGTGTCGAACCAGCCGGTGACGCACGCCATCATCGGCGCAAAGATCGCAGCGGTCGAGCCACCGATCATCACGCCGAACAGGATCTGAAACGCAGGCAATGACGTCGCGAGGCTCGCCAGTGCCAAGCTCGCCGCCAGCACGATCGACCCGGTCAGCACCACCGGCAGCGGCCCGAACCGGTCTGACAACGTGCCCCAGATCATGCTGGTGAACGCCATCGCGAGAAAGCCGATCGTCATCGCGCTGGACACGCCGGTGACGGACCACCCGGTATCCCGCGCGATCACCTGCAGAAACACGGGCAGCGAAAACATGCCCCCAACCGCCACACAGCCCAGCACGCCGCCCGCCGCGACGATCACCCAGCGATAGGTGGAATTGGTCATTTCCGGTCTCCCAAATGATGCGCTCCGGGTGGAAGACGAATGGGATGGGGTGGAACCGACAGCAAATAGCGACAAGGCAGGCGATTTTTCGAGAGACGGCACCTGGACACCCTCCTCGCAAATTAATCCAAATGACCATGTCGGCGCAAACCCCACTCCTTCGTCTTTGAAGAAAGCCGCTTAAGACGCAAGGCGGCACGCGTCCTGTCAGAAGGACGGATTGCCCAAACAAGATCAATCATCGGATATAACCCTTCAATCAATCCGAGGCCCCCTCATGCCAAAAGTACGCGTCGCCGGATTCTCCCTCTCCCTCGATGGTTTCGGCGCAGGGCCGGAGCAGAGCCTCCGAGATCCCATGGGCAAGCGCGGCATGGAACTGCATCCGTGGGCGCTGGGCACCCGGACCTTCCAGGCCATGTTCGGCAAGGAAGGCGGCTCGACCGGCGTCGACAACGACTATGCGGCGCGCGCCATGAGCGGCTTCGGCGCCTTCATTCTCGGGCGCAACATGTTCGGCCCCATTCGCGGCGACTGGCCGGACAATGCCTGGAAAGGCTGGTGGGGCGACAATCCGCCCTACCATGCGCCGACCTTCATCCTCACGCACCACACGCGCGATCCCATCGTCATGGAGGGAGGAACGACCTTCCACTTCGTCACCGCGGGCATCGAGGCGGCGCTTGAAAGGGCCAAGGCGGCCGCCGGCGAACTGGACGTGAAGATCGGCGGCGGCGTCAGCACGGTGCGGCAATATCTACGCGCCGGACTGGTGGATGAACTGCATGTTGCGATCTCGCCGGTCGTACTTGGGCGTGGCGAGGCGATGTTCGAGGGTATCGATTTGCCAAGCCTCGGCTTTCGCGTCACCGAACATGCCGCAACAGAATTCGCGACGCATGTCGTGCTTGGCAAAGCCGCCGGTTGATGTAAGTCGCGGCGCGCTTGATCAGTGGATCGTTTCGCCGCGCTCGAGCATCGCCACGAATTCAACGATCTTGCGCGCCCTCGTCTCGGCTTTTTTGACGGTGCCGATACGATACAGAATCGCAAAGCGGTTTCTGCTGTTCAGCGTCGCAAAGAATGCGGAAGCCTTCCGGCTTTTGTTCAACGCCTTTTGAAGGTCATCGGGAACTTCGGCGGTCTTGGCCGGCGCGTAGGCGCTGTCCCACCGGCCATCCGCCTTCGCAGCCTCGATTTGCGCCAGCCCCGCCGGGCGCATTAGGCCTTCCTTGACGAGTTCAAGCGCACGCTTGCGATTGAGCGCCGACCACTTGCTGCGTGGTTTGCGCGGCGTGAAGCGGACGAGCCAATGCGTGTCATCGTAAGTGTCGATCTGGCCGTCGATCCATCCGTGACAGAGCGCAACATCGATCGCTTCGGCCTTCGTCATCGTGGCGCTCGTTGCCGTCTTCTTGGCGAATTTGATCCACAGGCCCGCCGCATCACAGGGTTGTTTCGCGAGCCAGGTTTTGAACTCTCCCGCGGTGGCAAAGCGCAGCACGGACAGGCCCGATCGCGTCTCTGGCATCACATGTTTTCCACCCTACGCCCCGCCCGCTACCCACCGCCACGCTTCAGCAGCACGACGTTTCGCCAGAAGCGTTGCAGGCTGTCGAGGCCGCCGGCCGTGGAGCTCCATGTCGTGGTATCGCAGATCAACAGGCGGCCACCGAATATGCCGGGCTTCGACTGCAGCAAGGCGTCGAAGTCGTGCCGCCCGCCGGCCGTAAATGGATGCGGCGGGGCATCGGGATCGATCGGCTGGCGGGCCAGCACATCCAGCTTTTCCGCGGCATCGCCGAGCCGCTCGAAATGCGGCAAATGCGGATGGAGATTGAAGGTCGCAACGCCCTCCAGCAGCCCTGCCCGGTCGAACCCGGCGGCGATTTCGAGCGGCGCCGGCGAGCCGTCCGGCAGCTTTGCCGGATGCAGGCCGAACCGGTTCCTGACCTGCAGACCGAGGCCCTTCAGAAGCGAAAGACCGAAATCGCCGAAGGCCTGCCGTGACGGGATGGCCGCATCGCCGTGGTGATGGAATTCGAGTTCCCGCCGCGCCAGGCGTTCATTCTCGGGCAATTCGTCGGCGCTGCCGATGTCATGGTGCGGGCAGATGAAAAGCGTGTGGTCGGGATTATCGAGAAACGACCTGACAGCGCCGATCTCCGCATCGCTGGCCTGCTGCGCGGTCCGGTGCGAGTCAAAGCTGATGATGACGAGCGTATCGACACCGGCGAGAAAATCGCCATCGAGCGCACGCAGGCCGGCATCGGTCCTGCGCTCGGCCTGGCGGACCGGATTGCCGGTCCATGAACCCGCCAGATCGGCGAACTCCTTGAAATTCGCCAGCTGGATGTTGTCGAGAAAACCCCCGACGCCCTGATCGAATTTCAAAGGATCGGCGAATTGCTCGAACCGCGGCCAGAACGTCCGGCGCAGTTCGAACAAAGCCGGAAACCGGTCCTCCAAAATGCCGAGCGGGGCGGTGACCTCATCCGGACGGCTCCAGGCGAAATACAACGCGACTTGCCGACCAGCCATCGTCCCTGCCCCACTCGGTCAAAGGACATTGCATTACGCCGAGCACCGGCCACTGTCGATGACCACAGCACGTTCCTTCAAATTCGCTCCAAAACGACTCCCGCCATCCGGCCGAAAAGCAACCGCGCGGCTCGTTACATATTCCGCTTGGGATTGGACGGTTGCTGCTGGATTTCGACCCGGCTCGGCTCCCAGACTTTGGGTTTGGGTTTTGCCGCGGCCTGTGGCGTGGCGGCGGATGGGGCTGCAACCGGATGCGCCGCTTGTTGGGCTGCATTGGCCGGGATCGCGGCGGCCGCGCTGGCATCGATCGGCTGAGCGGCGGAGATCGGCTGATCCAGCCGGCCGGCGCGCACGATCACGGCCACGACCTGCTGCGCCTCGACGTCATAGCTGCATTCGTAGCTGACCCGGACCCAGCCCTTTTCCGGATTCATGAAGCGCACGGAATCGCCGCGATAGCGGACGACGGCGTCCGCGGGCGATGACGGATCGGCCTGCTGAAAGATGCCGGGCGTCGGACGCGCGATCCAGTCGAAATCGCTGGGAGACTTCAATTCGATCTGCGGTGCGCAGGCCTCGCTGGCCCTCCCCGCGTTCGACCGCACGCAATTGGCATCGCAGCGTGGCGGCGCGGCGGCGCCGACCGACGCGGCCGATGAAACGCCGCCGGGCGTTGCAACCGGCGGTGACGCCTGCTGTGCATATGCTGCGCCGCAGCCCAGCACGCACACTGCAAGACCAAAAACGCGAACCAATTTGGAAACAGTCATCGTTCGATATCCATCACACCAACTGACCGCTGTTATAAACAAGCCGAAGATCGCGGCAATGCCCGCGCCAGCCGCCGATCCATTTCATCGCCCGATCGATGCGTTTGCGTGACACTCGACGCCATTATCCGACGAAACGGACAGCTCGATCGTCGCCCGATCATCGTTTCCAAGATTGATTGTCACATGGCCGACATAAATCTCCTTGCCGGCTTCCGCGGCAAACGGATTGCCCTGATTGATATTCGACGATCCCGACGTCCCTGATTTCACGATCGAGAATTGGAACCGGCCGGACAAGGCAACCGAACTGGAGACGATTCCGGTCAACTGCACCGCGCCTTCGGTTTTGCTCTCGCGGATCTCGCAACGAAGGGGACCGGATGAAGCTTGGGCAAGCACTGTCATGTCATGATCCTGCGCGACCGCGCGGCCGCAAGTCGCAACCAAACACGCGGCAAACAAAAGCGCCGCTGATGCAGCGCTGGCAAGCGCACGCCAGCCTTTTTTCTCGAGTCCAAATTTGCTGGGTCCGAAAAGCATGGCGGGGCTCTCACCGTATTCTCACACTTGATCGCAAACGGCCAAAGCCAATGCCGGGTTACCCCGGCATCGGCTCCAGCGCTCGATCGATGTCGAAGAAGGGGCGCAACTTCGCGCCCCTTCCAGTGTCGATTGCACCAATTAGTGCTTCAGACCCTGCACGATGCTGACGGTGTTGCCGGCGCCGTTCTGGAAGTAAGTGGCGCTGTTGAAGTTGCCATATTGTCCAACGGTCGCGGTATTGCTGCCGCCGGTCTGCGTGCCGTTCACGATGTTGCTGTTGCCAACCTGCGTGACCGTCGCGCTTGCCAGCAAGAAGCCGTTCTGGGTCGAGTTGATGAGGTTGTTGTTGCCCATCTGTACCGTGATCAGCGTGTCGCTGGCGGTGACCTGGGTGTTGTTCAGGGTGTTGCCATTGCCGATCTGGGTGAAGCTCAGGCTGTCGTTGGCAGCACCCTGGGTGTTATTGATGGTGTTGCCGTTGCCGGTCTGGGCGCCATTGGTCGGAAGGCTGAGGCCCGGAAAGAGAACGAACTGCGGACCGCCCGCATAGTCGTTGGTGCCGTTCTGATGGTTGACGACGATGTTGCTGTCGCCGGTCTGGGCGACGTTGAACGAAACGTTCGAACCGCCGATCAGGCTCTGCTGCGAGTTCACATTGTTCAGCGAACCGGCCTGGGTCACAGTGAGGCTGTCGAAGCTGCCTTCCTGAAGCGAGAACACAGTGCCGTTGTTCGAGGCACCGGCGCTCGTACCCTGCGTGATGTTGACGCTGTTGTTGCTGTTGTTGACCGAAGTGATTTGGGTGTTGACCGCGAGGTTGGCGTTACCGACCTGCGAGATCGAAGCGATTTGAACGTCACCGGACTGGAAGTTCGAAATCGTGTTGCCGTTGCCGGTCTGGTTGCTGCTCTGCAACGAGTTCGACGAACCGGCTTGGCTGTTGGTCACGCCGTTGTTCGCTCCGCTCTGGTTCAAAGCGAAGTTGTTGGAGGCGCCGCTCTGCGTCGACGTCATCGTGTTGTTGTCGCCGGACTGGCCAACGATGGCGGACTGCGCCGAACCGGTCTGACCCAGGGTCATGACGTTGCCCGTGCCGCCGCCCTGCGTGTAAAGCACGCGATGGCCGTCGAACGGACTGGTACCCGTATTGGTCTGGGTCACATTGAGGGTGTTGAACGAACCGCCCTGCGAACCCGACGATACGCTGGATTCACCGACCTGGCTGATGGTGGTGGTGCTGCTGGTCGCGGTCTGGGTGCTGCTGACCGAGTTGGCCGCACCGTTCTGGGTGACCGTCGCAACCGTGTTGGTGCCGCCATTCTGGGTGGCGATGGCGAGGTTGCCGAGGCCGTTCTTCTGGGTCTGTTTGATGGTGATGGTGTCGCTCGCCGAGGCGCTGTCCTGGGTGGCGTGCGCTTCGTTGGCGTCGTTGGTCTGCGTGACCGAGATTGTGTTGGTCGCGCCGCCCTGGCTGATGCCGAAGATGTTGTTGTTGCCGTTCTGCGTCAGCGTCGTGGTGCTGTTGCTGGCACTCTGGTCGATCGCGCTGATCGGGGTGTTCGGCGTGAACTGCAGCGATTTATTCTGATTGAACACGCCATTTTTTTTGCCGGTCTGCGACAGCGTCACGGTGCTGGCGACACCGGACTGCGTCACGTTGGCGACGTTGCCCGAACCGGACTGAACCAGCGAGCCCGGCGCCGGATTGTTCGGCGTTGCGCCCTGGAAGGTGTTGTTGGTGCCCGACTGGGTCACGCTGAGCTGTTCATTGTTGCCGGCCTGAACCAGCGAGTTGCTGATGGTGGGGACAGCCGTCGGGCTGTTGCTGGAGGTGCCGGCAATGTTGCCGTCGCCGGTCTGGTTGATGGAGACCTGGCCGTTGCTGCCGGTCTGATTGATGTTGGTCTGGTTGAGGTCGCCTGCGTAGGCCGACGTGACGGCCAGTGCGGCAATGACGCTCACCGAGGCCAACAGAAACTGCTTTTTCATTGAGTGACTCCGTTATCAGGCGGGCGTTCTGCCCGGCCCGCGCGAGCGCAACCGTCAGGCCAGTCCTGACACATCGTTAACGCCCGGTTAACACTCAATCATGCTGAAGTATAAATCGCAATGTAAGGAAGGCGTAAGAGAGGCGATTACTTTAAAATTTAATATATGTGAAATATTTAGATGAACTTATTGTCAGAGTTACGTAATAAAACTGTTTTATACTTGAAGAAACAACCAGGAAACGATGCGGGATAAATCAGCCTTCCGACTTCTTCGGAGCGTTGAGGGATTGAACCGGCGTCACCGCGTCCAGCAACCGGTAGTTTTCCAACAGCGCGCGGCCGCTGTTCGGATCAGCAAAATTCCAAAGCCCTTTCAGGGCGCCCTGCATCACGGTGGCATACACACCGAGATCGATCGCCTGGCGCACGGCCAGCTGCGTCGGCTCCGTCCGCGTGATGCCGGCCTCGGTCTGCAGCAATTTATTGAGCGAGACGAACTGGTAGACGTTGGCCTGAATGGCAATCGAGTAGACCGTCTTGGTGGTCGTGATGCTGGTGAGGATTTCGCCGGTCTGAACCGAGACCACGCGCATCGCGACGGTGACGCTGTCCTGGCGGTACTGAACATTGCCGCCGATGTTCAGATAATTCGCGCCCGCCCCGCCCGTGACCACGTTGCCGTCGAAACCGATGATGCCGCCTTCCAGCAGCAGTCCCGCGAAACGCATCGGCGGCAAAGGCCGGGCCGATTCAGCCTCGAATTCGGCGCGCGTCGCGCGGACCAGCTGACGTTCCTGCAACAGATCGTTCAGCCCCGTGCGCTCGTCCACCGTGAACCAACGGCCGTGGCCGGCGCGCTGCAACGAATCGACCACAAAGCCGGTGGCGCCCTGCGTGACCGCGCGCGAAAATACCGCGACGTTGTCGTTCGGCTCGTTCTTGCCGGTCAGATCGGGGAATTGATAGACCGCGATATCGAGCTTGCGCTTCGGCCGCGGCAAGCCTTCGAGATCGAGCGCGGTCGGCGAAGCCGGGGTGAGGATCGGCGCCTCCTCCAGCAGTTCGCGTCCGTTCTTTTGCGGAAAGCAACCGGCCAGCGACAGCGCGGTCGACAATAGCGCGAAACGCACGAAACTCTTCGACATCATCTTACTCAGTTCAAGAAGCCAAGCATCAACTACGGTCCAGCCGGGACCGTGACGTTGGTGATGGTCTGCCCATCGTTGATGCTGATATTGATGTTGCTGCCGACACGCTGATACGTGATCGTGGTCCCCTCAAAGGAAAACGTGCCGTTCGGCGTGGCGTTTTCCCCGAAGATGGACGTGGTGATTTTGTTCGCCAGCGACGAGTAGAGCTGGCTGGTCAATTGCTGCGCGAATATCTGTCCGGGCGTCAATGCCGCACCGGCGCCGGTCCCGGTGGAGGGTGCCACGGGCTGATGCTGATTTTGCGCCTGGGCATTGTTGAACAGATAGGCGCCATTCAACGGGTTGCCGCCGAACGTCGGATTGGTCGGCGTGTAAACGATGGTGCCGGCCTGCACCGGGCTCAGCATCGCGAACAGCACGGCAGATGCGATGGCGGCTCGGCTGACGGAGCACTCCCTCACCGCAAGAACTCCAAAGGCCAATGCACGCTTCATTTGTGACCGAACTGCTGAACGGAAACGGGAACCGCCGTTCCGATGACCTTCAGCTGATAGCTCAGGCCGGTGCCGACCTGAAGGTTACTGATGTTGTTGCCATTGCCTTCAACGGTGATCGACGTCGAATTGGAATTGCCGATCTGCGACGTCGTCAGCGTGTTCTGGACGCCGTTTGCGGTCAGCACCGACGAATTCTGCGATCCGAACTGGTACTGCGTCGTGATGTTCGACGTGCCGTTGAGTATGGCGCTGGCATTATTGCCCTGCCCGATTTGCGTGACGGTCGAGGACAGGTTGGCAAGCGGAGCCGCGCTCGGCTGCGGAACCACCTGATTTCCGCTCAGAATGTATTTGGACAAATCGGTAAAGGAACCCGGCGCGGAGCCGCTTTGCTGCTGCGCGTGAACGTTCGCGCAGGCCATACACAAAGCATAGATCAGCGCGGCGCCAAAAGCATTTAACGCACACGTACGTCCGGTTTTCACGATGCCGATCCCCAATTTCAAAAAGGGACTAACACATGCCGTACAACAGTTTTGCGACAGCGCATCGGTGATCGATCATCGTGATTTTTGTGGCCCCGGGATCGGGGAAACAAGATGAAACACGCTGTCCGCGGATCAACTTCGGCGCGCAGATGTGCCGCGCAAACATCCATGCGGCGAACACGGTAACTTCATCGACAAAGCCGCAAGGCGCGGGTTAGCTGGTATGGTACAATGATCATGCCCATTCGCCCCATCATCCGCTATCCCGACCCCCGCCTCGCGCTGCCGGCGCAGCCCGTGACCGCGTTTGACGGCGTGCTGCGCGATCTCGCCGACGATCTGCTTGAGACGATGCACGCGGCACCCGGTATCGGCATTACCGCGCCGCATATCGGCATTTTGCTTCAGGTTGTCGTGCTCGACCTCGATCCCGTCGATGGCGCGCGGACCTATGTCAATCCGCAAATAACATGGGCATCGCCCGACATGATCCTGCATCGGGAAGGCAGCGTCTCGATGCCCGGTGTCAACGATGAGATCACGCGCCACGCGCGCGTCCGGATCAGCTATCAGGACATCGACGGCAACGCGCAGACCGAAGAATCCACGGGCTTGCGCGCAGTCTGCCACCAGCATGAGATCGATCAGCTCAACGGCCTGTTCTGGATCAAGCGGCTGTCCCGTCTCAAGCGCGAGCGGCTGATCAAACGATTTGAGAAGATGTCGCGGGGCTGAGAGAAACCCGCAGGGCAGCACGCTCATCAAGACGTTCCCGATGTAGATTGGCGTTGCAAAGTAGATTAGGCTGGCCCCAACCAAGAAACAAAACGGGAAACGCCATGCCGCCGTCAATCCGCAACGCCCTGGGCCTGTTGGCCCTCGTGACGCTGCTGAACCCCGCCAATGCCCAATCGCCGGAAACCGTTCCGGATACGATCGAAGGTCATCTGGCCGCGGGTAAAAATCTTGCCGGCGGACGCGACAACACGCCCGATTTCTATGGCCTGGTGACCGCGATCTGTGTCGCGCCCCAGCGCGGCGCGCCGGCGCCCGATGCCCCTGCCCCGCGCGAGGACCCCAATCGCAAGGCGGCGTATATGCAGCCGAAGAAAGCTTTCGACGACGTCTACTGGATGGGAACCGAAGGCGTCTCCGCGTGGCTGCTCACGTCGAGCGAGGGCTACATTCTCTACGATACGGCGAACGTCTATGACGCCGAGGATGTACTGATCGGCGGCATGAAGAAACTTGGCCTCGACCCCGCCAAGGTGAAATACGTCATCGTTTCGCACGGTCATCGCGGCGAATCCGGCGGGGCTTATCTGTTCCAGTCGCGCTACGGCGCGCATATCGTGACCGCGGATTGGGACCTGATCGAAGGCTCGGTTTATGGATACCCGACCGGCAAGCCGAAGCGCGACGTCGTCGCCACCGACGGGATGAAGATCACGCTCGGCGACCGCACAGTGACGCTGTATCTGACGCCGGGGCATACGCCGGGAACGATATCCGGCATTTTCCAGGTCCATGATAATGGCAAGCCGCTGACGGTGGTCTATTCCGGCGGCACGGAATTCAATTTCCCCAACGACGTCGCGCATTTCGATCAATATCTGGCGTCGGAGCGAAAGCTTGCCGCGCTGGCCGCCAAGGCGGGCGCGACCATCATCATCAACAATCAATCCCAGTTCAACGGCGCCGCCGACAAATTACGGATACTGACCGACCGGCAAGCCAGCGAACGCCATCCGCTCGACGTCGGCGCGCAAGCGGTCGCGCGCTATTTCAGGATCGAGGACGAATGCGCGCAAGCGCAGCGGCTGAAGGTGATCGCGCAAGGCGGGCACTGAAGCCGCGCCGCAGCACGTAGGGCGGATTAGCGAAAGCGTAACCCGCCGTTACGATACGCGAGGCTGCGAGAGTTATTTTCGCTGCGCCGTGTCATAGAAAAATGTCTCGGTGGCAATCTTCTCACCGCGCCAGGTTTGCCAGGCGACCTCTTCCTGCTGCAGTTTGCCGCCATCCTTGAAGACGAAAGTAAAGCGCCAGCGGATCGCGACCTGGTCGCCGTCAACTGCCGGACCTCCAAGCAGTTCGGTTACAACTGACTCGCTGCGCGCCAACATCGCAGCCTCCTGCTTCATCAGCGCTTCCTTACCCCCTTGGCGAGGTGGCGCCTGATTTTCCTGCATCCATGCGTCCTCGTGATACCAGTCGCGGATGGCGCCGACATGGTCGCCCGAAATCACCTGGGCAACGAAAGCTTCGAGGGTGGCTTTGGTGGGCATGATTGGCGCTCCAACGGAGTTATCGATTTTCAGGCTTTTCGATCGGCGAGTTGCAGCCGAATTATCATCTCGTCACCGGACAGAATGCGCGGGTTCGGCAACATATCCGCCCGTAAGGCGGGTCAACGCAAGCGTGCGAAGGGATGTGGCAAATCACGCTTTCGGATGATCGGCCTGCCAGCCAAGCGCGTCACCCGTAGAGCGGCTTAGCGAAGCGTTACCCGCCATCAGGCACACGACATAACGAAAGGGTTTGGTGGATTACACCTTCGGCAGCGCGATACCCGATACGCCGCGATTCAGTGTATTTAATGCGAGCAGCTGCTCGGCTCGCTCTGGCGTTACCATTTCTACGCGCGCAACAAGCGTTTTTGACTGATCTTGATTGAAGGCGCTAAGCCGTTTCTTCGACAGAACGTCAGGCGGAGATTTTGAGCGCTTTACCCCCGCAATTTCTGGAAAGGGCTCGCGCTCAGGACTGTAGCGGAGTTGTTTAAGTGGCTTACCGATCAGAAATGCATTCCATGCTTTGATTGAGACTGCCAACACATAAAGCTGCTTTCGATAACCGCCTTTCGCGCGAAGATCTTCCAGCACTTGGCGCAACCGAACGGCAGGAGCATCTTCGGTGGACGAAAGTGCATTACCTATCCGAGCACACTCTTTCGGGGGTCGGCTAACGAGAAAAGATAATGTAAAGCAATACCGGTGCCGTGCGGTAGAAGAGGAGCCGCACGCAAGCTTGGCAAAACACTGTCTCTGATGTCGGGGTGTGCCTCTATGAGATCAAGCAGTACAATGGGTGACACGTTGCGCGGAGAAGCGACGGAGCTATTTTGGTAAGCCCAGATGATTCGAAGTGCTGCGGCGAGAGCCCGTCCATGAGGGAAGCGCTTAATCGTTAGAACGTCGGCTAGTCGACGTTTTCGAACTGCGTCGATCGTCTCGAATGTATTGTCATCAATCCCCTTTATTATCAGCGTTTTAAATGACGTTTTCGCTTGAATGCAGGCCAGAAGACGCGCTCTGCCATCCAGGACTTTTTGTTCTTTTGAGAGGACAACTGAGGCACCGTTGAGCATCCATCGTCCAGCTGCCATGTCTTCAGCATATGCCTTGACGAGCTTTTTATCGACTTTACCGGTTGATTTGAAAGCAGAGACGAGTTGGGCAGCCTCCGCTGGCCCAATCTCAACGACTTCAGCATCCACCTTAGCGTCAAAATCTGTTCGCCGTACACTCATGAGTCTGAGAGTGAGGTAGTCAAAGTGACGGAGCAACAAATTTCGCGTCAGACAAATTGCTAAGAAATGAAGGTGTGCAAGACACCATCTGCTCGAACCCAATGGCGGAAATCGAGATGATTACTTCTTAATTTCAATGAGTTAATCTGAAAAATCGCGCTTTATCGTGCCGTCGCGTTTTTTCAACACGCGAATTGGATTTTATGCCAAGAGACCAATCGATTTTCTTTTGAAATCAGCGACTTAAATTAAGCTTTGCAAACACCTGCCAGCCTGACCGTAATATGCGCCGATCGAAAGCCAATCGCATCTGTAACATCGCGCTGGTGGGATTACAGGCGACACGAGAAGAGCAGTAGTAACGGGATGCAGATAGCGACTTACCCAGACTATCTCACTCCCACTCAATCGTCCCCGGCGGCTTACTCGTGATGTCATAGACCACCCGGTTGACGCCCTTGACCTCGTTGATGATGCGGGTCGCGGTTTCGCCGAGGAATTTCATCTCGAAGGAATAGAAGTCGGCGGTCATGCCGTCGGTCGAGGTGACCGGCACCGTCAACACGACGTTCGCCGGCACCGCTCCCTTTGCGCCGATTACCACCAGCGCGCACGTCACGGATAACATCCTGCGGGCCGGCGTGAATTACCGCTTCGGCGGCCCGATTGTGGCGAGATACTGAGCGCCGAATGCAGATCAGGCGGCCGGCGCAGTTGCCGGCCCCTTGCCTACTGCTTTATCCCTGAACCGGGTCTCGCAACGACGCGACTAAGCTGTGCTGGACGCAACAGCGCATCAGGGGTTGACGGAATGCCGGACGATGAAATGAAAAGACTTCGGATCTCAACCGAAGCCTTTCAGGAAGATGGTGGCGTAGAGGCCTTTCGCGAAATTTTCGGCCGCCAGATTCTCGGTATCGAAATCGATCCGCTCGAAGGCCATCCGCTCGATATCAATTTGACGCTGCGGGCGATCCCGGGCTTCGCCGTGGCCGCGGGATCCCTGTCGCCCATGCACAACCGCCACCCTACGTCCCTTATCGACAATGACGATGTCGTCCTTGTCGTGATGCAGAGCGGAACGGGCGAAGTAAACCAATACGGCCGCATTTCCATGATCCACGAAGGCGAAGCCGTTCTCACCGCCAATGGCGCCGAAGCCACCTTCACCGGGCACACCCCGACACAGGTGATCAATTTTCGGCTCAGCCGGAATCTGCTGACGCCCTATATCGGCGATCTCGACGCGCTGGTGGCGCGGCCGATTGCGAAAGACAATCGGGTGCTGCAGCTTCTGGTCGGCTACGCGACCATGCTCAACAACCAGGCCGAACTGGCGACGCCGGAACTCCGTCACATGGTCGCGACGCATATGCATGGCCTCGCGACCCTGTTGCTGGGAGGCTCAGGCGACCTCGAACTGCCCGAACAGGGTTTGCGGGCGCGCGGCTCAAGGCGGTCAAGGATCATATTCTCGGAAAGATCGCACAGCACGATCTGTCGCTCGGCGACGTCGCGCGAAGCCAGCAAATCTCCGAGAGTTATATCCGCCAGTTGCTGGCGGAAACCGGGACCACGTTCACGGATTTCGTTCTTGGCGGCCGTCTGGCGCGCGCGCATCGCATGCTGCTCGATCCGCACTGTCTCGATCGCAGCATCAGCGCGGTTGCCTATGAAGCGGGATTCGGCGACCTCTCGTATTTCAATCGCACCTTCCGCCGCCGCTATGGCGCGACGCCATCGGACATCAGACGGACCGCGCTACGCCCGAAGGGCGGGTAGTCTCCCGCTTCCGCGGATGGATTTACGCCAGCGATTTCCGTGTCGCGAGCGTGCGCGCGGCGATCACCAGCGCCAGCACCAATAGCGCCGAGGCCAGCAGGAACGGCGCGCCGGGCAAGTCCAGCGGCGCCTGCGCGCCGATGAAATAGGCGAAGATCAGCGTGAACAGAAACGGCCCCACGAGTTGCGACACGCTTTGCACGCTGGTGGTCGCGCCCTGCAACTGTCCCTGCTGATCGGGCGCCACCAGCCGCGT
The DNA here is from genome assembly GCA_037201505.1 of Bradyrhizobium sp. Lineage (GTDB taxonomy): Bacteria > Pseudomonadota > Alphaproteobacteria > Rhizobiales > Xanthobacteraceae > Bradyrhizobium. The sequence continues at coordinate 24,398 of JBBCHO010000019.1, forward strand.
CATCAATGCTTGCGTCGCAGCGCCAGCAAGGCCCCACAGCGCCATCACGGGAATGCCGAGCCAGAACAGCGGGCCCGTCGGCGGCCACACCGAAAATCAGAAAGCCGGCGGCCCCGCTGCCCAGCCCCAGCAACAGCGCACGGCGTTCGCCGATGCGCCGTACGATCGGACCGATGCCGGCGCCCTGCACCACCATCGCGCAGACGCCGACCAGCGCCAGCGTCAGGCCGACGGTCATGGTGTTCCAGCCATAGCGATAGGTCGCATACAGCACGAAGGTCGAGGGCAGCACCACATGCGCGAGTTGCGCGACAAAATTCGCGATCGACAATCCTGCGAGAACCCGGTCGGTACGCAACAGCTTGAGCGCGCCGAGCGGATTGGCGCTCTTCCAGCGAAACGGCGAGCGGCGCTCGGGCGGCAGCGATTCCGGCAGGATCAGCAAGCCATACAGCGTATTGGCAAAGCTCAAGCCGGCCGCGACCCAGAACGGCAACCGCGGATCGGCGTGCCCGAGCAGGCCACCGATCGCCGGCCCCACAATAAAGCCGGCGCCGAACGCCGCGCCGACCTTGCCGAACACGGCCGCGCGCCGCTCCGGCGGCGTGATGTCGGCGATGTAGGCGAACGCCGTGGAGACGCTGGCCGAAGTAATGCCCGAGATCACCCGGCCGATGAACAACCAGATCAGCGACGGCGCCAGCGCCATCAGGACGTAATCGAGCGCGAGCCCGAAGTTCGACAACAGCACCACCGGCCGCCGGCCGAAGCGATCCGACAGGCCGCCCAGAATTGGCGAGAAGATAAACTGCATCGCCGCCCAGGCGGTGCCGAACAGGCCGAAGATCCGCGCCGCACTCGCGGTGTCGTTATCGACAAAACTTTCCACGAGCTTGGGCAGGATCGGCATGATCAGGCCGAGCGCGAACATATCGAGCAGGATGGTGACGAAGATGAACGCCACCGCCGCATTGCGCACCGGCGGCGCGTCGAGAGCGGCGCGCGCCTGTTCGCTCACGACGGCCTCTTGCGCTTATGTGCGAACGGATTGGCCTTCTCGCGCAGCGAAATTCGCACCGGCGTGCCCGGAAGTTCGAAAAACTCGCGCAGGGAATTGACCAGATAGCGCAGATAGGATTGCGGCACGGCATCCGCGCGCGAGCAAAACAGGATGAAGCTCGGCGGGCGCGCCTTGGCCTGGGTGATGTAGTTCAGTTTCAATCGGCGGCCTGAAACGGCCGGCGGCGGATTGTTATCCACCGCCTGCTCGAACCAGCGATTGAGCGAGGGCGGTCGGCACCCGCCGGTTCCACACCGCGTAGGCTTCCTGGATCGCGGTCATCAGCCGGTCGATGCCCTCGCCCATCAGGCCGGACACCGCGACGATCGGCATGCCCTTGACCTGCGGCAACAGATGATCGGCGTCGGTGCGCAGCGCCGAAATCAGGCTGGTCTGGCGTCCCATCAAATCCCATTTATTGACCGCGATCACCAGCGCGCGCCCCTCGCGCTCGATCAGATCGGCAATCCGCAGATCCTGTTCCTCGAACTTGTTCTGCGCATCCATCATCAGCACGACGACTTCGGCGAAGCGCACCGCGCGCAACGCGTCGGCCACCGACAGCTTTTCCAGCTTTTCCTCGATCCGCGAGCGCCTCCGCAGGCCCGCGGTATCGAACACGCGAAAATCCCGGCCCTGCCAGGTGATTTCGACGGAGATGGAATCGCGGGTGGTGCCGGCCTCGGCGCTGGTCAATAGCCGCTCCTCGCCGAGCAGATGGTTGATCAGCGTGGACTTGCCGGCGTTGGGGCGGCCGACGATGGCGACGCGAATCGGCCGCTTGGCCAGATCCTCATCGCTCTCGATGATGTCGTCATCGTCGAACTCTTCGGATTCCTCGACCGGTTCCGGCATCAGGGCGCGCAGCGAATCGTAGAGATCGCTGAGGCCCTCGCCATGTTCGGCTGAAATCTGGACGGGATCGCCGAGCCCCAGCGCGTAGGATTCCATCGCCCCGGCGTCGCCCTGTTTGCCCTCGCTCTTGTTGGCCACCAGAATGACCGGCTTGTTCGCGCGGCGCGCGAAATCAGCAAAGGCGCGGTCCGTTCGGCGTCAGCCCTGCGCGCGCGTCGACCACGAACATCAGCGCGTCGGCGAGAGCGATCGCGGTTTCGGTCTGCTCCTGCATCCGCGCGGTCAGCGAGCCCTTGGTGCCCTCGTCGAGGCCGGCGGTATCGATGATCGTGAATTCGAGATCGCCAAGGCGCGCGGCACCTTCGCGGCGATCGCGGGTGACGCCGGGTTCGTCATCGACCAGCGCGAGCTTCTGCCCGACCAGCCGGTTGAACAGCGTCGATTTTCCGACATTGGGCCGGCCGATAATGGCAATCGTGAAGGGCATAATAGATCCATGCGCGCAGAATGTTCTTTACAACGCGCGGGTCAAAGAAACGAGAGGCTGAAATTAACGCGTGAAGGTACCGCCTGGCAGCGGCGCCGGGAACGGCGCGGCGGATTGTTGCGTCGGCTGCGCAGGCTGCTGCCCGGCGGGGGGCCGATTGCGCGGTCGGCTGATCGGGCGGCGGCGCCGTGGTGCGCTGACGAGCGATTTTCTTGGGCTTCGGTGCGGGCGGCACGGCCGCGGCCGCATCTCCCTCAGTCCCGGCAGCGGGGGCTGCGGCAGGGTCCGCCGCGGTGTCAGCGGCCGGCGGCTTCTTGGCTTTGGCGCCGCGCTTCGGCTTTTCTGCCGGTTGCGGCGGCGGCGCCGCGGCATTCTGCTGATCGATCTCCTGCTGCGAAGCACCCTTGTAGAGGTTTTTCGGCACGCCCTGTTCGAGACCCGGCACGCCCTCGGGGAATACCGGCTTGCGTTCGCCCGCCAGCTTTTTCTTGGTGTCGAGGAAATCCAGCATATCGCTTGGATCGAAGCTGGAGATGCCACCGCCAGAGCAGCCGGCAGCGCGCCAGACAGCGCGATGAGAACAGCAGCAGCGATCAGACGTTGCGAACGGCGCATGGTCGACTTCTCATTCAACTCGTTGTCCGCCGTCAGCTCTTCGCGACGGGCGGAAGCAAAGCCTGCAGCGCTTCAGCACGTGAACGCAGGCCCGACGGCGTCTCGCCGTCATTGGCAATCAAATCCAGCCATTTGCGCGCCGCCGCATTGTCGTTGGCGCGCCAGGCCGACAGCGCCAGCAATTCCCGCGCGCTATGGCGAAAGGTCGCCGTCGGCGTGGTCGAAGCCTCAAGGCGCTCAAGCATCGCAGGATAGGTCGCAGTCTCCAGCAGCAAGCCGCCAGCGCGAACCTTGGCCAGATCCTGCTCCACCGCGCCGATGCTGCGATCGGCCGAAATATCGTCGTACATCTTGATCGCCGCCTGCGGATCGCGGCTGCCGACTTCAGCCGCTTCACGCAGTCGCGCCAGCATGCGGTAGCCCGAGGGCGCGGTCGCCACCAGTTTGGCGAAAGCCGCTTCGGCCTCGGCGTGCTTGTTCTGGTCGGCGAGATCGACAGCGGCGTCGAAGGCCTTGCCGGTTTCGACTGCCTTCTGCATTTGCAGATATTCATAGCCGCGCCAGCCGCCCACCGCAGCCACGATCAAGAGCGCACCCCGCGACAATATAGATCGAGTACCGGTCCCAGATCTGCTTGAGCTGGTCGCGACGGACGTCCTCGTCTACTTCATCAAATAATTCAGACACTTAAAGGTATCCCATTCCCCGATAGGCCGCCCCGAAACAAGGCTTTGCCCCCAAACCTGATCCCCGCGTGGTGGCGGCGATACCCTAGCGATATGGCGGCGGCAAGGCAAAGCCAGCCCTATCAAAGCGCTAACGATAAGCCGACGCCCGGAACCGGTTCCGATCCCCTTGGCCGCCCCTATCCTCAGCTCTTCTTAGCCCTTGGCCTTCATCCCGTAGACGTGTTCCGGCCCCGGAAAAGCCCGTGAGCGCACGTCGGTCGCATAACCCTCGATCGCGGCCTCGATCATCGGGCCGAGATTGCCGTAGCGGCGGACGAATTTCGGCGCCCGCGGCGACAGCCCCAGCATGTCCTCGAGCACCAGCACCTGACCGTCGCAGGCCGCACTGGCGCCGATGCCGATGGTGGGAATGTCGATGGTTTCGGTGATTTTCCGCGCCAGCGGCTCGGCGATCGCCTCGACCACCACCGAGAACGCGCCGGCTTGGGCAACCGCGCGGGCGTCATTCTCGATCGGCTCCCAACTGCCCTCCTCGCGGCCCTGGGCGCGAAACGAGCCGAGCGTATTGATCGATTGCGGCGTGAGACCGATGTGCCCCATCACGGGAATGCCGCGCTCGCTGAGAAACGCGATGGTCTCCGCCATCCGCTCGCCGCCTTCGAGTTTGACCGCACCGCAAAGGGTTTCCTTGAGGATTCGTACCGCCGCGTGAAACGCCTGCTCCTTCGAAGCCTCATAGGAGCCAAAGGGCATATCGACCACCACCAGCGCTTGCTGTGAGCCGCGCATGACCGCACGGCCTTGCAGGATCATCATATCGAGCGTCACCGGCACCGTGGTCTCGAAGCCGTGCATGACATTCCCAAGGGAATCGCCAACCAGAATCACGTCGCAATAGCGATCGACCAATGCCGCGGTATGCGCGTGATATGAGGTCAGCATCACGATCGGCTCGGCATTCTTGCGGGCGCGGATGTCAGGCGCGGTCTTGCGCTTGATCGTGGACTGAACTGACATGTTTAAGCTCCTACGACCGGGACGCCGATCACGACAGGATGAAACGCGAAGGCCAGCGCCAGATAGGCGATGATCCCGACCGCCACCGCAATCAGGTCGTTGCCGGGACCTCCGACCGGAATAGCGGGCGCGCCGGTGTCGGCGCGGCGCTTGAGCGAGATCCGGTCGAACACCGCCCAGCCCAGAAACGAGCCGAACAAAATGATCGACCCGAGATCGCCATTGGCGAGCAGATGCGCCGCCGCCCATAGCTTGATGCCCGCCAGCATCGGGTGCTTGACGGTCGTGTAGATGCGGCCGCGAATGAAAGCCGCCACCACCAGAATGACCGCCGGCAACATCAACGCGACAGTAATGTGCTTGAGCGCTTTCGGTGGATTCCAAATATCGATCCAGCCGGTCTCGCGATAATGCGCAAAGCCCCAGATGATCAGCGCAAGGCCAGCCAGCGACACCATGGCGTAGCCGATCTTGTAGCTGCCCTCGCCCATCGCCGCGATCACGCGCGCGCGCCGGTCGCGCTGCGCCGGCAGCGTGTGGATGCCGAGAAACAGCACCAGGCCCAGGATCATCACCAGCAGTCCCATGATGTCCTCCGTTGCAGGGCCGGCTTTGGAGGCTTCGGGTACCACTTTAGGGGCGCGGACTGCAATGCGCTAAAAGCACAGGGCAGTCCATCACCTAGTCGGAAAACGCCTTCCCGGCCGCGGAGAGAACATTGTCAGTAGGCTGCTTGGCGCAATAGTCGGACAGCGCCTTGGTCTTCTCGGTAAAATTCGCCGGATCGAGGACGGATGAGTTTTTCTTGTGCCCGAAATAACCGCTCAACCAGAACAGGAATGGGCCGCGATCGGACGCCGGGGTTCGCTGCCAGAACTGCTCGCAGCTCATCGTCGAAAAATCCACCGGCTGCACCGCCGGCGTCGCCGCTGAGGCCCCCTCGCAGGTGATGAGCATAGCGGCGCAACTGAGTGCGATCACGAATTTCATGGCGTTTCTCTCCAATTGCCCGGTTTTTTCGTAACTCAGGTCTTTTTCCGATCGGCCAGCGCATAAACCACCAGACCGCCGACCAGACATATCACGCCCACGATGTGCGCCTCTTGCACCAGAGGGAACAAGGAGCTGGCAATCTGCGGTCCGAAATAGATACCCACGCCCGCGAGCATCAGCGTATTTGCGATAAAACCCGCCTTCATCGCCGCCCCCTTCACGGCGTCGCGGACTTCTTGTCCAGTTCGCGGTTGTCGACATAGCGGATCGCGATCGGGCGGCCGGCGAGCGCGCCACCGAGGTTGTCGGTGAATTTCAGCGGCACGCAGGCGTCGAGCGAGGCGTTGATCGCCTTGAGATAGGTATCGCGCACATCCATCGGCGCGCCCGCCGTCGCAAAAGTGATGCGCGGTGGGCCGATCATGTCGCCGGAGCGCTTGAAGCTGAAGCGCACCGTCATCTGCATGCCTTCTTTGGCCGAGTCGGCCTGCGGCGGCGTCCAGCAGGAGCGCAACTGCGCGAAGAGATCGCCGATGCTGTCGAGATCGTGGTCGGGCTTTGATATTTGGGCGCATCGTCCTGTGAGGGCACGGTCTGGATCGTAAGCTGCAGGTTCTTGCCGTAGGCATAATCGATCTCGGGGATACACGGCCCGTGATTGAACACGCTGCAGAAGGTCGGCGTGCACGGCTGCCCATCCAGCACGCTGCAGGGCGAATGCGAAAACGCACCGGATTGATTTGATGCCGGTGCCGGGCGCTGGCGGCTCCGGCAACGATCAGTGCAACGATGACGATGAGACCGAACCCGATGCGACGCAGCATGATACGAGCCCTCGGTGGCGATACAACTTCTCTAGTAAAATGAGGCGATCAGCGGCCGGTATCAAGCCCGGCTGCGTTCACATCCGCGCGTGTTCGACCTCGTCATCACCGGGCTTGTCCCGGTGATCCACGTCTTTGCTAATAGAAAGTAAGACGTGGATGGCCGGGCATAGGCTAGCGGAAGCGACGCCGTCCTTCAGACGGCTATGCCCGGCCATGACGAATTTTTAAAGACCAGCGCGAGCGACAATCTTCATACGCCTCACGCCTTCTTCTTCACGTCCTTGATGCTGGAGAACACGATGCCTTCGGCGCGTTCCTTGGTGTAGCCGAGATAGAATTCGTTCTTGGCCAGAAACACCGGATCGCCGTCGACATCGTCCGCGACCCCTGAATTATTGTTCGCTACGAACGTATCGAGCTTCTTGCGGTCGTCGGATGAAATCCAGCGCGCCAGCTGGAATTCCGAGACTTCGAATTCCACCGGCAGTGAATATTCGGCGTCGAGCCGCGCTTTCAGCACATCGAGCTGCAGCGGCCCGACCACGCCGACCAGGGCCGGCGCGCCGTCGCGCGGACGAAATACCTGCACCACGCCCTCTTCCGACATCTGCTGCAAAGCTTCCTTGAGCTTCTTGGCCTTCATCGCATCGGTCAGGCGCACGCGCCGGACGATTTCGGGCGCGAAGCTGGGCACGCCGACGAAGGTGAGATCTTCGCCTTCGGTCAGTGTATCGCCGATCCGCAGCGTGCCGTGATTGGGAATGCCGACGACGTCGCCGGCAAAAGCTTCATCGGCCAGCGCGCGATCCTGCGCGAAGAAGAATTGCGGGCTTGAGAGCGACATGTTCTTGCCGGTGCGAACCAGCTTGGCCTTCATGCCGCGGGTGAGTTTGCCCGAACACAGCCGCGCAAAGGCGATGCGGTCGCGATGGTTCGGGTCCATATTGGCCTGAATCTTGAAAACGAAGGCGCTCATGCGCGGCTCGGCGGCTTCGACCTTGCGCAGATTGCTGTCCTGCGCGCGCGGCGGCGGCGCATAACGGCCGAGCCCTTCGAGCAGATCGCCGACGCCGAAATTGCGCAGCGCGCTGCCGAAATAGACCGGCGTCAGATGGCCCTCGCGAAACGCCTCAAGCTCGAACGGCTTGCAGGCTTCCGACACCAGCGCGAGCTCTTCCTTGACTGCATCGACATCGAGATTGGCGTTGCGGCCGGCGAGATCGGCGATGTCGATCTGTTGCGCCGCGCCGGTCTTGGCGCCGCCGCCTTCGAGCAGGCGCACGCCGCCGGTGGCGATATCGTAGGTGCCGAGGAAATCGCGGCCGCGGCCGACCGGCCAGGTCATCGGCGTGGTGTCGAGCGCCAGCGTCTTTTCGATCTCGTCCAGCAGATCGAACGTGTCGCGACTCTCGCGGTCCATCTTGTTGATGAAGGTGATGATGGGAATGTCGCGCAGACGACAGACCTCGAACAGCTTTCGGGTCCGCGCCTCGATGCCCTTGGCGGCGTCGATCACCATGACCGCGGAGTCGACCGCCGTCAGCGTGCGGTAGGTGTCCTCGGAAAAGTCCTCGTGGCCCGGCGTATCCAAAAGGTTGAACACCTGGCCTTCGAATTCGAACGTCATGACCGAGGTCACGACCGAGATGCCGCGCTCGCGCTCGATCTTCATCCAGTCGGAACGGGTGTTGCGGCGCTCGCCCTTGGCCTTGACCTGCCCGGCCAGATTGATGGCGCCACCGAACAGCAGCAGCTTTTCGGTTAGCGTGGTCTTGCCGGCGTCAGGATGGGAAATGATCGCAAAGGTCCGCCGCCGCGCGACTTCTGCGGCGAGCGGCGAGCGGGACGGCGATTCGGTCGAAAGGGCGAGGTCGGACATCAGTGAGGCCATGGCAGGGAAACCGGGCCGGATCAAGGAAGATCGGCCCAACTTCATATAAGAATTGCCAAGCCGAACTCCAAAGCCGAACTCCAGTCGAACGCCAATCGAGGGATATCCGGCTAGTGCAGCAACAGCACCGCCCAATAGGCCAGCGCCGCGACGCCAGCGGAGGCCGGGATGGTGATCACCCAGGCATAGACGATCGAACTGGCGACGTTCCAGCGCACCGCCGAGACCCGCCGCGCCGCGCCAACGCCGACGATGGCGCCGGTGATGGTATGCGTGGTCGAGACGGGAACCCCGAGCCAGGTCGCGATGAACAATGTCGCGGCGCCGCCGGTCTCGGCGCAAAATCCCTGCATCGGCGTTAGCTTGGTGATCCGCAGGCCCATGGTGCGGACAATGCGCCAGCCGCCCATCAGGGTGCCCATCGCCATCGCCGCCTGGCACGCCAGCACCACCCAGAACGGCACGAAGAAATGCTCGCCGATCTGGCCCTGCGAGAACAACAGCACCGCGATGATGCCCATGGTCTTTTGCGCATCATTGCCGCCATGCCCCAGCGAATACAGCGAGGCCGAGGCGAATTGCAATATGCGGAAGGCACGGTCGACCGCGAACGGCGTCGAGCGCGCCGAGGCCCACGACACGATCGCGACCAGCACCAGTGCCAGCAGAAATCCAACCAGCGGCGACAGCACGATCGCGAGCAGCGTCTTGGTCAATCCGCTCCAGACCGCGGCCGACAACCCGGCCTTGGCCATGCCGCCCCCGACCAATCCCCCGATCAGGGCGTGCGAACTGGAGGACGGAATGCCCAGCGCCCAGGTGATCAGGTTCCAGACGATGGCGCCGATCAAGGCGGCGAATATCACCTGCACATCGATGATCGCCGGGTCGATGATCCCGGTGCCGATGGTCTGCGCGACGTTGAGGCCGAACACCAGGAAGGCGACGAAATTGAAGAACGCCGCCCACAGCACGGCGTATTGCGGCCGCAGCACCCGGGTCGAGACGATGGTCGCGATCGAGTTGGCGGCGTCGTGCAATCCATTGAGGAAGTCGAACAACAGCGCGACGGCTATCAATCCGACCAGAACCGGAAGACCAAGCGTGGCATCCACTGCGCGGCCCTGCCCTATACCTGTTCGATGACGATGCTGTTGATCTCGTTCGCGACGTCGTCGAACCGATCGGCGACCTTCTCCAGATGATCGTAGATCTCAGCGCCGACGATGAAATCCATCGTGTTGGCGTCGCGGTGCTTGAGGAACAGCTCCTTCAGACCGATGTCATGGAGATCATCGACCCGGCCCTCGAGCTTGGTCAATTCCTCGGTGATCGCGGTCAGCATCGCGACGTTGCTGCCGATCGATTGCATCAGCGGCAGCGCGCGGACGACGAGATTGGCGCATTCGACCAGGAGCGTTCCAATCTCGCGCATCGGCGGCTCAAAAGTTCGCACCTCGAACAGAATGACCGCCTTGGCGGTTTGCTGCATCTGGTCGATGGCGTCATCCATCGACGTGATCAGGTTCTTGATGTCGACGCGGTCGAACGGCGTAATGAAAGTCCGGCGCACCGCGGTGAGCACCTCACGCGTGATGCTGTCGGCATCGTTCTCGAATTGATTGACGCGCTGACAGAACACCGGCGTCTCGTCGCCGCCGCGCAGCATCCCCTGCAGCGCCAGGGCACCCTGCACCACGGTCTGGGGAATGCCGGGCGAACAGTTCGAAAAACCGCTCTTCCTTCGGCAAAAAATAGCGAAACCAGCGCAGCATTTGATCGGTCCAACTCGCAGAAAAGGCCGGCCAAAGCCGCCTGTCACAAAACTGTCATAGACCATTTCCGGGGAAAGCGCGTGGGGTGCAGCCGGCGGGGCCGGTTCATCCACCGCTTTGTGGAGGCGGCAGGAACCGCCTCGATGCCGCCCTGGATTTCGTTCCATCCAGAGCGTTTTTGGACCGATTTTCAAGCCAATCTGCAAACGGCCGATTCTAGAGTGATCGCCGGAAATAATGCGCGATTTCGCCGATCACGCCGCGCCGGAATGTCAGCACGCAGACCACGAAGATCACGCCCTGGATCACCGTCACCCATTGGCCGAATCCGGCCAGATATTGCTGCATCGCGATGATCACGAAGGCCCCGACCACCGGGCCAAACACCGTCCCCAGACCCCCGACCAGCGTCATCAGCACGATTTCGCCGGACATGCTCCAGTGCACGTCGGTCAGCGAGGCATTCTGCGCGACGAACACTTTCAAGGAGCCGGCAAACCCGGCCAATGTCCCGGACAGAATGTAGGCCAGCAGCTTGTATTGGTCGGTCTTGTAGCCGAGCGAGATCGCCCGCTGCTCGTTTTCGCGGATCGATTTTAGCACCTCGCCGAACGGCGAGTTGATGGTGCGAAAGATGATCAGGAACCCGAGCAGGAAGCCCGCGACGATGACGTAATAAAGCACGGTGGATTTGGCGAGATTGAAGACCCCGAACAGATAGCCCTGCGGAATCCCCTGGATGCCGTCTTCGCCATGGGTGAACGGCGTCTGCAGATAGATAAAGTACAGAAGCTGCGACAGCGCCAACGTAATCATCGCGAAATAGATGCCCTGGCGGCGGATCGCCACCAGCCCGGTGATGACGCCAAGCCCGGCGGCAGCCGCAGTGCCGACGAGAATGCCGAGTTCCGGTGTCAGACCCCAGACCTTCAGCGCATGCGCGGTGACGTAGCCCGCGGTGCCGAGAAACATCGCGTGACCGAACGACAGCAATCCGCCGTAGCCGATCAGAAGGTTGAAAGCGCAGGCGAGCAGCGCAAAGCACAGCGCCTGCATCACGAAGAACGGGTAGAGCCCGGTAAAGGGCACGATCAGCAACAAAGCGGTCATGACGCCGAACGCGACCATCTCGTCGCGGATGGTACGCCCGGTTACCGGCATTGTATCGTCGGTCAAGGTTGTCATGTCAGGTCGCCCGTCCTGTCAGTCCCGAAGGCTTCACCAGCAGCACCAGCACCATCAGCACGAATACCACGGTGTTGGGAGGCCTCGGGATAAAAGTATTTGGTCAGTCCCTCGATCACGCCGAGCGCAAATCCGGTGATGATCGATCCCATGATCGAACCCATGCCGCCGATCACGACCACCGCGAACACCACGATGATCAGATCGGCTCCCATCAGCGGACGCACCTGGTTGATCGGCGCCGACAACACCCCGGCCAGCGCGGCGAGCCCGACGCCGAGCCCGTAGGTCAGCGTGATCATGCGCGGCACGTTGATGCCGAAGGCACGTACCAGTGTCGGATTTTCGGTGGCGGCGCGCAGATTGGCGCCAAGCCTCGTCCGCTCGATCAGGTACCAGGTCAGCAGGCATACGACGAGCGAGAAGATCACGACCCAGCCGCGGTAGATCGGCAGGAACATGAAGCCGAGATTCATGCCGCCCTTGAGTTCATCGGGAATCGCATACGGAAGTCCCGAGGAGCCGAAATAATTCTGAAACACGCCCTGGATGATCAGCGCCAGCCCGAACGTCAGCAACAGCCCGTAGAGATGATCGAGGCCGGACAACCATTTCAGCATGGTCCCGCTCCAGGATCATGCCGAAAATGCCGACCACGATGGGCGCGACAATCAAAGCGGGCCAGTATCCGATGCCGGCGATGTTGAGCAGGAAGTAGGCGCAGAACGCGCCCATCATATACAGCGCGCCATGCGCGAAGTTGATGATGTTGAGCATCCCGAAGATCACGGCGAGCCCAAGACTGAGCAGCGCGTAGAACGAGCCGTTGATCAATCCCACCAGGAGCTGTGCGTAGAGAGCTTGCATATCGATCGATCTTTCGCGCTCAATCCCGTTGTCACGCAGGTTAAAACCCGCCGGCGCAAGGCCGGCGGGTCGTGGTTACTTCTTCAACAGCGCACACTTGCTTTCGGCCAGCGGTGTAAACGCCTGGTCGCCCGGCACGGTGCCGACCAGTTTGTAGAAATCCCAGGGGCCTTTGGATTCCGAGGGCTTCTTGACCTCGAACAGATAGGCCGGATGGATCTTGCGGCCGTTGGGTTGAATTTCGCCCTTGCCGAACAGCGGATCGTCGGTCGGAATCGACTTCATCTTGTCGACGACCTTGATGCCGTCATGCGGATTGCCGCCGAGCGCGTCCAGCGCCTTGAGATAGTGGGTCACGCCGGCATAGACGCCGGCATGGACCATGGTCGGCTCCGCGCCGTTCTTCATCCTCGCCGAGAACTTCTTGGCGAACTCCCGGCTCGAATCGTCGCGATCCCAATAGAAGGTTTCGGTGAAGCTCAGGCCTTGCGCGGTTTCCAGACCGATCGCCTTGACGTCGGTGATGAACAGCAGCAGTGCCGCGAGCTTCTGACCGCCCTTGACGATGCCGAATTCGGCCGCCTGCTTGATGCTGTTGGTGGTATCGCCGCCGGCATTCGCCAGCCCGATGACCTTGGCCTTCGAGGCCTGCGCCTGCAGCAGGAACGACGAAAAATCCGCGGTGTTGAGCGGATGCTTGACGCCGCCGAGCACCTTGCCGCCGTTAGCGTTGATCACCGCGGTGGTGTCACGCTCGAGCGCCGCGCCGAACGCATAGTCGGCGGTGAGGAAGAACCAGGTATCGCCACCGGCCTTGACCAGCGCCTGCCCGGTGCCGTGGGCCAGCATGTAGGTGTCATAGGTCCAGTGCACGGTGTTGGGCGAGCACTGCGCGTTGGTAAGATCGGAGGTCGCCGCACCCGAATTGATGTAGACACCGTTCTTTTCCTTGACGACGTTGTTGACGGCGAGCGCCACGCCGGAATTCGGTACGTCGACGATGATGTCGACCTTGTCGACGTCGAACCACTGGCGCGCAATATTCACGCCGACGTCGGGCTTGTTCTGGTGATCGCCCGAGATGATGTCGATCTTCCAGCCCTTGGCGACCAGACCGGAATCCTCGACCGCCATCTGGGCCGCCAGCGTCGAGCCGGGGCCGCCGAGATCGGCGTAAAGCCGGATTGATCGGACAGCGCGCCGATCTTGACGGTTTTGTCTGTTTTGTCTTGGGCAAATGCAGTGCTGGCAGCCGCGAAGCTCAGCGCGGTGCCGAGCAGTAATGCGGCAATTCTGGTTTTCATGTCGGTTCCCTCTGTTATTCCTTCCGGCTGTCAGACGCCGAGATAGGTATGCAGTTTGTCCATGTTGGCTTGCAGCTCCGCATTGGCGAAGCCATCGATGATCTTGCCGTGTTCGACGATGTAGTAGCGGTCCGCGACAGTGGCGGCGAACCGGAAATTCTGCTCGACCAGAAGGATGGTGAAACCTTCCTTTTTAAGACGCGCGATGGTGTGGCCGATCTGCTGAATAATGACGGGTGCCAGACCTTCGGTCGGCTCATCCAGCATCAGGAACCGCGCGCCGGTGCGCAGGATTCGCCCGATCGCCAGCATCTGCTGCTCGCCGCCGGACAATTTGGTGCCCTGGCTGTTCAGCCGTTCCTTGAGGTTGGGAAACAGTTCGAAGATCTGATCCAGCGACAGGCCGCCTGCGCGCACCACCGGCGGCAACAGCAGATTCTCGCGAACGTCGAGACTGGCGAAAATCCCCCGCTCTTCCGGACAGAACGCAATACCCATCCGCGCAATCTTGTCCGACGAGGCGCGGATAATATCCTGACCGTCGAAACGGATCGCACCGGTGCGCTTGCCGATGATCCCCATCACCGATTTCAGCGTCGTGGTCTTGCCGGCACCGTTTCGCCCAAGCAGGGTGACGACTTCGCCGGCGTTCACATCGAAATTGATGCCGTGCAGGATGTGGGATTCGCCGTACCACGCTTCGAGATTCTTGACTGACAGCACCGGCGCACCCGATGCCGGTACGGAACCTGTCGTGGCAGCGCCGGCCGTTTTCAAATCAACCATGCCCGGCCCCCAGATAGGCTTCCTGACGCGCTCATCCTTGGTCAGTTCGGCATAATTGCCTTCCGCCAGCACATGACCGCGCGTCAGCACGGTGATGATGTCGGAAAGGTTCGCCACCACGCTCAGATTATGTTCGACCATCAGGATGGTGTATTTCGCCGAGATACGCTTGATCAGCGCGGCGATCTTGTCGATGTCCTCATGTCCCATTGCCGGCCATCGGCTCATCGAGCAGCATCATCTCCGGATCGAGCGCCAGCGTGGTTGCAATCTCGAGCGCGCGTTTTGCGCCCATAGGGCATCTCGACCGCGGGCGTCTTCGCAAATTCGCTCAGACCGACATCGTCGAGCAATTCGTGGGCGCGGTTGTTGAAGCGGTCGAGCACGGTTTTGGAACGCCAGAAGTCGAAGGAGTGCCCGTGCTGGCGCTGCAGCGCGACCCGCACATTCTCGAGCGCCGTCAAATGCGGGAATACCGCCGAAATCTGAAACGAGCGGACCAGACCGAGACGCGCGACATCCGCCGGCGCCAGTGCCGTGATGTCCTGCCCCTTATAGAGAATGCGGCCGGCTGACGGCTTCAGGAACTGGTCAGAAGATTGAAGCACGTCGTCTTGCCGGCCCCGTTTGGACCGATCAACGCATGAATGCTGCCGCGGCGGACCCGAAGATCGACGTCGCGAACGGCGAAAAAACCCCGCGAATTCTTTGGTCAATCCATGGGGTTTCGAGAATGAACTCATCGGCCAATCAAATTTCCCCCATCGACCATCGCCGCGACGCCCCATCGCGGGTGGCAGATTTTTTCTAACCGACAGGTTTTCCCGACGTCCTGGAATTCGTCGTGGACCTGCCGCCTCCGGAGCGGAATATGCCGTCAACGCCCCGGGTTACGCAAGGTGGAAAGCTGGGCAGATCAGGGCGCCGGCGTTGGCCCCGTTTCGGCATTTAGTCGCATGTGGCGGGCGATCCGGGCGGAACGTTCGACCGATCCAGGCGGTCGCTTTTCAAAAGGACGGTGAGGACCATCCGGAAAGCAGTCATTAACGCTGTTGGGATGCAATTTCAGGGCCTTCATTAAAAATTTGCCCCGGCGGCCGATGGTTGGTTGTTTATGTCGAAATCGAATTGCAGCCTTGGAACTTACAGGCTTTGGAATTTGAAAGCGCCAACCCGCGATCGTGAAATCGATCAAGCAGCGTGATCTTCTGAACACGTGGCTGCGGCTATATGGCCCGCGAGCAATCGCTGCCGCGGATCGAGGAATACAAGCCCGAGCGGATCGAGGAAGAATTTCCCGATCTGGTGTTTTTAAATGTCGAGAGTATTCGACCGCCGCGCCTGATCATCGAAAGCGACGGCACCCGGATGTCGATCGCCTATGGCCATAGCGGCAAGGGTAAATATCTCGAGGAATATCTCGGCGCCAGATTGGTGCCGATGGTGATGCCGGTCTACCACGAGTGCCTGCGACGCGCCCTTCCCGTCTATACGATCGCCAACGTCGACGACAGCTATGGACGCATCGTGGCCTATGAGCGCCTGCTGCTGCCGTTCTCGGACCGCGGCGAAATCACGCATATCATCGCATCGCTGAAAACCATTTCTGAAGACGGCAATTTTGAAATCAGGAATTTGATGCGGGGCAATCAACAACCTGCCGACCGCAAAGCTTCATGCCGTGATCGATTGCGGACTGTTTCACCGCGCGACCCGGCCGTATAGCTGCCGGCGAGGTGATCGAATTCAGCGATCAGCCTATCGAGAGCATCGTCGAGCTGATCTAGCTGCACTGATCGAGGTGACCTGATCTACGCCTTCGCCCGCCGGCCACTCGGCGCAGCTTCCTTGGCGTAAATCTCCGGCTTGAATCCAACCAGCAATTTGCCACCGAGATCGAGCACCGGCCGCTTGATCATCGAGGGCTGTGCCAGCATCAGCGCGAGCGCCTTGCGTTCGTTCAAACCTTCCTTGTCGCCATCGGGCAGTTTGCGAAACGTAGTGCCCGCCGCGGTTGAGCAGGGTTTCCCAGCCGAGTTCATCGCTCCACTGCTTGAGCTTGTCCTTGGCAACGCCCTCGGTCTTGTAGTCATGAAAAACGTAGGCCACGCCGTGGCTGTCGAGCCAGGCGCGCGCTTTCTCATGGTGTCGCTGTTTTTGATGCCATAGATGGTGGTGGGCAAGGCCGATCCTCAGGTGAATGAGCGAGGCAAAGTTAACCCCGCAATGGCCACCGCGCCAGTTGAATGTATTTGCTTTGACCACGTCCGCGAAGGCTCTGAACCAGGACAAAGTCATGGACATTCCATCGAACCGCTTCGACAGACCGCCTTGTCAACATTCGGTCGCCATAGAGCCAACGTCATATGCGGCTTGAAGCGTGATGTTACACGACGAAATCCGACATTTTTCATCGCGTCCCCAAGCGTGCGATGGAATGCAAGCAGAGCAACTTCGTCACCGGGGACATAAGACCCAGTGGCCGGCCATCGTGCTTACGATTAAAACTCATCGCATAATCAAACACGACATCGAATGGCTTTGCTAATATGGCAGCACCTGCTTGCTTCGCACGTTCAACAACGTCTCTCGGTAAACCATCATACGCTCCAACACCATGCAGCGTTAAATGAAGAAGGTTCTTTGCGACTCGTTGTCCCTTTCAATCCATTTTCTTCGCATAAACCTTCGCGAAGTTTCACGAACTGTGACGCGTTCTCCGCACCAAGGAGCAACGCAAAAAATACGAAATCGATGGCGGACGTTGGCTCTAAACCTGGAAGGGAGAGCTGCTCAGGCATGACAAACACCGCGAAGTATAATAAGAACATATCGTGAACATTAGCCCTCACGGTATACGCTTGCAAAGGGATCGTGGACGAATTATGTATATCCCAATTGGATATACGTGGGTGACGTCATGGCGAGCTCCACGGTTTTTACCAGCAATCGTAGCCAGGCTGTCCGACTGCCCAAGGCTGTTGCCTTTCCTGACGACGTGCATCAGGTCGACATCTTAAAAATCGGGCGCAGTCGAGTGATCGTGCCGCAAGGCAAGCGTTGGGACGATCTGTTTCAGAATGGTCCGCGTGCCAGTGAAGATTTCCTGATCGAACGCGAGCAGCCGCCTGTCGAGGACCGCGAGCCGTTCTGATGCTTACCTACATGCTCGACACAAACATCTGTATCCATGTGATGAAAAGTTATCCGCTGGATTTGCGGGAAAAGTTCAATTCACTGGCCGAACAACTCTGCATCTCGAGCATTACGCTTGGTGAGTTGCACTACGGCGCGGAAAAATCGGCTCGACGCGCGGATAACCTCGTAGCCATCGAGCATTTCGTGGCACGTCTCGATGTGCTGCCGTTCGCAGCGAAAGCAGCCGCGCATTACGGTCAGGTGCGAGCAGAGCTGGAGCGGGCTGGGACGCCCTGCGGTCCGCACGACATGCAGATAGGCGGTCATGCTCGCAGCGAAGGCTTAATCGTCGTTACCAACAATATGCGCGAGTTCGGCCGCATGCCGGGTATCAGAGCCGAGAACTGGGTCTAGCCCGGTCCCGGCTCTGCTTGTCTGCCAATCCCCTTACGGCCGCGCCGGGATCTCCAGCCCGCGTTGTACCGCGGGCCGTGCGAGGCCGCGTTCGAGCCACGCGCCGACGTGCTTGAAGGTGTCGAACCCGACCAGTTCGCCGGCGCCGTAGAAGCCGTTCAGGTTGCGCACCCAGCCCAATGAGGCAATGTCGGCGATGGTGTAGTCGTCGCCCATGATCCATTGCCGCCCGGTCAGGCGCAGATCCAGCACGCCGAGCAGGCGTTTCGATTCATTGACGTAACGCTCCAGCGGCCGCTTGTCGGCGATCTCCTTGCCGGCAAATTTATGGAAGAAGCCGACCTGGCCGAACATCGGCCCGATCGACGACATCTGGAAATGCACCCACTGGATGGTCTGGTAACGCTGCGCCGGATCGGCCGACAGAAGCTTTCCGGTTTTCTCGGCGAGATATTGCAGGATCGCGCCGGACTCGAACAGGCCAAGCGGCGCACCGCCGGGGCCGTCGGGATCGATGATGGCCGGGATCTTGCCATTCGGATTGAGCGAGAGGTACTCCGGCGTGAAGGTTTCATTTTTGCCGATATTGATCGTGTGCGGCTCATACGGCAGCCCGATCTCCTCCAGCATGATCGAGACTTTGACGCCGTTCGGCGTCGGCAGCGAATAGAGCTGAAGGCGGTCGAGATGTTGCGCCGGCCAGCGCGTGGGGATCGGAAACTTGGACAGGTCTGACATTCCTGATGCTCGCTGAAATGATTTTTGGTCTGCGCGAATGATCAGGCCTTTTATCTTCGCCAAGGCAAGTCTTGAAAAGTGAGGCCACTTCTCAGCCAAACAGGGCTGCGATCAACAGAATTTGAACAGTCAAACTTAACAGTTTTACTTGCAAGTTTGACTGTGATCCTTAGTAAGGGGGTCATGACAGATAGTCCCATCGCGCCCGAACCTGTGGTTGCCGAGCTTTCGCTCGCCATCGGGCAACTCGTCCGCCGGCTGCGGACCGAAGCGAACCCGGATGAATTGACCTGGTCACAGCTCGCGGTCCTGGCGCGGCTCGACAGGACGGGTCCCATGACGACGGCGGATCTCGCGCGCGCGGAATTCGTGAAGCCGCAATCAATGGGCACCACGCTGGCCGATCTCGAGCAAGCCAAACTGGTCCAGCGCAAGCCTCACCCGACCGACGGACGCCAAATCCTGTTCGAACTGACACTCCACGGCACCGAAGCGCGGCGGCAGCGCACGATTGCCAAGCGGGAATGGCTGCTGGCAGCCATGACAAAACTTGATCCGGCTGAACAACGAACCCTGATCGCCGCTGCCGCGCTGATCAAGCGGCTGGCGGAATCCTGATGGCGCGCATCGCCATGCGTCCAATCCAATCACACGAAAGCGAGCGCCGTGACCGTTTCCCTCATTGATCCGAAGACCGCGCTGATCGTGATCGACCTGCAGCAAGGCATCGTCGCGCTGCCGACGGTGCATCCGATCGGCGATATCGTGGAAAACGCCGCCGCCCTCGCCGATGCATTCCGCCGCCGCGGCCTGCCAGTCGTGCTCGTCAATGTCGACGGCGGCGCGCCGGGCCGCACCGAGCAGCCGCGTCGGGCCACACCATTCCCCGCCGGATGGACCGATCTCATCCCCGAATTGAACCGGCAGCCGAGCGACATCTTCGTGACCAAGCGGACGTGGGGTGCGTTCGCGAGTACGGATATCGAACACCAACTGAAGGCTCTTGATGTTACGCAGGTGGTGATCGCCGGTGTGGCCACCGCGACCGGCGTCGAATCGACCGCACGCCAAGCCTACGAGCAGGGTTTCAACGTTACGCTGGCGATCGACGCCATGACCGACCTGCGTCCCGCGGCGCATGATTACAGCATCGCGCAGGTTTTCCCGCGGCTGGGCGAAACCGGCACGACAAAACAAATCATCGATCTTCTCGATCATGGGAGTGCCGCACAATGATGTGGCTTCACGAGCTATCCTATTTCTTTGGCGGTGCATTTCTCACCAATGCGATTCCGCATTTTGTCAGCGGGCGTGATGGGACGGCCGTTTCAAAGCCCGTTTGCGAAACCGCACGGCGAAGGCTTGTCGTCGTCGACAGTCAATGTGCTGTGGGGCTCCTTCAACTTCCTCATCAGCTACCTTCTGATAGCGCGCGTCGGCGAATTCGACGCGCGATCGACCGAGCATGTGACGGCGTTGGGACTGGGCCTTCTGCTCCTGGCGCTGATTACGGCGCGCCTGTTTGGACGCTTTCACGGCGGCAACGCTCCCGATGCAACGAAGGAGGCCAG
>JBBCHO010000020.1:0-76688 GCA_037201505.1 Bradyrhizobium sp.
ATGAATCTGCGTTTGCGGGAAAATCCCTGGCGCCTGATGCTCGCCGTCAACGTCGCCATGGTGATCGGGGTTTTTCTCTACAAGATCACCCGCGAGCCCTACGTCCCCTACATTCATTTGGTGGTCGATTATCATTTCGGCTTCACCAAGCGTGCGCTGATCGGCGCTATCGTCGGACTGTTCTTTTCCAAAATTCCGGTCTGGCTGGTGTTCGCGCTCAGCGGCGTTGTCTGGCTGATCACATCAGGCCTTTTTATCAAATTGTTTCAGCGCACTTTCGGCCTTGATGAGGAGCATCTGCCGCTGTTCGTGCTGATGGCAGGTTCGCCGTTCTTCCTGAAGAATTTCATGCACACGCTCGGCCACTTCGATATTTACGGCTGCGCGCTGGCGATCGGCCTGCTGCTGATGCCGGCGCGTTCGCTCGCCTTCGTGATCGCGGCGGCGCTGGGATCGATGATCCTGATCCTGATCCATCACATTCATCTCCTGATGTATGTGCCGACCATCGCCGTCATCGTGGTGCTGCGCTATTATCTCGTGCGGCGCCTGAGCGCATTGAACATCGTCGTCGGCATCGCAGCCCTAGTGGCGATCGGCATTCTCTTCGTCGCCGCGCAATTTTATGGATCGATGGCGGTTCCGCAGGACGAGTTCGTCGGGTATTTAAAAGGCCGCATGGCCGATCCGACGCGGACCAATCTGCTGAGCTTTGCCTATATCTGGTATCAGCCGCTGTCGCAGGAAATCCGGGATACCTGGGAGCGCATGCCGTCCAACCTTCTGGGCGTGCCGGTGTTCGCGCTATTGATCTGGCTGCATGTGCCGCTGTGGCGATATTTTGCCGAGCTGATCCGCTCGCTTACGGAAGACATGCATCGGCGGATTGTCATCGCTGGCCTGGTCGCGGTGAGCCTGGCCTATCTCATCATGTTCGCGATCGTGTTCGACTATTCGCGCTGGATATCGAACTGGGCGGTCTGCATGTTCCTGATCCTGCATGCGGTGAAAACGCTGCCCGTCTCAAGGGCCGTTTCATCCGTCGCGAGAGACGATCCCAAGACCACTTTGCTTGGCTGGATCGTGACCCTTATTCCGCGCGTCGGGATCGTGCGGCCTTTCTGATTTTTAACTGGCGTTAAATTCTCGATCGCCTGATCCGTACGTAGAGCGCACCCTCGCCGCCATGACCGATATGCGCTTCTTCAAAACCGACCACCAGCGTGCGGAATTCCGGCAGGTTCAGCCATAGTGGCACCTGACGGCGCAGTACGCCGCGCTCGGATTCCGCGCCGACGGTGCGGCCCTTGCCGGTGATGACGAGCACGAAGGTCAGGCCGTCACTATGGGCGCGCTGCAAAAACCCTGACAATGCGCGGTGCGCGCGGGTCTGGGTCATGCCGTGCAAATCGAGCCGGGCTTCGATGTCCTTGCGGCCGCGTGACAGATGCGAACGCTCACGGCGTCCCAGCGGCGCCAGTGGTGGTGGCGCCGGCACGACAGGCTTCGGTGCTCGTGGAATATTCGCCGCTGGATGCGATTTCGGCGCCGCCTCGGATTTTGCAGAAACGCGCGCTTCTGCAGGCGGCGCGGCAGCCTCCGGTTTTAATGCGCGATGCCGTTTGCGCAACGGCTTGGCTTGTCTGGCGACGCTCTCCCACAATGCGCGCTCTTCCTCGCTCAGGCTCCGCTTGCGGCGCGGCGTCGATAATTCCGGAATTTGCGGCGGTCGTTTCATCGGCGACGGCGGTAGTGATTGACGCGACGGTAGCGATGGCGTCGCCCCTCCGGCGCCGGCTTGATATCAGGACGCGCCTCCGGGAGCGGCACTGGTTTGGCGACCGCGGCAGTCGTTGAAGCTTGCGGCGGCACGGCAACGGAAGCGTCTGAAGGCTTCTTCTGATCCTTCAACGGATCGATCTGCGGAAACAGCTTCGCGATTTTCTCCGACGGTCGCGGATCCGGCACCGGCATTCTGTTGCCGCGCGCCGCCGGATCGAGGCTTTTCGGGACTAAAATGACAAAGCGCATATTGTGGCGAAAGCGGCCAGACACCCGTCCGGCGTCGACGCCGGCGCCGTAATAGATGTCGGCGCGCGCCGGTCCCGTGATCGCCGAGCCCGTATCCTGCGCCACCATCAGCCGGCGAAACGGCGTCTTCGATTGTTCGGAATCAATCGGCAGCTCGCCTTCGATAAAAAACGGCGTGCCGTAAACATGCAGGGCCTTGTCGACCGCAATCGAGCGGCCGGGCGTCAGCGGCACGCCCTGCGCGCCGACCGCTTCATCCTTGTCGGAGAGATTCACTTCGCGGAAAAACACATAGGCCCGGTTCGCGCGCCGCAATTCCTTGGCGCCATCGGGATTCTGATCCATCCACTCCCGGATCCGCTGCATCGACATCTGCTCTTTCGGAATGATGCCGCGATCGATCAGGATGCGGCCGACCGCCGTATAGGGATAGCCATTATGCGCGTCGTAATTGATGCGGATGGTCGTGCCGTCTTCGAGATGGACCCGTGCCGAACCCTGGATTTGCGAGAACAGCAAATCAGTCTGACTTTTCAGCCAGCAGATTTCGAGGCCGCGGCCGGCGATCGCGCCGTCTTCGATCTCGCCGCGATCATAATAAGGCACGAGCTTGCGGCGGCCGATCTTGCGAAACACCTGGCCTTTGTTGGGCAGGCTCGCAGCGCTCTGTTTGAAGCCGCGGACAAACAAATTGGACGGGCGGCGATAGACCGGCACATTATAGACATCGGTCTGGGTCCGGGACCCGTCGATGACAGGCTCGTAGTAGCCGGTGACGAAGCCTGCATCCTCGCCAAGCCGCGAGATTCGCAAGGCACGAAAATTCTCCTCGAAGAACGCCTTTGCTTTGGCGCTATCGGAAATGTCGAGCGCTTTGGCCGCGCGGCAGGGGTCGCGCAGCGACGTGCCCAGCGCCTTGGGATCGGAGACCGGGCTTTGCTGTTCAGAGATCGATCGGCAGCTCACGCGAAAGGCCTTGTAGGCCGCCAGATGATCGTCCTCGGTCCAGCCCGCGATATCGGACCACGCGACCGGCGCATATTGGCTGCCGGGAACTTCAAGCGGCCACTCGAGGCGCGGATAGGGGACAGCACGGGCTTCCGGCAGATGCTCACGTACGCTGTGCGTCGCGCGCCCGCGACGGGCGGCATCTGCGGTAAATGGCATCAATGCCAACGCCGCCACGATCACACAGCACGCGGCAGCGTAGTGCCTGAACTCACGCGCGTTAGTGAGCGCTTCCGGTGCCAACCAGCTTCCAGTTCGGATCGCGTGAGGTCGTGTCGCGGGCGAATGTCCAAACATCGGTGATATCGGCAACCTTGTCGGGATTGCCATCGACAATGGTGCCGGCCTTGTCGCGGGTGACCGAGATCATCTGCGAGACAAAACGCACGGTCAGTTGTGCCGAACGGTCGCGGGCTTCCGCGCCGACCAGTTCGGCCTTGTCGATCGAAACGAAACGCGTCTCGGTCTTCTGCTCTTGTTTCTCGCGATCCTTGATCACGGCATCGAAGCTGTCAAAAACCTCCGACGACAACAGATCCTTCAGCGAGCGGCGATCGCCATTGGCGAACGCCAGCACGATCATCTCATAGGCGCTCTTGGCGCCGCTGATGAAATGACGCGGATCGAACGAGGAATCCTGGGCTACGATCGCATCGAGACCCTGTGCCAGCGCGGTGCCCGGCTCGGCCAGGCCTTTCCAGCGATCGGTCGGCGGCGTCACGTCGGCGGTCGGCGCCAGCGGGGCCTGATCGATGACGGAGCCCGGCATCGGAACGACGCTGTTGTCCTGCGCGCCCTGCACCACATTGCGGGCCGCACGATCATAGGGCGGCCGCTCGTTTCCGGTGCGCTGTCCGAGCACATTGCGCAAGCGCAGGAAGATGAAGACGGCCAGCGCCAGGAAGATGATGGTGTAAATATCCACGTCGCATTCGCTTTCTGGTCTGCGCCGGCAAGAGCCCGGCGAAAGAGCGTTCCCTCTCAGGGAACGGCAGATATTACATCATGATTGGGTCTGCAGCATGTAGGCACGAAACTTGGCCTGGCCAATGGCGCGTCCTGACCTGAAAAGCCAGCACGGTGAAAATAGGCCAAGCCGATGCTCTCACCCGGTAGCCACAGCACGAATTGTAGCGCGTTTTCACGTGAAGGGGAAACCCCGATCATGCCCGGAAATCGCGCATATTCAACAATTTAGAGTGTGCTCTCCACAGCTTAGCCACAGGTCTTCCCCATATCCGGCGAAGTTAACGACCCCTAAAGACAACGAAGCCTCCGGCGGCGTGCCGGCCATTGTCGTCCTTGTGGAATGAGGCGCGGCTATGATAGCCACTCGCCCCGACAGGGCATTTCGCACCTCGCGAGCGGATTTAGCTGTAAATCGGCCCCGATCGCTTGAAAAGTTCCAGGAGAGACTTCCATGACCAACGGCAATGGCGCGCCCCCCGAGGCAGCCCCTCCTCCGCAGCTGAACGTGCTGGCGCAGTATACCAAGGACCTTTCGTTCGAGAATCCGAACGCTCCGGCCTCGCTGGCCCCGCAACAGCAGCAGCCGGCGATCAATATCCAGATCAACGTCACCGCCAATAATCTCTCCGAACATGAATTCGAAGTGACGCTCTCGGTCGAGGGCAAGGCGGAAAATGCCGGCAAGGTCATGTTCAGCTTCGACCTCGCTTATGCCGGTGTGTTCCGGATCGTTAACGTGCCGAAGGAAAACCTTCATCCGCTGGTCATGATCGAATGCCCGCGGCTGTTGTTCCCGTTCGCGCGCGAGATCATCGCGACGTCGGTGCGCGATGGCGGGTTCCCGCCGCTGATGCTCGATCCCGTCGATTTTGTCGGTCTGTACCGCCAGAATCTGGAACGGCAATCGGCCGAAGCGTCTCAGATCAAGCCGAGCTGATTTAGCTCTCGATTTTAAGCGCCAAGAAAATCGTTCCAGATCGGCTTGTCGCCCAGGGTGGCGACAAACTCCCGATGCGCGGCGCGATCCTCATCGGTCACGCGTGGCGCCAGCGGTTCCAGCCGCTGCCGCCGCGGCATTTCGCCTACCCCATTGCTGCGGGTCTCGCGGGTTTCCGAAGCCAGAATCAATTGCGACTGGCGGGCCCCGATCAGATCGATATAGACCTCGGCCAACAGTTCCGCGTCGAGCAGCGCGCCGTGCTTGGTGCGGCGGGAGTTGTCGATCGCATAGCGCGAGCAGAGATCGTCGAGGCGATTAGACACGCCGGGATGCTTGCGCCGCGCCAGCAGCAAGGTGTCGACCAGCCGGTCGCGCGAGATGACCGGGCGCTTGATCCGGTCGAGCTCGGCGTTGATGAAGCCGATATCGAACGAGGCATTGTGAATCACCAGCGGCGCGTCCGCAATGAACTCCAGGAAGTCCTCGACGACTTCGGCGAACAGCGGCTTGGTGGCGAGAAATTCACTGGAAAGTCCGTGTACGGCGAAGGCTTCGGCCGGCATATCGCGCTCGGGATTGATATGCCGGTGAAAGGTCTGGCCGGTCGGCATGCGGTTGAAAATCTCAACGCAGCCGATTTCGACCAGCCGGTCACCGCGCAGCGGATCGAGGCCAGTGGTTTCGGTATCGAGAATGATTTCACGCATGGATAAAAACCGCTGAGATCGGCGAATCAGGCTCGCCGCCGCGGCATCTTAGCAGCCTCGACCAGAATGTCCCGGATTCGCGCCCGCACCGGGTCCAGACCGTGCGACGTATCCACCACGAAATCCGCGCGTTTGCGCTTTTCGGCGTCAGGCAGTTGCCGGGCCAGGATGGCGTCGAGCTTCTCAGCGGTCATGTTGTCACGCGCCAGAATTCGCTCGCGCTGAATTTCAGGCGTGGTCGTGACTACCACCACCGCATCGACGCGTTTTTCGCCACCGGTCTCGAACAACAGCGGCACATCGACCACGGCCACGGGCGCGCCCGATTGTTCGGCGTCCTCCAGGAACTTTTGTCGCGACGCGCCGAGCATCGGATGAACGATCTGCTCGAGCCGTTTCATCGCGGCGGGATCGTGCACCACTTGCGCCGAGAGGCGCGTACGGTCGACCTTGCCGGCAACGGTGGAGCCCGGAAACGCTGCTTCGATCGCCGGCGCCGCTTCGCCTTCATACAGGCGGTGAACCGTCGCGTCGGCGTCATAGACCGGCACGCCGGCTTCCACGAATAATTTCGCGGTGGTCGATTTTCCCATTCCGATCGAACCGGTCAGACCAAGAATGATCATGATGCGCCCTTACACACCGAGCAGCCGTTCGCCACGCAGAAACGCCAGCAATGGCAGCAGTGGCAGGCCGAGAATGGTGAAATGATCGCCTTCGATCCGCTCGAACAAATGCACGCCCAAACCTTCCAATTGATAGGCGCCGACGCTGGACGTCACGGCCTCGCCTGCTTCATTCAGATAGGCGTCGATTTCGGCCTCACTCAATCTCCGCATGGTCATGCGCGCAACGGATACATCCGCGAACACTATCTTGCCGCCCAGCGCCACCGCAACGGCGGAATGCAGTTCATGCGTGCTGCCGGCGAGCGCGCGCAATTGTTCGGCGGCCTGCGCTCGCCCGCCGGTTTGCTGAACAGCCGTGATCCCAGCGCCAGGGTTTGATCCGCACCGACGACAAACCGGTCGGGCAGCTTTGCCGATACAAAAGCGATTTTTCGCGCCCCAGAAGCGCCGCGATCTCGCCGGGCATTGTCAGACGAGATTCCTGCTGCATAGCCCGCTCATCAATATCAGCCGGGATGGCTTCGAAATCGATTCCGGCATTGGCGAGCAGCGTCTGCCGCGCCCGGCTTTGCGAGGCCAATATCAGCGGATCTTTTCCGCGCCACAGCGTCATTCGGAGAGCCGCTGCCGTTGCCGGTCGGAGAGCAATTTCATAATGGCGGCCGCAGTCTCCTCGATGGAGCGGCGTGTCACGTCAAGCTGGGCCCAATCGAATTTGGCGCTCAATCGCCGCGCAAAGGCGACTTCGTCGGTGACGGCCTGGCGATCGATATAGGTGTCGTTATCCCGGTCGCCCATGCTCAACAACCGGTTCTGCCGGACCTGGATCAGGCGTTCAGGCGCCGCATGAAGACTGACCACCAGCGGCTTTTTTAACGTCTCGAGCTGGTGCGGGATTGGAATGCCCGGCACCAGCGGCACGTTCGCGGTGCGGATACCGCGGTTGGCGAGATAAATAGACGTCGGCGTTTTCGACGTACGGGACACGCCGACCAGAATCACATCGGCCTCTTCCAACCCTTCGACGTGCTGGCCGTCATCATGGATCATCGTATAATTCAGCGCGTCGATCCGCTTGAAATATTCCGCATTCAACGTGTGCTGGGCGCCGACGCGGCCCGTGGTGGGCGCGCCGAGATAGGCCTGAAATAACTGCATGACCGGGCCGATGATCGACAGGCTCGGTATGT
The DNA here is from genome assembly GCA_037201505.1 of Bradyrhizobium sp. Lineage (GTDB taxonomy): Bacteria > Pseudomonadota > Alphaproteobacteria > Rhizobiales > Xanthobacteraceae > Bradyrhizobium. The sequence goes on from JBBCHO010000020.1 coordinate 7,475, forward strand.
TGATTTCCTGGCACTTGGCTTCCAGCCGGCCCACCAGATCCCGCTCCAACAGCGTGAACAGCACAATTCCCGGCGCTTCCTCGATCTCGCTCAAGACGCGATCAAGCTGCTTCTGGCTGCGCACCAGGGGATAGACATGTTCGACTGGCGTCACGTTGGCATATTGCGCGGCAACCGCGCGCGCCACCGTGATCAGCGTCTCACCGGTCGAATCGGAGACCAGGTGAAGATGAAAATAATTGCCGGTCGTGGGCACCTGAACCCCTGTGTAACCTGTGAATCCCTGTGGAGCTTATCCCTTGAAACCGCGCCCGGCTTGATCGGTCCGGGATAACCCGACTTTTTCTTCACAGGGCTCAATGCCGGGATAAGTCATCTCACGGCGGCAATGATAGTGAGCTTATGTGGATTTGTCTCTGTATAGACTGACGAGCGCGTGCCGCAAATGCTTGAATCAAGTGACATTATTTAATCAGCCATACTCATCGCAAAGTTTGTTGATGGATGTGAACAAGTCCGCAAGCATCACGGGACAGTTTTGCGTGGGCCTAATCCACCGCTACTTAGACTCAAACCTAAGAATCTAAATAGATTGTTTTAGATAAGTGCCGCTTGCGGATATGTCTCGGCCAAGCGACAAGACTGGATGCTCTGCAACGCCTGCAATGCTCGAGTTGTTCCAGTGTTTGCTGAGCAGCGCTTTCGCGAATGGATGAGATACGATGTACGAATGGATCAAGGCACTGCATGTGATCGCGGTCATCGCGTGGATGGCCGGCATGCTCTATCTGCCGCGGCTGTTCGTCTATCATTGCGACGCGGAAGCCGGATCGAATCAGTCCGAGACGTTCAAGATCATGGAACGGCGGTTGCTGAAGGCGATCATGAACCCCGCAATGATCGTGACCTGGCTGGCCGGGCTTTACCTCGCGTGGGCCGGTCATTGGTTTTCGGCGCCATGGCTGCACGGCAAGCTGCTGCTGGTGGTATTGCTGTCGGGTGTCCACGGCTTTTTGTCGCGCTGTGTGAAAGATTTCGCTGCCGACCGAAATTCACGAAGCCAAAAATTTTACCGTATTATCAATGAGGTACCGACGGTATTGATGATCGGGATCGTGATTCTGGTCGTGGTTAAACCATTCTGACGGGCGTTATCCGCGATAGTTCAACTTGGGCGCTCCTTGCGGAAAGCCCCTCGATTTTCTATATTACTTAAATCCCACCCCACGCAGGCGGATGTGGTTGTGTTCCGGTCTCCTCGTTGAACCGGCCGTCACATCAGGTTTGAAGCCTCTCCGGCACTTTCCTCGCTTAGACCTGCGGACCTTCCTTTTCTTGCGTCCGCATTTGTAAAGCCACCTCGCACCCCTCCCCCTTGCTACTCCACAGGACGACCCCAATGCGGGAAATGAAACTTCAAGACCTCAAAGCCCAGACGCCAGCCGAGCTAGTCTCGTTTGCGGAGGAAAAAGGGGTCGAAAACGCCAGCACCATGCGCAAGCAGGAGCTGATGTTCGCCATTCTCAAACAACTCGCGATCCAGGAAACCGACATTATCGGTGAAGGCGTCGTCGAGGTTCTCTCTGACGGATTCGGCTTCTTGCGATCGCCGGATGCCAATTATCTGCCGGGACCGGATGATATCTACGTCTCGCCGTCGCAGATCCGCCGCTTCGGGCTTCGCACCGGCGATACCATCGAAGGCCATATTCGCAGCCCGAAAGAGGGCGAACGCTATTTCGCCCTGCTGAAGGTCAACACGCTCAATTTCGAAGATCCGGAAAAGTCCAAGCACAAGGTCAATTTCGACAATTTGACGCCGCTGTTTCCCGATCAGCGCTTCCGGCTCGAACTCGAAGACCCGACCAGAAAGGACCTTTCTGCAAGGGTTATCGACATTGTCGCCCCGATCGGCAAAGGCCAGCGCGCCTTGATCGTGGCGCCGCCGCGCACCGGTAAAACCGTGCTGATGCAGAACATCGCGCACTCGATCACGGCCAATCACCCGGAATGCTATCTGATCGTGCTTCTGATCGACGAGCGTCCGGAAGAAGTCACGGACATGCAGCGTTCGGTGAAGGGTGAGGTCGTCTCGTCGACCTTTGACGAACCGGCGGTGCGTCACGTCCAGGTCGCCGAGATGGTGATCGAGAAGGCCAAGCGGCTGGTCGAACACGGTCGCGACGTGGTGATCCTGCTGGATTCGATTACGCGCCTGGGACGTGCCTACAACACCGTGGTGCCGTCATCCGGCAAGGTGCTGACCGGCGGTGTCGATGCTAATGCGTTGCAGCGGCCAAAACGCTTCTTCGGTGCCGCGCGCAATATCGAGGAGGGCGGTTCGCTCACTATCATTGCGACCGCGCTGGTCGATACCGGCAGCCGCATGGACGAAGTGATCTTCGAAGAGTTCAAAGGCACCGGCAATTCCGAACTGATTCTCGACCGCAAGGTTTCGGACAAGCGGACCTTCCCCGCGATCGATATTTCGCGCTCGGGCACCCGCAAGGAAGAGCTCATCACCGATCCGCAGCTCCTCAAGAAAATGTACGTGCTGCGCCGTATCCTCAATCCGATGGGAACGATGGACGCGATCGACTTCCTGCTCGACAAGCTCCGCAACACCAAGAACAATTCGGAATTCTTCGAGTCGATGAATACCTGATCCGTTTCAACGGTTTTGAATTGGGGCGTCCCGCGCAAGCAGGGCGCCCTTTTTCATGTTCGGGGAGCATCCCGAAATGGAGCTTTGCTGCAGCAATGCTGCAACATAACCGGGTCTATTGGCTGTAGCGGCTTATCCTACAAGATATTGAAATCGCTACATTTTACATCATGGAGCTGTACCGCCTAAAGGAATTGGCCGGTTTCTGCAGCATAAATGCTGCGGGATATGCTGCAGCATCGATGGTTTCGCCCGCCCCCTGGCCCAGATAATCCGACGAATCTAACCGACGGAAATTGCTTTGCGTTTTCAACGACCCCGGCACAAATAGGTGATGCATCCGCGGGAACAGACCATTTTTGCATTGTCGTCCGGCCGCCTGCCAAGCGCTATCGCTCTGGTGCGGGTGTCCGGGCCGCAGGCCGGGACTGCCTTGACCTCACTGGCGGGCAAGCTCCCCGCACCGAGGATGGCGACGCGGGTGCTGCTGCAGGATATCAGCCAGCTGCCGATCGACGATGCGGTGGTGCTGTGGTTTCCGGGACCGGCCAGCGCGACCGGCGAGGATGTCGCCGAGTTTCACGTCCATGGCGGGCGGGCGGTGCTGGCGGCATTGTTTTCGGCCCTTTCGTCATTTGAAAATATGCGCGCCGCCGAGCCGGGCGAGTTCACTCGCCGTGCGTTTGAAAACGGCAAGCTCGATCTCACCGAAGCCGAAGCGCTTGACGATCTGATTCACGCCGACACCGATCGGCAACGCCGCCAGGCGCTGCGCCAGATGAAGGGCCTGCTTGGCGACAGAGCGCGGGACTGGCGCGCGCAGATCATCGAAGCCTCGGCATTGATCGAAGCCGGCATCGATTTCTCCGACGAGGGCGATGTGCCCGCGGAATTACACAAGCCCGCGCTGACGAAAATCAGGGTGCTGCTTGCCGAGATTCAAGAAGTCCTTGCGGCACAGGGCCAAAGTGAACGTCTGCGCGACGGGTTGGTGGTAGCGATCGCGGGCCCGCCAAATGTCGGAAAATCGACGCTGATCAATCAGCTGGCGCGGCGCGAGGTGGCGATCGTCTCGCCACATGCCGGCACGACCCGCGACGTGATCGAGATCCAGCTCGATCTCGATGGCTATCCGGTGACGGTGATCGACACCGCCGGCATTCGCGAGACCGATGATCCCGTCGAGCAGGAGGGGGTGCGCCGGGCGCGGGCGCGCGCGGAGGAGGCCGATCTCGTGCTGTGGATGGTCGATGCGCAGCATGTGGCAGCCGATCGCGATGGCGTTTCGGGGGCGTGGGTCGTGCACAACAAGATCGACCTCGAAACGCGCAACTCAGTGAGCCCCCGCGAATCGGCCAATGGCTTACGCGCCGACGGCCCGGCGAGTTTGGGATTTCGGCTGCCCGCGGCGATGGCGTCCAGGAGCTGATCGCGGCCATTGTGATTTTTGCGCGAGACTTTTTCGGGACGGGGGACGATGCCCTGATCGGGCGCGAGCGGCAAAGAAAGTTGCTGCAGCAAACAGCGGATATGCTGCAGTGCAGCATTTTAGTGATCGAAGATGGCGAGGAACTCGCGGCGGAGGAATTGCGAGGGGCGGCGGTTACGTTGGGACGGCTGCTTGGCCGTGTGGATGTAGAAGACGTACTCGACGTGATCTTTCGGGAATTCTGTATAGGTAAGTAATATTTCTTTGTTCATTCTTTATATTCATTTCTTCGATTAATTTGTTTCACGTGAAACATGATGCTTGGCACTCTTTCTGGAGCCTGTTTCACGTGAAACATCCTCGCGTTTGAACTTACCGCTTTCGAGTTGAAGCGCCGCGTTATAGAACGCCCGCCATGGTTGCCGACCAAAGATCATTCCAGGAATCATTTGACGTCATCGTCATCGGAGGAGGCCACGCGGGCTGCGAGGCCGCCAGTGCCGCCGCGCGCCTCGGTGCCAGGACGGTGCTGGTCACCCATCGTTTTTCGACAATCGGCGCGATGTCCTGCAACCCTGCGATCGGCGGCTTGGGCAAGGGTCATCTCGTTCGCGAGGTCGATGCGCTGGACGGGCTGATGGGCCGGGTCGCCGATGCCGGCGGCATTCAGTTTCGGATGCTCAACCGGCGCAAGGGTCCGGCCGTCCGCGGGCCACGCGCCCAGGCCGACCGCAAGCGCTATGCCGCGGCGATGCAGGCCGCCATCGTCGAGACCGCCAATCTCAGCGTGATCGAAGGCGAGGCCGACGAGCTGATCGTGGCCAATGGCCGGGTCGCGGGCATTCGTCTTGCCGACGGCCGTGAAATGTCCGCGGGCGCGGTCGTCATTACGACGGGCACCTTCCTGCGCGGCCTGATCCATCTCGGCGAGAAGAACTGGCCGGCCGGTCGGGTCGATGAGGCCCCGGCGATGGGCCTTTCGAAGTCTTTCGAACGCGCTGGCTTTACGCTGGGCCGGCTGAAGACCGGGACGCCGCCGCGGCTTGACGGCAGCACCATCGACTGGTCCGCCGTCGAAATGCAGCCGGGCGACGATCCGCCGGAGCCGTTTTCGGTGATGACCGACCGTATCACGACGCCGCAGATCCAGTGCGGCATCACCCGCACGACCCCGTCGACCCATGAGGTGATCCGCGCCAATGTGCATCGTTCCCCGATGTATTCCGGCCAGATCAAGAGCAGCGGGCCGCGCTATTGCCCTTCGATCGAAGACAAGATCGTTCGCTTTGGCGATCGTGACGGGCATCAGATCTTCCTGGAGCCGGAAGGTCTCGACGACACCACTGTCTATCCCAACGGCATCTCCACTTCGTTGCCGGAAGAGGTTCAGCTCGCGATCCTGGCAACGATCCCCGGTCTTGAGCGCGTGCGGATGGTCCGGCCGGGCTATGCGATCGAATATGATCACGTCGATCCCCGTGAACTCGATCCGACCCTGCAAGCCAAGCGCTTGCCGGGATTATTCCTAGCCGGACAGATCAACGGCACCACAGGCTATGAAGAAGCCGCCGCGCAGGGGTTCGTTGCCGGCCTCAACGCCGCTTTGGCCGCCAGTGGGGCGGATGCGGTCGTGTTTGACCGTGCCGACGGCTATCTCGGTGTCATGATCGACGACCTCGTTACACGGGGGATCACCGAACCCTATCGGATGTTCACCTCCCGCGCCGAGTATCGCCTGACGCTGCGGGCCGACAATGCAGATCAACGGCTGACCGACAAGGGAATAGCGCTGGGCTGCGTGGGCCAGGCCCGGTCGCTGCGTCATGGTGCCAAGATGGCAGCGCTAAATGCCGCCAAAACCCTGACGAAGTCGCTCGCGATCACGCCGAACGAGGCTGCGAAGCATGGGTTAGCCCTCAATAAAGACGGCCAGCGGCGCTCGGCCTTTGAGCTATTGGCCTATCCGGAGATCGGCTGGACCGAAGTTCGCGGGATCTGGCCGGAATTGTCGGCCATTGACCTATCGATCGCGGTTCATCTCGAGATCGACGCCAAGTACGATGTCTATCTCAAGCGCCAGACCGCTGACGTCGATGCCTTCCGCCGGGACGAGGGGCTGATCCTTAGCGATGTCGATTACAGCCAAGTGCCCGGGCTTTCCAACGAGGCTCGTTCGAAACTGCAAGCCGCGCGCCCGCGAACCGTGGGGCAGGCGGGCCGGCTGGATGGCCTTACTCCGGCTGCGCTGGGCATCCTCGCGGCGTATCTGCGCCGGGAAGCGCGGCGGAAGCCGTCGTCGGTGAGTGCGTAGAGATGTTTCACGTGAAACAGTCCGGCGCAGGTCCTATGAGTAGTCCGATAGTGATGTGAGCTGTGCCGGGACCGTAGCCCTCCATGATTGTCGCCTTTTGGGTGTAGATTGTCTCACCGAGCGTCTTATCGGGTGTATCGTGACCGGTGACTCGCAACGACATCTCCAAGCGGTAGCAACGACCCATCGAGCCAATGCCTACAGCCTCTCACTCAACGCAGTCTCCGATCCTTGGCTCCGATAAGGCCGAGGCTCTCGCCTTGACGCCTGTTTCACGTGAAACAGAACTGCGGCTCGATCGCTATGTCGAATTGCTGCTGGAGTGGCAGGCCAAGACCAATCTTGTTGCGCCATCGACGCTGCCGAATCTCTGGACCCGGCACATCTCAGACTCGCTGCAGCTTTTGACGCTCGCGCCATCCGCTAAGACTTGGGCGGATCTCGGCAGCGGTGGAGGCTTTCCCGGTGTGGTGCTGGCCTGCGCGCTGGCGGAAGTCCCGGGCGTTCGGGTCCATCTGGTCGAACGCAATGCCAAGAAGGCGGCCTTCCTGCGCGAGGCGCTGCGAGTAACCAACACCCCCGGGACAATTCATCCCGCTGACATCGGGGATAGTGTGGATAGAATCGTCGGCAAGGTCGATTGCGTCACCGCGCGTGCCCTGGCTCCGCTACACCAACTCATCGGCTACGCGGAGCCGCTGGTGAAACAGGGTGCAAAAGCCCTGTTTCTTAAAGGCCAAGATGTAGAGGCCGAATTGACCGAAGCCACTAAATATTGGAATATCAAACCGCAATTGCATTCCAGCCGCACCGGCGGACACGGCTGGATCGTCGAACTCGATCATATCGAGCGGCGCCTCCCCGTCCGCAACACCGATGGCGTCCGCGCATGACCGTAATTGATCAGATATATCAAGAGGATAAGGTCCCTATTCCGCCGGGCCATCCGCGCATCCTGGCGCTGGCTAATCAAAAGGGAGGTGTCGGAAAGACCACGACCGCGATCAATCTCGGCACGGCACTGGCCGCGATCGGCGAGCGTGTGCTGATCGTCGATCTCGATCCGCAGGGCAACGCCTCGACCGGTTTGGGCATCGATCGCCGCAGCCGCAACTGCTCGACCTATGACGTGCTGATCGGCGAAGCGCCGCTCCGCGACGCGGTGGTTGCCACGGCGGTGCCGCGGCTGCATATCGCCGCCTCGACGATGGATCTCTCCGGTCTCGAACTCGAACTGGGATCGACGCGCGACCGTGCGTTTCGTCTGCGCGATGCCATCGCCGCGCTGAACACGAATGTTCAGCCTGAATCCGACTACACCTATGTGCTGATCGATTGTCCGCCGTCGCTCAATCTTCTCACGGTCAATGCGATGGCTGCGTCAGATGCGATCCTGGTGCCGCTGCAGTGTGAGTTCTTCGCACTGGAGGGTCTGTCGCAATTGCTGCAGACGGTGGAGCAGGTGCGCTCCACGCTCAATCCCAATCTGTCGATCCACGGCATAGTACTGACCATGTTCGACTCGCGTAATAATTTGTCGAACCAGGTTGTCGCCGACGTCCGCCAGTTCATGGGCAGCAAGGTCTACAACACCATGATCCCGCGTAACGTGCGCATTTCCGAAGCGCCGTCCTACGGCAAGCCAGTCTTGGTCTACGATCTCAAATGCGTCGGCAGCGATGCGTATCTCAAGCTCGCGACCGAAGTGATCCAGCGCGAGCGTGAACTGCGCGCGCATTAGTCCCGCAACGTCATTCCGGACAATCCGCATCGGCGGATTGATCCGGAATCTGGAGATGGTGAAACGAAACTTTCTCGGCTTCTTGTCTCGAGATTCCGGGTTCGCCCGCTTCGCGGGCGCCCCGGAATGACGGCGGTGGGAGTTCCAAGCCGAAGCTTAACAGGAGCGCTTAAGTTGAATCCAAGGGAGCTGGCGATGGCCGACGAAGCGCGTTCGCGATTGGGCCGCGGTCTTGCAAGTCTGATCGGAGATGTCGGCGGCGAGGCCGCGCATGTCGAGCGGCCGCGCGCGCAGCGCAAGGTTCCGATCGAGTTCATCAAGCCCAATCCGCGCAATCCGCGCCGTGCATTTTCCGACGCCGAACTCGGCGAACTCGCGGACTCGATCCGGCAGCACGGCGTGATCCAGCCGATTATCGTGCGTCCGGTCAAGGGCGCGCAGGATCGCTTCGAGATCATCGCCGGCGAACGGCGCTGGCGCGCTTCGCAGATCGTCGGGCTGCACGAGGTTCCGATCGTGCCGGTCGATGTCAACGATTCCGACGCGCTCGAGATCGCGATCATCGAAAACGTCCAGCGCGAAAATCTCAATGCGATGGAAGAGGCGCAGGGCTATCACGCGCTGGCGAATGAATTCAAACGCAGCCAGGAAGAAATCGCCAAGATCGTCGGCAAGAGCCGCAGCCATATCGCCAACATGATGCGGCTGACGAAATTGCCAGCCGAAGTGCAGGCCTATATCGCATCGGGTCAACTCTCCGCCGGTCACGCGCGGGCGCTGATCGGCGTGCCCGATCCGGCCGGCTCAGCGAAGCGCATCGTCGAAGAAGGCCTCAATGTGCGCCAGGCCGAAGCGCTGGCGCATGTCGAGGGTGTACCCGAGCGCAAGCCGCAGAAGGCGCGCGGCGGCAAGGAAAAAGACGCCGATACCGTCGCACTGGAAAAACGGGTCAGCGACGCGCTTGGGCTGACGGTCAGCGTCGACCACCGCGAGCCCGGCGGCACCGTCCACATCCGCTACCGCGACCTCGATCAGCTCGATGAGATCGTGGCCAAGCTGGAAGCAAAGGGGTAGGGCGAGACGATCGTAGCCTGGATGAGCGCAGCGATATCCGGGGACTGTTGTTTCGGTATTCACTGTTCCCCGGATGGCGCTACGCTTATCCGGGCTACAGGTTTGCTTCATCCCCTGCGCTTGGCATTCACGGCGATCGACAGCAGCACGCGCTGCGCGATTACGGCCGCCAGCGAGGCCTGCTTGCGCATTTCAAGTGCCGCGACGGCGAGCTGCTCGATGATCGACACCAGCCGCGCCGCGCTGAAGTTGCGCAGCGCGGTTTCGACATTTCCTTTTCGCGAGAAATGCAATCTTGGAAAGCCGCTGTCGAGCAATGTCGAGACCGGTGTGCCATCGGCAACGGCCAGCGCGGTTTTATGCAGCCACGCGGCCTGGCGTTGCGCAGCGGAGATGATCATGCCGGGATAAGTGCCGGCCACCATCGCCTTGGCGAATTCGGTTTCGACTGTGGCGGGGTTTCCGGCGAAGGCGCCGTCGACGATCGGATCGATCTTGAGCTCGGAGGCGTCGGCGACCACCGCCATCACGTCGTCAAGCGTGACTTCGCCCTTGCCATGGGCGTAGAGCGCGAGCTTGCGCAATTCGTTGCGCGAGGCCTGGCGGTCGCCGCCGAGCAACGCCATCAGCGACGCGCGAGCGTCCTGTGCGATTTTCAGATTGGAGACGCGCAATTCATCGTCGATCAATTTCGCAAGGTCGCGTTCGGCGTCGGGATAACAGGCGATCGCGACTGCGGTCTTGGCGCGTTCGCAGGATTTGCGCAGCGGCGATTCCGGCCGCAACTCGCCGGCCTCGATCACGATACGGCAATCTTTCAGCGGCTGCTCCGCCAGCGTATCGATGCCGCTGGCAAAACTGCGCGAACCGGCGCGCACGCGGATGGCGCGGCGGCCGCCGAACAACGGGATCGTCATCGCCTCGTCAACCAGCCGCGACGGCTCGGCTGAAAGCTCGTCGCCATCCAGTCGCACCAATGAGAAGGGATCGTTAGGATCGTCGACCGCCGACGCCAGCAGTGCATTGGCGCGCTCGCGCACAAGGCCGGCATCCGGACCGTAAAGCAGGATGATCGGGCGCCCCGGATCGGGCCGGGCGAGAAAGGCGTCGATTTCTTTTCCGCGCAGCGCGACCATGATTAGATTTTTCGCTCCGTCAGTTCAGGACGTGCGTCCCGAATGACCGGGGGACTCAGGAGCCGGCGTAGAAGAACGACGCCAGCCGGGTCTGGATTCGCTCGGCGACTTCCTGACAGGCGCGATCCTCGGCGTCGCGGAAGGCGCGGGCGCGGGCAAACCGCTGGTAGCTGCCGGGGATATCGTAGGACACGCGCGAGAATGTCGTGCCGGTCATGACCGATTTATTGGTCGCGAGTTCGATCAGATTGTATTGCAGATCGATGCCGTAATCTTCATTGCTCGCCAGGCCGGTGTTCGGATCGACGATCAGCGAGGTCCGGCTGGTGGTGAATTTCATCACCAGCTTGTGGGTGGGTGGGCCACCGGTGGCGTTGCCATAGAGCTTGAACGCCAGCGCGTTGCGGATTTCGACCCCAAGCCGGGCATCGCGCGAGGCGTTCGGCTTGTCCACCGGCGGCAGTTCGACGCCCATCAGCTTTTCCCGCAAGGCGGGCGTGCCGTCGGCGTGTTCGGCATACATCGGCTGGAAGCAGCCGGCCGTCAGCGCCGCCAGGGCGGCTACGGCCAGAAGCCGAGCGGCGATGCGGGTTCTAGCCAACGACATTCACGATCCTCATGGGAACAACGATCACTTTGCGGACGGCATTGCCGCCCAAGGCCTGTTTTACCGCATCGAGGGCCAAAACGGCAGCCTCAATTTCCGGATTCTGGGCCGTTCGGGCCACTGTGACCTCACCCCGTTTTTTGCCGTTGACCTGAACCACCAGCGTCACCGTGTCTTCAACCAGCAAATCGCGTTCGATTTGGGGCCAATCTGCCTCCGAAACCAGCCCGTTCTGTCCCAGCACGCCCCAGCATTCTTCGGCCAGATGCGGCATCATCGGCGCGAAAAGTTGCACAAGAATGACCGCGGCCTCGTGAACCGTCCAGGCCAGGTCCGGCGCGGGCGTCCCCGGACGCGCCAGCACCTCGCCCAAGGCATTGGCGAATTCTCGGATATAGGCCAGGCAGACGTTGAAATGCAGCTTTTCAATGCCGGTGGAGACCTTGTCCAGCGCGCCATGGGCCGCCTTGCGCAGCGCCAGCGCATCGGCGCCGAACGCCGCCGGCTTCACCACCGTCGCGCCGGCCATTTCGGCCGACTCGTTGACCAGCCGCCACAGCCGCTGCACGAAACGCGATGCGCCCTGCACGCGTTCGTCGCTCCAGATCACGTCGCGGTCGGGCGGGGAGTCCGACAGCATGAACCAGCGCGCGACGTCGGCGCCATAGGTCGCGATGATGTCGTCGGGATCGACCGTGTTGCGCTTCGACTTCGACATCTTCTCGATCGAGCCGATTGAGACTTCTTCACCTGACGCAAGAAGGCTGGCGCGGCGGCCATTGACGGCGGCCTCGATCTTGACCTCGGCCGGCGTGACGTAGCCGCCGTCGGCCTTTTGATAGGTCTCGTGCACGACCATGCCCTGGGTGAACATCCCAGCGAACGGTTCATCCATGCCGATATGGCCGGTCGCCTTCATCGCGCGGATGAAGAAACGGCTGTAGAGCAGATGCAGGATCGCATGCTCGACGCCGCCGATATATTGATCGACCGGCATTAGCCGGTTCACCACGTCTGATGTGGTCGGCGCGTTCTCGTTCCACGGATCGGTGAAGCGCGCGAAGTACCAGGATGAATCGACAAACGTGTCCATGGTGTCGGTTTCGCGCTGTGCTTTTCCGCCGCATTGCGGACAGTCAACGTGCTTCCAGGTCGGATGATGGTCGAGCGCGTTGCCGGGCTTGTCGAACGTCACGTCTTCCGGCAGCACCACCGGCAAATCCTTGTCCGGCACCGGCACGACGTCGCATTTCGGGCAATGGATCACCGGGATCGGGCAGCCCCAATAGCGCTGACGCGAGATACCCCAGTCGCGCAGGCGGAAATTCACCTGCCGCTCGGCGACGGGCATATTGCCGCGCAACTCGCCCTCAAGCCGCTTGGCGACGTCTTCCTTGGCCTGTTCGATGGTCATGCCGTCGAGGAAGCGCGAATTGATCATGCGGCCGTCGCCGTCATAGGCGGTGTCGGTGATGACGAATGTCTTGGGGTCCTGACCTTCCGGGCAAACCACCGGCGTATTACCGAGCCCGTATTTATTGACGAAGTCGAGATCGCGCTGGTCGTGCGCGGGGCAGCCGAAGATCGCGCCGGTGCCATATTCCATCAGCACGAAATTGGCGACGTAAACCGGTATCTTCCAGTTGGCATCGAACGGATGGATCGCCTTGAGGCCGGTGTCGAAGCCGAGCTTCTCGGCGGTGTCGATGATTTCCTGCGCGGTGCCGTGACGTTTGGCTTCGGCAATGAATTTCGCGAGATCAGGATTTTTGGCGGCGGCAGCCTGCGCCAGCGGATGGTCCGGCGCGATCGCCATGAACTTCGCGCCGAACAGCGTATCCGGCCGCGTCGTGAAAATCTTCAATTCGCTTTCGCCGTCCGGCGTGGAACCTGCAGGCAAGGTTTTGGCATCGAGCGCGAAGCGCACCAGCAGACCTTCCGATCGGCCGATCCAGTTGCGCTGCATCAGCCGGACCTTGTCGGGCCAGCGATCCAGCGTATCGAGCGCGTCGAGCAGTTCCTGCGAGTACTTCGTGATCTTGAAGACCCACTGGTTCATCTCGCGCTGCTCGACGACGGCGCCGGAGCGCCAGCCGCGACCGTCGATTACCTGCTCGTTGGCGAGCACGGTCATGTCGACCGGATCCCAGTTGATCTTGCGCTTTTCCCGCTCGGCCAGGCCTGCGCGCAAGAAATCGTTGAACATCTTCTGCTGGTGCTTGTAGTAGCTGGGATCGCAGGTCGCGAATTCCCTGGACCAGTCGAGCGACAGTCCGATCGACCGCAATTGTTTCTTCATCGCGGCGATGTTGTCGTAGGTCCACGCCTTCGGCGCGACTTTACGCTCGATCGCGGCGTTTTCGGCCGGCAGCCCGAACGCGTCCCAGCCCATCGGGTGCAGCACGTTGAAGCCCTTGGCGCGCATGAAGCGCGCCAGCACGTCGCCGAGGGTGTAATTGCGGACATGCCCGATATGGATGCGCCCGGACGGGTAGGGGAACATCTCCAGCACGTAATATTTCGGCCTGACGTCGTCGTTTTTGGCGGAGAAGATCGCCTTTTCGTCCCACTGGCGTTGCCAGCGCGGTTCGGAATCTCGGGCGTTGTAGCGTTCGGAGGTCATGGAATCTAAGGGCTTTTCGTGGATTGCGGGCCGGTCCAAAGGACGGCGGACTAGGCCACAAAAGCGGCTTTGGGGTCAACGGGTCGAGTAGCCTGTGCGACCTGCGCCCAACCGACCGCAGCGGCGGAACAGACTAGCTCGCCAGCGCCATCCCGCCATCCGTGATCCGCACAAAACCGTGTTCGACCACGGCGTTGCGGCCACGGTGCTTGGCGGCGTAGAGGGCGGCATCGGCGGCCTCGATAAGGTCGCCCGGCCGCTGCGTGGCATCAGGCCGGGTGCCGGCGACGCCGACGCTGACCGTCACGGTCTGATGGCTTGATGTGGCGTGGGGCATCGCGAGATTCTGGACGGCCGCGCGCACGATTTCGCCGACCTCCAGCGCCCTGATGGCGTCGGTATTAGGCAGCAGCAGGCAAAATTCCTCGCCGCCATAGCGTCCCGCAAAGCCGATGGTATCCGCGGCAATGGCAGCCAGCGTTTCGCCGACCCTGGAGAGGCAGGCATCGCCCTCGGGGTGGCCATAGGTGTCGTTGAACAGCTTGAAGTGATCGACGTCGATCATCATCAGCGACAATTCACCCTCGTGCTGCAGGGCCTTCATCCATTCGAAGTCGAGCCGGCTCTGGAAACCGCGCCGGTTGGCGAGGCCGGACAGCATGTCGATCGAGGCCATCACGGTCAGCCGGTCATTGCTGGCGATCAGTTGACGCTCGCGTTCGCTCAACTGCGCCGCCATCGCATTGAACGCGCGGACCAGCGGGACGAATTCAGCTGGCAGCCGGGTATTCGCTGTGCGTACGGTCCATTCGCCCTGACCGAACCGCTTGGCCATCGCCGCGATCGTCTCGATGGGCTGGATGATGAGTTTCTCCGCGGCGATCAAGGCGCCGAGCAGCACGAACAGGCAGACGAACAGCAATTGCAGATAGGCAGTGCGAATCTCGCGGTTGATGTCGGCCGAGACCTTGGCCTCATCGACGCTGAGGATCAGGCGCGACTGGGTGCCGGCGATGCGGGAAAAATTCGCGGCGTGCACGGAGCCATCCGGCGCGGTGAATGAAAGCGAGCCTTCGGCCTGATCCGAGTCAACGACTTGTTTGGCGATCGCGGACAGTATCGGCACGGCGCCGAGCGGGCGGCCGATCAGATCGGTTTCATCCTTCGGCGCCGCCAGCACGATGCCCGCGCCGTCGATCATGAGAGCCGAAATCCCGGGATGTTCGCCGAGATGGCTCATGAATTTCGATATCCAGTCGAGATCGACGCCGGCGACGATCACCGAATCGATATCGCCATTGATGGCCGATACGGGATAGGCCGCCATCATGATCGGCTTGCTATCGGTGTTGGCGAGCAGGAAATCGCTGAAAATGAGGTCGCGGCTTTCCCGCGCTTTCTTCAAGAAGGCGCGGTTGCTGAGATCGAGCCCGACCAGGGCATTGATTGTCGAGCATTGTACCCGTCCGCTGGCGTCGGCGATCATCAGCCTGCGGATCCATGGCGGGTTGGCCGACAGGCTGGCCCGCAGGATGTCGCAACTATGACCGACGCCGCCCACCGATGCCGTGATGTAGGCCGCGGATTTCATCACCGCCTCAACCGAAGATACGACTTCGTTCAAGGTATTGGCGCTGTGCTGTGAGAGATTGGTCAAATCGGCGGATGCCGCCGCGACTTGCCTGGCGCGTTCACCTTCGAGCGAACGGGCGCGCTCCAGCATCAAGGGAGCCACCAGAATCAGCGCCAGCAACGCCAGCCGCGCGCGAATTCCCAGAAGCTTCTTGAGTTTCACTCTTTGACGGCTGAAACTAACGCGTGACATTTCTATTGCCCAACCCCATTTGCAAGGTAGAGGGAAGGGTTCAAGAAGCCTTATTTGAACTCGCTACAATTCGAACGACCTCGTCAATTTGCGACTGGTAGATGACATGACGCTGCCCGAAAACGTCTCGCCGATAACCACGCATTTACCAAACGGGTTGTCTGCGGTGGAGCAGGACATCGCGCGCGCATGCGAGGAAGCGCGCCGGGATCGCGCATCGGTAACGCTGGTTGCGGTGTCCAAGACGTTCGATGCCGATGCGATCGTGCCGGTGATCGAGACCGGCCAACGCGCCTTCGGAGAAAATCGCGTGCAGGAAGCCAAGGCAAAATGGCCAGGGTTAATGTCCGCTTATCCGGGCCTTGCGTTGCACCTGATCGGGCCGCTGCAATCCAACAAGGCCAAAGAAGCCGTGGCGCTGTTCGACGCGATCCATTCGGTCGACCGTCCGAGCGTTTGCGAAGCGTTAGCCAAGGAAATCGTTTCCCAGAACCGCCGGCCGCAATTGTTCGTCCAGCTCAACACCGGTGAGGAGCCGCAAAAGGCCGGCATCGCGCCGGCCGAAGCGGACGCCTTCATCGCGAGCTGCCGTGAAAAATACGGCCTGCCAATAACAGGGCTGATGTGCATTCCGCCGGTCGATGACGCGCCGGCGCCGCACTTCGCGCTGACCGCCAAGATCGCCGCGCGCAATGGCCTTGCGAATCTGTCGATGGGAATGAGCGCCGACTTCGCGATCGCGATTGCGTTCGGCGCGACCCATATACGCGTCGGCTCGGCGATTTTCGGAACGCGGTGAGTGGTGTTCGGGCCTTATCCGATCACGATACGCGTCTGCGGACCCAATTGCCGCAGCAATCGCAGCATCGCGGGTTTGGTCATCGACACGCAGCCGGCGGTCGGCCCGAAATTGCTGCGTGCCAAATGCAAAAAGACGGCGCTGCCGAGTCCGGCGATTCGCGGGGAGGTGTTGTGATCGATCTCGACAATGAAATCATAGAGGTGGTCGTCGCGCGTGAGCCGATCGCCGTCATCACCGGGACCCAGCCGTAGCGGCTGGTTGTAATGGCGGCTGTGCGGATCCTCGCACCAGGCGTCCTCAGTCCGGATCGCACGAATCGGCAGGAACGTACGCGGCCTTGGGTGCCGATCGGCCCGCCACCATACCTGCCGCGGCCGGAAGATGCCTTTGGGGGTCCCGCCGTCGCCCTCGCGCTTATTGGCGATGATGCCACCGCGACCAAGTGCCACTGGGACGGCCTGTCCGTTGGCCAGCAACCAGCCCCGACGGGGGTTGCCGGCGGCGGCACGGATCCGGATCGCGGAGACCGGCCGATCAGGTAAATTTATCGGATAAGCGATTGAAATACCGGAATTTTCCATGCGCTTGGCGAGTCTTCTGATGGCAGATCCATAAATATTCTATTTCGCGGCATTACAGGACATTCATCTAAATACCTGCGAATTCTGGAGTAGAGTGCGCTTTGGCTTGTGAATCTGTAACGGTTCCCTACCTCAAGACGAACAATACCTGACAAGCCGATCAAGAAACTTACCGACCACAGACTAAGCCCGGTCCAAGCGACTACCGCTCGCGCCGACGCCCCAAAGGATGGATACAAATGGCCAATGCCCGCAAGATCCTGATCGTGGATGACGATACCGATCTGCGCGACACGTTGGTGGAGCAATTATCGCTGCACGACGAGTTCGAAGCCTCCGCCGTCGACACGGGCGCCAAGGGCGC
This sequence comes from Bradyrhizobium sp., assembly GCA_037201505.1. Taxonomy (GTDB): domain Bacteria; phylum Pseudomonadota; class Alphaproteobacteria; order Rhizobiales; family Xanthobacteraceae; genus Bradyrhizobium. Next base: position 24,633 of record JBBCHO010000020.1, read on the forward strand.
CACCGCGGCCAAGGCCGACGCTCCCGACCTCGTGCTGATGGATGTGGGGTTGCCGGACACCGATGGCCGCGAAGTTGTCCGCAGCCTGCGCAAGGGCGGCTTCAAGGCCCCGATCATCATGCTGACCGGGCACGATACCGATTCGGACACCATTCTCGGGCTCGAATCAGGCGCCAATGATTATGTCGCCAAGCCGTTCCGCTTCGCGGTGCTGTTGGCCCGAATCAGGGCGCAGCTACGCCAGCACGAAGCCAGCGAAGACGCGGTTTTCTCGGTCGGTCCCTACAGCTTCCGTCCCGGCTCCAAGATGCTGACCGGGGCCAATGCCCGGAAAGTCCGCCTGACCGAGAAGGAAACCGCGATCCTGCGCTTCCTGTACCGGGCCGGCCAGCTGCCGGTATCGCGCGAGACGCTGTTGCAGGAAGTCTGGGGTTACAACTCGGGTGTCACCACCCACACCCTGGAAACCCACATCTATCGGTTGCGCCAGAAGATCGAAAAAGACGCCGCCAATCCCGAGATATTGGTGACGGAAGCCGGTGGCTACAAGCTGGTGCCGTGATACGATTCGGGCAACGATTCGTGATCGCGCAACCGGTTTTTCATGTCGATCGAAGATGATGTTGCCTTGCTGGAGCGCGTCCCGACATTGCGCCTGTTGGGGACCACAGCGCTGCGCATGCTGGCGATCGGCTCCGAGCAGCGCGATATCGCGCGCGGCAATCTGCTCTTCAACGCTGGTGACGAGGCCGACGCCGGATTTATCGTCCAGCGCGGCGCGTTCCGTATCGATGACGGCACCGGCGCTGAAATCGTCGCGGGCCCCGGTGCATTGATCGGCGAGCTCGCGCTGGTGGTCGCGATGCAGCGGCCTTCCACGGCGCTCGCGATCGAGCATTCCTCGGTGATTCGGATTGCACGCAGCCTGTTTCAGCGGGTGCTGGAGAGCGACCCGGCCGCGGCGCGCCGGCTACGCGACGAGTTTGCCAGCCGCACCAGCCAGATCGCCAGCGATATCCTGATGGCCGGAGCGAAGCTGAGCATTTAATCGTGCTCCAGAATGCTCACACCTCGAGCGTCACCGTCACCGGAACGTGGTCTGACGGACGTTTCCAGCCGCGTGCATCCCGGGTGATTCGGAAATCGCTGATGCCGTCCTTGAGTGCGCGCGATACCCAGATGTGATCGAGCCTTCGGCCGCGATCGGCCAGTGTCCAGTCCGCGGCGCGGTAGCTCCACCACGTATAGACCTTTTCCGACATCGGGATGCGTTCGCGCGCAACATCGACCCACTCGCCATGGGTCTGTGCCGCCAGAAGCTTCTCGCATTCGATTGGGGTGTGGGACACCACTTTCAACAATTGCTTGTGCGACCAGACGTCGTTCTCATGCGGCGCCACATTGAGATCGCCGACCAGGATATGCCGGTCGTCGCCGCGCGGATGCAGCGGCTCGCACGCTTTCATCTCGTCGAGGAAGCGAAGCTTGTGTTCGAATTTCGGATTGAGCACAGGATCCGGAAGATCGCCGCCGGCGGGAACGTAGAAATTATGCAGTACCAGCGGTTTCGACAGTTGGGCCTTGTCGCCGAAACTGACCGAGATATGCCGCGAATCGACCTTGTCGCAGAAGGTGCGGATGTTGGTGTCTTCGAACGGCAGTTTTGAGACCACGGCAACGCCGTGATAGCCCTTCTGCCCGTTCAGCGCGACGTATTCGTAGCCGAGCCGTTTGAAGCGCTTGAGCGGGAAGGCGTCGTCGATGCATTTGGTTTCCTGCAGGCACAGCACATCCGGCCGCACCGATTTGAGAAACTTTGCGACGATATCGATGCGCAGGCGCACCGAATTGATATTCCAGGTCGTCAGGGAAAATCGCATGGGGACCGGTAATGCAGAAGCAAATGAGACGTGCCTCATCCCAAGGGATGTTGGGATGGTGTGACCATCTTTTCGAGACGCGCGCAAGGCACGCGCCTGCTTTCAGGGCGCCCGCAAGGCGTGCTGTCGGGGATAAGGCTAGAGCGTTTTCGAGCCAACGGGTCGCGCGAACGCGCGCCCGTTGACGGGCTCCGTGGATACCGGTTCGCGTGAAGAAAACGCGTCAAAACAAAAGACTAGAGCCCGGTTCTGATTCAATCAGAACCGATAAGCTCTAGAGCAGGTCGTCAGGCAGGGGAGAGCTTTAGCCCGGGTTAACACGATCGCTGAAATCGATCTTGAACAGACCTGGATCGAATCTCTTGGACGTATCCAGATTGTAGACCGCGACCGTGGTGTCATAGCCCTGCGGGTCGGTGACCGTCCACTGCTTGAGCTGGCCGTCCTTGGCGCCGACCATCAGCATCAGGCGGCTGGTGCCGATCAAGAGCTGCTTCTCTTCGATGGTGACGCTGATGAAAACATCATCGGCGGTCACGCTCACGACGTTGGTGTCCTTAAGCAGGTCGATGCGGTCGGACAGCAGATACCGCAACGGCGTTTGCGACAGCGGATAGATGTCCTGGGTCGCCAGATTGCGGTCACGCACCGCGACCATCGATCCGTCGGCGACGATCGCGATCGGGCTCGGCGCCGCATATTCGAAACGCACCTTGCCGGGCTTCTGGATATAGAAATCGCCCTTGGTCTTGGTGCCGTCGGGCCCGACCTGGATGAAGTTTCCGGCCAGCGTCTGCAGCGACGAGAGATAGGAACTCACGCGGGCGGCCTGCGCCTTTTGATTGGCATCGAAGGTACCAAAAAGGCTGGCGGGAACGTTGCGGCGCGGATCCGGAATAATGGGATTGGGCACCGCCATGGACCCGGTCGTCGCCGGCCCCCTCTGCTGATCGGAGGCGTTCAGCGGGTCGCGGGCTTTCGGCGCGGGTTTGGGGATCGGAACGGTCTGGGCATCAGACGACGTCACCATTACGCCGATGGGAGCCGCGATCAGGCACGCCAAGGCAACGCGCATCAAGGCAATGCGCGCGATGCGGATGGGGAATTGGTCTGCCATTCGATGTTTCTGATTTCTCGTCAACGCATCGCCCTGTCTGGCTGTTCGCTCTTTTATCGCGCTTTCTCCGAAAGGAGATATCGTTTTTACGTGAAAAGATGATGCCAATTGGTGCAATCCCTTGCACCCCTTTGGCTCAACTCGCTGCTCAAAAGCCGCTTTGTTCCTCTTCTACCAGAATTTCGCGTTTTCCGGCATGGTTGGCTTGGCCGACGATGCCCTCGAGTTCCATCCGCTCCATCAGCGACGCAGCGCGGTTATATCCGATTTGGAGCCGGCGTTGAATGTAGCTGGTGGAGGCCTTACGGTCGCGCTTGACGATCGCTACCGCCTGCGAGAACAGGTCGCCGCCGCCATCGCCACCCATGCCGGTGGAATCGAATACCGCGCCGTCTTCGTCGGTCGGTTCCTCGGCGGTGACGGCTTCCAGATATTCCGGCTGTCCCTGCGACTTGAGATGACGCACGACCTTCTCGACCTCTTCGTCCGAAACGAAGGGGCCGTGCACGCGGCTGATGCGTCCGCCACCGGCCATATAGAGCATGTCGCCTTGTCCGAGCAACTGCTCGGCGCCCATCTCGCCTAGAATAGTGCGGCTGTCGATTTTCGAGGTGACCTGAAACGAGATGCGGGTCGGGAAGTTCGCCTTGATGGTGCCGGTGATTACGTCGACCGACGGCCGCTGGGTCGCGAGAATCACATGCAGTCCGGCGGCGCGCGCCATTTGCGCCAGCCGTTGCACCGCGCCTTCGATATCCTTGCCGGCGACCATCATCAGGTCGGCCATTTCGTCGACGATGATGACGATATAGGGCAACGGGTCGAGATCGAGCTTCTCGTCCTCGTAGACCGCCTTGCCGGTTTCCTTGTCGAAGCCGGTATGCACCGTGCGCGTCAGCTCTTCGCCTTTTGTTTTCGCTTCCAGAAGACGTGCATTGTAGCCGTCGATATTGCGAACGCCGAGCTTGGACATTTTCTTGTAGCGCTCTTCCATCTCGCGTACCGCCCACTTCAGCGCGACCACGGCCTTTTTCGGGTCGGTCACGACAGGTGTCAGCAAGTGCGGAATGCCGTCATAGACGGAGAGCTCGAGCATCTTGGGATCGACCATGATCAGGCGGCACTGATCGGGCCGCAGACGATAGACCAGGCTGAGGATCATGGTGTTGATGGCGACCGATTTGCCGGAGCCGGTGGTGCCGGCGATCAGCATATGCGGCGTTCGCGCCAGATCGATGATGATGGATTCGCCGCCGATATTCTTGCCGAGGCAGAGCGGCAGTTTCGCGACCGACTCGTTGCCGTCCTTGACCGCGAGCAATTCGCGCAAATAAACCTTTTCGCGATGCGCGTTGGGCAATTCGATGCCGATCGCATTGCGGCCGGCCACTACCGCCACGCGGGCTGACAGCGCGCTCATCGAGCGCGCGATATCGTCGGCGAGACCAATGACACGCGACGATTTGATGCCGGGCGCGGGTTCGAGTTCGTACAGCGTGACCACCGGTCCGGGATTGGCCTTGACGATTTCGCCGCGGACGCCGAAATCCTGCAGCACGCCTTCCAGCGCGCGCGAATTGGCTTCCAACTCGCTCTTGCTTAGCGGCTGGCGGTCCGACGCCTTCGGCGCGGTCAGCACGGAGACCGAGGGCAATTCGAACTTGTCGGATGATTTGCGCTGAGGTGTGCGCGGCGCGGCCTTCTTGCGTGGCGCGCGTGCCGCGGGGACTTCCTCCTCGTCGTCTTCTTCTTCCTCGAAATCTTCGTCGGCTTGCGGGGCAATGGACGGCGCGGCCCGGCTGCCGAGATTCGGCTCCTGACGCTCAAAGGAAGAGGCGCGGGGCGTCGGCGAACTTGCGACCAGCCGGCCGTAAGCCTGGGACAACAACCATCCGAGCCGTGCCTTTGCGCTCATCGCGGCGTGGAACAGCCATCCCAGCGATACCGAGCCGCGGTCGTCTTCTTCCACGAACGGCGCATCGTCGTCTTCGATCGGCGTCAATTCCACTTCCTGCGGGCGGGAGCCGATGCCGCTGGCGACCAGGAAGGTCGCCAACATCGCGACACCGAGGATGATACCGAGCACCAGGCAATAAACGAATCCAGGGGGGCCGAATACGACAGCGGGCGCGCGCACCAAGGCATCGCCGATCACGCCACCAAGCCCGGTCGGCAGCGGCCATGCGCCGCCGTGCGGCCAGCAGCTTGCAAAGCCCGCCGAGATCACCGTGCACAGAACCCAGCATGTGATCCGCAAGGCTTCGCGGTCGAAGGTGCGGTGGGTCAGCATGCGCCAACCCCATATCGCGACCGGCAGGATCAGCATCACCGCGCCGAGGCCGAGAATCTGCATCAGCAGATCGGCGCCGATCGCGCCGGGATAGCCGGCGATATTGCGGATCGCACGCGATGTCGCATGGCTCAGGCTGGGATCCTGCACCGACCACGTCATCAGCGCCGCCGCGGTGCCGCCGGACAGCAGCAGCAATCCCAGGCCGGCGAATTCGCGCAGCCGTCGCGCGAGGGCCTCACGGATCGCCGCCGGCAACTGGCCGACCAGGGGAATAACGCGTTCGATCGCTGGCATGCTCACAGGGCCCTGCGACTGGATGGCGATGCGAGCGATTGCATCACCATCTCATCTCCTTGTTTGAGCAAAATCTCTGCGCAAACGCTTCTGGCGCTTGGCGCGAGGGAAAACCATTTCTCACTTTTCCCGATCATGCTTCAGTCCAGAATCTTGACCAGCCGGTGCAACGCCTCGGCTGTTGTTTCACAGTCCTGCACCAGCGCCAGCCTGATATAGCCGGCACCGGGATTGCTGCCGTCGGGTTGCTGCCGCGCCAGATAACTCCCGGGCACCACGCGCACGCCGCCATCCTTGTAGAGTTTTACGGTTGCCGCTTCGTCGCCACCCCTGGCTGAGACATCGAGCCATACGCAGAAGCCGCCGGCCGGGCGACGATAGCCATAGCGATTGCCGAGGATCTGATCGGCGAGATCGAATTTGAGACGATAGAGCCGCCGATTTTCCTCGACATGCGTCTCGTCGTTGTAAGCGGCGACCGCGGCGTGCTGCAGCGGTACGGGCACCTGAGGTGCGGCGACGTTGCGCAGCTCGTGATATAGGCTGAGAAACTTCCTGTCGCCGGCAGCAAAGCCGACGCGCATCCCCGGCAGGTTCGAGCGCTTGGAGAGCGACTGAAACGCGACCGCATTGGTGAAGTCAGGCCCGGCGCATTCCAGCATGCTGCCGGGCGGGCGTTGTGTGTAGATTTCCGAATAGCATTCATCGCTCAGGATCATGAAGCCGTAGCGATCGGCGAGCGTTTTCAGGTGGCTGAAATAGTCCCTTGAAGCCACCGCGCCCTGCGGATTGGCTGGCGAGGCGATGTAGATTGCCACGGTCCTGGCCAGCGTTGCCTCATCGAGCGCGTTGAGATCGGGCAGGAAGCCGTTGGCCAGCGTGGTCGGCAGAAAAATCGGCTCACAGCCCGCGGCGCGTGCGCCAGCGCCGTACGCCGGATAGAACGGATTGGGCAGCAGGATCGCCGGGCGGCCCTTGCGCTCGCCGACATAGCAGGCAGCGGTAATCGCCGCGAAAAACAGCCCCTCGCGGCTGCCATTGAGCACCAGAAGCTCGGTTTCGGGATCGATTCTCCGCGGCAGGTCGAACCGCAGGGAAAGCCAGTTTGCCGCCGCCTGCCGGAACGGCTCGATGCCCCGGGCGATGGGATAGCGGCCGAAATCGGCGGTGTGCTTTGCCAAAACCGGGCCGACGAACGCCGGCACCGGATGCTGCGGCTCACCTAATGATAGCGTTATCAATGGTTTGCCGGGTTGATACGGGGCCAGCAATTCGGTGAGCCGCGCAAATGGCGAGCGTTCGCTTTCCGGACTTCCGGCGTCCTGCGGCGCGCGGGATGAAGCGGTCATGGCCATACGTGTCGTGCCAGCACTCTTGAACCGCCGATCGCACTCTGAGACCGGCCGGAAATGGATCAAACCACCATAGATACGGCGAGGTTAAGACACGATTAACCATCGGCCCGCGGCGTTATCCAGATCCGTAATTCTCAAAAAGAAAGGGGCCCCAGCTTGCGCTGGAGCCCCTCAACGGTCGGGGCATTGCCGGGTATGTGCCCAAACCGTAGTTCTGGGAACGACCTTGTAAGGTCGTGCCCCGGGAGAACTCACATATTGTAGGCGCGCTCGGTGTGCTCGGTGATGTCGAGACCCTCACGTTCGGTTTCGACATTGGCGCGCAGCCCGACGATGACGTCGACGACCTTGTAGAGGATCGCCGAGCCGATGCCGGACCACACCAGCGTGGTGCCGACGCCCCAGCACTGCGAGATCATCTGTGCCGCGAAATCGTAGTCGCCGATCTTGCCGGTGGTGTAGTCCATCACGCCGGTGCCGCCGAGCGACGGATTGACCAGGATGCCGGTGGCGAGCGCGCCGACGATGCCGCCGACGCAGTGGACGCCGAACACATCGAGCGAGTCGTCATAGCCAAGCGCATTCTTCACCACGGTGCAGAAGAACAGGCAGACCACGCCGACGACCAGGCCGAGCACGATCGCGCCCATCGGACCGGAGTAGCCGGCCGCGGGTGTGACCGCTACCAGGCCGGCGACTGCGCCGGAGATCGCGCCGAGCACCGAGGGATGACCCTTGATCATCCACTCCGCAAACATCCACGACAACGCCGCGGCCGCGGTGGCGACAAAGGAGTTGGTCATGGCGAGTGCGGCGCCGCCGCTGGCCTCGAGGTTCGATCCGGCATTGAAGCCGAACCAGCCGACCCAGAGCAGCGAGGCGCCGATCATGGACATGGTCAGCGAGTGCGGCGCCATCAGATCCTTGAGATAACCGGTCCGCTTGCCGATAATCAGCGCTCCGACCAGACCGGCGATGCCGGCATTGATGTGCACCACAGTACCGCCGGCGAAGTCGATCGCACCTTTCTTGAAAACCCAACCAGCGTCAGCGTTGACGGCATCGAGCTTGGCCTGCGCCGCCGCCTTTGCCGCAGCATCCGATCCTGCCGCCGCAAGAGCCTTGACCGCATCCGAGATCGCGTCCGGTCCGGCCCAGTACCAAACCATGTGCGCGATCGGAAAGTAAATCAGCGTCGCCCAGAGCGGGATGAAAAGTGCCACGGCCGAGAACTTCATGCGTTCAGCAAAGGCGCCGACGATGAGCGCGGGGGTAATGGCCGCGAAGGTCATCTGGAAGCAGACATACACCAGCTCCGAGATATTGGCGTCGACGCTGAATGTCGCGGCCTTGGAGTCCGGTGTCACGCCCGCCAGGAAGGCTTTCGAGAAGCCGCCGATGAAGTCGGAGCCTCCGGTGAAGGCGAGGCTGTAGCCGTACACCGCCCAGAGAATGGTGACGATGCACACGGTGTAGAACACCTGCATCAATACCGAGAGCATGTTCTTGGAGCGAACGAGGCCGCCATAGAACAGCGCCAGGCCGGGAATCGTCATCAACAGCACCAGCACTGTCGATGTCAGCATCCAGGCATTGTCGCCCTTGTTAATGGTGGGCTCTGCAAAGGCAGCGGTCGCGGTGAACAGACCGACTGCGAGGGCCGCCAATCCCGCGCTATAGGGACGCTTGAACGTCATTTGGTTTACTCCTGATTGGATAAGGGTGAGCGCGAAATCAAAGGGCCGCGGCATCGGCCTCGCCGGTGCGGATGCGAACCGCATGGTCGAGGTTGATGACGAAGATCTTACCGTCGCCGATTTGTCCGGTTTTTGCTGCGGACGTGATTGCTTCAATGGTTTTGTCGACCTGATCGGTCGCGACAGCGACCTCGATCTTGATCTTGGGCAGGAAGCTCACCGCATATTCAGCGCCGCGATAGATTTCCGTATGGCCCTTCTGCCGGCCATATCCCTTCACTTCCGTCACCGTCAGACCGTGAACGCCGATGGCGGTCAGGGCGTCACGGACTTCTTCCAGCTTGAATGGCTTGATGATCGCCATAACAATTTTCATGGGTCGTATCCCCGCTTGGGCCCGATCCCGACTTGATCGAGCGTTCTCGACTGAGGTTCACCACGGAGAAGTTCACTACGCGGGCACAGCCAGCCCTGGTAGAATCAAATGCCGTGCCAGATCGAGCACGTTCCCTAACGGACTATGAACGCGGACGTTTTCGGGCTTCGCGGGGTCCAGTGTGATCTGCGCGATTCGGTCGCGCTTAAATCTTAGTCAACGCTGCTTAAAATCGGATCATGACAGACTGCCGACATAATAATGCCCACGACGGCGGCAGTATAAAGGTATCCAAGTAGGGCAGACTACTGCATCTTCGTCGTGACGTGAAATCTGGAGGACCGAGATACCATCGTGAAGGAATTTACAGCGCGTCGCTGTCGGTTTCGCCGGTGCGAATCCGCAAGGCGTGATCGATCGGCGTCACGAAGATCTTGCCGTCACCGATCTGTCCGGTGCGCGCGCTGGCGCTGATGACCTCGACCGCCTTGTCGGCGAGATTTGACGCGACCGCGATCTCGATCCGCAATTTCGGCAGGAAGTTCACCACATACTCGGCGCCGCGATAAATTTCCGTATGGCCCTTTTGACGGCCGTAACCTTTGACCTCGGTGACGGTCATGCCACTGACGCCGATCGCGGTGAGCGCCTGGCGGACTTCGTCAAGCTTGAAGGGTTTGATAATGGCGACAACGAGCTTCATGTTCAGGCCTTCGTTTCCGGATCCGAAATCAGTCACGACGCCCTAGATTTGCGTCCTGCGCAAGTCTGTCATCTTCTCTGCGCCGATGGCACAAAAAGTTGTAGGCCCGACCGAAAAATGAGTGCGGCAGCGAGCTTTCGCCCGCCCGCCTCCTGTACAGGGGAGGGGATGATCCGCCAAGATACGATCACGCTACCGGTTTTTGTGCCGGCATATCCGCTCATAACCCACCCTAAATTCTTGTTTTGACATATTTTATTTGTGCGGAGCCGTGCCACTCTGCCTGAAAAGCTATGAGGAAATGCAATGTCCGACCGATCCTGGTTCTTCGCATCGCAAGGCCAGCAGCGCGGTCCCTACCTCGAGGCTCAGCTTCTCCGTGGGTGGTGCGCTGGCAAGTTTCGCAGTTCGAACTAGCCGAGTGAACCGCTTAAGCCAGTCGTGCCTCGATCACTTTACGATTGCTTGCGCTCGCGCAGCGAACCTTCCTGCGCGACTGAGGCGACCAGCGTGCCGTCCTGCGTGAAGATAAGGCCACGGGTCAGGCCGCGCGCGCCCTGCGCGCTCGGTGAATCCTGGGCGTAAAGCAGCCATTCATCGGCCCGGAACGGCCGGTGAAACCACATCGCGTGGTCGAGGCTCGCCGGCATCATGCGTTTGTCGAACAAAGTGCGGCCGTAACGCGCCATCGCGGCATCGAGCAGCGAGAAATCCGACGCATAGGCCAGCGCGCACATATGCAGCGCCGGATCGTCCGGCAATTTCGCCGCGGTGCGAATCCAGACATGGATGCGGCCATCCTCGATCTTCTGGCCGAAATAGCGGCCGAGCTCGACCGGCCGCAGCTCGATCGGACGGTCGGATTCGTAATAGCGGCGGACGAATTCCGGCATGTCGCGGAACATCGGTTGCTTCGCCATTTCCTCGGCGGTGAGTTTTTCCGGCGGCGGCACGTCGGGCATCTTGTCCTGATGATCGAATGAGCCATGTTCCTCGACATGAAACGATACCATGATCGAGAAGATCGCATTGCCATGCTGGATTGCGGTGACCCGGCGGGTCGAATAGCTCTTGCCGTCGCGTAAGCGCTCGACCTCGTAGATGATCGGAATCTGCGGGTCGCCGGGCAGGATGAAATAGCAATGCAGCGAATGCGGCAGCCGGCCCTCGACGGTGCGGCATGCCGCCACCATGGCCTGCCCAATCACCTGCCCGCCGAACACCCGCTGCCAGCTCGTCTTCGGGCTGTTGCCGCGAAACATGTTCACCTCGATCGGCTCCAGATCGAGAATGGAAATCAGGTCGATCAGTCCTTTGGACATGGAAGTGCTTTCAGTTTGAACTTCGGCTTTCGGTTCGAACTTTTGCGTCATTCCGGAGCGTGAGCGAAGCGAACGAACCCGGAATCCCGAGATGACGATCTGAGGGAGTGAAAGTCCCTTGGGCCCTTGTTTCGCTTATCTGTTTCGCCCAGCTATAGTCAGGTAGCAAGAGTGTGAGTAAACGGGTCCATTATGTCGGCACAGCGAAGTATTGTCATCGGCGGGGGCGCCTTTGCCGGATTGGCGCTGGCGCTGGCGCTGCGTCAGGGCCTTGGCGCCGACCTTCCCATCATCGTGGCCGATCCGGCGTTGGCGACGCGTCCAAGCCGCGATCCGCGGGCGACCGCCATCGTGGCGGCCTGCCGCCGGTTGTTTGGGGCGATCGGGGTATGGGATCAGGTTGCCGCCGCGGCGCAGCCGATTCTGGACATGGTCGTCACGGACTCAAAGCTCGAGGACGCGACCCGTCCGGTGTTCCTGACCTTCGCAGGGCATGTCGAACCGGGCGAACCGTTCGCGCATATGATCGAAAACCGGCATCTGATCGATGCCCTGGTCCAGCGCGCCGAGGCCGAGGGCATCGATCTCAGGGCCACCGCGGTGACGGATTATGCCTCGCGCAGCGACGGCATCGATGTGACGCTGGCCGATGGGCAAGTGATCGAGGCGAGCCTTTTGGTGGCGGCCGACGGGGCGCGCTCGAAACTGCGTGAACGGGCCGGGATCGCGACCCATGGCTGGGACTATGACCAGTCCGGCATCGTGGTGACGGTCGGTCACGAGCGCGAGCATCACGGCCGCGCCGAAGAACATTTCCTGCCCTCCGGGCCATTTGCGATCCTGCCGCTCAGCGGAAAACGCTCGTCGCTGGTGTGGACCGAGAAACGCGCCGAGGCGGCGCGCATTGTTGGCTTAAGCAATGATGATTTTCACGGCGAACTCGAGCAGCGCTTTGGGCTTCATCTCGGCGAGATCAGGACGCTCGACCAGCCGCGCGCATTTCCGCTTGGCTATTTCGTGGCGCGCTCCTTCATCGGCGAGCGGCTGGCGCTGATCGGCGACGCCGCGCATGTGATTCATCCGATCGCCGGGCAAGGCCTCAATATGGGCCTGAAGGATGTCGCGGCGCTTGCCGAGGTGATCGTCGATGCGGCGCGGCTCGGCATCGATCTCGGCCAGGCCGATGTGCTGGATCGCTATCAGCGCTGGCGGCGGTTCGACACCATGGCGATGGGGCTAGCGACCAATTCGCTCAATTTTCTGTTCTCGAACCAGTCGACGCTATTGCGCACCGTGCGCGACATCGGATTGGGCCTGGTCGACCGGGCGCCGCCGCTGAAAAGCCTGTTCATCCGCCAGGCCGCGGGGCTATCGGGCGAAGTGCCGCGGCTATTGAAGGGCGAAGTGCTGTAGCTGAAGAAGATCGCCGCGCGTCATTTCGTCAGAACAAAATTCGCAACTACATCGACCAATCCGGTGTCGAGCGGCCGTTCCGGCTGATTGTAGGCCGCCATATTGTCTTCCTCGTCAGTCACGTCGACCAGAACATGGTTCATGTCCGGCAGCCACGCCGTCTTGGCGAGGGGTGACGCGGCGGAGAGGGCAATGAAATCGAGCCGCGCCACCTGCAGGTCGCGGCCGCCTCCCACAATCAGCGTCGGCCGGTCTATCTGCTTCAAGGGATCGATCGGATCTTCGACAAACGCCGACGCGATGCCGGGCTGCATCGACGGCGCGATCGCCAGCCCTTGCGGCGGCGGATCGACGATCTGCCCGGCCATCATGGCGTCGATCGCCTTCACGATCGGCTGCAGCTTGTCGGGACCGAGTTTCTTTTCAAGCTGAGCCTTGACGAGGTCGCCCTGCCGCCGCGCCGCGGTCACCAGCAAGACAAGGCGGTCGATCGGCACACGCCGCGCGGTCAGGATCGCGACCAGGCCGCCCTCGCTATGGCCGGCCACGATCACCTGCGAGAATTTTCCGCTGCTGCGCAGATAATTCACCAGTGCGACTGAATCTTCGACAAAGTCCTTGAAACGGAAATCTTCCGGCCGGCCATATTCGGGCTTCCATCCGCCGGCGCCGCGCTTGTCATAGCGCAGTGTCGCAATCTTGCGCGCCACCAACTGCTCCGAGAGCTTCTTCAGCGTCGCCGGTTTGACTTGCGGTCCGTTGCCGTCATGGTCGGTCGATCCGGAGCCCGCGATCAAAAGCACGACCGGCGGCCGTTCGACATCCGCCGGCGCCGTCAGCACCGCGTCGATAGTGCCGACGCGAATTTTGGCTTCTTCGGCCCGCACAGCCGTGATCGCGCCGCAGAGGACGAGAACAGTGAGCGCAGTGATGATGGTCCCGGCGCGCATGCGCTACTCGATCTTCCGCGCCTCTTCCGGCAGCATGATCGGGATGCCGTCGCGGATCGGATAAGCGAGCTTGGCCGAGCGCGAGATCAATTCCTGCCGGCTTGAATCAAATTCGAGCGGTCCCTTGGTCAGCGGGCAGACCAGAATCTCCAGCAATTTGGGATCGACGGTGCCTTCAAGGCGGTCGGGCTGGGATGTCATGGTGGGTGGTCTCCGGCTCGGGATATCGCCCCCCTGTAGCATATTCGCGGGAGCCGTGTAGCGGCCCGGCGCGCCGAATTCAAATCGGCGAGCGACAGCCGCGTCACCCCGACGCCGGCCTGCGCCAATTGATAAGAGGCGGCTGCCGCAAGCTTCGCATTATGCGAGCCGGTGCGCAGCGAGCCGGGGATCACCAGGATTTTCAGCGCCGACATGATCTAAAATCGCGTTCGAGGCGAACCAGCCGCGGAAAAGGCGCGGCTCTAAAGTTGCGCGTATTCTATTCGCAAAACCGGCAACCACTTTTGCGGAATACGCGCGAACTTCAGCCCTTGCGATACACCCACACAGCGCGCCGGCGGAAGGTTCATCCAGATCCGCTCGGAGGCTTCTGTGGATACGCCGGGCAGCGATTTCGGAATCGGCGGCGCGACGGAATAAGTGAACTGCACAAACGGGGCGCCTGGCGCCAGCGCCAGGAACGCGTCGCGAATGAGCTTCAGGCGGGTCAGCATCGGTTTTGTCACGAGCGGCAGGCCGGACACGACCGCGGACGCCGGCGCGCTAAGCACGTCCCACAGTGAATCGCGCAGCGCATAGGGCGTCGCCCTGAACCACCTTGGCGAGCGGATAGCGATCACGCAGCAGCGCGCAGAAGCCCGGATTATATTCGACCAGCACCAGCCGCTTCTGGTCGACGCCATGTTCGATCAGCGCATTGGTGATCGCGCCGGTGCCGGGGCCGAGCTCGACTACCGGAGCTTCGGATTTGACATCGACATATTGCGCCATGGTGCGGGCGAGCACGCGGCCCCGACGGCATCACCGCGCCCATGTGCAGCGGTTTCTCAATCCATGAACGAAGAAAACGCACCTCATCATCGAGACGAAGGGGCTTCTTCAACGCACGCACGGACGATTGCAGAGGCATGTCGCTACCAGGCGGGACCGCACGCGGCGGAAGTGTCAGAAAATGGTCATAAAGAGGTATAGGTAGCCGCTGAAACGGTCAAGCCGAACCGTCATCAGGTGCCGGTGCGGGTACCAAAGAAGTCCTTGACCTTAGTGAAGAAACCCGCAGCCTCGGGTTGGGTTGCACCGGACGATAATTTTTCGAACTCGGCCAGCAATTCCTGCTGCTTCTTGGTCAAATTCTGCGGCGTTTCGACCACGACCTGGACGTACATGTCGCCGGTCTGGCGCGAACGCAGCACGGGCATGCCTTTTGATGCAATGCGAAAGCGCCGGCTGGATTGGGTTCCGGCAGGAATTTTCACTTTGGTCTTGCCCTTGTCGATGGTCGGCACCTCGAACTCGCCACCGAGCGCCGCAGTCACCATCGATATCGGCACCCTGCAATGCAGGTCTGCGCCGTCGCGCTGGAAGAATTCATGCGAAGCCAGCGACAGGAAAATATAGAGATCGCCCGAAGGCCCGCCGCGAACACCGGCCTCGCCTTCGCCGGCCAGCCGGATCCGCGTGCCGTCTTCGACGCCTTGCGGAATATTGACCGACAGATTGCGCTCGCGCGTCACTCGTCCGGAGCCCGAGCAGGACGGACAGGGGTCTTCGATCATCTGGCCGCGGCCCTGACAGCCCGGGCAGGTTCGCTCCAGCGTGAAGAAGCCCTGCGCCTGGCGCACCCGGCCGGCGCCGCCGCACATCGAGCAGGTCTTTGGCTTGGTGCCGGCCCTTGGCGCCGATGCCCGAACAGGATTCGCAGGTCACCGAGACCGGAATTTCGATCTGGGCTGTCTTGCCGAGGAAGGCTTCCTCCAGCGTGATTTCCATATTGTAGCGCAGGTCGGCGCCGCGCTCGCGCCCCGCCGCCACGGCCACCGCGCTGGCCGGCCATGCCGAACAGGTCTTCGAAAATATCGGAAAAGGACGACGCGAAGCCGGCGCCGAATCCGGGACCGCCGCCGCCCTGCTCGAACGCGGCATGGCCATAGCGGTCATAGGCGGCGCGCTTGTCGCCGTCTTTCAGAACTTCATAGGCTTCGTTGATTTCCTTGAAGCGGACTTCGCTCGAGGCATCGCCCGGGTTCTTGTCCGGATGCCACTCATCGCGAGCTTGCGGAACGCCGACTTCAGCTTGGGCTCGTCCGCGGTACGTTCGACTTCAAGGGTTTCGTAGTAGCAGCGCTTAGTGGTGGACATCCGTCAAACCCGCCCGAAGTTTTATCCTCATTCCGAAAGAATGCAGATCAAGAGAATGCCGCCTTCGGCTTAACGAAAAATGACCCCCATCCATGCCGGCGCGCTTAACGCGTCCCGAAGGATGGGGGTCATTGCAACTGCCATTTAAGCAGACTTCTTCGTGTTCTTGTCGTCGTCGACTTCGGTGAATTCCGCGTCGACCACGTCGTCCTTGGCGGCATCCTTGGCCGCATCGGCCTCGGCCTGCTGCTTGTACATCGCCTCGCCGAGCTTCATCGAAGCCTGCGCCACCGTGTTGCTCTTGGCCTTGATCGCCTCGGCATCGTCACCCTTCAGCGCTTCCTTCAAATCGCTGACGGCGTCTTCGATGGCGCGGCGCTCGCTGTCCTCGACCTTCGAACCGTGCTCGGCCAGCGCCTTCTCGGTGGAATGCACCAGCGCGTCGGCATGGTTCTTGGCGTCGACCGCTTCGCGGCGTTTCTTGTCGTCGGCCGCATTGGCCTCGGCGTCCTTGACCATCTTCTGGATGTCAGCCTCGGACAGACCGCCGGAGGCCTGAATCCGGATCTGCTGTTCCTTGGCAGTCGCCTTGTCCTTGGCCGAGACGTTGACGATGCCGTTGGCGTCGATATCGAAGGTCACCTCGATCTGCGGCATGCCGCGCGGTGACGGCGGAATCCCCATCAGGTCGAACTGGCCGAGAACCTTGTTGTCGGCGGCCATTTCGCGTTCGCCCTGGAACACCCTGATGGTCACCGCATTCTGGTTGTCCTCGGCGGTCGAGAACACCTGGCTCTTCTTGGTCGGGATCGTGGTATTGCGGTCGATAATGCGGGGTGAACACGCCACCCAGCGTCTCGATACCCAGCGACAGCGGGGTCACGTCGAGCAGCAGCACGTCCTTGACGTCGCCCTGCAGCACGCCGGCCTG
This sequence comes from Bradyrhizobium sp., assembly GCA_037201505.1. Classification (GTDB taxonomy): domain Bacteria; phylum Pseudomonadota; class Alphaproteobacteria; order Rhizobiales; family Xanthobacteraceae; genus Bradyrhizobium. The sequence continues at coordinate 41,325 of JBBCHO010000020.1, forward strand.
GATCGCCGCGCCGATCGCCACGACTTCGTCCGGATTGACGCCCTTGTGCGGCTCCTTGCCGAACAACTGCTTCACCACTTCCTGGACTTCGGCATGCGGGTCATGCCGCCGACCAGCACCACTTCGCCGATCTCGCCGGCGGTCAGGCCGGCATCCTTCAGCGCCTTGCGGCAGGGTTCGATGGTCTTCTGGACGAGGTCATCGACCAGCGCCTCGAACTTCGCGCGCGTCAGCTTCATCGTCAGATGCTTCGGACCCGATGCATCGGCGGTGATGAACGGCAGATTGATTTCGGTCTGCGTGGTCGAGGACAATTCGATCTTGGCCTTTTCGGCGGCCTCTTTCAGGCGCTGCAAGGCAAGCTTGTCGTTGCGCAGGTTGATGCCCTGCTCTTTCTGGAATTCGTCGGCCAGATAGCTCACCAGCCGCATGTCGAAGTCTTCACCGCCCAGGAACGTATCGCCGTTGGTCGATTTCACTTCGAACACGCCGTCGCCGATTTCAAGAATCGAGACGTCGAAGGTGCCGCCGCCGAGGTCGTACACCGCGATGGTGCCGGTCTTGGTCTTGTCGAGACCGTAAGCCAGCGCGGCCGCGGTCGGCTCGTTGATGATGCGCAGCACTTCAAGGCCGGCGATCTTGCCGGCGTCCTTGGTGGCCTGACGTTGCGCGTCGTTGAAATAGGCGGGAACGGTGATGACCGCCTGATCGACCTTCTGGCCGAGATGGGCTTCCGCGGTCTCTTTCATCTTTTGCAGGATGAAGGCGGAGACCTGCGAGGGCGAATAGCTTTTGCCGTCGGCTTCGACCCAGGCATCGCCATTGGACGCCTTGACGATCTTGTAGGGGACAAGCTTCTTGTCCTTTTCGACCATCGGATCGTCATAGCGGCGGCCGACGAGGCGCTTGACCGCAAAGAAGGTCCGCTCGGGATTGGTCACCGCCTGACGCTTGGCGGGCTGACCGACGAGGCGCTCGCCATCGTCGCTAAAGGCGACAATGGACGGGGTCGTCCGCATGCCCTCGGCGTTCTCAATGACTTTCGACGTCTTGCCATCCATTACGGCAACGCACGAATTCGTGGTGCCGAGATCGATCCCAATGACCTTTCCCATGGTCCTCACATCCTTCTTCTTTTTGCGGCAGGTTGGCTGGGCCCTGACGGCGCACCAATCCAACTCCCCAACGATCAAATACTCGCGATATTGCGACGGTGAGCCTCATATAGGAGGGGGGGCAGGGCCTGCAAGGACTGAGACGTGCCCTTGGCCCCCGAAAATCCCCGGACCTCGAAAGATAGTGTCGGTTTCCGGGACAGGTCCAAAGGGCAAGGGAGCCGCGGCCCGGCCGCGGAACACAATTGGAAACGAAACCGCCTGCGGAACGCAATGGCCTGCCGGCCCTGTTGCCGGAGCGGTAAACCCGCTAAAAGCAGCCGGACTGATTCAAGGGGGCCCGACTTCAAGGGATCCGACTTGGACCCGCGCCGGCCGACCATTGAACGGCCTCAATACCAACCCAGTAGATTTCCGATGATGCATATTCGGCTGTTATCCGCGGTTACCCTGCTCCTCGTCGCGCTGTCCCCCGCCTTCGCCGCGGACCCGGTTTTTCACCGGCGCCCGGATCGGGATGACCCCCCTTGGTGGGCCTGGTCAGGGCCAAGACCTTTATCGGGTTTGAAAACCGAGGACGAAAGCGTCAAGGTCCTGATCGCGGAGCTGCCGCCTGAGGCTTACGGCGAAGTGGTAAACGCCTTCAAGGTCAATCCCGCGGGCACCGGCGGCATCAAGCCCGAGAGCATCGAGACATCGACGGGACCGGCCTACTACACCGCCGAAAACACCAAGGAAAATACCAAGGACGGCCCGCGGCCCGTGCGGCGTTATTCGATGATCCTGCAGGGCGGCACCTTCTCCGGCTACGTCGCGGTCCAGGTCCCCGAGAATGCCAGCAAGATCTACACCGACGAGGCGGTCCGGCAGATGTTTGCCTCCGCCGTGGTGCGCAAGGAAGTCCCGGTCGAGGAGCAGCTCGCGCTGTTGCCCTACAAGGTCAGTGACCTCGCCGGCTTCAAGAATGTCCGCACCCCTGACGCCCGGCGGCGGCGCCATCCTGATCGGTGACGGCAACGAGACAACCGGCTTCGAGGTCGCCCCCCCTTCATGGTGATTGGTGTGATGGGATCGGCGCCGGCGCAGCCGGAAGATCGCGGCCGCTTCGCCCAGCAGGCCGCCACTTCGATACCGGGGATCCGCAACTGGCGTCTCACCATGTCCGAGCCGGTCCGCATCAACGGCTCGCCCGGTTATGAAAACGCGGTTAGAGGCCACCACCGGCAAGGACAATACGCCTGTTACCGTGGTGCAATGGCTGCGGTTCGGCGGCGGGGGCGACCTCGCTTCGCGTCATCGGCACCGCGCCGAGCGACCAATGGCCGGCCGCATTCACGCGCTTTCGCGCGGTGCGCGACGGCATTCAGTAATCCCGGGCGGATATTTTCCGGGCGGCACAATCAAAGCGCACGCTGTGCCAAAAATTCAAGCGCTCGCGCGCGCGGCCCCCGCTTTACGATCGTTCACCGACCTGATTTGCTGCCGTCCGTTCTTACAGGGGAGATGCAGCATGTTCGACCGACGACAGATTCTGGCAGGCTTGGGCACGGTGGCGATCGCCGCCGCTATTCCGAAATCGCTTTGGGCGGCCGCTTCCATCAAGATCGATGACACGTCGGCGCTTTTGGTGATCGATGTTCAGAATTGTTTCCTGCCCGGCGGCAGTCTCGCGGTGAAGGACGGCGAGCAGGTCGTTCCCGTGATCAATCGCATCGCCAAGGGTTTTGCCAATGTCGTGGTGACGCAGGACTGGCACACGACAGGCCACGTCTCCTTCGCCTCCGCCCATGCCGGCAAGAAGCCGTTCGAATTGATCGATCTTCCCTATGGCAAGCAGGTGCTATGGCCCGATCACTGCGTGCAGGGCACCGACGGCGCCTCATTGTCGAAAGACCTGTCGATCCCGCAGGCCGGACTCGTCATCCGCAAGGGCTATCACAAGGACGTCGACAGCTATTCGGCCTTCACCCGAGGCCGACGGCAAGACCACCACAGGCCTCGCCGCCTATCTCAGGGCGCGCAAGCTACAGCGCCTGTTCGTCGCTGGTCTGGCGACGGATTTCTGCGTCGCATGGACCGCGCTCGATGCGCGCAAGGCCGGCTTTGAAGCTTATGTCGTTGAAGATGCCTGCCGTGGGATCGACACCCAGGGCTCGATGGCCAAGGCCTGGGCCGACATGACCAAGGCCGGCGTCAAGCGCATTCAGTCCAGCGATATCGCGGTGTGAGATTGGATGCAGTTATAGCGACGACGGAGATGCACTCCCTCTCCCGCTTGCGGGGGAGGGCCGGGGTGGGGGTGTTTCCGCAAACTCCGACAGTCGAGGGGAGGATAGAATTTCCCCCACCCGCCACGCTTCGCGCAGTAGCCGAAGCTTTGCTTCGGCGTTCTTATCCAAGGGACGGCCGCCAGAGGCGGCCTATGCTCCCCCGCAAGCGGGAGAGGTTAAGCAAGCCCCTATTCCGAAGCGCTCGCCTTGGCGCCGCCCTTGGAAACCGCCACCAGCGCCGGGCGCAGCACGCGTTCGCCGATCGTGTAGCCGGCCTGCACCACCTGCACGACCGTTCCGGCGGGAACGGATGCGTCGGGCACTTCGTACATCGCCTGCTGGAAATTCGGATCGAACTTCTCGCCCGCCGGATCGAATTTCTTGACGCCGTTTTTCTCCAGCGTGTTGAGCAGCGACCGCTCGGTCAGCTCAACGCCTTCGATCAGCGTCTTCAACATCGGATCGGCGGCCGCACGGGTGTCGGCCGGAACCGCATCGAGCGTGCGCTGCATATTGTCGGCGATATCGAGCACGTCGCGCGCGAAACCGGTGATGCCATAGGTGCGCGCATCGGCGACCTCGCGCGCGGTTCGCTTGCGCAGGTTTTCCATCTCCGCCAGCGTGCGCAGCATCTTGTCGCGCGATTCCGCGGCTTCCTTGACCAGCGCTTCAACCGAGCCCTCTTCGGGGTCGTCCGGCATGATGTAGGGCTTGGAAACCACGGGTTCGGGGCCCTGTGCCGGGTTCGCCGGATTGTCCTTCTGCCCGCTGGGATCGGTCATCACACTGCCTTCTCGAAATCGTTTTGAGATTGATTGGGAATGATTGGAATTGCTGGCCGGATATCGTGCTTTGAGGGCCGAAAATCAAGCGCCATGGCGCTTTCGAGACGCTTTCGATCGAAACCGGAACCGGCTGGCGTGAAGAAAATACGTCTTAAAAGCGAGATTTCAGCCTGTTATCAGGCTTAGTTTGATCAAGACTTGGATTCATCCGCCAGCATCCGGCTGACGATGCGTGCGGCATAATCCACCGTTGGAATGACCCGGGCATAGTTCAGCCGGGTCGGCCCGATCACCCCGAGAACGCCGACGATATGGCCGGCGCCATCGCTATAGGGCGCGATGATCGTGGAGGAGCCGGACAGCGAGAACAGCTTGTTCTCCGATCCGATGAAGATCCTGACACCTTCGGCGCGCTCGGCGCGTCCCAACAGATCGATCACGCCGCGCTTGGTCTCGAGGTCGTCGAACAGCAGCCCTGACGCGCTCGAGATCCTCCAGCGCGTGCAGATCTTCCAGCAGATTGGCATGGCCGCGCACGATCAATTGCCGGTCGTCGGTTTCCCCACCGGACCAGCTCGCAATCCCTGCAGAGATCACCTTTTGGGTCAGTTGATCCAGTTCGGTGCGATTTTGCGTCAGCGCGGTTTCCAGCTCAAGCCGCGCTTCCGCCAGCGTGCGGCCGCGAATCCGCGAATTGAGAAAATTGGTCGCTTCTATGAGGGCCGAGGCAGGGAACGCCCGGCGGCAACGTCAGCACGCGGTTTTCGACCTGGCCGTCTTCGCCGACCAGCACCACCAGCGCCCGCTCCGGCTCCAGCCGCACGAATTCGATATGTTTGAGCCGCGAATTGGATTTCGCCGTCAGCACCACCGCGGCCGCACGGGTCAGCCCGGACAGCCGGGTCAGCGCTTCGCCAAGCGCAGCCTCCACCGACTGCGCCTTGCCTACGGATAAAAGCTGGTTCTGGATCGATTGCCGCTCGGACTCGGTGAGATCGCCCATCTGCATCAGGGCGTCGACGAAGAACCGCAATCCAAATTCGGTCGGCAGCCGTCCTGCCGAGGTGTGGGGCGCGTAAATCAGGCCGAGCGCCTCGAGATCGGACATCACGTTGCGCACCGAAGCAGGCGACAGCGGAACCGCGATCAGGCGCGAGATATTGCGCGAGCCCACGGGTTCGCCGGTAGCGAGATAACTCTCGACGATTTGACGAAATATGTCGCGGGAACGCTCGTTGAGCTGGGCGAGCCCGGCATGCGGCGCGATCAGGCCAATCGGTTCGTGGTGGGCCACGGGATACTCCTAGCGACAGACCCTAACTTGTCGCGCTTGGGGGCCAGTTACAAGCAGGCATTCCCGCCAAAGGCCTTGCCGCTGGCCAATCGCCCTCCTACAAGCACCGCCAGCCACAGCTTTTTCGAATTCTGGAGGATTTCCCATGCGGCCAAGCCGCCGTGCGCCGGATGAACTGCGCGCCGTGTCGCTGGAACGCGGCGTGGTCAAATATGCCGAGGGTTCCTGTATGGTCAAATTCGGCGACACCCATGTGCTGGTGACGGCGACGCTGGAAGAGCGCCTGCCGCCATGGCTCAAGGGCCAGGGCCGGGGCTGGGTTACCGCCGAATACGGCATGCTGCCGCGCGCGACGCTTGAGCGTACCCGCCGCGAAGCTTCCGCCGGCAAGCAAAACGGCCGCACCGTCCGAAATCCAGCGCTTGATCGGCCGCTCGCTGCGCGCGACGCTCGACCTGGAAGCGCTGGGCGAACGCCAGATCACGGTCGATTGCGACGTGCTGCAGGCCGATGGCGGCACGCGGACGGCTTCGATCACCGGCGCCTGGGTCGCGCTGGCCGACTGCATCGGCTGGATGAAGAGCCGCAACATGATCAAGGGCAATGTGCTGCGCGACAATGTCGCCGCGATTTCCTGCGGCATCTATAACGGCACCCCGGTGCTCGACCCTCGATTACGCCGAGGATTCCGAAGCCGATACCGACGCCAATTTCGTGATGACCGGCGATGGCCGCATCATCGAAGTCCAGGGCACCGCCGAAAAGACGCCGTTTTCGCAGGACGAGTTCCTGGCGCTGATGGCGCTGGCGCGCAAAGGCGTCGCGCGGCTGGTCGACCTGCAGAAAATGGCGACGGCATGAGCCGCAAAAGGTCGTCATGGCCGGGACAAAAGCGGCCATGACGAACTATAAAAGCTCATGACCAGACATCGCCGAATCACCGGCAAGCTCGTGATCGCGACCCACAATCCCGGCAAGCTCGCCGAGATGCGCGAACTGCTGTCACCCCATGGCGTTGAAGCGATCTCAGCAGGCGAACTCGGCCTCGACGAGCCTGACGAGACCGGCGACACCTTCCGCGCCAATGCACTGATCAAGGCCGCCGCCGCCGCCAAGGCGACAAACCTTCCGGCCTTCGCCGACGATTCAGGTCTGGTGGTCGAGGCGCTTGATGGCGCACCCGGAATTTTCTCGGCGCGCTGGGCCGGTCCGACTAAGGATTTTGCCGCCGCGATGGCGCAGATCGAACGCCTGCTGCAAGAGCGCGGCGCGACGACACCGGCGCAACGCCGAGCCCATTTCGTTTCCGCGCTTTGCGTGGCCTGGCCCGACGATCATCTCGAAGAGGTCGAGGCCCGCGTCGAGGGCACTCTGGTGTGGCCGCCGCGCGGCACCGCGGGCTTCGGTTACGATCCGGCGTTTCTGCCGGATGGACATACGCGTACCTTTGGCGAGATGACCAGCATCGAAAAGCACGGCCTGCCGCCGCTGGGATTAGGCCTGTCGCATCGCGCCCGTGCCTTCGTCAAACTGGCGGAGATCTGCCTGTGAACGGCGCGCAGAGCCCCGCCTTCGGCGTCTATGTGCATTGGCCGTTTTGCCTGTCGAAATGCCCCCTATTGCGATTTCAACAGCCATGTCCGGCATGCGCCCATCGACGAAGACCGATTCGCGCGCGCTTTCGCCCGCGAGATCGAAACCACCGCGGCGCGCGCGCCGGGTCGCGAAGTGTCGTCGATCTTTCTCGGCGGCGGCACGCCGTCTTTGATGCGGCCGCAAACCGTGGGCGCGATCCTGGATTCGATCGGCAAGCATTGGCGCGTCGCGCCCGACGTCGAAGTCACGCTGGAGGCCAATCCGACCAGCGTCGAGGCGACGCGCTTTGCGGGCTATCGCGCGGCCGGCGTCAATCGCGTTTCGCTCGGCGTACAGGCCCTGGACGATGCGTCGCTGAAAGCACTGGGACGCCTGCACACCGCGCGCGAAGCGCTCGATGCGGTCGCGATCGCGCGCAATTCGTTCGATCGCTATTCGTTCGATCTGATCTATGCCCGTCCCGACAGACGCCGCAGATGTGGACCGACGAACTAAAACTCGCGATCTCGGAAGCGGCCGAGCATCTGTCGCTCTATCAACTCACCATCGAGGAAGGCACGCCGTTCTTCGGGCTGCATGCCGCGGGCAAACTGAAGACGCCCGACGAGGCCGTCGCACGCGCGCTCTATGACGTCACGCAGGAAGTCTGCGCCGAGTATGGCCTGCCGTCCTACGAGATTTCCAATCACGCGCGCGCGGGCGCGCAGTGCAAGCATAATCTCGTGTACTGGCGCGGCGAGGAATATGCGGGCATCGGTCCCGGCGCGCATGGGCGTCTTGATATAGACGGCACACGCCACGCGATCGCGACCGAAAAGCGCCCGGAAGCCTGGCTGATGCGGGTCGAGGCGTCAGGCCACGCGCGTGTTCGTCACCGACGATCATCTCAACAGCGAAGAGCGCGCCGACGAATTTTTGCTGATGGGGCTGAGATTGGCCGAGGGTATCGACCCCAAGCGTTATGCAGCTTTGTCGGGCCGCGCGCTCGATCCCGGCCGTATCGCCGTGCTGCGCGAAGAAGGCGCCATTGTCGTCGATGAAAGCGGCCGCCTGCGCGTGACGCAGGCCGGATTTCCGGTGCTCGATGCGGTGGTCGCGGATCTGGCGGCGTAGGCTACTTACATCGCCCCGCTTGCGGGGAGAGGCGTAGGCCGCCTTTGGCGGCCGTTCTCAGAAAAGAACGCCGAAGCAAGGCTTCGGCTATGTCGCTCTTGCGATCCGGGTGAGGGGGACTCACCGCGTATTTCATCTTCAAAATTTGCCGAGGCAGCCCCTCACCCCAACCCTCTCCCCGCAAGCGCGGGGCGAGGGAGCGCATGGTCGCTCGCAGCGGGCGACGGCTTGAGAGACTTACGCGAAACTTTTCGGCGAACCCGCGACCGGCGTGCCGCCGGTTGTGGCGACGCGCATCACGGCGAGGCCGCGCTCGTTGGTGCCGTCGCCGCGGAAACGAAACAGTCCGTCGATGCCGGCGAAGCCCGACGTATTGGTCAGTACATCAGGCGTGAACCGCTTGCCGCCCTGGGTGCGCGCCAATGCAGCGACCAGCGCGACGGCGTCATAGGCCAGCGTCGCGGTTCGCACCGGCTCGACACCGCCGAATTTGGCGCGGTAACGGGCGGCAAACGCGCGAAAGCCGGAGGGATCCGGCGCGGCGTAAAGACCGCCCTGTAGTTTGGGGCTCGCGAACACGCGCGGATTGTCCCACAAGCCAGTCCCGAGCAGTTGAACGTTCTTCAAATTGGCGCCGGCCGCCGTCAAAGCATCCGCCACCTGCACCACCGAATCGCCGTCGTCGGCCAAGAGCAACGCATCGGCCTGGCCGAGCGCCTGCGCCACCCGCTGCGACGGCCCGGCGCGGTCGGCGCCGTATTTCTCAAACGCGACGACGCGGCCGCCCCGGCGGCCCACCGCCTGCTTGAACGCCGCTTCCACCACATTGCCATAGGCGTTCTCGGGCAGCAACGCCGCGAAGGATCGCTTGCCGATGCTGGCCGCGTATTCGACGATCCGGTTGACGTCGGACTCCGGCAGAAAACTGAACAGATAGACGCCGCGGCCGGCCACGCTCGAATCGGTCGAGAACGCGATCACCGGTATGCCGCGCGCCCGGGTCAGTTGCGCCGCCGCCGGCACCGAGAGCGCAAACAGCGGGCCGATGATGATCTCGGAGCCTTCATCGAGCGCCTGCTGGGTGCTCTGTTGGGCGCCTTGCGGGCTGCCGGTGTCGTCCTTGATCAGAAGCTGGATATTGGGATTTAAAAATTCCGACAGCGCCATTTCCGCGGCATTCTTCATCGACTGCGCCGCGACGCCGGCATTGCCTTGCGCCGACAGCGGCAGGATCAGGCGACCTTGACCCCTCCGGCGCCGACGGTGAGCGGCTGCTGCTGCGGGCCCGCCGGCCCGGTCGGACCGGCCGGCGGCTGTGAGGAACTGAACGGGCTGGAAAACTGGCTGAGGCTCGACTGTACCCCGGCACAGGCGGCAAGCAGCGGCGCGCCGAGAATGAGGCCGAGCGCCGACCGCCGGGTCGCCCCGGAGCCAATAATGGGATCACGACCCGAATCATTGCCCGAGTCCTTACCCGTATCTTGGGGATTTCGCGGGCCCACCATCACATCTCTTCTCTCGGCCGACCAGGATCGGCCGGAACTCCCACTCAAGGCTGCACCCCCAAGATAGGGGCGTGGATTCAGGCATATTGTCGGCGAATAGTTAACCAAAACAAAAGGATTATGGCCGTGCGGCAGCAAGGCCGGTTGCAGGGATAAGTTGCCTCGCTATTCCGCAACGCGGTATTTAGAGGCTGTTGTCCACTATTCCAAGCTACGCCGGGCTTCGGCGTCGGGTTGCACCCCCTCCCGCCCCGGTTTGAGGTGTTTCTTCACGCCAACCGGTATCCACTTCGCCCGAAACGCCCTAGATCAGGATTATGCGCGCAAAACCTGCTCCCATAAATAGACCTGACAGCCAGAAACCCGACGGGCAGCCGGACACCCCGGCGCGAACCTTCTCGCTGGGCGAGGTGACCATGACCGCGCCTAAGGCAGCGCCGGGCCTGCATCTGGTCGCGACCCCGATCGGCAATCTCGGCGACATCACCTTGCGCGCGCTGGAAACGCTGGCCGGCGTCGATATCATCGCCTGCGAAGGACACCCGCATCAGCCGCCGGCTGACCGAGCGCTACGGCATCACGGCGATGCTCAAACCTTATCACGAGCACAATGCCGCATTGGCGCGTCCGAAAATTCTCGAAAAAACTGGCGCAGGGCTTTTCGATCGCGCTGGTGTCGGATGCCGGTACGCCTCTCATTTCCGATCCCGGCTTCAAGCTGGTGCGCGAGGTCTGCGCGGCCGGCCATGCCGTGATCGCGCTGCCGGGGCCGTCCTCGGTGCTGGCGGCACTGTCGGTCGCGGCACTCCCGACCGACCGGTTTTTCTTCGAGGGATTTCTGCCGCCCAAACGGGTCGCGCGGCGCACGCGGCTGACGGAACTGGCGCGGATCGATGCGACGCTGGTGATGTTCGAATCCGGCAATCGCGTGCAGGACACGTTGAAAGACCTCGCCGACATCATGGGCACGCGCGATGGCGCGCTGTGCCGTGAAATGACAAAGCTGCATGAGGAAATCACGCGCGGGCCGATTGCAGAGCTGGCGCGATCCGCCGACACGCTGGAGACGCGCGGCGAATTCGTGCTGGTGATCGGGCCGGCCGCGGCGGACACTCGCATCATGGCCGCCGAGGAACTCGACGATCTCCTGCGTAGTCGGCTCAAACGCGACAGCGTCAAGGACGCGGTGGCGCATGCGGTCGAAATTTCCGGCCGGCCGCGCCGCGAAATCTATGCCCGTGCGCTGGAGCTCGCCAAAGAAATAGATGGCGACACTGATGCGGAAGGCGGCGATGGCGAAGGCTGAGGACGCGCCATCATCCGGCACACCGGAAAAACCCGCCTCGCCGGCGCGGGTCGCGGCGTTTCGCACGGGTCTGTCGGCCGAATCCCGCGCCGCTGGTTGATGGCCAAGGGCTATCGCATCCTGGCCAAGCGGTTTCGCACGCCCTATGGCGAGATCGACATCGTGGCGCGGCGGCGAAATCTTGTGGCCTTTATCGAGGTCAAGGCCCGCGCCACGCTCGATGACGCCGCCTATGCCGTGACGCCGCGCCAGCAGGCCCGCATCATCAACGCCGCGCAGGCCTGGCTGATGGCACATCCCGAACATGCCGAATTTGAGCAACGTTTCGACGCGTTATTGATTGCGCCGCGGTGTCTGCCGCGCCATCTGTTAGCGGCGTTCGACGCCAGCACCTGACAACCTCCTCTCAAGAGAACCGCGGACCCGCCCATGAAATTGAACGTCGCCGTCCAGATGGACCCCCATCGCGCGCATCAACATCCGCGGCGATTCGACCTTTGCGCTGCTGCTGGAAGCCCAGAAGCGCGGCCACGCGCTGTCCTATTACACGCCGGACAAGCTCTCGCTCAAGGGCGAGGAATTGGTCGCGCCCGTGCAAGTGCTCACGGTGCGTGACGAGGTCGGCGATCATTTTGCGCTCGGCGAGCCCAGGCGTGAACCGCTGGCGCAATATGATGTCGTTTTGCTGCGGCAGGATCCGCCCTTTGACCTGGCCTACATCACCTCGACGCATTTTCTCGAACGCATCCATCCGAAAACGCTGGTGGTGAACAATCCCGCCAGCGTGCGCAACGCGCCGGAAAAGATCTTCGTGATGAATTTTCCGCATCTGATGCCGCCGACATTGATCTCGCGCGACCTCGACGAAATCAACGCGTTCCGTGACGAGCATGGCGCGGTCGTGATGAAGCCGCTGCACGGCCATGGCGGCGCCGCGGTGTTTCGCGTGATGCCGCAGGACATGAATTTCGGCTCGCTGTTCGACATGTTTTCGGTGACGTTCAAGGAGCCCTGGGTGATCCAGCGCTTTCTTCCCGAGGTCAAACATGGCGACAAGCGCATCATCCTGGTCGACGGCGAATTCGCCGGCGCGGTCAATCGCGTGCCGGCGCCGGACGATTTGCGCTCCAACATGGTCCGCGGCGGCGCCGCGAAGGCGACCGAACTTTCGGACCGCGAACGCGAAATCTGCGCCACGCTGGCGCCGCACCTGCGCGAGCGAGGACTGCTGTTCGTCGGCATCGACGTGATCGACGGCAATCTCACCGAGATCAACGTGACCTCACCCACAGGCATCCGCGCCATCGCGCGGCTCGGCGGGCCGGATGTCGCAGCCAAAATCTGGGACACGATCGAGGCCAAACGCAGCGGAAAATAATTTTCTGCGTTGCGGAATTCGGGTCGCGAATTCCCGCCGACATTTTTATGACACTGAATCTTCTTGCCAGTTTTTAAAAGCGGGCGCAGCCTGACTGCGCCCGGACAATAAGCGGAGGCCAATCCGCCTGGGCGGCAAACGCTCAAATTTAAAAACAGTGGAGGAAGACGCATGACATATGATGTTTCGCGACGGTCCCTGCTTGCACTCGGCGCCGGTATGGGCGCCTCCACCCTGCTCGGCGGCAGCGCGCTGGCGCGGGCGCCCAAACTCGGCACGCAAACGCCCTACTGGCACCGGTTCAATCTCGGCGACGCCGAAGTGACCGTGGTTTCCGACGGACCGCTGCCGCTCGGCCCCTCCGAAAGGCACCTTCGTCGGCGTGCCCGATGAAGAAGTGCGGAAAATGTTGAGCGATAATTTCCTGTCGCCCGACAATGTCGTGCTCGAGCAGAACTCGCCGATCGTCAACATGGGCGACAGACTCGTGCTGTTCGATACGGCATGGGCACCTCAAAGCTGTTCGGCGGCACCACCGGCCGCCAGCAGAAGAGCATGGCGGAAGCGGGCATCAAGGCCGGGGATATCGACGCCGTGGTGTTCTCGCACGCGCATATCGATCATATCGGCGGCGTGGTCGACGCCGACGGCAAGGTGCTGTTCCCGAACGCGCAATACTACATCGCGCAAAGCGATTTCGACTTCTGGACCGACGAAGGCAAGATGGGCAGCCCGCTCAAGGACTTTGTGGTTCACGCCCGCAAGAACCTGCTGCCGGTCCGCGACCGGCTGGTGTTCTTCAAGGACGGACAGGAATTCCTGCCCGGCATCCAGGCGATGGCGGCGCCCGGACATACCGTCGGTCACCACATGTTCATGGTGACCTCGAACGGCAAATCCTTTGCGTTCCTCGGTGATCTCACCCACCACGCGGTGCTGCTGCTCGAAAAGCCGTTGATGGAATTCTCCTACGACACCGATCCGAAGCAGGCGGCACAGTCGCGGGTGAAGATGCTGTCCATGCTGGCGGCCAACAAGACCGCCGTGATGTCCTATCACTTTGCTTGGCCCGGCTATGGCCACGTCGCCAAGGCCGGCGACGGCTTCCATTATTATCCCGAACCGATGACCATGCTGCTCTGAACGCGGCATGCATGTATAAACGGGGCGGCCCGTCGGGCTGCCCCGTTTTCCTTTTGAGTCTTGGAACATCCATCATGAAAACAAAATTATTGGCCGCAAGCCTGTTCGCCGGCGGAATCCTGATCGGCGTCGGAGCCTCCGAAATTATCCACGCCCAAGGTGCGGGCTTGCGAGCAAGCTGGTGTTTCAGAGCGACCTCAACAACATCCCCGGACAGGAAGTGCTGGTGTTCTCCTCGACCTGGCAGCCCGGTTACCGATTGCCGCTGCACATGCATCCCGAAGGACATGAGATCACTTACGTGGTGGAGGGCGAACAGACCTTCGAAATCGACGGCGTCGGCACCAGGATCGTGAAAGCCGGCGAAGTGGTCTACACCCCGCCGAACACGGCGCATTTCGGGCGCAACGCCACCGACAGGGAATCCAAAACCATCGTGATCCGGATCAAGGCCAAGGATCAGCCGGTCGCGACGGAGGTGAAGCGCTGAGGCCAGCGCTGAGGCCAAGGCTGAGGCATTGCGTCGCCGCCGGTTTTTATGCAGTACTCCGCCCCATCAAGAACAAGAAACGGGATTTGCGGAAATGCCTGAAGCACTGATTCGCGGCGTCCATATCAATTATGAAATCATTGGTAACTCAGGCCCCTTCATCGCCCTGACGCCCGGCAGCCGCCGGTCCTATGCCGAACTGGTCAACCTCTCCAAAGCGATTGCCGTCAAGGGTTACCGCGTGCTGCTGCACGACCGCCGCAACTGCGGCGCGTCCGACGTCGCCTTCGACGGTTCGGGATCGGAACACGAAGTGTGGGCCGACGATCTCTACGAACTCGGCAAGCAGCTTGGCGCGCTGCCGATGTATGTCGGCGGATCCTCGGCCGGCGCCCGGCTCGGAATCCTCTACGCGATGCGGCATCCGGACGGCCTGCGCGGCCTGTTGCTGTGGCGGGTGACCGGCGGCCAGGAGGCCGTGGACAAGCTCTCGGAGAGTTATTACGGCCAATATATCAAGCTCGTCCGCGCGGGCGGCATGCAGGCGGTCGCCGACAGCGAGCATTTCGCCGAATGCATCAAGGCGCGCCCGGCGAATAAAGCGCGGCTGCTCGCGACCAACGCCGAAGCCTTCATCAAGGTGATGGAAGTCTGGCGGGAAAAATTTCTGCAATCCGCCACGCTGCCGATCGTTGGGGCCAGTGAAGCCGATCTCGACGCCATCAAGGCGCCGGCCTGTTGATCGCGGGCAATGACGTGATCCACACGCCGGCCACCGCGCGGAAAGCAGCACGGCTCATTCCCAACAGCGAATTGTACGAGGACGTGGTCGCGGTTCTTCCCGACGACAAACTGTTGAAGGATTGGGACCGCAAGGAATGGCGCGATGCCGAGCCGCGCATGGCCGCGATCTTCGGCGATTTCCTCGCGCGCACCCAAAAACACTAATACCAACGACATCAAGATCGGGAAGGAAACTGCGATGAGCTTGCAGATACGCCGCGTCGTCACCGGCCACACCGCCGAGGGCCGCGCCAAGGTGGAGATCGACGAGATCGCGACCAATGTGATTTCAAACCGGCCCGGCGCGTCGTCCTGCGTGGTGTGGTCGACCAAGGGTTTTTCCGGTCGACAATGATGGCTTTACCGATCCGACCAAATCCGCATTCAAGACCACGGTCGAGAACGGCACGGTGTTTCGCGTCGTGAGCTATCAGCCCGGCGTGTCGCCGCGCAACCATCGCACCGATTCGATCGATTGCGCCGTTGTGATATCCGGCGAGATCGACATGGAGCTCGACGACAGCGTCATGGTGCACCTCAAGGCGGGTGACCTGCTGGTCCAGCGCGGCACCATCCATAATTGGGTGAACCACGGACCCGAAGTCTGCAACATCGCCTTCGTGCTGATCAGCGCCAAGCCGGTGACGGCGACGGGTGGCGTGCTGCACGCGGAGGGGTGAGAGACTTCGCGTTTTCCGTTCGCTCGAAAATGATTCGCTTTTCGTCATGCCCGGCCTTGTCCCGGGCATCCACGTCTTACTGTGCTTGGTCAAGAAAGGCGTGGATGGCCGGGACAAGCCCGGCCATGACGAAAGACCTCAATTCGCCTCGATGCCCGCCGCCTTCACCGTTGCTGCCGTCTCTTCCACCTGCTGGCGAAAGAACGCCGCGGTCTCGGCGGCGTCGCGCTTGTCCGGCATATAGCCGTCGCGCTGCATGATCCCGGCCACTTCGGGCTGCAGCAATGCGGCATGAACCGCGCCGTTGAGCTTGTTCACAAGCGCATCCGGCGTCCTGCCCGGCGCGAAGAACATGCCCCAGGAGCCTTCGACATATTTCGGCAGATACTGCTTCATCAGCGGCACATCGGGAAACGCCGCGAAAGTTTTCGAGCCGGTGAAAGCCAGCGCCCTGACGGCTCCTTGCCTCAGCAGGCCCACGACCGATGGCGGCGTCACGAACATGACCTGCACGGCGC
Source organism: Bradyrhizobium sp. (assembly GCA_037201505.1). GTDB lineage: Bacteria > Pseudomonadota > Alphaproteobacteria > Rhizobiales > Xanthobacteraceae > Bradyrhizobium. The sequence continues at coordinate 57,301 of JBBCHO010000020.1, forward strand.
CGCTCAAGAGCCCGGTTATCACTTCGGTGGCGCCTTTGTAGGGCACATGCTCCATCTTGATGCCGGCCTGCGCGTTGAACAATTCGGCTTTCAGATGCAGTTCGTTGCCGACGCCGGGCGAGCCATAGAGCACACGGTTCTTCTTCGCATACGCGATCAATTCCGGCACCGAGGTGATCGGCGATTTGGCGTCGACCAGCATGAAGACGCCGTCGAGTTGCCCGACCGTGGCGATCGGCTTGAGATCGGTGAACAGATTATAGCCGAGGCTTTTGTAGATGTAGGGCGTCGGCGCGATCGACGCCGACGAATACAGCAGGGTGTAACCATCAGGCTCGGCCTGGGTCACGAACCGCGCGGCCAGGGTGCCATTGGCCCCCGGCCGGTTCTCGACGACAAAGGCCTGGCCGAGTGCTGCGCCCAGCGCTTGCGACACCGTGCGCGCCTGGATGTCGGGCCCGCTGCCGGCGCCGTAACCGACCAGCACATGGACAGGACGGTCAGGATAGGCCTGCGCCTGCGCCGCAACCGCCGATAATAACGACAACGAAAACGAGACCAGCCAAGCGCCGGCCGACGTGAACCGTCGGACCATTTGTTTTCTCCCTGACGCAAATTCTTGGTGTTGTTGGCTTACGCGTTTCACACTCGGCGCCGGACGGCAACTCAATCTTTCCGGCACGCCGGAAAACAACCTTGCCTTCGGTTGCGTGTCTTCGGCTTGTAAATCTCTGGCTGCGCAGATAGCATTTCGTCTTGAATGGATTGCCGAGGAGATTTCCTCCGATGACAGATATCCCAACAACAGCCTTGCCGGTAACAGCCCCGCCGTCACCGCCCCGGAACATCGTCCTGTGTCTCGACGGCACCAGCAATAAATATGCTGAAGTCAACACCAACGTGGTCAAGCTCTACGCGATGCTCGATCGCGCGCGGCCCGATCAGCTCTCCTATTACCAGCCCGGTATCGGCACGATGGCGCCGCCGGGCGTCTTCGGCAAGCTGAAACGCTGGTTCATTGAGCAGCTGGATCTCGCGATCGCGTGGCTGCTGTCGGATCATGTCACCGACGCCTATCGGTTCCTGATGCGGTACTACCAAAAGGGCGACCGCATTTTCATCTTCGGTTTCAGCCGCGGCGCCTACACCGCGCGCGCGGTCGCGGCGATGATTCACAAGGTCGGCCTGCTCACGCAAGGCAACGAAGAACTGATCCCCTTTGCCTGGGACATGTTCAAGCGCGATTACGACAAGAAGGTTTACGACGGCTTCAAGAAAACCTTTGCCCGCGATGTACCGATCCATTTTCTGGGGCTGTGGGATACGGTGAGTTCGGTCGGATGGTTCTGGGCCCCGCAACACTTCCAGTTCACGATGAACAATCCCGGCGTCGAGATTGTCCGTCACGCCGTCGCACTGGATGAGCGCCGCGCCTACTTCCTGCAGAATCTGTGGGGCAACATCCCCACCGATGTCGACCAGGTCTGGTTTCCCGGCGTCCACTGCGATGTCGGCGGCGGCTATCCCGAGAATGAAGCCGGGCTATCGGCGATTGCCCTGCAATGGATGACGGGCCACGCCGAAACCGCCGGGCTGATCATCGATCCCGCCATGAAGGCGGTCGTGCTGCCGTCGCAAAATACGCCGGACTCGGGATACGTCGCGCCATTCGCCGGCGGCCCGCCGCATGAATCGCTGACCGGATTGTGGTGGATCCTCGAATATCTCCCGAAGCGCTACCAGGACCCCGCCGCAGGCTTTGCGACACGCTGGATACTCCACAGGGGGCGACCCCGGACCGTCCCGGAGAATTCCAAAATCCATACGTCTGTATTCGAACGGAAGCGGCTTGTTGCTGAGTACAAGCCGAAGAACCTGCCGATTAATTATACGGAAGTGCCGTAGGCCCGAGCCCGCAGAAAGTTATTTTGCGATCAGCGCGAGCAGCTCGCTTCGCACTCGATCAAGCACCATCTCATAGTCGCGCGTCTGGTTCTGCCTGAACAGGCGTACCGTCGGATACCACGGGCTGTCATCGCGATCGAGCAGCCAGCGATAGTCGGGCGTATAGGGCAACACTATCCAGGTCGGACACCCCAGGCTGCCTGCGAGATGCGCGACGCTGGTGTCCACCGTGATCACCAGATCGAGGCAACCGATCAAGGCCGCCGTCTCGGTGAAATCCGTAAGATGCGCGATCAGGTCGACGATATCTGACCTTTCATCCAGGACGGCTTTATCGCTGGGACGCACATCCTTCTGCAGGCTGACGAACGTCGCACCCACATCGAGAATGCGGGTCAACAGTCGCAGCGGGATCGAACGATTGCGATCGTTCTTGTGATTGGGATTGCCCGCCCAGACCAGCCCCACCCGCAAACGATCATGCGTGCCGAGACGATCCTCCCAGGCTTGCACACGGGCCTCGGCCGGCCGGGGCAGATACGATGTCGCCGCCGGAATGGAATCAAGCCGCGTTCCGAAAGCCAGCGGCAGACTGGAGACCGGGCAATGCATGTCAAATGCGGGGAGTGTGCGGCCCGAAAACGCAAAGCAGCCGGAAACACCCGGAAGCCCGGCGACCAGAGCAGCTATCGCATCCGGCACGAACAGGATGACACGGGCCCCGCGCGCCGCGAGCATTGGTATGTAGCGCGCGAACTGAATGAAATCTCCGAGGCCTTCGTCCGAACAGACCAGCACGGTCTTGCCTTCGACGGGTCCTTCCCCGAGCCATTTGGGTTGGGTGAACGGCGGATAGATCGGCCCAGCGGCCCTCTTCCACCGTGCTTCAAGTCCGGTCCAGCCGGCCTCGAAATTCCCGGTCAACATCTGCAAATGACCCAGATTCCACTCTACCTCCACATTATCGGGCGCGAGGGCCTTGGCCCGACCATAGGTCGCGAAGGCCTCATCGAACCGGTGCATTTGACTGAGCAACAGCGCCTTGTTGTTGAGCGCGTCGACAGAATTCGGCGCAAGCGCGAGCGCCCGATCGTACCATGGCAGCGCTTCTTCATTCCGGCTCAGGGATCGAAGGATGACGCCGATATGGCTGCAGATGCCGGGTTCGGCCGGATCGAGCCTGTGTGCCTGACGCGCGTCGGCCAGAGCCTCTTCGAATCGGCCGAGCTCGAACAGATTGCGGCTGCGCAGATGCAGCGACGCGAAATCGTCTGGCCGGATTTCGTTACACAGATCGAACCACGCATGCGCGTCCTCCAGACGTCCCACTTGATGCAGGGCAATTCCGCATTCGCGCGCGACATCCCACTCGCGCGGCTTGAGTTGCAGCGCCTTGTCGAAAACCTTGAACGCCTCCTCGTTGCGTCCCTGTTGCCGAAGCGCGAGTCCAAGGCTCGCAAGAAATTCCGGTCGGGGATCCTGCCGGATGGCCCGCACCAACCATTCCGCGGCGTGGTCATATTGCCCTGACTGAGAGGATAAAAGACCCATCAGATGCAGGCTGTCCGCGTGACCGGAATCCATCGCGAGCGCTTGCTGGCAGCAGATTTGCGCATCGAGGTGCCGTCCGGCGCGCAGATGGCGAAGGCCGGCCTCATGAAGCGACGCCGGGGTGGCGGCTGCGCCGGGGCGGCTCGAAGTCGTCGGGGCTTTTCGGGCTCCCGCCCGGCGGTCACGGCGGTTCATCGGCGGATTCCAGAAGGACAGGTTTGAATCTGTAGGTGATTCGGCGCTGTAACGGGCCGCTGCCGAACATTGTGGATTTCACAAACCAAAAGGCTTGAAGGGTGGAACCGACTCACTCATGCTGTGAGTTGCGGGACGGCGGGCCTCGGCGGCGGGGTTCGACTCACCTATCGATAACGACACAAGCCTAGGGGTGCGGCTCCTAGGGCTTGGAGTCCGTCGGTTTCCTGCGGGCAATGTCCTTTAGCCGCTCATCAAATAGCTTTTCGTCATCATAGCCCCCGCTTTCGGGCGGCTTCCCGAAACTTCTCGATCGAGTCAGTTTGGGCTTTGCCATGGCGTCCACCAGCAATCAGCAGGAATACATCATCTACTGCGATGAATCTGAGAGTAAGGGTCGCCACTTTTCAAATTTCTATGGTGGCGCGCTCGTTCGTTCTCAGGACTTAGATTCCGTCCGCCGTGCAATTGCAGCCAAGAAACAGGAATTGAACTTATTTGGTGAGATCAAGTGGAGCAAAATATCTGTCAACTACAAACAGAAATATATCGATCTAATGGATTTCTTCTTTGACCTAATCGAGCAGGACAAAGTCAAAATCCGCATAATGTTTACTGAAAACCGAAATCGTCCTCGCCTGTCGAAAGAGCAGCACGAAAATCAGTACGCAATCCTCTATTATTTTTTCATTAGGCACGCTTTCGGCTTAGCCTTTTCGCCAAAAATGGAGGGCGGCGCAAAGGTCAGAGTTTATCCTGACGAAATGCCTTTCAGCGCGACCCAGTTCAGCAGCTTCAAAGGTTACGTTACACGGCTCACTGATCGGTCGGAGTTTTGGTCAAAGGGTATTTCGCTCGCCGCTGAGGACGTAACGGAGGTAAAGTCTCACGAGCATGATATCCTTCAGTGCCTTGATGTAATTCTAGGCGCGATGAATTTCCGGCTAACTCGGAAACATCTGGACAAACCCGAAGGTCAGAAACGACGGTCAGCGAAAACCCTCGCCAAATTGGCCGTCTACAGACACATCAACGCAAGGATCCGGAAAACGTACCCAAATTTCAACATTGGGATAACGACAGGCCACCAAGGCGACCTGACCAATCGCTGGAAACACCCTTATAGGCATTGGAACTTCGCGTCGAAGAAGTAAAAAGGAGAGGCCCCATACGCGCTACTCCTTGCGGAGATTCCCAAGTAGGAACTTGGCCTTCGCAACGCACAGGGCCCCGACTCGCTCACGATCGCGGCCGATTCGGCCCCAAACGCGAATCCCTCGAATCGCCTTCTGTCAAGATATAGTAACAGATATTACCGATTTCCACTATCTGAGGTATTTCTCCAGAGCTTTTTAAGCGGGTGTACGCATTGGCGCTCAGTTCGTAACTGTACGGTGTGTCTACTGATCCGATCAAGTGTTCCCTTAATGTTCTTGCCAGTTCCCCCGCCTTCCGCTAGCCTGCCCGCAGCAAAGGGGCAGCATGGTCCAGCGGGTTTCCACCGTCGCGTTTGAGGGGATCGAGGCCCGGGCCGTCGACGTGCAGGTGCAGGTCGCGCCGGGGTTGCCGGCTTTTGCGATCGTTGGTTTGCCTGACAAGGCGGTGTCCGAAGCCCGCGAGCGGGTGCGCTCCGCGCTGATCGCCTCCGGGCTGGCGCTGCCGGCCCGCCGCATCACCGTCAATCTCGCGCCGGCCGACCTGCCGAAGGAAGGCAGCCATTACGACCTGCCGATCGCGCTCGGGCTGATGGCCGCTATCGGCGCCATTCCGCCGGATGCGCTCAGCGGTTTTACCGTACTCGGCGAACTCGGCCTCGATGGATCGATCGCGCCGGTCGCCGGCGTGCTGCCGGCCGCAATCGGCGCCAATGCGCGCGAGGAGGGCCTGATCTGTCCGGCGCAATGCGGCGCGGAGGCGGCCTGGGCCAGTCCCGATATTCAGATCGTCGCGGCGCATTCGCTGATCCAGATCGCCAACCATTTCAAGGGCACGCAAGTGCTGTCGCGGCCGCAGCCGAAAGTGCATGAGCGCGAGACGACGTTGCTCGATCTGCGCGACATCAAGGGACAGGAAAGCGCCAAGCGTGCGCTCGAGATCGCCGCGGCCGGCGGACATCATTTGCTGATGATCGGCTCGCCCGGTGCGGGCAAGTCGATGCTGGCCGCACGGCTGCCCTCGATCCTGCCGCCGCTGTCGCCGTCGGAACTGCTGGAAGTTTCGATGATCGCCTCGGTCGCGGGCGAGATTCAGGGCGGCGCGCTGACCGCGCAGCGGCCGTTTCGCAGCCCGCATCATTCCGCCAGCATGGCGGCGCTGACCGGCGGCGGCATGCGCGCCAGGCCCGGCGAAATCTCGCTGGCGCATCAGGGCGTGCTGTTTCTCGATGAATTCCCGGAATTCGATCCGCGCGTGCTGGATTCGCTGCGCCAGCCGCTGGAAAACGGCGAGATCGCGGTATCGCGCGCCAATCACCGCGTCACCTATCCAGCGCGCTTCATGCTGGTCGCCGCGATGAATCCCTGCCGCTGCGGTCATGCCTACGAGCCTGGATTCGCCTGCAAGCGTGGGCGGATTGACCGCTGCACTGGGGATTACCAGACGCGCATCTCGGGCCCGCTGATGGATCGCATCGATCTGCGAATCGAAGTGCCCGCTGTCAGCGCCGCCGATTTGATCCTGCCGCCGCCGGCCGAAGGCTCGGCGGAAGTCGCCGCCAGAGTTGCCGCCGCACGCGACATCCAGACCGCGCGCTACATCGCGGCCGGGCTACCGCATGTCCGCACCAATGCCGAAGCGCCGGCCTCGGTGCTGGAAACCATCGCGCAGCCGGATGCGCAGGGTTTGAAACTGTTGCGCGATGCGTCCGAGACCATGCGGCTTTCCGCGCGCGGCTATCACCGCGTGCTGCGCGTCGCGCGGACGCTGGCCGATCTCGATGGGTCGGAAAAAATCGGCCGGCTGCATCTGGCCGAAGCGCTGTCCTATCGCGCGTTGGCCGACGATGTCAGGCGTGCGGCTTGAAACGAAGAACACTGGCGCCATCAACGTGATTTGGGTGTCCAGATGGCGCGCCAAAAATATTCTGGTTTTCCGAAATCGCGAATCGGTTTATATCCATGGCCATCCCGTCCCACTTTGAGGGGCGTATCGCGATCGTCACGGACGCGGGATGGGACGCGGTGGACGCGGAGGGTGCTTCTGACGAGCGCGCCTGAGGCGGACGGCGAAGTCGTGTGGTCCTGACGTCTCGACGCTGGCGTCAAGTTCTTGAGAAGCGAGCTTCTCTGGGGCGACGGTGGCAAAAGAGCCCGATCACCGGGGAGAGCGCGAAATAAGCCGTAAACCATTGCGCGGGGAATGCCGGGCGATTCCGGTGTGACCTGACTAACGCGTGTGCTTTCTACCTCTACCCCTGCACACGCGGCAGCGGGCGCATCGGGCGCCCGGCATTCCCCGCGCCCTCTTTATGAGAGGGCGGGAGTTTCTTGGACAACCCGGGCGAAATGCGTCGCGGGAATGCGGAAGCGTGTGAAATTTAAGCGAAGTCATTCCGGGATGGTCCGAAGGACCAGACCCGGAATCTCGAGATTCTCCGATGTGCAATTGCACATCGTAGTTCGATGCTTCGCATCGCCCCGGAACGACGAAGTCCAAATTGGCTGTTTGACATTCGAAATCAGAAAAGCCGTCGCCTGCGCCGGGACGACGTTGAGAGACGGGGCCTCCCCCACCCGTCAACTCGCGGGTAACGAGTTTTGTTTACACTCTGCCAACCATAAGCCCTGCGTACCCTGGGCTTAAGATCATTGGGCGGCTCTTCATGTTGCGTTTCAGGATTCTGGCCTCTTCCATTCCCTTGATTGCCGCGGCGGTGTTTGCGCGCGGCGGATTGTCGCCGGGCGCGCAGCCCTGCATCGCGTTCGCGGAAACCTCGGTCCAGATCGCGTCCGTGCCCTGGCATGCCGATCTTCATGTCGCTTTCACCGACGATCCCGCTGCCGCGACCGTGCGGGTTCAGATCTCGGATCGTCCCGAGACCGCCGATTTCGCCGTGGTCGACGATATCGACAACGCCGAATCAGGGGCCTGCGAATCCAATGCCGCGACACGGCTGGTCGCGATCTCGGCCTCGCCGGCCGGCGGCGCGCCGGTCATCTATCTCAGCCATGACGGCCCCGCCGATTACCGGATCTTCGTGCGATCGAAGATATTTAGCGAGCGCGATGCCGCAGCGCTTGTGGTCGGCGCCGGCGCCGGAACCGCACACCGCCCCGTGGAAGCCGCGTCGCTCTAGAGCGTTTTCGAGCGAAGTGGATACCGGTTCGCGTGAAGAAAACGCGTCAAAACAAAAGATTAGAGCCCGGTTCTGATTCAATCAGAACCGATAAGGCTCTAAGCCGCCCGTTAATCTCTCATCAACCATGTTTTGACCGCACGGCGCGAGGCCGCCGGTTCTCAAGTACTTCGCAAGGTCGCCGCGCCATCGTCGAGCGCAAGAACGACCAGGCCGGCGATGGCGATCGAAGCCCAAGGAAGCCGAGCAAACCGAGCAAAGCTCGAAGGTAATTGCGGATGAAACGGATTCCCCGGATCAAGTTGCGTATACGCCGCTTCTCGCGGCGACATCCGTGGATCATGTCCTCCGTCCGCTCCTTCACGGTGTTTTCGGCCGCCTTCGGCGGCGCCTATGGCTTCATCGCCGGCAGCCGGTCCGAACAATCCGGTTACAACGCCCACACCTTTGCGATCGGCGCGAGTTTCCTGTTCGCGGTGGCCTGCGTCGCACTGGCGACGCTGAGCATGCGGCTGCGGTTCATGCGCAAGCGGCTGCGCAAGGTCGCGCTGCATAATGAGGCGCTGGCCGATCGCAATTGGGAATTGCAGGAAGCCGAGGAGCGCGCCCGCAGCCTGTTCGAATCGCAGGGCGACCTGATCGTGCTGCGCGACGCGCAAGGCTGCATCACCTTCGTCAACGACGCCTATTGCGAGCTGGCGCGGCAACCGCGCAGCGCGCTGGTCGGCAGTCCCTTCACGCTCAAGGTTCTGGAGCAGGGCGATACCGCGCTCGAATCGAACGGCACGCGGATTCACGACCAGCACATCGACACCGCGCTGGGACCACGATGGATCGCCTGGCGGGAGGGCCTGGTTCGATCCGATGCGGGCCGCCCCGCGGAGATGCAATGCGTCGGCCGCGACGTCACCGACCGCACCGAGACCGAACGCGCGCTGAGCGATGCCCGCGATCAGGCCGATGCCGCCAACCGCGCCAAATCGCGCTTTCTCGCGATGGCCAGCCATGAAATACGCACGCCCCTGAACGGCATCATCGGCATGAGCGGGTTGCTGCTGGATACGCCGCTGACGCCCGAGCAGATGACCTATGCCAAAGCGGTGAAAACTTCCGGCGATGCGTTGCTCGCGCTGATCGAAGAGCTATTGGATTATTCCAAGATCGAAGCCGGCAAGCTCGATCTCGAACATCGTCCGTTCGCGCTGGGCAGCCTGATCGAGGATATCACCGAATTGCTGGCGCCGCGCGCGCAGGCACGGCAACTCGAGATCGCCGCCTATGTCGATGAAAGGCTGCCGCAGCAAGTGATCGGCGATGCCGCGCGGTTGCGGCAGGTGCTGCTCAATCTCGCCGGCAATGCGATCAAATTCACGACGACCGGCGGCGTCGCGCTGATCGTCGAGCCCGGCATCTGGCCCAATGAAATCAGCTTCCTGGTGCGCGACACCGGCATCGGTATCGCGCCCGAAGCGCAGCAACGGATTTTCCGCGAATTCGAACAGGCCGACGAGCGCATCGCCCGCAGCTATGGCGGCACCGGGCTTGGCCTGAGTATCTCCGAGCGCATCGTCAAGCGCATGGGCGGGCGCATCACGCTGGAGAGCCAGCCGGGTAAAGGCTCGACCTTCGAAGTCTCGATTCCGCTCACCGCCTCCGACAGCAAGGCGGCCGAACAAGCGGCGCCGGATCTGGCCGGCCTGTCGATCCTGCTGGTGTCGCCGCAGAGCATCGAGGCTTCCCTGGTGGCGCGGCGGCTGCAACGCTGGGGCGGCCAGACCTGTGTCGTGTCGGATATCGATGCCGCCGAGGCGCTATTGCCGGAGCGCTCCTGGCACGCCGTGCTGCTCGACCGTGCGTTCGGCGCCGAGGAAGTCGCGCGGCTGGGCGAGGCGGCGCGCAGCCATGCCACGCAGCGAATCGTCATGCTGACGCCGGCGACGCGGCAGGAATTGCAACTGGCGGCCTCAGCCTCGGCCTTCACCGGCTATCTCGTCAAGCCGCTGCGCGCAGCGTCGCTCGCGGCTCGCCTGACCGCGGCGCCGGAAATATCGGCGCCGAACCTGGCCGGCGATGCGCTGATTGAGCCGCTCGACCATACCGAGGCGCCGTCGGTCGCCGCGGCGCGCGGGCTTTCGGTTCTGGTCGCCGAAGACAACGAGATCAACGCGCTGCTGATGCGATCGCTGCTGACGCGGCTGGGCCATCACGCCGTGATCACCACCAATGGCGAGGAGGCGCTGGAATCCTGGCTCGGCGCGCGATCCGCCGGCGCGCCCTATGACCTCGTGCTGATGGATATCCAGATGCCGCGGCTCGACGGCATTGAAACCACCAAGCGTATCCGCGCCCGCGAAGCCGAACAGCCCGGCCACCAGACGCCGATCCTCGCGCTGACCGCGAACACGCTGGTGGAGGATCGCTACGCCTGTTTCGAAGCCGGCATGGACGGTTTTCTGATCAAGCCGCTCGATCGCGAAAAGCTGACCGAAGCGCTGGCAGGCCTCGCCGCGTCACGGCAGCTCACCGCCTGATACCCACGCGGGACGCGGCGCTGCGGCTACCGTGGCGCCCTTGACGTATCCGGTGATTCCACCCAGCATACGTCCACGTGAATGCACGGCGCGCCGACGCGCAGCTCAAACAACAACGAAACAAAAAGTCCCGGGAGGACTTCAATGACCAACAGGCTTTTGCAAATATCTTTAGCGTGTCTTGTCGCCGGTGTTTTTGCGGGCGCACCCGCCCAGGCCAAAGAGCCAAAGCTGGAATCCACCGACATCATGATCCCGTCTGGCGATGCGGGAATCCAGCTATTCGTGCGCAACAAGCATCTGGCGGGCAAGGAATCCTCGCCGGACAAGATCCTGCTGTTCGTGCATGGCGCTACCTATCCGGCCGAGACGGCGTTCGACCTGCCGATCGAAGGCGTCTCGATGATGGATCTGATCGCGTCGCGTGGCTACGACGTCTATCTGGTCGATGTCAGAGGCTATGGCCGCTCTACCCGTCCGGCCGAGATGAGCCAGCCGCCGGCGGCGAACAAGCCCCTCGTCTCGACGCAGGTCGCGGCGCGTGATCTCGGCGCCGCCGTCGATTACATCCTCAAAAAGCGCAAGGTCTCGAAGATCAATGTGATGGGCTGGTCGTGGGGCACCTCGATCTCCGGCTCCTACACCAGCGAACACAACGATAAAGTCAGCAAGCTCGTGCTCTACGCGCCGCAATGGATCCGCAACGAGCCGCCCGCACCGGTAGCGGCCAACGCGCCGCCGATGGGTGCCTATCGGCTGGTCTCAAAGGAATCCGCCAAGGCGCGCTGGCTGAAGGGCGTCGCCCCAGACAAGCAGGCCGATCTGATTCCGCCCGGCGTATTCGACGCCTGGGCCGATGCGACCTGGGCCACCGATCCTGAATCATCGAAGCAGAATCCGCCGATGCTGCGCGCGACGAACGGCGTTATGGAGGACAGCCTGAATTACTGGGCCGCCGGCAAGGCGCTGTACGATCCCGGCAGGATCACGGTCCCGACATTGCTGCTGCATGCCGAATGGGATGCGGACTTGCCGAGCTATCAGGCGCAGGCCTATTTCACGCAGTTGAAGAATGCGCCCTACAAGCGGCTGATCGAACTCAGCGAAGGCACGCACACCGTGATGCTGGAAAAGAACCGCATGCAGTTCTTCCACGAGCTGATGGGATTCCTCGACGAGGAAAAGCCGCTGGCGCTGAAGTAAATCGCGCAGATCTGAGCGATATTACAAAGAGATGAAGCGGCGGCGTTACAGCCGCCGCAGCGCCACGGTCTCGACCACATGATCCCTGCCTTTTTTGAGGATCAGCGTCGCGCGCGGCCGGGTCGGCAGAATGTTGTCCTCGAGATTGGCGAGGTTGGTGCGCTCCCAGATCGCCAGCGCAGTCGCGGTGGCTTCCTCGTCGGAGAGCAGCGCGTAGCGGTTGAAATAGGATCGCGGATCGTGGAACGCCGTGTCGCGTAACGACAGGAAGCGTCGCACATACCATTCGCGCAGCACCGATTCCTCGGCGTCGATGTAGACCGAGAAATCGAAGAAGTCCGACACCACCGGAACCGCCTTGCCGTCACGCGGCAGCCGGCCGGTCTGCAACACGTTGACGCCTTCGACGATCAGGATGTCGGGCCGGTCGACCTCGATCCATTCGTTGGGGATGATGTCATAGGTCAGATGCGAATAGACCGGCGCCCGCACCGGCCGCCGCCCCGCCTTGATGTCGCTCAGGAACGACAGCAGCGTCGGCAAATCGTAGCTCTCCGGAAAGCCCTTCTTCTGCATCAGGCCCTGCCGCTCGAGCACGGCGTTGGGAAACAGAAAGCCGTCCGTCGTCACCATGTCCACCTTGGGCCGCGGCGACCATCGCGCCAGCAGCGCCTGCAGCACGCGCGCGGTGGTGGATTTGCCCACGGCGACCGATCCCGCGACGCCAATAACATAGGGCATCTTGCGATCCTCGATGCCGAGGAAGCGCCGCTGCGCGAAATACAGCCGCTGCATCGCATCGACATAGATCGACAGCAGACGCGACAGCGGCAGGTAAATTTCCTCGACTTCCCTGAGATCGAGCCGGTCGTGCATCGAATGCAGCTTGGCGATCTCGTGGGCTTCCAGCGTCATCGGCGTGTCGTGGCGCAGCCGCGCCCACTGATCGCGGGAGAACACCCGGTACGGATTATACTGCTGGTCGGTTGCTCGCATATCCATGAGCGTCGCCCTCTAGTCGCGCTTGCGCGCCGCCTTCTCCTCAAGCCCGGACATGGTCGTGCGCTGCCCAAGGGCGGCCTCGACATCCTCAAGCTTCACGCCGCGGGATTTCAACAGCACCAGAAAATGAAACAGCAGGTCCGCGCCTTCGGCGATCAGATGGTCGCGATCGTTCTCGACCGCGGCGATCACGGTTTCCACCGCCTCCTCGCCAAACTTCTTGGCGCAATGCTCCGCGCCCTTGTCGAGCAGCTTGCGGGTATAGGACCCCTCGCCGCCCGCAGCCGCGCGAGCATCGATGGTGGTGGCCAGATCATAAAGCGTGAAACGTGACATCGACTGAACTCATACGCCGGCCCGCAAGAGGCCCATCCCCTTGGAGATGTAGCACTTCTGACACCGGGAGTCGTCAGGGATCGAGCCGCATCGGCAGCCCGTTGCGGACCATGTGGTCCTTGGCTTCGCGGATGGTAAATTCGCCGAAATGGAAGATCGAGGCCGCCAGCACCGCGGTGGCATGCCCCTCCCGGATACCGTCGACCAGATGATCGAGATTGCCGACGCCGCCGGAGGCGATCACGGGAACGGAGATGCTGTCCGCCACCGCCTGGGTCAGCGGGATATCGAAACCCTGCCGGGTGCCGTCCCGGTCCATCGAAGTCAGCAGGATTTCGCCGGCGCCGAGCGAGACCACTTCCTGGGCAAATTCGATCGCATCGATTCCCGTGGAATTCCGCCCGCCATGGGTGAAGATTTCCCAGCGCTCCGAACCGCCGCCGCGCTTGACCCGCTTGGCGTCGATCGCGACCACGATGCACTGATCGCCGAACTTCTCGGCGGCTTCCTTGACGAATTCGCGGCGACTGACCGCCGCACTGTTGATCGAAACCTTGTCGGCGCCGGCGCGCAAGAGAGCCTTGATATCGTCGACCGTGCGCACCCCGCCGCCGACCGTCAGCGGCATGAAGCACGCTTCGGCCGTGCGCCGGACCACGTCCATCATGGTGCCGCGGTTTTCATGGGTCGCAGTGATGTCGAGGAAGCAGAGTTCGTCGGCGCCGGCGGCGTCATAGGCGATCGCCGCTTCGACGGGATCGCCGGCGTCGCGCAGATCGACGAAGTTGACGCCCTTGACCACCCTTCCGTCCTTGACGTCGAGACAGGGAATTACGCGCACCTTGAACATCAGATAACTCCTAGGCCGCGGCGCGCGCGTTACGGATCAGCGCTAATGCGGTCGCGGGATCAAGGCGGCCGTCATACAGCGCGCGGCCTGCAATCGCACCGGCGAGTTTCCTGGCGCGCGGCTGCAGCAACGCCTTCACATCCTCGATCGAAGCAAAGCCGCCTGAAGCAATGACTGGTATCGAAATCTGCTCGGCCAGCGCAATCGTCGCGTCGACATTGAGACCCTTCAGCAGGCCGTCGCGCGCAATATCGGTGAAGATGATCGCGGCCACACCGGCATCCTCAAACCGCTTGGCGATCTCAAGCGCGGTCACCTGCGAAGTCTCAGCCCAGCCTTCAACTGCGACCTTGCCGTCACGGGCATCGAGGCCCACCGCGACGCGGTCAGGGAATTTCCTCGCCGCGCCCTTGACCAATTCAGGATCGCGCACCGCTGCGGTTCCGATGATGACCCGCGCCACGCCTTTTGCGAGCCAGGCTTCAACGGTGCTGAGATCGCGGATACCGCCGCCGAGTTGCACCGGCATCGTGACCGTTTTCAGCATCCCCTCGACCGCCTGCGCGTTCATCGGCTTGCCGGCAAAGGCCCCGTCAAGATCGACGACGTGGAGATATTCGAAGCCTTGCTCGGCAAAGCTGCGCGCCTGCGCGGCGGGATCGAGGTTGAACACGGTCGCGCGCGCCATGTCGCCCTGTTCGAGGCGCACGCACTGACCGTTCTTGAGATCGATGGCAGGAAAAAGAATCACGGCTTCCATTTCAAAAAGTTCGAAATCAGAGCCAGCCCGAAACGCTGGCTCTTCTCCGGGTGAAATTGCGTGCCGATCATGGTGTCCTTGCCGACGATCGCCGTCACCGGGCCGCCGTAATCCGCGCGCGCCAGCACATCCGCCTCGTTGGTTGCATTGAGGTGATAGGAGTGCACGAAGTACGCATGACGGCCCTTCGGCCCGAGCGGCAGCCGCTCCAGCACCGGATGTTCCCGGATCATGTCGAGCGTATTCCAACCCATATGCGGGATTTTCAGATTCTCCTGGCGCGGCGAGATTTTTTCGACATCGCCGGCGATCCAGTTGAAGCCGTCGGTCGTGACATGCTCCTTGCCGCGGCTCGCCATCAACTGCATGCCGACGCAGATGCCGAGGAACGGCCGCGCCTTATTGCGCACCGCCTCGGTCATCGCCTCGATCATACCGTCCAGCGAATCCAGACCCTGGCGGCAATCCGCGAAAGCGCCAACGCCGGGCAGCACGATGCGGTCGGCGCGAAACACCGTTTCGGGATCGCGGGTCACCACGATTTTTTCAGACTGCTCCATGCTGCGGCTGGCGCGCTCGAATGCTTTCGCAGCCGAGTGCAGATTGCCGGAGCCGTAATCGATGATCGCAACGCTCACCGCGATCCTCCCGGCTCTGGAAACAATCCGATGATAGCGCTCGGTGGCCCAGGCGGCCGCGAAAAGGGCTGGCTCGGAACGTCTCTCGTCGGCGGCGGACCACCACGATCGACCGCCGATTGATCGTTGCTGAGCGCGCGCTGCTTGGCGGTCCAGCGATCGAAAAAACGCCGCTCCGCGGCCTCTTCATCGTCGGCCACCACGATATCGAGCTGACGCCATTTGCGCCGCGACAGGGTCCAGCGTTGCAGACTGGCCGCTTCAAATCCCAACAGCAGTGCAAGCAGCCCATCCACGGCAAAGACCGTGGCGCCGGAAAGCCCGAAGCGCACCAACGCGACATCGATCACGGCCATCAAAACGATCCAGCCGATCAGCGCCAGCCACAAGCGATGCCAGGCCAGCCACACCACGCCGAGAATCGCGGCCCAGACATGAAAGCCGTCACGAACGAACGCAAAGCGGTCGGTCGCGCGAATATCCGTATTGCCGCCCACGGGGGCATGCACTGTGTAAACCGGCATCGTACCTCTCCGCCGATGAAACCAAAATCAGCCGCCGAGCTGACCCTTGGTGGACGGCACTTCGCCCGCGGCGCGCGGATCGATCGCGACCGCGGCTCGCAGCGCCCTCGCCAGACCCTTGAAGCAGGATTCGGCGATATGATGGCTGTTCTCGCCATATAGGGTCTCGACGTGCAAAGTCACGCCGGCATTGATGGTGAAGGCGTTGAACCATTCGCGCACCAGCTCAGTGTCGAACTGCCCGACCTTGTCGCGCGGAAACTCCACCTTGAACACCAGCACCGGCCGGCCGGAAATGTCGATCACGACGCGCGACAGGGTCTCGTCCATCGGCATATGGATGCTGGCATAGCGGGTGATGCCGGCCATGGTGCCGAGCGCCTGCTTCACCGCCTGACCGAGCGCGATCCCGACATCCTCCGTGGTGTGGTGGTGGTCGATATGAAGATCGCCCACCGCCTTCACGGTCATGTCGATGCGCGAATGCCGCGCTAGGAGATCGAGCATATGGTCGAAGAAGCCGATGCCGGTCGCGACGTTGGATACGCCCGTTCCGTCGAGGTTGATCGTGACCTCGATGTCGGTCTCCTTGGTCTTGCGCTTGATGGTCGCAGTGCGCATGAAAAGTGCTTCTCCTGGGCCGGTTTCGGGCCGAAAACGCGGCCCTTTTAACAGGCTCATCCAGCCTTCGCTACCGCGGGATGAGCCGGGCAGGACTGAACTTGGGCCTATGGTGACCGGAATCCCGCCCGAAAACGCTCCCGATCATGCCGATTGCAACCAGGTGCCCGAATCCCTAAATCCGTGCCAGCACGAGGTCCTTTTATGCATGCATCCGAATCCCAGTCGCCGGTCTGGCACGGCACCACCATTTTGACGGTCCGCAAGGGTGGCAGGGTGGTCATCGGCGGCGACGGGCAGGTGTCGATCGGCCAGACCGTGATCAAATCCAACGCCAAAAAGGTCCGCAAACTCGGCAAGGGCGACGTGATCGGCGGTTTTGCCGGCGCCACCGCCGACGCTTTCACGCTGTTCGAGCGGCTGGAAAGCAAGCTTGAGCAGTATCCCGGGCAGTTGACCCGCGCCGCGGTCGAACTTGCCAAGGACTGGCGTACCGACCGCTATTTGCGGCGACTGGAAGCGATGATGATCGTGGCCGACAAGGACGTCTCGCTGGTCCTGACCGGCACCGGCGACGTGCTGGAGCCCGAAGCCGGGGTGATGGCGATCGGATCCGGCGGCAATTATGCGCTGGCCGCCGCCCGCGCCCTCGTCGACACCGACAAGGACGCCGAGACCATCGTGCGCCGGGCGCTCGATATCGCCGCCGACATTTGCGTCTACACCAATCGCAACGTGACCATCGAGACGCTGCAGGCCGGCTGATCGATGGCGCCGGACTATGTCTTCCGCCCGATGTCCGCCGATGAGCTATCGATGATCTGCAACCGATGACGCTTCACGACGATACATCGGCCGGTACCGGCCTTTCACCATGGCAATGGTTTCTGATCGTGGCCGGACTGCTTGCGCTGCAAGCCTCGGTCCTGTTCGCAATGGGCCGGTTGCCGATCTGCGCCTGCGGCTACGTCAAATTATGGCACGGCGTGGTGCAGAGTTCGGAGAACTCGCAACACATCACCGACTGGTACACCTTCTCGCACATCATCCACGGCTTCCTGTTTTATGCCGCGACCTGGTTGTTGCTGCCGCGGCTATCCTGGCCGGGCCGGCTGATTGTCGCGATGTTGCTCGAGGGTAGCTGGGAGATCGTTGAAAATTCCAACTGGATCATCGAACGGTATCGTTCCGCCACGATGTCGCTGGATTATTTTGGCGACAGCATCGTCAATTCGGTGTCCGATACGCTGTCCATGATCGCGGGCTTCCTGCTGGCCCGGAAGCTTCCGGTTGCGCTGACCATTGCCCTCGCGCTGGCGTTCGAGGTCTTGGTTGGGCTTCATATCCGCGATAACCTCACTCTGAACATCATCATGCTGATTCATCCGTTTGAGGCCATCCGGCAATGGCAGGCGGGTCCCCCGATCATATGACTCGGCTTGTTCCCGCAACATTTTGAACCTACCTAGGACCCATGACTGACTTTTCGCCCCGTGAAATCGTCTCCGAACTAGACCGCTTCATTGTCGGCCAGGCCGATGCCAAGCGCGCCGTCTCCATCGCGTTGCGTAACCGCTGGCGGCGGTTGCAGCTTACCGGTTCGCTACGCGAGGAAGTGCTGCCGAAAAATATCCTGATGATCGGGCCGACCGGCGTCGGCAAGACCGAGATCGCGCGGCGGCTGGCCAAGCTCGCGGGTGCGCCGTTCATCAAGGTCGAGGCCACGAAATTCACCGAGGTCGGCTATGTCGGCCGCGACGTCGAGCAGATCATCCGCGATCTCGTCGAGGTCGCGATCGCGCAGACCCGCGAACGCAAGCGCAAGGACGTGCAGGCCCGCGCGCAGCTCGCCGCCGAAGATCGCGTGCTCGATGCGCTGGTCGGCGCCAACTCCAGCGCCACCACCCGGGATTCGTTTCGCAAGAAATTGCGCGCCGGCGAACTCAACGACAAGGAAATCGAAGTCGAGACGCAGGCCTCAGGCAGCGGAATGCCGATGTTCGAGATTCCGGGAATGCCGGGCGCGCAGATGGGCGCGATCTCGATCGGCGACATCTTCGGCAAAATGGGCGGCCGGACCAAGACCCGCCGTCTCACCGTCGAGGATTCCCACGAAACCCTGGTCAACGAGGAATCCGACAAGCTCCTGGACAGCGACCAACTGGTGCAGGAAGCCATCAACGCGGTCGAGAATAACGGCATCGTATTTCTGGACGAGATCGACAAGATCTGCGTGCGCGATGGCCGCAGTGGCGGCGACGTGTCGCGCGAAGGCGTGCAGCGCGACCTCCTGCCCCTGATCGAAGGCACGACCGTGTCGACCAAACACGGCGCGGTCAAAACCGACCACATCCTGTTCATCGCCTCCGGCGCGTTTCATATCGCCAAGCCATCGGACCTGCTGCCCGAACTGCAGGGCCGCCTGCCGATCCGCGTCGAGCTCGAAGCGCTGACCCGCGACGACATGCGCCGCATCCTGACCGAACCCGAGGCTTCGCTGATCAAGCAATATGTCGCGCTGATGCAGACCGAGGGTGTGACGCTGGACATTACCGACGGCGCCATCGACGCACTGGCGGATGTCGCCGTCGCCGTCAATTCGACGGTGGAAAATATCGGCGCCCGGCGGCTGCAGACCGTGATGGAGCGGGTGCTGGACGAGATTTCCTTTGCGGCGCCCGACCGCAACGGCGAAACGATCCAGATCGATGCCGAGTATGTGCAGAAGCACGTCGGCGATCTCGCCAAGAATGCTGATCTGAGCCGGTTTATTTTGTAGGTTTTTGGTGTCGTCCCGGCGAACGCCGGGACCCATAGCCACCGGCGGCGGTTGTGCGGGAGATACTGGCAGCTCTGCTTTTATCGAGAGATCACGCGGTATGGGTCCCGGCTCAAGGCCGGGACGACACCGAGAGTAATTGCGCGCCCTACATCCGCCATGTGATAGTCCGCGCCTGATTTAATCTCTCAGGTGCTGA
>JBBCHO010000021.1:0-29669 GCA_037201505.1 Bradyrhizobium sp.
ATGGCTGCGACCGAAGGCGATCTGCGTCCGATGCCCGCTGCGACCTGGCGCACGCCGCTGGTGATCGTGGTGTGCGGCTGCCTGATCGGCATGCTGACATTCGGTCCGCGCTCGGCGTTCGGATTCTTCATGCAGCCGATGAGCCGGGAGTTCGCCTGGGGCCGCGACGTGTTCGCTCTCGCGCTGGCGGTCCAGAATCTGTTGTGGGGGATCGGCCAGCCGTTCGCCGGCGCGATCGCCGATCGTTTCGGCAGCCTGCGTGTGATCTCTGCCGGTGCGGTGATGTATGCCGCGGGTCTGATCCTCATGCGTTATGGCGCGACGCCGTTGTCGCTCGACCTCAGTGCCGGTGTCCTGATCGGCTTGGGCTTGTCCGGCTGTTCGTTCAACCTGATTCTGTCGTCGTTCGGAAAGCTGCTGCCGCCGGAATGGCGCGGCGTCGCGCTGGGCGCGGGCACTGCGGCGGGGTCGTTCGGGCAATTCATATTCGCGCCGTTCGGGGTGGCGATGCTGGACAATTTCGGCTGGCAACCGGCGCTGTTGGTGTTTGCCGGATTGATGCTGCTGGTGGTGCCGCTCTCGCTGGCGCTGGCGACGCCGGCCGCGCCAACCACGGGAACCACCGCTGTGGCGGAGCAGCAGACTTTCAAGAATGCGCTGACTGAAGCGTTCGGTCATCGCTCCTATGTCCTGCTGGTGCTCGGCTTCTTTACCTGCGGATTTCAGCTCGCCTTCATCACGGTGCATATGCCGGCCTATCTGGTCGATCGCGGCATCCCGGTTCAGGTCGGTGGCTGGGTGATCGCCACCATCGGGCTGTTCAACATCATCGGATCGATCAGCGTCGGCTGGCTGCAGAGCCGGCTCCCGAAGCGTTACATTCTCTCCGCGCTGTATTTCACGCGCGCGTTGACCATCGCAGCCTTTATCACGCTGCCGATCACGCCATTCTCCGCGATCGTGTTCGGGGTCTTCACCGGCCTGACCTGGCTATCGACAGTGCCGCCGACCTCAAGCCTTGTCGCGGTGATGTTCGGCACCCGCTGGCTGGCGACGCTGTATGGCTTTGCGTTTTTCAGCCATCAGGTCGGCGGCTTCCTCGGCGTACTGCTCGGCGGCATCGTGTTCGAGAAATTCGGATCGTATACGCCGATCTGGTGGCTGTCGGTGCTGTTCGGGGTGTTGTCGGCGCTGATCAACCTGCCGATCGTGGAGGCGCCGGTCGCCCGCCCGGTTGCGCAGCCGGCCTGATCCGGTAAACATCCCTCAGTTCGGAAAAGTAAAAAGCAGGAGGCGCCGGTGGGAACGTTCAAGGCGATCAGGATCGACAAGGCGGAAAAAGGCACCACCGCCGCCCTCACGCAATTCGACGAAGCCGATCTGATGGACGGCGACGTCACCATCCGGGTCGAGTGGTCGACGCTGAATTACAAGGATGGCCTGGCCGTCACCGGCAAGGCGCCGGTGGTGCGGCGTTTTCCGATGATTGCGGGCATTGATCTGGCCGGCATTGTCGAGCAATCGTCGCATCCGCAATGGAAACCCGGCGACAGGGTGGTCTGCAACGGCTGGGGCATGGGCGAGACCCATCTTGGCGCCTATGCCGAGAAGGCGCGCGTCAAGGGCGACTGGCTGGTGCGATTGCCGCAGACCATATCGACCCGCGATGCGATGGCGATCGGGACTGCCGGCTATACCGCGATGCTGGCGGTGATGGCGCTGGAAAAGCAGGACCTCACCCCGAAGGACGGTCCGATCGTCGTCACTGGTGCGGCCGGAGGGGTCGGGTCGGTGGCCATCGCGGTGCTCGCGAAACTCGGCTTTCACGTCATCGCCTCGACCGGACGGATGTCGGAGACCGATTATTTGAAGGGCCTCGGCGCGGCCGAGGTAATCGACCGCAATGAACTGTCGGGACCGGCCAAGCCACTCGCTAGGGAGCGCTGGGCCGGCGGCATCGACAGCGTCGGTTCGACCACGCTGGCCAATATTCTCTCGATGACGAAATACCGGGGCGCCGTCGCCGCCTGCGGTCTGGCCGCCGGCATGGACCTGCCGTCCTCGGTCGCGCCGTTTATTTTGCGCGGGGTGTGTCTGTTGGGTATCGATTCCGTGATGTGCCCGATTGAGTTGCGAAAAGCCGCCTGGAGCCGCCTCGCGAGCGATCTGGATTCCGGAAAACTTGCTGAAATTACTCATGAAATTGGTCTTGACGGGGTCTTCGACGCCGGTGCAAAAATCCTCGCCGGCCAGGTCCGCGGTCGAATCGTGGTAAAAATTCTCTAAGTTTGTTCAGACTTTACCAACCAAGCTGCTCCAATGTTGCCACGGTTGGTATGGTAAGCACCGGGTAAAGAAACATGAGTTTGCCCGTGCTCGGTAAAAGTCGGAGTTACAGCATGCTTGCGCGTTTCGTGTTGGGGGCCGTGGCGGCCGGTGCAGTGATAGCGCCCGCTCTGGCCGGGCAGATGAATGCCGAAGAGGCCCGCAAGTTCGTCTCCGGCAAGGTGTTCGCCTTTACCTGTTTCGATGGTACCCGGGGTGCCGGCCGGGTGCTCGATGACATGGGCGCGGCGGGCGCCGTGCAGTTCAGCGGCAGCGGTCCGGTTCGTCATTTGAGGTTGCCCGGCAATACGCTGCAGATTCGCGGCCAGGCCGTGTGCGCGTCGATCAAGGGCATTCCGTTCGAGCCGTGCTTCAATCTCGACAAGAAAGACGAAGTCAGTTTCCGCGGCTCGGTCTCCGGCATGGGCTTCGCCTATTGCGATTTCCGTCATCAGGGCGCCGCGCAGATGCTGATGGCGCGGGCGGTGGCGCATCCGATGCGTCCGCGTTCGCTGGTGCCGCCGGAGCATACCGGATCGGTCGAGGTCTCCGCGCGGGTCGAGACGCCCCGCGTCGAGAGCGCCGGGATGGAGCCGGTCAGGTCGGAGGCAAAATCCGAGTCTGTAAAGTCCGAACCGGCGAAGTCAGAGAACGCGCCGGAGTTGCGCCGCTCGACCGACTGATTGAATCAGAACCGGGCTCTAATCTTTTATTTTGACGCGTTTTCTTCACGCGAACCGGTATCCACTTCGCTCGAAAACGCTTTGGCTGTCGCGCGTCAATTCATCATCGTGCCGCTTCGTGTCGCTGGTTTGCGCGCAGTCAGTCGCTGTCCATCGACAGCAATCGCCCTGAACTTGAAGTCGGCAACTTCCGCAACTCGGCAAGTGCGGCCTGAACTTTAAATTTACCAAGTGACCGCTATCGTCGCGCAGCCGGAAAGGCAGGTGCGTCGATCGTTCCTCGCCATGATGTGAACGTCCGCGCGTACCGGGTGAATGAAAAATGAAAAACCTGCTCAATATCGTCGCACTCCGCTCGATCTCCGCCAGGCTCACGGCTATGGCCATCGCCGGCGTACTCTTCATGGTGTTTGTCGCCTGCACGGTGCTTTTCATTGCCCGCGCCGAACTGGCCAACGAGCGGACCGAGAGGGCCCACGCCGTGGTCGATGCCGTCTGGACCATGGCAGAGAGTTTCCAGCGCGCGGCGGAATCCGGCGCGATGACCCAGGACGAGGCCAAGGCGCGTCTGTTCGCCGACTCCAGCGCGATCTGGTTCGAGGGTCACACCAACTACCTCTTCATTTATGACACCGAGACCGGGCTCTGTGTGTCGAACGCCGGAAATCCGGCATTGATCGGCAGGAATATCCGCGACATCAAGGACGTGAACGGCCTGCCCTTCGCATCGATGATGCTTGATATAGCGAAGCGGGGCGAAGGCACGCTCCGCTACCAGTTTCCCAGGGGAGGAGACAAGGTCCCGCAGGACAAGGTCGCCTATGTTCGCGGCTTCGCGCCCTGGCACCTGATGATCGCCTCCGCCGAGTATATGACGGAGATTGACGCGACCTTCTGGGGAATGGTTCGGACCGCTGCCATGGTGATCGGCGTTCTCCTGCTGCTCTCGATCGGCATCGCCTGGGCGGTCGCGCGCAGCGTGGTGAAGCCGCTGTCCCGCCTCAAGACGCGCATGGCGGGTCTCAGCACCGGCGAACTCGATGCTCCCGTTGGCGATGTGGATCGGCATGACGAGATCGGCGAAATGGCGCGTACGGTGGAAGTGTTCAAGGGCGCGATGATCGAGACCGACCGGCTGCGTGCCGAGCAGACCGAACTCGAGCAGCGCCAGTTGCAGCAGCGCAAGATGGACATGCACCGGCTTGCCGACGATTTCGAAGGCGCCGTCGGCGAGATTATCGAAACCGTGTCGTCGGCCTCGGGCGAACTGGAAAGCTCGGCATTGACGCTGACCACGACCGCGGAACGCGCGGAAGAACTCACCACCAAAGTCGCGGCGGCGTCCGAAGAGGCCTCCACCAACGTGCAGTCGGTGGCATCGGCGACCGAGGAACTGACCGCGTCGGTCAACGAAATCAGCCATCAGGTGCAGGAATCGGCGCGGATGGCCACTGATGCGGTCACTCAGGCGCGAAAGACCAACAGCCGCATCGGCGAGTTGTCGAAGGCTGCCGCCCGCATCGGCGATGTGGTTGAGCTGATCAATACGATCGCCGGCCAGACCAATCTCCTGGCGCTCAACGCCACCATCGAGGCGGCGCGCGCCGGTGAGGCCGGGCGCGGTTTCGCGGTCGTTGCGTCCGAGGTCAAGGCACTGGCGGAGCAGACCGCCAAGGCGACCGGCGAAATCGGCCAGCAAATCACCGGCATCCAGGCGGCGACCCAGGAATCGGTCAACGACATCAGGGAAATCAGCGGCACGATTGAGAAGCTGTCGGAGATTTCCTCCACCATCGCAGCCGCGGTGGAAGAGCAGGGCGCAGCGACGCAGGAGATTGCCCGCAACGTGCAGCAGGTCGCCCATGGCACCATGCAGGTCTCCTCCAACATCACGGATGTGCAGCGTGGCGCCAGCGAGACCGGTTCGGCCTCGTCGCAGGTGCTCTCGGCGGCACAGTCGCTGTCGGGCGACAGCAAGCGCCTCAAGCTCGAGGTCGGAAAATTCCTCAGTTCAGTACGGGCGGCCTGACAATCTTCGCTAGAGATTGGCCTGAACAGCGTCGCCATCAGACGGTGCCGCCGATCGCTGGCGAAACAGGATTCGCTGGTATAGCCAGCCGATCGCCACCAGCACCAAGCCGAGGCACATGAACGACAGCGCGCGATAGACGCCCGTGAGCGTCGACATGTCGATCAGGAAGGCCTTGAGGATCGTCAAAGCGATGACGACAGCCGAGGCAAGTCGAGCGCGCTGCGAGTTGAAGAGAATACCGATGCCGAGCAACGCCACGCCGAACGCCAGCCATGCGATCGAATAAGTGTATTGCTCGGCGCCACCGGTCGCGCCACTGCTCAATTGCGGGCCGTGGTAAAGCCGGCGGATTTCAAGCGTGATGTAACTCAGGGCGAATACCAAGGCTGCGCCCGCGATCGTATTGGCATAGGCGGCTGTCCGCCGGCCCGCGACCGCATAGGACAGCAGCAGCGCCAGCACCGCAGGCAGCGCATAGCCGAGCAGGACCGGATTGATGAACACGCCTGATATTTCGATGCGCCATATTGCCGGATTGTCGAAGAACAATAATCCGGCCACGCTCGCCAATCCGGCGAAAACCGTAAGCAGCACCGCGGCGCCATTGTGGATGACGCTGCCGGTGCGGATTCGCAGCCGCTCGAGCCCGATCGCCATTGCCAGCGCCGAGCAGATCTGCAGCGCCGTTTCGGTGAGGCTGCCGATGTCCTGGTAGACGTTACCGTCGTTGATGGCATGGCGGATTTCCATGAACACCAGCAATACCGTGAACAGGATCGCGGCGGATTCCACCGTGTGCAGCGGAGCGTCGTCACCGCGGCGGCGCAGGAAAATGCCGGCCATCCAGAACGACAGCGCCGGCAGGCCGTAGCCCAGCAACAGCCAGTTGAAGATCGGCGTGGTGCCGACGGCATCGCCGACGATGCGCGGCTCATAGCCGATGCGCAGCACCACGATCCCGGCGAGAATAGCCGCCAGCGAACGCAGGAACGGAATCGGCCGCTGCATCGAAATCCAGGCCGTTCCCATCGACATCAGCGCCAGCGCGATCGTGAGCCAGCCTTTTTCGAGCGCAAAGGTCAGCGCCAGCGCCAGTGCGCCGAGCGAGCCGGTCGCGAACAGCGCGATCGAAATCTGCAAGCCCGGCCGGTTTTCCCGCTTGGTGAGAATTTCGGTCGCCGCGCCATACGCGGCGGCGAGCACGACCGCCACAATCGCAAACGGAATCGAGCGGTCGAGATGGGCGATGCGCGCATAAAGCGCAATCAGCAGCGCCAGCGGCGTGAACACGCCCGCCGCCGACCACACCACCGGGATGATGGCGCTCACCGAGCGGCCCTGTGCCAGGAATCCCGCGGCGCCGAAGCCAAGTGCGAAGATCGCGGCCGTGATCAGATGCAGCGAAACCGAGCTGTCGGTCGCCACAGGGCCGATGCCGGGTAGCGGTCCGCCCGGCAGCACCAGCATGTCGGGATTGCCGCTGACCGCCCATGCCGCGAACACGATGAAGACAAACGCGGCTGCGGCGCCGACCGCGCCGGTGGCGGCTTGCGCCCGCCACGCCACCAATAAGGAACCAGCTACGAGTATCGTGAACACGATCATGGCGGTGTCGGCGTGGAAACTCGCCAGCACGATCAGGGTTGCGCCGGCGAGATAGGCCGCGAGCGAACCGGATGAGATCGGCTCGATCCGGCCCTCATCGGCCGGCGGCCCGAACATGAAGCCGCACACCACCAGCAACGCGGCCAGCACAAGGCCTGCCACGACGTGGAACGCATGCGGTCCGATCATCGAGGGGCCGCACTCCAGGCAAGGGAAGGTCCAGAGCAGCGCGAACAGGATGGTGGTGACTGCAAGCCAGCGCCACAATCTGATCCGCGCCAGGCCGAAGGCGGCGGCGGTGACGATCGCGAGATAGATGTACAACGCCCAGAAATCCGGTTGCTCGGAAGAAACCAGAACCGGCGTGGCGAAGGCGGCGGCGACACCGAGACCGGCCAGCGCCGGTCCGTGCAGCAATGCTGCGGCGAGCGTGCCCAGCGCCACCAGCCCGAGCAGGATGAAGGCCGTCGCAGGCACCAGAAAACCGTATAACGCGTATGCCGCATAAACGGTCGCGAAGGCGACCGCCGTGCCTGCCGCAGTGAGGATTGCCGGAATATTGGCGATCGGCAGCGCATTGATGGCGGAGACGCTCTCCTTGCGCCGTGTCCATTCGCCGGCCGCCAACAACGCCAGCGCGAACGCGCCGCCCAGCAGCGTTCGCACGCCGGGTCCGAGCAGGCCCGCCTCGATCGAATAGCGGACCATGAAGAAGCCGCCGAGCGCCAGCGTCAGGCCGCCGACCCAGACCACCCAGCGGGTGCCGATGCGTTCCTCAAAACCTGGCTGGGCGGGTGGAAGTAGCGGCGGCGCCGCGGTTGCTCCGGCGGCGACATCGTCCGGCGCGGCGGGCGCATCCGCTGCCGCGGGTGTGACTGTCTCAACGCCGGCTACCGTCGCCGGCCGTTCGGGCGCGATATCCGGCGATGGGGTCGCCGGAGCTAGCTCGGGCCTAGCGCGTGGGAGTGGCGGCGAAGCCGGCCTTTGTTGGAAGCCCGGCCCCGGCTGAAATCCAATGGCTTCGATCGCATCCAGCCGTGCCCGCAGGACCGCGGCCTGATTGAAGGTCTTGCGCGCGACAATCAGCGCCACAACGGCAATCGCCATCGCAAAAAAATCGAACATCAAGCCTCCAGCCGATCGGCCCGGCGTTTGGGCTGATCACGTCAAATCCGCTAGTCTCGTCAAACTCCGTCGCCATCGGGCGCGCCGGTGTTGTCAGGTCAATCCCGATGTGTGTCGGTGTCGCGCCGGATGGTTCGACCCGCGCACAGGATTCCACGCCCCAATCTGCATTGACGGGGCCGCTCGCGTCAGTGAGTGCGAATTCGGGTGATAAAAGTTCAAGGCTGCCTGAGCAGATGCAGATTATTCGAGATCGACGCGGAACGGCCGACCCTCGACGGTCATGCTGCCCGGACCCATCTCGTCCAGCGCCCGCAGCATCCGCCCCTCGCGCCCCAGCGCCTTGTCGGCCAGGCTGACGATCAGCCGGTTCGGCGACGCGATCGGTGATACCGCGCGTATTTGTCGCGCGATCGCGATTTCGTCGCGGTGCGGATTGAGCATGCAGGCGGCTGCGAAGGCGCTCGCGGTCGAGCGGCTGATGCCGGCATAGCAATGGATGACGAGGGGCGCGTTGCGATTCCAGCCGCGAACAAAATTCAGCACCTGCTCGATATGGGAATCCGACGGCGCGACAAAGCCGTCCATGTGCTCGATGATGTCGTCCATCTGCACCTTCAAATGATTGGCCGGGAGCACCGATTCCGGCCGCTGCACCTGGGCGACATTGGCCATAACGGTGAGAACGTGACTGGCGCCGACGGCCTTGACGGTGTCGGGAAGGGCGGCGAGCGAGCAGACGTGAATCATGGGAGTCCTTTTGTCGGGACGGTTATAAACCTGCCCGGGAGGCGGTGAAAGCAGGTTGGAGCGGCAACTTCGTAGGGTAGGCAAAGCGATAGCGTGCCCACCAAATCCTTGCTGCGGAAATAAGGGTGGGCACGGCGAAGATGCCTTTGTCCACCCTACGGACCTACGAAGACGCGATGGTCTTGAACCGCTCCAGGAAAAGCTTCTCGGCCTTGGCCGCGGTCCAGGGCGTCAGGTAATCCCGCTCCGTCGTATCGGGCAGGCCGGGATCGCGGCCGAACAGTCGTTTCGCCTCGGCTTGCGCAAAACCGGCGAGGTGCGTCGCCTCGAGATAGGCCGCGCCCCGGTCGGCCGCCTTGATCTGTTGAGTGATCTCATCCGGCAACACCGCCGGCAGGCCGAAGCGGATGTGGATCGCCGACAGTAATCGTTTTTCGACGGCCTTGTAGTTTCCGCCCAGCACGGCCTTGAATGGCGAGATCATGTCGCCGATGACATATTCCGGCGCATCGTGCAGCAACGCGGCGAGCCGGAAGCGGATATCGATGCGCGGCGTCTGCTCGCGCATCACGACTTCGACCAACAGCGTATG
Source organism: Bradyrhizobium sp. (assembly GCA_037201505.1). Classification (GTDB taxonomy): domain Bacteria; phylum Pseudomonadota; class Alphaproteobacteria; order Rhizobiales; family Xanthobacteraceae; genus Bradyrhizobium. The sequence goes on from JBBCHO010000021.1 coordinate 9,113, forward strand.
CTGCGCCACCGAGAAAATATGCGCGCCATTGGTCTGGCCGTTCCAGCGCGCCACGCGCGCTAAACCATGGGCGATATCGGCGATCTCGATATCCAGCGGTGAGGGGTCGAGCAGATCGAGCCGTCGTCCCGACAGCATCCGCTGCCAGACGCGAGTCAAAGTCTCGGGCGCGGAAGACGATTTGCCCGCCGTCATTTGGTTTTGAGACGGGGCGCGCGCTGTTTTCCGGCGCAATGCTCGTGGCAAAAGCAGGTGACCAGATGGTCGTTGACCAGGCCGGTGGCCTGCATGAAGGCATAGACGATGGTCGGGCCGACGAATTTGAATCCGAGCGACGCCAGTTCCTTGGACATCTTGATCGACAGCGGCGTCGACGCCGGAACGCTGGCGGTGGTCTTGAAATGATTGACCTTTGGTCTGCCGTCGACGAAATCCCACATGAATTTGGAGAAGCCGGGGCCGTCTTCCATGATCTTCAGGTAAGACTTCGCGCTGTTGATCGCGCCTTCGATCTTGGAACGGTTGCGAACGATGCCGGCATCGTTCATCAGCGCATGAACTTTCTTGGCGTTATAGCGCGCGATCTTCTCCGGTTGGAAATCGTCGAAGGCTTTTCGGAAATTGTCGCGCTTGCGCAGGATCGTGATCCACGACAGGCCGGCCTGGAAGCCGTCGAGGATCAGTTTTTCATACAGCGCGCGGTCGTCATATTCCGGCACGCCCCATTCGGTATCATGATAGGCCACGTAAAACGGATCTTCGCCGGGCCAGGGGCACCGCGTCAGGCCATCGGCATGCAGGCGCGCGGATCTCGTCATGCCACGGTCTGCCTGGGTGGGGAGCGTACATCGTCGGGATCGGCGAGGTGCAGCGCAAGGCCGCCGGATGTCAGTGGAATTTTTGCGTCGAGCGCGTCGGCGACGCGGTCGATCCGTATCAGCGCGAGACCGTTGCGGTCGGCGGCCGAGCCCATGGTGCCCACAGGTTTGTCACCGGCGAGGATCGCAGCCCCCGGTTCCGGCGCCGCGCCGTCAAGAATGACCCGGACGGTTCGCGTGCGCGCGGTGCCGCGATGCTGCATCCGTGACACGACTTCCTGTCCGACATAACAGCCCTTGTCGAAATCGACGCCGTGCAGCCGGTCCATGTTGGTCTCATGCGGAAACGCATCGCCATACATGAAGTCCAGTCCGCCGCGCGGCACGCCCGACGCAATCCGGTGCGCATCATAAGCGGCGCTGTCGACCATGTCAGCGCCGATCAGATCGGCGGCCTTTTGCGCAAGGTCTTGCGGCACCAGGATCCGCCAGCCGAGCGCGGCATTGCGCGGATCGATAAACGCCAGATCGGGTTTCAGCGTGAGATCGCCGTCCCAGACCGCCAGTACGCCGAGACTGTCCGAGAGATTTTCGACGGTGACCTTGGCGCGCAACCGGTAGAAACCGAGCTTGTCGGCAAGACCTTGCGCGAGCACGCGCGGGCAATCGATCAGGAAACCGCCGCCATGGCCGGAAGGGGCCTCGGTGATCAGGAAATCCGTCGTGATCTTGCCCTGCGGCGTCAGCAAAGCCCCGAACCGCGCCAGGCCCGGCTGCAGCGCCGTAATGTCGGTGGTGACAAGGCCGTTGAGAAAGTCGCGGGCGTCATTGCCGCCGACCTTGATCACGCCCCGGTCGGGCAGAAGCGCTGCTTTCATGTAGAAATCTCGTATGACATGTACAGTGGAACGTAAGCCGCCCGGTCATAAACGACAAGGCCCGCGCAAGGCACAGGCTGCGCAGCTAACTACCGTCATCACCCGCGAAAGCGGGTGATCCAGTACGCCGCGGCCTTCTCTGGAATACTGGATCGTCCGGTTAAGCCGGACGTTGACAGTTTGGCTTGATGCAAACTTACTGCTTCGCCATCTGTATCGAAAATTCGCCATTGCGCACGCGCACGGGGAGACCTTCGACAAACTTCGCCACCGCATCTTCGCCGTAGGTGCTGACCAGTTCGGCGAAGGCCGCGAACAGGCTCGCCTGCGCCAGGCAATCGCCATCGACACCATCGTGCCGCGCTTCTGCCCAGGCCTCGTTGAGATAACTGAGGGCAGCCTGTTTCTGCTCCTGATCGGGCAACAGGTCGCGGGCGGTTGTGAAGGAGGCTGGATGGCTCATGGAACTCGTCGAATGTGGGCGCGGTCCAGGGCGGAGCGCGTCGAATGCGTGAGGTGTAGCATGCGCCAGCGCGCCGCCTAGACCACTTCTTTAGGAAAGGTTAACGGCGGTCCTCAACATGAATCTGTTGTGCAGAAATCGAAATTGACCTGTGAAAAACGCTCTTTTTGACGCGTTTTCTTCACGCGAACCGGTGCCCACTTCGCTCGAAAACGCTTTAGTTTAATTGGCGTAGCGCGCGGTCAGATCCTTGGAAATCTTGGAGCCTTCATCGATATAGCGGCGGATCGCGACGGAGGCGGCGGGCGTGCAGGTGCGATAGGTCTGCTGGAAGCCATTATAGCCGCGGTTGAAGCCCGCGATCATGCGTGCGCGGCGATCGCCCGAGGGGGTTTCGGCATCGATCAGCGCCTGCATTTCATTGCGCCATTTGCCGCCTTCATTGGTGCCGCAAATGCCGCGCAGATAATGCAGCGTGCCGAGAATCTCGGCCAGCCGCTGCAGGTCGCCGTCGAACGGCGCAGCCGCATCCTGGGCCCGCACAGGGCCAGAAATACATGCCGAGAAGAGAATGAGGGCGGCCAGAAAATATTTTGACATGAATGGGTCCGGGACCGCCGTGATATGCCTTTTCAATGCGCTGGAAGCAAGGCTCGGGACCCCCTTAGAGGGCCCGTTGTCAGGCCCCGAGCACGCGCCGGGCGGACTCGATAATGTCTTGCAGGCCGGGGGTGGTGGTGAAATCGCCGAGCGCATCGGGGGCGAGCCACCTGAAATCGTCGAGTTCGTCGTTGAGCACCGGTTCGCCAGAACGCCAGCGCGCCGCGAACGACATGATCAGGTAATGCCCGCCGCCGCTGGTTCCTGGCACCACCTCGCGCCAGCCGGCCAGATCGGCGATCTCGATTTTCAGGCCGGTTTCCTCATCGACTTCGCGCTGCAAGGCTGCGTGCAGGGTCTCGCCGAATTCGACCCGGCCGCCCGGCAGCGAATAAAAGCCCTTGGCCGGCGAACGCGCGCGCCGCACCAGCAGGACCTTGCCGTCGCGAAAGATCGACGCGCTGACGGCAAGTTGGGGATGGATCGGCTGAATGGGGGACGTCAAGGCGCAAACTCAAAAAGGGGGAGTTTTCGATGACGACCATGCCTGATCAATCGGCCGAGGTCTAATTCGAAGATCCCGCGCAGAACCTCAATGGTTCATGATGAAGTCGACGTCGGCCTCGGCGCCCGAGCCGTTGATAATGCCGCCGGCCAGCGCGACCAGCGGCTTGACCCAGCCGGTGGCCTGTTCGGCCAGCGTAGCGCGGGTCATGTCCTGCCGGGCATCGCGCATCGCGGCGCTGACCGCGGTGAGGATCGAGGTCATGGCTGATGTCAGATTGTCGAATTCGGCGCGGATTTTAGTGTCGGCGGCTTCATAGGCCTCGATGGCGAGGTCGCGCGCCTTGAAATTCGAGGCCGTGAAATGCTCGCGATACGACAGCGGCTGCCATGCCAGAAAATCCTCCGAACATTCCGGCATATCCGGAATCATTTCGAGCAGCATGATGGCTTCGTTGAAATGATTCAGGTAGTCGGTGGCAAGGCCGGTACGGGGATTGATATTGGCTGCGCGCAATTGGGCAGCCCGCGCCGCCTGATTGGGGCCCGTTCTGGGGTCAGGTCGCGGGGGCGCGGTTAATGTCATCTGCCGCAGTGTTGTCGGTCGGGGTTAAAAGGTACTGAATAGATAGCTGTTTAGGCGACAGAATGTGCGGACGTTTTGTAATCACCTCATCACCGGCCGTTATAAGGCAGATATTTGGCTTCGCCGAGCAGCCGAATTTTCCGCCGCAACATAATATTGCGCCAACGCAACCGGTTCCGGTTGTGATCATCGAAAACGGAGCAAGGCGTTTTCGCCTGATGCGCTGGGGGTTGTGGCCGGCCTGGGTCAAGGACCCCCGTAGTTTTACGCTGCTGATCAATGCGCGTGCCGAGACGATTCGCGAAAAGCCCGCCTTCAAGAACGCGATCAGACGCCGCCGCTGCCTGATTCCGGCGGATGGCTATTATGAGTGGCACACTTCCGACAACCGCAAGCGGCCCTATTTCATCCATCGCCGCGATAACAGCCCGATCGGGCTTGCCGCGATCGCCGAAACCTGGATCGGCCCGAACGGCGAGGAAGTTGACACGGTCGCGATCGTCACGGCACAGGCGAGTGCGGATCTTGCGGTGCTGCATCACCGCGTGCCGGTGACCATCGAGCCCGCCGATTTCGAGCGTTGGCTCGATTGCCGCGCCGATGACGCCGAGGCGGTGATCGCGCTGATGAGAGGACCTGAAGAAGGCGAGTTCGCCTGGCATGAGGTCTCAACGCGCGTCAATCACGTCGCCAATGACGATGCGCAATTGGTGTTGCCGATGACAGCGGAGCAGCGGGCGGCGGAGGAAGCGAAGCCGGCGAAGAAGGTTGCGCCGAGGAAGCCGCCGGCGATGCCTGACGAGGGGCAGGGGAGCTTGTTCTGATGGCAGAATCGTAGGGTAGGCAAAAGGCGCGCTTACGCCGTGCCCACCGTCATCTCGATATCGGATAAGTTGGTGGGCACGCTGTCGCTTTGCCCACCCTACGGGACCAACCGACATTTAAGCAGCAACGCCCAGTAATTGCTTCAGCTTCTGTACCGCGCTGTCGGGCGTGGTGAGAACCGGCAGGCCCGAGGCCTCGGCAACCATGACCGCCGCCGGCGCCATGCTGTATTGCGCGAGCGCGATCAGATCGCAGTCACGCAAATCCCGCGCGGCCTGCGCGACCAGCCGATCGTGCTCAGTGCGATCGCCGCGATCCAGCGCCGCCATCGCGCCTTCAGCCAGTTTTGGTACGACCACGACCGAGCGCGGAAATTCCGGCGGCATCGACACCAGCGTCGGCGGGAAGGTCGAAAGCAGGCCGATCCGGTGGCCGCGGGCGGCCGCCTGCTCGATCATCGCCGCATTGGGCTTGAGCACCGGTATCGGCGCATGCGCGCGCGCGACCGCCTCGATGCAAGGGCCGAACGCCGAACAGGTGAACAGGATCGCATTGGCGCCGGTGGTTACAGCATATTGGCCGAGCGCCAGGAAGCGATCGGTCATGGCCGCGGTGAGCCGGCCCTCGCGCGCGACGTCGGCCGACAGGCTGTCATCGAGCAAATTCATCAGGCTCGCGTCGGGCCACAACCGCGCGAACGAAGCTTCGATTGGGACCAGCGAATGTTTCAAGGCGTGAATGAGAGCGATGCGCATGATGTTCAATCTGGCGTTAGCCTCGTGAGGTGTCAATGTCGTTCGAAGTATCAATATCGTTTAAGATTCGCTTCAATTGTGCAGTTTACCTGAAAATATTCAGCGCCGCATATTGCAGCAGCAGGATGGTCTTGGCGTCCACGATGCGGCCGTCGCCGATCATCGCGAGCGCCTGATCGATCGGCAATTCCAGCACCTCGATCTCCTCACCCTCGGAAGCAAGCCCGCCGCCGCTGCCGATCCGCATATCGGATTCATACTCGGCGACAAAGAAGTGTATTTTTTCGGTGACGGCGCCGGGGCTCATGAAAGCTTCGAATATCTTTCGCACTTCTCCGAGCCGATAGCCGGTTTCTTCTTCCACCTCGGCGCGAATCCGGATTTCCGGCGTTTCATCATCCAGCATTCCCGCCGCGGCTTCGATCAGCAGATCGTCATAGCCGTTGACATAGGCCGGATAACGAAACTGCCGCACCAGCACGACGCTGCGCTGCGCCAGATTGTAAGGCAACAACGTCACGCCGTTGCCGCGATCGTAGCTCTCGCGAGCTTGCGTCTGCCATTCCCCGTTGGTGCGCCGCCATTCGAAGGTGGTAGCCTTGAGCGTGTAATGGTTGTCCGAGAGCAGGCGGACGTTGTGGACGCGGATGCGGTCGGAGATGGTCATGCCAAGCCTGTTGTTTTTCCCATGCCTGTTGATTTCTGGCTTACGGTGTCGGCTCGCGGCCGTCGAGCCATTTGGCGTAGACGATGCGTTCCTGCGCCAGATAACCCAGCGACTGATAGAATGTCTGAACCCGGCTGTTGTCGGACCGCACCATCAGCTGCAGCTTTTCGATGCCGCGCTCACGCAGCCAGTCTTCCGCGGCAGTCATGACGATGCCGCCATATCCCCTGTGACGATGGTCAGGATCGACGGCGACGTAATAGACCCAGCCGCGATGGCCGTCATGGCCGACCAGGACCGTGGCGACGATCGCGCCGCCATCACGCCCGGCCAGCACCGCCGCATTCGCGCCCTTGCGCGCCAGCGCGATGTCGGCGGCGGGATCGTTCCAGGGACGCGTCAAACCGCAGCGCTGCCACAGCGCGATCACGGCGGCGATGTCGGCGTCTTCGATTGGTGCGATTGCAAGTGTGGGGGTGGGGGTGGTCATGGAAATTCCTTGTTCGGTCTCCTCATCCTGACAGGACGTGAAGCAATATCTCTCGTGTCCCGGACGCGGTGCAGCGTTCTTCACGCTGCTCCGCAGAGCCGGGACCCAAGCACGTGAGTGCGGAACGATGGACCCCGGATCAGCAGCGCACCGCAAGAGCGCTGCGCAGCATCCGGGGAACGCATTTCTCACCATGAGGAGCTACAGCACCTTGCCCGGATTCATGATCCCCAGCGGATCCAGCATCGCCTTGATGCCGCGCATCAGTTCGATCGCGACCTTGTCCTTGACGTCGGGCAGCTCGTCGCGCTTGAGCACGCCGATGCCGTGCTCGGCGGAAATCGATCCGCCCATCCGCAGCACGATCCCGAACACGACGGCGGCCTTGCCGCCATAGTCCAGCACGTCGTCCACCAGCTGGAAGGCGATGCCGAGATTCATGCCGACCGAGCGGCAGGCGGTCTGCTCGGCCTTCGGGCGATTGGCGATCACTGGGCCGACTTCGCAGGCCGCTGCGAACAATTCGGCGGTCTTGCCGCGAATGACCGCGAGATATTCGTCCTCGGTGGTAGCGGTGTTCTTCGCCGCCGCCAGCTGCATCACTTCGCCCTCGGCGATGGTCGCCGCGGCCGATGACAGAATGTCGAGCGCGCGCAATGATCCGACCTCTACCATCATGCGAAAGGCCTGGCCGAGCAGGAAGTCACCGACCAGCACGCTGGCCTCATTGCCCCACAGCATGCGCGCCGACAATTTGCCGCGCCGCAGTTCGCTTTCGTCGACCACGTCGTCATGCAGCAACGTCGCGGTGTGCATGAACTCGACCGAGGCGGCGAGCTTGATATGGCCCTCGCCGGTGTAGCCAGTCAGATTGGCCATCGCCAGCGTCAGCATCGGGCGCAGCCGCTTGCCGCCTGAGGAAATCAGGTGATTGGCGACCTCGGGGATCATGGTGACTTCCGAGCCGGTTCGCGACAGGATGGTGGAATTGACGCGCGTCATATCGGCCGCGACAAGCTCGACCAGCTGGTCGATCGAAGCGTTCGAGGGGCTTTCGAAGGGTACAATAACCGCCACGCTGGTCTCCACATTTGCCCAATTGGCTCTATCCTCGGATATAACAATAGAAAGAGCCGGCTAGCGCGGCAAGGGCGCGAAGGCGATAACTCACGTCACAGAGTGTTGCGGCCGGTCGCCAAACCCGGTCGACAAAGTCGATAAAGGAGAGCCGAAGGTGCGGGAATTGGTGCGGACCAACGATATCGTGCTGGTTTCAGCCATCGGCGCGCTGCTCGATGGCGCGAATATCCATCATCTGGTGCTGGACCAGAATATGAGCATCATCGAGGGCTCGCTGGGGGTGCTTCCGCGCCGGATTCTGGTCCATGAGGACGATAATCGCGCGGCGCGCCAGATTCTCAGCGATGCCGGCCTGTCCCACGAGCTGCGGGCCGATGACTGAGCCATTGCCCCCTTTCACCGAGGACGCGTTCCTCGGCGGGAGATTGCGCCTGCGGCAGTTCAAATCAGGTCATCGCGCCGGCCACGACGCGATGCTTTTGGCCGCCGCGACCTCGGCGCGATCAAGCGATCGTGTGGTCGATTTGGGAGCCGGGGTCGGTGCCGCGGGTCTGGCGCTCGCCAAGAGGGTGCCGGGAGTAGAGCTAGTCCTGGTTGAAATCGACGCGGCGTTGGCGGAACTGGCGCGCGGCAACGCCACGGCCAATGCGATCGCGGCCGAAATCTTGGTGCTGGATGTGACGTCCGGTGCAGGCGAATTTGCCGATGCGGGGCTATCTCCCGATAGCGTCGATGTCGTCCTGATGAATCCGCCGTTCAACGATGCCGCGCGGCATCGCGCCTCGCCGGACAAGGCGCGCGAGATTGCGCATGTCGCGACCGATGCGACGCTGGAGAGCTGGATTCATGCCGCGCGAAGAATTCTGAAATCCGGCGGCGTCCTCAGCATGATCTGGCGTGCGGATGGTCTGGCTGAACTGCTGGCGGCGCTCGATCGTGGCTTGGCAGCCTCGCGATCTTGCCGGTTCATGGCGATGCGGTGTCGCCGGCGATACGTGTGCTGGTTCGCGCGATCAAGGGCGGCAAAGCGCCGCTGCGAATGCACGCCGCGCTGATACTAAATGGTGAAGCTGCGATGCCTAATCAGCAGGTGCAGGATATTCTGGCGGGGAAGGGAATCTTGCCGTTGGCGAACCTGTGACGAGGTTCAAGCGGACAGGATTATTGCGGAAGCGACCGGTTATTGTGGAAGCGACTTGGAGCGCTGCTGTTCAGGCGCCGACGTGAAATGAATCGCCGTCAAAAGGGTACCGATCAGCACCATCAGCAGATAGATTTTCATGATTGGCTCCGCAGCACGCTCAAATTGACTAGCACGGCAATGCAAAAGGTGATCCCTCAGTTCAATGACAGTCGCGTGATAACAAAGCGTTAACTTAGAGGTAACGGCATGACGGAACAGACGGCACTTTCCGGGAAATCTCCCGGCCTGATCGACCGGGTGATGGAATGGCTTCCCGCGCGGCTGCGGCGTGGAACCGCCGTGGTGCCGGTGGTCCGGCTGTCGGGCGTGATCGGCGCGGTGACGCCGCTGCGGCCGGGCATGTCGCTGGCGGCGTCGCGCGCACGCTGGAGCGCGCCTTTGCGACCAGGAATGCGAAAGCGGTTGCGCTGGTGATCAATCACCCGGCGGTTCCCCGGTGCAGTCGCGCCAGATCTATTTGCGGATCCGGCAACTCGCCGCGGAAAAGAAGCTGCCGGTGCTGGTGTTCGTCGAGGATGTCGCAGCCTCTGGCGGCTACATGATCGCGTGCGCGGGCGACGAAATATTCTGCGATCCCTCTTCGATCCTGGGCTCGATCGGCGTTGTCGGCGGCTCCTTCGGATTTCAGGAGTTGATCAAGAAAGTGGGCGTCGAGCGGCGGCTTTATACGGCCGGCGCGCACAAGGCGATGCTCGATCCGTTCCTGCCGGAAAATCCCGACGACGTCGCGCGCGTGAAAGCGCTCCAGCGCGAGATCCATGCGATCTTCATCTCGCTGGTGAAAGAGAGCCGCGGTTCACGCCTCAAGGGCGCCGAGGATGTGCTGTTCACCGGCGAATATTGGGCCGGCGAGACGTCGATTTCGCTGGGCCTTGCCGACTCGATCGGGGACCTGCGTTCGACCCTGAAGGCGCGCTATGGTGACAAGGTGAGCACACCGGTGATCGCGCCGGCGAGCGGCATGCTGTCCGGGCTTCTGGGGCGCCGGTCGGCGGGAACGCTGGCCTCGCTGGAGGCGCTTCCCGGCCTGCCGGAGGAGGTGATTTCGGCGCTGGAAACCCGCGCAATTTGGCCAAATTCGGGTTTGAGGGCCAATTGCCCGCGCTATTTGGTCTCGGATAAGTCAATTGCAGACCGGGCCGGCTTGGGAGAGAATGCAACTGGGGGCGTGACGAATGACAAGGATCGACCGATGCCGCCGCTTATCGCATTCGCGGGCGCCCTGGGTGGGCTGGCCGTGGTTCGCTGGGCCTACCGGACAGCCGTGCGTATCAACATGGAATTGGACGAGGCCCGTCGTGTGCGGGTCGCGGAAACAGCCCGGTCGCATGATATTCCGACCCTGCGGCGGGATCCTGCCACCGGCGCCTACCGCCCCGGGCTAGTTTCGCTCGCCTTGATTCCCCGGTCCGCCGCCGATACGGTCCCGCGCGTCTCTGACCCCCCTCGCGAAGACCTGACCCGACGATGGATTCCCTGCCTCCACACATGCGCCCGGAACGCTCGTTCCAGGGACTGATCCTGACGCTGCAGCGTTATTGGGCCGATTACGGCTGCGTGATCCTGCAGCCCTACGACATGGAAGTTGGCGCCGGCACCTTTCACCCCGCTACCACGCTGCGCGCGCTCGGGCCGAAGCGCTGGAACGCGGCCTATGTGCAGCCGTCGCGGCGGCCCAAGGATGGGCGCTACGGCGAAAATCCCAACCGGCTGCAGCATTATTATCAGTTTCAGGTGATCCTCAAACCGTCGCCGCTGACATCCAGGACCTCTATCTTAAATCGCTCGCCGCGATCGGCGTCGATTCTCATCTGCACGACATTCGCTTTGTCGAGGACGACTGGGAAAGCCCGACGCTCGGCGCCTGGGGCCTTGGCTGGAATGCTGGTGCGACGGCATGGAAGTGTCGCAGTTCACTTATTTCCAGCAGGTCGCCGGCGTCGAATGCGCGCCGGTCGCGGGCGAACTCACCTACGGGCTGGAGCGGCTGGCGATGTATGTGCAGGGCGTCGACCGCGTCTACGACCTCAATTTCAACGGCCGCGACGGCGTTGAGCGCGTCAGCTATGGCGACGTATTCCTGCAGGCCGAGCAGGAATATTCGCGGCACAATTTCGAATACTCCGACGCCGACATGCTGTTCAAGCAATTCTCGATGGCCGAGGAAGCCTGCAGGAAATATCTCGAGGCCGGCTGGAAGACGGCAAGCGCGAAGCGCATCTGATGGCGCTGCCGGCCTATGACCAGTGCATCAAGGCCAGCCACGTCTTCAACCTGCTCGACGCCCGCGGCGTGATCTCGGTGACCGAACGGCAAAGCTACATCATGCGCGTGCGCGAACTCGCCAAAGCCTGCGGCGAAGCTTGGGTGCATACGGAAGCGGGCGGGGCGGCGTCTTTACCCTCCCCTTGAGGGGGAGGGTCGCTCGCCCATGCTTGGGCGAGCGGGGTGGGGTGAAAGTGGTAGCGATATGGCAAGGACGCCAATCAGCGACTTCAAGCGCAAAACCGCGAGCGGGCTGCGTGCAAATTGAACAGACGCCGAGCGAATTCTCTGGCGGCATTTGCGAAGACTGGATGTGAAGGGAAGTCACTTCAGGAGGCAGGTGGTCATCGGACCATATATTGCCGATTTCGCTTGTTTAGCAGCGCGGCTCATCGTCGAAGTCGATGGCTCGCAGCACGGAGATGATGAGGGGCTTCGCCGCGACGACGTTCGGACGCGCTGGCTGCAATCGGAAGGCTATAGAGTGATACGATTCTGGAATAACAATGTGATGAGCAGGACCGACGCGGTGCTTGAGACTATCCACGACATCATCACTGTCACCCCACCCCGCCTGCCTGCGGCAGGCGACCCTCTCCCTCAAGGGAGGGTAAGTAATGCCCGATCTTCTCCTCGAACTATTCTCCGAAGAAATTCCCGCGCGGATGCAGGCGAAGGCGGCGGATGATCTGCGCCGCATGGTTACCGACAAACTTGTGGCCGAGGGGCTTGTGTATGAAGGCGCCAAGGCGTTCGCGACGCCGCGGCGGCTGACGCTGACGGTGCATGGCATTCCCGCGCGGCAATCCGACCTGAAGGAAGAGCGCAAGGGGCCGCGGGTCGGCGGGCCGGACGCGGCCATACAAGGTTTTTCTCAAAGCCACCGGCCTCGCCTCGCTCGACGAAGCCAAGATCCAGCGCGATCCGAAAAAGGGCGATTTTTTACATCGCGCTGATCGAAAAGCCCGGCCGCGCCACGCTCGATGTGCTGGCCGACATGCTGCCGGTGATCGTCAGAACCTTCCCGTGGCCGAAATCGATGCGCTGGGGCGAACGCTCGGCCAAACCAGGCGCGCTGCAATGGGTGCGGCCGCTGCACACCATCATCGCCACCTTCGGCATCGAGACCGAAGAGCCTGACGTGGTGAAGTTCGACGTCGCGGGCATCGAAGCCGGGCAAATCACGTTCGGCCACCGCTTCATGGCGCCGGCGCCGATCAGCGTGCGCCGCTTCGAGGATTACGAGGCGAAGCTGAAGGCCGCGAAGGTCGTGCTGGATCCGCAGGCCCGCAAGGACATCATTCTCGCCGACGCCAAGCAACTGGCTTTCGCGCAAGGGTATGAACTGGTCGAGGATCAGGTGCTGCTCGATGAAGTCGCGGGCCTGGTCGAATGGCCTGTTGTGCTGATGGGCTCGTTCGACGAAGCCTTCCTGTCGATCCCGGGCGAGGTGATCCGCGCCACCATCCGCAACAATCAGAAGTGCTTTGTGGTCAGCGATCCCAAGACCGAAAGCTGACCAACAAATTCATCCTCACCGCCAACATCGAGGCCTCCGACGGCGGCAAGGCGATCGTCGCCGGCAATGAGCGCGTCATCCGCGCGCGGCTGAGCGATGCGAAATTTTTCTACGAAACCGATCTGAAGACGAAGCTGGAAGACCGGCTGCCGAAGTTCGAGAGCATCGTGTTTCACGAAAAACTCGGCACGCAGGGCGAGCGGATCGCGCGCATCGAACGGCTGGCGGCCGAGATCGCCCCCTTGGTCGGCGCCGACGTCGAAAAGACAAAGCGCGCCGCGCATCTGGCGAAGGCGGATTTGCTGACCGAAGTGGTCGGTGAATTCCCTGAATTGCAAGGCTTGATGGGCAAGTACTACGCGCAGGCGCAGGGCGAAGATGAGTCGGTCGCGGCGGCGAGTGAAGAGCACTACAAGCCGCAGGGGCCGAATGATCGCGTGCCGACAGATCCTGTGAGCATTGCTGTGGCGCTGGCTGACAAGATCGATACGCTGGTGGGTTTCTGGGCGATCGGTGAATTGCCAACAGGCAGTAAAGACCCCTTTGCGTTACGGCGTGCGGCGCTAGGGGTGATCAGATTGTTGCTTGAAATGGGCTTCGCGCGCGCCTCGTTTCGATCTTTGATGGGCATGCAGAAACTGTAGATGAAACCTTCCGCAAGCTGAGTGAAGATCGAGGCAAAAAAGAAGGTGGCATTTACGTTGTCGCTGTCACGCACACGACCGTTCTTTGGAACGCCAAGCAGCATCGCTCTAGAGTGTCGATCTTCTAGCTTTCTTCGCCGATCGCCTGAAAGTCCAACTCCGCGACCAAGGCGCGCGCCATGATCTCGTCGATGCTGTCTTTGCGCTGGGAGGTCAGGACGATCTCCTGATGGTTGTCCGCCGCGTCGAGGCGCTCGGCAAATTCCTTGATACGGATGATGGCAAAAATCTACTTGCCGGCACCAAGCGCGCCGCGAACATCCTGCGTATTGAAGAAAGAAGGATGGCAAGGAGTACAACGGTAAGCCCGATCCTGCGTTGTTGACCGATCCTCTTGAAAAACATCTTTGGCGTACAATTCAAAGTACCGTCACCGAAGCTAACGGCTTCATCGAGGCAGAAAATTTTGAGATGGCGATGGAGTCTCTTTCTACACTTAGAGGCGCGGTTGATTCTTTTTTTGAAGGGGTCAAGGTCAACGACGACAACGCCGCCGTGCGCGAAAACCGCTTAAAGCTGCTCAACGAAATCCGCGCTGCGACGCGTGCAGTCGCGGATTTTTCCAAGATACAGGACTGAGGCTGCGATGGATCGCCTGACGCGCGCCGCTTATGACAATGACGCGACGGGCGTTTGCGCGGGATTGGCATGAGCAGCCGCCCCTGGCGATCTGCAGGAGATCGTCGCGCGTTTCTTTATCCATGGCGGGACCACCGCCGACATCGGCTGTGGCTCCGGGCGTGAGGTGGCGTGGCTGAATGCGAATGGGTTTCCGGCCACGGGATTCGACGCGTCTGAAGGCCTGTTGGCGGAAGCGCGTTCGCGATATCCGGATATGAAATTTGCGTGGGCGGAATTACCTGCGCTGCGCGGCATCGCCGCCAGCACTTACGACAATGTGCTGTGCGAAACCGTGATCATGCATCTCGACCGCGGCCGGATCGCGCCGGCGGTTAGTCGCCTGCTGGATATCGTCAAGCCGGGCGGCGTTTTTTATCTGAGTTGGCGCGTGACCGAGGATGCGGACCAGCGTGACAAGCATCAGCGGCTCTATGCGGCGTTTGATGCTGAGTTGGTACGGGCGGAATTGGCGGGCGCGACATCTTTGCTCGATGAGGAGGTTGTCAGTGCGTCCTCGGGCAAGAAGATTCATCGCATCGTGGTGCGGAAGATTTAGAAGCCGTCATTGCGAGCGTAGCGAAGCAATCCATGTCTAAGCTTGCTGCGCGGTGGATTGCTTCGCTGCGCTCGCAATGACGGAGTTCTATCTTGGACACAAGTGCAACTCAAAACAAAAAGCCCGCCCAAGTGGGGTGAACCCGGGCGGGGCCTTGATGTCCGGTCGCCGCTGCGGAACCCCGGACAGTGTTCAGGCCTGTTACTCGATCACCTGAACGATACGGCGTGAGCGCGGCTCGACCAGCACGGTCTGGCCGTTCACAACGGTGTAGCGATAGGACGAGGCGCCGAAGCTCTGCGGCACGTCATAATAAGTCACGCCGGCTTCCGGCAGCACGCCGCCGACCACGACGCGATCCGGAATGGTGTATTCGGGCACGCGCTCGCGCACGATATATTCACGGAACGCCGGGCGCTGATCGACGGCGATACCGCCGGCTTCGTCGTTGATCACGACGCTGCCGCCGCGCACGATACCGACGGTGTCGCTCTGTGCCTGCGCCGCGACCGGTGCGCCGATGGCAAAACGCGATCGCTGTGATGGCCAATAGTTTGTTCCGCATGTCCAAAACTCCTTCGCGATGATTGCGCGCCGGCTTGGCACCCGCACGCAAACCGACCCAATTCATCGCGCAGGGCATCGTTCCCCGGAAAACCAACTGTGAGGTCGCTGCAAGATTCGGCAAATTTCAGGTGTCACGGAACCCGTTGAAGCGGCACGCGTCTCCTATCGTGGAACCGCGCCAGCGGATAAAATGCATGCCTCTCGATTCGACATTTTTTCCAACATATTCCAGCGGAGACAGATCTATGGTCATCACGTCAGCCCATATTCAGCCCATCGTGGCCCTGATTGCGGGCGTCCTCATTCTGATCATGCCGCGCTTTCTCAATCTGGTGGTCGCGATCTATCTGATTTTCATCGGTTTGGCGGGCCTGGGCCTGTTCAAGATGTTCCACATCTAGTCCTTGTCGGCCTTTGGGGCAGGCTTCGCGCCTTGCGCGGAGCGCCCAAAGTGGTGTAAGGCGCGCACTTCCTTCCCCTCTCGCGGATGTTTGCAAGTCATGGCCAAAGCCGTCGCCAAGTCTAAGAAAATCGCAGCGAAATCAAAGTCATCCATGCCGGTTCGGGCAAAACCCGCACCCATAGCCTCGGCCCGCAAGCCGCTCAAAAAGAGCGCAGCCAAGCCGGCGCCCGAGTCTGCCGGCAAGCCAGCCAGCAAAACGGTCAGCAAGGCAGCGGTGGCGAAAGCCTCGGTGAAGCCCGCCGTTGACGCTGCGAAAGCCGGCAAATGGGTGTTCACGTTCGGCGACGGCAAGGCCGAGGGCAAAGCCGAGTTGCGCGATCTATTGGGCGGCAAGGGCGCCAATCTGGCCGAGATGGCCAATCTCGGCCTGCCGGTGCCTCCGGGCTTTACGATCCCGACTTCGGTCTGCACCTATTTTTACGCCCACGACAAATCCTATCCGGCGGCCTTGAAAGCGCAGGTCGAAAAGGCGCTCGATCATGTCGGCAAACTGGCCGGCAAGGCGTTCGGCGATTCCAAGAATTCCGCTGCTGGTGTCGGTGCGTTCAGGTGGACGCGCCTCGATGCCGGGCATGATGGATACCGTGCTCAATCTCGGCCTCAACGACGCGACGGTCGAGGCGCTGGCTGAAATGTCCGGCGATCGCCGCTTTGCCTATGACAGCTATCGCCGTTTCATCACGATGTATTCGGATGTGGTGCTCGGCTTCGAGCATCATCATTTCGAGGACATTCTCGACACCTTCAAGGACAGCCAGGGGTATACGCTCGACACGGATTTGACCGGCGACGATTGGGTCGATCTGGTCGGCCGCTACAAGGATGCGGTGGCGCGCGAGACCGGCGCGGATTTCCCGCAGGATCCCCACGCGCAATTGTGGGGCGCGATCGGCGCGGTGTTCTCATCCTGGATGAATGCGCGCGCGGTGACCTATCGCCGGCTGCACGATATTCCGGAATCCTGGGGCACCGCCGTCAACGTGCAGGCGATGGTGTTCGGCAATATGGGCGAGACCTCGGCGACTGGCGTTGCGTTTACGCGCAATCCGTCGACCGGCGAGAGCAAGCTCTACGGCGAATTCCTGATCAATGCGCAGGGCGAAGATGTGGTCGCGGGCATTCGCACGCCGCAGGACATCACGGAATACGCGCGCAAGGAATCCGGTTCGGACAAGGCATCGATGGAAATCGCGATGCCCGAAGCGTTCAAGGAACTGACGCGGATCTACACGCTGCTTGAAAAGCATTACCGCGACATGCAGGACATGGAATTCACAGTCGAACAAGGCAAGCTGTGGATGCTGCAGACCCGCGGCGGCAAGCGCACGGCGAAAGCGGCACTTCGCATCGCCGTCGAACTCGCCAATGAAGGCCTGATCTCCAAAAAGGACGCGGTGTCGCGGATCGATCCGGCGTCGCTGGATCAATTGCTGCATCCGACCATCGATCCCGCCGCCAAGCGCGACGTCATCGCCACTGGTCTTCCGCTTCGCCCGGCGCCGCCGCCGGCGAAATCGTGTTCTCCTCCGATGAGGCCGCCAACTTCAGGCGACGGCCGCAAGGTCATCCTGGTGCGGATCGAGACCAGCCCCGAAGACATTCACGGCATGCATGCAGCCGAAGGCATTCTCACCACTCGTGGCGGCATGACCTCGCACGCCGCGGTGGTCGCGCGCGGCATGGGCAAGCCCTGCGTTTCCGGCTGCGGCAGCATCCGGGTCGATTACGGCCGTGGCACCATGAGCATCGGTTCGCGCACCTTCAAGACCGGCGACGTCATCACCATCGATGGATCGGTTGGCCAGGTTCTGGCCGGCCGGATGCCGATGATCGAGCCGAAATTGTCGGGCGAGTTCGGCACGCTGATGGGCTGGGCCGATTCCGTGCGCAAGCTCGGCGTTCGCGTCAATGGCGATACGCCCGATGACGCGCGCACCGCGATCAAGTTCGGTGCCGAAGGCATCGGGCTGTGCCGGACCGAGCACATGTTCTTCGAGGAGACTCGCATTCGCACCGTGCGTGAGATGATTCTCGCCGAGGACGAACAGACCCGCCGCGCCGCGCTGGCAAAGCTGCTGCCGATGCAGCGCGCGGATTTCGTCGAACTGTTCGAGATCATGAAGGGCTTGCCGGTCACGATCCGGCTGCTCGATCCGCCACTGCATGAATTCCTGCCGCACACGCAGGCCGAGATCGAGGAAGTCGCGCGCGCGATGAATACCGATCCGCGGCGGCTGGCCGATCGTGCCCGCGATCTCGCGGAATTCAATCCGATGCTAGGCTTCCGCGGTTGCCGGCTCGCGATCGCCTATCCCGAGATCGCCGAGATGCAGTCGCGCGCCATTTTCGAGGCCGCGGTGGAAGCCGGCAAGCGCACCGGCAAGGCCGTCGGACTTGAAGTGATGGTGCCGCTGATCGCCACTAAAGCGGAATTCGATCTGGTCAAGGCGCGGATCGACGCCACCGCGCAATCCGTGATGAAGGAAACCGGCACCAAGCTGAGCTATCAGGTCGGCACCATGATCGAGTTGCCGCGCGCCTGCCTGATGGCCGGTGAAGTCGCCGAGACCGCCGAATTCTTTTCATTCGGCACCAACGACCTCACGCAGACCACCTACGGCATCAGCCGCGACGATGCGGCGGGATTCCTCGGCACTTATATTGCCAAGGGCATCCTGGCGATCGATCCGTTCATCTCGGTCGATCGCGACGGTGTCGGCGAATTGGTGAAGATCGGCGTCGCGCGCGGCCGCAAGACCCGCCCCGGCCTCAAGGTCGGTATTTGCGGCGAGCATGGCGGCGATCCCGCATCGGTCGCGTTCTGTCACGAGATCGGTCTCGATTACGTCTCGTGCTCGCCCTACCGCGTGCCGATCGCAAGGCTTGCCGCGGCGCAGGCGGCGCTGGGCAAGGCTGTGACCAGCCAGGCTTGAGACCACTGCGACGTAATCAATAATCAAAGACGGCGTCATGCCCGGGCTTGTCCCGGGCATCCACGTCTTAAGTGCATGTGAAAGAAAAGACGTGGATGGCCGGGACAAGCCCGGCCATGACGATGGAACTTCAAACGAGCATCGTCGCCGGTTCGTTTCTCCGCAAAAACTTTCTTCATCATTTTTGTTGACGCGATATTTACCACTTTATTGCTGTCGCCATTTACCAACACTTTTGATGTGATCCGCGCAAACGCAGCAATTCCTTGCGTGTAGCGCGCCGGCAACGCGGATTAACTCCCTCGCAACCTAAATTCGATATCACCAAAAAAGATCGAATTGCACGGATGTACTGAAGTTCGGTTCTGCGTGTGTAGCGTTGCGTTGCGTGAGTGTATCAATGTTCGTAGTGCGTAACCGGCCGAGGAGCGCGCGTTTCGCGTTCTTCGGCCTTGGTCTTTGCGCTTTCGCATTGACCCCGACTGAAGTCGGATATCAGGACATTGCATCGCTGCTGGCCCGGCAGCCCGGTGTCGCCGAGCGCTGGCAAAGCCGCGTCTCCTCCGCCGCCAGCAACATCCAGGTCGCCACCTACAGCTTCGGCCATCCGATCGGCACGTCCACCCCGCAAACCGCGACCTACCGGCTCGCGAGCCTCGATAATCAGGGCATCGACATCACGGGTTCAGTGACGCGCAATCCGATGGCGCAGCCGCCGGCGCGCTATCAGGCGGCTGATTTTCCCAAGGTCGATCGCACGCTGAAGGGCGACCGTCTCGTCGCAATCCCGCCGCAGACCGAGCCGCCCGCGGAAACCGCACCCGCGCTTGAAGATCCCTCGACCTCCAATGCGTCCGTCAGGGGCGCCCAAATCCGCCGAACTGACACCGGTTGCGAAGCCGGCCCCGCTCGATCCGGAACTGGCGGCGGCGCTGAGTGCCCCACCGCTTCCGCAATATGATGTTTCGCTGTCGCTCGAAACCCAGCCGCTCGACGATATGAAGATCGCGCCCGACGTCGCAGCCGCGCCGCTTGAGAACAGCGCGTCGCATGACGGCTTCTCGATGAAGACCGCGAGCCTGTTTTTCGGCAGCAACTCGCTCGGCGCCTCGGTGTCCAACATGGAGCGCTGGCGGCCCGGCGAAGAACCAACGATCGTGATGCCGGGCGCTGTGCCCGATCCGACATGAAGGTGATGGCGTCGTTGCCGACAGCCGCCGATGAATTGCCCAGGGCCGGCGACAGTGGCGAGAGCATCGCCGCCAAGGGTCAAGTCAACTCGGATAATCAGCGCGCCCAGACCCCGGCCGAGCGGCTTGGGCTGTTCGACGAGAAGTCTCGCGCCAAATCGGAAAAATGCCTCGCCGAAGCGGTGTATTTCGAGGCCCGCGGTGAAGCCGTGCGCGGCCAGATCGCGGTGGCGCAGGTGGTGATGAACCGGACGTTCTCGGGCTTCTACCCGAACACGGTGTGCGGCGTGGTCTATCAGAACAAGCATCGCCATCTGCGTGCCAGTTCACCTTTGCCTGCGACAATATCGCCGACGTCGTGCGTGAACCCGACATGTGGGACCGCGCCCAGAAGATCTCCAAGGCGATGCTCGATGGCCAGTTGTGGTTGCCGGAAGTCGACAAGTCGACGCACTACCACGCTTATTGGGTGCGCCCGTCCTGGGTCAACGAAATGAAGAAGATGTACAAATTCGGCGTGCACACCTTCTATCGGCCCCGCGCCTGGGGCGACGGCAGCGAAGCGCCGAGCTGGGGCACCTCGGCGCAAACCGCCGAAATCTCGGCGAAGCTCGCGGAAGCCGCCAAGAGCTCGGCTGAAATCTCCGATACCACGGTGCGGCGCTAGCTTTTCCATCGTTTGAGCGCCCCCGCCGCCAATCGCAGGGCTGCCTTGCAACCGCGCGTTTGGCCGCATGGCGGGTTGGGATTTCCATGCTAATGCATTAACTTGGGCGGCGCGCTGACTTTGCGATGTTGCATGGCGATGTCGGCGCGCGCGATCCGCCGATATTATGGCGTGATCCGCATCAATTCTTCGAGGAATCCGC
>JBBCHO010000022.1:0-123145 GCA_037201505.1 Bradyrhizobium sp.
ATGGCCGGCTGCGACAACGAGCAACAATTTCATCCGCCGTTCCGAACGTCCCGATGCGACCAACCAGATCGTCGGATCGATTGCGCGCTATCCGTTCATCGCCGGCGAGCCGATCCGCGAATTGAAACTGGTCAAGGCCAATGGCTCCGGATTCATGGCCGCAGTATTGCCCAGCGGCATGCGCGCGGTTTCGACGGAATCTCACCGGAGACCGGCGCCGGCGGTTTCATCCTGCCGAACGATCGCGTCGATGTGCTGCTGTCGCGACGCGAGAAGAACGCGGACCGCCCGACTGCCCCGGACTACGTCGTTTCCGAAGTCATTCTGAGCAATGTCCGCGTCCTTGCCATCGATCAGGCGCCCCGGGAAAAGGATGGCCAGAACGCGGTGGTCGGCAGGACGGCGACGCTTGAATTGAAGCCCGGACAGGCCGAGATTCTTGCCAAGGCCCGCCAGAGCGGCACGCTCTCGCTGGCGTTGCGCAGCATGGTCGACGCCCACGCCCAGGAGGCGCCCCGCACCGACACCGGGAGTGCAGGCTTGATCACGGTGTTTCGCGGCGCGGGATGACGCGAGACTTATTCCTGCACGCCGATGTGCAAGCGGGGGCAACGGCACCTAGGGCGGCATGACGTTAGGTTGAATCGCTCTGTCAGTAGGTCACTTACCTCTCCCGCTTGCGGGGGAGGTCGACGCGCTCGTAGAGCGCGGCGGGTGGGGGAAATCTATCATCCAGCACGCTTGCGGAGACGCCCCCACCCCGCCCTCCCCCGCAAGCGGGAGAGGGAGCGCACTTCCGTCGCTGTTACAGATCAATCTAACTCATCCCGCTCCAGCCGGCGCTCGACGCTGGTTAGCGGCCGGTTGATCCGAACAGGCAGTTTGTCCTGACCGGCCGCAAGCTCCCTACAATGAATCTTTCCCAATACTGACGGCGGCTATGGCTATCCGTAAGCCGACGAAAAAACAAAAGGCCGCGCGGTGAGCACGGCCTTTTTTATTTGATGCGTTTTATTCGAGGCGTCTTGTTTGACGCGGATCGAACTTCGAAAGACCGGCCTGGCGGGCCGGACTGAACGAAATTCGCTTAGCCGGCGGCGCGCAGATTGTCGGCCGAAGACTTGCCAGAGCGACGATCGGCGACGATTTCGTAGCTGATCTTCTGGCCTTCACGCAGCGTTCCGAGTCCGGCGCGTTCTACGGCGCTGATGTGCACGAACACGTCGTTGCCACCGTCATCCGGTTGAATGAAGCCGAAGCCCTTGGTCGCGTTAAAACCACTTCACGGTTCCATGCTCACGGGGGGTAGTCCCTTCTCAAGATAGATATAGTCGAAGCCCACTCTCATGGGCTGGTGAGATCGAATTTTTGGAAGGGTCGTCAGCGTCTAAACCGGCTGTACCGGTGGATAGCTAATGTCGTCCGGCCGAAAATCGATGGTCTATATTATGCGAAGCCAGCCCCCAAAACAATCCTGACGTGCACGATTTTTTGATCGCGCCCGGTCTACAGTTGCAGGCTGTTACCGGGGCGTCGATACGATCTTGTCGTGCATGCTTTCAGGGCAGGCTTTGAGTGCTCTTACCTGCGGCGGAACTGGCCGCGCGGCGGTGCACCACTGCGCGGCGGCCCGCCACCGGGACGTTCGTCCTTGTGGCGGAATATCAGCCGCCTTTTTCCAGATCGTAGGGCGACATCTCGATCGTCACCCGGTCGCCGGCCAGCGTCTTGATCCGGTTCTTTTTCATCTTGCCGGCGGTGTAGGCGACGATCTCGTGTCCAGCGTCGAGCTGCACCCGGTATCGCGCATCGGGAAGGATTTCCGTCACCAGTCCTTCGAACTGGATCAGCTCTTCTTTAGCCATTTGTATCTCCAGATCGATCGAACGTTAGCGTTGGGGCCGGTGGGTGCGGTTGGGTTGGGTATTGGGACGGCTTTCGCGGTGCAAAAAAGCGACGCCCTGCATCCCCTCAGCCTTGCTGCTTCCCTGCGCCGGACGCGGCTCCTGCCGACTGCCTTCGTGACGGTTGGTTTGCGGAGCGGCATTATTACCACCGGGACGGCGGTGACGGCGAGGACCTTTCGATCCCGGCGCGGCTTCATTTGTGCGCGATCCATGCGAGCGTTGCGCAGGGCGCCCGCTGCGATCTGGGTCGGCGCCGGGGCTGCGTCGCGATGACCGGGTGTGCGGCGGTCTTCTCTCGCAGCGCGATGCGGATCAGCTTTTCGATGTCGCGCAGATAGGTCATCTCGTCGCCGGAGGCGACCAGCGAGATCGCGACACCCTCGGCGCCGGCGCGCGCGGTGCGGCCGATGCGATGGACATAGGTCTCGGGATGTTGGGAAGGTCGAAATTCACCACATGGCTGATGCCGTCGACGTCGATGCCGCGGGCGGCAATGTCGGTGGCGACCAGGGTGCGGATCTCGCCGGAACGGAACGCAGTCCAGCACCCGCTCGCGGTGATTTTGCGACTTGTTGCCATGGATCGCGTCGGCGGTGATGCCGGCCCTTGCGAGGCCCTTCACCACCTTGTCCGCGCCGTGCTTGGTGCGGGTGAAGATCAGCGCGCGATTGACCGGCTCCTGCTTGAGCAGTTGCGCCAGCAGGGTCGGCTTGGCCGAATGGTCGACCAGAAGAATGCGCTGGCTGATGCGCTCGACCGTCGAGGCGACCGGCGTCACGGCGACGCGGGCCGGGTCGCGCAGCATCTGTTCGGCGAGTTCGGCGATATCCTTGGGCATCGTCGCCGAGAAGAACAGCGTCTGGCGCTTGATCGGCAGTTTGGCGACGATCTTCGGATGTCGTTGATGAAGCCCATGTCGAGCATGCGGTCGGCTTCGTCGAGCACGAGAAACTCGACCTGGCCGAGCTTCAGCCCGTTGCTTTGCACGAGATCGAGCAGGCGGCCGGGCGTGGCGACCAGTACATCGACGCCCTGCATGATCGAGCGGACCTGGCGGCCCATCGGGACGCCGCCGATCGCCAGCGCCGAAGTGAGGCGGATGTGACGGCCATAGGCGTTGAAGCTCTCGAGGATCTGTCCCCGACAATTCCCGTGTCGGGCTGAGCACGAGCACACGGCAGGTCTTGGGCTGCGGCTTGATCCGGTTCTCCAGCAGGCGATGCAGGATCGGAAGCGCGAACGACGCGTCTTGCCGGTGCCGTCTGGGCGATGCCAATAACGTCACGGCCGGTGATGGCGAGGGGAATGGTTTGAGCCTGGATGGGCGTGGGCGTGAGGTAATTCTCTTCTTTGAGCGCACGCGAGATGGGTTCGGCGAGGCCGAAGTCCTGGAAAGGAGTCAAAAGGTGGTTTCTTTCCATTGTAAAAGGCAGGCGCCGGCATCAATCGCTGGGAGCGCGCGAGGGGGGTCTTGGAGACACCCGCGTGTTTGGGGCGTCGGTTTTGGTTAGGCTGAAGGGGCAAGCCAGAAACCGTTAGACAGGCTCAGAACACGCGGCTCGCAGTGACCCGATGATTCCCGGGTGCTGACGTTCATATGGAACACGAACACGGCGCTTTCAAGGTGAATCGTGCGCAGTTACTCCGCGAGGTTAAAACTGGCGCAAAAGCCTCATTTGCGGCCAAATCGGGGCGGGTGACGTTGGTACCGGGATGCCAATAATTTGTGCCGTAAATTTAGACGCATCGTCACACTTGGCTACGAAATAAGCATTTCGCAGCGAAAGGGTGCATTTTTTCGGTCTAAATATTAGGCAAAACAACGATTGCGGCTGCCGACAACGTTGAATTATCAAACGATTACAGATGCTTATGACGCAAGCGTACCGTGGCATGGTTCTTGCGATTCCGTTAACGCAGGCGGCCGTGGGCCGTTTCGCAGCGTTTAAACGCTTGCGTCAGGGAGATGACACCACATGCTTATTCAATTTCGATCAACTCACGAATACCGCGAAGTCGCTGAGCCGCCGTCATTGGCTGGCAGCGACTGCCGGCCTGGTTTTGGGCCTGGCCACGTTTACCTCTGCCAAAGCGGCGGATGACACCATCAAGGTGGGCGTTCTTCATTCGCTCTCGGGCACCATGGCCATCAGCGAAACCACGCTGAAGGATACCGTGCTGTTCATGATCGACGAGGCAGAACAAGAAGGGCGGCGTTCTCGGCAAGAAGCTCGAGGCCGTTGTCGTCGACCCCCGCATCGAACTGGCCGCTGTTCGCGGAAAAGGCCCGTGAGTTGATCACCAAGACAAGGTCTCCGTGGTGTTCGGCTGCTGGACCTCGGTGTCGCGCAAATCCGTGCTGCCAGTGTTCAAGGAATTGAACTCGATCCTGTTCTATCCGGTGCAGTACGAAGGCGAAGAGAGCGAGCGCAACGTGTTCTACACGGGTGCGGCGCCGAACCAGCAGGCGATCCCGGCCGTCGACTACCTGATGAGGACGAAAAGGTGAAGCGCTGGGTGCTGGCCGGCACCGACTACGTCTATCCGCGCACCACCAACAAGATCCTGGAAGCCTATCTGAAGTCCAAGGGCGTCGCCCAGGAAGACATCATGATCAACTACACGCCGTTCGGTCATTCCGACTGGCAGACGACGCGTGGCCGACATCAAGAAGTTCGGCTCGGCCGGCAAGAAGACCGCGGTGGTTTCGACCATCAACGGCGACGCCAACGTTCCCTTCTACAAGGAACTCGGCAACCAGGGCATCAAGGCGACCGATATTCCGGTTGTGGCTTTCTCGGTCGGTGAAGAAGAAACTCGCCGGCATCGACACCAAGCCGCTGCTCGGCCATCTCGCCGCCTGGAACTACTTCGAGTCGATCAAGACCCCGGCGAACGAGAAGTTCATCAAGGAATGGCAGGCCTACACCAAGAACCCGAAGCGCACGACCAACGACCCGATGGAAGCCACCTATATCGGCTTCAACATGTGGGTGAAGGCGGTCGAAAAGGCCAAGTCGGTGACGCCGACAAGGTGATCGACGCGCTGCCGGGCACCAAGACCGCGAACCTGACCGGTGGTACCTCGGAACTGCTGCCGAACCACCACATCACCAAGCCGGTGTTCATTGGCGAAATCAAAGCCAATGGCCAGTTCGACGTGGTGTGGAAGACGCCGGGCCTGGTTGCCGGCGATGCATGGTCGAAGGAACTGCCGGACTCCAAGGACCTGATCGGCGATTGGGTCGGCAAGAAGTGCGGCAACTACAACACCAAGACTAACAAGTGCGGTGGACAGGGCTCCTGATTCCGTCCTGAATCCAGACCAACAAAGGAAGGCGGCGATATCCGCCGCCTTCCTTCTGCTGCATGCCGGGGTCGTCCAGTGTTAATAAACGTCCTTAGAAACCTACGCGCGCTCCCCTTTGCTTTTTTGCTGATTTTCGCGATGGCGTTGCCGGTGATGGCGGGGCCCTTCGAGGACGCGGTCGGCAAGTTCGCAAACGACGAATTCTCCGATACCGATGAGGCCGTGGGCACGATCGCGACCAGCGGCAATCCGTTGGCTTTTCCGATCATCAGCGCGCTGCAGGACGGCCGGCTGATGGCCGATCCCGAGACCAAGAAAGTTTATGTCACCCAGCCCGACGGCAAGATCATCGATGCCGCGACCGGCGCGCCGGTGGCGAGCATTCCCGACAGCGCCGCCGCGGTGCGCCTGAACAACCGCCTGCGCCGCACCGTCGAGGCCGCGCTCGGTGGCCTGACCTTGCTGTCGCCGGATCCCGCCAAGCGGATCCAGGCCGCGCAGTCGGTGTTCAAGACCCATGACGAGACCATGCTGCCGGTGATCGACGGCGTGCTGCAGAAGGAAACCAACAAGGGCGCCAAGCTGGCCTTTACCGAAGCCCGTGCGGCCATCCTGCTGTTCAAGGCCGATGCGACCGATGCCGAGAAGCTCGAGGCCATCGCGACCATCAAGGCGCGCGGCGATCAGGAAGCGCTGGCGCTGCTGACCGGGCTGACCGGAGAGCAGTCGCCGGCGATCGTACGGGCCGCGGCCAATGCCACATCGGCGATCCAGAGCAATCTGGCGCTATGGTCGATCGTCCAGAATGGCTGGTACGGCCTGTCGCTGGGTTCGGTGCTGTTGCTCGCCGCGATTGGTCTCGCCATCACCTTCGGCGTGATGGGCGTCATCAACATGGCCCATGGCGAGATGGTCATGATCGGCGCGTACGTCACCTTCGTGGTGCAGCAAACCATCCGCACCAGTTATCCCGGGCTGTTCGATTATTCGCTGCTGATCGCGGTACCGCTGGCCTTTATCGTCGCGGGCGCGATCGGCATCTTGATCGAGCGCACCATCATCCGCTTTCTCTATGGTCGCCCGCTGGAGACCTTGCTGGCGACCTGGGGCCTGTCGCTGGTGCTGCAGCAGGCGGTGCGCACCATGTTCGGTCCGACCAACCAGGAGGTCGGAAATCCCTCCTGGATGAGCGGGGCGTTCGAAATCGGACAGATCACGATCACCTACAACCGGCTGTGGATTCTCTGCTTCACGATGGCGGTGTTCGTCATCCTGCTGGCGATGCTGCGCTACACCGCCCTTGGACTTGAGATGCGCGCGGTGACGCAAAACCGCCGCATGGCCGCATCGATGGGAATCGCGACCTCGCGGGTGGATGCGCTGACGTTCGGGCTCGGCTCGGGCATCGCGGGGATCGCCGGCGTGGCGCTGTCGCAGATCGACAATGTCAGTCCCAACCTCGGCCAGAGCTACATCATCGATTCCTTCATGGTGGTGGTGTTCGGCGGCGTCGGTAATCTGTGGGGCACGCTGGTCGGCGCGTTCACGCTCGGCATCGCCAATAAGTTCCTGGAGCCGGTCGCCGGCGCGGTGCTTGGCAAGATCGCCATTCTGGTGCTGATCATCCTGTTCATCCAGAAACGCCCGCGCGGCCTGTTCGCGCTGAAGGGTCGGGCGGTGGAAGCATGATGCCGCACGTCCTCACGCGCTCGCTGGATCGTGCCGCGACCGTATTCCTGCTGGTGGTGGTCGCGGTCGGGATTTTGATCCCGTTGTCGAACCTGCTGTTGCCGGCGGGTTCGATGTTCCAGGTGCCGACCTATTTGATGTCGCTGTTCGGCAAATACGTCTGCTACGCCATCCTGGCGCTCTCGATCGATCTGATCTGGGGCTATTGCGGCATTCTCTCGCTCGGCCATGGCGCGTTCTTCGCGCTCGGCGGCTATGCGATGGGCATGTACCTGATGCGCCAGATCGGCAGCCGCGGCGTCTATGGCAATCCCATTTTGCCCGACTTCATGGTGTTCCTGAATTATCCGAAGCTGCCCTGGTACTGGTACGGCTTCGACAGTTTCTGGTTCGCCGCGCTGATGGTGCTGCTGGTGCCGGGCATCCTGGCCTTCTGCTTCGGCTGGTTGGCCTTCCGCTCCCGTGTCACCGGCGTCTATCTGTCGATCATCACGCAAGCGATGACCTATGCGCTGTTGCTAGCGTTCTTCCGCAACGATTTCGGTTTCGGCGGCAATAACGGCCTGACCGATTTCAAGGACATCCTCGGCTTCAACGTACAGGCGGAGAGCACGCGCGCGGCGCTGTTCGCGCTGAGCTGTCTGGCGCTGATCTGCGGGTTCCTGCTGTGCCGCGCGGTGGTGACCTCGAAGCTTGGCAAGGTCCTGATCGCGATCCGCGATGCCGAATCCCGCACGCGGTTTCTCGGCTATCGCGTCGAGACCTACAAGCTGTTCGTGTTCACGCTGTCGGCCTGCATGGCCGGTGTCGCCGGCGCGCTCTACGTGCCGCAGGTCGGCATCATCAATCCCGGCGAATTCGCGCCGGGCAATTCGATCGAGGCGGTGATATGGGTCGCGGTCGGCGGCCGCGGCACGCTGATCGGCGCGGCGCTCGGTGCGGTGGTGGTCAATTACGCCAAGACCGTATTCACCTCGGGGCCGCTGGCGCCGTATTGGCTGTTCATGCTGGGCGCGCTGTTCATCCTGGTGACGCTGCTGTTGCCGAAGGGCATCGTCGGCACTTTCAACGCCTGGTGGAGCCGTGGAAAGCTAGTCGTATTTCGCCGAACGCCGAGAGTGCCGCGCGCGAAGACGGCGTCAGCGAACCCAAGATGGCGGAGTGAGCGGATGAACGTCAGGGACACCCGAGCCACATCCGCGATGCTCTATCTCGACGGCGTGCACGTCTCGTTCGACGGTTTTCACGCCATCAACAATCTGTCGCTGGTGCTTGAGCCCGGTGAAATGCGCGCGATCATCGGCCCGAACGGCGCCGGCAAGACCACGATGATGGACATCATCACCGGCAAGACCAAGCCGGACGAGGGCGAGGTGCTGTTCGACGGCGTCACCGATCTGACGCGGCTCGACGAGACCAGAATCGCCGAACTCGGCATCGGCCGCAAATTCCAGAAGCCGACGGTGTTCGAAAGCCAGACCATCGAGGACAATCTGTTGCTGGCACTCAATGTCGATCATCGCGTCAAGGGCACGCTGTTCTGGCGAGAGAGCAAAGCCGAGTCCGAACGGATCGAGAAAGTGCTGGAAACGATCCGCCTCACTGAGGCGCGGGACCGGCTGGCCGGCAGCCTGTCGCATGGCCAGAAGCAATGGCTCGAAATCGGCATGCTGCTGGCGCAGGATCCGAAATTGCTGCTGGTCGATGAGCCCGTTGCCGGCATGACCGACGTTGAAACCCACCAGACCGCCGAGTTGCTAAAGGAAATCAATCGCGAGAAGACCATCATGGTGGTCGAACACGACATGACATTCGTCCGCGAACTCGGCGTCAAGGTGACCTGCCTGCACGAAGGCACGGTGCTGGCGGAGGGAACCATCGATCAGGTTTCGTCGAACGAGCGCGTGATCGAAGTGTATTTGGGCAGGTAAATTGGCGAATGGTGAGTGGCGAATGGCGAATAGGGATTTCTTCTAACTATTGCTATTCGCTATTCGCCATTCGCTACTCGCCTTCATGAGGACCACATGCTGAACGTCAAAGACATCAGCCTCTATTACGGCGCCGCGCAGGCGCTGCGCGGGGTCTCTATCTCGGCCGAGCCGGGCAAGGTGACCTGCGTGCTCGGCCGCAACGGCGTCGGCAAGACCAGTCTGTTGCGCGCGATGGTCGGCCAATATCCGATCGCCGGCGGCTCGATCACCTTCGACGGCACCGACATTTCCGCGCTCAAGCCGTATGAACGGGCGCGGCGTGGCATCGGCTTCGTGCCGCAGGGCCGCGAGATTTTTCCGCTGCTGACAGTCGAGGAAAATCTCAAGACCGGCTTCGGCCCGCTGAAGCGCCAGGACCGCAATATTCCGGACGATGTGTTCTCGCTGTTTCCGGTGCTGCAATCGATGCTCGGCCGTCGCGGCGGCGACCTTTCCGGCGGCCAGCAGCAGCAACTGGCGATCGGCCGTGCGCTGGTGATGCGGCCCAAACTGCTGCTGCTCGACGAGCCGACCGAGGGCATCCAGCCTTCGATCATCAAGGACATCGGGCGCGCGATCACTTATCTGCGCAGTCTTGGCACCATGGCGATCGTACTGGTCGAACAATATCTCGACTTTGCCTGCGAGCTCGGCGACAATTTCGCCGTCATGGACCGCGGCGCGGTGAAATACGCCTGCGATCGCAGCAAGCTCGATCCCAGCGAGATCAGCCGCCAGATGGCGCTGTAGGGTTTGGTGACGCGGCCGCGCGGTTTGAGGAGCGTTTTGGGGACGATGCGGACCGAGACCACCAGCGCGACATCGGCGATTTTTGCTGCCAACCGTGCCCGGGGCGCGGTGGCTTTCGATGTGCATCAGGTCGATGGCGTCACCCGCCGCCGCGAACTTCATGAATCCGGCTCGCTGCGCGTGCGCTTTCCCTCGCCGGAGGCTGAAGGCTTGTCGGCCGTGTTCGTCAACACCGCCGGCGGCGTCGCCGGTGGCGATCGTTTTGACATCGAGATCGCGACCGGCGAAGGCACGCGCCTTGCGGTGACGACAGCCGCGGCGGAAAAAGTCTACCGCGCTTCCGGCGCGCCTTCGCAGCTCAATATCGCGCTGAAACTCGCAGCGGGTTCGCATCTCTCCTGGTTGCCGCAGGAAACCATCCTGTTCGACCGGGCGCAGGTATCGCGCCGGATCGATATCGAGCTCGCGGACAGCGCGTCGTTATTATTGTGCGAAATCGTGGTGTTCGGCCGCGCGGCGATGGGGGAGCGCATGCTGTCGGGCCAGTTCGTCGATCGCTGGCGGCTGCGACGCGGCGGCCGGCTGGTGTTCGCCGAGACCGTCCGGCTCGACGGCGATATCGGCGAAAAACTTAAAGCAGGCGCGATCGCCAAAGGCGGTGTCGCCGTCGGCACCGCGCTGATCGCGCCAGGCGATGAGGCGCTGGTGGAGCGGATTCGTGAGTTGGCCGATACCTTCGGCGGCGAGGTCGGCATCTCCTGCTGGAATGGATTTGCAATGGCGCGCTTCTGTGCCCAAGATGCGGCCAGGCTGCGCGCCGATATGATGGCGGTGCTGGGCCGCGCCAGTGGCGCAGCGCTGCCAAGGCTCTGGCTCAACTAGATCAGAATTTATTAGAGTGCTCGCATGAATCTGTCTCCCCGCGAAAAAGACAAGCTCCTGATTTCGATGGCCGCCATCGTGGCGCGCCGGCGGCTGGAGCGTGGCGTCAAGCTCAACCATCCCGAAGCCATCGCGATCATCTCCGACTTCATCGTTGAGGGCGCACGCGACGGCCGCACGGTTGCCGAACTGATGCAGGCCGGCGCCCAGGTGGTCACCCGGGCGCAGTGCATGGACGGCATCGCCGAGATGATCCACGACATCCAGGTCGAGGCCACGTTTCCCGACGGCACCAAGCTGGTGACCGTTCATGAGCCGATCAGATGAAGTTGATGTCGTCATTCCGGGATGCGCCGGAGGCGCAGACCCGGAATCTAGAGGTAATTATTTTGGAGATTCCGGGTTCGATGCTGCGCATCGCCCCGGAATGACGGAGGAGGAAAGATGATCCCCGGCGAACTCTTTATCCAGGACGGCGAGATCGAACTCAACGCCGGCCGCAAGACGGTCACGCTGACGGTCGCGAATTCCGGCGACCGGCCGATCCAGGTCGGCTCGCATTATCATTTCTTCGAAACCAATCCGGCGTTGAAGTTCGACCGCAAGAAGGCCCGTGGCATGCGGCTCGATATCGCGGCCGGCACCGCAGTGCGGTTCGAGCCCGGCCAGACCCGCGACGTGCAACTCGTGGCGCTCGCCGGCAAACGCGTCGTCTACGGCTTCCGCGGCGACGTGATGGGGAAGCTGTGATTTCTCTCGAAGCGATCGCCACTGTTCTCCCTTCCCCCTCCCTGACCCTCCCCCGCAAGGGGGGAGGGGATAAGTCTGCGGCTGGAGCCTGATATGTCCGTCAAAATCAAACGTTCCGTCTATGCCGACATGTTCGGACCCACCATCGGCGACCGGGTGCGGCTCGCTGACACTGACCTGATCATAGAGGTCGAGAAGGATTTCACGACCTACGGCGAGGAAGTAAAATTCGGCGGTGGCAAGGTGATCCGCGACGGCATGGGCCAGTCGCAGGTCACCAACAAACAGGGCGCGGCCGATACCGTCATCACCAACGCGCTGATTGTCGATCACTGGGGGATCGTGAAGGCCGACGTCGCCATCAAAGAGGGCTATATCAGCGCGATCGGCAAGGCGGGCAATCCCGATATCCAGCCCGGCGTGACCATCGTGATCGGCCCCGGCACCGACATCATCGCGGGTGAGGGCAAGATCCTCACGGCCGGCGGATTCGACAGCCACATCCATTTCATCTGCCCGCAGCAGATCGAGCACGCGCTGATGTCCGGCGTCACCTCGATGCTGGGCGGCGGTACCGGGCCGTCACACGGTACCTTTGCGACGACCTGCACGCCCGGCCCCTGGCACATGGCGCGGATGATCCAGTCGTTCGATGCGTTCCCGGTCAATCTCGGGATTTCCGGCAAGGGCAACGCCTCGCGTCCGGCCGCGCTGGTGGAGATGATCAATGCCGGCGCCTGCGCGCTCAAGCTGCACGAGGATTGGGGCACCACGCCTGCCGCGATCAACAATTGCCTCAACGTCGCCGACGATCACGACGTCCAG
This sequence comes from Bradyrhizobium sp., assembly GCA_037201505.1. Taxonomy (GTDB): domain Bacteria; phylum Pseudomonadota; class Alphaproteobacteria; order Rhizobiales; family Xanthobacteraceae; genus Bradyrhizobium. Next base: position 12,087 of record JBBCHO010000022.1, read on the forward strand.
GTGATGATCCATTCCGATACGCTCAACGAGTCCGGCTTTGTCGAGGATACCGTCAAGGCCTTTAAAGGCCGTACCATCCACGCCTTCCACACCGAGGGCGCCGGCGGCGGCCATGCGCCTGACATCATCAAGATCGCGGGCCTCAAGAACGTGCTGCCGTCCTCGACCAATCCGACGCGGCCGTTCACCCGCAACACCATCGACGAGCATCTGGACATGCTGATGGTGTGCCACCATCTCGATCCCTCGATCGCCGAGGATCTGGCGTTTGCCGAAAGCCGCATCCGCAAGGAAACCATCGCGGCCGAAGACATCCTGCACGATCTCGGCGCGCTCTCGATGATGTCGTCGGATTCCCAAGCGATGGGCCGGCTCGGTGAAGTCATCATCCGGACCTGGCAGACCGCCGACAAGATGAAGAAGCAGCGTGGCTCGCTGCCGCAGGACAAGGGCAACAACGACAATTTCCGCGTCAAGCGCTACATCGCCAAATACACCATCAATCCGGCGATCGCGCATGGCGTCTCGAAGCTGATCGGCTCGGTGGAAAAAGGCAAGCTCGCCGATCTCGTGCTGTGGTCGCCGGCATTCTTCGGCGTCAAACCGGAATGCGTCATCAAGGGCGGCTCGATCGTTGCGGCACCGATGGGCGATCCGAATGCATCAATTCCAACGCCGCAGCCCGTGCATTACCAGCCGATGTTCGCGGCGTTCGGCAAATCGCTGACCGCGTCGTCCGTGGTGTTTTCCTCCAAATCCGCTGTCGCGTCGGGGCTGGCGAAGAAGCTCGGCATCGACAAGAAGCTTTATGCGGTCGAAAACACCCGTGGCGGCATCTCCAAGAAGAGCATGATCCATAACGGCGCGACGCCGAAAATCGAGGTCGATCCGGAGACCTATGAAGTGCGCGCCGACGGCGAACTCCTGACCTGCGCACCCGCCGAGGTGCTGCCCATGGCGCAGCGGTATTTCATGTTCTAAAGCGCGATCAGCAAAAGTGGGCACCGGTTTTGCGTCCGATCGCGCTTCTGGGTTAGAGTCCATCCCGGTATCTTAAGCCAGAACAAAAGACCGGGAGGATTTCGTGATTTACGTTGTTGCTACATTAACCGTGAAGCCTGAAACGCGCGCGGAATTCATTGCGGGTGCTGTCGCCTGCATCAAGGAAACCCGCAAGGAGAAGGGCAATATCGCCTACGAACTCCACGAAAGCGTCACCGATCCCTCGAAAATGGTTTTCGTCGAACAATGGGAAAATGCCGAAGCGCTGGTGCCGCATCGCGCCGCCGATCACATGAAGGCGTTCGGCCGGATCGCGGTGAATTGCCTGACCGCGCCGCCGAAAATCGAGGTCATCACGCCGGCCAAGGTCGACGTCCGTTGACCGGGAAATCAGCCTCATGACCCGCGCCACGCAAGTTTATAGCCCACATCGCTGGAGTGAGCCGCCAGCCGATACCATCGTGCTCGATTTCGACGATCGTCATCGCCGGCGTATGGCGATGACCGGCACGCGTGGGCTGGAGTTTCTGCTCGATCTGGAACATGCCACCGTGCTGCGCGGCGGCGATGCGCTGGTGCTCGACGATGGCCGGCTGATCGAGGTCGTCGCGGCGCCGGAGCCTTTGATCGAGATCCGCGGCGCCGATCCGCAACATCTGGTCCGGATCGCCTGGCATCTCGGCAACCGCCATCTGCCGACCCAGATCACGGCGCGCGGCCTGCGCATCCGGCGCGACCATGTCATCGAGGCGATGGTCAGGGGATTGGGCGCGCGCGTGATCGAGATCGAAGCGCCCTTCGATCCCGAAGGCGGCGCCTATGCCGAAGGGCACGCGCATGCGGTGGATAGCCAGCGGCACGACCACGCTGCGCATGATCATGCTGAAGCTCATGGCCATCACCATCACGATGATCACGATCACGCCCATCACCACCATGACGCCGGTCATGTCCATGACGAGCATTGCGGGCATGACCATCATCGCGGCCATTCCCATGCTCATGACCACAAGTAAACCGCCGCGGCCTCGGCGCCGCGCGGTGGTACGAGCGGGTGCCGTTATCGAGGACGTTACCGCACAGGCGCCAGTCGACCGCAGCGACATGCCTGATAGCGAAGCCGCGGCGCTGTACCGGCTGATGACCTGGCTGTCGCCGTCGTTTCCGGTCGGCGCGTTCTCCTATTCCAGCGGTATCGAATGGGCGGTGGAAGCCGGCGATATCGTCGACGCCGCTTCGTTAAAGGGTTGGCTGGCGTCGATGCTGACGGACGGCGCGGGCTTTTGCGACGGCGTCTTTCTGGCGCAGACGCATCGCGCCGCTTCATCTTCTGACACCGCGGGTCTTCGCGACATCGCCGAACTCGCGGCCGCGTTCGTCCCCTCGCGCGAGCGTCATCTGGAAACCTCGACGCAGGGGCGGGCCTTCATCGATATTGCGCGTGCGGCCTGGAATTGCGACGGGCTGGATCAGCTCGTTTCAGCTTGCGATGGCGTCATCGTTTACCCCGTCGCGGTCGGTCTTGTCAGCGCCGCGCATGCGATCCCGCTTCAGCCTACGATGCATGCTTTCCTGCATGCGGTGGTTTCGAACTGGATATCGGCCGGCGTCCGGCTGGTGCCGCTCGGCCAAACCGATTGCCAGCGCGTGCTCGCGCAGCTCGAACCAGGCGTGGTCTCGACCGGCAAACGCGCGCTGGAAGCGTCGCTCGACGATCTCGGCAGCGCCACCTTCCGCGCCGACCTCGCCAGCATGCGGCACGAAACGCAGTATACGAGGCTGTTCAGGTCATGATGATTTGGGTGCGCTTGATCTTTCAACGGGTCGTCCCTGCGAACGCAGGGACCCATACCGCGTGATTTACCAATCAAGCACATTGTTCGACGTTCTTCGCACGATCAAAGCCGGTGGTTATGGGTCCCTGCGTTCGCAGGGACGACAACAGAGAAAGAATTCCTGACATGTCCAGCACTCATGGCCCGCTTCGGATTGGCATCGGCGGCCCCGTCGGATCCGGCAAGACCGCGTTGATGGACTTGTTGTGCAAATCGATGCGCGATCGCTACGACATCGCGGCGATCACCAACGACATCTACACCAAATGGGACGCGGAGTTTCTGGTGCGTTCGGGCTCGCTGACGCCGGATCGCATCGCCGGGGTCGAGACCGGCGGTTGCCCGCATACCGCGATCCGCGAGGACGCCTCGATGAATCTCGCCGCCGTAGCCGATATGCGCGCGAAATTTCCAGATCTCGATGTGGTGCTGATCGAATCCGGCGGCGACAATCTCGCCGCGACATTCTCGCCCGAACTCGCCGATCTGACGATCTACGTGATCGATGTGGCGGCCGGCGACAAGATTCCCTCCAAGGGCGGCCCCGGCATCACCCGGTCCGACCTGCTGGTGATCAACAAGATCGATCTGGCGCCCTATGTCGGGGCTTCGCTGGAAAAAATGGACACCGACGCCAAACGGATGCGCGGCGAGCGGCCGTTTGTGATGACCAACCTGAAGAAAAGCGAAGGCCTCGATCGCATCATCGGTTTTATAGAGGCCAAGGGCGGCCTTCGGCCGGCGGCGAAGGCCAAAGTGAGCTGAGGGGATAGCACTCCGTCATTCCGGGATGGTCCGAAGGACCAGACCCGGAATCTCGAGATTCCGGGCTCGATGCTTTCGCATCGCCCCGGAATGACGGAGAGTTCTAGTCGCGGACGCCGGCGAAAATTCTCCACTCCCCCGGAACAAAATCCACCCATCGCCGTTGCCATCCTCCACTCCTGCCCGATGCCGCCACCAGACGGCCCTCGGGTTCGATTCATGTTGCGTTAAGTTCTTGTCGCCAACCGCGGTTGCGTATCGATGTTCGCTCCTCCATTATGCCGCGTCGTTGGTCCTGATTTTGTTTCGACGGGTTGCCGGCACGGCGTTCGCCAAATGCTTCTTCATCTTCTTCGCCAACTCCTCATTTCTGAGTAAGCGAGTGGTTCGGCTTGGTTTCATCACAGGCTTCATTGCGCTGATCGGGATATTGTTCTCCGGTCTGGCGGCCTATCGCGTCCACGAACAGGAATTGACGGTTGATCGCATCGCGCTGGCGCGCGCGGTCGATGTCCATGCCAGCCTGGTTCAGGACCGGCTGACCGAGCGCGAATTGCTGGCGCGCGTCGCCTCGGGCCTGTTCCATGCGCCGTCCGTCATCGAGTCCGATATGCTGCAGCCGCTGCGGGCCTCGATCTATGCTTTCAAGACCGACTTCGTGGTCGCGGGCTGGGTCGCGCGGCTGCAGGCCGACGAGTTGGACGCGGCGCATACCGAACTCATGAGCGCCGGATTTCCGAACCCGACGGTCCGCAACTACAATGATGCGCCGCTGGATAAACCGTCGCTCGAACGGCCGATCGATGTCCTGTTGGACGTTGAGCCCCGAAAACCCGAGACCATGGCCTTCGCCGGCCGTTCGCTCGATCAGCACCCGGTGCTGGGGCCAATGCTGACGCAAGTCCTGAGCGATGGAAAGCCGGTGGCTTCCGATCCCTTGCCGCTGCTGCAACCGGACGGGCCAATGGGCCTCGTGCTGGCGGCGCCGGTGATGCAGCAGGGCAACCCCCAGCCGGTGGGCTTTGTGACGTTTTCGTATGAGTTGGCGCCGCTAATGCTGACCAATGACGATCTGTCGCTGTTCTCGGTGGTGCTGAAAGACCCGCGCAGCGAGGACGGCGAGTTGATTGCGAACGATCATGGCGTCGTCACTTCCCGCACGATCAACCGGCAGGGGCCGGCCCCGTCGGTGACGCGCGCGGTGACGTTTGGCGGCCGGGATTGGTCGCTGAACTATTATGCCAAGACCAACGCGGTGGTAAGGGCGCAACAGACCGCCACCATCGTGGCGGCCATCGGTCTGGCGCTGACCTCGATCGTCTGCGGGTTGTTTGGGTATGTCGCCTACAACAATCTGCGGCTCAGCCGGGAGATCGAGGTCCGGATCGGATTCGAGCGCCGGCTGACCGCCGTGATCGACGAGCTCAATCACCGTGTCAAGAATATCCTGGCGGTGATCCAGTCGATCGTGACGCGCACGCTGCGCCATGGTGCCGACATCGATGTCGCCCGCGAACTCCTGATCGGCCGGATTCACGCGATGTCGAACGTGGTCTCGTTGCTCAGCGAAAGCCAGTGGCAGGGCGTGAAACTGAAAGGCCTGTTCGAGGCCCGCGCGATCCCGCATGCCGAGCGCATCGCGGTCAGCGGCCCTGATATTACCGTCAGCGCGCGCGCAGCGCAGTCGCTGTCGCTGTTGTTTTTCGAGCTGGCATCGCATTCCGACGAGGGGCTGTCGCTGGTCGGCAAGCACCCTCACATCGTCGCGCATTGGGAAGTGAATGGGGTGGATCCCGACTTCATCTTTCATTTTCGCTGGGAGGAATTCAACACCAGCGAGGCGACCCGCCGCCAGGACAGCGATTTCGGCGTCATCCTGCTTGATCGCGTCGCACCGGAAGCGCTCGGCGGCACCTCGAAGCGCTATTTCACCGATGTAAGCTACGTCTACGAGCTCACCGCGCCGATGGAGACCGTGATCGACATGACCGAGCGCGACCGCACCGAGCAATTGTCGGCGCCGCTGAAGAAGTCGAAGTAGGGATCGTTCTGAGGGGACGCAAAGCAGTACCCGCTCGTGTCCCGGACGCGGTGCAGCGTTCTTTACGCTGCTCCGCAGAGCCGGGACCCAAGCAATTTATGCGCGGAGCCACGCACGCAGGTAGAAACCCTACCCACCACTCCCGCCGATCACGGCGCGGATGGTTTCATCGGGACCGAAATCCTCGGCGCCGTCGACATAGAGCAAGGCCGAGAGTTTCGAGCGCGCGCGGTTGACGCGGCTCTTGATGGTGCCGACCGCGCAGCCGCAGATCGCCGCGGCGTCCTCATAGGAGAAGCCGGAGGCGCCCACCAGAATCAGCGCTTCACGCTGGTCCTGCGGAAGCTTTTCGAGCGCCGCACGGAATTCCTCGAACTCGAGATGCGCGCTCTGCGCCGGCTGGGTCTTGAGGGTCTTGGCGTAGCTGCCATCGGCATCCTCGACCTCGCGCCGCCGTTTCCGGTAATCGGACCGGAACAGGTTGCGCAGGATCGTGAACAGCCAGGCCGGGAGATTGGAGCCGGGCTGGAACGAGTCGATGTTGGCCAGGGCGCGCAGCAGGGTTTCCTGCACCAGATCGTCGGCACGGTCACCATTGCCGCTGAGCGAGATCGCAAACGCGCGCAAGCTCGGAACCGACGCCAGAATGTCGTCGCGGAGTGAATCTGTGAGAGGCATTATTCCCCTCCATTATTTTTATCGCCCGCATTTCCCAATTGGGGATTAGTCTCGGGCGTATCAAGCTTTCGGATCAGTTCGGCGAACCGGTCCGGAACTCCCTGCCGCACGACGTCGTCGTACATGGCCCGGAGCTGGTGGCCGATTCTCGACTGAATCTCGGCGTTGAGGCCGCCCTGCTTCTTTTCTTTCATGATTTTTCCACGCTCCCCGGAGTTAAGTCCCTGTAACTTCGCGAGTATTTCTTTGGCAGACCCCCGCGGAGGCGGCCTATATCGCAATTCTAATTCCAGATCGGCCTGAAAGTTCCGCAATTAGATGGAACTTTCCGCAGGCTCGGGCGTAAACAGGCAGATCAAGGGGAGTCCGGGTCACCCCAAGTTGGATGCTTTTGGCCCAAATACTTTGACCTAAGACAAGGATGGAGTGGGGATGTCGCGATCACAGCTCGTTGCTGAACATTTACCGTTGTTGCGGCGCTACGCCCGGGCCCTGACGGGAAACCAGGCGTCGGGAGACGCCTATGTCGGCGCCATGCTTGAAGCATTGCTGCAGGACCCCTCTCTGCTCGACGAGCAGCATGGACCCCGCGTCGGGTTGTTCCGGCTGTTCACCCAGATCTGGAATTCGGTCTCGCTCAACGACGATCCTGACGTGGCGACCTTGCCGATGCCGCCGGAGCGACGGCTGTCGAACATCACCCCGCTGCCGCGCCAGGCCTTCCTGCTGCTGTCGCTGGAAGGTTTTTCCGAGGAAGAAGTGTCGTTCATTCTCGGCACCGAAGTCACCGAGACCCGCAAGCTCGCCGATACCGCGGGCCGCGAAATGGCCGCCGAAATCGCCACCGATGTGTTGATCATCGAGGACGAGACGTTCATCGCGATGGATCTCGAAAGCCTCGTGAAGAATCTCGGCCACAACGTGATCGGCGTCGCCCGCACCCACACCGACGCGGTCGCGCTCGCCAAGAACAAGAAGCCCGGCCTGATCCTGGCCGATATTCAGCTCGCCGACGGCAGTTCCGGCCTCGACGCGGTCAACGAACTCTTGAAGACCTTCGAGGTCCCGGTGGTGTTCATCACCGCCTATCCCGAACGCTTCCTGACCGGCGAACGCCCCGAGCCGGCGTTCCTGATCTCAAAGCCGTTCCAGCCCGCGATGGTCTCCGCCGTCGCCAGCCAGGCACTTTTCTTTCAGCGCAACTCACGGAACAGGGCACCAAGAGTCGCTTAAAGCGTGGCGTAAGGCGCGGCTTAATAACGCTATAAATTCTGAGATGCGAAATCAGTCCGGCGTGCTCAACAGCGCGCCGGATTTGTGTTAAAGGGACTTAACAATTTTCTGCACCAGTTTTTTGACGATTCTTGAGTTTTCGAACAGGCGGCACGGATGGCTATCCCGGAAGTCGCACGACACAAGCTCGCGAATTTAGCGCTCGCGATTTGCGCAACGCTCTGCCTGTCGGGCGGCGCCTCAGCGCAGTCGACTGATCCCGACCATCCGACGCCACTCGGGCCGGGACTCAATCGCGGCAATGTCGACAATTCCGGGCGGGGGCACACGTTCTTTTTCTTCGTCGGTCCGGGCCATTTCGACGTCGACATGGCCTTCGAAGAGATGGGCCTGTTCGGCTCGCCGCTGCGCCAAACGATGAACTTCGACTTCTATACCGACGACGACAAGCTCACGTCGCATAACACAATCGTCTCGCAAGGCGCCCTCGCGCGCAATCATACCGATGGCGATTTCATCTCCCGGCAACGGCTCAGGCTCGTGGTGACCGCACAGCAGGGGACCATCAGGTTCGGCGGCTATTATGAGATCGAGGTCAAGGGCGCCGCGGCGTTCGAGGGGCCAACGCTCGGCGTCGGCGTGCGGCCGATAATGTCCGAGAAGCTGGTAAAATAGGATGGCGCACGGCTGCTCGCCGGCCAATCGCGCGGGCGGATGGATCTCACGCCTTCGAATTAGCAACTTGTCAACGTCATTCGTGTTTTCTCTTCGTGGAGGATTGAACGATGATCTCACGAGGTGTTGCCCTGTTGTTTGGCGCGTTCGCGCTTGCCGGCTGCTGCGTTACCGGCCAAGGCTGCTACGCGCCGATTTCAACCGCTCCCTTTGCGTTCGAACCCTCCACACCTGCTGGTGATGCCGACCTCGATGCGCCAAGGAAAAAGGTTGCGCGCGCACCTCAGAGCAATAGCCTGCCGAACGGAACCTCAGCTCAACGAAGCGCGATGGCTCAAGACGGGGGCAAGCAAGACGGCGACAAGTGGGAAGAAGAGCAGGCCGCTGATCGGGATGCCGATGCAAAGCTGAGCAGCCAGCTAAAGATCTGTCGCGGCTGCTAGAGCGCTTTCGAGCGAAAGCGGATACCGGTTCGCAAGTTTACGCGGATTGCACAGACTTATCTGCGGTAGAAAACGCATCAAAACAAAAGAATAGAGCCCGGTTCTGATTCAATCGGAATCGATCGGGCTCCAGAGCAGAACGCCGTCCCCATTCGCCTTGCTCGGTGGGGGATCATTTGGTCCGGTCACTCATCGCATCAACAATCAATTTTGCAAATTCGAGATCGGGCAGCCTCGGAGATCTCACGGCCGATTTTTGAAAGCTGCTGGAGTTTAAGCGCGCCTCGAAGGCATCTAGTTGAATGGCAAAAATGGCTAACGCTCGTCTCAGATTAAGTAACTCTTGGATGCGACGCTCTACAATCATCTGGGAGGGCCCATTGTTGGACAATGTCGGCATGCTGGCCAGCGCGGATGACCGTCATTCACAAATCAAAGATTACTCCCGCGGCCACTCTATCGGCGTGTGCCGCAAACGCCGTCTGGTGATCTCCTCACGAAGTGCCGTAGCGCGCTGCTTTACGGTATCACTGGTCATGAGCTTGTATCGAAGGCCTCGTTCCGCTTCGACCTGACTGCGAATATTGTCGTAAAAACGCAAAATGCTCTCGTCGTTCAAATTGGCAAAACTCATAAAACTCTCCAAATACGGAACTATAGCTGCCGTGAAGACAAAACAAAGCCGCCCGGCGGAATATAATCGCCTGACGGCTTTGCTCGTGGTGGGTCCGGATGGGGGGCAATATCCGGTGCACTGACGGTAGCGCGTTCAGTTGGCGGCGCAACGAAACTCGTTGGTTAAGCTAACCGGTCAACCTTACCGCGCCTTCCTTTTCGCTTGCCGGTGGCGGCAAGGACGTTTTCGTCCATATCTCCGGGGGTGAGAAGGCCGGCACGGACGGCCTGCCGGATAGCGCCAAGATCAGCTATGACATCATCAGCGAGTCAGCGGGAAATTTGCAATTGAAGTAAAGGCGGGCCGTTAGTCGCCGGTCCAAGTGGGTGTGTTTTTTCGCGAGGAGTCAATCGTCGTCAACCTCTGACGTTCGATCGCGCGATTGATCCCGATTCGTGCGAACAACATCGGCCCGCGGGTCCTCAGAAGCATCGATCAGCATCTGCACTGCAAGCCGCCACTCCGGACAATCGTACTCTGCCTTCGGCAGCTTCTTTATGTAATTGGCGGCGTCTCGCAACGTCCTCGCTGGAGCGCAACTGGGCAGTGGCACAGGTTGATCGAAAGGACGATCCCAAGACATACGTACCCCCACCAAACGGACAGGATTGAAAAGGCCGCCGGGCAATGTCCAGCGGCCCCCCGGGCTCAAAATGCTTGCTTTAAAAAATGCCCCGTTCGCCCCGGTGATTGGGAGATTTGCATCGGTGACGCCCCGAGCGCGAATCAAAAATGCTGTTCCAAATAAGGAACAAAAAAAATTGTTGCGGGGAGGACACACGGCTATTCGTCCCTCTTCAGCTTCCGCTTACCCCCCATGATGATCCTTGCGATCGGAGTTGAACACGCGCGCCTGATTTCGATGCAGCGCGCCTGCAGAACGGCGATTTCGCAAACAACATCCAGGCCACCGCGATGCGGCAGCTTTGCGATTACGATCTCAGATATCTGATGTAATGGCCTGTATGCCGCCTTCAATCTCAGGAAAGGCTGTTCGATCAGCGCATAGCTGAAGCGGGATATCAGTAAAGTCACGGGCAGAATTACAAAGAATCCAAGAGCGGGATCGTGAAATAGCCAAAGCTGACAATCAAGATCAACAGAGGGTAAATTCGCAATATCCGGTTCAAGTAGAACTTGGCGGGTTCAATATCGCGACCGACGAGTATCGTCGTCATAATGAATCCGCTTATGACCATAAAAAGCTGCATGCCAATATGGCCCTTGATCAAACAATGCGAGATGGAAAGAATTTTCGGGACGTCCAGCTCCGGCGAGCCATACACTGTGAAACTAAAGCACGAGGCTTGCGGCGAAGAACCTCAAGTGATCCAGTTCAGGTAAATAAGCTTCACTTCGGCTCTGCACGTCCGTCAATATTACGCATCGTGCAGCTTGGAAAAGCCACCGGCTCGAAATCGATCCGCTTCCATGCGCTTGTCCCGACGAAACGGATGCTCGGTGCCCTGCGCCATAGCCTGGGCGCGTGTCTTTACGCTGCGGTGACTACGGGAAATGCGTGATTGGAGTTCGGGATCGCTCTAGCCTTCGCTTCCTGCGCCAGCCAAGCAAGCCGAGCGCACCGAGGCCCGTGGCAAAGAGTGGCAGAGCGGCAGGCAGCGGCGTGACGTATGCCCCATTCGGAAGACTTATGTTGATTGAATAGTCAACGGTCGCGGGACCACCAAGGATACTCGCGAAGCCTGAAGTTGAGATACCAAGAGTGCTTGGCAAGACGGAAGCGAAAATAACGCTGCCAAATATTCCGTGTTGGGTACCTGGGAAGTCACCGGTGTTTACTGCGAACGACGTCGTGTCCCCGAGATTGTCGGTAACCGTTGCCGATACACCGGCCCCCCAACCGGAAGGAATGCTGGGGTTAAACGCAGGACCGGTGCCGTTTATGGTCATTACTGCAGAAATAACGCATGGAGATGAACAGGTACCCCCAATGTCGAGGGTAGTATCGGACTGAAAATTTACATTGCCCGTACCAGAGTACTCATAGGACAACGTAACAGCCGATGCACTGGTCGTTAGTCCGGCGCCGGCCGTCAAGACGGCCGCCGCGCAAATAGCAACTCTCACGAACGCCTGCACCATTTGATCCGCCTTTCAAAACCGACCACGACGAGATCAATGTGGACGATCCAATGTTTCAACGTAGCATTTTAATGCACTTCGGAACTTCAAATTATCGCGCGGAGCCGCGTCCGGCTACGCTATCGTGCCTCGTGTGACACCGCAACGGAACTCGCTCGTTAAGCTTGCTTGGCTTGGCGGGGTTCAGGAATGGACGCATTAAAGCGCCGATCGGGCTGGCGGTGAAGCCCGCTGCATATTGGGGGTGGCCGGCCTGGGCTTATACTGTGGCGCGGTGCGGAAGCGTTCCGGCGCGGAGGCCTGGAATTGATCCTCAAGGCGCTGAACAAATTCGCGGAGACGCAGCAATTCCAGATAGCGCGCGCGAAGCGTCTCGACGGTGGCATTGTTCCTAGACTGTTCTGTCAGTTTCATCCGCCGCTCCCAGCCCTCTATTTGGGAATGGCTTAGTGGGCGCTCCCTCTGTTGTCTGTGAACTAGTTTACACAATGACAAAGAAGTTCGTCTGGCCAGCTCCGGCGGGTTTTTGAGAGGCGAGGGCTCGCGCTCCTGGCGTCGTTACGATGTACTTCGCTACGTGACCCGGGATTCGAACGGCAAACGGTCTAGCCAGAGGTATGGTAACACTCCAAGGCTTAATGATTATGCGCCTGCTCAACCAAATTTGGTCAGCCAGGCGTGGCGTCAAAATCGGGAAGCGTGAGCAAAATATCTCTGAGAGCCAATGCATTCCGCCCCAGCTCCTGGCCGCCAAACGAGTGATTTGTCTCGACGGAAATGCCGGCGGCGTACGAACTGCTCGTCAGGTCAGACCGAGAAAATCATCCAGCGACTGGGCACTACGGATGCCGGATGCTTGAACGAAACCGAAAATACGAAATCTGGCTTGCCCAAGGCCCACTGGAACGACACTTCCTGGTTTCCTTTGTCCTCGCCAAGCATAGAGAAGCCGGCTCTCGCCGCGGAAGGAAGCAACTCTTCGAATGAAGATCTTTCGACGATCAGGCCAAAATATCTCATTTGCATGGCAACGTTCGATGCGCGCCGCAACAGGTCAGGCGATCGAGAGCCAGCACCTGACGCCTCCTGCGGGATCGCCCTTTTGCCGGAAAAACGCCACGATGTTCGCTTCCGATGTCGATCGAATCGATGAAGAGCTTGGCATCGGGATTTCCACACGCGTCTAAAACCCTAATCAAAATGCATTGAAACCGTTCTGATGTTCGAGACGATTTCTTTAACGGATGTGGAAGCGGGGGGGTGAGCAACCGAGCGTGCCGATTGCAAGGATACGCTGAAATGCCGCGCAATACGAAATTTCCATTGCTGAGTTCGCGGAACTAGACGGTGTCGAACGTGGTTAATCATCGACGTTTCGACGGCTGGCGAGCGATTTACCTGGAGCGGGTGTGTGACGAACGTAGCAGGAATTTCTGTCGTTAGCGTTTCCGTTAATGAACGCATTCCGTTCAGGCTGATGCAAATGCCCTGCTGCGGACATCCGCTCTGCTGGGTCAGTCCGCGTCTGCCTAACTATTGCCCAGAGTGTGGAAAGCATGTGCTGCTGGAACTGAAGAGCGGGGAATATACCCGGATCAGTGACGACGATGCTTGGATCAAATACAAAAGATGATCCCATGCCGGGTCGCTGACCCGACATCGCGATTTCGGGGGGCGGGCTCAGGACCGCGCCTCTGTTTCACACCAGCGGATCTGAAATTCGCCTTTCGAGCGCGGCCATTGTGCCCTTGAGATTATCCCGCCGGGCCGCCAACGTTCGCGCGAGCATCGGATACTCAGAATGACAACGGTCAAACACGCCGGTCTGCTGCTCTTCAGCGGCGATGTCGCTATTGAGGATCTGTACGACGCGGTCAATGTCGGCAATCAATATCCTTGTCTTCAACGCTTCGCGGGATGAATCCCGGCTATCAAAAAACGCGGCTGTTTCATTTTATCAGCTCCGATTGTCCCGCCTTGGTACGGCTCAGGACGTAACAGGGGCCCCAAGGAGGTGATCGCAAAACGTGTGCCAATAGTAATCGGCCTATCAAATACAATTTAGGTTCAGTAAGTTCCGCCGCTCACGTCGAAGCCCAGCGACAACATAATGAGGGATGCGATGAGGCCCACGCCACAGAACAAAAGTACGACCGTGTAAGAATTCGTACCCCGGCTTGTCCGAGCCTTGGCGGCCTCATGCATCAGGACGTTTGCGACGATCGTATTCATGGCAACCTCCATCCAAATCTGGTTGCCCTGATATCCTTCGTTCGTTTCAGGATGTCTTCGTCGCCACCGTTAAATGACTTCGTCTAGGGGGCCCGATTGTTTCGTCGGAACTCTCGTCAGGACGCGGTTCGGTAAGGCGTGCGTCAGTATCGAATGTACGATCAGGACGGCATCATCTCGCCAGTGCCATCCATCGTTCCGTCGCGTTGGTAGCTACTGCCCATAATTTGGTCGCCGGCTGTCCGCGATGGAGCGCCTTTCCGACCTCGCAGATCGCCATAAACGCACTGGAGCGCGCCTCTTCGATTTCCAACCGCTGGTCGCGGTCGCCTTGAACAAGACCGGCGAGTTCGTTCAGCATTTGCAATGCTGTTTGCGAAGTCTCTCGCTCGGCCGCCTTCAAGGTTTCCATTACTTTTGCGGCATTCTCCGTGCTCATGCTTCAGCCCCCTCCCACGACGATCGTGTCTTTCCCGCCCGACATCGGCAGGACGGTATCTTGGAGCTTAACTTACCCGCTGACGATCCGCACGGCACCAACCATGCTCCCGTGAACCTGTTGAAAGCTGGGGAGTTTTGGAAGTTCACGCCGAAATTCAGCATAAAAAAGCAGGGCGCGGATGGCATCACCACACCCGCGCCCTACGTCGCCGGTCAATGGGGCAGGGGGGATGACCGGCTGCCGGGATGACTCAAAAGCCCCCTGACTGGTTCCAGCGGCGCGGTTATTTTTTCATACACGGTTAAGTGATTGCGGCTGCCCCGAACCCTGCGGTTCCGTTCGCGTTGCTTGACTGGATCGCCATGGGGCGATGGATCGACAGGCGGGCGCGTCATGCCACAGCTTTCCAGGGGAATTTCGATTGGCGTTTTGAGTGCGATCGCGGTGACGCTGACATTTGGCGCCGCACAATTTGCAATGGGACGCGATCTTTCCATCAACCCGCAGGATCGCCTGCAGCAATCCATGGACGATCTGGCGAGCAACGGAACCGCGATCAACCGTGCCGCCAAGACCGACCGCGCGACGGGTGTCTCGGGATCTGCAGCGCAGACCAGGACGATTTTGCTGCGGCCGGAAGGTCAGCCCGATACGTCGGTTCTGGTCCGCATTCCGATGGCCCAGGCGGCGCGCAACGGTTCGACACCTTCGCTGACGAAATCGCCGGCCCGCAAGATGGCGGTGGCCTGCGAGCCGATGGTCAGCGTGATGAGCGAAGTTGCGAAGCTGCTGCAGCCGGGCAGGTGTGTGACGTAAGAATTCCGAGTGAGTTAGCATCCGTCATTCCGGGATGGTGCGTTAGCACCAGACCCGGAATCTCGAGATTCCGGGTTCGATGCTGTCGCATCGCCCCGGAATGACGACGTAAACTACCCGACGGGCAAATCACGTCGCTCTCCGCTAATCGCTTGTCCAGCCTTGCAGCCAAAAATATTCTGATTTTCAGAAACCACAAATCAGTCTATATCCATGACCGTCCCGCCTCCCAAGAGGGGCGTTTCGCGATCGTCACGGACGTGAGGCGGGATGCGGTGGACGCGGAGGGTGCTTCTGACGAGGGTGCCTAAGGCGGACGGCGAAGTCGTGTGGTCCTGACGCCTCGACGCTGGCGTCAAGTCTCGCGGAAGTGTCCGCGAGGCGACGGTGGCAAAAGAGCCCGATCGCCGGGGAGAGCGCGAAATAAGCCGTAAACCATTGCGCGGGGAATGCCGGGTGTTTTCGGTGTGACCTGACTAACGCGTGTGCTCTCTACCTCTACCCTCGCACATGCGGCGGCGGGCGCACCAGGCGCCCGGTATTCCCTGCGCCCTCTGAAGGGAGGGTGGGAAGTTGAGAGCAAAACCCGGGCGCATTACGTCGCGGGAATGCGAAGGTGTGATTTGTCGTCATTGCGAGCGCAGCGAAGCAATCCATCGTTCAGCATGTGTTGCGCCATGGATTGCTTCGCTGCGCTCGCAATGACGGCGTCACGGGCTGTTTGAAAATTGAATTCGTCTTCTTCTCCCCTCCCTCCGCGCGCGAAGCGCGTGACGGGGAGGGGTTGGGGGTGGGGGGTCTATCGGCACATTCGCTAACAGCGGTATTCGCGGCGCCACCCCCGCCCTTGATCCCCGCCGCTTCGCGGGGGAGAGAAAAGAAGGGTTCAGCTCGCAAACCGCTCACCTCCGCCGGAGCATCCGCTTGATCACCCTGCGCATTCCGGCTCGCCAGAAATCCCAGCGCCAATCCGCCGACCGCCAGGATCGGGACCAGCCGCTTGATGCCAATGGTGCGGATCACCTGGAGGCCCGCGGCGACCACCATGGATCGGCGAAGGCGGTATGCATCGCGGATTTCCCGGTTTGTTTCGTGCGTTCCTTCACGCTGTTCTTGCGCACGATGTAGCAAATTGCGGTGATCAGCGCGAAGATCACAAAAAACGCCGGCGCCGGCCACGCAGGCTTCGATCAGCCCGTAATTTTGCAGCACATAGACAAAGGCCGCGGCGCACAGAAAGCAGGTCGCGATGATCAAAGCTATGCCCGTCGCCAAAGCGAGCGATGTCAGCCGCAAAGCGAGACCGGTCGATTCCTTGAAATCTTCGATCATACGGCCAAACATCGAACGCCTCGTTTCAATCAGAGAATAACAAAGAACCGCAAATTAAAAAATCGACCGCTACTGCTTGAGGTACGCCTCACGCGCGAGAATGGTCTCGCACGCGAGATACTTCCCCGCGCATCAGCGGCGCCAGGTCGCGCCGATCAGAAAACCGAGGCCGAGCGCGAGTCCAACGGTCGCGAGCGGACGCTGCGTAATCACGTCTTCCAGCGTTTCTCGATCGAACTCGCTGCGTCCTGCGCGGCATCCATCATCGCGCCACCGCGTTCGGAGAGATCGTCGACCGCCGAATCGACATTGGCGCGGGCCTGCTTGTAGCCGCGGCGCGCCTGCTTCTGGGCTGTGCCGGCGAACGAATTGAGCGCATCGGTGATCTGATCGGTGAGGGCGGCGATATCGTTTTTCACGGCTGCTACATCCTTTTCGAGACGGTCTTGGAGATTCTTGTCCTGGATCTGCTGGGCTGCCTTGTCCGCCAGATTTTTAATTCCGATTTCGCCATCTGTACTCGACATCAAAAGCTCCCGGCTGCCAGTGTTGGATACGGAGCCAACGTCTATTTTTGGCGGAAGTTCCCATGTTTTTCGAGGAAGTTCCCTCAATGAAACCCATTAATCCGGCAGCAAATTCGGGGCGGTTGCCGGCCACAAATGTTCCTTCAGGATCAGCGCCACGATCAGGAGCGGCGACGACAGGAAGCCGCCCACTGGTCCCCACAGCCAGGTCCAGAATGCGAGCGCCACGAATACGGCGAGCGCGTTGAGTTCGAGCCGGCGGCCGATGATGGTCGGGGTAATAAAATGATGACCTTCGATAAAAGTAAGCCCGACAAAGGCCAGCGGCGCGATCAATCCTGCGCCGATGGTCGAGAATGCGATAACGCCCACTGCGGTGAGGATCAGAAACATCGCGACTGGCCCGATAATGGGCAGGAAATTCAGGGTCGCCGCCAGCGCGCCGAGACCTGCTGGATTGGGCATGCCAGTGATCGCGCAAATGATCCCGGTTGCAGTGCCAACGCCGAAATTGATCATGGTGACGGTCAACAGATAACCGCCGAGCTGCTCCTCGATGGCATTGAGAATTCTAAGCGTGCGCAGCCGGGAATCACGACCGGTGAAATTCATGATCAGTGCGCGGCGTAAATCCCGCCAGCTTGCGATGAACAGCACCAGTGTCGCGAAGAACAGCAGAAACTCGGTGAAGGTCGGCGACAGGAATTCGACCGCGGGCTGCACCCATTCGAATTTCGGCATCTGGAACGACGTCGTCGCAAACGCATCGGAACCGCCGAGCATGGTCTGCAATTCCTGCCACAGCGCCAGCGGCCGGTCGAACACATGCAATTTTTCCCGCAGCAACGAGCCGAGCTCCGGCAGGCGCGTGCTCCATTGCATCAGGGGCGCAGAGATCAAGCCGACGATGAAGGCTACGCCGGCGGCTACCGTGCCCACGATCAGAACCGCCGCGACCGCGCGAGGAATGCGATGTCGCTCGAGGAATCCAGCAGCCGGCGACAGCATGGTGCCGACGATGAAGGCCGCGACCACAGGGAGAAAGAACGCCTTGGCGACAAACAGCACCGCGACGATGGTAATCAGCAATAGCGAGATCAGCGCAAAGGCAACGACCTCCGCGCGGCGAATGACCGGCGGCAGGTCAGTCTGGCTGTCAGGCAGGGGCATACCGGTCGTCTGGACGGGAAGAACACGCAATTGGTTTCACCCATATTCTGGCCGTCATGACACTCTCGTCGCCATAACTGCTGCGCTGCGCCAAAGTTCCATCGCCGAAACGTGAAGCGCGTTGGCTTGACAGCGCCTGACGTATTTGAGTCGCGGCGGGAACCGCTTCGCCTCGGTCGCGTTTGCTAGTGCAGAGCATCACCACGATGCGCATCGCAGGGGCAGCCCATGACACAGATACTTGCAAGCATCCGCAGGCCATCGCCGCGCGCGACCAGCGCGCTTGTTATCGCCGGGGCGTTGTTGCTGTCGCCCTTTGTCAGTGCGGCGAATGCGCAAGCTCCCGGTCAGGCGTATGGCTACGCACCGCAGGATACGTCAGACGATGTGACGCTCGCACCTGGCAATCCCGCGCTGGATCAAGGCGACGCCTATGTGGTCCCCGAGCGGCTGCGCCGCGCCAATGTGGCGCTGGATACCCGCGAAGCGCCGGGCACAGTGATCATCGATACCGGCAACACCGCTTTATATTATGTGCTCGGTCAGGGCCGCGCGATTCGCTACGGCGTCGGTGTCGGCCGCGAAGGGTTTACGTGGTCGGGCGTGCAAACCATTACCCGCAAGGCGGAGTGGCCGGACTGGCATCCGCCGGCGCAGATGATCGCGCGCCAGCCCTATCTGCCGCGCTTCATGGCGGGTGGGCCCGGCAATCCGCTCGGCGCGCGCGCAATGTATCTCGGCTCCAGCGAATATCGCATCCATGGCACCAATAATCCCTCGACCATCGGGACGTTCGTTTCCTCGGGCTGCATTCGCCTGACCAATGAAGACGTCGCCGATCTGTTCAGCCGCGTCGATGTCGGGACCAGGGTAGTCGTGCTGCCCAAGAATGCGCCGCATCTCGAAGCCAGCAGGACGATCGTTGGATCGGCCTCCGCTGCTCGGCCGGCCGCCGCGCAGGCACGTCCGGCGGTGACGACACTGCCATCGGGACGCCAGGCGATGAACCTTTCGGCGTCCTCGCTGTACTGAGGATTGAGCCCCTGTATCGGAGGCGAACATGGTCAGAAGATCAGCCGGACTGGTATTAGGTGTGGGCGCCATTTCGATCGCGTTGATGTCAGCGCCCGCGGCGCAGGCGGAGGATTTTCTCTCGGCCCTGTTCGGCGCGTTCGCCCGGCCACAGGCCGCCTCGACCCCGCTGCCGTTCGCGAGCGAAGGCGGCAATTCCGGCCCGGAGAGCTTTCTGCCGCGTCCGCGCGCCAATTACTCCGGCGGCGCCCTGGCCTATTGTGTACGCGGCTGCGACGGGCGTTATTTCCCGATCGCGGCCTCCGACAATCAAAGCCGGGTGGCTTCCTGCAACAGTTTTTGCCCGACCGGCGATACCAAGGTGGTCTATGGCAGCAACATCGACAATGCCGTGACCGAAACCGGAAAACCCTATTCCGAATTGCCCAACGCGTTTCGCTATCGGACCGAGATGGTTGCGGGCTGCACGTGCAATGGCAAAGACCAGGTCGGCCTCGCGCCGGTCCCGGTCGAAAACGACCCGACGCTTCGCAAGGGTGACATTATCGCCGGAAGGGGCGGCCTGATGATCGCCGGCCGCGGCGCCGACAAACGCGGCGCGTCGCTGAATTTATCACCCGCCTCGCAAGCCCTGCGTGCGCGCTATCAGCGCGTGCCGGTGGTGGCGTCGGAGTGATGGCGAAACGACGAGTTAAGCCGCGCGAATCTTGCCCAGAAACTCAGTGACCTGGCTGCCGAGCTGATGGCTCTGCGTCTCCAGCGTCTGGGAGGCGCGCTTGACGTTGTCAGCGGCGGCAGCCGCCGCATCCGCGTCGGTTTTGACGCCGCTGATATTTTCCGAAACGTTCTTGGTGCCCTGCGCGGCGTGCTGGGTGCTGCGCGTGATTTCCTGGGTCGCGGCGCCTTGTTCTTCGACCGCGGCGGCGATCGCGGTGGCGACCTCGTTGACCTCGCCGATGATGCTGCCGATGCCCTTGATGGCGTCGATGGCATCGCCGGCCACCTTTTGAATGTCGGCGATCTGTTCGGAAATCTCATCAGTGGCCTTCGCAGTCTGGCTGGCCAGCGATTTGACCTCGGACGCCACCACGGCAAAGCCTCTGCCGGCTTCGCCGGCACGGGCGGCCTCGATGGTTGCGTTCAGCGCCAGCAAATTGGTCTGCGCGGCGATGGAATTGATCAGACCGACGACCTCGCCGATCCGGCCGGCGGTTTTGGCCAGGCCCTGCACCGTGCTGTCGGTCTCCTGCGCGCTTTTGACCGCGCGGCTGGCGATCCCGGCGGCGTGCGACGCCTGCCGGCTAATGTCGTCGATCGATGCGCTCAGTTCGACCGAGGCGGAAGCCACGCTCTCGACGCTCATCGAGGCCTCGCCGGAAGCCCGCTCGGCAACCTGAACCCGCGTATTGGTCTGGCTGGAAACCGCCGACAGATCAGCCGAAGTGGTCCGCATCTGGCCGGAAGCATCGTCCAGTTGGCCCAGCGTCTGGCGCACCATGGTCTCGAATTCACCGACATAGGTTTCGATGGTGCGCTGGCGCGCGGTGGCGCCGGCGTTGCGTTCGCGTTCCTGTTCCTCGATCCGCAGCTTGTCGACGGCTTGCTGCTTGAAGGTGTCCAATGCGCCGGCCAGCGCGCCGATCTCGTCCTGGCGTTGCGCGTATCCGGTGTCGACGGTGAGATCGCCGCCGGCCACTTTCAGCATCGCGTCGCGGATCGTGTTCAGCGGCCGGATCACGCGGCGGGTAACCGCGATCATGGTGCCGAAGGTCAGCGCCAGCGCCGACGCCAACAGGACCAGTTGCAGGATCAGCGAACGCTGGGCCTTGGCATGCTGCGCGCGCGTATACTCCCGCGCGTTATCCAGCGCGCGTTCGGCGACGGCGACGGCCGCGCCCATGCGCCCAACGGTATAGGGGCTCCACTGGCTGGCGGTCATTTCGGGTTTTTCGCCAGATATCAGCGCGTTCAGCAGCCGGTCCCGAAGGCCCAGATATTGCGGATCGAAATAGGCGATCTTCGCCTGCGCCATCGCCTCGACCAATTGCGGCGGCAATTGCGTTCCCGATTGCACGGTCTCGAGCGCGCTCCAGGCGCCTTCGACGCGGCCGACATGCTTGGTGTAGGTTTGACGCGCATCGGCGGCGACATGGCCAGATCCTAGCCCGACCGATATCATCAGCGAGGTTTCGCCGGCGCTGTTACGCAATAGCCAGGCGACCTGCTTGATCATCAGCAACTGGTCGATCACGGCATCATTGTGGTTCACGGCGGCGGCGAGCCGGATCGAGACCTTGTCCATGGTTTCGAGCAACGCGCCGGTGACTTCCATGTATTCCTTGGCAAGCGCCGGGCGGCGCGAAGCCTTCGGCTTGTGCATCGCATCCCAGGATTCGGCTTCCAGCGCGGTCATCGACTGGATCAGCCGGTTCAATTCCGGCGCCAGCGTTTTCTGATCGGCGAATTCGACGGAATCGAGTACCGCGGCCGCGGCCCGCATCGCGGGCATCTGGGCGTCGCGTCCCTCGCGCAAATATTTGTCGATATCCGGCTGTACCAGCGCGTCATCATTCAGGGTGCGGGAGGTGGTCGCCCGGTCACTGCGCAGATTGTGCATCGCCTTGAACAGATTGGATGAAGCGTCCGCGACCACCGCAATCCGGCCCGTTGTGGCGAGCCGGTCCCAGGAATCCCAGGCGCTGACACAGAGCAGCGCAATCACACAGGTCGACATCAGGACGATGACGGATTGGATCAGCGACGACACCGTCAGACGGTTCAGCATAGGTAACCCCCGGGGAATTTCGTCCACTTAGGCAAAAAAGAGTAAATATTTAGACAGTGACCCTGTCGGTTTGGCCGCGCTCAGGCCGGTAATGCCGTTTTTTCGGGCAAATGGCGGCCAGGTTGTTCCTTGGAGGGAACCGGCGCGCTGCTTCGGCGTTGGCAGTCGACGCTCAGACGAATTTCTCATTTCGCGTCTCACAGGGGGATTTCCGGATGTTAGTCGGCGCACTCGTCACGTTTCTTGTCGTCATCCTCATTCTGTATCTGGTCAACCTGTTGCCGCTTGACGGCCGCGCCAAGCAGATCGTGCGCGTGGTCGTGATCATTCTCGGCGTGATTTCACTGCTGAAATACATCGCGGTGTTTTAGGCGGCTCGTTAAAGAGGCCAGCCTTCACACTCACAACAAAAAAGCCCCGGCGACGGCCGGGGCTTTTGCGTGATCGGAATTTGCTATCAGCCTGCCGCCTTGGCTTCGCGACGGCGCGCGGTCAGGATGTATTCGGTGTAGCCGTTCGGCTGCTCGCGTCCCTTGAAGATCAGGTCGCAGGCGGCCTTGAAGGCGACGCCGTCGAAGCCAGGCGCCATCGGCCGGTACAGCGCATCGCCCTTGTTCTGCCCGTCCACCACGATCGCCATCCGTTTCAGCGACTCCATCACCTGAGTTTCTGTGATGACGCCCTGATGCAGCCAGTTCGCCAGATGCTGGCTCGAAATGCGCAAGGTCGCGCGGTCTTCCATCAGGCCGATGTCGTGGATGTCGGGCACCTTGGAGCAGCCGACGCCCTGATCGATCCAGCGCACGACATAGCCGAGAATGCCCTGGCAATTATTGTCGATTTCCTGCTTCACATCGTCGGGCGCCCAGTTCGATTGCGACACGGGAACGGAGAGGATGTCGGACAGTTTGGCGCGCGGGCCGCCCTTGGCCAGTTCCTGCTGGCGCGCCTGCACGTTGACCTGGTGATAATGCAGCGCGTGCAGGGTCGCCGCGGTCGGCGAGGGTACCCAGGCGGTGGTGGCACCGGCCTGGGGATGCGCGATTTTCTGCACCAGCATGTCCGCCATCATGTCGGGCGCGGCCCACATGCCCTTGCCGATCTGGGCATGGCCGGGCAGGCCATCGATCAGGCCAACATCGACATTCCACTCTTCATAGGCCTTGATCCAGGGCTGGGCCTTCATGTCGTTCTTGCGGATCATCGGACCCGCTTCCATCGAAGTGTGGATCTCGTCGCCGGTGCGATCCAGGAAGCCGGTGTTGATGAAACAAATCCGCTTCAATGCGTTCTGGATGCAGGCCTTGAGGTTGACTGTGGTGCGGCGCTCCTCGTCCATGATGCCGACCTTCATGGTGTTCTCGGGCAGCGACAGCATCTTCTCGACCCGGCTCAGGGTTTCGCAGGTCAGCGCGACTTCGTCGGGGCCGTGCATCTTCGGCTTGACGACATAGACCGAGCCGGTGCGACTGTTGCGTGTTTTCGAGCCGCCTTTCAGATCGTGGATCGCGAGCAGACCCGCAATGGCTGTGTCGAGCAGCCCCTCGGGAATTTCCTCGCCGGCCTCGTCGAGCACTGCATCGGTAAACATGTGATGGCCGACGACGCGCATCAGCAGCAGGCTGCGGCCGTGCAGCGTGAGGTCCTTGCCATCAGGAGTCTTGTAGGTCCGGTCGGTGTTGAGCGAACGTGTAAGTGTCTTGCCGCTTTTTTCGAAATCGGCAGACAACGTTCCGCTCATCAGGCCGAGCATGTTGTGATAGACCAGCACCTTGTCTTCGGCATCGACCGTCGCGACGCTGTCTTCCAGGTCCAGGATGGTGCTGACGGCCGATTCCAGCACCATGTCGGCGACCCCGGCCGGATCGTCCTTGCCGATGATGTGGCTGCGGTCGATTTTGACTTCGATGTGCATCCCGTTGTTGACCAGCAGGATCACGGCCGGTGCGGCGGGATCGCCCTGATAGCCGGCGAACTGTGTGCTGTCCTTCAGCGCGGTCGCATTGCCGCTTTTCAGCTTGACCGCGAGTTGGCCGGCGATGACGCTGTAGGAGGTCACATCGGTGTGGCTTCCGGTCGCCAGCGGCACGGCCGCATCGATAAATGCCTTCGCCTTGGCGATAACCTTGGCGCCGCGCGCCTTGTTGAAGCCTTTGCCGGCCTCGCCGGCTTCGTGCGGGATCGCATCGGTGCCGTACAGCGCGTCATAGAGACTGCCCCAGCGCGCGTTAGCGGCGTTCAGCGCGTAGCGCGCGTTGGTGAGGGGGACGACCAGCTGCGGTCCGCAGATTTTCCCGATTTCCTCGTCGACATCAGCGGTCTCGACCTTGTGGGTCGCCGGCTCCGGCAGCAGATAGCCGATTTCCTTCAAAAACGCGGTGTAGGCGTTCATGTCGAACGGCTTGCCTTTGTTGGCGCGATGCCAGCCGTCGATCTTGGCCTGCAGGGTGTCGCGGACCGCGAGCAACTCACGGTTTTTTGGCGCCAGATCGCGGACGATGGCGGCCAGCCCGGCCCAGAACGCGGCGGGCGAAATGCCGGTTTTGGGGGTCGCCTCCTGGGCGATGAAGTCGAACAGAACGGGGGCGATTTTCAGTCCGTGGGCGTCGATACGGTTCATGGGTGATTTCTCGGGGGATTTTTTGCGGAAAGCGGCGGTTATGCACCGTTCCCGGGGATAAAACGGCCAAAAGCGCGCCGCAAAGGGAAGTTTTCACTGCCCTTTTAGCGCCAAAGCCGGGGCTATGAGAAGGCCTTTTGGCAGGCCCTTGCTGCCCATATCCGCGGCGGCTGCCGGGCCGGATCGAGGTTCAGATATTGGCCGCGAGATCGACGAGATCGTCGAACAGAATGCCCGATCGCGCCAGCATTCGCTCGATCTCGTCGGTCGCCTCGGTGACCGACAAAATCGAGGTATCGATCGTCAAGTCGCTGGCGGCGGGCGGCTGATAATCATTGCCGATGCCGGTGAACGCGTGCAGCGCGCCGGCGCGCGCCTTGGCATAATGACCCTTGGGATCGCGGCTTTCGCAGACCTCGACCGGTGTCGCGATATAGATCTCGCGGAACGCGGTGTCGGCGATGCGGCGCGCGGCGGCCCGGTCTTCTGCCGAGGGCGAAACCGCGGCGACGATGGCGATATGCCCATTGCGCGCCAGATGGCTGGCGACTTCCGCGAGCCGGCGAATATTCTCGGTGCGATCGGCCGGAATGAAGCCGAGATCGTTGTTGAGCCCGGCGCGTAGCGTGTCACCGTCAAGCAATATCGGCGAGCCGCCATTGGCGAACAGCCGGCTTTCCAGCGCGCGCGCCAATGTCGATTTTCCCGAGCCGGGCAGTCCCGTCATCCAGACCACCGCGCCGCTATGGCGAAAGCGCGCGGAGCGTTCGTCGGGGCGCAACGCCGATTCCACCGGCACGATATTGACGGGCACGGCGCGCTGCCCGGCATCGGCCGAGAGCACGAGGCCGCCGCCGGCGATGCGGCCGTGAACCTCGATCACCAGGCGCCCGGTGCGGGGATTGTCGGTAAAGGGATCGACGGCCAGTGCCTGCGCCAGCGCAATATCGATCTCGCCAACGTGATTACGCGCGATCGATTGGGTTTCCATACTCGACAGTTCGCCCGGATCTACCGCTTTTTCGATGGCGACGACGGCTGCGCGGGTTTCCTTGGTGCCAAGGCGCACCAGAATGGAAGCGCCGGGCACCAGTGGGTTGTCGTGCAGCCAAAAAACGCGTGCCCGAATCCGGCGGGTGTCGCGCGGGCTGGAGCCGATATGGGCGATGACATCGCCGCGCTCGATGAACAATTCGCGGTCGAGTGTGATGCCGACCGAGCGGCCCGCGGTTTGGGTCTCAATGACCGGCGTTGCCGGCCAGCTCTCGACGCTTTTGATTTTGGCGACCTTACCCTTGGGCATGACCACGATCTCGTCGCCGGCCGCCAGATGTCCGGATTCGATGCGGCCGGCGACAATGCGACGGTCGTCGAATTTGTAGATCGCCTGCACAGGCAACCGCAGCGCCAGTTGTGCCAGCGGCCTCGACGGTTCGAGCGCATCGAGCGCTTCGACCACGGTCGGTCCGGTGTACCAGTCGATGCGCGGCGTACGCTCGGCCACGCCGTCGCCGTCGCGCGCCGAAATCGGAATCACAGCGGACGGCGTGACGCCGAGGCCGACCAGATGCGATGTTATCTCGTCGCTGATCTCGGCAAAGCGCGCCGCGCTGAAGTCAACCCGGTCCATCTTGTTGACGACAACCGCGACCTGCCGGATGCCGAGAAGATGCAGCAGATAGCCATGGCGCCGGGTCTGGTCGCGCACGCCCTCGAGCGCATCGATGATCAGCACCGCGGCGTCCGCCTGCGAGGCGCCGGTGATCATGTTGCGCAGGAATTCCGCGTGGCCGGGCGCGTCGATCAGCACCACGTCGCGCGACTTGGTGCGGAAGCGAATTTGCGTGGTGTCGATGGTGATGCCCTGATCGCGCTCGGTCTGCAATGCGTCGAGCAGGAACGACCATTCGAACGGCATGCCCCGCCGTGCGCTGACGGCCTGGAGCATTTCGAGCTTGCCCTCGGGCAGGCTGCCGGTCTCGTGCAACAGCCGCCCGACCAGTGTCGACTTGCCGTGATCGACATGGCCGACAATGACGATGCGAACCTGCGGACGCGTGGTGCCGTTCGGTGTGGAAGACATCAAAGGCGTAACGGTCATGTTCATCGCAGCGTTCAACTCAATATCGGTCAGAGATAGCCGGCGACCCGTAGCCGCTCGAAGGCGTCTTCGGTTTCGTGATCGAGCGCGCGTCCGGAACGCTCAGGCACTTTGGTGTCCTCGAGTTCGATCAGAATTTCGTCGATGCTGGACGCGGTGGAGGCGATGGGATTGGTGATGTCGGAATCGCCCAGCGAACGGTAGCGCTTGCCTTCCCGGGACAGATACAGCGGGATGATCGGAATGTTCTCGCGCTTGGTATAGGCCCAGATGTCGGCCTCGGTCCAATGCAGGATCGGATGAATGCGCAGATGCGCGCCTGGCGGCGGCGAGGCGTTGAACTGATCCCAGAATTCCGGTGGCTGGTCGCGCACATCCCATCCGCCTTCGGTGCCGCGCGGCGAGAACACCCGCTCCTTGGCGCGGGTGGCTTCTTCGTCGCGGCGGATGCCGGCGATCAAGCCATCGAAGCCGTATTTGGCGAGTGCCAGCTTCAGCCCTTCGGTCTTGCGTGCCGCCGATCGCGCGGCGGGCGGCAAGGTCGGATCGATGGTTTCCAGCGGCGGGCACGGTTCGATCTTGAGATCGAGCTCCCATTCCTTGCCGTAGCGGTCGCGAAATTCATACATCTCCGGAAATTTCTTGCCGGTATCGACGTGCATGGCGGGGAAGGGCATGCGGCCGAAGAAGGCCTTGCGCGCCAGCCAGATCATCACGTTGGAATCCTTGCCAAGCGACCACAATAGCGCGAGCTTTTTCAGCCGCGCGAAAGCTTCCCGGAAAATGTAGATGCTCTGGGCCTCGAGCGCGTCGAGGTGGTCCATCGACGGCGCCTGGGAGGGCGCCTCGAGGGATCCTTGAAGGCGCCCATTGGTCGCGTTTTGCATGACCGGAGATACCACGACCGGGCCGGCCCCATGCAACCGCTCATTGGCTTTATCGTTAGCGGGAAGATGCATCTCTGGCCCTTGGCCTCAGGAGGTAAAAATTCTATAGTTGCATTGCAGTAGAGAAACAATAATTTTCTCTTTGCGGGCGCGTAACGAGACATATATAGAAAATAATTCCAGTCAACCCTATGAGTTGGGGCAAGCGAGTATCGCATGCGATTCCTGCCGGTATTTCTTGATCTGCAAGCCGGGCCGGTTCTGCTGGTGGGTGGCGGGGAATTGGCGCGGGCAAAATTGCGTCTGCTTGTTTCCGCGCAGGCACGCGTGCGCTGGTATGCGACCGACGGCCATCATGATCTCCGCGGATTGGACACGGCGGACGTCGCACGGATCGAACTCGCCGAAGGCGATCCGTTGAAAGCCGATTTGCGTGGCGTGATCGCGATCCTGTGCGCGGGCGCCGGCGAAGTTGGACCATTGATGTCGGCGCGCGCCAAGGCGGTCGGTCTTCCCGTGAATGTGATGGACGATCTCGCGCATTCCACTTTCATTTTTCCGGCCATCGTCGATCGCGGCGATGTCGTGGTCGCGGTTGGTACCGGCGGCGCTTCGCCTGTGGTGGCGCGACGTGTGCGCGAAAGCATCGAGGCGATCCTGCCGGCGCGGATC
This sequence comes from Bradyrhizobium sp., assembly GCA_037201505.1. GTDB lineage: Bacteria > Pseudomonadota > Alphaproteobacteria > Rhizobiales > Xanthobacteraceae > Bradyrhizobium. Next base: position 40,154 of record JBBCHO010000022.1, read on the forward strand.
GGCGATCTCGCCGGCTTTATCGGCCGCTGGCGCAAACAGATTCACGACCGCATCGCGGAGATGCCGCTGCGCCGACGGTTCTGGGAACGCGTGATCGACGGTCCGATCGGCGCGCTGGTTCTCGCCGGCCGCATCGATGAAGCGGAAACCGCGCTGACGGATATTCGCGATCCCGCGGATTTTGCCGGTGCGCTGGCAAACGGTCAGGCCGAAGGCCGGGTGACGCTGGTCGGCGCCGGCCCCGGCGATCCGGATTTGCTCACCGTCAAGGCGTTGCGCGCGCTGCAGGATGCCGACGTCGTGTTTTACGATGAACTGGTGTCGCCCGAAGTTCTCGATCGCGCACGCCGCGATGCGTCGCGCGTACCGGTCGGCCGCCGCGTCGGCCGGCCCGGCATCGGCCAGGACGCGATCAATAAGTTGCTGATCGAGGCCGCCAAATCAGGCCAGCGCGTGGTGCGGCTCAAGGGTGGCGACGGCTTTATCTTTGGCCGTGGCGGCGAGGAAATCGAGGCACTGCGCGCGGCTAACGTCGCCTGCTCGGTGGTGCCCGGCATTACCGCCGCGATGGGCGCGGCCGCCGAGTTCGAGGTGCCGCTGACATTCCGGCACGAGGCGCTGCGCATTACCTTTCTCACTGCGCACAAGGCTACGGATGCGGACGCCGTCGACTGGTCGGTACTGACCGACGAGAAGATGACCATCGTGGTCTATATGGGCATGACCGCGGCGCCCTCGGTCCGCGATGGCCTGCTGGCCGCCGGACGCTCGCCGCAAACGCCGGTCGGCGTGTTCGCGCGCGTGACGCGGCCGGATTCGCGGGCGGTCACGGGAAGACTGGAAGACCTGCCCGATCTGGTCGAAAGAATCGATGGTGGTCCCGCGCTGCTCATCATTGGCGACGTGGTCGCGCATTCCGCGCCATGGCGCATTCAAGATCTCCGTCAACGAATTGAGAAATTGCTGGAAGCTGCCGAATGACCTCTCCGCTCGAACAGAAAAAAATCAGAATTACCGGCCCCTCTGTTGTCACCGCCAACCGGACCTGGGATGGCGTCGTGATCTATCGCACCGCCGATCACGGCTGGTCTGCGAGCCTGTCGGATGCCGCGATCGTCCGCACCTCCGACGAAGCCCGTGCGCTGCTGGCTGAATCCGTGGCTGACGATGTCGGCGCGGTCGGCGCCTACATCGCGCCAGTCGAAATCAAGGACGACGGCAAGATCAAGCCCGGCAATCTGCGTGAACACATCCGCTCGGAAGGCGTGACGATTGCCCTTCCGGTGCCGGCCTAAGGCGAAGTTATCATGTACGCATATGACGAACTCGATCGCACGATCATCAATGAGCGTGTTTCGGAATTCCGCGATCAGGTAAAGCGTCGGCTGTCCGGCGAACTCACCGAGGACGAATTCAAGATGCTGCGGCTGCAGAACGGCGTCTATCTGCAGCTTCACGCCTATATGTTCCGCGTGGCCATTCCCTACGGCACGCTGTCGTCGAAGCAGTTGCGCCGGCTGGCGCATGTCGCGCGGCGCTATGACCGCGGCTATGGCCATTTCACCACCCGGCAGAACATCCAGTTCAACTGGATCAAGCTCGCAGAATTGCCGGATGCGCTGTCAGATCTCGCCGACGTCGGCATTCATGCGATGCAGACCTCAGGCAATAACACGCGCAACGTCACCTCGGATCAATGGGCCGGCGTCGCGCCGGACGAGATCGAGGATCCTCGCATCTGGTCGGAACTGATCCGCCAATACACCACGCTGCATCCGGAATTCTCGTTCCTGCCGCGCAAGTTCAAATTTGCGATCACCGCTTCGGCCCACGACCGCGCGCGATCAAGGTGCACGATATCGGCCTGCGCCTGCATAAAAATGCCGAAGGCGAGACCGGATTCGAGGTGCTGGTCGGCGGCGGGCTCGGCGCACGCCGTTTATCGCCAAGACCATCAAGCCGTTCGTGCCCGGCCGCGATCTGCTGAGCTATATCGAGGCGATCCTGCGCGTCTATAACCAGTACGGCCGCCGCGACAATATCTACAAGGCCCGCATCAAGATCCTGGTGCACGAGCTCGGCATCGAGAAATTCGCGCAGGAAGTCGAGGACGAGTGGCTGCAGATGCGCGACAGCGCGCTGACGCTGGACGACGAGGTGGTCGAGGATATCCGCTCCCGCTTCAGCTATCCCGTTTACGAGAAGCTGCCGCATATGCCGGAGGAGCTGAAGAAGGCCGCGCATGACCCGCATTTCGAGGCGTGGCGCAAGAACTCGGTCGCGCCGCACAAGGTGACGGGCTATGCGATCGTCACGCTGTCGCTGAAGCCGGTGGGTGGACCGCCCGGCGATGCGACCGCCGACCAGATGGATGCGATCGCCGATCTCGCCGATAAATATTCCTTTGGCGAAATTCGCGTCGGCCACGAGCAGAATCTGGCGCTGCCCCATGTCGCGCGCCGCGATCTGCCGGCGCTGTGGCGGGAACTCGACAAGATTGGTGTGGCGACGCCGAACATCAATCTGGTCTCCGATATCATCGCCTGCCCGGGGCTGGATTACTGCTCGCTGGCCAATGCGCGCGCGATTCCGGTTGCGCAGGAGCTGACGCGGCGCTTCGCCAATCACGACACGGCGAACCTGATCGGTCGCCTGCACGTCAATATTTCCGGCTGCATCAATGCCTGCGGGCATCACCATGTCGGCCATATCGGTATTCTCGGTGTCGAGAAGAACGGCGAGGAATTCTATCAGATCACGATCGGCGGCCGCGCCGACGAGAATGCGGTGGTCGGCACCCTGATCGGACCGGCGGTGCCTTACGGCGAAGTCGCCGACGTGGTCGAGGACATTGTCGAAGCCTATCTGGCGCTGCGCGCCCGTCCCCGATGAACTGTTCATCGACGCGGTAAAGCGGCTCGGTGTCGAACCTTTCAAGGAGCGGGTCTATGCCACTCGTTAAGAATGGAAAAATCGCCGGCGACGCGTTCGTCCATGTCGCCGACGATGCCGAGATTCCCGGCGATGGCGCGATCCTGATTTCGTCGGCGCGTTTTCTGGCTGATGCGGAGACGCTGTCGCGTCGCGCCGGAAAAACCGGTGTGATCTGGCCGAACAACCGCGACGTCGACGATCTCGTGCCGTATCTCGATCGCCTCGCGGCGGTAGCCCTGGTATTTCCGACCTTTCGCGACGGTCGTGCCTATAGCCAGGCGCGGCTGTTGCGGGAGCGCCATTCGTACAAAGGTGAATTACGCGCAACCGGCCAGGTGTTGCGCGACCAGTTCGTGTTCATGCTGCGCGCCGGCTTTGACACCTTTGAGGTGAAAAAGGAAAGCGACGCGGAAGCCTTCGCGCAGACCGCCAAGCGTTATTCGGTGTTCTACCAGCCGACCGGCGATGGCCGCCTCACCGCCCTTCATCGGCGGATGCAGCAGCGCCACTCGGAGAGCGCCGGTCAGTGAACGAACTTGTGCAGGGATCGCTGGCGGAACAGGCGTCGGATACGGTGGATTTATCACCGGCCGACGGATTGGACCGCGCGCTCCGTCACGCGACGCCGGCGGAAGTGGTCGCGGCCGCGTTGCAGACGGTCGGCCGCGAGCAACTCGCTGTGGTCTCGTCGTTCGGTACCGAGTCGGCCGCCTTGCTTAAAGTGGTGGCCGACGTCGATCCGGCGATCCCGGTGATTTTTCTCGATACCGGATGGTTGTTCGAGGAGACGCTGGCCTATCGCGATACCCTGATCGCGGCGCTCGGCTTGCGCGATGTCCGTTCGATCAAGCCGCTGGATGCGACACTGTTGCACGAGGATCCGGACCGCGAATTGTGGTTCTCTGATCCCGATGCCTGCTGCCGGATCCGCAAGGTTGAACCGTTGCAGCGGGCATTGGCGCCGTTCAGTGCCTGGATCAATGGCCGCAAGCGGTTTCAGGGAGGCGCTCGCGCCGGTATGGCTGTTGTCGAGGACGATGGCGGCCGGCTTAAATTCAATCCGTTCGCGAACGTCTCGCGCGAAGAAATCGAGGCGATCTATGCGCGGGCCAACCTGCCGCCGCATCCGCTCAAGGCGTCGGGATATCTGTCGGTCGGCTGCATGCCCTGCACCAGCCGGACCTCGCCTGATGAGGACGCGCGGGCGGGCCGCTGGCGTGGCCGTCCCAAGACCGAATGCGGCATCCATACCGCCAAGACTTTGTAGGACCAATACTTCGTAGGACAATGATGCTGCAGCGTTGCGAACAACGAAATCCGGTTTCGTTGACTTAAAGTCGCGCCAATCCGAGTTATGTCCGCTGGCCCGTCGATGACGATCCCGTCATCCGGCCGAATGGAGACCGACATGATACGCCGTATTCTGCCCGTTATTGCCGGACTGCTCTGGGCAAGTTCGGCATTTGCAGCCGATGTGACGCTGCTCAACGTGTCCTACGATCCAACCCGCGAACTCTATGTTGATTTCAACAAGGCTTTCGCGGCGGCCTATCAGAAGGAAACCGGCAAGAGCGTCGAGATCAAGCAGTCGCATGGCGGCTCCGGCTCGCAGGCGCGCGCTGTGATCGACGGCCTGCAGGCCGATGTCGTGACGCTGGCGCTGGCCTATGATGTCGATGCCATTGCCGCCAAGGGGCTGATAGCGGCAGACTGGCAGAAGCGCCTGCCGCAAAACGCCGCGCCTTACACCTCGACCATCGTGTTTCTGGTTCGCAAGGGCAATCCGAAAGGCATCAAGGATTGGGACGATCTGATCAAGCCGGGCGTTTCCGTCATTACGCCCAATCCGAAGACGTCGGGCGGCGCGCGCTGGAATTATCTCGCCGCGTGGGGCTACGCCTTGAAGAAATACGGCTCCGCCGACAAGGCGAAACAATTCGTCGGCGACATTTACAAGAATGTGCCGGTGCTGGATACGGGCGCGCGGGGTTCGACCGTGACCTTTGTCGAACGCGGCGTCGGCGATGTCTTGCTGGCGTGGGAGAATGAGGCTTTTCTTGCCCAGCAGGAATTCGGCAAGGACAAGTTCGAGATCGTATCGCCGCCGCTCTCCATCCTGGCGGAGCCGCCGCTGTCGGTCGTCGATAGCGTTGCGGATAAAAAAGGGACGCGTGCGGTCGCCGAAGCTTATCTGCGGTACTGGTACACGAAGGATGGTCAGGAAATTGCCGCACGCAACTCCTATCGTCCGCGCGATCCGGAGATCGCCAAGCAATACGAAAGCTCATTCGCGAAGGTCGAACTGTTCACCATCGATGACGTGTTCGGCGGCTGGACCAAGGCCCAGAAGGAACACTTCAGCGAAGGCGGTATATTCGACCAGATTTACAAGAATTGATTTAACCGCCGGGGGGCAGGGTTGTGAGCGGAAGCACGGGACGGCGCAGCACCTTGCCGGGGTTCGCTCTCACCATGGGACTGACCCTGACGTGGCTCTCCGTCATCATCCTGATTCCGCTCGCGGGCCTGTTCCTCAAGACGCTTGAACTCAGCCCGGAGCAATTCTGGGACATCCTTTCCAGCCGCCGTACGCTCAACGCCCTGAAGATATCGTTCGGGCTCGCCTTCGCCGCCGCGCTGGTCAATCTGGTGATGGGAACGGTCGTCGTCTGGGCGCTGGTGCGGTATCGGTTTCCGGGCCGGCGGATATTCGATGCCATCGTCGATATTCCCTTCGCATTGCCGACGGCCGTGGCCGGCATCGCCTTGACATCGCTGTTCGCTCAAAAAGGCTGGCTCGGCGCACCGCTGGCCGAACTCGGTATCAAGGTGGCGTTCACGCCAACCGGAATTTTCATCGCGATGATCTTCATCGGCATCCCCTTCGTGGTGCGGACGGTTCAGCCTGTCTTGATCGATCTTGACGTCGAGATCGAGGAAGCCGCGACCAGCCTCGGCGCCAGCCGCTTGAACACGGTGTTCCGGGTGATCCTGCCGAGCCTGATCCCGGCGCTGCTGACCGGCTTTGCACTGGCCTTCGCGCGGGCGGTCGGCGAATACGGTTCGGTGATCTTCATCGCCGGCAATCTGCCCAACGTATCCGAAATCGCGCCGCTATTGATCGTGATCCGGCTGTCGGAATTTCGCTATGCGGACGCCACCGCGATCGCGGTCGTCATGCTGGTTGCCTCGTTCCTGATCATCTTTGCGGTCAATCGCATCCAGCGCTGGGCGCAGATGCGCATTCCCGCGCATTGAGGATTGACCGGATGAGCGAGCTGCAAATCTCCCCAGGTTCGGTCCGGGACGACCTGCGCACCGAGCCCCGGCTGGTGCGCGGCATCATCATCGCGATCACGCTGATTTTTCTTAGCGTGTTCGTCGTGCTGCCGCTGGTCGTGGTGTTCGCGCAGGCTTTCTCCCGAGGCATTGGCGCGTACTTCGCGGCACTTTCCGATCCGGAGGCGCTGTCGGCAATCAGGCTGACGCTGTGGGTGGCCGCGATTTCCGTCAGCCTCAATCTGGTATTCGGTCTGGTCGCGGCCTGGGCGATCACGAAATTCGATTTTCGCGGCAAGACATTGCTGATCTCGCTGATCGATCTGCCGTTTTCGGTGAGCCCGGTGATATCGGGGCTGGTGTTCGTGCTGCTGTTCGGCGCGCAGGGCTATTGGGGTCCCTGGCTGCAGAGCCACAACATCCATGTGCTGTTCGCGGTGCCGGGGATCGCACTGGCGACCATCTTTGTGACATTTCCGTTTGTGGCACGTGCGCTGATCCCGCTGATGCAGGAACAGGGCACGCAAGAGGAAGAGGCCGCGATTTCGCTCGGTGCGTCAGGCCTGCAGACCTTCTTCCGCGTCACTTTGCCGAATATCAAATGGGGCGTGCTCTATGGTGTGCTGCTGAGCAACGCGCGCGCGATGGGCGAATTCGGCGCGGTGTCGGTAGTCTCGGGGCATATCCGCGGCGAGACCAATACCATGCCGCTCTTGGTCGAGATTCTCTACAATGAATATCAATTCGTGTCGTCGTTCGCGATCGCATCGCTGCTGGCAATGCTGGCGCTGATCACGCTGGTAGCGAAAACCATTCTCGAGCGGCATCTGGACGAAGGACAGCTTCCCCGTGGCGATTGAAGTCAAGAACATTGTAAAGAAGTTCGGCGCCTTTGCTGCGCTCGATAGCGTAAATCTCAAAGTCGCCAATGGCGAGTTGCTGGCGCTGCTTGGGCCATCGGGTTCGGGCAAGACCACGCTGCTGCGGATTCTCGCGGGGCTGGACTGGCCCGACTCTGGCGAGGTGTCATTCGACGGCGAGAACGCGCTCGCCCATGGCGCCGGCGAGCGCCACGTCGGATTCGTGTTTCAGCACTACGCGCTGTTCCGTCACATGACGGTATTCGAAAACGTTGCGTTCGGTTTGAGGGTGCAGCCGCGCGCGGTGCGCAAGGACGAAGCCGCTATCCGTCGCCGGGTCAAGGAATTGCTGGATCTGGTGCAACTCGACTGGCTGGCCGATCGCTATCCTAGCCAGTTGTCCGGCGGCCAGCGCCAGCGTATCGCGCTGGCGCGTGCGCTGGCGATCGAGCCGCGGATTTTGTTGCTCGATGAGCCGTTCGGCGCGCTCGACGCCAAGGTGCGCAAGGAATTGCGGCAATGGCTTCGCTCGCTGCATCAGGAGATCAACGTCACCTCGATCTTCGTTACCCACGATCAGGAAGAAGCGCTCGAAGTCGCCAACCAGGTGGTGGTGATGGACAAGGGGCGTATCGAGCAGATCGGTACGCCCGGCGAGGTCTACGACAATCCCGCCACTGCGTTCGTGCATAGTTTCATCGGCGAGTCGATCGTGCTGCCGGTAGAGGTCCACGACGGCTGCGTGCGGCTCGGCGGCAAGGCGCTCAATATCGCGGTGAACGGGCTGGCTTCCGGGGCCTCGAAATTATTCGTCCGCCGCCATGACATGCAGGTTGGCCCGGCCGGCAGCGGCGCGCTCGAAGGTGCGGTCCGGCATGTGCGGACCTTCGGCGCGATCCAGCGCGCGGAAGTGGCCTTGTCCGGCGGCGAGAGCGTGATCGAGATCGACGCGCCCCGGGACCGGGAACTCAGGGCCGGCGATATCGTCGGATTGCAGCCCCGCCGCTACCGGATATTCGCCGCGACCGAGTAGCCTTTCCCAGAGCCGTTCAGGTAAAGAGCCCGCGTTCACCATTCAGCCACGGTTGGTATGCAACAACTGCCCGCTAGAGCCTTATCGGTTCTGATTGAATCAGAACCGGGCTCTAATCTTTTGTTTGACGCGTTTTCTTAACGCGAGCCGGTATCCACTTCGCTCGAAAACGCTCTAGACCGGGGGAATCGATGACGCGGGCGATAATCGCCATTTTGGGGCTTTTGGCACTGGCGGGCTGTGCGGCGGAAGTTCCGGTCGAACAGCCGACCATGTATTCGAACATGGCCGATGGCGGCGCCAAACTCGATCCCCAGGCCGCGGCCTCGATGATTTCGCTCTACCGGCAGAACAACGGTCTGGGCGCCGTGGTGGTCGATCCCGAATTGATGAGGATCGCCGAAGCGCAGTCGCAGGCGATGGCCAGCCGCAACAAGCTTGACCATGATGTCAAGGCGCCGTTGCCGAAGCGGCTGGCCGCGGCCGGATACCCCGCGACGCTGGCGGTGGAAAATGTCTCGGCCGGATATCACACGCTGGCCGAGGCCTTTTCGGGCTGGCGTGACTCGCCCCCGCATCGGGCGAATATGCTTCAAAATGGTGTCACAAAATTAGGCATCGCGGCGAGCTATGCTCCGAATACCAAATACAAGGTGTTCTGGACGCTGATTCTTGCTTCATCGGACGCGCGATAACTACGGCTTGATCCGGCTTTTCGCCTCCCTGATTGACGCCATCACGAACTGACGCCACGGTAGAGCCAGTTTTTTTGGTCGAACCAGGGGCGATAATGAATTCTGTCAATCCAGAGCCTGCCGGGACGCCCGCTACGGCGAAACGTGTCCTCGTTCTGCAAGGCGGCGGTGCGTTGGGCTCCTATCAGGCAGGCGCCTATCAGGCGCTGTGTCACTTCGATTTCGAGCCAGTGTGGGTTGCGGGCATTTCGATCGGCGCCATCAACGCCGCGATCATCGCCGGCAACGCGCCGGAAAAACGAGTGTCGCGCCTCAAGGAATTCTGGGAAATGGTGTCGTCGCCGGTGCCCTGGAATCCCATCACAAAAGGCGACCGCGGACGGTCGCTGTTCAACGAAACCAGCGCCGCCTTGATCGCGACATTCGGCGTGCCTGGATTCTTCCAGCCGCGATTTCCGCCGGCGCCGCTGTGGCCGCAGGGCAGCCCGCAATCCCTGAGCTATTACGACACCGCGCCGCTTCGCAAGACGCTGGAGCATCTGGTCGATTTCGATCGTATCAACGATCTGAAGACCCGCCTGAGCGTGGGCGCGGTGAACGTCACGTCAGGCAATTTCTGCTATTTCGACAATGTCGAGTTCAAGAAGCTCGGCAAGAAAATCGGCCCGGAACACATCATGGCCTCCGGCGCGCTGCCGCCGGGCTTTCCGTCGGTCGAGATCGAAGGCGAGCAATACTGGGATGGCGGTATCTCCTCCAACACACCACTCGACTATGTGCTGGATGAGGACGCCACCGACGATCTCCTGATCTTCCAGGTCGACCTGTTCAGCGCGCGCGGAAACTTGCCGGCGACGCTGCTCGAGGCCGCGGAGCGCGAAAAAGACATCCGCTTTTCCAGCCGCACCCGCATGAATACCGACAAGAACAAACAGGTTCACAACGCCCGCAGGGCGTTGCGCGACCTGATCGGTAAATTGCCCGAGCATCTCAAGAATGATCCGTCGGTCGAGATTTTGCAAAAGGCCGCCAAGGAAAGCACCGTCACGGTGGTGCATCTGATCTACCGCAGCAAGAACTACGAATCGTCCTCCAAAGACTATGATTTCTCCCATGTCGGGATGGTCGAGCATTGGGGCGCCGGGACGCGTGACGTGCATTTGTCGATGCAGCACAAGGATTGGCTGGAGCGGCCCCAATCAGATGAAACAATGGTGACATACGATCTCACCGGGGATAGCCCCGAAACCCCCACGGGCAAACAGGAGTGAAATAATGGGTACGTTGACAGGCAAGACCGCTGTAGTAACCGGTTCGACCAGCGGCATCGGCTTGGCATATGCGCGGGCCTTCGCGAGCGCCGGCGCCAACATCGTCATCAATGGCATGGGCGCGCCGGCTGATATCGAAAAGGAACGTTCCGCGATCGAGACCGATTTCAAGGTCAAAGCGATCCATTCGCCCGCCGACATGACCAAGCCGGCCGAAATCGCCGGCATGATCGCGCTCGGCGAAAGCACGTTCGGCTCGGTCGACATCCTCGTCAACAATGCCGGTATCCAGTTCGTCTCGCCGATCGAGGAATTTCCCGATCGAAAAATGGGACGCCATCATCGCGATCAATCTGTCGTCGGCGTTTCACGGCATCCGCGCGGCCCATTCCCGGCATGAAGAAGCGCGGCTGGGGCCCGCATCATCAACACCGCATCGGCGCATTCGCTGGTCGCTTCCCCGTTCAAGTCGTCCTATGTCTCGGCCAAGCACGGCATCGCCGGTCTCACCAAGACCGCCGCGCTCGAGCTCGCGACCCTTCAAGATCACCTGCAACTGCATCAGCCCAGGTTACGTCTGGACGCCGCTGGTCGAGCACCAGATTCCGGAAACCATGAAGGCCCGCAACATGACCAAGGAGCAGGTCATCAAACGACGTGCTGCTGGACGCGCAGCCGACCAAGGAGTTCGTCACGTCAGAGCAGGTCGCAGCACTGGCGCTGTTCCTGTGCGGCGACGATGCCGCCCAGATCACCGGCACCAACATCTCGATCGATGCGGCTGGACCGCGGAGTAAGCGGGTCTTTATTCCTGCCTTCCTCCTTTCGGGAGGAGGGCAGGATTTTTCCCTCATTCTGAGTCAGTTACGCTTGCGAGAGATGACCGCCTGTCGCGAATAGACAAGTTTCATGCTGGTCGGAATTTTGCAAAAGCAGCCTTGATTTCAGCATCGGATTGCGATTTTCCCACCGTCGATGGCGGCCATCGTCGGCATCGATAACCCGCAAGTCATCTTGGGTTGCGAGATAGTTTCGGCTCCGCAGGTCTTTCAGTTCCGTTGCGGTCATAAGCGCAATTATATCACGCGGAAGCTTGGCTTCCAACCGCTGCGGGAAGCTTCCTTAACCGCTCTTTCCAAACGCCAGCATGTGCAGCCGAGGGCGCTGGCGCACGATCCAAAACAGCAGCACAGTCTCGAAGGCGAGCGAGATCGAGGTCGCGGCTGCGGCGCCGTGCCGCCGAAGCGCGGCACCAGCACGACGCAGAGCACGACGTTCATGGCGAAGGCCAGCGCGTAGGCCAGCGCGCAGATATGTTGATGGCCGAGCATGTTGAGCAGCCGCTCGACCGGGCCGATCGCGGAACGCACCCACAAGGCCGATCGCTGCGATGAACATGATATCGTAGCCGATCACGAATTGCGGCCCGAACAGCCACAGCAGCGGCTTGCCCAGCGCCAGCAGCACGACGGTCGCGGCGAGCGAGGGCCAGAACGTCCATTTGATCGCGTGCGCCACATAAGCGGATAGCCGCGCCTTGTCGCCGGTTGAGTGATACTCCGCAAACGGTGTGCCGTCGTCGCCGACATCGCGTAGTGGATGAACGAAACCAGCGCCAAGGTCTTGACCACGGCGAAATAGACGCCGACTTCCTGCGATGAGCGAAACTGCTGCAAACACCAGCACGTCGGTATAGGACAGCAGCAGATAAAAGCCTTCGACCATCAGGATCGGCAGCGAGATCGCAAGCCAGCCGCGGAAATCATAGGCCTTCGGACCGGGCTCGATGTGACCGGCGAGGCGGCGGTTCAGCACCACCATCTGCCCGATCATCGCGATCCAGACCGCGGCTGCGCTGGCGAGCATCGCCGCGGTCGCGCCGAGATTGAGGCCGAGCGCAAACGCGCCGGCGGTGAGGCCGATGATCAGGGATTGGCGCACGATGAATTGCGGGCATCAGCCCAAGCCGCATCCAGTCATGCGAGCGCGCGATGGCCGTCCTGGGTATTGGCGACCACGAAGGCCGGTAGCGTCAGGCAGCCGATGTAAAGCGGGACCACTTCGTTGGCGTCGATCCACGGCGACAGCGTTTTCACTACGCCGGCCAGTGCGAGCGAAACAATTGAGGAGACCACAAATGTCATCCAGCGGCTGCCGGAGAGAAAGCCGCGCAACAGCGCGTGACTCGTCCCGCGTGCGATATTCCGGAATGATCTTTTGTGCCGAGGCCGAGATGCCGAAATCCATCATGCTGCCGAGCAGCAGCACCCAGGTCCAGACATAGACGTAGACGCCGTAATCCGAACCGCCCATCCAGCGCGCCAGCAGGATCTGCGAGAGATACGCCATCGCGGCGCTGACGACGCGATGATGAAAATCGTGCCGGCTAGTCGTCGGGTGAGCGAGGCTTCGCTGGTGCCGCCAAAAAAATCTGCCACGCAGGCCGCCCCAGCATGGCTTTCAGCCGCATAAAAACGCCGGTAGGCGGAGCTGTTGCGGATTGAGCGTCCATCACGGCCACAGCCGAAAATCCCCTGGATTGCCGCTCATGCGGCGTTATCGGGCTATCAACTATTCGTTAAGATTTGGTTGGGTGCTCGCACTGTCATTCCGGGGCGCGCGTAAGCGCGAACCTCAGATGTGCAATTGCACATCGGGGAATCTCGAGATTCCGGGCTCATGCTTCGCATGCCCCGGAATGACGGTGAATCTCAATCCAGATTGATATTGAACTCGTAGGAACGGTCGCCGCCGACCAGCGTCAGTTTCAGCGCGGCGCCATCGGGCTTTACGCCGGGCGGCAGGCCGTCGAGTTCGAAGGTGAAGCGCTTGACCCCGGGTGGGCTTTTTTCGATCTGGTTCGGTATCGGCAGTCCCCAGTCCGGGGTCGGTCCCTCGACGAACAGGTTGACTTCCTTGCCCTCGGGCGCGGCGACATCGACCAGCACGGTGGATTTTGCCCTCAGCGTTTGACGTCGCGGATGGTCAGCGGATTGGGATCACCGATGCTGGCCGGCTTCGGCACCGTGTCGAGCGCCGCCCGACAGCGCGCCGTCTTCGGTGCTGGCCACGCTGGCAAAACTAAGCTCGGTATTGGCTTCGACGGGTATGCAGATCTTTTCGCACACCGCATAATTGATATCGGCGCGCAGCGTCACCCGGCTTGTCGGCATTTTTGGCGACAATGCGCAACGGCAGCACGATCTGGTTGTGATAACCCGAGCGAGTGACCGCCGGCGCCGTCATCGAATTTGGTCGGAGCCGGCCACAGCACCGTCACGGCTTCGACATTGTCGGATTTGGAGAAATCGAAACGCGCGGGAACGCCGGAATCGCCGGGGTTCCGCCAATAGGTCTTCCAGCCCTGCTCGAGCTGCATGGCGACGCCGCCGAGCAGCACCGAACCGCTGCGCGATCCCCGCCAGCAGCCGGACCGCAGCGTGTCCCGCTGCGTTGCCACGGCGAAGCGTCCTGGGCGTGTGCCTCCCACGGCCATGGAGGATGCCGATATAGCGAGGCCGATGCCGAGTGCTATTCGCAGGGGAACATGGATGATCATGGCATGTCCTTACAGCCAAGCGAGATCGTAAACCATTGAATTGCTTGTGATGGATTGCAAAAAACGGCCGGGGAAATTTGCGGGAAGCTCGCCTGAATCTTGCAAGGAAGCTTGCAAGGAAGCTTGATTGACAGAACCGCCACCCAATATCAGGATGTGCAACAATATGAGAGTCCTAGCGGATGGATTCTGAAGGCAAAAAACCCAAGACGGTTCGCCGCAAAGCCGCCGGCCCTGCCGGCGATTTGTCAGGCCATGATAACGGCTATCTCGACGGTCAGTTGCTGATCGCGATGCCTGTGATGGGCGATCCGCGCTTCGAGCGTTCGGTGATTTATCTCTGCGCGCATTCGGCCGAAGGCGCCATGGGCATCATCGTCAATCGCCCGGCGGGCAGTATCGATTTTCCCGGGTTGCTGGTGCAACTCGACATCATCAAGAAGAACGATGAGATCAAGCTGCCGGAGAACGCCGAGAGCATGAAGGTGCTCAAGGGCGGCCCGGTCGACACCGGTCGCGGCTTCGTGCTGCATTCCAGTGATTTCTTCATCAAGGATGCGACGCTGCGGATCGACGACGGCATCTGCCTGACCGCCACCGTCGATATTCTCAAGGCGATCGCCAAGGGCGCCGGGCCGAAGCACGCCATCCTCGCGCTCGGCTATGCCGGCTGGGCGGCGGGACAATTGGAAACCGAAATCCAGGACAATGGCTGGCTGCATTGCGATGCCGATGCCGACCTGATCTTCGGCGGCGATGTCGAGGAAAAATACCTGCGGGCGCTGCGCAAGATCGGGATCGATCCCGGCATGTTGTCGAACGAAGCCGGGCACGCATAGGCAGCTATTCGCGCTCGTCGTCCCGGCGCAGGCCGGGACCCATCATGCCGTGTCCTATCCTTGATACGAAGCTGCCCGACGCTGTGCTTAACAACTAACATCGGTGGTTATGGGTCCCGGCCTGCGCCGGGACGACACCGGCCGTTACTCCGCCGCCTGCTGCGCGACCGTCGGCGCGGTGCCGGCGACCGTGGCGCGGCTGCGACTGGTCGTAACGGCGCACGCGATGCATGGTCTGGGCGGTTGTCCCACATCACGAGATCATGCAGCTTCCAGCGATGGACAATGGACGAATTCGCGCTGGGTGGCGTGCTCGGTGAGGTCGCGCAACAACAACCGTGCTTCCGGCACCGACATGCCCTGGACGCCCGCCGGCATGTGACGACAGATACAGCGACTTGCGGCCATGCACCGGATGGGTGCGCACCAGCCGTTGCAGCACCGGCTTGAACATCTGCTTTTCTTCCTCGGTGTAATCGAGGAAACCGAGCGAGCCGCGTGAATACATCAGCGAATGTTCGCAGATCATGTCCTCGATTTCGGCCTTGGTCTCGTCGTCGAGCGCGTCATAGGCCGCGCGCATGTCGGCGAATTCGGTATTGCCGCCCTTGGGATTCACCACCCCGCGCCGACAGCAGCGAGAATTTTGCGGGGATCGGGCGGAACGAACTGTCGGAATGCCACAGGCAGTTGCCGAGATTGAACAGATGGGTGCGGTGATCGGCGCGGCAGCGGTTGGCCGTCCTTGCCGAGATTGGAGGACGTCGTTCAGCCCGGAGGTGAGCCGGTAATCTTCTTTTTTTCGTTACCGTGCCGCCGCGTGCATTTTCGCGTTCGCCGAAATTGCGCGCGAAGATCAATTGCTGGTCGTCGGTAATGTCCTGATCGCGGAACAGCAGTACGGCGTATTGATCCATGCCGGTCTCGATATCGGCCGCTTCCTGCGGCGTCAGCGGTTGCCGCAGATCGACGCCGGAGACCTCGCCGAAGAAGAACGGGTGAAGCTGCCGGATCGTCACGGTCATGGCGTTTATCCTCGGGGCCAGGCGAGCGATTGTTCCGCTCATTTCAGAAAAAGTTACTCCCTGACCGAGCGATGTCAACGGCGACGGGTTTGGACCCCCGCGCATGCCATCCGCCGGAACCCGAACCGGTCTCATCGGTTAGGGTCTGCGAGAATCATCTCACGCGTATTTCGCAAGGGAGTGACCGCGATGGACAAGGATCGGATTGCCGGTTCGGCAAAGGATTTCGCCGGTAAGGTCGAGGGTGCCGTTGGCGACGCGACGGGCAATGCTCAGACCCAGGCCGCGGGGCGCACCCGCGAAGCCGCCGGCACCGTGCAGAATCTGTATGGGCAGGCCAAGGATGCCGCGCGCGACGCGGGCGAAGCTGGCCGTCGGCTATGCGAAGGATGTGTATGCCGGTAGAAACGAGGCGCTCCGCGACGGCACCGAAGCGGTGGCGAAACGGGTGCAGGAACAGCCGCTCGGCGCGCTCTTGATTTGCGGGCGGAATTGGTTTTGCTTTGGCGCTGATGATGACGCGTCAACCGCGCCGTCCGCAACGCTGGCGCTATTACGGCTGAGTCAGCAGGGCGTTTTTACGGAATACCGGCCTCACGGTTCGAGACGCGCCAAAACGCGCCTCACCGTGAGGTTTGTTTTGTTTACTGCGGAAGAAACCCGGCGCCGGCGGTACCGACGCTGATCGCCCCACATTGGCCGGCCGGACGCGGCACGCCCAGGCGCAGTCGGAACGCGCGGCGGCGCGGCCTGTCCGGGCTGCGGCGGTTGTTGCAGCGGGCGTGGCGCGGTGTTCAGCCCGAAGAAATTCTGGAATGTCCCGGGCGCGCCAGATTGAATCGGGCGAATTCTTTTCGGTTTGGGCGGTGCTGCCGGCGCGATCGGCGTTCCATCGGGTGAAACGGAAGCGACCGGGACTTCGCCCCTTGGCCTGTTCGCGGCCGATCTCACGGCGGCGGCCCAAGCGAAATCGTCGGCGCGGCCCGCAGGTGGCGCGAGCGGTTCGCCCTTGACTAGAGTGCGCGCCGCGAGCGCATCCACTGAAGCGGGTCGCGATCCCGGACCGCCCAGCAATTGATCGGTGCCGACGGAGGACGCCACCAGCGGCAGGATCGGTCCCGCCAGCGGACGCGGCGCGGGCTGGCCGGGCTGGGCATTGGCGTCGGGCGTGGCCGGTTCGCTCGGCAGCGCGATCGGCGCCGAGCGCGATGCCAACAGCCGGGTGATCTCGCGTTCGACATAATGCGCCAGCTTGCGCGCGCCGGGCTTGGTGAAATACACGCCGTCATAGGAACGCAGCCGGCGGATCTGGCCTTCGAAGTCGGGGCCCTGCTGCAGGAAACGGCCGGCTTCGTCGACAAATCCGTCCCACACATCGACATAGGTGATGCCGGCCTTGCCGGCGGCTTCGCGCATACAGCGAATCCAGGAACAGCATGTCGGCGGTCGCCTTGGCGCCGCGCACCGCGGGCAGGCCGACCCACAGCACCGGCACACCCTTGGACTTTCGTAACCGCGATCATCTCTTCGATTTTCTTGGTGTAGAGCTCGACCCAGCGATCCTCGCGGAATTCATAGACGCCGTTCGGCGAACGCGCGCTCTTGTCCGGCGCGATCAATGACGGCACGTCGCCATTGTCGGCATCATCCGACAGGTCGGTGTCGGTAGCCTTGTCATCCGGCTTCGCCGCATCGGCGGTACCGTCCGGTTTTGGTGCGGACATCCTTCTTGTCGGTCTTTTTGTCCGACGGTTTGGCGTCGGCTTTCTCCGCCGTCGGCTCCCGCATCGAGATGCGGTCGTTAAGGCCGAGCATGATGACGATGGCGTCGGGCTTTTCAGTCGCGAGGATGCCCTTGGCGGCCGCGGCCCAGTCGGCCGGGTCGCCCTTGGGCTGATAGCGGATCAGGCCGGAGACGGTCTTGTGCCGGCGCAGCACGCCCATGTCGGGCTGTTCGGCATAGGCCATCCTCGAGACCGTAAGCGAGCCAGTCGGCCATCGCCGTCGCCGAGCACCAGCACGTTGCGATCCGGCACGGTCTCGCGCTTTTCCGGCGGGGGCGCCTTGGAATAGTTTTCGATCCGCTTTGGCGCCTGCTGCTGGAACGGCGCGAACAGGTCACCGCCGAACCAGGTTCCGCCGCCCGGGCCGGGAGCGCCGCGCTGGGGTTGCTGCTGCTGCGGTTGTGGCCGCTGCGGCGGTCCGCCGAAATTGAAAAACTGCGCGGAAGCTGGTCCCACGATTCCGACCAACAGCATCACCGCGACGGCCAGCACCATCAGCGGACCGCTCTCGGTAAACACCCGGAAGAAGGATTTCGGCTTCTGCATGCGCGTCGATCGTAATGAAAGATCAGGCCAAGGTCTGAAAATCTGGCCCCGGCTATACTAGCGGAATCGGGCCGCAAGCGGGCAGATTCCACGCCATAAACCGGTCATCGGCCGGCGCCGTCAAGGGCGGGACGGAAATGTCTTGTTCAGGGTTACTTTCGGCCTGGAAATCGCGTTTTCACCGCGCCCGGGAGCCGTTCCAGCACCTCCGAGGAGGCAAATCCGTCGGAGGGGGCGCCGACCGAGGCCTGGAAGCTGCGCAGCGCCTCCCTGGTTTCGCCGCCAAAACTGGCCGTCCGGGGGTGCCACGATAGAATCCCGCGCTGGACCAGGAGCTGCTGCAGTTCCAGCCGCTCGGCCCGCGACAATTCGCGCTCCTGCCGCGGCCAGGGCTGCACAAAGGCCGGACCGCCGCGCAGCCGGTCGGCGAAATGGCCGATCGCCAGCGCATAGGCCTCGGCCGGATTGTATTTCATGATGACGCGGAAATTCTGCAGCATCAGGAATCCAGGCCCCCCGCGCCCCGGCGGGCGCCAGTAGATAGGCCTTGTCGGCGATCGGCGGGGAACGGCTGGCCGTTGGCGCGCTTGAGGCCGAGATGCTGCCACTGCGCGATCGTCATCGCCTTGGCGCGATCCGCCAGCATGTAGTTGAAACCCGGGGGCACCACGACCTCGTAGCCCCCAGCTCTGGCCGGTCTGCCAGCCGTCCTTTTTGAGATTGTTGGCGGTGGAGGCGATCAGGTCGGCGGGATCGTCGACCACGTCGCGGCGGCCGTCACCGTCGCCGTCAACCGCATAGCGTTTGAACGCGGTCGGCATGAATTGCGTCGGGCCGAAGGCGCCGGCCCAGGAGCCGCGCATCTGTTCGGGGCGCAGGTCGCCATGGTTGAGGATTTCCAGCGCCGAGAGAAATTCGTCCCTGAAATATTTCTGGCGGCGGCCGATGCAGGCCAGCGTCGCGGTGGATTGCAGCACGCTGCGATCGCCCATCTGGGTCGAGTAATTCGACTCGATGCCCCAGATCGCCGCGATCGCGTAGCGATCGACGCCGTAGGCTTTTTCCACCGCGTTCGAACTGCGATTTGTATTTGGCGAGGATTTCGCGCCCCCGGGCGAGGCGATTGTCGTTCACCAGGATGTCGAGATAGTCCCAGATCGATTTGGTGAATTCTCGGCTGCGAATCCATCAGATCCATGATGCGCAAATCGGGCGAAAGACCCGCCGTGAAACGCTGGAAATTTTCCTGCGTGATGTTGCGGCGTGCGGCATCAGGCCACATCGAGGCCACGCAGCTATCGAAATTCGCGGCCGCCTCGCGGATCGCGCTGGCGGTCATCAAGGGATGGCCGGAGGCGCCGTCCTCGCCGCTCCATGGCAACGGACCGCTGCCGGTGGCGGGTACCGCGGCCGCCCGGCGGGGGTGACGGGTTGGCCGGGGCATTTTTCGAGGAGAAGATGTTGCCGAGGAAGTCCAGCGGGGTTCGATGACTGTGCGCGGGCTTCACCGCAACAGACGAGCGCCGCCGCAAGGATGATTGCGCCGGTTCGCCTCTTCAATGGTTCTGTCGCCCGCATCACGTCCACCCGCAGATTCCCGGAATATCCCGCTTTCAGGAGGCCCGGCCACAGTTTCCAATAGCTTAACAAGTGAGAAGTTTTTGGTTAGGGTCTTTCCGCCGCTGGCGTGACGCGGCTGAGGCGCAATCAGGAACTGCATCACATATTCGCCGTTGTTACCGGCTCGTTTATTGCCTACCGATCGATATATCCCTCCCGCCCGCTCTCTCAAGGCAGCCCCCCATCCCATGAAAATCCGTAAAGCCGTTTTCCCGGTCGCCGGTCTCGGCACCCGCGTCCTGCCCGCCACCAAGGCGATGCCGAAGGAGATGCTGACCATCGTCGACAAGCCGCTGATCCAGTATGTGGTCGACGAGGCGCGGGAAGCCGGCATCGAACATTTCATTTTCGTGACCGGCCGCAACAAGGGCGTGATCGAGGATCATTTCGACCGGATGTACGAACTCGATGCCACGCTGGCCGCGCGCGGCAAGAAGGCCGAGATGGAAATCCTGGCGCGCGATCAGCCGGAAGCCGGGGCGATGAGCTTTAACCCGCCCAGCAGGCGCCGCTCGGTCTTGGCCACGCAGTATGGTGCGCGCGCGATATCGTCGGCGACGAGCCGTTCGCGGTGGTGCTACCCGACGAACTGGTGCTCAACACGCCGGGCTGCCTCAAGCAGATGATCGCGGCTGCCGGCGATCTCGGCGATAAATCCAATCTGATTGCGGTCGAGGAAGTGCCGGCGCATCTCACACCATCAATATGGCATCTGCGGCGTCGGCAAACGCCACACGCGCGCCAATTTGTTCGAGGTCGACGGCATGGTGGAGAAACCGCCCAAAGGCACCGCGCCGTCCAACCTGTCGATAACAGGGCGCTACATCCTGCAGCCGGAAATCTTCAAGATCCTGGAAACCCAGGAGCGCGCGCCGGCGGCGAAATCCAGCTCACCGATGCGATGATCGGGCTCGCCAAAACCCAAAGTTTTTATGGCGTCGAGTTCGAAGGCGAGCGGCATGATTGCGGTTCGAAACCGGGATTCCTGCGCGCCAAACATCGCCTACGGCATGGCGCGCGCCGATCTGCGTGACGGCCTGCGCGCGGGAGATGAAGGCGTATCTGGAGAAGTGACGGCGAGGGCACAGCTCCTATCCCGTCATTGCGAGGAGCGTAAGCGACGAAGCAATCCAATCTTCTTTTGTGACTGGCAATGGATTGCTTCGCTAAGCTCGCAATGACGTGGTGGGCTTCACGCCACCAGCGACAGCTTCGGGACGCTCGCCAGCACCGAGCGGTTGCGGCCGTTGGCTTTGGCGGCGTAAAGCGCCCGGTCGGCGGCCATCACCAGGCCGGCCCAGTCGATGGCAGAGTCGGGCGTCAGGCTCGCGATGCCGATGCTGACACTGGTGATCGGTGGATCGCCGGACCATTGCAGCACGTTCAGCCGGATCGTTTCGGCCACCACCAGCGCTTCCACAGCCGACAGGGCCGGGCAACAGCACGGCCAAATTCCTCGCCGCCATAACGCGCGGCACAGTCGGCGGCCCGCCGCACCGCGTCCGTGATGCAGATGGCGATGCCGATCAGCACCTCGTCGCCGGCCTGATGCCCGAACGTGTCGTTATAGGCTTTGAAATGGTCGGCATCGATCATCAGCAATGCCAACGGCGTTTTGTGACGCGCCGCGCGCCGCCATTCGGTGTCGATCGCGGAATCGAACTTGCGCCGGTTCTTCAACCCGGTGAGCGCGTCGGTGGTCGCCAACTCCTCGAGCTTGTCCTCGGCGGTCGCGCGGCGGCCGATTTCGCGGGCCAAAAACAGCGTCACGCGAGCACATCACGAGGAAGTAATGAGGAAGATTCATCTATCCGCCGCCATCGCGGCCGTCGCGCTCGCGCTGCCGGTGTTACCCGCAACCGCCCAAACCAGTGAAATCACCATCGGCATTTCGCTCTCCACCACGGGCCCCGCGGCGGCGATCGGCATTCCCGAGCGCAACGGGCTCGACTTCGCGCCTGGGGAAATAAACGGAGTGCGGCTCAAGCTGATTGTTCTCGACGATGGAGGCGATCCCACCGCCGCCACCACTAATACCCGCCGGTTCGTGACCGAATCCAGGGTCGACATTATTATGGGGTCGTGCGTTACACCGGCGTCCATCGCCGTGTCCAACGTGGCCAACGAGGCGGGAATTCCCCATTTCGGCCTTTCGCCGTTTCCGATCACGCCGGAGCGGGCAAAATGGTCGGTCGATCTGCCGCAGTCGGTTCCGATCATGGGCAAGGTGCTGTACGAGCACATGAAGGCGCACAACATCAAGACCGTCGGTTACATCGGCTATTCGGATTCCTATGGCGATCTCTGGTTCAACGATTTCAAGAACCAGGCCATTCCAATGGGGATGACGGTAGCGGATGAAGAGCGATTTGCCCGGCCCGATACGTCGGTTGCGGGCCAGGTGCTGAAACTGGTTGCCGCCAATCCTGATGCGATCCTGATCGCGGCTTCCGGCGCAGCGGCAGCCCTACCGCAGACCGCTTTGCGCGAGCGCGGTTACAGGGGGCTGATCTATCAGACCTATGGCGCTATCGGCATGGATTTCATTCGCATCGCCGGCGCATCGGCGGAAGGTGTCATTATGTCGGCGGGGCCGGTGATGTCACCTGAGACGCAGCCGGACGGCGCACTGACCAAGAAGCCTGGTCTGGCGTTTAATGCCGCGTACGAGGCCAAATACGGTGCCAACAGCCGTAACCAGTTTGCCGGATATTCCAACGATGCTTTTGAGGTGCTCAAGCGCATCATTCCGGTGGCGTTGAAGGCGGCAAAGCCGGGAACGCCGGAATTTCGCGAAGCGATCCGTCAAGCGATCATGAGCGAGAAGGAAATTGTCACGACTCAGGGCGTCTACAACTGGACCGAAAAGGATCGCTATGGCCTCGACGAGCGCTCACGCATCCTCCTGACGGTGAAGGACGGAAAGTACGTTCCGGCGATGTGAGAGGATTTAACACGCAGTGTCATCACCCGCGAAGGCGGGGCATCCAGTAGGCCGCGCCGGCGAGATTGAGTCTCACTGCCGCGGAGTACTGGATGCCCCGCCTTCGCGGGGGCATGACGATCGGGTGGCTTACCGGCGCCTGACGACGCTCAGAGCTTCGTCGATCCGCGCGTCAGCAGTTTCCAATCCGCGCCCTGCTTCTGCCAGTTCATCAGGATGTGCAGATTGGTGGAGCTCTTCTTGCCATCGGCGACGGCCTGGGCTTCGCCAACCCAGTGAAACCGCACGATCGCGGCATCGCCGACCACGCGAATGCTGACGTCCTGGTAGGCCAGTGACAGAACCTTCGATTTTCCATCGGTCGCATTGGCGACAAAGGTTGCCTTGTCCTCGACCCGTCCGTCGGAGTGGCTGTAGCTCAACTGCGGCGCACACAGCCCTTCCAGGGTCTTGGCGTCCTGGCCCATCTGGGCCACCCGAAACGCCTCGACGTTCTTCGCTACGGCGTCTTCATCCGCGCCGGCGAAGGCGGGGACGACGCCGAGGAGTCCAACGGCAAGCAGCGGCAGAGCGAGATCGCGGCGATTGATGTTCATGGTTTCCTCCCGGGGTTTATTATGGGGGCAGTCTCGCAGCCGGTTTTGCCGTTGTCGAGCATCGACTTTAGCCACTGCGATGCTGCAACTGCGAATTGAGCACAAGCCCGCTTAAACCCCGCTCGCGCCCTCATGCGTAAAGCCGAGGTAGCTGGCGGCGACGCGCTGATTGGCCGCGACATCTTTGGCCGGGCCGTTCAGGATGAATTCGCCAAGCTCCATCACATAGGCGCGGTCGGCGATTTGCAGGGCGGCCTGGGCGTTCTGTTCGACCAGCAGCACCGAGACGCCGCTGGCGCGCAACTCGCCGATGATGCGGAAAATATCGGCGACAATGATCGGCGCCAGACCCAGACTCGGCTCATCCAGCATCAACAGTTTGGGTGCGCCCATCAGGGCGCGGCCCATCGCCAGCATCTGCTGCTCGCCGCCGGACAATGTCCCGGCCAACTGCTTGTGACGTTCTTTCAACCGCGGAAACAGCGTGTAGACCCGCTCCAGCGACTTTGCCGCGATAGACTTGGCGATCCGGAATGCGCCGAGTTGCAGATTGTCCTCGACATTCATGCTGGCGAACAATTCGCGATGCTCCGGCACTAGGCTGAGCCCGGCCGCGACCCGGTCCTCGATGTCGAGCCGCGCCATGTCCTGATCCGCAAAGGTCAGGCCGCCCTTGAGCGGCAGGATGCCCATGATGGCGTTCAAGAGCGTGGTCTTTCCAGCGCCATTGGCGCCGATGATGGTGACGATCTCGCCGGGGGCGACATCGAGCGAGACCGAGCGGACCGCCTCGACCTTGCCGTAGGCGATGTGCGCCGACGATACCGACAGCAGCGCGTTCCCGTTCGCATTCATGCGACCGCTCCGAGATAGGCCTTGATCACCTCGGGATTGGTCTTGATCGCCTGCGGCGTGCCCTCGGCGATCTTGGTGCCGAAATCCAGCACCACGATGCGGTCGGCCAGATCCATCACGAATCCCATGTCGTGTTCGACCAGCAGCACCGACATGCCGCCGTCGCGCAATTGGCGCAACAAGGCCGCGAGCTGCTGCTTTTCCATGTGACGCAGTCCGGCGGCGGGTTCGTCGAGCAGCAGCAGCATCGGATCGACGCACAGCGCGCGGGCGATCTCGACGATGCGTTGCTGGCCGAGCGACAGGCTCCCGGCCAGCTGATCGATCTGGTCGCCTAGACCGACGCGCTCGATCTGGCGCGTCGCCTCCGCCAGCAGTTTTGCTTCATCCGAACGGTCGAGACGGAACATGCTTGCGATGGCGCCGGCATGACCGCGCAGATGCGCGCCGATCGCGACGTTTTCCAGTACGGTCATGTCGGGCACCAGTTTGACATGCTGAAACGTTCTGGCGATGCCGAGTTTGACGATTTGTTGCGGGGCGGCATGGCCGACCTTCTTGCCGAGCACCGAGATCGTGCCGCCCGAGGGCGCGAGCACACCGGTGATCAGGTTGAAGGTGGTGCTCTTGCCGGCGCCGTTGGGGCCGATCAAGGCCACGATCTCGCGGGCCTGAACGTCAAAGGAGACGTCGTTGACCGCGATCACGCCGCCAAATTGCTTGCGGGCATGGTCGATTTGCAGCAGCACGTCGGGCGTTATCGCGGGCCGGGCGCGCGCAGGCAGAACCAGCGACGTATCGGGCCGTTGCCGTCTGGGCTTGAACGGCAATCGCGCGGTCAGCCAGGGCCACACGCCGGTCGGCGCGATCTGCAGCAGGGTCACCAAGAGGATGCCGAACACGATGGTTTCGAGTTGGCCTTCGCCGTGGAACAAATACGGCAGGTAGCTCTGCAGCAGTTCCTTCAGGATCACGACGATGGCGGCGCCGAGCACGCCGCCCCAGACATAGCCGGCGCCGCCGACGACCGCGATGAAGAGATATTCGATGCCGGTCTGTACGCCGAACGGGGTCGGGTTGGTGGCGCGCTGGAAATGCGCATAGAACCAGCCCGACAACCCGGCCAGCACGGCCGCATAGATGAAGACCAGCAGCTTGGCGCGGGGCGTCTGCACGCCGAACGCTTCGGCCGCGACATGGCCGCGCCGCAGCGCGCGGATGGCGCGGCCGGTGCGCGAGTCCAGCAGGTTCAAGGTGAGCAGCGCACAGAGAAGCACCGCGATCCAGATCGCGAAATAGATCGTTCCGGGATCGATCATCCGGAGCGAGCCGATCGACAGCGGCGGAATGCCGGAAACGCCGTCATTGCGTCCCAGAAATTCAAGCTTGCTGAACAGATAAAACAGGCCGAGTCCCCAGGCGAGTGTGCCGAGCGGCAGATAATGGCCCGATAGCCGCACCGTGACGAGACCGAGCAGCACCGCGGCGATACCGCTCACCAATAGTGAGAGCGGCAACGTCAGCCATGGCGACAGGCCATAGGCCGTCGTCAGCACCGCCGTCGTATAGGCACCGAAGCCGCAAAATGCGGCCTGGCCGAACGAGGTGAGGCCGCCGACGCCGGTCAGCAGCACCAGCCCCATCGCCACCAGCGCGGACAGGCCGATATTGTCCAGCAGCACGATCCAGAACGGCGGCACGCCGGGAATAAACGGGATCGCCGCCATCACAAGCGCAAAGACAATGATGGGGTATCGCTGCATCATCGCGCTCAATCCTTCTCTTCCTCGACCGCGGGCGCCGCCAGCGACCGCAGCACGAGCACTGGAAGGATCAGCGTGAAGACGATAACTTCCTTGAAGTTGCTGGCATAGAACGACGAGAACGCCTCGACCGCGCCGACCAACAGCGCAGCGATCGCGGTCAAGGGATAGCTCACCAGCCCGCCGATGATCGCGGCGACAAAACCTTTCAGGCCGATCAGGAATCCGGTGTCGTAATACAGCGTGGTGATCGGCACGATCAGGATTCCCGAGATCGCGCCGATCACCGAGGCCAGCAGGAAGGCGATCTGTCCCGACAACGCGGTCCGGATCCCGACCAGGCGCGCGCCGAGACGATTGACGGCGGTGGCGCGCAGCGCCTTGCCCATTCGGGTAAACCCGAAGAACAGCCAGAGTGCCGCGATCAAGGCCAGCGTGATGGCATAGACCGCGATGCTCTGGCCGGTGAAGCGCAGGGGACCGATGGTGAAGGCGCTGTCGGAAACCGTCGGGCCGCGCTGGCCCTCGGCGCCGAAGAATACCAGGCCGAAACCCTGCAGCGCCAGATGACAGCCCACCGCGGCGATCAACAGCACCAGCACCGAGGCATGGGCGATCGGCTGAAACGCGATGCGATAGAGAAACAGCCCGATCGCTGCGACGATCACCAGCGACAGCGCAATGTTGACGCCGATTGGGCTGTGACGGCCAGCCAGCCCAATCGTCAGCGCCAGTACGGCGGCGGGCAGCACGATGTTGATGGCGAAGGCGCGCGCAACCAGCTTTAGATGCAGCGACCGGCGGCCCGCGAACAGGTCGAGGCCGAAGGCGACGATGCCCATCGCCAGCGCCAGCCGCGCGGTACCCGGAACTTGCCCTGCCGACAGCGTGGCATAGGTCAGCGCGCCATAGGTGACGAACTCGCCCTGCGGAATCAGGATCACGCGGGTGACCGCGAACACCAGCACCAGCGCCAGCCCGAGCAGCGCGTAGATCGCACCATTGGTGATGCCGTCCTGCAGCAGGAACAGCATGATCGTCATGTTCAAGACCGGGCGCTCCCCCTCAGGCGTGGACGGCGCGGGGCTTCAAACTGCCGCCCGGCCGCCCGATATCAGCAGTTGAAAAGGCCCGCTGATATTTGATATGGTGGATAACAATTATCAAATATAATCTCAAGGCGGGTTTTGGCCGGTCCTTTCCACCCTATCGGGATTGCGAGCCTCGAGCGATGACTGTTTCCAAAAACGCCGCCGCTGATGCCGCCAAAGGGGGGCGTTCCCTGCGCAAGGAGGCCGCCGAAGACACGGCGGAGGGCGCCGCGCTGCAACTGGGTGAACTGTCCGAACTACTCGGCTATTCGCTCAAGCGCGCGCAATTGAAAATCTTCGAGGATTTTCTGCGCTGCGTCGCGCCGCTGCAACTGACCCCGGCGCAATTCTCGGTATTGTTGCTGCTCGACAAGAATCCGGGGCGCAACCAGACCGAAATCGCCAATACGCTCGGAATTCTGCGGCCAAATTTCGTCGCGATGCTGGATGGCCTGGAAAGCCGCGATCTGTGCGCCCGGATGCGCTCGACCAATGACCGGCGCTCGCACATTTTGGTGCTGACCGACAAAGGTCGCGCGGTGCTGGCGCGGGCGAAGAAACTGGTCGCCGCCAAACATGAGGCGCGTCTCAACGAATTGCTCGGCCCCGCCAACCGCGCCGCGCTGCTCGGCATGCTGGCCAAGATCGCGAAGGAGTTTTGAGATATCTCGTGTCCCGGACGCGGTGCAGCGTCCTTCACGCCGCTCCGCAGAGCCGGGACCCAAGCACTCGATCTGGGGAACGATGGACCTCGGATCAGCAGCGCACCGCAAAAGCGTTGCGCAGCATCCGGGGAACGCGCTCCTCATCTTGAAGAACTGAGCCGCTATCAGGCCGCGACGATACGGTCGGGCGCCTGCTGAACCTCACGTTCCGGCAGAAACAATCGCTCGATCTCGCGGGCCGGCAGCGGCTTGCTGAACAGGAAGCCCTGCATCTCGGTGCAGCCCTCGGACGTGATGCTGTCGAGTTGCTCTCGCGTTTCGACGCCTTCGGCCGTGGCGGTCATGCCCATGCCGGTCGCGAGTGCCGCGACCGCGCGCACGATGTTGAGCGAGCCCGAGTTTTCCGTGATGTCCTTGACGAAGGAGCGGTCGATCTTGATTTTGTCGAACGGGAATGACTGCAGGTAAGTCAGCGACGAATAGCCGGTGCCGAAATCGTCGAGCGCGATCCGCACGCCCAGCGCGCGCAACTGATGCAGCACGGCCAGCGTGGCTTCCTTGTTCTGCAGCAATACAGTTTCGGTAATCTCGATTTCAAGCCGCGTCGGATTGAGGCCGGAGGCTGCGAGCGCGCCGACGATGACCTGCATCAGGCCGGGATTGCGGAATTGCACGGCTGAAATATTGACCGCGACGCGGGCATCGCCCGGCCACTTCGCCGCGGTGGCGCAGGCCTCGCGGATCACCCACTCGCCCATCGGGACGATGAAGCCGATTTCTTCCGCCAGCGGAATGAAGGTGCCCGGCGAGACCAACCCGTGCTGCGGATGATTCCAGCGGATCAGCGCCTCGAAGCCGCTGACCTCGTTGCTGGCCAGATGGACCACCGGCTGGTAGTAGAGCTCGAACTCGCCTGATGGCAGCGCCTTGCGCAAATCCTGCTCCATCAGGCGGCGGGTCTGCATCTGCAGGTCCATCGCCGGCTGGAAGAAACGAAACACGCCGCGTCCGTCGCCTTTCGCACGATACAGCGCGAGGTCGGCATTGCGCAGCAGCCGGTCGGGCCGCAGTCCGTCGCCCGGACCGATCGCGATGCCGATGCTGGCGCCGACCACGGGCTGATGACCGTCGATCTCGAAGGGTTCGCTGATCGAGCGGATGATCGCTTCAGCGAGCGAGGTCGCCTCGGAAGGATCCCTGATCGGCGCCTGCACGATGACGAATTCATCGCCACCCATCCGCGCAATGGTGTCGCTGGCGCGGACCAGGCCGCGCAGCCGGTCCGCGACCAGCTTCAGGAGCTTGTCGCCGGCGGGATGGCCGAGCGTATCGTTGACCGCCTTGAACTGGTCGAGATCGATGTGATGAACCGCGACGATTTCCTCGCGGTGAATGCGCGCGCCCAGCGCATGCTCGAGTCGCTGGTTCAGCAACACGCGATTGGCGAGATCGGTCAGCGCATCATGGTGCGCCATATATTCGATCTGGACCTCGGAGCGCCGCTGCTCGGTAATGTCCTCATGGGTCGCAACCCAGCCGCCGTCGGGCATCGGGCGGTGGCGAATCTTGAACGTGCGCCCGTTGCGCAGTTCGACGATGCTGTCGGTGGGCTCATTGGATACCGCGACATTGGCGCGCCAGATCAGATATTCCTCAGGGGTCATCGCCGGAAAGCTGCCGGCTTCGAACCGCATGTCGACGATTTCGGTCAAAGCGGTGCCGGGGACAACGCGGTCGCGCGACAGCTCGTACATGTCGACATAGCGGTCGTTGCACACGATCAGCCGGTGCGCGGCATCGAAGAAACAAAGTCCCTGCGACATGTTGTTGATGGCGGTGTCGAATTGAAAGTGCCGGATCTGCAGATCCTCTTCCTGCGCCTTGCCGACTTCATATTGCCGCTGCAGGCGGGCGCTCATTTCCTCGCGCGCGGTGATGTCCTCATGCGTCGCCATCCCGCCACCGTTCGGCATCGGATAAATCGTATAGGCAATGATCCGCCCGTCGGTGAATTCCTGCACCGTTGTCCCGGCTTGAAGCGCGGTTCCGATGTGCTCGCGGATATAGTCTTCCGGCGAGACGGATATCCTGAGACCCAGATTCAGCCGATGCTGGATCATGTCCCTGAGCAGCGTTCCGGGCCTCACCTGTTCGGGTAAAAGCCCGTAAATCTCCATGTAGCGCCTGTTGCAGAACAGGATCGCGCGCTTGTCGTCGAAGATGGTCAATCCCAGCGACAGATTATGCAGGGCGACTTCAAGAAGCCCGGCCGGTTGAGCCGGCTCGGGATAGATGGCACGCTCCTGGGAATTCATGATGCGACGACCCCCTGCTGTGGTTTCACAGCGCTCCCGCGGTGAGGAGTTGCATATTGGAAGGGCAAGCCGGTAAATTACATCCTTGCGATGTGTCGAATCCGGCTGGTTCTTCGGAGTTCGCTGAACAAAGCGTTAAAAATTTTCGACGCGAGCCGTCAGCATCGAGAAAGCGATGCGCTTCGCGACGATAATACGTTGCGATGCAGCATCAGGACATGTCGCCCTGCCGACTCATGAAGACGAGGGCGCAACGACGATGGCTTGAATCTAAACCGCGTCGACCAGGATCACCCTGACGTCGTTGACATTGGTCAGGGTCGGGCCGGTTAGCAGGAGATCGCCGGTCGCGGTGAAGAAAGCGGTGGCGTCGTTGTTGTCGAGATAGGCCTTCGGGTCCAGACCGAGCGACTTCATCTGCGCGAATGTGGCCTGATCGATGATCGCGCCCGCAGGATCGGAAGCGCTGCCGGCGCCGCCATCCGCGCCGTCGGTATCGCCGGCCAGCGCCGCGATGCCGGAGGTATCTTTAAGCAGATCGGCCAGCGCCAGCGCATATTCCTGGTTGGGGCCGCCGCGGCCGTTGCCGCGCACGGTCACGGTGAGTTCGCCGCCCGAGATGATCGCGACGCGCTTGCCTTCGGCTTGCGCCTTCAATGCCAGGCGCGCGTGGTCGGCGCCGACCTCGCGGGCCTCGCCTTCGAGATCGGCGCCGAGATCGATGATCGTGTATCCGGCCGATGCCGCCACCTTGATCGCGGCATCGAGCGATGCCTTTGGCCGCGCGATCAATTCATACTGCGCGCGCGCGAAGGCCGCATCGCCGGGCTTGCAGCTTTCGTTGTTGGGGTCGTTGAGCGCGCGGCCAATCGCGTCGTCGACCTCCAGATGATATCGGGCGACCAGCGCGCGGGCGTCGGCCAGCGTGGTCGGATCCGGCACGGTCGGTCCTGACGCGATCGCCGAGGGATCGTCATGCGGCACGTCGGAGATCGCCAGCGTCACGATCTCGGCACGCTGGCCGGCCCGCGCCAGCCGCCCGCCCTTGATCCGCGACAGATGCTTGCGCACGGTGTTCACTTCACCGATCGGCGCGCCCGAGCGCAGCAGCGCGCGCGTCACCTGTTGCTTCTGCGCAAAGGACACGCCCTCGACCGGCGCGATCCAGTTCGCCGAACCGCCGCCGGACAACAGCACCAGCAACAGGTCGTCCGGCCCGGCATCGGCGGCCATCTGCAGGCTTTGTTCCGCGCCCTTCAATCCGGCCTCATCGGGCACGGGATGGCCGGCCTCGATCATCTTGATCCGGCGCGTCGGCACGCCATGGCCGTGACGGGTGGTGGCGATGCCGATCAACCGTTCGGGCGCCAGCCCCAATTGGTCGAGATAATGCCGCTCCGCGGCCGCAGCCATCGCGCCCGCGCCCTTGCCGGCGGCGAGGCAGATCACACGGCCTTTGGGGATGGGCCGCAGATGCGCCGAGAGCACGACGTCGGGATGGGCCGCCGCGACCGCGGCGTCGAAAATCGTGCGCAGGAGAGGGCGTTTGTCGGTCATTGTGTCAAGGAATCTAGTTTCACGGGATCTGCCATCGGGATATCGGAGGCCGGTTATCCATCCGATTGAAGCAAAAGAAAACCCCCGCGGCGTGGCGCGGGAGTTTAGTGATAACATCAAAATAAGCCGATTTTGACCACGGAGAGGCCCGTGAACGATCGCCGCTGAGAAGGCCAAAATGAGATTTTCTTTTAGGCACCCGCATCAATCGTTGCGTCAATCTAATATCATGCTAGATTTATACCACTTAAGGTTTTAACTTTCAGCAATTAATTGGGAGCCGCCCAATGGCCAAAAAACCTTCAACGAAGATCACGCTTATAGAGTCTCAAGACAAGTCACCTACCGTAAGGGTTTCCGCAGGACAAAAGATCGAGGTGGTCTCCATCGCAATTCGAAGAGCCGGCACTGGAAAAAAAGGAGCGCAGCTCGCGACTCTGTGCGGTAGTGACGATACCTGTGTTGCAATTATCGAAGTCGACTGATGTCGGCCGAGACGATGCGGTGGAAGAATTCTAGATATAACTTCGTTGTAAGCGACAGAGACCGGATCGCGTTATATAACGCGGCATCCGGTTCAATAAATATATTGGAGGGAGCCGACGCCATCTCCTTAGCTAACTATCTTTGTCAGTCACCGCGAATCGTCGACGTGTCCGAACTTAGTTCGGAGTTTTTGGCCGAGATGGTTACGTGCGGTTTCCTCGTCTATGAGGATCAGGATGAAGTTGAAGCCATCGCAAATCGCTTCAACGAAGCTCGAACTGAAACACCTGCCGTTTTGACGATAACAACGACGCAGGACTGCAATCTTGGATGCTACTATTGTTATGAAAAGCGGCTTGCATCAACGCTCGGACTGGCTGACTCTGCTAAGATATACGAGTTTACAAAATCTCACATAATTTAGCACGAACTAGATAAGCTCCACGTCAATTGGTATGGAGGCGAACCCCTCCTGAATAGCGAACTTATCGAAGACCTTTCACCAAAGCTTCAGAAATTATGCATAGGTCTCGGCGTCGAATATCGCTCATCTATAATATCCAACGGTACGCTTTGGCCGGAAGACGTCGGCGCTTTCGTGCAACGTCATTCGTTAGTCCAAGCTCAAATATCGTTTGACGGCTTGGCCAAAAATCATAACAAGCGCCGACACATGCTTAAATCCCACCGCGATTCGGATGATCGCACCCCTTTTGAACGTGCGACACAGCTCGTAGACGCGCTGGTACAGTTTACCCGTGTTGACATTAGATTGAACCTGGATCGCAACAACATTCAGGATATGGAATCGTTTCTCGATTTCGCTGTAGACCGTAACTGGTTCACTCAAAAATTTCCTGCCCGCCTCCAAATCGCAAAATATCTAACTACACTGAAAAAACAGATTTTTTGAAAAGCCAAGAAATAGCCGCGTTGGAATTTGAGTTCGTTAGGAGTCAAGCGCGTAAGCGCATTCCAAACTCGGCTTGGCTTGATGATGCAGCTGCTCAAATGGCTTATCCCGATCCGAAGGGATCGGTATGTGCCGCTCTCGCTAAAAAATCAGTCGTTATCGGGGCAGATGGAGTGCTGTACCGTTGTGGATTACAAGTCGGTGAAAAACCTCGTGGTGTGGGTTCGATTTCGTCGAGCAGTGTTCTCGGCGCGGAATCGGTTTGGTGGGATAATTTTGACCCAACAAAAGTATCAGACTGTCGACGTTGCTCGTTTTTGCCAGTTTGCTGGGGTGGATGTGCAAAGCGACACCTTGATCATGACTCTAATTCACGAGCAGCTCTCTCAGAGTATTGGCGCTCATCTCTCCCTAATCGCATCATAAATGCGGCACAATTTTCTTTGACCGCTTATCGAGCCTTTACTGAAGAAGAACAGTTCAGAGGCGATGGCCTAGCCTGAAATTATATTAAAGAATTCAGATCTTCCGTTAGTGCTTCCCGTTATTTGTCATTTTTGAGTGATGGTGCGACAGCCGTCACGGCATACGTTTGTTCGCTCCCGTTTCTCCATAGTCATTGAAGCAGATCAGTATGTGGAAAGCTTCGGTTCTTGTGGCCTGAGTGAAGTTCTCCACGAGTCAGAGACTGCCGAGAATCCCCCCACGTTAGCCGATGCTTCGCATCGGCGTTCTTCTATCAAGGCGGCTGCGGGCCGCTCCAACCCTCTCCCCGCGAGCGGGGCGAGGGAGAAGCGCCCGAGTGTCTCAACCGAGACTCACCGCGTTCTAGCCGCCGACATCCGCGCTGATGATGTCGCCGAACAGTTCCCATTTCTCGCCCTTGAACTTCATCAGTTGAAGCTGGCTGATCGGGGCGAAATCGGTCGGGCTGGTGTTGATCTTGATACCGGGCAGCAGGACTTCGGTACGGAAATCCTTGAGGCTCGCGGCCTGCTTCATGATGTTGGCCCGGGTCAGATCGTCGCCGCATTTGGTGAGGACTTCAACCAGCGTCTGGGCGACGCCGTAGGCGACCACAACATTGCCATCGAACTTGTTGCCTTCCGGGTAGTCCCTGGCGAGGAAGTCGTAGAACTTCTTCATGCCGGGATCGTTGTCCCATTGCGGATCCGACGCATCCTTCAGATAGGCGGCGGAAATGATGCCTTGCGAATTGTCGAAACCGGCGGGCTTGATCACGCTGCCGACCGATGCCGAAACGTTGTTGAGAAAGTGAAGCGCTTTCCAATCGATCTCGGCGACCTTCTTGATGGCTTGCGCGGCGAATTTCGGGGTTGCGATATCGATGAATACATCGGCGCCGCTGGCCTTGAGCTTGACGATGTGATTGTCGATAGTCGGCTCCGAGGTCTCGAAACTCTCCTCGGCGATGATCATCGAGGCGGCCTTGGCGCCGAGGCCGTCCTTCAGGCCCTTGAGATAATCCTTGCCGTAATCGTCATTCTGATACAGCACGCCGATTTTGGCGTCCGGCTTTTCCTTGAGAAGGTACTTGGCGTAGATCTGCGTTTCGCTCTGGTAGCTCGGCTGCCAGCCCATGGTCCATGGATAATCCCTGGGGTCGTTCCATTTGGTGGCGCCGGTCGCGACGAACAGTTGCGGCACCTTTTTCGAATTCATGTATTTGTGAATCGCGGAATTAGGCGGCGTGCCGAGCGCGTTGAACACCAGCAAAACTTCGTCGCTTTCCACCAGCTTGCGCGCCTGCTCCACCGTCTTCGGCGGGCTATAGCCGTCGTCATAGGTAATGAAATTGATCTTGCGGCCATTGATGCCGCCGGCATCGTTGATCTTCTTGAAATAAGCCGCCTCGGTCTTGCCGATTGCGCCATAGGCGGAAGCGGGGCCGCTATAGGGCATGATGTTGCCGATCTTGATTTCGGTATCGGTGGCGCCGGTGTCGTATTTCTTCTGCGCGAGCGCGCCGCTGCCGAATGCGGCCAGCAGCGCGAGTGCGGCGGCCGAAGCAACGACTGTTCTGGTCGTGATGGCAGGCATGATCGTCTCCCTCTTTCCACTCGTATGGATGGCGTGTGTCATGGCCTTCTTGATCGAAAGCTCTTTGACCCCAACGCCTTGAGTACCATTTTACCGAATGCCTCACAACAAAAAGCCCTTCGCGCTGGGCGCGAAGGGCTGCTTCTTTGGTAACCAGGAGGCTGGAGCGAGATTGCGTTACGTTGCATCACTCTGTCAGTGGGGCACTCACCTCTCCCGCTTGGGGGGGAGGTCGACGCGCTCGGAGCGCGTTGCGCTCCAGAGCGTGGCGGGTGGGGGAAGTCTATCATCCAGCACGCTCGCGGAGGCGCCGACACCCCAGCCCTCCCCCGCAAGCGCGGGAGAGGGGGCGCACTTCCGTCGCATCAATTACTGAGTTCGCCGCTGATGGTGTCGCCGAACAGATCCCACTTCTTGTCCTTGAACCGCATCATCTGAAGCTGCTCGATCGGATAGTAGTCGGTTGCGCTGGTATTGATCTTGACGCCAGGCAGCAAGGTGTCGGGCGTGAAGTCCTTCAGGCTGGTGGCCTGCTTCATGATGTTGTCGCGGGTCAGAGTGTCGCCGGCCTGCTTGAGAACCTGCACCAAGGTCTGAGCCTGGCCATAGCCGAACACGACCGAGCCGTCGGCCTTGTTGGCCTCCGGCGCATATTTGGCGAGGAAAGCATAAAATTTCTTCATGCCCTCGTCATTGTCCCACTGCGAATCTGCGCCGTCCTTGGCGTAAGCCGCGGAGAGAATGCCCTGTGAGTTTTCGAAACCAGCAGGCTGCAGCACCGAGCCGACCGACGCGCCGACGTTGCTTTGGAAATACAGCGGCTTCCAATCGAGCTCGGCGAGCTTCTTGATGCTCTGGGCAGAGAATTTCGGCGTCGTCATGCTGAAATACACGTCGGCACCGGAAGCCTTTAGCTTGACGATGTGATTGTCGATGGTCGGCTCGGTCACCTCATAGCTTTCCTCGGCGACGATCATGGATGCCGCCTTGTCGCCGAGACCGTCCTTGAGACCTTTCAGCAAATCCTTGCCGAAATCGTCGTTCTGAAACAGGATCCCGATCTTGGCGCCCGGCTTCTCCTTCAAGAGGTACTTCGCATAGATGCGGCCTTCGCTCTGGTAGGCCGGTTGCCATCCCATGGTCCACGGAAAGTCCTTGTAGTCGCCGAATTTGGTCGCACCCGTCGCAACGAAAATCTGCGGGACTTTCTTGCTGTTCAGATATTTCTGGATCGCGGAGTTCGACGGCGTTCCGAGCGGCCCGAACAGAAAAAGAACCTCATCGCTTTCGACCAGCTTGCGCGCCTGCTCGACGGCTTTCGGCGGGCTGTAGCCATCGTCATAGCTGATGAAGGTGATTTTGCGGCCGTTGATGCCGCCTTGCTCGTTGATCATCTTGAAATAAGCTTCCTCGATCTTGCCGATCACGCCATAGGCGGAGGCGGGCCCGCTATAAGGCATGATGTTGCCGAGCTTGATTTCGGTGTCGGTGGCGCCGGTGTCGTATTTCTTTTGGGCGAGCGCGCTGCTGGTGGTCGCAGCAAAGGCCATGGCTGCCATCGACAGCGCCACCAGTATTTTTTGTTTTGAAAGCATATCTTCTCCTTGGGTAGTTTCTTGAGGTAGTTTTTGCGTTAGTTTTTCTTGAGCTTGCCGAGCCAATGTTCGGCGACCACGGCGATCTGCCTCGCCCCATGCGGCACCAGGAAGATGACGAGGAACAACAGGACACCGAACACCGCGCCGGAAAGCCCTTTAGAGATTCCCTCGGCGATATTAGGAACGAAGATGATGAACGCCGAACCTACGATCGATCCCGGCAACCATCCGACGCCGCCGACGACCATGCCGAGAAACAGCGCGATCGCAAATGTGACGGTGAAGCTGTCGGGGGCTACGAACTGCACCGCAATCGCACTGAGCCCACCGGCCACCCCGGTGATGCCGGCACTGACGCCGAACGCCAGTGTTTTGTACAGCGCGACGTCGATCCCCATCGCGGAGGCCGCGATCTCGTTGTCGCGGATCGCCATGAAAGCGCGGCCGGAGCGCGATTTTAGCAGATTGACGGAACAGACATAGATCGCGACGGACACCGCGAGCGTGAAATAATACAGCCACATGTCCTGCGACATCGGCAGGCCGAACGGGGCATCGGGCTTGGTCACCACCAGGCCCTGCACGCCGCCGGTCCATTTCTCGAATACCCCGAGTTTCAATATTTGCGGCATCGCGGTGGCCAGCGCAAAAGTCGCCAGCGCCAGGTAGACGCCGCTCAAACGCAGCGCCGGCTGGCCAAACAGAAATCCGAAGATAAAGCAGACAATGCCGGTGATCGGCAGGGTCAGGGCATAATTGATATCGGCGTGTTCCATCAGAATCGCCGACGTATAAGCGCCGACCGCATAGAACGCGCTTTGGCCCAGCGAAAACTGCCCGCTGCCGCCGGTCAGGATGTTCAGCGCAAGGATCGCTAGCCCCAGATAAAGCAACTGGGTGAGCTGGAAGATGATGAAGTTCTTCACGCAAAACGGCACGATGATCAACAAGGCCAAAATTGCCAGCGACGTCCCGTAACCGAGCGTCATCGCGCGCTTGGGAACCGCCTCGACCTCGGGCGCCTCAGTGACGACTTCCTGAATGGCGCTCATGATCAAACTCGCTTCACGATGGGCCGGCCGAACAAGCCCGCCGGTTTGACAACCAGAACCGTAATGATCAGCGCCAGCGCGATCGGCAGCTTCAGTTCATTGCCGACGCCGGGAATATAAGTGCCGACCAGATTTTCGAAGATCCCGACCAGGAAGCCGCCGATCACGGCGCCAAACGGGCTGGTCAGGCCGCCGAGCACGGCGGCGGCGAAACCGTAGATCAGCACGCCGAGCATCATATTCGGTTCGAGAAACACCACCGGCGCGATCATCATGCCGGCGATCGAGCCGATCGCCGCCGCCATGCCCCAGCCCAGTGCGATCATCCAGGAGGTGTTGATGCCGACCAGCCGTGCCGATTCAGGCACCGAGGCCGCCGCGCGCATCGCAAGCCCAACGCGCGTGAATTGAAAGAACAGATAAAGCAGGATCAAGAGCAGCACCGTGATGCCGATCATGCCGGCCTGATGGGTCGAGATCAACTGGCTGCCCAGGAACGGCGAGGAGCCGAATGGGCTCGGATATTGCTTGATGGTGAAATCCCAGATCAGTCCGGCGACGCTGTTGATGATCGCGTACAGCGCGATGAACCCGGCGACGTTGGTCAGAATTGGCGCCTTGGCGAGCGGCTTGAACAATAGCCGTTCGATCAGGATGCCGCCGGCGAACGAAATCGCCAGCGTCAGCACGAAGGCGCCCCAATAGGGGATGCCCCATTGCATCAACTGCCAGGAAATGAAGGTCGAGAACATCGCCATCTCGCCCTGGGCGAAATTCAGATGATCGATCGCCTGGTAGATCATCACGACGGCGAGCGCCATGCAGGCATAGATCGCTCCGGTAGCGATGCCGGCCAGGACCTGATTGGTGAAAAGCTCCACGGCCGCGCTCCCTCAATATCCCAGATAGGATTTACGCACGTCTTCGTTGTTGGCGATCTCGTCGGCTTTGCCGGACATCACGATGCGTCCGGTCTCGATAACGTAGGCCTGATCGGCCAGTTCCAGCGCCAGTTGCGCGTTCTGCTCCACCACCAGGATGGTGACCTTGTCCTCGCGATTGATCTTGCCGAGGATCTTGAACAGGTCGCGCACGATCAGCGGTGCCAGACCGAACGAAGGTTCGTCGAGCAGCATCAGCCGTGGACGCAGCATCAGGGCGCGAGCGACCGCGAGCATCTGCTGTTCGCCGCCCGACAAGGTGCCGGCCTGCTGGGTATAGCGCTGCTTGAGCACCGGAAAGTGGGCGTACATGCGCTCGATGTCGGAGACGATGGCGGCCCTGTCGCTGCGCGTGATGGCGCCAAGCTGCAGGTTTTCCTCCACCGTCATGGTGGTGAAGGTGCCGCGGCCCTGCGGCACATGGGCGATGCCGAGGCGGACGACGTTCTCGGTCGAGCGGTTTCCCAGCGGCTTGCCGTCAAACTCGATTCCACCGGTCGAGCGCACCATGTTGCAGATCGCCCGTAGCGTCGTGGTCTTGCCGGCGCCATTGGCGCCGAGCAGCGTGGTCAGGCTGCCCTCGTTGAGCGAGAAGGAAAGGCCGTGCAGCGCCTGGACCTGCCCGTAATAGGCCCTGAGATCCCTGACGTTCAAGAGCGCGGTCATTGGTCCTTGCTCCCCAGATACGCCTTGATGACATCCGGGTCGGCCTGGACCTGGGCCGGTGTTCCCTCGGCGAGCTTCTTGCCGAAATTCAGCGCAACCACATGATCGGCGATCGACATCACAAGGCCCATGTGATGTTCGACCAGCAGCACCGTCATCTTGCGCTCGTCGCGAATGCGGCGGATCAGGTCGCCGAGCGCATAGACTTCCTCGTGGTTGAGGCCGCCGGCAGGCTCATCGAGCAGCAGGATTTTCGGGTCGGCCGCCAGCGCGCGCGCCAGTTCGACCCGTTTCTGGGTACCGAACGGCAGGCCCGACACCGTGAGGTGGGCGACGTCGCCGAGATCGAGGTAATTGAGTATTTCGTGGACGCGCTTGTTGAGTTCGGCCTCGCTGCGGCGAACCCAGGGCAGTTTCAGGGAGTCGCTGATGATGTCGCTATTGGTGCGGGCATGGGTGCCGACCCTGACATTGTCGAGCACCGAAAGATTTGCAAACAACGCCACGTTCTGAAAGGTGCGCCCGATGCCGATTTCGGCGATCCGATGCGGCGGGCGTTTCAGGATGCTCCTGCCTTCCATCAGGATGTCGCCCTTGCTCGGCTGATAGAGCCGGCTCAGGCAATTGAACAGCGTGGTCTTGCCGGCGCCGTTCGGTCCGATCAGGCCGAGGATCTGGCCCTGATGCATGTCGAACGAGACACCATTCAACGCAACGATGCCGCCGAACACAACGCTGACGTCGCAAACCGCAAGCAGGGGGGCCTCACCCTGCGCAGACTGTGCCTGCGTCATCGCGTCCTGCCCGAATGATTGATCCGGCCGGAACGTGCACGCAGACAGGGGCGCCGCTCACCGTGTTGACCGCTACCTGATCCCCTCGACCACACGTGCAACTTTCCCTCCTGCTTTCAACTTCTTGCCTTCTTCTTTTTTTGATTGCGGGACAGCGCCGCCAAGGGCTGCCTCGATATTTCTTACCATCGCCACCAGACGTGGTCCAATGTCGTCACGGAGCCGTTCTTCCGTGAAACGGAACGCAGGCGCGCCGCAATTGAACGCATAGGGGCCGGTTCCGTCGTTAAGCTTGAGTGCGACGCCGACGGCGTGGATGTCATCGTGCCACTCGCCCGCCGAGATGACGAAGCCATGTTGTCTGACGGTTTCACCGGCGCGCTCGATACCGTCGCGCATCCGCGGCCAGCGGCTGCCATAATGCTCGCGCAGGTCACGCAGCAATGTGGCGCGCTCTTCATCGGGCAAGGCCCACAGATAGGCGCGGCCCATCGCCGTGGTGGCGATCGGGATTCGCGACCCGACGTCGAGCTGAACGCCGAGCGTCATGCCGCGGCTCTGGCCGAAATAGATCATGCTGAGACGGTCGCGCCCGCCGACTGCGACCGCGCCGCCGGTCTCGCGCATCAATTCTTCCCGAAAGCCTTCGGAAAGGTGCCGAACGCCGAGATTGGCCAAGGCGGCATAGCCGAGCGCCATTGCCGCGGGCGCGAGTTGATATTTCTCGAACCTCGGAACCGGCGTAAGGTAGCCCAGTTTGGTCAACGTGTAGGTCAACCGCGAAATGGTCGGCTTGGGCAGTTTGGTGCGGGCCGCGATCTCCTGGTTCCCAAGCAGGCCGTCGTTGGGATGGAACGCGCGCAACACGTCGAGGCCGCGGGAAAGCGCGACGACGAAACTGCGATCAGTCGCCACTTTCTTGGTCGGACGTTTCATCGCCTGTTGCCGCTGTGCGGACCTCGTTGACAAGGGACGTGCTTCAAAATAACCCTCGCTGTCAAGATGTGGAATTAAATTCCGCAATGCGGAATAGGCAAAAACAGGCGATCCAGGGAGAATCTCGTGAACGAAGTGGTCAAGCTCGAGCGTCATGACGTCATCGGCATCGTCACGGTCAACAGTCCTCCCGTCAATGCGCTGAGTGCCGCGGTCCGGGGCGGCATCCTGGAGTGCATCAAGAGCGCAATCGCCGATCCGGAAATAAAGGCAATCGTGCTGACCTGTGCCGGCCGCACGTTTATTGCCGGCGCCGACATCACCGAGTTCGGCAAGCCGCCGAAGCCTCCGGGCCTTTCCGAGGTGCTGACCGAGATCGAGAATTCACCGAAGCCGGTTATTGCCGCGATCCACGGCACCGCTTTGGGCGGCGGCCTCGAGGTCACGCTGGCCTGCCATTTCCGCGTTGCAACCAAGGACGCGAAGCTCGGCCTACCCGAGGT
This sequence comes from Bradyrhizobium sp., assembly GCA_037201505.1. Taxonomy (GTDB): domain Bacteria; phylum Pseudomonadota; class Alphaproteobacteria; order Rhizobiales; family Xanthobacteraceae; genus Bradyrhizobium. The sequence goes on from JBBCHO010000022.1 coordinate 81,335, forward strand.
GAAGCTCGGCCTGCTGCCGGGCGCCGGCGGCACCCAGCGCCTGCCGCGCGCGGTCGGCCCCGAACTGGCTGTGAAGATGATCGTCGCCGGCGATCCGATCGGCGCTGCGGAAGCCCTCAAGAATGGCCTGATCGAGGAAATCGTCGAAGGCCCCGCCACCGGCGGCGAAGCCTTCGCGCGCAAGGTGCTGGCCGAGAAGCGGCCGCTGCGCAAGCTGCGCGACGACAACAGCAAGCTCGCGGCCGCGAAGGCCGACCGTTCGATCTTCACCAATGCAGTCGCCGCGCTGACCAAGAAGGCGCGCGGGCTGGAAGCGCCGTTCGCCGCGGCCGATGCGGTCGGCTTCGCGATCGACCTGCCGTTCGACGAGGGGCTGAAGAAGGAACGCGAAAGTTTCCTCAAGCTGATGACGGGCGATCAGTCCAAAGCCCAGCGTTACGCTTTCTTCTCCGAGCGCGAAGCAGCCAAGATCGCCGGCGTTCCCGAAGGCACCAAGGCGCGCAATGTCGAACGCGTCGCGATCATCGGCGCCGGCACCATGGGCGGCGGCATCGCGATGTCGTTCGTCAATGCCGGCATTCCCGTCACATTGATCGAAACCGGCGAGGAACAGCTCAAGCGCGGCATGGGCGTAATGCAGAAGAATTACGAAGCGACCGCGGCGCGCGGCGGCATTCCAGCGGACGCGCCCGCCAAGCGGATGGGGCTGATCACCGGCGTGGTCGGGCTCGAGAATGTCAAAGACGCTGACCTGATCATCGAAGCCGTGTTCGAGACCATGGCGATCAAGAAAGAAGTGTTCACCGCGCTCGACAAATACGCCAAGCCCGGCGCCGTGCTGTCGTCCAACACCTCCTATCTCAACATCGACGAGATCGCGAAGGTAACCAGCCGTCCGCAGGATGTGTTGGGCATGCACTTCTTCAGCCCGGCGAATGTGATGAAGCTGTGCGAGATCGTGCGCGCGGAAAAGACCGCGCCGGATGCGCTGACCACCGCGGTCGCGGTGGCGCGCAAGATCGCCAAGGTGCCGGCCGTGGTCGGCGTCTGCGACGGGTTTGTCGGCAACCGGATGCTGGCGCAGCGCGGCAAGCAAGCCGAAAAGCTGCTGTTCGAAGGCGCGCTGCCGCAGCAGGTCGATGCCGTGGTGACCAAGTTCGGCATGCCGATGGGCCCGTTCGCGATGGGTGATCTCGCCGGTCTCGATATCGGCTGGCGCTCGCGCAAGGACCGCGGCATCAAGTCCGAGATCGCCGATGCGCTGTGCGAAGCCGGCCGCTTCGGCCAGAAGACCGGCAAGGGTTATTACAAGTACGAGGCCGGTTCGCGCGCGCCATTGCCCGATCCGGATGTCGAGAAGCTGATCGACGAGACGCTGCAGCGGCTCGGACGCAAGCGCCGTGTGGTTACGGATGACGAAATCCTCGAGCGCATGATGTATCCGATGATCAATGAAGGCGCGCGGATCCTGGAAGAAAAGGTCGCGGCGCGCCCGAGCGACATCGATGTGATCTGGCTCTACGGCTATGGCTGGCCGATCTATCGCGGCGGCCCGATGTTCTATGCCGACCAGGTCGGCCTCAAGCACATCGCCGAGCGGCTGTCGTTCTACGCCAGGGAGACTAATGATCCCTCGCTGGAGCCGGCGCCATTGCTCAAGCAGCTGGCGGCCGAAGGCAAGACCTTCGCGTCGCTGGCGCGGACAGCGAAAGCGGCTTGATGAAATTAGCAGATATGTCGCGCCCCCGCGCTCGGTTCCACCTCTCCCATTGGGAGAGGTCGGATCGCCTCGGCGATGCCATAGGCATCGTCCGGTGCGATCCGGGTGAGGGGTTACGGCGCATCGATAGACCGTACCCCCTCACCCCCGCCCTCTCCCCATGGGAGAGGGGGCGCACCGAATCCTGAGATCAAGCATGCATCCCGGCGAGCAGTTCTATCCGGAAGGGATTCACTGGGACGATCCGATCCACCGCGGATCGCTGCCTGATGTCCTGTCCAAGGCCGCGGCGAAGTTCGAGACGCGGCCGGCGCTGGAGTTTCGCGACCGCACCATCAGCTACCGCGAACTCGAGCAACTGACCGAGGTCGCGGCTTCCGCGTTCCTGCGCGCCGGGTACGGCAAGAACGATGCGATCGCGCTGTTTCTCGGCAATTCACCCGATCATCCCGTCAACTTCTTCGGCGCGCTGAAGAGCGGCGCGCGGGTCGTGCATCTGTCGCCGCTCGACGGCGAACGCGCGCTATCGCACAAGCTCAGCGACAGCGGCGCGCGCATTCTGATCACCAGCGATCTCGCCGCGCTGTTGCCGATGGCGCTGAAGTTTCTTGAAAAAGGCCTGCTCGATCGCCTGATCGTCTGCGAGGACGATCATTGGGGCGCGGTCGGCAATCCGCATACGCCGATTCCGAATCATCCCGCGATCGTGACGTTCAAGGCGTTCACGGAAGGCGCGACAAAACCCGCGCAATGGCCGCCAATTTCGCCTGACGATGTCGCGCTGCTGCAATATACCGGCGGCACCACCGGTCTGCCCAAAGGCGCGATGCTCAGCCACGGCAATCTGACCTCGTCGGTGTCGATCTATGAACTCTGGGGCAAGCGCGCGAGCGAACAGCGCAACGCTATCGAGCGCGTGATCTGCGTGCTGCCGCTGTTTCACATCTACGCGCTGACCGTGATCCTGCTGCGCTGCCTGCAGCGCGGCGATTTGATCTCGCTGCATCAGCGATTTGATCTGCAGGCCGTGATGCGCGACATCGAGGTCAAGCGCGCGACGGTATTCCCGGGCGTGCCGACGATGTGGATCGCGATAGCGAGCCTGCCTGATCTGGAAAGCCGCGATCTGTCGTCGCTGGTCAGTTGCGGATCGGGCGGCGCGCCACTGCCGGTCGAGGTCGCCAGGATATTCGAGCGCAAGACCAATATGAAGCTCAAGAGCGGCTGGGGCATGACCGAGACCTGCTCGCCCGGCACCGGCCATCCGATGGACGGACCGGACAAGCCCGGCTCGATCGGGTTGATGCTGCCCGGCATCGAAATGGACGTGGTGTCGCTGGAGGATTCGAAAAAGACTTTGCCGCCGGGCGAAGTCGGCGAAATCCGCATCAAGGGGCCGAACGTCACCAAGGGCTACTGGAACCGGCCCAAGGAAACCGCCGAGGCGTTTGTCGGCGATCGTTTCCTGACCGGCGATATCGGCTACATGGACAGCGACGGCTATTTCTATCTGGTCGACCGCAAGAAGGACATGATCATCTCCGGCGGCTTCAACGTCTATCCGCAGATGATCGAGCAGGCGATCTACGAACATCCCGCGGTGCAGGAAGTGATCGTGATCGGCATCCCGGATCAATATCGCGGCGAAGCCGCAAAAGCCTTTGTCAAATTGCGCGCGGGCGCCAAGGCGTTCACGCTGGATGAACTGAAGGCGTTCCTCGCCGGCAAGCTCGGCAAGCACGAAATTCCCGCCGCGCTCGATTTTGTCGACGAATTGCCGCGCACGTCCGTCGGCAAACTCTCACGCCACGAATTGCGTAATCAACAACCCGCGCCCCAACATCAACTCGCAACAGGAGGTCGCTCATGACCGACGCCGTAATCGTCTCCACCGCCCGCACGCCGATCGGCAAGGCCTATCGTGGCGCGCTCAATGCCACCGAAGGCGCGACCTTGCTCGGTCATGCCATCTTTGAGGCGGTCGCGCGCGCCAAAGTCGATCCCAGCGAGGTCGAGGACGTGGTGATGGGAGCGGCGCTTCAACAGGGTTCGACCGGCGGCAACATCGCGCGCAAGGCGTTGCTGCGCGCGGGCCTGCCGGTGACCGTCGGCGGCACCACGATCGACCGGCAATGCGCCTCCGGCTTGCAGGCGATTGCGCTGGCGGCGCGCTCGGTAATCTTCGACGGCGTCGAGATCGCGGTCGGTGGTGGCGGCGAATCCATCAGCCTGGTGCAGAACGACCACGCCAACAAGTTTCACACCCAGGATCCGGCGTTGCTCAAGATCAAGGGCGAAGTCTACATGCCGATGATCGACACGGCTGAGGTCGTCGCCAAGCGCTACGGCATTTCGCGCGAGCGGCAGGATGAATACTCGCTGGAGAGCCAGCGCCGCGTCGCGGCCGCGCAGCAGGGCGGAAAGTTCAACGACGAACTCGCGCCGATCACCACCAAAATGGGCGTCGCCGACAAGGCCACCGGCGAGATTTCGTTCAAGGAGATCACGCTGTCCAAGGATGAAGGCCCGCGGCCGGAAACCACCGCTGAAGGCCTCGCCGGTCTCAAGCCGGTGCGCGGCGAGGGTTTTACCATCACCGCCGGCAATGCCAGCCAGCTTTCGGACGGCGCCAGCGCGTCCGTGATCATGAGCGACAAGGAAGCTTCAAAACGCGGCCTGAAACCGCTCGGCATTTTCCGGGGCTTCGTTGCCGCCGGTTGCGAGCCCGATGAAATGGGCATCGGTCCGGTGTTCGCGGTGCCGCGCCTGCTCAAGCGCCATGGCCTGAAGATCGACGACATCGATCTCTGGGAACTGAACGAAGCCTTCGCGGTGCAGGTGCTCTATTGCCGCGACAAATTGGGCATCGACCCCGAGAAGATCAACGTCGACGGCGGCGCAATTGCCGTGGGCCATCCCTATGGCATGTCCGGCGCGCGTCTTACCGGTCACGCACTGATCGAGGGCCGCCGCCGCAAGGCCAAGCTCGCGGTCGTCACCATGTGCGTCGGCGGCGGCATGGGCGCGGCGGGGTTGTTCGAGATTGTGCAGTAGGCGGTTCCGTCATTCCGGACAGGCGCGTAGCGCCTGATCCGGAATCTCGAGATCGTAATCTTGGCGGCGAGATTCCGGGTTCACGCTTACGCGTGCCCCGGAATGACGAGAAAACATTCCGAAGCCGGCGGAAGCGGCTTCCATGACAGGAGGATCCGATGGATCTCAGCTTCAGCAAGGAAGAAGTGGCGTTTCGGGACGAAGTGCGTTCCTTCCTGCGGGACAATGTCCCGCCCTCGACGCGGCAGAAACTGCAGGAAGGCCGTCACCTCTCCAAGGACGAGATGGTCGAGTGGTGGCGGATCCTGAACAAGAAGGGCTGGGGCGTGTCGCACTGGCCAAAGGAATATGGCGGCACCGGCTGGAGCTCGGTGCAGCATTATATCTTCAACGAAGAGCTGCAGATGGTGCCGGCGCCGGCGCCGCTCGCCTTCGGCGTCAGCATGGTCGGCCCTGTGATCTACACCTTCGGCAATGAAGCGCAGAAGAAGCACTATCTGCCGCGCATCGCCAGTGTCGAGGACTGGTGGTGCCAGGGCTTTTCCGAGCCGGGCTCCGGTTCTGATCTGGCCTCGCTGAAAACCAAGGCCGAGCGCAAGGGCGACACTTACGTGATCAACGGCCAGAAGACCTGGACCACGCTGGCGCAATATGCCGACTGGATCTTCTGTCTGTGCCGTACCGACCCCGGCGCCAAGAAGCAGTCGGGTATTTCCTTCATCCTGGTCGACATGAAGACCAAGGGCATCACGGTGCGCCCGATCCAGACCATCGACGGCGGCGTCGAGGTCAACGAAGTGTTCTTCGATGACGTCATGGTGCCCGTGAGCAATCTCGTAGGCGAAGAAAACAAGGGCTGGGACTACGCCAAATTCCTGCTCGGCAATGAGCGCACCGGGATCGCCCGCGTCGGCGTCTCCAAGGAACGGCTGCGCCGCATCCGCGATCTCGCCTCCAAGGTGGAATCCGGCGGCAAGCCCGTGATGGAAGATCAGGCGTTCCGCGAAAAACTCGCCGCGGTCGAGATCGAGCTGAAGGCGCTCGAATTGACTCAGCTTCGCGTCGTCGCCGACGAAGGCAAGCACGGCAAGGGCAAGCCCAATCCGGCGTCCTCCGTGCTCAAGATCAAGGGCTCGGAAATCCAGCAGGCGACCACGGAATTGCTGATGGAAGTGATCGGCCCGTTCGCAGCCCCCTTCGATGAGCACGGCGACGACGGCAGCAACGAAGCGATGGACTGGACCGCCCAGATCGCGCCGAGCTATTTCAACAACCGCAAGGTCTCGATCTACGGCGGCTCCAACGAAATCCAGCGCAACATCATCACCAAGGCGGTGCTGGGGTTGTGAGATTTCTTTTCCCTCGCCCCGCACTTGGCGGGGAGAGGGTTGGGGTGAGGGGCCTCCATCCGCGAAGACAGAAGACAATGGTGAGCGCTGTACCCCCCTCACCCGGATCGCATCTGACGATGCGATCCGACCTCTCCCCGCAAGCGGGGAGAGGTGAAGAGGGAGGCGATCGGCGAGATTTGTAGAGGAAATAAACAAAATGGATTTTGATCTGTCCGAGGAGCAGCGGCTTCTCAAGGAAAGCGTCGATGGGCTGCTCGGCAGTTCCTACGAATTCGACGACCGCAAGAAATATATGGCGGAGAAGGGTGGCTGGAGCAAAAGCGTCTGGGGCAAGTTCGCCGAACAGGGGCTGCTTGGGCTGCCGTTCTCCGAAGACGATGGCGGCTTTGGCGCCGGGGCGGTCGAGACCATGATCGTGATGGAAGCGCTGGGCAAGGCGCTGGTGCTCGAACCCTATCTGCCGACGGTGGTGATCGCCGGCGGCTTTCTGCGCCGCGGCGGCTCGGCCGCGCAAAAGGCCGAATACATTCCCGCCATCATCGACGGCAGCAAGAGCTTTGCGTTCGCGCAGCTCGAAAAGAACTCGCGCTACGATCTCGGCGATGTCGCGACCTCGGCCAAGAAAAAGGGCGACGGCTGGGTCATCGACGGCGAGAAATTCGTCGTGCTCAACGGCGAGACCGCCGACATGCTGATCGTGACCGCGCGCACCAAGGGCAGCCAGCGCGACGCTGGCGGCGTCGGCGTATTTCTGGTGCCCGGCAATGCCAAGGGCGTCGCGAAGAAGGGCTATCCGACCCAGGACGGCCTGCACGCGGCGGATATCAGCTTCACCGGCGTCGAAGTCGGCGCCGATGCCGTGATCGGCGATCCCGAAAACGGCCTCGCCTTGATCGAGCGCGTTGTCGATGACGCCCGCATCGCGCTGTGCGCCGAGGCCGTCGGTCTGATGGATGAATCGCTGAAATCCACTGTCGAATATCTGAAAACCCGCAAACAATTCGGTGTCGCGATCGGCAGCTTCCAGACCCTGCAGCACCGCGCCGCCGACATGTTCGTCGCGCTTGAGCAAGCCCGCAGCATGGCGATGTTCGCGACCATGGCCGGTGATTTCGACGACGCCAAGGAACGCGCCACAGCCGTTGCCGCCGCGAAGGTACAGATCGGCAAGTCGTTAAAATTCGTCGGCCAGCAATCGATCCAGCTTCACGGCGGCATCGGCATGACCATGGAAGCCAAGATCGGCCACTACTTCAAGCGACTGACCATGATCGAGAACACCTTTGGGGATACGGACTATCATTTGCGCCGTGTGACCCAGGGCGGCGGGTTGGTTTGATCTGTCGTTTATCGTAGCCCGGATGAGCGCAGCGATATCCGGGAAAGGCCGCGATGTGGCCCCGGATGTCGCTACGCTCATCCGGGCTACATATCGCCGCCGTCATCGACGGCGGCGTCACAACAGCGTCGGTGTGACTTCTTCCTTACCCTCCCCTGGAGGGGGAGGGTCGCCGCGAAGCGGCGGGGTGGGGTGAAAATCTCTCATCCAGCACGGTGCATAAGTTGATAGACCGTCACCCCACCCCGTCTCACATTTCGCTGCGCTCAATGTGAGCCGACCCTCCCCCTTCAGGGGAGGGTGAGCGAGCGCTCCCCCCATATTGACCTTCGCTCGCCAATCCGCTTGCCTCCCGGCAACGTAAAAACTTCCGAGGAAACCCCTCATGTCTCACGTCTTGGCCATAGATCAGGGCACTACATCCTCCCGCGCCATCGTGTTTCGCCAGGATACTTCACAATCCATCTCGATCGCGGCATCCGCGCAGCAGGAATTCCCGCAGCATTTTCCTGCCTCCGGCTGGGTCGAACACGAGCCTGAAGACATCTGGACCTCGACCATCGCGACCTGCCGCGAAGCGCTGCAAAAAGCCAACCTCACCGCCAAGGACGTCGCCGCGATCGGGATCACCAACCAGCGCGAAACTACCGTGGTGTGGGACCGCGCCACCGGGTCAGCGGTTCATCGCGCCATCGTCTGGCAAGATCGCCGCACCGCCGATATCTGCGCGAGATTAAAGAGCGAAGGCCACGAGCCCACGATATCGGCCAAGACCGGCCTTATTATCGATCCTTATTTCTCGGGCACGAAAGTCGCGTGGATCCTCGATCAGGTGCCCGGCGCCCGCGCCCGCGCCGAGCGCGGCGAATTGCTGTTCGGCACCGTCGATTGCTATCTGTTGTGGCGGCTGACTGGCGGCAAGGTGCACGCGACCGACGCTACTAACGCGTCGCGCACACTGTTGTTCAACATCCACACCGGACAGTGGGACGACGAGCTGTTAAAAATCCTGCGCGTGCCGCGCTCGATGCTGTCAGAGGTAAAAGATTCCTCGGCGAAATTCGGCGACAGCTTGCCGGAATTGTTCGGCGGCCCCATCGCGATCTCAGGCATTGCCGGCGACCAGCAGGCCGCCACCATCGGCCAGGCCTGTTTTTCGCCCGGCATGATCAAATCCACTTACGGCACGGGTTGTTTTGCGCTGCTCAACACCGGTACCACGCCGGTCGCCTCGAAGAACAAGCTGCTCACTACCATCGCTTATCAACTCAAGGGCCAGCGCACCTATGCGCTCGAAGGCTCGATTTTCGTCGCGGGCTCCGCGGTGCAATGGCTGCGCGACGGGCTCGGCATCATCAAGAACGCCGCCGAGACCGGCGCGCTCGCCGACAAGGCCGATCCCACGCAAGACGTTTATTTGGTGCCGGCGTTCGTCGGCCTTGGCGCGCCCCACTGGAATCCGCGCGCGCGCGGCGCGCTGTTCGGGTTGACGCGCAACACCGGCCCGGCCGAACTCGCGCATGCCGCGCTGGAGAGCGTCTGCTATCAGACGTTTGATCTGTGGGCCGCGATGCGCGCCGACTGGCCCGACGCCAGCGCGGTGAAAACCGTGCTGCGCGTCGACGGCGGCATGACCGCCTCCGACTGGACCATGCAGCGCCTCGCCGATTTGCTCGACGCGCCGGTCGATCGCCCGATGATCCAGGAAACCACCGCCCTCGGCGCCGCCTATCTCGCTGGTCTCGCCGCCGGCGTCTATCCCGAGCCGTCAAAATTCGCCGACAACTGGCGTCTCGAACATCGCTTCAAACCGGCGATGAGTGCGGCGACGCGCGAGCGGAAGCTGGCCGGGTGGGCGAGGGCCGTGAAGGGATTGCTGGCGAGCGATGAGGGGGAGGGGTGAGGCGTTTATGCGGTCGTCATGCCCGGACTTGATCCGGGAGATCGCTTTCCTTCTCCCCTTGTGGGAGAGGGGAAGAAAGCTTGCGCATGCTCACTACCCGACGGGCAAATCAAAGTTCTTCGCTGACCAGTTTTTCATGTGTCCAGCCTCCTCGGCAAAAATATTCTGTTTTTCAGAAATCTCAAATCAGTCTATATCTATGCCCATCCCGCCTCACAAGAGGGGCGATTCGCGGTCGTCACGGACGTTGGGTGCGGGATGCGATGGACGCGGCGTGTTATCAGACGAATGACATGGCTGCGGACGGCGAAGCCGTGTGGTCCTGATGCCCCGACGCTGGCATCAAGTTCCTGAGAAGCAGGCTTCTCCATGAGAAGTGAGCTTCTCAGGGGTGACGGTGGCAAAAGAGCCCGGTCACCGGGGAGAGCGCGGAATAAGCCGTTAAAACCATTGCGCGGGGAATGCCGGGCGTTTCCGGTGTGACCGTGGTGACTAACGCGCGTGCTACCTACCACCACACGCGCGGCTGCGGGCGCACCAGGCGCCCGGCATTCCCTGCGCCCTCTGTTTGAAGGGCAGGAATTTCTTGCACAATCCGGGCGTATCGCGCCGCGGGATTGCGAAGCCGCGTCTGCTGTTTGAAATTTGAATCCGAAATTCGAACGCAAGACCGCTGCGACTCTTTCTCACCCTCCCCTGGAGGGGGAGGGTCGACTCGCATGAAGCGCAGCGAAATGCGAGACGGGGCGGGGTGATCTCTCAACTCGGGTGCTGCGAGGTGATAGGCTTTCACCCCACCCCGCCACTTCGTGGCGACCCTCCCCCTCCAGGGGAGGGTAAGAGGTCACGCCCTCGCGGCCTTCTTCCGATAGGCCAGATGCACCGCACAGCTGCAGCCCGGCGGATGCGAGGCGACTGCCTTGGCGGCGGTGTCGTTGGCGGGAGCGGCCGACGCCGGCGCCAGGGTTGGCATTGCTTCCTTCACGCGTCGGTCCTGTTCGGACTGATCTTGGGTCGGAATGTAATTCAGCACCGGCGCCAGCCAGCGCTCGGCTTCGGCGACGCTCCAGCCTTTGCGCGACGCGTAATCCTCGACCTGGTCGCGCTCGATCTTGCCGACGCCGAAATAGAAGCTTTCGGGATGGCTGAAATAGAGCCCCGACACCGACGAGCCCGGCCACATCGCGTAGCTCTCGGTCAGCTTCACGCCGGCGGTGTTCTCGGCATCGAGCAGTGCGAACAAGGTCGCCTTCTCGGTGTGATCGGGCTGCGCGGGATAGCCGGGCGCGGGGCGGATGCCGGCATATTGTTCGAGAATGAGTTGGTCGGGCGTCGTGGTCTCGTCCGGCGCGTAGCCCCAGAACTCGCGGCGCACGCGCGCATGCAGGCGCTCGGCAAAGGCTTCGGCGAGACGGTCCGCCAGCGCCTTGCACAGGATCGAGGAGTAATCATCATTGGCGTTCTTGAAACGATCGGCGATCACGTCTTCGCCAATACCCGCGGTGACCACGAAGGCGCCGATATAATCCGGCACGCCGCTCGCCACCGGCGCGATGAAATCCGACAGCGCCGAATTGAAACGGCCTTCGCGCTTTTCCAGTTGCTGGCGCAGCGTGTGGAAAGTCGCGATCGGCTGTTGGCGCGTGTCGTCGGCATACACCGTGATGTCGTCGCCGTCGGCATTGGCCGGCCAGAAGCCGATCGTCGCTTGCGCGGTGAACCATTTTTCCTTGATGACGCGGTCCAGCATCTTGCGCGCGTCGTCATAGAGCGCGCGCGCGACTTCGCCGACTTTCTCGTCGTCGAGTATCGCTGGAAAGCGCCCGGTCAGCTCCCAGGTCTGGAAGAACGGCGTCCAGTCGATGTACTCGGCCAATTCGGCGAGGTCGTAGGCTTTGAAGGTCTTGGTCCCGAGGAACGCCGGCTTCTTCGGCGGCGTCCTGGTGAAGTCGATCGTCACCGCATTGGCGCGGGCGTCGGCGAGTTTCAGCCGTTTCTTGTCGGCCTGGGCGCGGAAATGCGCCGCGGAAATCTTGGCGTAGTCGGAGCGCACTTCGGCCGCGTAAGCTTCGCGGCGCTCCGGCGACAGCAGCGACGAGGCGACGCCGACCGCGCGGCTGGCGTCGTTGACATGCACCACCGGCCCGCTGCGGTAGTTCGGGTCGATCTTGACGGCGGTATGGACGCGGCTCGTGGTCGCGCCGCCGATCAACAGCGGCACGTTCATGCCCTGGCGTTCCAGTTCGCCGGCCAGAAAACTCATTTCGTCGAGCGAAGGCGTGATCAAACCGGAAAGGCCGATAATATCGGCGCCCTCGGCCTTCGCGGTCTCGATGATCCTGGCGGCGGGCACCATCACGCCGAGGTCGATCACCTCGAAATTGTTACATTGCAGCACGATGCCGACAATGTTCTTGCCGATGTCGTGGACGTCGCCTTTCACGGTCGCGAGCACGATCTTGCCGGCGGAACTGCGGCCGTCGCCGACAATGCCGTTGGCCTTGTTGCGCGCCTTTTCCTCTTCCATGAACGGCATCAGATAGGCCACTGCCTGCTTCATCACGCGGGCGGATTTCACCACCTGCGGCAGGAACATTTTGCCGTCGCCAAAGAGATCGCCGACGATGTTCATGCCGGCCATCAGCGGGCCTTCGATCACATTGAGCGGTCGCGCGACGGTCTGGCGCGCGGCTTCGGTGTCGGCTTCGATATATTCGGTGATTCCGTGCACCAGCGCGTGGCTCAGGCGTTTCTCGACCGGCCATTCGCGCCAGGCGAGGTCTTGTTCCTTGGTCTGCTTCTCCTTGCCGCGGAATTTTTCCGCCAACGCCAGCAGCCGTTCGGACGCGCCGGGGTTCGCGGTTGAGGATCACGTCTTCGCAGGTCTGGCGCAGTTCGGGATCGATGTCGTCATAGACGATCATCTGGCCGGCATTGACGATGCCCATGTCCATGCCGGCCTTGATGGCGTGATACAGGAACACCGAATGCATCGCTTCGCGCACCGGCTCATTGCCGCGGAACGAGAACGAGAGATTGGAAACGCCGCCCGAAATATGCGCGTGCGGCAGGTTCTTTCGGATCCAGCGCGTCGCCTCGATGAAGTCGACGCCGTAATTATTGTGCTCTTCAAGGCCGGTCGCGATCGCGAAAATATTGGGATCGAAGATGATGTCTTCGGGCGGGAAATCCAGTTGTCCGACCAGGATGTCGTAGGCGCGCTTGCAGATCTCGGTCTTGCGCGCAAACGTATCGGCCTGGCCGACCTCGTCAAACGCCATCACCACCACGGCGGCGCCATGACGCCGCGCGATCCGGGCTTCATAAATGAACTTTTCCTCGCCCTCCTTCATCGAGATCGAGTTCACCACCGGCTTGCCCTGAACGCATTTCAAGCCGGCTTCGATCACGGCGAATTTCGAGGAGTCGACCATCACGGGAACGCGGGCGATGTCGGGCTCGGCGGCGGACAAGATTGAGGAACGTCACCATCGCGGCTTCGGAATCCAGCAGCCCCTCGTCCATGTTGACGTCGATGATCTGGGCGCCGTTCTCGACCTGGTCGCGCGCCACCTGAAGTGCGGCGGTGTAATCGCCCGCGGTGACCAGCTTGCGGAATTTCGCGGAACCCGTGACGTTGGTGCGCTCGCCAACATTGACGAAGGGAATCGCGGGCGTGAGTTCAAACGGCTCCAGGCCGGAGAGCCGCAGGCGCGGCTCAATCTCCGGGATGACGCGGGGTTTGTGGGGCGCGACGGCGGCGGCGATCGCGGCGATGTGGTCGGGCGTGGTGCCGCAGCAGCCGCCGACGATGTTGACGAGGCCGGCGGAAGCGAATTCGCCGATCAGCCGCGCCATATATTCCGGGCTTTCGTCGTATTGGCCGAATTCGTTGGGCAATCCAGCGTTCGGATAGGCGCAGACCAGCGTATCGGCGACGCGACCGATATCGGCGATGTGCGCGCGCAAATCCTCGGCGCCGAGCGCGCAGTTGAAGCCGATGGTAATGGGCCGGGCGTGACGCACCGAATTCCAGAACGCTTCGGGCAATTGGCCCGAAAGGAGACGGCCGGATTTATCGGTGATGGTGCCGGAGAGTCATCACGGGCATGTCGATGCCGCGGGCCTCGCTGATCTCCGCGATCGCATAGAGCGCGGCCTTGGCATTGAGCGTGTCGAAGATGGTTTCGACCAGCAGGAGATCAGCGCCGCCCGTCGATCAGGCCGTTGATCTGCTCGCTATAGGCGATGCGCAGATCGTCAAAGGTCACGGCGCGATAACCGGGGCTCGACACATCAGGCGAGATCGAGGCGGTGCGGTTGGTCGGGCCGATGGCGCCGGCGACAAAGCGGGGCTTGCCGTCCTCGGCGGTGACGCGCTGCGCCGCGTTGCGCGCCAGCTTTGCGCCTTCGAGATTGAGCTCGTAAGCAAAGGACGAAAGGTCGTAATCGGCCTGCGCGATCGAGGTCGACGAGAAGGTGTTGGTCGCGACGATGTCGGCGCCGGCGCGCAGATAATCGGCGTGGATATCCTCGATCGCCTTCGGTTGCGTCAGGATCAAGAGGTCGTTGTTGCCGCGCAGGGTCGCGGTGAAAATCCTTGAAGCGCTCGCCGCGGAACGCCGCCTCGTCATATTCGAGGCCCTGGATCATGGTGCCCATGGCGCCGTCGAGCACCAGGATACGTTCGCGGGCGGCCGCGATCAGCGCGGTTCGCTTGGGAGAGACAATAGCAGTCATCGATCAGGCGGCTTTCTGTGCCGCCTTGCGGGCGAATGCCGAGCAAGTGGCTGATGGCGAACACGAGATCCGCGCGGTTCATGGTGTAGAAGTGAAAGGTATCGACGCCCTGCTTGGCGAGCTTTTGCACCTGGCCGGCCCGCGACGGTGGCGGCGACCAGCTTGCGGGTTTCGGCGTCGTCGTCGAGGCCGTCGAATTTTGCCGCGAGCCAGTCGGTACAGAGGTGCCGGCGCGGGTCACGAAGGCTCTCGCCTGCTTGAAATTGTGCATCGGCATGATGCCAGGCACGATCGGGATATCGATGCCGCGGGCGCGAACCCGGTCGAGATAGCGCAAGTAAAGATCGTTGTCGAAGAACACTTGCGTAATGGCGCGGGCCGCTCCCGCATCGACCTTGGCCTTGAGCACATCGATGTCGGCATCGAAGTCCGGGCTTTCCGGATGCTTTTCCGGATAGGCGGATACCGAGACTTCGATATCGGGATGACGCTTCTTGATGCCATCAACGAGTTCGGCCGAGGTCTGGTAGCCCTGGGGATGCGTGGTGTAGGGGGTGCCGATACCGGCCGGCGGATCGCCGCGAAGTGCGACGATGTGGCGGACGCCGACGTCATGATAGCGGCTGACGATGTCGTCGATCTCGCCGCGCGCCGCGCCCACGCAGGTCAAATGCGCGGCCGGCCGCATGTCGGTTTCGTTGAGGATGCGGGTGATGGTGGAATGGGTGCGCTCACGGGTCGATCCGCCGGCGCCGTAGGTCACCGAGACGAAATTGGGCGTCAGCGGCGCGAGACGCTTGATGGTCTCCCACAGGCTCTTCTCCATCTCCTCGGTCTTGGGCGGGAAGAATTCAAAGGAGATCGCCGGCGACTTCGGCGCCCGCTGTCCATCGGGCGCGGGGGGCGTAACCTCGGTCATGGCACCAAAAACTCCACTCAATCGGGATCGGCATCAGGTTTAGTTGCAGAGCACCAAAATAGGCTAAGCCGGGCCGGTCAAACAGCCCATCATGCGTGGGAAATTGCCCACTATTTGTACCTATTTGAGAATTTATGCCCTAAAAAATTTGGAGTGGGCCGGAAGCGTTGGAACTTGCAAAAAACAGCTTTCGGCCATTATACAGCGCTTTTTGTCGTATTATATGGAAAAATTGCCTTTATTTCAAAGGTGGGCAGTGTGACGTATGGATGCATATCCCGAATTTTGGCCCACTTTCAGGGGCGACTGTCGAGATTGGCCGCGCCCGCCAACGCGCGTCTGATTTTGCGCGGCGGGACCCTTTGTGGGCCGGGAAGACCACACTAGGTTAGCGCCATGATCCACGCTTTCAATCCTCGACATTTCCGTCGTCACCACCGGCACCAAACCGGCCGCGGCGCTGCGCAACAGCATCGATCTGGCGCGCTTCGCCGATACGCTGGGCTATACCCGTTACTGGCTGGCCGAACATCACAACCTGTCGTCGGTGGCGAGCCCGGCGCCGGAAATCATGATCGGGCAGATCGCCGCGGTGACCAAAAACATCCGGGTCGGCTCCGGCGGAGTGATGCTGCCGAACCATGCGCCGCTGATGGTCGCCGAGCGTTTCAAGATGCTGGAAGCGCTGTTTCCTGGCCGGATCGATCTTGGGCTCGGCCGCGCGCCCGGCACCGACGCACCACCGCCTATGCCTTGAGGAGCCGGCTCGATCGCCGCGAAGGCGATGATTTCCTCGAGCGGCTGCATGAGCTGACGCTGTGGGAGACCCGCGACTTTCCGGCCAATCACCCCGTTCAACAATGTGGTGGCGATGCCGGATGATACGCCGTTGCCGCCGATCTGGCTGCTCGGCTCCAGCGATTACAGTTCGGAACTCGCCGCCCAGGTCGGGATGGGATTTGCGTTCGCGCATCATTTCGCCTCGCACGACGCGCTGGCCGCGATGATCAATTATCGCACCCATTTTCAAGCCGTCGGGCTGGCGCACCACGCCCTATGCGATCCTCGCGGTCGCCGTGGTCGCGGCCGAAACCGACGCGGAAGCCGAGCAACTGGCGTCATCGATGGATCTCAATCGATTGCGTAGGGATCGCGGCCAATATCTGCCGCTGCCGAGCGTCGAGGAAGCGCTGGCCTATCCCTACACCGACGCCGAGCGCGCGTTGGTGGCGCGCAACCGCTCGCGGATGTTTGTCGGCAGCCCTTCGACGGTGATGGCAAAATTGCAGCCGATGATCGCGGCGAGCCAGGCGGATGAGCTGATGGTCATCACCGCCGTGTACGACCACGACGCGCGCAAGAAGTCGTATCAATTGATGGCGGATGCGTTCGGGCTTGGAAACAAGGCGGCGGCTTAATTACATTACCGTCATTCCGGGGCAGCCCGCAGGGCTGAACCCGGAATCTCGAGATTCTCAGATGTGCAATTGCACATCGTAGTTCGACGCTTCCGCGTCGCCCCGGAATGACAATCGTAATTTAATCCGCGCGCTCGCTGAACGTCGCGCGGAAGGGATGGGCGGGATAGACCCCCGACGATCCGCAACTCGCGCGAGAAGAATTTCAGCTCTTCCAGCGCGAAGGCGAGATTTTTATCTTCGGGATGCCCATCGACATCCGCATAGAATTGCGTGGCAAAGAAATTGCCGTCGACCATGTAGCTTTCCAGCTTGGTCATGTTGACGCCGTTGGTCGCGAAGCCGCCCATCGCCTTGTAAAGCGCGGCGGGCAAATTGCGCACCCGGAATACAAAAGTGGTGACCAGCGGCCCCGATCCTTGGGCCGCCCAGTTGGCCTCGCGCGCCAGCACCACAAAGCGCGTGGGTGTTGTGAGTTTCGTCCTCGACATCCTCGGCCAGGATATCGAGGCCATAGATATCGGCCGCGAGGCGCGAGGCGATCGAGGCGCAGCTCTTGTCGCCGCGTTCCCCGACGATGCGGGCGCTGCCGGCGGTATCGCCCGACACGATCGGCCTGATGCCGAGCTTGCGGATGATACGGCGGCATTGCCCGAGCGCGTGGACATGGCTTTCGACGGTCTTGATATCGGTCAGTTTGGCGCCGCGCGGCGCCATCAACTGGTGATGGATCGGCAAGAACCATTCGCCGATGATGAACAGGCCGGACTGCGGCAGCAGATGATGGATATCGGCGACCCGGCCGGCGGACCGAATTCTCGATCGGGATCATGCCGAGATCCGCCTCGCCCGAGCTGATCGCGGCCAGCGCGTCCTCGAAGGTCGGGCTGGGCAACGGTTCGGCGTCGGGATAGGCCTCGGCGATCGCAATGTGAGAGTTTGCGCCGGGCTCGCCCTGGAATGCGATTTTGATGGGTTTGGTCGTTGTCATGGCGGGCCTTTTACCAGCCGCTCAGCTTTTCGCTAGTATGCGTCGGGCGGTTTCGAGGTCGGCGGGGGTATCGACCCCGCGCGGCACGGTATCGACGATGGTGACGTCGATCCGCATGCCGGCCTCGATGGCCCTGAGCTGCTCGAGTTTTTCCTGCTGTTCCAGATAAGAGGGCGGCAGCGTCACAAACCGTTCCAGCGCCGCGCGCCGATAGGCATAAAGGCCGATGTGATGGTAGCGCGGCCCGTCGCCCGAGGGCGCCCTGGCGCGGGTGAAATAAAGTCCGCGCAGCCGCTTTGGACTTATCGGCGAGCCGACCACCTTCACGACGTTCGGATTCGAGGCTTCTTCCTCGGTATGAATCTCGGCCGCCAGGGTTGCGATGTCGACCAGGGGGTCGGACAGCGGCGCTAGCACGTCTCGGATATTGCCGGACGAAATGGTCGGAAAGTCGCCCTGCAGATTGACGATGATGTCGGTCTCGCCGCGGGGGTCGAGCTTGCCCAGCGCCTCATAGCTGCGGTCCGATCCCGAAGGATGGTCGGCGCGGGTCATGACCGCCTCAAAACCATGGGCGGTCACAGCTTCTGCAATCTCCAGGGTGTCGGTGGCCACGGCGACGCGGCCGATGGCGGGCGTCCTGCGCGCGGCGCAGCACATGGACGATCATCGGCAGGCCGGCGATGTCCAATAGCGGCTTGCCCGGCAGGCGGGTCGCAGCCATGCGGGCGGGAATCAGTACCAAAATACGGGGGTCGGTCATCAGGATGAGGTCTGGGCCCCGGTCGATAACAAGCCGGAAATGATGGGGATTGGTCGAAAGCCGATGCATTTATACGGGTTGCCAGAGCACGGGCAAACCGATATCTGATCGTGGCTCGGGTGCGGTGCGAAAGCCTGATTCCTGACGCTCATCCGCGGCCGTTTCCCTCGGCCTAAAGTCGACATTCCGGCCTGGAGCCTGATCCAAAATGGACTCCTTCGAACTCAATAAAATCATGGGTGCCGTTCTGGCCACCTGCCTCGTCCTGCTCGCGACGAGCTTCGCCGCCGGGGCGATCTTTTCACCCGTGCTGCCGGCAAAGCCGGGTTTCGAAATCGCGGTGAAGGAAGAGGCGCCGGGCGGCAAGGAAGCCGCGCCCGCCGCGTCTGAACCGATCGAGAAACTGCTGCAGACCGCGTCGGTCGAAAAGGGCGCTGCTGCGGCCAAGAAGTGCGGCGCCTGTCACGACTTCAGCAAGGGCGGCCCCAACAAGGTCGGTCCGAACCTTTACGGCGTGGTTGGCCGCGAACGCGGTACCGAGCCTGGGTTCAATTATTCCGCCGGGATGAAGGCCAAGCCGGGCAAGTGGTCCTATGAAGACCTCAATGCCTTCATCAACAGCCCCAAGGGTTTCATCCCGGGCACCGCGATGGGCTTTGCCGGTATCCAGAAGGACAGCGAGCGCGCCGACGTGATTCGACTATCTGCATACGCTGGCCGACAGCCCGCTGCCGTTGCCGACGGCGGCGAAATAACGCCGTTGGTTCCAGGCGAATTTTTAACGCAAACGGCCGGGCTTTTGCCCGGCCGTTTTTGCATTCCGGTCGCGAAGGCAATTTAGGTCGCTCGCGCCGGTTTACCGGGGCGTTTCGTCGCAGTGCCACCGTTCACAAGCTAGTATCATGAGGAAAAAAGCAACATAATCGGTCGAAACCTTGCCTTATAGTGCGTCCTCAATAGCTCACCGTACCAACGGGGATTCTTCATTTGACCATTACCCGACGACACCTTTTACAAAGCGCCGCTTTCGCCACCATCATCCCGCAGCTCGGAACCGTAACCGGCCTTCCGGCCGTGAGCCCGGCCAATGCGCAAGCCTCCGGCGGCGAGCCGGTCTGGCGCCACGGCGTTTCGCTATTTGGCAATGTCAAATATCCCGCCGATTTCAAGCGGTTCGATTACGTCAATCCGGACGCGCCCAAACTCGGTGTCGCGCGGCAAATCTGATTGGAACGTTCGACAACTTCAATGAAGTGGTCGCGGGCGTCAAAGGCTCTTATGCGGCGGCTGCCGGGCTGATCTATGAAGCGCTGATGACACCGGCGCTGGACGAGGTTTCGACGGAATACGGCGCGCTGGCCGAGAGCGTCAGCTACCCCGAAGATTTCTCATCGGTAACCTACCGCCTGCGGGCACAGGCCAAATGGCATGACGGCGTGTCCGTGACGCCGGAGGACGTGATCTTCTCGCTCGATGCGTTCAAGCAAAATCATCCGCAATATTCCGCCTATTATCGCCACGTGGTGAAGGCGGAGAAGGTCGGCGAGCGCGATATCAAATTCACCTTCGATGCGCCTGGCAACCGCGAACTGCCGCAAATCGTCGGTCAATTGACGGTGCTCCCGAAGCACTGGTGGGAAGGTAAGGACAGCGAAGGCCGCAAGCGCGATATCTCGGCGACCACGTTGGAAAAGCCGCTCGGCAGCAGTGCCTATCGAATCAAGGAATTTGTGCCGGGCCGCTCGATCGTGCTGGAACGCGTGAAGGATTATTGGGGGGCGCGATCTCAGCGTCAATGTCGGGCGCAATAATTTCGACGAGTTGCGTTACGAGTATTTTCGCGACTCAACGGTGGCGCTCGAGGCTTTCAAGGCCGATCAGGTCGATTGGCGTACTGAAAACAGTGCCAAGAATTGGGCCACAGCGTACGACTTCCCGGCGGTGAAGGAACAGCGGGTGCTGCTGGAAGAGTTTCCGAACCGCAGTTCCGGCGTCATGCAGGCCTTCGCGCTGAATATCCGCCGCGAAAAGTTTGCCGATCCACGGGTGCGCCGTGCGCTGAATTTCGCGTTTGATTTCGAGGAAATGAACAAGCAGATTTTCTTCAATCAGTATAAGCGCGTCAGTAGTTATTTCGACGGTACCGAATTGGCGTCAAGCGGCCTGCCGCAGGGCAAGGAACTGGAGATCCTCGAGACCGTACGCGCGCAGGTGCCCGCAGAAGTGTTCACGACGGCCTATACCAATCCGGTCGGCGGCAGCCCGGAGGCGGTGCGCGACAATTTGCGCGAAGCGCTGCGCCTGCTCAAGGAGGCCGGTTACGAAGTCCGCGACCGCAAGCTCGTCGATATCAAGAGCGGCGCGCAATTCACCATCGAGTTGCTGGTCGAAGACCCGAGCTTCGAGCGGGTGATGCTGTTCTTCAAGCCATCTCTGGAACGCCTCGGTATTGCCGTGAGCGTGCGCACCATCGATCCCACGCAATATGAAAACCGGCTGCGGACCTGGGATTTCGATATTGTGACATCGAGCTGGGCGGAATCATTGTCACCGGGCAACGAACAGCGTGAATATTGGGGATCACAGGCTGCCGACACGGCGGGGTCGCGCAACATCATCGGAATCAAGAATCCGGCAATCGACAAGCTGATCGAGCGCGTCATTTTCACCAAGGACCGTGACGATCTGGTCGCGGCGACCAAGGCGCTTGATCGCGTGTTGTTATGGAATCACTATGTCGTGCCGCAGTGGAATTATCCGAAGGTGCGGACCGCGCGCTGGGATCGCTTTAGCCGGCCATCCAAAATGCCGGAATATGGGGCATCGGCATTCCCGGCGATCTGGTGGTTCGACGCCGACAAGGCCGCCAAGATCGGCAAGCGCTCTTGAGGAAATTTCCGCGCATGGCGCAGCTCTCCCGCCGGCATGTGCTCGGCCTTGGTGTCGGCGCGTTGGGCGCGTCGTGGCTGCAGCCGGCGCTATCAGCCGGGGAGGCGGCTCCGGCGCACGGCATGTCGGCGTTTGGCGATCTGAAATATCCGGCGGATTTTCATCACTTCGACTACGTCAATATCGCCGCGCCAAAGGGGGGATTCTTTTCGCTGATTCCCTCGGTGCGGTCATACAACCAGTCCTACCAGACCTTCAATTCGTTCAACGCTTTCATCCTCAAGGGCGAAGGCGCGCAGGGCATGGATATGACGTTTTCGCCGCTGATGGTGCGCGCCAGCGACGAGCCCGATGCGATGTATGGCCTCGTTGCCAAATCGGTGCAGATCTCGCCCGACAAGACCTCCTATCGATTCACGCTGCGGCCGGAGGCCAAATTTCATGACGGCTCGAAACTGACGGCGCATGACGCTGCGTTCTCGCTGACCACGTTGAAGGAAAAAGGCCATCCGTTGATCGTGGCGCAGATGCGCGACGTGGTGAAGGCGGAAGCCATCGACGACGCGACACTGGTCGTTACCTTTGCTGCGACGCGCGCCCGCGATGTGCCGCTCTACGTTGCGGGCTTGCCGGTTTTCTCCAAAGCCTATTACGCGACGCGGGCTTTTGATGAGTCGACGTTGGATATCCCGCTGGGATGCGGGCCATACAAAATCGGAAAGTTCGAGGTCAACCGCTACGTCGAATACGAACGGGTGAAGGATTGGTGGGGCGCCGATCTTCCGGTCGCCCGTGGCAGCTACAATTTCGACACGGTGCGTTACGAATTCTATCGCGACCGCGAAGTCGCGTTCGAGGGATTTAGCGCGAGGAGCTATCTATATCGGGAAGAATTCACCGCGCGGGTATGGGCGACGCGCTATGATTTCCCGGCCGTGAAGGATGGCCGCGTCAAGCGCGAGACCTTGCCGGACGATACACCGTCCGGTGCGCAGGGCTGGTTCATCAATACCCGGCGCGAGAAATTTCGGGATCCGCGGGTGCGGGAGGCGTTGATCCAGGCGTTCGATTTTGAGTGGACCAACAAGACCATCATGTACGGCGCCTATGCGCGCACCCATTCGCCGTTCCAGAATTCGGACATGATGGTGAGCGGGCCGCCGTCGCCGGAAGAGCTAAAACTGCTGGAGCCGTTTCGCGGACAGGTGCCGGACGAAGTGTTCGGCGCGCCGTTCGTGCCGCCGGTTTCGGATGGCTCGGGGCAGGACCGCACGCTACTGCGCAAGGCGTCGCAATTGCTGCAGGATGCCGGGTTGGCGATCAAGGACGGCAAGCGGCTGTTGCCCAATGGCGAAGTGTTCAAGATTGAATTTTTGGCCGACGAACCCTCGCTGCAGCCGCATCACGCGCCCTACATCAAGAATCTCGGCACCCTCGGGATCGAGGCCAGTCTGCGGGTCGTCGATCCCGTGCAGTATCGCGCCCGGGTGGAGGATTTCGACTTCGACATGACCATCGAGCGCTTCAGCATGTCGGCGACCCCGGGCGACGGTATGCGTCCGTTCTTCTCGTCGCAGGCGGCCGCGACAAAAGGATCGTATAATCTCGCCGGCATCGCCAATCCGGCGATCGATGCGCTGCTCGAGAAGATCATCGGCGCGGAAAACCGCACGGATCTCACGGTGGCCTGCCGTGCCTTCGACCGGGTATTTCGCGCCGGGCGTTATTGGGTGCCGCAATGGTATCGGACCAGCCACCCGATCGCCTATTGGGACCTGTTCGGGCACCCTGAAAAGCAGCCGCATTATGCGCAGGGCGTCGGTGCGCCGGAAAACTGGTGGTCTGACACTGATAAAGTGGCCAAAGCCGAGCAGGCGAAATAATCCATGAGCGCCTATATCGCCCGACGTATTCTGTTGATGATTCCGACACTGCTCGGGATCCTGTTCGTGTCCTTTGTGGTGGTGCAGTTTGCGCCGGGCGGGCCGGTGCAAAGAGTGATTGCGCAACTCAGCGGCGCCGACACCGGCGGCAGCTCGCGTATTTCAGGTTCCGGCGGCGATTTTGGTGCACGCGGCCAAGTCGGCGCGGCCGCCGATGTAGTGAATTCCAAATACCGCGGTGCCCAAGGGCTCGATCCCGAATTCATCAAGAAGCTTGAAAAGCAGTTCGGCTTCGACAAGCCGGCGCCGGAGCGTTTCGCGCTGATGCTTTGGAATTTCGCGCGGTTCGATTTTGGCAAAAGCTATTTCCGCGACGTCAGCGTGCTGCAATTGATCAAGGAGAAGTTGCCGGTCTCGATGTCGCTGGGCATCTGGATGACGCTCCTGACCTATCTGATCTCGATCCCGCTCGGAATCCGCAAGGCGGTTATGGACGGCTCGAGGTTCGATACCTGGACTTCGGTCGTGGTCATCATCGGCTTTGCGATCCCGGGCTTTCTGTTCGCGATCCTGCTGATCATCCTGTTCGCCGGCGGCTCGTTCCTCAGCATCTTCCCGCTGCGGGCCTCACCTCCGACGGCTGGGCGCAATTCCCGTGGTACTGGAAAATCATCGACTATTTCTGGCACCTCACGCTGCCCTTGATTTCGATGGCGCTTGGCGCTTTCGCGACGATGACGCTCCTGACCAAGAATTCCTTCCTCGATGAAATCCGCAAGCAATATGTGATGACCGCGCGCGCCAAGGGCTGCAGCGAGCGGCAGGTGCTCTACAATCACATTTTTCGTAATGCGATGCTGATCGTGATCGCCGGTTTTCCGGCGCGTTCATCCATGCCTTCTTTTCAGGCTCGCTGCTGATCGAAACCATCTTCTCGCTGGATGGGCTAGGCCTGCTCGGTTTCGAGAGCGTGCTCAATCGCGATTACCCGGTCGTGTTCGGAACGCTGTTCATCTTTTCGCTGGTTGGGTTGGTGGTCAATCTGATCTCGGATCTGGCTTACATGTGGATCGATCCGCGGATCGATTTCGAGGCGCGGGAAGTCTGATGACCCTCATCGCGCCGCCGCCGGTCGAGACGTCAACGCAAACGCCGCTCGGCGAAGCCGTGCCGATGACGCGGCATCGCTTCAGCCCGTCGCCGCTCAACCGACGCCGCTGGCAGAATTTCAAATCGAACCGGCGCGGCTACTGGTCGTTCTGGATTTTCCTGATTCTGTTCGTAGTCTCGCTGTTCGCCGAATTGATCGCCAATGATCGTCCGTTCTTCATCAAGTTCGACGGCCGTCTGTATTGGCCGGCCTTCATCAGCTATTCCGAGACCACCTTCGGCGGCGACTTCGAGACCGCGGCGGATTATCGCGATCCCTTTCTGCAAAAATTGATCGCCGACAAGGGTGGCACGGTGATCTGGCCCCTGATCCGCTATTCCTACGATACGCATAATCTCGATCTGCCGACGCCGGCGCCGTCGAAGCCGACCTGGATGCTGACGGAAGATCAGTGCAAGGAAGTGGTGCAGAAAAAGGGCCTCAAGGGTTGCCGCGATCTCGAATATAACTGGCTCGGCACCGACGATCAGGGTCGCGACGTGGTCGCGCGCCTGATCTACGGCTTTCGCATCTCGGTGTTGTTCGGCCTCGCTCTGACCATCGTCTCGTCGATCGTCGGCGTCGCCGCCGGCGGCGTGCAGGGTTATTTCGGCGGCTGGATCGATCTCGGCTTTCAGCGCTTCATCGAGGTCTGGACCGCGATACCTTCGCTCTATCTGTTGCTGATCCTGTCATCGGTGCTGGTGCCCGGCTTTTTTGTCCTGCTCGGCATTCTCCTGCTGTTCTCATGGGTATCGCTGGTCGGGCTGGTGCGCGCGGAATTCCTGCGTGGGCGCAATTTCGAATACATCCAGGCCGCGCGGGCGCTCGGCGTCTCCAATGCCGTGATCATGTTCCGGCATCTCCTGCCGAATGCGATGGTAGCGACCATGACGTTCCTGCCGTTCATCGTCTCGTCCTCGGTGATGACGCTGACCGCGCTGGATTTTCTCGGCTTCGGCTTGCCGCCGGGTTCGCCGTCACTCGGTGAATTGCTGTCGCAGGGCAAAGCCAACGTGCAGGCACCGTGGCTGGGCTTTACCGGGTTCTTCGCGGTCGCGATCATGCTGTCGCTTCTGATTTTCATCGGCGAGGCCGTGCGCGACGCATTCGATCCGCGCAAGACGTTTCGATAGGACGCCGCATGGACGCCATCAACCAGCCGCTGCTCGACGTTCGCGACCTCTCGGTGGCCTTTCATCAGCCGAGCGGGACGTCGATCGCGGTCGATCACGTGTCGTTTGCGATCAAGCGCGGCGAGTGCGTCGCGCTGGTCGGGGAGTCCGGCTCGGGCAAATCCGTCAGCGCCTTGTCGGTCTTGAAACTTCTGCCCTATCCGACCGCGTCGCACCCGTCGGGCAGCATCCGCTTCCAGGGCCGCGAATTGCTCAGTCTGCCGGAGCGCGAAATCCGCAAGATTCGCGGCAACGACATTTCGATCATCTTCCAGGAGCCGATGACCTCGCTCAATCCGTTGCATACGATTGAGTCCCAGATCGGTGAAATCATACAGATTCACAGCGGCGTTCGCGGCGCGATGGCGCGGGCACGCACGCTGGAATTACTGACACAGGTCGGCATTCCCGATCCGGAAACCCGGCTCGCGAGCTATCCGCATCAATTGTCTGGTGGCCAGCGCCAGCGCGTGATGATTGCGATGGCGCTCGCCAATGAACCGGATCTCCTGATCGCCGACGAGCCGACCACAGCGCTCGACGTCACCGTGCAGGCGCAGATCCTGACGCTGCTGGCGGAAATCCGCGCACGGCTCGGCATGAGCCTGCTGTTCATCACCCACGACCTTGGCATCGTGCGCCGCATCGCAGATGTGGTCTGCGTGATGAACAATGGCAAGATCGTCGAGCAGGGACCGGTCGAGCAGGTCTTCACCGCGCCGCAACATCCCTATACCCGCGCGTTGCTGGCCGCGGAGCCGAAGCCCGACCCGGCGCCGCCGCGGCCCGGCTCTCCCGTCGTGATGTCGGCCGATGGATTGAAGGTCTGGTTTCCGATCAAGCGCGGCCTGCTGCGCAACACGGTCGGGCACATCAAGGCGGTCGATGGCGTCAGCCTGAAGGTGCGCAAGGGCGAGACGCTTGGCGTAGTCGGCGAATCCGGCTCCGGCAAGACCACCCTCGGCCTGGCGCTGCTGCGGCTGATTTCATCCGACGGGCCGATCGTGTTTCTCGGCAGCAATATCCAGGGCCTGCGCTTCAAGGAGATGCGTCCGTTTCGTCGTGACATGCAGATCGTGTTTCAGGATCCGTGGCGCGTTGAGCCCGCGCATGTCGGTCGGCGATATCGTTGCCGAAGGCCTCAGCGTGCATCAGCGCGCGCTTTCGGAAGAGGAGCGCGAGGCCCGCGTGATCAAGGCGCTGAAAGACGTCGGGCTCGATCCGGCGACGCGGTTTCGCTATCCCCATGAATTCTCCGGCGGCCAGCGCCAGCGCATCAGCATCGCCCGCGCTGTCGTGCTGGAGCCGAATTTCGTCGTGCTGGATGAGCCGACCAGTGCGCTCGATATGTTGTTTCAAGCGCAGATGGTCGATCTATTGCGCGAGCTGCAGCGCAAGCGCGATCTGACCTACATGTTCATTTCGCATGATCTGCGCGTGGTCGCCTCACTCGCCAGCCACCTGATCGTGATGCGTCACGGCAAGGTGGTGGAGGAGGGGCCGGCTTCGGAGTTGTTCAAATATCCCAAGACCGATTACACCCGCGCGCTGTTCGCCGCGGCGTTCCGGCTCGAGACCGCGCCGGGTGGCATCGTCGCGAGCTAATCCATCCGCTTGATCGACGTCACTTCGCTGCCGGTAGCCTTGATGCGCGCGATGCGTCGTGGGTAGGTTCGATCGCCGTCGCCATGTGGTACGCATTAGCGTGAACGATCGACGTTGCATCGCACACGATCGCGACATGGCCTTTCCAGAAAATCAGATCGCCGCGCTGCAGCTTTTTCGATTCCGCGGTATTCAATGCCCGGCCGAGGCCTTCCTGCTGCATGTCGCTGTCGCGCGGGCAGCCGGTGCCGGTGGCGTTCAGCGACACCTGCACAAGGCCGGAACAGTCGATCCCAAGACTGCTCTTGCCGCCCCACAGATAGGGCGTGCCGACAAAGCGCTCGGCGACCTCCACGAAATCTTCGGCGAGGTGATCGATGTGGCCGAGATGCTGCAGCGGCAGATACCAGCCCTCACGCGTGACGGCGAAGGGTGCCGTCCTGACGTGTCACGCTAATGGTTGTTCCCATCATGAGCGCGGTGACCGGCGGCAGCTTGATCGAGGGACCGGGAAACGCAAATGTCCTGAGCGCAATGATCTTGTGCGTCGGCTGGCCCGAGGGCTTTGCCAACGCGCGATCCGGCAGCCAGCCGACATAGCCGTCGCTGTTGAGTTGACCCCAGGCCCAGCCTTCGCCGTTGCGGTCATAGATGGTCGCGCGCTCGCCCATCAGCACCTGCGATACCATTTCAGCGTCCGACGACGGCGCGTTGTGCAGCGGCGCGATGGCCTCCGCTATCTGGAATTCCTCGCCGGTGACGAAGCGCGCAGCTTCGACCTTGCCTTCGAGATATTTCGCGGCGAGATCGGGCCGCGCCGGTGTCGTGCGCGGATCATGCATAGCGGTCGCTCAGCAATTTTGTAGATCGCGCGGGCGGCCTGGCATTCGCCGCCTTCCGGCCGCGCCGGCTTCGCCGATGGCGTCCAGCCGTAGATATCGACATGCAGCCAGCTTTTCGCGGCCTCGACAAAGCGCTGCAGGAACAGCGCGCAAATGATCGAGCCGGCGAACCCGCCCGACGGCGCGTTGTTGATGTTGGCGACTTTCGAATCGAGCCAGCTGTCGTAAGGCGGCCACAGCGGCAATCTCCACAGCGGATCGTTCTCCCGTTTCGCTGATACCGCCAGATCCTGCGCCAGACTTTCATCGTCGGTATAAAACGGCGGCAGTTCCGGACCGAGCGCGACCCGCGCAGCACCAGTCAGGGTGCCCAGATCGATCAGGAGATCGGGCTTCTCCTCGTCGGCGAGTGCGAGCGCGTCGGCCAGCACCAGCCGGCCTTCGGCGTCGGTGTTGCCGATTTCCACGGTCGGGCCCATGCGCGACGGGAAGATATCGAGTGGACGGAAAGCATTGCCGGCAACCGCGTTTTCGACGGCGGGGATCAAGACGCGCAGGCGCACTTTCAATTTGGCGTCCATCACCATCAACGCCAGCGCCAGCACATTGGCGGCCCCCACCCATATCCTTCTTCATGATCAGCATGCCGCTGGACGGTTTGAGATCGAGCCCACCGGTGTCAAAGCAGACGCCCTTGCCGACCAGCGTCACCTTGGGATGATCAGGATCGCCCCACACCATATCGATCAGTCGTGGCGCGCGCGTCGACGCCATGCCGACGGCATGGATCAGCGGAAAATTCTGCCGCACCAGATCGTCGCCGATAATGCAGTTGAAGCTGGCGCCGAAGCGTTTTGACAATTGCTGCGCCGCCTGCGCCAGCTCTTCCGGCCCCATGTCATTGGAGGGCGTATTGATGAGATCGCGGGCCAATGCGGCCGCCTCTGCCATCCTTGTGATATCGGCGACATCGACGCCATCGGGCGGCACCAGTTTGACCTCAGGCGCATCCGTCTTGCGGTAGCGGCCGAAGCGATAGCTGCCGAGTGCGAACGCCAATGCGGCGAGCCGCGCATCATGCGGCGCATTGGCAAAACGATAAACGCCCGGCGCAACAGGCCCGGCAACAGGCCGGGCCTGAACAGGTCGCGGAATTTGCTGGTGTCGTTTTCCAGCCCGAACAACACCTGCGCGATGTGCCCGTTAGCGGAGGGCAGCGTCAGGCAGGCGCCGGGTTTGGCCGCAAAGCCATTGGCCAGGGCGAACGCGCGCGCCGGTGCCGGCAAATCGTTGGAGATCGCATCCCATGTTGCCTTGGTCGCAAACGTAATGGTATAGCCGATGCTGCAGGTGCGGTCTCGAACACTGAATGCATGCTTCTCTCGGTTTTTGAACGAAACGGCGGTGACTGAAATGGATTGCGGTAGAGCAGGTTGCGGGCGCGAGTGAGCCAGAATTCGCAAGCCTTGCGGGATTCTACAATGGCTTACACGATCAAACCAGTCCGAACGGTGAATGACGCCGAGGTGATTTGACCGTGTTTGCGATCGAACTTACGCTTTTAATCAAGAGTTTTACTTGCGCCTTTTATCTTCACTGGCACAAGGCATGTAACCGGAGGCTTCGATGACGCAGAGCAGAAAACCACGCCCGCCACATTCTCATCCGCGGTTTGGCCGCGATCGCGTTGTTCGGCGTCTATGCCTTCGGCATGCTGGGCACCTCGGCGCTCGTGCTGGGTGCATCCAGCACCGCGGCGCTTGCGCGTGGTGGTGGCGGCGGCGGAGGTCACGGCGGTGGAGGCGGCGGCCACGGTTTCGGCGGTGGCGGCCATGGTTTCGGCGGTGGTGGTCGCGGCTTTGGCGGCGGCTTTCGTGGTTTTCGCGGCGGCGGTTTTCGGCTATGGTTTTTATCCCGGCTACTATGGTGGCTATTATCCCTATTACGAAGACGAGACCAGTTGCTATGTGGTTCGGCAGCGCGTGATGACGCGTCGCGGCTGGCGTGTTCGTCGCGTCGAGGTTTGCGAATAATTTCGCGCTGCGATACGTTTCAAAATAATCCGGCCTCGGTGGTTATCGCTGAGGCCGTTGGTTTGAGAGGAGATGAGTGACGCGATCGCAGAGGCCGCGATCTGTACGCGATCGGCCTCTACACGTTGGCGTGTGAGCGTGATAGAATTTCCGGGTTCGGCGATTACGCTGAACCAATATTTCGGGAGCGTCACATGGCCAGGAAAGCCGGCAGGAAAGCTAGCAAGAAAGCCAGCAAGAAGGGTTTGGACGGTCGGCATCGCGACACCACCGGCCGCATCGACAAGAAGCATGGCAACACGCGCGTCGCTTCGTTGCGTAAAACCTATGGCGAGCATTTCGCGGCAGGTCGCCGCAAGGACATGATGCTGAAGACCCTGCTGGCCGAGACCGGCACGGAATCGCTTCATGCATATCTGCGCAAGCATCACAAATAGCCGGATGCGGCGGTACGGCTCCCGATCCATTTGATGCCGGGGGCAAGTCAAGCGCAAAGCTCCGGGGGCACCCTTTCCGGACTGCGGGTTTTATTTTCTATTGAACGGGTAACACGATGGACTTTTTGCTGGATACGGTTGTCGCCGTGGCGCATGGCATCGAGCAGATGCTGCTCTATGTGGAAAGTCACCACTGGATTTTCGGATTTATCGCGTTGGGGTACATATTCTACCTTCACGACAGAAACCTGCACGCCAGATTCGACGCGCTTGAAAAGCGGGTGGACGAAATCCGGAAGCGGCTCGCGATCGAGCTTTGACGGATTGCGGCGGCTGCTGGGCCCTGGAACCGGCGGGTCCCGTCCCCCGAGAAGGCGTTAACCCCCCGTTAGGGTTAACAGTCTATTGCTGGCGCGTTCGGCTCGATCAAATCGCCTGATATCGTGAGTCAAAGTTCCATGCGTCTGCAATCCAGCCTTGCCCGGCTTCTTGCGTCCGCGGCCGTGACGGCGATCTTGGCCGCGGGGCTCGGCGGCTGCCAGACCACGTCCGATATCACGGGATCGCTGTCCTCTTCGCCGAAGGCTGAAGCCCCTGAATCCGATCCGCGCCGCGCCGTCGAAATCTATGGCGAGCGCTACCGCGCCGATCCCAAGGATGCCGCCGCCGCCCTTGCCTATGGCCAGGCGTTGCGCGCCACCGGGCAGCGCAGTCAGGCTGCCGCCGTGCTCGAGCAGGCTACCATCGCTCACCCCGGCAACAAGGAACTGATGGCCGGTTACGGCCGGGCGCTCGCCGACAATGGCAATTTCCAGCAGGCCTTCGACGTTCTCGCCCGTGCCCACACCCCCGCCAATCCGACTGGCGAATCCTTTCGGTTCAGGGCACGGCACTCGACCAGCTTGGCAAGCACGACGAAGCGCGCCGCTATTACGCCAGTGCACTGAAGATCATGCCCGACGAACCGTCGGTGCTGTCCAATCTCGGTCTTTCCTATGTTCTGTCCGGGCGACTTGCCGAAGGCGGAAGAGGTGCTTCGCCAAGCCTATGGCAGTACCAGAGCCGATGCGCGGGTGCGGCAGAAATCTGGGTCTGGTGGTCGGCCTGCAAGGCCGCTTCGCCGAGGCCGAAACCATCGTGAAGGCCGATCTGCCGCCCGATCAGGCCGCCGCCAACGTCGCCTATCTGAAGCAGATGCTGAGCCGCAAGGACAATCCCCGCGGCGGCGCCGCAAGAGTGCCGGTGGCGTCTCTCAGCCGTCCCGAATGATTTAACTCATCGAAGCTGACCATCAAACAATCACCCGCGAAAGCGGGTGATCTCGTCATGTCAGATGTCGATCAGATCGCCTGGCCGAGCCGGGCGACGACGAACCCGTCGAGGGAGAGTGGCCGTTCGCGTACGGCCATCAGCCGCCTCACTGCATCGCGGCGACCTTGATGCCGGTCGGCCCGAGGATGACAACGAACAGCACCGGCAGGAAGAACAGAATCATCGGCACCGTCAGTTTCGGCGGCAGCGCCGCGGCCTTCTTCTCGGCCTCGGTCATGCGCATGTCGCGATTTTCCTGCGCCATCACGCGCAAGCTCTGGCCGAGCGGCGTTCCGTAGCGTTCCGATTGCTGCAAGGCCAGGCAGACCGACTTGACGCCCTCGAGGCCAGTGCGCTTGGCCAGGTTTTCGTAAGCCACCTTGCGGTCCTGCAGATAGGAAAGCTCGGCCGTGGTCAGCGTGAATTCTTCCGACAGCGCCACCGACTGGCTTCCGATCTCGACACTGACCTTGCGGAACGCAACCTCGATCGACATGCCGGACTCGATACAGATCAGCAGCAGATCGAGCGCATCGGGAAACGCCCGCTTGATCGAGAGCTGGCGCTTCGAGATCGCATTCTTCAGGAACAGCATCGGCGCCTGCAGGCCGAGATAGGCCGCGCCGACGCACATGCCGATCTTGACCGGCATCGACTTCTCCAAATGCGAGATGACGAAAATATACAGGATCGCTGCGATGAAGAGCACGATCGGCGTCACCAGGCGGAAGAACAGGAACGTGATATAGGGGGCCTGGCCGCGATAGCCGGCCATGGTGAGCTTGTCGCGCGCGGCTTCCTGCGCCAGCCATTTTCCGAGGTTGAAGTCTTCCACGACCCTGGAAACGAGCTGCTTCGGCGTCTGGCGCAACGATACTTTCTCGGTCTTGGTGAGACGATCGCGCTCCCGTGCCCGGATCCGCTCGCGTTCGTTGGCGACCGACTTCATGCGTTTTGCCAGCCCTTCGCCGGCAAACAGCGGCATGATCAGCGTGTAGGCCGTGGCACTCACGGCGACGGCCGCGAGCAGCATGGTCATGAACCGGGCGTCGTGCAGTTTTGCTACCAGAAACTCAATCATGCGGCACCATCAGAAGTCGAAGTTGATCATCTTCTTCATGACCAGGATGCCCATTGACATCCAGATCACGCAGCCGACCAGCATCAATTGACCGGTCGGATGAGTCCATAACAGCGAGATATATTCAGGGGTCGAGAGGTAGACGAGCAGCATCACGATAGGCGGCAGCGAGCCGATGATGCCGGCGGACGCCTTGGCCTCCATCGACATGGCCTGAATCTTCTCGGCCATCTTCTTGCGATCGCGCAGCACCTTGGACAGGTTGCCGAGGGCCTCGGAGAGGTTGCCGCCGGACTTCTGCTGGATCGCGATCACAATCCCGAAGAAGTTCGCTTCCGGAACCGGCATTCGTTCGAACAGGCGCGCGCAGGCTTCGCCGAGCGGCATGCCGATCGCCTGGGTTTCGATGATGGCCAGGAATTCGCCCTTGAGCGGCTCCGGCGCGTCGGCTGCGACCACCTTGATGGATTCAAACAGCGGCAGGCCGGCCTTGATGCCGCGGACGATCACGTCAACGGCGTCCGGCAGGGCCTTGAGAAATTTCTTTTCCCGCCGCTTCTTGAGGAAGCCCAGGGTCCAGCGTGGCAGGCCGAAGCCTGCGGCAAACGCCAGGCCGCACGCGCCAATCAGGCCCCGCCGCCGCCCAGCATCGTCAGCCCAAAGAAAGCAGCGGCCAGGATGCCTGAGGCGATCATGAATTTCTGTGGTGTCCAGGACAGGCCGGCCTGAGTAAGACGGGTAGCCAGCGAGACCTTCTTGTCTTTCTGGCGCCGCGCTTCAACTTCCTTTAGCGATCCTTCAACCTGTTCGCGACGCGACCGCTGGCTCTTGTCGTTCTGGCGCGCCGCAGCCGGTTCCGCCTTGGCGACGGAGGCGCGGCGGTTCTCGGCCTTGTTCTGCCCCGACAGCAAGGGATAGAGGAAGACCCATGCCAGGCCACCGATGGCGGCCGCGGCGAGAAAAGCGAGGGCGAGTGCTTGCATTTTCATGGTGTGGCTCCTCAGACCTCCACGACAATTTCGGCGGCGTCGAGGGCCGCGGCGAGCCGCTTCTCTTCGCCGTAATACCGCGCGCGATCCCAGAAGCGCGGCCGCCCGATGCTGTCGAACGGTGCCGGCCAAGGATGTTGCCGTTGGCGTCCTCGCCGACCATGTCATACAGGAACAGGTCCTGGGTAATGATGGTGTCGCCTTCCATGCCCATTACCTCGGTGACGTGGGTAATGCGGCGGGAGCCGTCGCGCAGGCGGGCGGCCTGAATAATGACGTCGATCGAGGCGCAGATCATCTCGCGAATGGTTCGCGACGGCAGCGAAAAGCCGCCCATCGTGATCATCGATTCGCAGCGTGACAGGGCTTCGCGCGGATTGTTGGCGTGCAGCGTTCCCATTCGTCGTGGCCGGTAGTTCATGGCCTGCAAAAGGTCGAACGCTTCCGGTCCGCGGACTTCGCCGACGATGATGCGTTCCGGCCGCATACGCAGGCAGTTGCGGACCAGTTCACGCATGGTGATTCTGGCCTTCGCCCTCGATGTTGGGCGGGGGCGGGGTTTCCAGCCGGACCACATTGCGGTTGCTGCAGCTGAAGTTCCGCGGCGTCTTCGCAGGTGATGATGCGCTCTTCGTCGTCGATGTAGTTGGTCAGGCACTTGAGCAGCGTGGTCCTTGCCGGAGCCGGTACCGCCGGAGATCAGCACGTTGGCGCGGCAGCGCCCGATAATCTGCAGATGGTGGCGCCTTCCGGCGAGGATCGCGCCGAATTTGACCAGCTGGTCCAGCGTCAGCTTGTCCTTTTTGAACTTGCGGATCGTCAATGCGGGGCCGTCGAGCGCCCAGCGGCGGGACGATGGCGTTGACGCGGGAGCCGTCGGCGAGGCCGCGCGTCGCAGATCGGCGAGGATTCATCGACGCGCCGGCCGACCTGGCTGACGATGCGCTGACAGATGTTCAGCTATTGCTGATTGTCGCGGAAACGAATGCCGGTGCGCTGGATGCGGCCGGAAACTTCGATGAACACCGTTCCGGCACCATTGACCATGATGTCGGAGATGTCGTCGCGCGACAACAAGGGGTTCGAGCGGACCATATCCGAGCACGTCGTTGCAGATGTCGTCGAGCAGTTCTTCCTGCTCGGCGATCGACATCACGATGTTCTTGATCGCGATGATCTCGTTGACGATGTCGCGAATTTCCTCGCGCGCCGATTCGCCGTCGAGCTTGGCGAGCTGGGCAAGATCGATCGCCTCGATCAAGGCGCCGAAGATCGTCGCCTTGACCTGATAATAGGTATCCGAGCGCCGGGCTTCCGCCGGCAGGCGGAGGCGGCGCCGATTTGGCCGGCGACAGCGGCGGCGAGGAGACAGCGGGCGCGGCTGTGTTGCGCGAAATCGCAGGCGCCCGGCACTCGGGGGTGCCTCCGGCACGCCTGCGGCGGGCTTCGAGGCCCGCACATCGCCATCTGTTCCGCTACGCTTACCAAACACGACGATACTCCACGCGGGTAATTATTTTCCCCGCAACTTGTCGATCAGGGGCGACAGGAAGGAACCCCGCGGCTTTGTGGTCTCGCCCGCGGCCTGTCAGCCGCTGTGCGATCTGCAGAAACATTTCGGTGGTGCGATGACCGGCCGGAAACTTCCGCGATCATCTGGCCATTGTTGGCCGCCGAACCGAACATCAGCGGATCGAAGGGAATGGAAACGATAGGCGGACTTTCGATAGCCTTGGCGAACTCGGCCGAGTTGATCTCCGGCCGTTTGGGTACACCGACCTGGTTACGACAATACAGCGGCAACCGGTCGTTGGGCCGCGAAGCCTTTAACAAATCGAAGATGTTCTTGGTGTTGCGCAAATTGGCGAGGTCGGGTGACGCGACGATCAGGATATCGTCGGCCGCCACCAGTGCGCGCTTGGTCCATCCCGACCATTGATGGGGGACGTCAAGCACGATGCAGGGCATCGTGGTGCGAAGGGTGTCGAAGATCGAGTCGAAAGCGTCGGCGCCGAAATCATAGACCCGATCGAGCGTCGCCGGCGCCGCCAGCAGGCTGAGATGGTCGGTTGCATTTCGACAGCAGGCCGGTCGATGAACGCGGTATCGACGCGATCGGGCGAAAAAAACCGCGTCGGCGATCCCCTGCGGGGGGTCCTGGTTGTAGTCGAGGCCGGCGGTGCCGAATGCGAGATCGAGATCGGCCACCACCGAATCCAGCGCCAGATCGCGCGCGATAGCCCAGGCCACGTTGTGCGCGACAGTGGACGCGCCGACGCCGCCCCTTGGCGCCGACGACGGCGATGATCCGGCCGACGGCCTTGGCTTCCGACGATGAAAACAGGCCGCAGATCGAGCGCACCACGTCGATCGCGGTGACCGGCCGCAATCACGTAGTCGCTGACGCCACGGCGCACCAGTTCGCGGTAGAGCGTGACGTCATTGACGCGGCCGATCACGACAACCCCGTTCCCGGATCGCACACGCTTGCCAGCTGGTCGAGGCCTCCCCAGGATATCGTTGCGGCCTTCGGTCCTCCAGAATGATCACATTCGGGGTCGGCGCCGTACGATAGGCCTCGGTGGCGGCTGTCATCCCGCCCATTGAATCTTGAGATGAGCCTTGTCGAGGCGGCGGTCTTCACCTGCCGACTGTACCGCGGCGCGGTCTCCACCGTTTCGCAGAAGCCTGCACAGATACGCGTGGCGCGGGAGCGATATGATCGTCCGCGGGCGCGGCGTGGCGTCCGTCTGTTCGTCGGGCGTTTTGGCGGGCGTAGTTGATCATTTGCCTGTATCGCTAAGTTTGGCTCGTTCGGCCTCGGGATAGACGGTCGTGGTGCTGGTGCCCTTGCGGTATTTCTCGAAGGCTTCGATCGCCGTATCGTATAGGCAGGCGTTTCGGATCGCGGTTGCACGAGATCGGCCGATTGTCGATCATCGCGGCCATGTTGTGCTGATAGGCGCATCCGAAATTGTAGTACGATTTGTTTTCGAGGTAGTTCTTGTTGCTGATCGCGGGTCCGAGGTCTTCCGGCCAGCAATCCGCACGGCCCGGCGACTGCCGAGATCTTCGGATAAATCAACCGTATCGTTGCCATCTGGCGTGGGTCATCCGGATGATAATTCCGAACGACCGAGCCCGCGCGCCGGCACGCCAGCCGC
The DNA here is from genome assembly GCA_037201505.1 of Bradyrhizobium sp. Classification (GTDB taxonomy): domain Bacteria; phylum Pseudomonadota; class Alphaproteobacteria; order Rhizobiales; family Xanthobacteraceae; genus Bradyrhizobium. Next base: position 118,093 of record JBBCHO010000022.1, read on the forward strand.
GATGAGCAGAGCCTGAACTTCGTGGAGTGCGTCCCCGGCCGCCCGTGCGTTGGGCGTGTTGACCGGCATATCGGCTATGATCGCGCCGGTTCCCTCCTGCAGCCAAAGCTGCGCCAGTCCCATCACATCGGCGCGCTGCGAGGCGGAAAGACCGCCACGCGCATGGCCGACAAAGATAACGGTGGCGCGGTCGGCTTCCTGGATCGCGATCGGGATGGCGCTTGCGATAATCTTCGGAATAGCTGAGCGGCGCCCCAGGATTATCCGTGTGCATGCAGGCGCCCAGCGTCATGGCAAGACCGACCAGCGCCCCCGCATTGCGGAAGGCTCGCTTTCGATCGACGGGTGTTCTGGCTGTCATCGTTTCGTCCTCGTCCCGTCTCAGTCCGTGATAAAGCCGTAGGTGCCGCGATAATTCTTGGCCGGTTCGGTGCGTCCGGGGACGCCAGTAGATGCGGTTGATGCTGCCGAGCAGGTCCGCTTGCGGGTCCGCCGCTGCGGCAAATCCGTCATCCGGACGCGACAGGTCCTTCTGTGCGACGGCCCGGACGATGTAGGGCGTTACCATCACCATCAGTTCGGTCTGGTTGTTCTGGAAGTCCCGGCTGCGGAACAGCGCGCCCAGCACCGGCAATGTCGAGAGACCCGGCAGTCCGTTGATGGCCTGTTGGTCTGGTCCTGGATCAGACCGGCCATCGCCATCGATCCGCCGGAGGGAATTTCCAGCGTCGTTTCGGCGCGGCGGGTCTTGACCGAGGGAACCGTGAGGCCGCTGATGTTGATCGAGTTGTCGTTGGAGACTTCGGAGACTTCCGTCATCACCCGCAGGCTGATGCGGCCTTCCGTAAGCACGATCGGGGTGAAGTTAAGCGAGATACCGAACTTCTTGAAGGCGACCGAAGGCGAGCATTGCCCGACGGCGCCGAGGCCGCCGTTTGACAGGTCACGCCGGTCGGGACCGGGAACTCGCCGCCGGCGATGAAAGTCGCGGATTCACCCGAAATCGCGGTCAGATTGGGCTCTGCCAGCGTTCGTACCACGCCGGCACTTTCCATCGCCCGGACCGTAGCCTGGACCGATGGGGTTGAACCGAACGATCCCACGATGGAATTGGCGGTTATGGGCTGCCGTTGGCCGTGAACGGGTTGGCGTTGTTGAAGGTCACGGCGGAGGTGCCGTAGCTTAAGGAGGCGCTGAGGTCGACGCCCATCTGCTTGATGATCGATCGCGCGACTTCGGCGACCGTCACCTTGAGCATCACTGATCGCGGCCACGGACCGCAATGGAGTTCGTAACCTTGGTGACTTCGCCGACGAGCCGTGCTGCGAGATCGCCCGCCTGCTGGGCCCATCGGGCTCGCTGCCGTGCCGGTCAGGATGACGCCGTCGCCGAGGCCCTCGACCTGGATGTCGGCGTCGGCAGCGTCTGCTTCAGCACGCCGCGCAGGCCATTGAGGTCTCGTTTGACGGCAATATCGTAGGCGGCGATTTGCAGGCCGGCAGAATCGAAGAATACGATGTTGGTCTGACCGACGGCCGCGCCGATGATATAGGCGCGTTGCGCGCTCCGGATCACCGCAGTTGCGATCTTGGGATCGGCGATCAGCACATCCTTGATGTCACGCGGCAAATCGATCACGATCGATTTGCCGACCCCGAGCGCGAGAAACCGTGCATTCATCTGGCCGTCGGCGGCGACCGGCGCTGCGGTGGCGCGAGCATCACCTGCGATGGCCGGGGTCAAAGCCGGGTTGAGCGTCAGCGCTGCGGCAGCCGAAAACGACAGGGCGCGGACTATGAAAGTCCACATCATCAGCTGATTTCCCCTGCATTTCATATCGTGCGTCCTCTTGGTCACGTCTGTGCCGTGGTCGGGCGTGAGACGCCGTCGCGAGCCACATGGATGGTGTCAGTCGGGGAAAGCGTGTTGTCCGACCCGTTCGCGGGACAGGCGGCGAGGCCGCCGGCACCGACAGCGATGGTCAGGACCACAATGCGCGCGGTATTCATACGCTTCACTTTCCACATTACGCCGCGACGCTTCCGCCGCCGTGATGGGAGTTGACCAGCTATTCGTCAAAGCATGGTTAATGAGGCGTATCTAAATCGTCTTAACGGTGGGTTTACCTTGAGGTCGGCTCAGTGGGCGACGAAGTGCGACAGGTCGACCGCCCTGATCCATTCGGTCTCGGGATAGATCATCAGCGCGCCGACGGCGAGCGCGATACCGTAGGGGATGCCGCTTTCCTTGGCATGCAGCCGGAGCAGCCAGGCCTGGCCGGCGAGCGAATATGGTAGTGGCCACTGCCGGAACTGGAGCAACAGCAGGGTCAGAACGCCGCCGAACAGCGACGCATAGACCAGGTAGTTCATCAGATGGCCAAAGCCGAACCAGAGCGCGGCGCTGGCCGCGACCTTGGCATCGCCGCCCCCGACCCAGCCAAAAGCGAAGCACGCGAAAGCCACCACGAGTACGGTCGCGCCGGCGCCCAGATGCGAGAGGATATCGTACGCCCCCATGCCGCTCATGAGGGCGAGCACCAGGAAGCCCGCCGCCAGCGCCAGCGACACCCTGTTCGAAATCGTCATGGTGAAGAGGTCGCTCGCCGCCGCGAACGCCATCAGGGCCGGAAACAGCAGGAGGCGTGCAAGGTCTAGAAGCATGAGTTTACGCAGCCCGCGGCTACAGGATGGGCCTCGAGCCTAATGGCGAGAGATGAACAATCGGGAAACGGGCAGCCCCCATCACCAGAGGCTCGCGATCCGGGTCAGGAGGGCGACAAGCGCCAGTGCCAATGCGAGACAGACCAGTTCCGTCGGTGTCGCGGGCGAAATCGCAACGGGATGCTTCTTCGCGGCCGAAGGGGAGACGGGGTTACGCATATTCATACTCAACTGGAACAGACGGAAGGCAGGCGAGCGAGAAAGGCTGGGATGGCAACTTCCATCGCTGCCATCAATCATTTTTTATCGAAACGTCTAACGCCGAATTAACCAGAGCCTTATCGGTTCTGATTGAATCAGAACGCGGGCTCTCTAATTTTTTGTTTTTTACGCGTTTTCTTTACGCGAACCGGTATCCACGGAGCCTGTCATCGGGCGCGCATTCGCGCGACCCGTTGGCTCGAAAACGCTCTAGGGAGATTCCGTCCGTTCCGGCTTCGGTCAATTCGGTTGATCGAGCGCATCCAGGCCTGACATTTCTCCAGCGAATATATTCGAAGCCATGCGTCATGCCGCGAGCATGCACTTTGGGCCCGTCATGAATCAAAAAAAGAGCCCCGGCGATGCCGAGGCTCTTTTCGCTGTCGGGAACAGTCGCTTATTTCAGCGAGCTGTTGATCGAGGAGAACTTGGCGTTCAGGCTGGTGCCGAGGCCGTTAACGGCGGCAATGATCGCGAGCGAAATGCCGGCTGCAATCAGGCCGTATTCGATCGCGGTTGCGCCGGACTGATCCTTCACGAAACGGGCAATCAGGTTCTTCATAGGTAGCTCCATGTGTACACGTGGCTGGTCGAACTAAATTTGGTCTCGCCGGCGTTCTCAGCACCGTGACCATGGCGCCACCCTAAGGTCGGACAAATTTCGGCACAGTTAATTCGACCGCGCAAACCTGCCTGGAACCGGCTGTTCTTGGGCAGAGTAAATTTCGACTTAAGGCGATTGGTCGAATGCGATCGCGTATTCGATCGTGCGTCTGGACGGTGCTTGCTGTGCTCGCGCGCCGGCCGGCGCAGATCCCGGACCTTCTGGGTTTACGGCTCCTTAAGCCGGCAGGACTATCCCTGAAGCACCCGATCGGATGAGGCGTCCATGTCCAGTCTACCGCTCCAAATCATCGAAATGTTCAGCGAGACGATCGCCAAGGTCATCCCCATCACGATCGTGCTGGCGTTGGTGTTCTCGGTGCTGAGCCATTTCTGGTCCTGCAATCCCGGTACGCCGTGGTGGCGCAAGCGCGAACTGATCACCGACATCTGTTACTGGTTCTTCGTTCCCCTGTTCGCGCGCCGTGCTGCGCATCGGTTTATTGGTGCTCGGCGCGGCTGTGGTCTTCAATATCCACGATGCCGACGAGTTGATCGCCTTTACGACAATGGCCATGGTCCGCTGTCCGAACTGCCACTGTGGTGCCAGGGGCTGCTGTTTTTGATCCTGTCGGACTTCATGCTGTACTGGCTGCACCGGATGTTTTCACGGCGGCGGGTTCTGGAAGTATCACGCGGTCCATCATTCCTCGGAAGAGGCTCGAGTGGATTTCGGCGGCGCGGTTCCACCCGACAAATCTGTTCCTCGGCACTATCATGGTCGACGTCATATTGCTGATGGCCGGCATCTCGCCCAACATCATGCTCTGGGTCGGCCCGTTCACGACATTCCATTCGGCCTTCGTCCACGCCAATCTCAACTGGACGCTGGGTCCGTTTCAAATACGTGCTGGCGACGCCGGTGTTCCCCGCTGGCATCACACCTCGCTCGAAGAGGGCGGCAACACCAATTTTGCCGGGACATTTCCGCTCTGGGATATCCTGTTCGGAACCTTCCGGATGCCGGCCAACCGGCTCCCCGAGCAATATGGCATCGACGGTGAACCCATGCCGAACGAGATCGTCGGCCAGCTGGCCTATCCGTTCAAGCAGTAGGGATCCGGGGGTGACAGGCGATCCGTCGCCTTGTCAGCCGCTGATTTGCAGTTCGTTCATCAATTAAGCCCAGATTAGCCCAGCCTGGTTGGTTAAATCTGGCTGGTTATGTCCAGTTGCCGTTCGCCGCGTACCGGTCGGACGCACAGGGCTAAGGCTTCTAAGTCTTCAAAGGCTTGGCCGTCGTTTTGGTAGCGTAGAGAGTACAGCGTATGGAATACCGCGCGCATTGTAGTTCTGGGCATCGCCTTGGCCGCCGGTGGCGTTGCGGCCTATCTGGCAAGCGGCTCCGACACCAAGACGGTTGTCGCCGAGGCTCCCCCGCCATTGCCGACGGTCGACGTTCTGGTGGCGAAGTCCGACATCGGATTGGGACAGGCCGTCGGTCCGGACGATATGCAGTGGCAGAC
>JBBCHO010000023.1:0-427282 GCA_037201505.1 Bradyrhizobium sp.
ATGTCGACTGCATCATTTTTGCCCGCTTCGTCCCGTGCGCGCCGGCGGCGGCGACCGAGTTTCCGGCGGCTGACGGCGTGGCTCGCGGGGTGGGCCTCCAGCCGCAAGACCGCTCCCTTGCTGGTGATCGGGTTTGCCACCCTCCATGCGTGGTTCTGGACCTTCATCCTGATCAACCTCAAGGCCGCGCAGGACGTCCATATGGACGTCGCCGAAGCCTTCGCCTGGGGCCAGAAATTCCAGTTCGGCTATGGCAAGCATCCGCCGCTGGCGGGCTGGGTTGCGGGTCTGTGGTTCAAGCTGTTCCCGGTCACCGATTGGGCGACGTACGCGCTGGCGATGGCGACGCTGGCTTGTGGCCTTGTGATCTGCTGGCTGATCGCGATCCGCGTGGTGGATTACCGCCGCGCCTTTTTCGTCGTGGTGATGCTGGCGCTCTATCCGATCTTCAATTTCAAGGGCTTTAAATATAATCCGGATCTGCTGCAGCTCGTGACGCTGCCGCTGGTCGTGCTGGCCTATCTGAACGCATTCGAAAAGCGCGATGTGAAATCCGGCCTGTGGCTCGGTCTTGCCGGCGCGCTGGCGCTGATGACGAAATACTGGGTGCTGACCATGATCGGCGCGGTCGGGCTCGCCGCGCTGATCCATCCCGACCGGCTGTTGTTCCTGCGCTCTCCCGCGCCATGGGTCGCGATCGTCACGCTGGTGGTGGCGATGATCCCGCATCTGGTGTGGCTGAAGGAAGTGGACTTCGTGCCGCTGACCTATGCCGGCGATGTCTATGGCTTGTCGAGCCGCGCCCAAAGCGCCGAACTCGTGCTCGGCTATATCGACCACAATCTGGCGCTGCTGGCGGTATCCGTGGCGCTGGCGGCGCTTGCGCTGGCGCTGCGGCGGCGATGGTGGGTGACGCTGGTGCGGCAGCCGTTGGCGTTTCTCACGCAGTCCTGGTCGCGCGGTCCGAATCCGGGCGTGAACCTGTCGCAGGCGCTCAATATCTGGATCATCCAGATCGTGGTTGCGATCGGGCCGCCGCTCGGCGGCGTGTTCTTCACAGTCTACATGAAAACCGATTGGGGCATCTCGCTGTTCTTTCTGACGCCACTGGCGCTGGTCGCGATACCGGCGCTGCGGCTGCACAAGATCGCGCTGTTTAACATCGTCGCGATCTGGTTCGTCGCCACGATGGCGACGCTGTTCGCGTCGCCTCGGATCGCAGCCTACGAGATGAGCCTCAATCCTAACGGCGCTTCAGGCTACGGCGCGCGCTCCCAACTGGCCCGCCAACTGACGCAGGAATGGCACACGCGCTTTAATACAAGATGGGCTGTGGTCGCCGGCACGACGGAGATCGGCGAACCCATGACGTTCTACAGTCCCGATCACCCGGCGCCGTTTACGCCGGGCGAAGTCTGGTCGTCGGGGCTGACCTCGCTGGAAGAAGCCAGACGGCTCGGCTTCATCGGAATCTGCGATACGACGGATGGGCGGCTGCCGGTCTGCGAGGCCTGGATGGCGGCCAATGCCGGGGATGCCGAGCAGGTCGCGATCACCACCCAGCGCTTCTTCGCAGGACACCCCGGTCCCGCAATCACCTGGAAGGTCTATATCGTTCCGCCGGGGAAGTGAGCGATTGCGGGAGTCCTGAAGTTCGTCGTCATTCCGGGGCGATGCGAAGCATCGAGCTACGATGTGCAATTGCACATCTGAGAATCTCGAGATTCCGGGTCTGGTCCTTCGGACCATCCCGGAATGACGACGAGAAAATTCTCCCGCCGCTCACACGCCTTCTTCGTTGAACTTGCTGCCGACCAGTTCGGTGATCGCCGCTAATGCCGCTTCGGCTTCAGGACCGATCGCAGACACGGTGATGGATGTGCCGGGGCCGGCAGACAGCATCATCAGTCCCATGATCGAGGTGCCACCGACAGTTTCGCCGCCTTTGGTGACCCAGACTTCCGCGTTGAAACGCTCGACCATCTGGACGAATTTGGCGGAGGCGCGCGCGTGCAGACCGCGTTTGTTGATGATGGGAAGTTCACGGGACACGGCGTCGGCCGGGACACTCGGTCCGGCAATTTCTTCGGGCGACGCGTCGTCGTCGCTCATTTGCCTGCGAGGACCCGGCTCGCAATGGTCACGTATTTACGGCCGGCTTCCTGGGCCATCGCAATGGCGTCGGGAAGCGATCGCTCTTCGCGAACCTTGGCGAGCTTGACCAGCATGGGAAGATTGATCCCCGCGAGCACTTCCACCTTCGGGCGGCTCATGCAGGAGATCGCAAGGTTCGACGGCGTACCGCCGAACATGTCGGTGAGGATCGCAACGCCATCGCCGCTGTCGACGCGATTGACCGCTTCGATAATGTCACTTCGACATAAATCGGAGTCGTCTTCGGCACCGATTGTCACGGCTTCAATTTGTTTTTGCGGGCCCATGACATGTTCGAGCGCCGCCTTGAATTCGTCGGCAAGGCGCCCATGGGTCACAAGTACTAGACCAATCATCGGAAACTCCTCGTGGGTGCTTTTTGGTGCACCGCACGAACGCGCCACTTTGACCATCCCGAGCCCTCGCGCAAGAGGGGATTTTCGCGATTCTCCCCCAATTTAATGCTTGGCAGGAGAGTCGGCGCCGGTCTATTCGGTCACTAGTGTGGGACTGATATGGTTACCAATTCCCTTCGCACAACTAGCCGAAGGTTGAGTAGCGACGTAACCGGGAGTTGTCGTCAGTTCAGCTACAATCAAGAGGAGTGCTGAATAGCCCACTCCCACAGGGATTCGTGGTAAATTGACACCGTGAATGCGCGTCAGCAGGGTTTCGGGTGGCGGCAGGCGTTCGGCATCGGCGGCGCTGAGATCGACCACCAGCCCTACAATGGCCTCTTCGGCAAAATCGCAGCGGCGAATGCCCAGCCCCCTGATTTCGATCAGGCCCGCCAGTTCGCGCGCCGGGCGCACGATGAGGTGGTCTTCCCTAGCCTCGAGATGGACGCGGTCGTCGCCGATCAGCACCGCCGGCGCGATCTGCCCGGCGCGCCCGGCCAGGATCAGATCGAACGCCAGCCGCGATTTGCCGGCCCCTGACGGCCCGCGGATCAGCACGGCGCGATTTCCGACCAGAACGGCCGAGGCGTGGACGCTCGCATTGGCCGCGTCCGTCATGGCACGGGCAGCCTGACCACAAAGCGCGCGCCGGCGATGGTGGCTTCGCCATCGGCATTGACGGGGCCTGCGCGGTTTTCCGCCCAGATGCGCCCGCCATGGGCCTCCACGATCTGCTTGGAGATCGACAGTCCCAGTCCGGAATTCTGCCCAAAGCCCTGATGCGGCCGATCCGTATAGAAGCGCTCGAAGATCCGCTGCAGCGCATCGTCGCGAATCCCCGGGCCGTCATCATCGACCACGATTTCAATTTCCGACCTGATGCGGCGGCAAATGATGCGGACCTTGCCGCCAGCTTCAGAGAACGACTGGGCGTTGACCAGAAGATTCGAGATCACCTGTCCCAGCCGTGAATCATGGCCCGGCACCGAGAACGTGTCGGCGGGGTTTCGGCCCTCGAAGCGGACTTCGACCGCGATGTTGTTGTCGCGCCGGGTTTCATTGGCGACCGTGGTCAGCGTGGTCAGCAAGCGGCGAAGATCGACCGACGTCATATCCTGCCGCTGCAACTCGGCATCGAGCCGGCTGGCATCCGATATGTCCGAGATCAGCCGGTCGAGCCGTTTGACGTCGTGCTCGATCACCGCCAGCAGCCGCGAGCGGCTGTTCTCGTTGCGCGCCAGCGGCAACGTCTCGACCGCGGAGCGCAGCGATGTCAGCGGGTTCTTCAATTCATGGGCGACATCGGCGGCGAACATCTCGATCGCCTCGATGCGGTTATAGAGCGCGTCGGTCATGTCGCGCAGCGCGCCGGAGAGATGCCCGATCTCGTCGCGGCGGCGGGTGAAATCGGGAATCTCGACGCGGGTCCGAATCCGGCGCCGGACCCGCTCGGCGCTGTCGGCCAACCGGCGCACCGGGCCGGCGATGGTGCTCGCCAGCAGCAAGGACAGCGCGATCATCACCACCGCGGCGACGCCGCCGACCTTCAGGATCGCGAGCCGCTCGGCAGTCACCATCTGGTCGATGTCGTCGCCCTGGGTCGAGAGCATCAGCGCGCCATGCACCGCGCGGAAACGCTGTACCGGCACCGCCACCGAGACGATCACCTCGCCGCGGTCGTTGACCCGCACCATGCTGCTCTTCTGGCCGTCCAGCGATTGCGCGACTTCCTGGTAGCCGTTGCCGTTCTCCGGCCCGAGTTCGCGATAGAGCGGCAGGTCACCGCGATTGAGCCAGGTGCGGATCGCAATCGTGGTGCGTTCGGCAAAACCCGGCTTCTCCACCGTCGGCGGCGGCAGTTCGAAGCGCAGCACGTCGCCACGGCCGTAGAGGTTGCGGCTGTCGAGAATAAGCCCGCCGTCACGGTCGAAAATACGGGCGCGAGTCTTGGTCGGCGAAATCAGGCGGCGCAACACCGGCGCGACGCGCTCCGGATTGATCGGAAAATCGAGGCCCGCATATTCGTCCGGCGCGCCATAGGTCTCGCCGGGCTTGAGATCCTGAAGCCGGTCGGGATCGATGGTGATGGTGTTGGTCTCGACCGTCGCCGAAGCCGCGATCGCGCCGGCGATGATCTCGGCCTGCACCAGCAGGCTTTGCGCCCGCGCATCAATCAGGCCGGCACGGAATTGCGAGAGATAGAGAATGCTGGCCACCAGCGCGAGCAGGCCGGCGATGTTGAGCGAAACGATGCGGCGGGTCAGGCTGGAGAAACTGAGCGCGAGGAAAAACTGACCGATCCGGCGCAGCCAGCCGAGCGGCCGCTGCCAGCCCGACGCCGCCGGCGTGGTGTCGGCGACAATAGTATCCTGCACGGCGGACGACGAGGCGTCCTCGGCACTCAGGCTCGGATCAGGCAGCGTTCGATCTAGCAATGGCCAAAACCGCCGTTGTTTCGCAAAGGTCCCGCAAGGTCTCGCCTTGGCAAGTCGACTTAGTAGGTCACCTCAGCACAATACCCCAGACGCGCGGCCGCGTCAGTTAACATGCCGCGCGCCGAGGGGTGGTCGTCAATCAGGTTTCCTTGAAGCGGTAGCCGACGCCGTACAGGGTTTCGATCATCTCGAAATCGTCGTCCACGACCTTGAACTTCTTGCGCAGCCGCTTGATGTGGCTGTCGATGGTGCGGTCGTCGACATAGACCTGATCGTCATAGGCCGCGTCCATCAGCGCATTGCGGCTTTTCACAACGCCCGGGCGCGTCGCCAGCGCCTGGAGGATCAGGAACTCGGTCACCGTCAGGGTCACCGCCTCATTCTTCCAAGTGCAGGTGTGACGCTCCGGGTCCATCCGCAGCAGCCCGCGATCGAGCGCCTTGGCGTCGGTTTCCTTCGGCACCGCCGTCGGATCCTTTGGCGCGGCGCGCCGCAGCACGGCCTTGACGCGCTCGACCAGGAGGCGCTGCGAGAATGGCTTGCGGATGAAATCGTCGGCGCCCATCTTGAGACCGAACAATTCGTCGATTTCCTCATCCTTGGAGGTGAGGAAAATCACCGGCAGGTCGGACTTCTGCCGCAGCCGCCGCAACGTCTCCATGCCGTCCATGCGCGGCATCTTGATGTCGAGGATGGCAAGGTCCGGTGGACTGGTGCGGAAGCCGTCGAGCGCGGAAGCGCCATCCGTATAGGTCATGATGCGATAGCCTTCGGCTTCGAGCGCGATCGAGACGGATGTAAGAATGTTGCGGTCGTCATCGACCAAGGCGATTGTGGGCATGAGCCTGCTTTCCGAGACGGTGATAATGGCGAGCAATTCAGCGATGCGCCGTATAAAGGGCTGTGAACGCGGTCAACGAGCAATGCAAGCTGGGCTGAAGTGTGACCGAGTTCCCGAAATGCTTGGCGAACCAAGGCTGCCGAGCCTATATGGATATTGCTTTAACCGGAAAAAGGCTCTCATTGCAATGGGATATACGGATATGAGCAATGCAACCCGCGGCTGATTTCAAGCCATCGAAATTGGCCAGATTGCTGCTGCGGCGTAGCCGGCAGGGCGCTTTGGCGACTCTGATGGCCGACAGCGGCGATCCCTATTGTTCCCTGGTGAACGTCGCCAGCCACCCCGACGGCTCGCCGATTCTGTTGATTTCGCGCCTCGCGCTCCACACCAAAAATATCCTCGGCGATGCCAGGGTTTCCCTGATGCTGGACGAACGCGCCGAAGGCGACCCGCTCGAGGGCTCGCGGATCATGCTGGCGGGCCGGGCAGAGGAGGAATCCGGGCCGGAGGAGTTGTCGCTCTTGCGACGCCGCTATCTCAACGCGCATCCTTCCGCCGAAGTATTCGTGGATTTTAAGGATTTTTCGCTCTTCCGGATCCGGCCTTTGGGCCTGCATCTGGTCGCGGGATTCGGCCGGATCATCGATCTCAAGCCAGAAAAGTTCCTGACCGATATTTCCGATGCGGAAACGCTGCTGGAAGCCGAGCAGGGCGCGATCGAGCACATGAATGAAGATCATCTTGATGCGATGAACCTCTATGCAATCAGATTGCTTGGCGCTTCGGAGGCCGATTGGCGCTGCACCGGTTGCGACCCCGACGGCATCGACATGGCGGCCGGGGGAAAGGTGCTGCGGCTGGATTTTCCGGAGCGGGTGACCGGGCCCGGCGGATTGCGGAAAATGCTGGTGAAACTGGCGACCGACGCGCGCGCCGCGGATGACGGATCGCCGCAGGCAATTGTTTGAACGGATGCGGCTGGTGTCGCGACCCATGGCAGGCCTCGCGCTTGGGGCGCGGTGAGGCTGCTACATGAAATCAAGCCATCGGTTGGTCCTGACGCTGGGTGTGGCGCTGGTCGTGGCCGCCTGCTTCAGCGCGCCATCCTCCGCGCAAAAGATCGACATCGCCGCGCGCAGTTCGGCGATCAACGAACTCAGCCGCGCCGGGAAATACAGCCAGGCGATCCCGCTGGCGCAGCAATTGCTCGCGGACCTGGAAAAGGCGCGCGGTCCGTCCGATGCGGATGTCGCGGGCGCGATGAACAATCTGGCGATGCTGTATGGCAGCCAGGGACAGGATGCGGATGCCGAGCCGTTGTACCGGCGGTCGATAGCGATCCTGGAAAAACTGCATGGCCTGGATTCATCGGGGATCGCCCCCGAACTGAATAATCTGGCCGCGCTGTACCAGCGGCAGCAGCGTTACGCCGATGCGGAGCCGCTGTTCAAGCGTGCGCTGGCGATCCGCGAGAAGGCGCTCGGCCGCGATCATCCTGATCTGGGGCAGTCGCTGAATAACCTCGCGACCAATTACGAGAAACAGGACCGCCACGCCGATTCCGAACCGTTGTTCAAGCGCGCTCTGGCGATCTATGAGAAGGCGGCTGGCCCGCAGCATCCGGCGGTCGCGACCTTGCTGAACAATCTCGGTCAGGTCGACAAGGTTCAGGGCCGCCTCAGAGAAGCCGAGCCGCTGATCAAGCGCTCGCTGGCGATCCGCGAAAAAGTTCTCGGGCCCGATCACCCCGATGTCGCGCGATCCCTGAACAATCTGGCGGATTTATGTGAGCGGCAGGATCGCCTCGCGGATGCGCAGCCGCTCTATCAGCGTGCGTTGGCGATCCGCGAGCGCGCGCTTGGCGCGGGACATCCCGATGCCGTGACCTCGGCGAATAATCTGGCCTTCCTGTACCAGAAGGAGGGACGCACCGTTGACGCCGTCCCGATCGTGGAACGAATGATCGACGGCGGCAACGCGCAGCCGCGCGTGGCACTGGCGGTATTTTTCGGCGCGCAACGCCAGCAGTTGATGCCGCCAGCGAAAGCGCTGGACGGCGCGCTCAATGCCATTCAGCGCGGCACCCAGTCCTCGGCCGCGACCGCCGTGAACAAGCTCGCGGTGCGGCTCGCCGCCGGTACCGATCGCCTCGCCGAACTGGTCCGCCGGGATCAGGATCTCTCCGGCGAAGCGGAAACGCTGGACAAGGCGATCGTCGCTGCCGTGTCGAAAGAGCCGTCGAAGCGCGACGTCGCCGCCGAGCAGCGCAGCCGGGACCGGCTGGCCGCGATTGCGGCCGAGCGCGCAGGCTTGCAAAAAACATTCACCGCCGAATTCCCCGACTACGCGGCGTTGTCCAATCCGTTGCCGATGACGGCGACGGAGATCCAGGCGCTGCTGTCCGCCGACGAGGCCATGGTGTTGTTCGCGGTGGCCGACAAAGAGAGCTACGTCATCGCGATCACGCGCGAACGGTTTGATTGGAAGCCGCTGCCATCAGGCGCTGAAGTGCTTTCCAACAAGGTCGCCGCGTTCCGTCGTGGGCTGAATGTCGCCGCTGCGAGCGACGCGTCCGGCAAGTCCGGGCTTTTTGACCTGGCGCTCGCCAATGATCTCTATGCGACGCTGCTGGGTCCGGTCGAGCCGCTCATCAAGGACAAAGCGAGCCTTCTGGTGGTGCCCGAGGGGGCGCTGACCGCGCTGCCGTTCCATCTTTTGGTGACGGAAAAACCCGCCGCCGCGATCCCGGAAAAGATCGACGGCTATCGCGATGCGGCCTGGCTGATCAAGCGCCAGGCGGTGTCGATACTGCCATCGGTTTCGAGCCTGAAATCGCTGCGCACTTTCGCGCGGAAGGATCAGGGCATGAAGCCGATGACGGGATTCGGCGATCCCGTGTTCAATCCGGCGCAAGAAAACAGTGGCGGCCAGCGAACTGCGATCAAGTCAGCATCGCGCAGCGTGACGAGTGCCGCCTATACCGATTTCTGGCAGGGTGCGGGGGTCGATCGCGCGAAACTCGCGCAGGCCTTGCCGGCATTGCCGGATACCGCCGATGAGTTGAACGAGGTCGCGAAAGACCTTGGCGCGCCCGCCTCCGACATTCATCTCGGCGCCGATGCCAGTGAGACCACGGTCAAGCGTGCGCCACTCGCCGATTATGGCATCATCTATTTTGCCACGCATGGTCTGGTTGCGGGCGATGTGAAGGGCCTTGCCGAACCGTCGCTGGCGCTGAGCATTCCAAAGCAGCCGTCCGAACTCGATGACGGCCTGCTTACCGCAAGCGAAGTCGCGCAATTGAAGCTCAACGCCGATTGGGTGGTGCTGTCGGCGTGCAATACCATTGCCGGCGACAGGCCCGGCGCCGAAGCCCTGTCCGGCCTCGCCCGGTCGTTCTTCTATGCCGGGGCGCGGGCGCTTCTGGTCTCGCACTGGGCGGTGGATTCGGAGGCCGCAACGAGGCTGGCGACCGCGACCTTCCAGCGCCTGAAATCCGATCCCAAAGCCGGCAGGGCCCAGGCGCTGCGGCAGGCGATGCTGGCTTATATCAGCGATACCTCGTCGCCCAAAAATGCCTATCCGGCGTTCTGGGGGCCTTTTGCCTTGATCGGCGAAGGCGCCAGTCGCTGAAGCTATTGTGCATCGCAGCAAATCGGAACCTGGTCGCTCGATATATAGCCGCCGCGTCGCGACGCTCGCCGGATCACCTTGCAATGCAACAGGTTTTTGATCGGGATCAACTCCGCCCCAGAATAAACCAAATACCAAGGGATCGGCTTGGCAAGCCCGCTGTTCATCAATATTAGATCGCCGGGCTGGGGCCATATGGTTATATTGAATTTAACGGTCACCGCGGCGGAGCGTGTCTGGCGACATTCGCGCGATCGGGATACGCGGGTTCAGGAGGGTTATTCCGTGCAAGAGACGGGCGTGCATAACGGTGCCTTCGGCGCCGATAAATTTGGCTTAAAAAAACTCAAGGGCGTGAACTGGAATTTCGGCGCGCCTCAACTGACCGAGCATGCGATACGGGCCGGCGAAGCCGTATTGTCGTCGGACGGTTCCCTGTGCGCGGACACCGGTGACTTCACCGGCCGCAGCCCGAAGGACAAGTTCACCGTTCGCGACGCCACCACCGACAAGAACATGTGGTGGGCCGGCAACCAGTCGATCACATCAGAGCAGTTCGAGACGCTCTACAAGGATTTCCTCAGCCACACTGAGGGCATGACGCTGTTCGCGCAGGATCTTTACGGCGGCGCCGATCCGACCTTCCGGATCAAGACCCGCGTGTTCACCGAACTCGCCTGGCATTCGCTGTTCATCCGCACGCTGCTGATCCGCCCGCAGACATCCGAACTCGCGAGCTTCGTGCCTGAACTCACGATCATCGATCTGCCGAGCTTCCGGGCCGATCCCAAACGCCACGGCTGCAAGTCCGAAAACGTCGTCGCGATCGATTTCGCCCGCAAGATCGTCCTGATCGGCGGGTCTTATTATGCCGGCGAGATGAAGAAGTCGGTGTTCACGACGCTGAACTATTACCTGCCGGAACGCGGCGTGCTGCCGATGCATTGCTCGGCCAATGTCGGGCCCGCCGGCGATGCCGCGATCTTCTTCGGCCTGTCCGGAACCGGCAAGACCACGCTCTCGGCCGATCCGAAGCGCACGCTGATCGGTGACGACGAGCACGGCTGGGGCACCGACGGCATCTTCAATTTCGAAGGCGGTTGCTACGCCAAATGCATCAAGCTGTCGGAAGAGGCCGAGCCGGAAATCTACGCCGCGAGCAAGCGCTTCGGCGCGGTGCTGGAAAATGTGGTGTTGGACCCGTTCACCCGCGCGCCGGATTTCGACGACGGTTCGAAGACCGAAAACACCCGTTCGGCCTATCCGCTCGAATTTATCCCGAACGCTTCGCGGACCGGCCGTGCCGGCCAGCCGAAGAATGTGGTGATGCTGGCGGCCGATGCTTTCGGCGTGCTGCCGCCAATCGCCAAGCTGACCCCGGCGCAGGCGATGTATCACTTCCTGTCCGGCTACACCGCCAAGGTGGCGGGCACCGAACGTGGCCTCGGCAATGAGCCGCAGCCGGAATTCTCGACCTGCTTCGGTTCGCCGTTCCTGCCGCGCGATCCCTCGGTCTACGGCAACATGCTGCGCGAGCTGATCGCCAAGCACAATGTCGATTGCTGGCTGGTCAACACCGGCTGGACCGGTGGCAAGTTCGGCACTGGCAGCCGGATGCCGATCAAGGTGACGCGGGCGCTGTTGACCGCGGCCCTCGACGGCTCGCTGCGCAATGTCGATTTTCGCACCGACAAGTATTTCGGCTTCGCGGTTCCGACCGCGCTGCCGGGCGTGCCGAGCGATATTCTCGATCCGGTCAACACCTGGAAGGACAAGGGCGAGTTCGACAAGACCGCGCGTGCGCTGGTCGGCATGTTCCAGAAGAATTTTGCCAAGTTCGAAGCCCAGGTTGACGCCGAAGTCCGCGCGGCCGCTCCTGAAGTGAAGCTCGCGGCGGAATAAGTTTGGAGCCATCGGTTCTCTGAACAAGAAGGGCGGCCGAAAGGCCGCCCTTCTGCGTTGGAGAATATGTGCAGCCGGGTACCGCGACGTCGAAGGGAAGCCGAAGTCAGAGCAGGGAAATGCAGAACTTGAAAACAGCCAGGTGGACTGACGATTTTGATTCCATCATCTGCGTTTTTCTGCGGGTTTGTTTGCTGGTTATTTTCATTCTAAATTATTCTCGTTCTAAAGTTGTGGTTAGATCGATTCTATCCGAGGTCGTGGACGATCTGCGGCATATTGTCCTGATCCGATGGTTCCTACTCATTAGCGAATTCGATCTTTGCGAAATGAGGGGCCCATGTCCGCACATCAGTGTGTTGCTTCAAATGTTTTGTCCGTTACCGCGCTTCGTGATGGGCGCGCGCGTGCCCATCGGCAAAACAGCAGCTTTTACAAAAGTTCGGCGGCGATGCTCACATGCGGTGTCGCCGCCGGTTGGCTTGGTCTGGCGTTTCCAACCATGGCCCTAGCTCAGAGCGGCGGCGTGACGCATCTGCCGGACGTCGTTGTCGACGCCCCCACGCAAAAGCCCGCGAAGCCGCCTGTGAAACGCAGGTCTCCGACGCGCGCAGCTTCGAGCCGCGGCACCGGCCGGACTAACCAGCCCGTGCAGGAAGCGGCACCAGCCGGCGCGGGAGCCCCGACGCCGGCGGAGGCGGCGCTGGATCACAAGATGCAGGTCTTCGATCAGTCGCGCGATCACCTTTCACCCAAACTCGGCGCCTCGATCTACACGATCGATCGGGCCGCGATCCTCGCCAGCCCGCAAGGCGACAACACGCCGGTCGACAAGCTGGTGCTGCAGTTGCCCGGCGTGAATTATGACTCTGCAGTGTCCAATCCTAATTTCCACGTCCGTGGCGAATACAACAACGTCCAGACCCGGATCAACGGGCTCGTGCTCCCTGAGGGCGTGTCGGGGCTCGGCCCCACGATCGATACCAATTTCATCGGTAGCCTGTCGCTGTTGACGGGGACCTTGCCGGCTCAATATGGCGGACGCACCGCCGGGATTCTCGATATCACCAGCCGGACCTTCTCCACGCCCGGTGGCAGCGTCAGCGTCTATGGCGGCAGCAATTCGACGATCACACCGAGCTTCGATTACGGCGGCAGCGTCGGAAATACCCAGTATTTCTTCTCCGGCCGCGGCAACTGGAATAATCTCGGCATTGAAAATCCGACTTCGACAGTCAATGCGCAGCATGATCATACCGAGCAGGGCAAATTCTTCGGCTACGTCTCGACGTTGCTCAATGATACCCAGCGGTTCAGCGTGATTTCGGGGGCCTCCTACAGCACGTTCCAGATTCCCAACAATCCGAACCAGATGGCGCTCGGCGATTTCGGGCCGGCCAATCTGGATTCATCGACGCTGAATGAAAGGGAAGTCGACCAATATTACTTCAATATGGTCGCGCTGCAGTCCAAAGGCGATCTGATCGACAGCCAGTTCTCGGTGTTTACCCGCTACGCCAAGGTACATTTCATTCCTGACGTGCCCGGCGATCTCGCCTTCAACGATGTCGCTTCGGATGTCACCCGCGAAAGCATGATGTACGGCAACCAGTTCGATGCGTCCTATGAGGTAAACCGTGCGCATACGCTGCGGTTTGGTTACATGATCACTGCCGAGAAAACCAACGTCTCCAATATCTCGACGGTATTGCCGGTCGATCCGGATAGCGGCGCGATCTCGCCGACCCCCTTCACCGTCAACGATACCAACTCGTTGCTGGGCTGGAATCTCGGCGCCTATGTGCAGGATGAGTGGAAGCTGACCAATCAGCTCACGCTGAATTACGGCATCCGCTTCGATCAATTGTATCAGTTCGTCAGCGCCAACCAGTTCAGCCCGCGCGCCGCGCTGGTGTACAAGCCGTTCGAAGGCACCACCTTCCATGCCGGCTACGCCCGCTATTTCACGCCGCCGATGCAGGCGCAGGCGACGCAGTCCAACCTCGCATTGTTCACCAACACCACGAACCAGCCTGATGTACCGAACAACGACCCGGTCAAGCCGGAGCGGTCGCACTATTTCGACGTCGGGTTCGACCAGAAACTGGCGCCGGGCCTCACCTTCGGGTTGGACGCCTATTACAAGATCGCGACCGACCTGATCGACGATGGCCAGTTCGGTCAGGCGGTGGTGCTGACTCAGTTCAACTGGGCGCGCGGCTACAGCGAAGGCGCCGAAGCCAAGGTCAAATACCAGACCGGAAACTTCAGCGCCTATGCCAACTTTGCTTTCAACATCACCCGGGCCACCGATCCGGTCTCCAACCAGTATGTGCTCGATCCCGATGAATTTGCATTTCTGCTGACCCATTATCACTACACCGACGACATGCAGATGCTGACGGGATCGGCGGGCGCAGCCTACCGTTGGAACCAGACGCTGTTCTCGATCAACATGAAATATGGCAGCGGCCTGCCGACCGGGTTCGCCAACTCTTCGTTCAACGAGCCCTATGTGACGGCCAATCTCGGCATTGCGCATGAATTCCAGGCGTTCACGGGCGCCAAGCCGATTACCGTGCGGTTCGACGTCGTCAATCTGTTCGACAAGATCTATGAACTGCGCGACGGCAGCGGCATCGGCGTGTTCGCTCCGCAGTTCGGGGCGCGCCGCGGCTTCTATGCGGGTCTGTCGCAGAAGCTGTAGACGTTACGGACGCGGCGGTCACTTTTCGCCGGCCGCTGCGCAAGGGGCGTTAGAGCTCGGTTCTGATTGAATCAGAACCGAGCTCTACTCTTTTGTCTTGACGCGTTTTCTTCACGCGAACCGGTATCCACTTCGCTCGAAAACGCTCTAAGCTTTGAAATACGCGATTTGCGTGGTGGTCGCGAGCAGGCGGCCGGTGGGGGACCACAGCTTGGCGGTCTGGTCGCCGTAGCTTTTGTGAAACACATTGGCGTCGGCCACGGTGAGAACGCGATCGATATTCTCGGCGGCAAGCTCCGCCGCGTCGACGTGGAAGTAGGTCGTCAGCGAAACCGTGCCGAACGGCACCAGTTCGCCGCGCGCATGAAAGATGCGGCCGAAGAAGGCGTCCGACATCGATGTCAGCGACAGCATGTCGATCTTGCGCGGCACGCGGTCGGCGATCCACACCTTGGAGAAGGCGCTTGCCGGAACTTCCTTCTTTGCCGCGGCGAAATCCGGGCCGCCCTCGACAAAGCGGAAGTCATATTGGTTGGCCCAGGAGGCTTTGATCTTTGGATAAGGCCGGATCTGATCGAACGGCGCCGCCTGCGGCAATTCGGCCGGCTGGTGCGACCAGGACGGCCGGCGCTCGGCAAATACGGCAGTTGCCAGTGTCGCGACCTCGCCGCTGCTCATCAGTTCGACGCACCAATGCTGGCTCGACCGGTTGGCCTTGACGAGGCGTATATCGAGGTCGAAATCGCCTTGCGCGATCGGCGCGCAGAAATTGACGGTCAGCGACAGCGGATCGCCGGATCGTTGCGGATGATCGATCAGCGCCCGCATGATGGTCGCCGCAGTGATGCCGCCGAACGGGCCGACAAAGGCCCAGTAATCCTCGCTGGTGCGTCCCTGCCAGCAACTATCGCCAGCGGTGACCCGCGTGGCCTCGTCGAACAGATGGGGCGTGGTGGTTAGCATTAAGTTCCGGAAATTTCGTTGCTATGGGTTTCGTCGTTGCGAGGAGCGTAAGCGACGAAGCAATCCATCTTTCTGGCTACGTTTGGATTGCTTCGCTGCGCTCGCAATGACGTTGCTGGTGCTGCGCATTTCGCCTCAGCCAGTTGCTCCGCGTTGCGCGCCCGGCTCCAGCAACGGTGGTGCGGCGCCGCGCACCGGGACGTTCCAGATATCCCTGGCATATTCGCGGATGGTGCGGTCGGACGAGAACCACGCCATGCGCGCGACATTGAGGATGCTGGCGCGCGTCCAGGCCGGAACCACTTGCCAGCGGGCATCGATACCGCGCTGGGCTTCGAAATAGGAATCGAAATCCGCGCTCACCATGTAGTGGTCGAGATGGCGTAGCGCATGCGCGATCGATTCGAACCGGCTGGGATCGCCGGGGGAGAATTCGCCGCTGCCGATCGCGTTGATGGCGCGCGCCAGGCCGGGCGAGCGCCGGATCACGTCGGTGGCGTCGAGACCTTGTTTGCGCCGGACCATGACATCCATCGCCTCCATGCCGAAGATCGCGATGTTTTCCGCGCCGACATTGTCGCGGATTTCGATATTGGCGCCATCAAGCGTGCCGATGGTCAATGCGCCATTGAGCGCAAGCTTCATGTTGCCGGTGCCGGAGGCTTCCATGCCCGCGGTCGAAATTTGCTCGGACAGGTCTGCGGCGGGAATGATCACTTCCGCAAGGCTGACATTGTAATCGGCGAGGAACACGATCTTCAGCCGCCCGGCAATCACCGGATCGTTGTTGACGACTTCGGCGACGTCATTGATCAGCTTGATGATCAGCTTGGCGTAGCGATAGCTCGCCGCGGCCTTGCCGGCGAAAATCTTCACACGCGGCACCCAGTTGCGTTGCGGATCGTCCTTGATCGCGTGATAAAGCGCGATGGCTTCCAGGATGTTGAGCAACTGCCGCTTGTATTCATGGATGCGCTTGATCTGCACGTCGAACAGCGCTGACGGATCGACCTTGATGTTGTTGCGTTCGCCGATCAGCCGCGCCAGCACGATCTTGTTGTGGTGCTTGACGTCGCGGAACCGCTGCTGGAATGCGTTATCGCCGGCATGGGCTTCCAGAAGCGACAGCCGGGTCGGATCGTCGAGCACGGCTTCGCCGCAGGCCTCGCGCAGCAGATCGTTGAGCTTCGGATTGGCCAGCATCAGCCAGCGGCGGAAGGTAATGCCGTTGGTCTTGTTGTTGATGCGGCCGGGATAAAGATGATTGAGATCGTGAAACACCGTCTCCTTCATCAGGTCCGAATGCATCGCCGAGACGCCGTTGATGCTGTGCGATCCGACGAACGCCAGTTGCCCCATCCGCACCCGGCGGCCGGATTTTTCGTCAATAAGGGATACCGAGGCGCGGAAATCGACGTCGCCGGGACAACACACCTCCGCCAGCGCCAGATGCGCGACATTGATGCGGTAGATGATTTCCAGATGGCGCGGCAACAGGCGCTGGAACAGCTCAACCGGCCAGGTCTCGAGCGCTTCCGGCAATAGCGTGTGGTTGGTGTAGGACAGCGTCGCGACCGTGATCCGCCAGGCATCGTCCCAGCGAATATTATGAAGATCGACCAGGATCCGCATCAGCTCGGTGACGGCGAGGCTGGGATGGGTGTCGTTCAGTTGCACCGCGACCTTGGCCGCGAGGCCGCGGATTTGGCCGTCTGCCGCCAGATGGCGCTTGACCAGATCCTGCAGCGACGCCGAGACAAAGAAGTATTCCTGCCGCAGCCGCAGTTCACGCCCGGCCGGAGACTCGTCGTTCGGATAAAGGAATTTGCAGATCGATTCCGCGCGGGCTTCCTCGGCGGTGGCGCCGAGATAGTCGCCGCTGTTGAAGGCATCGAGCTTGAGCGGATCGGGCGAGCGCGCCGACCATAGCCGCAGCGCGTTGACGTGCTGGCCGCGCCAGCCGACGATCGGGGTGTCATAGGCGACCGCCTGCACGGTTTCGCCGGGATGCCAGATCGCGACATCTCGCCCCCTGGTCTCGACATGTTCGACACCGCCGCCGAAATTCACCTGATAGACCACTTCCGGCCGCTGGAATTCCCAGGGGTTGCCGAAGGAGAGCCATTCGTCGGGATATTCGTGCTGCCAGCCCTGTGCGATGATCTGGCGGAACAGGCCAAAATCGTAGCGGATGCCGTAGCCGATCGCGGGGATCGCCAGCGTCGCCATGCTCTCCATGAAACACGCCGCCAGCCGTCCGAGACCGCCATTGCCCAGCGCGGCATCCGGTTCGCATTTGCGCAGTTCGGACAGGCCGACCCCGAGATCGCCGAGTGCCGCATCGAACACCTCCAGCAGACCCATATTGTTCAGCGCATCGGTGAACAGGCGGCCGATCAGAAATTCGAGGCTGAGGTAATAGACCCGCTTGGCGCCGGCGTCGTAGCTCTGCTTCTCGCCGGTCAGCCAGTGGTGCACGATGCGGTCGCGCAGCGCGAGCGCTGCCGCCTTGTACCAATCGTGCTTGGTCGCCATGCCGGCGTCCTTGCCGATTGCCAGCCGCAGCTTGGCAAGGATAGCGCCCTTGATCTCGACCAGCGCCAGTTCATCGACGGGCTGGCCCAGAGCCGGAAAGTTCACCGGGAATGGTTGATCTGACAAGTTGGGCATCCCCCACTAAACGCTACGCTATGATACGCGGCTTGTGCCGCGATCGAAACCCGTCGAGGGGTCCCGATTACGCAATTCATGCATGGTTTTTATGCAAGGACCGGGCCGGTTAGATAAAAGTTTTTACGCGTGGATAGCGATGGTGACGCGTCATTCACCGCGATCGTAGGGTGGGCAAAGGCGCGTTTGCGCCGTGCCCACCATTTAGATGTTTCGATGTCAAAACAAGTTGGTGGGCACGCTGCGCTTTGCCCACCCTACGGCTGCTGTGGCTTCGCCGGGACGACGAGCATTAGAGCCGAGCAAGCATCAGAACAAATTAAGAACACTTTAGCAAGTCCTTGATATATCATTGTGATCCGGCGCAGTGCCGCCACAACATCTATGGTCTATCCGAACGTCCGAGGACTACATGTCCACCATCGCCTTCGATACCTTCGCGCTGACGCGCATCGCCGATTTTGCCCGCTCACTGTCGCGGCTGCATCAAACCTCTCGCCGCCGGCTGGTCGATGACGACCAGATCGACCGCGAATTCAACGCGGTCTGCATGTCGGTGTGGGGCTACACCACAGACGATTTCAGCGACGAGCTGTTTTCGGCGCAGGACCACGCCTGGCTCGACACGCTCGACGAAGCGCATGCGCGCATCTTCGCGGCCGAGCAGGGTTATGACCTGATCGACGATCACGGCATGCTGACGGACTGGTGGGGCTATTGCTGGATGATCCTCGCCGAGAAACGCGGTTTTCTGACGCCCGAGAACCGCAACGCCGCGCGCGCGCAGATCGAGGAAAAATATCTGTCGGCGCCGAATGTGATCGGGGTGATTGTGGGGCGGTGAAGTAGTTCACGGTTCTGATTGCGATGAGCAAAGACTGAGTCGTTAGCGTCGTCATTCCGGGATGGTGCGCTAGCACCAGACCCGGAATCTCGAGATTCCGGGTTCGATGCTTTGCATCGCCCCGGAATGACGGGCGGTCCTAATCCACTTCGGCGCGCTTGCCTTTTCCGGGCGAAGATTTCGGCACGGTGCTCATCGGCATCGCCGCCTCGGGCATCGGCGCTTCTTCGCCGACCATCTCGGCCGCAACCGGCGCGACCTTCATTTCGCCGAGCCGGGCGCGCACGTCGGAGGTCAGGCCCGGATAGGAGGCGACCGGCGTGAATTCGGCGGTCTGGTTGATGCCGAGTTTGACGCCCGAATATGCCACCAGCCCGTGGTGGTCGCGATCACGTCGCCCGCGCGCAGTGACGTGTCGAGCGTGAGATCGACCGGCGCCAATCCCGCGGAGTCGCGGCCGTTGCAGGTGCAGTCGGCGCGCAGCGCCTTGCGAAAAGCATAGGCGTTTTCGCTGTCTGCATAGCGTTCGCCGGTTGAGGACGACGCGCTGTCGATGGTGCTGCCGAAGAAAACTTTTGTCGGACTGGCCGGGCAGAACGCCTGGCACATCTGGACTGGTGTCGCATTGTTGCGCGCCAGCGGGAAATACCGGCCGTCACAGTTGCGCACGCAAAAGGCGGGTCCCGAGCCACCGGCCGATGCCTGGCGCGGTGCCGGAGCGGCCTGCTGGCTGAACGGATCGGCAAAGAAATTGGCTTGCGGTGGCGCCTGATGCTGCTGCTTCTGGCCGCCGCCGAACAGGAAATCGAGCAGGTTTTGGGCGGACGCCGCCTGCGGTACCGATACAACAGTGCAAGCCAAGGCGGCGGCAACAAACGCCATGCGGCGGCGCATGTGCGGACAAGACGAAACTGTAAGCAACTCGAATCCCACCGACGCCAGATATCCCCAGCCGCGGCACGCTTTGCCCGGCCCGATTCACATTAGTGCGGGATGGTAAACGAGGTATGAGCAGGCGCCGGATTGCCGGAAAGAAATGCGTCTCTCTTCACCTCTCCCGCTTGCGGGGAGAGGGAAGGCAGAGCGATCAATCTTTCAAGTATTCACTCGCCCGATAGAGCGCGCGAAAGGGCAACTCAGCCTTCTCGAAAGTTTCGGTGGCGCCTTCTTCGCGGTCCACCATGGTGAGCACCAGCGCGACAACGCCGCCGGCCTCGCGCACCGCTTCGACGGCTTTCAGCGCCGATTCACCCGTGGTGGTGACGTCCTCGACGATCACCACGCGTTTGCCCTGCAGGCTTTCGCCTTTCGCAAGTCCCTCGACCGCGAGCCGCGCGCCGTGTTCCTTCGGCTTCTTGCGCACGAAGAACGCCGCGATCGGATGCCCCTTGAGCCAGGAGAGCTGCGCGACTGCGCCGGCCAGCGGCACCGCGCCCATCTCGAGGCCGCCGACATAATCGAGCCCATCGTCCTTGAGCGCCTCATAGGTCAGTTCCGCCAGCAGTGCGGCGCCTTCGGGGTCGAGCATGGTCGGTTTGAGATTGAAGTAGAAATCGCTTTTGCGGCCCGAGGCCAGTACGATTTCGCCGCGGCCGAACGAACGCTTGCGGATGATTTCGGCGAGACGGGCGCGGGAGGCTGATTTGGACAAGGCTGATTTCTCGGATGAGGTGGCGCAATCTATCGGTGGTTTCCGGCACATTCCAGAGCCGATCTGGCGTCGTCAACAGCACGCTTGCCGTCATTCGCGGGGCGAGAGCCCGTATTCCATGCCGGCGGTTGTAAGGCCCTTGGGTTCCGGGTACTGGATAGCCCGCTTTCGCGGGGAAACGACCAAATGACAATCGAATTGCACACCTGGAACACGCCGAACGGCCGCAAGATCAGCGTCGCGCTGGAAGAGATGGGCCTGCCCTACAAGGTGGTTCCGGTGAACATCTCCAAGGGCGAACAGATGGCGCCGGCGTTCCTGGCGATCAGCCCGAATAACAAGATCCCCGCGATCGTCGATCCCGACGGCCCTGATCGCAAGCGCGTCAGCGTGTTCGAATCCGGCGCGATCCTGCTCTATCTCGGCGAGAAGACCGGCAAGTTCCTGCCCACGCCGCTGGCCGAGCGCATTCCGGTCTATGAGTGGCTGATGTGGCAGATGGGCGGCTTCGGCCCGATGCCGGGGCAGGTGCATCATTTCATCGCGCTGGAGAACGAGACCGACCGCGCCTATGGCCTCAAGCGCTACATGGCGGAGACGCGCCGGCTCTACGGCGTGCTGGATCGCCGCCTCACGGATCGTGAATTCGTCGCCGGCGCATTGTCGGTCGCCGACTTTGCGATCCTCGGCTGGGCCTGGCGGCACGAGCGCCACAAAGTGTCGTTCGCTGACTTTCCGAATGTCGGCCGTTGGTATGACGCCCTGATGGCACGCCCCGGCGTCAAGCGCGGTATGGAAGCGAAGCTGGATTGAGAAGCGGCCCTACGCCCGCTTCGCCTCGAACGCCATCCGCAACGCAAAGCCCGCGAGCACGGTGCCCATCAGCCAGCGCTGCGCCTTCAGCCACATCGGACGCGCAGAGAGAAAGCCGGTGATGGAGCCCGCCGTCACCGCGATGAGTGCGTTGACGCTGACGCTGATCACGATCTGAATCAGGCCGAATATGATCGACTGCAACAGCACGCTTCCCTGGGCGGGATCGATGAATTGCGGCAACAGCGCCAGATACAGCATCGCGATCTTCGGGTTCAGGAGATTGGTGATGAATCCCATCGCGAACAGCTTGCGCGGTCCATCGACGGCGAGCTCGCGCACCTGAAACGGCGAGCGGCCGTTGGGCTTGAGCACCTGCCAGGCCAGCCACAACAGATACAGCACGCCGCCAAAGCGTAACGCGTCATAGGCATAGGGCACTGCGAACAACAGCGCCGTGATGCCGAACGCCGCGCACAGCATGTAGAACACAAAGCCGAGCGCGACGCCGCCAAGCGAAATCAGCCCCGCCGCGCGCCCCTGCGAAATCGAGCGCGAGATCAGATAGATCATGTTCGGCCCGGGGGTCAGCACCATGCCGAGCGAAACCAGCGCGAAACCGAGCAGCGAGGAGAAATGGGGCATCGGGAGACTCGTTAGCGGGGAATGTAGGTACTATAGGGCGCACGGGGCTGTGACGCCATTTCGTAAAGGCCGTGATTGTTGGTCGAATATTGCGGGGTTGCGCCCCTCGTGTCTCGGACGCGATGCAGCGCGAAGCGCTGCTTCGCAGATCCGGGACCCACGATTTCGATGGACCCCGATCAGCAGCGCACTGCCATAGCGTGTCGAAGACGCGCGTGGACGCGCTTATGGCGCGCTGCGCTGCATCCGGGGAACGGCTCCTCAATGCGCCTCGTCCCAATTGTTCGCCGCCCGGGCATCGACCTGCAGCGGCAGCGACAACAATACCGCGGGAAACGGCGCGTCCTGCATGGTGTGCTGCACCACGGGAAGCGTCGCTGCGACCTCGTCGTCGGGCACCTCAAAAATCAGTTCGTCGTGGACCTGCAGCAGCATCTGCGCCGAGAGATTCTTCTGCGCCAGCGCGTCTTCCATCCGGATCATGGCGCGGCGGATGATGTCGGCGGCGGTGCCCTGCAGGCGCGCGTTGATCGCGGCGCGCTCGTTGAACGAACGCACCGAGGCGTTGGAAGCCTTGATGTCGGGGTAATGGCATTTGCGGCCGAACAACGTCTCGACATAGCCATGCGCGCGGCAGAAATCGCGCGTCGCATCCATATAGGCGCGGATGCCCGGGAAGCGCTCAAAATACTTTTTGATGTAGGCCGAGGCTTCCTCTCGGGCGATACCGAGTTGGTTGGCCAATCCAAAGGCCGAGATGCCGTAGATGATACCGAAATTGATCGCCTTGGCGCGGCGGCGGATCTCGCTGGGCATGCCTTTGATCGGCACGCCGAACATTTCCGACGCGGTCATCGCGTGAATGTCGAGCCCGTCGCGGAACGCCTGTTTGAGTACGGGAATGTCGGCGATCTCCGCCAGCAATCGCAACTCGATCTGCGAATAATCCGCCGACACCAGCTTGTGGCCGGGCGATGCAATGAAGGCGCGGCGGATCTTCCGGCCGTCCTCGGTGCGCACCGGAATATTCTGCAGGTTCGGCTCGTTCGACGACAGCCGACCTGTGGTGGTCGCCGCCAGCGCATATGTCGTGTGGACGCGATGAGTCTTCGGATGCACATAGGCCGGCAGCGCATCGGTATAGGTCGATTTCAGTTTCGAGACCTGCCGCCACTCCAGAATCTTCTTGGGAAATGCGTGGCCCTGCTCGGCGAGTTCGTCGAGAACCTGCGCCGAGGTCGACCACGCGCCCGTTTTGGTCTTGCTGCCGCCCGGCAATCCCATCTTGCCGAAAATGATATCGCCGAGTGGTTTGGGGCTGCCGACATTGATCGGCTCGCCCGCGATCTCCTGAATTTCGGCTTCGACCCGAGCGGCGGTCTGGGCGAATTCGCCCGACAGACGCGACAGCACCTGGCGGTCGATCGAAATGCCGCGGCGTTCCATTCGCGCCAGCACGGAAATCAGCGGCCGCTCCAGTGTTTCATAGACCACCGTCATGCGCTCGGCGGCGAGGCGCGGTTTGAGCACACGCCACAGCCGCAGCATCACATCGGCATCCTCGGCCGAATAGGCCGTCGCCTTGTCGATTGCGACCTGATCGAAACTAAGCTTGCCCTTGCCGCTACCAAAAATATCGCCATCGCTGAGTACGGCATGGCCGAGCCATGTCTCGGCCAGCGAATCCAGCCCATGCGAATTGCGGCCGGCGTCGAGCGCATAGGACATCAATTGCGAATCGTCATGATTGCGAAGCACGACGCCGTGCTGCGCGAAAATCACGGCGTTGAACTTGATGTTGAAGCCGATCTTGAGAATCCCCGCGGATTCCAGCAGCGGCCGCAGCGCGTCGAGCGCCTCGGCGGTTCCGATCTGGTCCGGCGCGAGACCGGCGGCGAACAGGCCCGCGCCGTCGCCGGATTGCTTGTGGCTGAGCGGGATGTAGCAGGCGTCATTGGGCGCCAGTGCCAGCGCGATGCCGCAGAGTTCAGCTTGCATCGGGTCGATCGAATTGGCCTTGGCCTCGATCGCGAAAAGGCCGTTCTCGCGGGCGCGTGCGATCCAGGCGTTGAGTTCAGGCAGTGTGTGGATGGTCTGGTACCTGTTGCGATCGACCGGCGTCTTGCGCGCCGCCTCGGCGCGCGCGGCGGCGAGCGAAATCGGCGTGCCTTTGAGCCCGGCGTCTGCTTGATTCCCTCCGCCTTTCAGGGAGGGGGGTGAGCCCGAGGCACCTCGTTGCTGAGACACTCCACCCTGGCCCTCCCCCGCAAGGGGGGAGGGAGCAAAAAGATCGCCTTCCGCTGCGTGTGGCGCCGGAGGCGAGCCCGCCGACTTGCCGCTGGCGCCGCTCTTGTTGGCGCCGTCGGCCTCGACATCGGACGGATCGATCTGCGCATATTCGCCGACACGGCGGGTCAGCGTCGAAAATTCCATCGCCTTCAAAAATGCGATCAGCTTGCGCGCATCGGGCTCGTGCACCGCAAGATCATCGAGCGGCACGTCGAGCGCGACCTTGTCGTCGAGCAGCACCAATTGCCGCGAGATGCGCGCCTTTTCGGCATTCTCGATCAGCGCCTCGCGCCGCTTCGGCTGCTTGATCTCGCCGGCCCGCTTGAGCAGCGTTTCGAGATCGCCATATTCGACGATCAGTTGTGCGGCGGTCTTGATGCCGATGCCGGGCACGCCCGGCACGTTGTCGGTGGAATCGCCGGCCAGCGCCTGTACCTCGACGACCTTCTCCGGCGGCACGCCGAATTTCTCGATCACCTCGGGAATGCCGATGCGGCGGTCCTTCATGGTGTCGAACATGGTCACCTTGTCGGTGACGAGTTGCATCAAATCCTTGTCCGAGGACACGATCGTCGCGGTGGCGCCCCGCTCGCCCGCTTCGCGCGCATAGGTCGCGATCAGATCGTCGGCTTCGAAGCCGCCCTGTTCGAGGCAGGGCAGGTCGAACGCGCGCACCGCTTCGCGGATCAGCGCGAATTGCGGGATCAGATCGTCAGGCGCCGGCGGCCGGTGCGCTTTGTAATCAGGATAGAGCTTGTTGCGGAAGGTGATCTCAGATTTGTCGAACACGATGGCCAGATGCGTCGGCCGGTTGTCCGGCGGCATGTCGCGCAGCAGTTTCCACAGCATGTTGCAGAAGCCGAGCACGGCATTGACCTGCAGCCCGTCGGATTTGCGGTTCAACGGCGGCAGCGCGTGATAGGCGCGGAAATATAGGAGGAGCCGTCGACCAGAAAGACGTGGTCGCCCTTCGCTAGGGCTTTGGCGGCAACGGGCTTCGCGGCGGCTTTTTCGGATGTTTTGGGCATGGCCGCAACTTAGGGATTTTTGCGGCGATTGACAGCCTTTGGACCGGGATGTGCCGGGATTTTTGTACCCTTGTATGAGTTGCACCGGCCGCCGTTCCATGCCCCCTTGCGGCATCTGACGACCGGAAGGACAAGGCCATGACCGCGCAACTTGACGTATTGATGGACAGGCTGCGGTCGGTCGAGGCCGAGATCGAGGTCGAACTGACAAAGCGGCGGGAGGAGCTTCGGTTTCGCTTCGAAAACCGCCGCCTAATCTTTGAGGAAGACGTGCTGCGGGTGCAGCGCGCGATAAAAATTGGTCTGGGGCGCTATCTCCGCGATGCCCATCCGATGGTAGCCCTGAGTGCGCCCGTGATCTATTCGCTGATCGTCCCGATCGCCTTGGCCGATCTCTGGGTGATGGCCTATCAGGCGATTTGTTTTCCGATCTACGGAATACCAAAGGTGCGCCGCCGCGATTATCTGGTGTTCGACCGGCACCATCTGGCCTATCTCAACACGCTCGAAAAGATCAATTGCGCCTACTGCTCCTATTGCAACAACGCAATCGCGTTCATCCGCGAGGTGGCGGCGCGCACCGAGGTCTATTGGTGCCCGATCAAGCATGCCCGCCGCGTGCTCGGCCCGCACCCGCATTATCAGGGCTTTGCCGATTTCGGCGATGCCGAAGGATTTCAGAAAAAGCAGGTGCAGTTGAAGGACGGCGTGAAGATCGAGGGCGTGAGTTGAACCTCCACCGCTGTCGTCCCTGCGAAAGCAGGGACCCATAACCACCGGCCGTAACGATTTCGCGGAGTCGTTGAACAGCGAACAAAAACGAGAAGCCGCGACGTATGGGTTCCCGCGTGCGCAGGAACGACAGTGTCGCTATTCCGCCGGCTGCAAGGTCGGGCGCGGTTGCTTCGGTGCGATCCAGAATGCGGCGGGGCGTTCGAACAGGAATTTGGCGCCGGCCTTGAGCGCGATCCGCCACAGCACCAGAGCGCCGGCGACACCGGCGATGGAGACAATCAGCGAAATCGTCCCGATGTCGTGGAACGGACCGGCGTGCAACAACAGCGTTCGCGTTGCGGCCATCGGCAGGAAGAAGGCGAGATAGATCACGATGGAGTGCTCGCCGCAAAAACGCAGGGAAGTCAGCCAGTGCATCCGGGCCAGCAGCGTAGCTGACGTGACGATGGCGCAGGCACCGGCGAGCCCGAGCAGCAGCGAGACCAGCGGCCATTCGCTGAAGCCTGCCATCACCAGCCCGCCGTCGATCAGTGCCCAGAGCGCCAGCGCCGCCAGCGCAAGCCGGGGATGCGCCCGTGCCCGGTCGGACAGCGCGAAGACATAATCGGCGAACAGATAGCCGGAATAGAAATAGACGAAGCGCGCACAGAATTCGTCGATCACGGTCCAGCCGGTGACGATATGGGCCGCCTCCAGTAGCGCGGCGATGGTCCAGATCGCCAGCGGCGGCATGCGCCGCGCCGCCTTGGTGACCACAAAGAATATCGGCAATAGATAGATGAACCACAGCGTGCCGAACGGCTCGATAAAGGATTCGAGATACAGGTACCCGGCATGGCTCCAGCTGGTCTCGGCAGCGAAGGCCGGCGCCTTGAAGCCGAACTGGATCGTCACCCACAGCACATAGAAATAGGCGAAGTGCACCACCTTGCGGTCGAGATAAGTCCGCCAGTCGCGGTCGATCACGAGCGGCAGGAACAGGCCAGAGATCAGGAAGAAGTCCGGCATCCGGAACGGCTTTGCGAACGCCACCAATACATGCATGAAGCCGGTTTTGCCGGCAGCCAGTTCCACGCCCAGCACCGAATGCATCATCACCACCATGATGATGCAGATGCCTTTGGCGTAATCCACCCAGTCGACACGCGATGGTGCGGAACGCCGGATAACGGTGGATGTGCCGTTTGATGTCATGGTTGTGTCTTTTTGATATGGCATGGCGGCATCATCGGCCGGAGCGGTTTCTTTCCCCTTACTCATACAAATCACATGCCGCTTTTTCGCGCTTTTTCCGGTTTCCTCTCGTCTGTAAAATGCTTTAAGACCGAGTCTACGGACGAACCCCGTTAACCATGATGGACAGGCACTGAAATGCGTATTGCGATGATTGGCACAGGCTATGTGGGGCTGGTGTCAGGCGCCTGCTTCGCGGATTTCGGTCACCAGGTCACCTGCGTGGACAAGGACGCCGACAAGATCGCGGCGCTGCGCCGGGGTGAAATCCCGATTTTCGAGCCGGGGCTGGATGCGCTGGTTGCCGCAAATGTGAAAGCCGGCCGTCTCGATTTCACCACCGATCTCGCCGCGCCGGTCGCCGAGGCCGACGCCGTATTCATCGCGGTCGGCACGCCGTCCCGGCGCGGCGACGGTCACGCTGATTTGAGCTATGTGCACGCCGCGGCGCGCGAGATTGGCGCGGTGCTGAAGGGATTTACCGTTGTCGTCACCAAATCGACCGTGCCGGTCGGCACCGGCGACGAAGTCGAGCGGCTGATTCGTGAAGTTAATCCCGCTGCCGATGTGGAAATCGCCTCCAATCCGGAATTCCTGCGCGAGGGAGCGGCGATTCGCGACTTCAAATTCCCCGACCGTATCGTGGTCGGCACCTCGGATGAGCGCGCGCGCAAGGTGCTCGGCGACGTCTACCGGCCGCTGTCGCTCAATCAGGCGCCGTTGATGTTCACGGCGCGACGCACCGCGGAACTGATCAAATACGCTGCCAACGCGTTCCTCGCCACCAAGATCACTTTCATCAACGAGATTGCGGATCTCTCCGAAAAGGTCGGCGCCGATGTGCAGGAAGTCGCGCGCGGCATCGGGCTCGACAACCGTATCGGCTCGAAGTTCCTGCATGCCGGCCCAGGTTTCGGCGGCTCGTGCTTTCCGAAGGATACAAGGGCGCTGGTGAAGATCGCGCTCGATCATGACGTGCCGTTGCGAATCGTCGAAGCCGTGCTCGCGGTCAATGACAACCGCAAGCGCGCGATGGCCCGCAAGGTCTCGGCTGCGCTCGGCGGTAGCCTGCGCGGCAAGACCATCGCGGTGCTTGGCCTTACCTTCAAGCCCGACACCGACGACATGCGCGAAGCGCCGTCGATTCCGTTGGTGACCGGCCTGCTGGATCTCGGCGCCAAAGTGCGCGCGCACGATCCGGTCGGCATGGAGCCGGCGCGCCGCGAACTGCCCGATATCGAATATTGCGACGATCCCTATGCCTGCGCCAAGGGCGCCGATGCGCTGGTGATCGTGACGGAATGGGTGCAATTTCGGGCGCTCGACCTCGAACGCCTGAAGCGCGAAATGGCGCAACCCGTCGTGGTCGATTTGCGCAATATCTATCGCCGCGAGGACATGGCCGCGCTCGGTTTCATCTACGAAAGCGTCGGCCGCGGCGCGGTTTGAGCCGCTGAGGTTCGGCGACTCTCAGTTGTGCAATGTGGTAGTTTCCGTCATGGCCGGGCATAGCCGTCCGAAGGACGGCGTCGCTTCTGCCCGCCTATGTCCCGGCCATCCACGTCTTGTTTCCTGTTTAGGTAAGAAGGACGTGGATGCCCGGACAAGCCCGGGACAAGCCCGGGCATGACCAGCAGGTGAAATATTTGCCCCGCAGTTTCGACACGCCCCTTCCGATCGATGCGGTGCTGGACGAACTGGCGCGCACGCTGGCGGATCATACGGCCGCGGTGCTGGTAGCGCCGCCAGGGGCGGGCAAGACCACGCGGGTGCCGCTGGCGCTGCTGGATGCGCCGTGGGTTGGTAATAAGAAAATCATCGTGCTGGAGCCGCGGCGAATCGCGGCCCGTGCCAGCGCCGAGCGCATGGCGCAGACGATCGGCGAACGCGTCGGCGAAACCGTCGGCTACCGCGTCCGGTTCGGCTCGAAAATATCGCGTGCGACGCGGATCGAGGTCGTCACCGAAGGAATTTTCTCCCGGCAAATTCTCGATGATCCGGAATTATCCGGCGTTGCGGCAGTTTTGTTCGACGAATTTCACGAGCGCTCGCTCGATGCCGATCTGGGCCTGGCGCTGGCGCGCGACGCGCAGACGGGGCTGCGCGAGGATCTGCGCATCCTCGTAATGTCCGCCACACTGGACGGCGCGCGGGTCGCCAAACTGCTCGGCGATGCGCCAGTCATTGCCAGCGAAGGGCGCGCGTTCCCGGTCGAGACGCGCTACCTCGGCCGCAAGGCCGACGCGCCGCTCGAACGCCAGATGGCGGATGCGATTGCGACCGCGCTACGCGCCGATCCCGGCTCGGTGCTGGCGTTTCTGCCGGGTGCCGCTGAAATTCGCCGCACCCAGAATTTTCTCGGCGAGCGCGTTCACGATGCATCTATTGAAATCGTGCCGTTGTTCGGCGCGCTCGATGCCGGCGTCCAGGACCGCGCGATTTCGCCGGCCCCGAAGGGACATCGCAAGGTCGTGCTGGCGACTTCAATCGCCGAGACGTCGCTGACCATCGAAGGTGTTCGGATCGTTGTCGATTCCGGCGTGGCGCGGGTGCCGCGCTACGAGCCTGATATTGGTCTCACGCGACTGGAAACCGTGCGCGCCTCGCGCGCGGCGGTCGATCAGCGCCGCGGCCGCGCCGGACGTACCGAGCCCGGGGTCTGTTACCGGCTGTGGGATGAACCACAGACCGCCTCAATGGCGGCCTATACCCAGCCGGAGATTTTGAGCGCCGATCTTTCGTCGCTGGTGCTGGATCTGGCGCAATGGGGCGTGCGCGATCCCGCGACGCTGGCGTTTCTGGATCCGCCGCCCGCGCCGGCGCTGAAGGAAGCGCGCAGTCTGTTGCACGAACTCGGCGCGCTCGACGGCGATGACAGGATCACCGCGGAAGGCAAGAGCCTGCGCGCGCTGGCGTTACCGCCACGGCTGGCGCGGATGATCGTGGATTCCCATCGTCTGGGCGCGGGCGAAGAGGCCGCGGAGATCGCCGCTGTGCTCACCGAGCGCGGTCTCGGCGGTGACAATGTCGACCTCGAAGTCAGGCTCGACCAGTTTCGCCGCGACCGCTCGCAACGCGCCACCAGCGCGCGGAGCCAGGCACAGCGCTGGGCCTCGCAGGTGGCGGCTACCCCCAACCCCTCCCCGCAAGGGGGAGGGGAGCGGATAGCGCAAGCGGCGACGGAATTGCCTTCCACCGGCATGATGCTCGCGCTGGCGTTTCCCGATCGGGTTGCGCGCAATCGCGGCAAGGGCAGCTTTGTGCTCGCCAATGGTCGCGGTGCCGCGGTCGATCCCGCTTCCGCGCTGGCGCGGGAGCCTTATGTCGCGATCGCCGAATTGACCGGCACCGCGGCGCAAGGACGCATTCTGCTGGCGGTGCGGATCACGCTGGAAGAGATCGAATTGCGCTTCGCCGATCAGATCGAGATAGCGGACGAAGTTACGTTCGATCGCAACGCGATGGCGTTACGCGCGCGCCGCAAACGTGCGCTGCACGCGATCACGCTGTCGGAGGCGCCGCTGGCGCTGTCACCTTCGGCGGACACCGCGCGGGTGCTGGCCGACGGCCTGATCGCGGCAGGTGTCGACCGACTGCCATGGTCAAAACCCTCAAAGCAGTGGCGTGACCGCGTGATGTTCCTGCGCAACGCCGAGGCCGCCCCGCTCTCGAGCGTCTGGCCCGATCTGTCCGATGACGCGCTCGCCGCGCAACGCGAGGCGTGGCTGGTGCCGGCGCTCACCGACAAGGTCTCGCTGAAGGATTTTTCAGCGACGGATCTGTCGGAGGCGCTGATGACGCTATTGCCCTGGGAATTGCGCGCGCGGCTGGAGCGGGAAGCGCCGACGCATTTCGAGGCGCCGACCGGCACCATGCTGGCGATCGATTATGAAGCCGAGCAGGGGCCGACGATTGCGGTACGGTTGCAGGAATTGTTCGGGCTCAATACCCATCCGTCGATTGCCAAGGGCGCTATCGCGCTGGTGCTGGAATTGCTGTCGCCGGCGCACCGCCCAGTGCAGGTAACGCGCGACCTTCCGGGCTTTTGGCGCGGCAGTTACGCGGCCGTCCGCTCCGATCTGCGCGGACGATATCCCCGGCATCCCTGGCCGGAGGACCCCGCCAGCGCCATGCCGACCCGGCGGGTCAAGCCCCGCGGGACGTGAAGTAATCCCGCCCGTTAACACTTCACTCATCCTTTTCGTCAAAATGGCCGCCTGCGATCTTGCCTTTGGTCGCAGTTTTATCGCCGGCGTGGTGTTATCGGCGAGGTCCTCCGGTCGAGTGTGGCGTCATGCGTTCCATAATGATCTTTGCTGCGATCATGATTGCGCTGGGCACCTTCATGGCGCAGATCGCGGATAGGATGACTCCCGCGCTCGCCAATACCGCCCCCCGTAAAGCCGCCATCGTCGAAGCGCCAGCAACGCCCGCGTCGAGCGGCCTGCGCACCCTCAGCATTCCACGCGACGCCCGCGGTCATTTCGAGACCGAAGGCCGGATCGAAGGCCAGCGGATCGGCTTCATGGTCGACACCGGTGCGTCCGTCATCGCGCTGAACGAAACATCGGCGGCACGGTTCGGGCTGCGCCCGTCGCGGGGCGATTACAAGGCGTCGGTCTCTACCGCCAACGGCAATGTCAGGGCGGCGCCGACGCGGCTAGCGATGGTCGACATAGGCGGCATCGTGGTGCGCGACGTCGACGCGATCGTGCTGCCGGACGAAGCGCTGTCGGAAAATCTGCTTGGCCTGTCGTTCCTGTCGAAGCTGAAGCGCTTCGAATATGCCAATGGCAAGCTCGTGCTGGAGCAGTAACTGCTGATATTTTGGCGCGTCTTCCTGGCTCGAAAACGCTTTAATCCGCCGCAATTAATCGCAACAAGCTGATATCCCGCCTTCCGCTGCGGCCATGCATTCGCTATGGCTGTGGGTGCTTCCCTTGTTCTTTCACCGCGAGGCCGTCTGCATGTTTCCGAAGCCGAAATCCGCGCTGGTCCCGAACACCTACGCGTATGAATCCGAGCCGATGGTGAAGGTCACCGGCTTTCGTGAATATGATGCCCGCTGGCTGTTCGGCAAGGAAATCAACCTGATGGGCGTCCAGGCGCTCGGCATGGGGCTGGGCGCGCTGATTTCGGAACTCGGCGTCCAACAGGAGGTCGTCACCGGGCATGATTTCCGCGGCTATTCGGCGTCGATCAAATACGCGCTGATTTCCGGGCTGTTGGCGTCGGGCTGCAAGGTGCACGACATCGGCCTGTGCATGACGCCGATGGCCTATTTCGCGCAATTCGAGCTCGACGTGCCCTGCGTCGCGATGGTGACGGCATCACATAACGACAATGGCTGGACCGGCGTCAAAATGGGTGCCAACCGCCCGCTGACCTTCGGTCCCGATGAAATGACCCGCCTGAAGGAAATCGTGCTCGGCGCCGATTTCAAGAACAAGGTCGGCGGCTCATACGAATTTCACGAAAATTTCCCGGCGCGTTACATCGCCGACCTCACCAAACGCCCAAAACTGAAGCGAAAACTGAAAGTCGTGGTCGCCTGCGGGAACGGTACCGCCGGAGCCTTCGCGCCGCAGGTGATGGAGGCGATCGGTTGCGAAGTGGTGCCGCTCGATACCGAACTCGATTATACTTTTCCGAAGTACAATCCCAATCCCGAAGACATGGAAATGCTGCACGCGATCCGCGATGCGGTGCTCGAACATAAAGCCGATGTCGGCCTCGGCTTCGACGGCGACGGCGACCGCTGCGGCGTGGTCGACAATACCGGCGAGGAAATTTTTGCCGACAAGGTCGGCGTGATGCTGGCGCGCGACATGTCGGCGATCCACGCCAATGCGCAGTTCGTGGTCGATGTAAAATCGACCGGATTGTTCGCGACCGATCCGGTGCTGCAAAGGCAGGGCGCCAAAACAGCTTATTGGAAGACCGGCCATTCCTACATGAAGCGCCGTACCAACGAATTAGGCGCGCTGGCGGGCTTCGAGAAGTCCGGCCACTTCTTCTTCAACAAGCCGTTCGGCCGCGGCTATGATGACGGCCTGATTTCGGCGATCGCGATTTGCGAGATGCTCGACCGCGCCCCCGGCAAGTCGATGGCGGACCTGAAAAACGCGCTGCCGAAGACCTGGTCGTCGCCGACGATGTCGCCGCATTGTGCCGACGAGACCAAATACGGCGTGGTCGATGCCGTGGTGAAGCATTTCGAAGCTATGCAAAGCAAAGGCGAGAAGGTTGCGGGGCAGAAGATCCGCGATCTCGTCACCGTCAACGGCGTGCGCGTCACGGTCGAGGACGGCAGCTGGGGCCTGGTGCGGGCGTCGTCGAACAAGCCGGAACTGGTGGTGGTGGTCGAAAGCCCCGTCTCGGAGCAGCGGATGCGCGACCTGTTCGAAGCGATGGATTCGGTGCTGCGGACCCACCCTGAAGTGGGCGAATATAACCAGAAGATTTGAGGTGGCGTAGCTCTACGCTACATCACAGTCGTCATACCCGCGAAGGCGGGTATCCAGTACGCCGCGGCTTCTCGGCTCGATCACAACCGCCTCTGGAATACTGGATCACCCGCTTTCGCGGGTGATGACGAGATGAGAAAGCGGATAAAGCCCGCGTATCCCGCGTATGACGACCGTATGTAGACTGTGCGACTACCCAGCCTGCACCGCCGGCACGGGCAATGCCGTCACCGATTTGATCTTCTCCATCGCAAAGCGCGACGTGACATTCTTCAGCGGCACCGCGCTGATCAGCTTCTTGTAAAAGATGTCGTAGCTCTGCATGTCCGCGACCACGACGCGCAGCATGTAATCGACGTCGCCGGCCATCCGGTAGAACTCCATCACCTCAGGCATCGCACTGACGGCGTCGGCGAAGGTGCGCAGCCAAGATTCGGAATGATCGCCGCTTTCGACAGAAACGAACACCGATATGCCGAGCCCGATCTTGTTCTGATCGACCAGCGCGACCCGGCGCAGAATCACACCATCGGCTTCCAGGCGCTGGATCCGCTTCCAGCAGGGGGTCGAGGACAGACCGACGCGGTCGCCGATCTCGGCCACTGACAGCGATGCGTCCTCTTGCAACACGGTCAAAATCTTGCGGTCGATGGCATCGAGCCGGCGATTGGGCTCAAGGATTTGAGCAGCGAGATCAGTCATGAGAAGAACTTTCTTCCAATTATGGCGTTTGATGCCATAATAGATAGAAAATTATTCTAGAACAAGCCCAATTATTGCCCACTCCGCGCCGGGTTGGCCGGCTGGCCTTGGCTCAAAAGTGTAGTGACTTCAGCACGTTGCGGCGCCGCGAAAGCGCCCCCGAAACGGGTGCATTTCAGGGCTGCAGCCGCGGAGGCGAACCGCAGCGCTTCCCGCAGCGCCTGGCCCTCGGTGATCGCCAGCGCAAAGGCGCCGTGAAACACGTCGCCCGCGCCCAGCGTATCCACGGTGTGCACCGGGAAGGCCGGCGTCTCCTGCAGGTTCTGCTGCTCGTCGAGCCACAGCGTGCCCTTTGCACCGCGTGTGCCGGCCAGGAACGAGGGGGTCAGCTTGGCAATCTTCTTGAGCGCCTCGCCGTCGTCGTTAACCGCTGCGGTGGCCTGCAGCGCCTCGCTGGAAAACACCAGATGCGATGAGGCGGTCAGCAATCCCTCACGAGCCGACATGGTGCGGTCGACATCGACGATGACGGGAATGCCGCGCCGGCGCGCCTCGGCACACAGATCCGTGCAGAATTCCGCGCAGCGATTCTCGGTCAGGATCGCGGCGCAATCCTCCAGCAGGCTGTCGGTGTCGGGCAACTGCACCTTCCACAATTCCGGATCGCGGAAGGTCACGATGGTGCGCTCGCCGCTCGGGTCGATCATGATGTTGGAGATCGGCGTCACCAGATTCGGCATGCGCACGATCTGCGAGGTGTCGATGCCTTCATTGGCGAGCTTGTCGAAAATGAATCGGCTGGAGGTCTCGCGCGCGTCGCCCATCGGCCCGCAGATCGAGGCGCGGCCGCCGAGCCGCACGATGCCGATCGCGGCATTGAGCGCGTTGCCGCCGCAGATTTCCTCGAAATGGCTGGCATTGGCCTTGAATCCGCGCTCCGGCAATTCCTCGATTCGGAATGTCAGGTCGCGTACCGGCATGCCGATACAGAGAATGCGCGGAGAGATTTTCGGCGCGGCAGGGTGAAAGTTCATCGCCTCTTCCATCATATCCGTCCTGCCATGTGACGGAACTTGATATGCCCTGTTAATCGGCGAGTCATGGTGAAGTTCCAGCTATGCGCGTGAGTGGGGGTCTGTCTGCAGCCAGCGGCCGACCAGATGATGGGCGATGGCGAAAGGATGAGGCCCGGCAAGGCCATCGGGATGTTCCCGCTTCAGCATCAGCGTGGCCTCGGCCCGGTCAAACCATCGGCAGTCCTCGAGTTCCGCATGATCGACAATAATATCCTCATTGGTGGCGCGCGCGGTGCAGCCGATCATCAGGGATGATGGATAGGGCCAAGGCTGCGTCATGTAGTAATTCACGTCGGTGCAGCGAATTCCGGATTCCTCGAAGATCTCGCGCCGGACCGCGTCCTCGATGGTCTCGGCGGCTTCGACAAAGCCCGCCAGACACGACCACATGCCGGTTGGAAAATGCCGTTGCCGTCCCAGCAGGCACTTGTCGCCTGAGGTCACCAGCATGATCACGACGGGATCGGTGCGCGGAAAATGCTCGGCCTTGCAGTTCGGGCACTCGCGCTTCCAGCCGGCTTCCTTCATCACGGAGCGGGTGCCGCAATTGGCGCAGTAGCCGTGACGCTGATGCCAGGCCACCATCGATTTCGCCATCGCGATCGCCGAAAGCTGGTTCGGCGGCACGATGCCCTGCATCGCCATGCCGCGCAGTTCGGTGACGGCGACATCCTGCCGGGTCAGCAGTTTTTCAACCGCCTCGGCCGATATGCCCATGCCGAACACCGCCGCGCCATCGCGCAGGCCTAAGAAGATCGTGCCGGGATTGGCGCCGCATTGACGCGCTTCCTCGATGGTCAGGAGCGCGCGAGGCCCGTTCGGCTCCTGCTTCACGACCAGCGAATCGCGATGCACCACATAGGCGCGCGCATCGCGGTGGCCTTCCAGCGCCATCAGCTTTTCGTCGTTGTTTCGCAGATGTGCGGCGCGATCGAGGATGTTGGTGACGAAGCCCGGCTGCCCCAGTGGAAACGAATCGAATGCTGTCATGTGCTCCAACCAGACTGTTCAACCAAGCCAGATCTTGCGGCGCAGGGCGCTGATGAAGGTCTGGACCTCCTCGGCATCGTGCGCCAATGGCGGCATCACGCCCCAAACAGGACGCGGCCAGGCGGCGTCGCCGGAGCGGCGCGCGATGATATGCACGTGCAGCTGCGGCACCAGATTGCCAAGGGCTGCGATATTCAGCTTGTCGCATTTGGTGATTTCCTTCAGCGCCCGGGCGGCGCGGGAAATCTCCGTCATCAATTGTGCCTGCTCGACTTCGTCGAGGTCGATGATCTCCACGGTGTCGGGCCGGCGCGGCACCAGCAACAGCCAGGGGTAATGTGCGTCCTTGATCACCAGCACCCGGCACAGCGGCAGGTCGCCGATATCGATGGTGTCTTCCTTAAGGCGGGAATGCAGCGACCAGGCGGGTGTATCAGTGGGCATGACGGCAACTAATGCCTTTCCGCGTTTTTACACAAGTCCCGCCGACCGGCTTGCTTTCCGGCCCTTTTGGCCCCAAATAGGGACCGGGAGATTGGCGGTGGACGAGCCACTCGCCAACCGGGTCAGGTCCGGAAGGAAGCAGCCCTAACGAGGTCCGGATCGGGTCGCTCGTCAGTCTCCTACCTGTTTTTCGAGCGAATCGCGCAAAAAGCGGTCACTATTCCGGCGTTTGATTCGGCTCGTATTGTTCCGCAAGCCGGCTTCGAGACATAATCAATTGCGGATCGATCGATGACCGATGCTGGCACTCCTGTAACGCCCCCGACCGAAGCGGATAGCAGCCAGCAGAACGGCTTCGATCTCGGCGGTCCGCCGGAGGCCGGCAAGCATTATCGCGTGCTGGCACGCAAATACCGCCCCTCCAGTTTCGACGATCTGATCGGCCAGGACGCCGTGGTCCGCACGGTCTCGAATGCGTTCGAAACCGGACGGATTCCGCAGGCCTGGATCCTGACCGGTGTACGCGGTGTCGGCAAAACCACCACGGCGCGGATTCTCGCCCGCGCGCTGAATTACGAATTGCCGGACGGATCGGTGAAGGGCCCGACCATCCACATGCCGGTGCCTGGCGTGCATTGCCAGGCGATCATGGAAAGCCGGCACATGGATGTGCTGGAAATGGACGCCGCTTCCCATACCGGCGTCGACGATGTCCGCCAGATCAATGACAGCGTCCGCTATGCGCCGGCCAGCGCGCGCTACAAGGTCTACATCATCGACGAAGTCCACATGCTCTCGACCGCGGCATTCAATGCGTTCCTGAAAACGCTGGAAGAGCCGCCGGAGCATGCCAAGTTCGTATTCGCGACCACTGAAATCCGCAAAGTCCCGGTCACGGTATTGTCGCGCTGCCAGCGTTTCGATCTGCGCCGGGTCGAGGCCGACGTGCTGATGGGGCATCTCTCGAATATCGCCGCCAAAGAGAAGGTCGAGGTCGAGCCCGAGGCGCTCGGGATCATCGCCCGCGCCGCCGAAGGCTCGGTGCGCGATTCGCTGTCGCTATTCGACCAGGCGATTGCGCATGCGGCGGGCGCGGTGCGCGCCGACGCGGTACGGCAGATGTTGGGCCTCGCCGACCGCACGCGGATCATCGATCTCTTTGACTCGCTGGTACGCGGCGACATCGCCAGCGCGTTCAAGGAGTTTCGCGAGCAGTACGACACCGGCGCCGATCCCATCGTGGTGCTGTCGGACCTCGCCGAGTTCGTCAATTTCGTCACCCGCGTGAAGGCCGTAGCGGCGACCGCGGACAATGTCGCGTTCGGCGAGACCGAGCGTGTGCGCGCCCGCTACTACGCTACAAAGATTTCGATGCGCGTGCTGTCGCGGATGTGGCAGATGCTGCTCAAGGGCATCACCGAAGTGCAGGCCGCGACCCGGCCGGCGGCCGCCGCCGAAATGGTGCTGGTGCGGATCGCCTATGTTGCCGATATGCCGACGCCGGACGAAGCGATCAGAATGCTCGATCCGAACAGCGGTTCAGCGCCGGTCGTCACCTCAAGTGCCGCGCCTCGCAGCGCACCGGCGCCGGTCGCCTCGATGTCGTCATCGCCTGCGCGCGCGACCTCCGCGCCGCGCTCCGGGGCCGAGGCTTCGGCGCGTCCGCAAATGATCGCGCCGGCGCCGGATATTCAGAACGCCCCGGCGGCATTGCGGATCACCAGCTTTCCGGCGCTGGTCGCGCTCGCCGGCGAGAAGCGCGATCTCATGACCAAGGCGGCGCTGGAAGCCGATGTCCGTCTGGTTCGTATCGAGGACGGCCGGCTTGAAGTCGCATTGGAGCGCAGCGCGGCGCGCACGCTGATTAACGATCTCTCGCGCAAGCTGGAGCAATGGACCGGGCGGCGCTGGACCGTGATCGTGTCCAACGAGACCGGGCAATCGACGCTACGCGAGCAGAACGAAGTTCAGAAGAACCAGCGCGAACGCGCCGCCGAAGCCGATCCGCGGGTGAAAGAGGTGCTGGCGCGATTTCCGGGCGCCAAGGTGGTCGAGGTGCGCAAGCTC
This sequence comes from Bradyrhizobium sp., assembly GCA_037201505.1. Classification (GTDB taxonomy): domain Bacteria; phylum Pseudomonadota; class Alphaproteobacteria; order Rhizobiales; family Xanthobacteraceae; genus Bradyrhizobium. The sequence continues at coordinate 38,691 of JBBCHO010000023.1, forward strand.
GCCCCCGAGCTGCCGGAATCCGATGCTGGTATCGAAGACCCCAGCGAGAGCGCCGACGGCGACGATCTCTAGGCAAGACACAAGGAACGGTTCAATGGCTGATTTTCTCGGCATGATGAAGCAGGCAGCCCAGCTGCAATCGAAGATGCAGGCGATGCAGGAAGAACTCGGCCATGTCGAAGTCGAGGGCATTTCCGGCGGCGGCCTCGTCAGCGTGCGCATGACCGCGAAGATGGAAGTCAAGGCGGTCAAGATCGATCCGTCGCTGATGAAGCCGGACGAGCGCGAGATCGTCGAGGATCTCCTGGTGACGGCGCATAATGACGCGCGGCGCAAGGCGGAAGCCGCGATGCAGGAAAAGATGCAGTCGCTGACCGGCGGCCTCGGTCTGCCGCCGGGGCTGGGCCTGACCTGAAATGGCGTCTGCGGTTGCCGGTCCGGAAATCGAACGCCTGATCCAGCTCCTGGCGCGCCTGCCGGGGCTCGGGCCGCGCTCGGCGCGGCGCGCGGCGCTGCATCTGATCAAGAAGCGTGAAGCGCTGATGACGCCGCTTACCAGCGCGCTGCAGGTGGCGATCGACAAGATCCAGGTCTGCAAGATCTGCGGCAATATCGATACCCAAAATCCCTGCACGGTCTGTACCGATCCGCGGCGCGATGGCGCGATCATCGTCGTGGTTGCCGACGTCGCTGATCTCTGGGCGCTGGAGCGCGCGCATGCGACCAACGGATTCTACCATGTGCTGGGCGCGACCCTGTCGCCGCTTGACGGAGTCGGCCCGCAGGACCTCACCATCGACGCGCTGGTGGCGCGCGCGCACGATCCGCGGGTGACGGAAATCATTCTGGCCCTGAACGCCACGGTCGACGGCCAGACCACGGCGCATTACATCACCGACCTGCTGCAGGAAGCGGGCGTCAAGGTGACGCGGCTCGCGCACGGCGTGCCGGTCGGCGGCGAACTCGACTATCTCGACGAAGGCACCCTGTCTGCAGCGATGCGGCAGCGGACATTGTTCTAACCACACTCACGGAAATCATGGACATGACGAAACGACGATTCGCCGTACGGTTAAGCTTGATGACAGCCTTGGCGGTGGCATGCGCTGCGCCTGCCGCGCTGGCGCAGCAGGCCGATGCGGCGCCGAAGGTCGCCAAGCCGATCAATGCCGGCGATGTGCTGTCGGGAGAACTCAACGCCCTGCGCACCCGCAGCGCCAAAAAGGGCAAGCGCTCCGCGACCTATCAGCTCACCAGCGAACCCCCGCCGGCTGCCGCCGCCGGCCGGGCTTTGCGGTCTCGAAACCGGACCGGAAACATTCCAGATCGTCATCAACAGCGATGCGCAGGCCGCGCAATTGAAGGCCTTCATCGGCAAGGAAGTCTCGGTCAAGGTCGACGAAGTCTCCTGCGCGCAGGAAGCCGGGCAGATGAGCGAAGCCGTCGTCACCAAGTGGAGCGTGGTGACGAAGCATTGAGGCGGAATTTATAATTGGTCGTCATGCCCGGGCTTGTCCCGGGCATCCACGTCTTGGCCGCAAAAGAGGAAGACGTGGATGGCCGGGACAAGCCCGGCCATGACGAGTAAGTGTTAACTCGCCTTCCTCTCCAGCTCCGCAAAATGCCCGCGCCGCTGCAGCCAGGCCAGCAGGATCAGGCTCGGCACTGCGACCAAAACGCAGATCGCAAAGAACAGCGGCCATCCGGTGGCTTTTGCCACGAATCCCGCGCCCGACGACAGATAGGTACGCCCGACTGCGGCCAGCGCCGTCAGCAGTGCATATTGGGTCGCGGTGTGCAGGGGATTTCGGCACAGCGCCGAGAGGTAAGCGACGAAGATCACGGTGCCGATCGCGCTGGTGAAATTCTCCGCGGTGATCGCGAACGCCAGCGCCCATTGATTGACGCCAGCCAGCGCCAGCCAGCTGAACGACAGATTGGCGATCGCCTGCAGGATGCCGCCGATCCACAGACTCGCAGCCAGCGAGTAACGCCGCGCGACGAATCCACCGGCAAAGCCGCCAATCAGCAACGCGGCGAGGCCGACGCCCTTGACGATCGCGGCATAGTCGTTGCGGGTGAAGCCGAGGTCGATCACGAACGGCGCGGTCATGGTGCCGGAAAATGCGTCGGTGAATTTGAACAGCACCACGAACGCCAGCGCTGCCCAGGCATCCCGGCGGCCGAGAAATTCCGAGAAGGCGCCGATCGCGGCATGCATCACCCGCGCAAACGCGGTTTCATCGCGCGTCGCGGCGTCCGCCCGCACGGATTGTTCGGGCTCGGTGGCGGCAAGTGCCGTGACGGTGCCGATCAGCACCAATGCGGCCATCGCCACATAGCCCCACATCCAGGCTGAAGTGCGCGCAAGGCCGGTGCTCTCGAACGCGCTCACCATGAACAGCGCGCCCCGCGGTCGAGACCAGCATGCCGACGCGATAGGCCGCGACATAGGACGCCATGCCGGCGGCCTGTTCGCTCTCGGGCAGGCTCTCGACGCGAAACGCATCGACCACGATATCCTGCGTCGAGGACATCGCGGCGACCAGCAATGCACCGAGTGCCACGAACAGCGGCGAGCGCGCCGGATCGGTCAGCGCCAGCAGCAGGATCGCAATGATCAACAGCAGTTGCGAGAATATCAGCCAGCCGCGCCGGCGGCCGAAGCGGCGCGTGAACAGCGGCACATGCAGCGCATCGACCAGCGGCGCCCAGATGAATTTCAGCGTGTAGGGCGTGCCGACCAGCGCGAACAGCCCGATGGTGCCGAGATCGACGCCGGATTCGCGCATCCACACCAGCAAGGTCGATCCGGATAGCGCCAGCGGCAGGCCCGAGGAAAAGCCGAGCAGCAACACAATCAGCACGCGCGGCTGCAGATACACGGTGAGGCTATCGCGGAAGCTGGCGCGGGGGGTTGGAGTAGGCGTTTCAGAGGAGCTGTCAGGCGCACTGATCATGCCACAGTGCTAGCAGATTCGCGCGCCTTACCCTCGCCCCTTGTGGGAGAGGGTGGCCGCGATGCGAAGCAGCGCGGACGGGTGAGGGGTTCTCTCAGCGGATAGAGACCCCTCATCCGGCGCTTCGCGCCACCTTCTCCCGAGCCTACTCCCCCGCCTGCATCTTCCTTGGCAGCGGAAACAGCTCGCCCGCCCCGGCTTTAACAAGACGCGGCGTCTCCGCAGGCGCTTCGGGCTTGCTGAAATCCAGTTCCTCGATCCGGCCGGCGCGTTTTTCGATCTTGTCGGCGGAGATCAGGATCTGGCGGACGTCCTCATTGGCGTCGGAGAAATGCTTCTGCAGTTTTACGACACGGTCGCGCAATCGGCCGAGATCGTCGCCGAGATTGAGCACTTCGGTGCGGATCTGGTCGGCGGCGTCGCGCATCCGTGCGTCTTTCAGGATCTGCTGCATCACCTGGATCGCCAGCATCAACAGCGACGGCGATACCAGCACCACGCGGGCGCGGTAGGCTTTCTGGATCACGTCGTCAAAGCCGTCGTGAATCTCGGCATAGACAGATTCCGACGGCACGAACATCAAGGCCGTGTCCTGGGTCTCGCCGGCGATCAGATATTTCTCGGCGATATCGCTGACATGCTTCATCACGTCCGCGCGCAGCCGTTGCGTGGCGAATTTCTTTTCCTCGTCGCTGCGTGCGTCATGCAGCGCAGTGATCGCTTCCAGCGGAAATTTCGCATCAATGCAGAGCGGGCGTTGGTCGGGCAGGAACACCACGCAATCCGGGCGCTTGCCGGTCGAGAGCGTGTGCTGGAATTCGTAAGCGCCCTTGGGCATGCCGTCCTGGACGATCGCTTCCATCCGCGCCTGGCCGAATGCGCCGCGCGATTGCTTGTTGGCGAGCACGTCGCGCAGCGTCGTTACTTGCGACGTCAGGTCAGTGAGGTTCTTGTGCGCATTGTCGATGATGCCGAGCCGCTCATGCAGCACGCGCAGGCTGTCCATGGTGTTGCGCGTGGTCTGTTCCATCGACTGGCCGACGCGGTGGGTGACCGAATCCAGCCGCTCGGAGACCGCGCGGGCCATCTCGGCCTGCCGCCCCGCCAGCGCCTGTCCCATCGCATCGACCCGGCCGGTGGCTTCGCTCTGCGCCCGCAGCATGTCGCCAAGGCGCTCTTCCAACTCGTCGGCGCGTATCGCCTGCGCCATCGCCGTTTCAGCGCCGCGCCGGGAGGAGCGGGCAATCACGATGGCGATGATTATGAGTAGCAGTAGCGCAAGCGCGCCAAAGCCGATCAGTGCGGTACCGGTGCGGATCGGCAGGTCGCCGAGCATGAAAAGGATGTCGTTCATGCCGCCCTTGTAACCGATTCGGTCTTGAACGCGAACGAAGAGGGAACATTTATGGTGAATAGCGGGTAAATTTTTATGGTTAATGGCGTCTTAAGATTCGTGGTTAACGGGAGGCTAACGGCCGGGCGCTCCTGGATTGACCCCGGCAAGTCTCCGGCTTAAATCGCCCGCCATAGCATCCAGAGAAATCATGGCCATCCGAGAAATCATCGTCCTGCCGGACAAGCAGTTGCGGCTCGTCTCCAAACCCGTCGAGAAAGTCACGGCGGAGTTGCGCAAGCTCGCCGACGACATGTTCGAGACCATGTATGACGCGCCGGGAATAGGATTGGCGGCGATCCAGGTCGCGCAGCCGCTGCGGCTGATCACGATGGACCTCGCCAAAAAAAACGAGGAAGGCGAGACCACGCCGAAGCCGCGCGTCTTCATCAATCCGGAGATCGTGGCGTCGTCGGAAGAATTGTCGGTCTACGAGGAAGGCTGTCTGTCGATCCCCGAATATTACGAGGAGATCGAGCGGCCCGCGAAAGTGCGCGTGCGCTTCATGGATCTCGACGGCAAGATGCATGAGGAAGACGCCGAGGGCCTGTTCGCGACCTGCATCCAGCACGAGATCGACCATCTCAACGGCGTGCTGTTCGTGGATTATCTGTCGAAGCTCAAGCGCGATCGCGTGCTGAAGAAGTTTACCAAGGCCGCCAAGCGCGCGGAGTAACCGCTCAGGCTTCGAACCTCTCAGCGTCATGCCCGGCCTTGTGCCGGGCATCCACGTACTTTTTGCTTTCTGCACCTCAAGACGTGGATGGCCGGGACAAGCCCGGCCATGACGGATAAATTAGGATTTTACGCAAGGTTATCTCCAAGCCATGCCGCTCAAACTGATCTTCATGGGCACGCCGGATTTTGCGGTGCCGACGCTGCTGGATCTGGTGGCGCATGGCCACGAGATCGCGGCGGTCTATACCCGTGTCGCAAAACCCGCCGGGCGCGGCATGAAGCTGCAGCCAACGCCGGTTGAGATCGAGGCGGCGCGGCTCGGCATTCCCGTGCTGACGCCGACGACCTTGAAAACATCCGAGGCGCTGGAACAGTTTCGCGCACATGATGCCGATGCGGCTGTCGTCGTCGCCTATGGCATGATCCTGCCGCAGGCGATTCTCGATGCGCCAAAGCTCGGCTGCTTCAATCTGCACGCCTCGCTGTTGCCGCGCTGGCGCGGGGCGGCGCCGATCAACCGCGCGATCATGGAGGGCGACAGCGAGACCGGCGTGATGGTGATGAAGATGGATATCGGTCTCGATACCGGCGATGTCGCGATGGCCGAGCGGCTGGCGATATCGGATGCGATGACGGCGGCCGATCTGCATGATGCGCTGGCGCCGCTCGGGGGAGACCTGATGGTGCGTGCGATGGGCGCGTTGGAGCGTGGCAAATTGCAACTCACCCGGCAAAGCGCCGAGGGCGTCACTTATGCGGCCAAGATCGACAAGTCCGAGGCGCGGATCGACTGGAACAAGCCCGCCCGCGAGGTGCTCCGGCATATTCACGGCCTGTCGCCGTTCCCCGGCGCGTGGAGCGAATTGCCGATCGAAGGCGAGACGGTGCGGGTCAAGATCCTGCGCGGCGAGATCGCCGGCGGTTCGGGTGCGGCGGGCGATTTGCTCGACGATCGACTGACGATTGCTTGTAATCAAGGCGCGTTCCGGATTCTCGAACTGCAACGCGCCGGCAAGGGCGCGATGAAAGCGGAAGATTTTCTCCGCGGCACGCCGTTGAAGCCGCCGATGCGGCTTACCTGATGCCCCGCTACAAACTCATCATCGAATATGACGGCGCGCCGTTCTGCGGCTGGCAGATCCAGGACAATGGCGCCTCGGTGCAGGGCGCGCTGGAGATCGCGGTCAAGGCGATCTGCGGCGAGCAGGTGCGCGTCCACGGCGCAGGCCGCACCGACGCTGGCGTGCATGCGCTGGCGCAGGTCGCGCATTGCGACATTGAAAAGCATTTCGTGCCGGGCCGATTGCGCGATGGATTGAACGCGCATCTGCGGCCGCATCCGATCGGCGTGCTCAGTGCTGATATCGTGCCGGACGATTTCGAGGCGCGGTTTTCGGCCAAGCGGCGGCATTACCTTTATCGCATCAGTAACCGCCGAGCGAATTTGGCGCTCGATATCGGCCATGTCTGGCGATTGCCGCGGCCGCTCGATACCGATGCGATGCATGAAGCTGCGCAGCGATTGATCGGCAAGCACGATTTCACCACGTTTCGCGACACCGAATGCCAGGCGAAATCGCCGGAGAAGACTCTCGACCAGCTCGACGTGATCAGGGACGGCGACGCCGTCAACATCGTGACCTCGGCGCGCTCATTCCTGCACAGCCAGGTGCGCTCGATGGTCGGCTCGCTGGTGTGGGTCGGCGAAGGCCGCTGGAGCGCCGATGATCTCGCAGCCGCGTTGGCGGCTCGCAGCCGCAGCGCCTGCGGCCCCGTCGCGCCGCCGGATGGGCTTTATCTGGTACGAGTGGATTATTGAATCTTGGCTGTCATTCCGGGGCGCGCGCAAGCGCGAACCCGGAATCTCGCAGTCGTAACCTCTAGATTCCGGTTCCACGCGAAGACGCGTGTCCCGGAATGACGTTGTGAGATTAGCGGACGATGACGTCAGCCCGCCGCCTTCAACGTCTCCACCGCATCCCAAAACAAATCCTGCCCCTTGCCGACATCGTCGACCCAATGATCGGCATCTTCAGCGACGAATTTGAACGCGCGCCAGGGGATGCTGTGACGCTGGCAGACATGGGCGATCGCGAACAGTTCCATGTCGGCGATATCGACATGGTTCTCACGCAGCCACGGATCGTCTGAGGTAACAAAATTGTCGCCGGTCCCGCAGGTCACGCCGGCAAATCCCGAGGACAGTTTGTCGAGGTTGGACGAATAGGGCGTGCGTCCGCGCGGCACCAGGGGCATCGCCATCATGTCGCGCTGCACGACATGCGCGACTTCGACGAGGCCGGACAGCGCCTCGTTGATGCGTCCCGCGGTGCCGTAATTGATCACCATCGACGGCCGCAACACCAAAAGCGCCAGCGTTGCCGCACTCGAGGCATTCACCTTGCCGGCGCCGCTATAGATCACCTCGACGCCATCAGGCGCACGGGCCTTGTCGAGTTCGTCGTCGATTGCGGTGAGGACGAGGATTTTGCCGCTCACGCGAAATAGCGCTCCAGCATGCCGCGGTAAATCCTGGTCAGCTTCTCGAGATCCGAGACCGGTGTGCGCTCATCGACCTGATGCATGGTCTGGCCGACCAGGCCGAACTCGATGACAGGACAATAATTCGAGATGAAGCGTGCATCCGAGGTGCCGCCCGAGGTGCTCAATTCCGGCTTGCGGCCGGTGACCGCCTCGATCGCGGCGACCGCCAGATCAGTGAAGGCGCCGGGCTTGGTGACGAAGACATTGGCGTTGGAATATTCCCAGGTAATTCGGGCCTTGATGCGATTGCCGGCCGCCTTGGCGACGCGCTGTTCGACCAGTTCCCGCAGCGAATCCTGCGTATGGAGATCGTTGAAGCGGATGTTGAACTTGGCGCGCGCCTGCGCCGGGATCACATTGGTCGCGCTATTGCCGACATCGATCGAGGTAAATTCGAGGTTCGATGCCTGAAACTGCGCGCTGCCATGATCCAGCGGCTCCTGGCTCAGCGCCACCACAATGCCAGCGATATCCGGCACCGGGTTCGCCGCGCGATGCGGATAGGCGACATGGCCCTGGATGCCGTCGACAAAGAGCGTACCTGACAGCGAGCCGCGGCGGCCGATCTTGATGCAATCGCCGAGCGTCTCGACATTGGAGGGTTCGCCGAGCACGCAGTGGTCGAAGGTCTCGCCGCGCGCCTTGACCCACTGCAGCAGCTTGACGGTGCCGTTGATCGCGATCGCTTCCTCATCACCCGTGATCAGGAACGAGATCGAGCCTTTGGGCTGGCCGCCATGGTCGGCCAGATATTGCAGCGCCGCCGCGACGCTGCAGGCGATGCCGCCCTTCATGTCGACCGCGCCGCGGCCATACAGAAAACCGTCCTTAACGTCGCCGGAGAAGGCGCCGCTGGTCCAGGCGGCCTCGTCGCCGGCCGGCACCACGTCGGTATGCCCCGCAAAGCTGATATGCGGCGCCGATGTGCCGATGCGGGCATAGAGATTGTCGATATCGGCAGTGCCGGGTTCGCTGAAGGTGACGCGATGCACCTCGAAGCCAGCGGCCTTCAGGATGTTTTCGAGAACCCCGAGCGCCCCGGCATCGGCGGGGGTGACGGAGGGGCAGCGCACGAGATCGCGGGTAATGGAAACAGCATCGGTCATGTCCCCCGCATAACATGCGGCGGCGGCGGGGGGCCAGCGCTGGGCGGGACAAATGTGAGCTCGCTCTGCTGGTCCCAGCGCGGCTTCGTGTCGATCGGCGCCAGCGGGTCGGGCCCGAACCGGTTGGGTTCGTGCGTCCCCCTTAAAAACATCAGCTCAACGACACCCCAGGCCTTCAGGCCGAACGCGGCATAGGCGAATGACAAGGTAAAAGCCGTTGTTAGATAGGAATCGTCGTCGATCCTGTCGACGATGTTGCCAAGCAATGCCGGCGCGCCGAGGAAGGCAAGGATCCACCATCCGCTCTTGTTGCGATCATGCAGCCGCTTGACCGTGGTCGCCGCGACGAACCAGACGCCGATAACTGCGATTGGCGTAGCCGCGATGGTGAAGATGCGGGTGACGAGCGCCAGTGTGTCCGGGTCGGCGTTACCGAAATCGGCGCTGAACGGGAATTTTGGGGGAATGCCGAACACACCCAGGAGTTCGACCTGAACGGTTTCGATGTTCGCGCCGAAGATCCGGCCGATGGCGAAGGCCGCCACCGCCATGAAAACCAGGCAGAACGTCATGCTGGCAAACAGCGCATACCAGTATTTGGCGCGGTTGATACGCCCCTGGAAGCCGAACAAAAACTGGTTATCCGTCAGTTTACCCATCGCTCAACCCTGAGGGCCAAGAATGGCCCCGTCGGGTAGATTGGTCGCGCCGGGGGCCGTTTGGTTCGATTAATCCCGCAGCAGTTCGTTGATGCTGGTCTTGGCGCGGGTGCGTTCATCGACGCGCTTGACGATCACGGCGCAGGCGGTGGAAGGACCGGGCTGGCCGTTCTTCAGCGGCCGGGACGGCAAGACGCCGGGGACCACCACGGCATATTCCGGGACTTCGCCGACAAAAGTCTCGCCGGTGTCGCGATCGACGATCTTGGTGGAGGCGCCGAGGAACACGCCCATCGCCAGCACCGCGCCCTTGCGCACGATCACGCCTTCGGCGACTTCGGAGCGGGCGCCGATGAAGCAGTCATCCTCGATGATCACGGGTCCGGCCTGCAGCGGTTCCAGCACGCCGCCGATACCAACGCCGCCGGAAATATGCACGCGCTTGCCGATCTGTGCGCAGGAGCCAACCGTCGACCAGGTGTCGATCATGGTGCTCTCGTCGACATAGGCGCCGAGATTGACGAAGGATGGCATCAGCACGACGTTCTTGGCGATGAAGGCCGAGCGGCGAACGATCGCACCCGGGACAGCGCGAAAGCCGGCGTCGCGAAAACGATTTTCGCCCCAGCCCTCGAATTTCGAGGGCACCTTGTCCCACCACGAGGCCATGCCGGGGCCGCCGGCAATCGAGGCCATGTCGTTGAGACGGAACGACAGCAGCACCGCCTTCTTCAGCCACTGATTGACCTGCCATTTGCCGCTGGTCTCGCGCTCGGCCACGCGCGCCTCGCCCTTGTCGAGCAGATCGAGCGCATGATCCACGGCGTCACGGACTTCACCCCTGGTCGCGGCCGAAATGCCGTCGCGGGCGTCGAAGGCGGCGTTGACGGTGGATTCGAGGGAAGCGAGAGACATCGAGATTTCCTTGGGGTTTCCTTGGGCGGTATTGTCGGTTGGCGAAGGGCTTTTTCGGGATTTGGGGCGGGAGAGTCAACTGGTCCATCGCCCGATTTGGTTGTCATCACCCGCGAAAGCGGGTGATCCAGTATTCCGCGGCGCCAGCGCCCTATTTCAGGGGCCTCGGCGTACTGGATGCCCCGCTTTCGCGGAGCATGACGGCGGGGAGGTGAGGGCTAGCTCAACCCCTGCAAAAACCCGGTCAGATCATCCGTGACATGGTCGACATGATCGGCGCCGCGGCCTTCCAGTTCCCAGTCTTCGCGCACGACTTCCTGCGTGCCGTCGGGCACCACCAGCACCGTGGTCATGCCAAGCTCGTGCGGCACCACGAGGTTGCGCGCGAGGTCCTCGAACATCGCCGACGTCTTGGGATCGACGCGGTGATCCCTCAGGAATTTTTGATAGGTCTGCGGCGCGGGCTTCGGCTCGAGTTCGGCGGCGATGATGTCGAACACCGCTTCGAAATGCCCTGATATGCCGAGCCGCGCCAGCACCTTGTCGACATGGTCGACCGAGCCGTTGGTCAGGATCAGCTTGCGGCCAGGGAGCCTCGCGATCGCAGCGCCCATTGCAGGATTGGGCTCGAGCGGCGAATGATCGATCCGGTGCACATAGGCGAGATAGTCGTCGGCGCGCACGCCATGTTCGGTCATCATGCCGCGCATGCTGGTGCCGTAGCGGCGGTAATAATCCTTCTGGATCACGCGGGCCTGTGCTGCGGAAATCTTCAGATGGGCACTGATGAATTCGCCGATCCGCGCATCGACCTGCTGCCACAGATTGACGTGATGCGGATAGAGCGTGTTGTCGAGATCGAACACCCAGGTGTCGATGTGGGTGAAGGCATGGGGGGAGTTTTGGATCTTCGTCACGGCAGCGCGAACCGCAAAGTCTTGCCGCCGCCGGACATGTCGACCGCGGCGAAGCCGATCGGGGCGAGGCCGCGGGTGCCGCAGTCGCCCTGTTCGTTGATTTCGAATTTGTTTTCGCGCGTACAAAGCTGCGTCGTGCCGCCCCAGTTCAGCGGCCGGTCTTTGACGCGGATGGTGCGGTTCTCGGCATCGACCGCCTCCGCGAAACTGAAAATCTGTTTCGGCTGGCCGGTCACGTCGGGGTGCAGGCATTTGCCGGGCTCGATGCGATACCAGCCGCGGCTGGTTACCGCCTTGCCGTCATCGGTCGCAACCGCGGCCATGATCTTGTGCGGGATGTCGTTGCACCAGGTGAGGCCGGTGGCCGAGGGCGACTGCACCGCGTCGATCATCGCGGTGAAAAAATTCGGCGCCTGGACAATGTCAGGTGTCAGCCCGCGATTTTTCAGAAAGGCCGCGAGGGCAGCCTGGGTTTTTGGACCATCGACGCCGTCGATCGGCGCGGCGTCGTAGCCCGCGATCACCAATAGCCGCTGAATGCCGGCGAGCCGCGCCTGCTCGTCGTCATACTCGCTGTCTTCGGCCAGATAAGCGACCAGATTGCCGTCGTCGGTTGGGGTTGGCGTGATCTGGGTAAAGGGCGCCGGGGTTTGTCCTGGCCGGCATTGGCGGGCCGCCGCGATCACGAAATTCTCCGGCGCGATACAGAGTGTGTCGCCGCCGTTTTGCGGGATCGGCGAGGAACCATAGACGCTGAGCGCGCGGGCGTTCAACAAAATACGATCCGCGGTCAACGTGCCCTGCGCCACCACGCGGCAGGCCGCCGGATCGATGCGGAACCAGCCGCGCGTCGCGGTGGCGGCCTTGTCGTCGATGCCGATCGCGGCCTCGACCACATAGCTCATGCGGTTGCAAAGCTTCAGGTCGGCATGGGCGGGTGCGGCGCTCGCGAGCAAAGCAAAAACGATGGAGAGGAAAGACAGTTTGTAGTCGGGCAAACTTTTCTCACCGTCATGCCCGGGCTTGTCCCGGGCATCCACGTCCTTCTTCCAATTCGCCGTGAAGCCGTGGATGGCCGGGTCAAGCCCGGCCATGACGACAGGGGGCGAGTTGGTGGCGTGCATCATCACTTGTGTATCAGCGTGCCCGTGCCCTGATTGGTGAACAGTTCGAGCAGGACTGCATGCGGCGTCTTGCCGTCGATGATGACGACGCCCTGGACGCCCTGTTCGAGTGCGTAGATGCAGGTTTCGACCTTGGGGATCATGCCGCCGGAAATAGTGCCGTCGGCGATCAGCTTGCGCGCGGCCTTGATCGACAGTTCCGGAATTAGTTTCTTCGACTTGTCGAGCACGCCGGGAACGTCGGTCAGCAGCAACAGCCGCTTGGCCTTCAGCGCGCCCGCGACCGCGCCGGCAAACGTGTCGGCGTTGACGTTGAAGGTCTGCCCGGTTTTCGACGTCGCCAGCGGCGCCAGCACCGGGATCAGCTCATAGCCGATCAACTGGTTCAGCAGTGTCAGATCGACCTTTTCGGGTTCGCCGACAAAGCCGAGATCGACCACCTTTTCGATATGCGAATCCGGATCGACCATGGTGCGCGTCACCTTCGACGCCGTCACCATGTTGCCGTCCTTGCCGCAGAGGCCGACCGCCTTGCCGCCGGCGGCATTGATGTAGCCGACCAGTTGCTTGTTGATCGAACCGGCGAGCACCATTTCGACGATCTCGATGGTCGCGGCATCCGTGATGCGCAGGCCGTCAGCGAATGCGGACTGGATTCCGAGCCGCTTCAGCATGGTCGCGATCTGCGGGCCGCCGCCATGCACCACCACCGGATTGATCGCGGTCTGCTCCAAGAGAACGATGTCGCGCGCAAAGGCCTTGGCGATATCGTCGGAGCCCATGGCATGGCCGCCATATTTTATGACGATAGTTTCCTCGTCATATTCCTGCATATGCGGCAACGCCTCGGACAGGATGCGGGCCTGATCGAGCGGACTGATATATGGCGCGTCGGTCATGAAGCGGGTCTCGTGGTCATCGGGATGGGGCGGGTTCTAGCTGATTGGCGGGGATGGTGCAAAGCTTGTCGATCAGCCGTAGCCCGGATGAGCGAAGCGATATCCGGGGAAGAATTCGCGTGTTGTCCCGGATGTCGCTTCGCTCATCCGGGCTACAGGTATCAAGCTCGACGAGGCCAAGCCGCTGCGACCGCGAGCAGCAGCCAACTCGCAATCAAAAGCGTGCCGCCGGTTGGCGCGGCCATCGGGAACAGGCTGTGGCCGGCATATTGGCGCATGGTCAGGTCGCCTGAAAACAAGCCGGCCGCGATCACGAAGCCGAAACCGGCCGCGATCCCGATCTTGAAATGAATAATTCCGCGCTCGGCCAAAGCTGCGACCGCGAGTATGGCAGTGGCATGAAAAAGCAGCATCGAGGACGCCGGCATCAGCCGCGTCGCGTCGCCTTGGTGCGCGGCGGCGGCCGCCAAGATGATGCCATCGGCGCCCATGATCCCGGCCAAGATGACCAGGATGCGAAACAGGGATGATCCCGTCATCAGCTGCGCTCCTCGAGCAGGCGCACCATCGCGGCGCGCAGTTCCGCCATCCCGGCGCCGGTGCGCGACGATGTCACCAAAACTTCAGGAAAGGCGGCCGGATGTTTGGCCAATGCGGCCAGCGTGGCCTCAAGGCAGGTTTCCAGTGCCGCGGGTTTCACCTGATCGGCCTTGGTGAGGACGACCTGATAGCTCACGGCCGACTTGTCGAGCGTGTTGAGCACGTCGAGATCGACGTCCTTGATGCCGTGGCGGGCGTCGATCAGCACATAGACCCGCGCCAGGCTGCTGCGGCCCTGCAGGAATTTGTGGATCAGCGCGGTCCAGGACGCGACCTTGGCCTTTGGCGCGGAGGCGTAGCCGTAGCCGGGCATGTCGACCAGCCGGAAGGCGGCGTTGCCGGGGCCTTCGAAGAAGATCAGTTCCTGGGTGCGGCCGGGCGTATGCGAGGTCCGCGCCAGCGCGTTGCGGCCGGTCAGCGCGTTGATCAGGCTTGATTTGCCGACATTGGAGCGGCCGGCAAACGCGACCTCCATGCCCGCCATCGGCGGCAGCGTTTCGATCGAGGGCGAGGCCCAGATGAATTGCCAGTCGCCGGCGAACAGCTTTCGCCCCTGTTCGATCAGCTTCGCATCGGTGTCGGCGGTCATGCGAAGGGCTTTCTATCACCGTCATGGCCGGGCTTGTCCCGGCCATCCACGTCTTGGTTCTCGGCACTATCTCAAGACGTGGATGCCCGGCACAAGGCCGGGCATGACGAATTGAGATATCCAGGTTCTTTTATGCGCACCTCAGCAAGCGAAGCCCGTTACGTCTTCGACTCGGCCTTCTTCGAGGCGAAGGTGGTCTTGAGATTGTCGAACAGCTCAACCTTCACGCCGTTGCGATGCATGATGAAGCCCTGCTGCAGCACCGAAAGCAGGTTGTTCCACGCCCAGTAGATCACCAGACCCGCCGGGAAGCCCGCGAGCATGAAGGTGAAGATCACCGGCATCCAGCTGAAGATCATCTTCTGGGTCGGATCCGGCGGCGTCGGGTTGAGCTTGAACTGGAACCACATCGTGATGCCCATGATGATCGGCCACACCCCGAGCGCGAGGTAGTGTCCGAACAGCGGCAGCTGCGTGGGATCGAACGAGAACAACCCGAACAGGTTGAACAGGTTGGTCGGATCCGGCGACGACAGATCCTTGATCCAGCCATAGAACGGCGCATGGCGCATTTCGATGGTGACGAACAGCACCTTGTAGAGCGAGAAGAACACCGGAATCTGCAAGGCGACGGGAAGACAACCGGCGATCGGGTTGATCTTCTCCTTCTTGTAGATTTCCATCATCTCCTGCTGTTGCTTCATCTTGTCGTCGGGATAGCGTTCCTTCAGTGCGGCCAGTTGCGGCTGCACCGATTTCATCTTGGCCATCGACGCGTAGGATTTGTTGGCGAGCGGGAAGAACAACAGCTTCACCAGCACGGTCACCAGCAGGATCGCGATGCCGAAATTACCGACCAGATGGTAGAAGAAGTCCAGGGCTAGGAACATCGGCTTGGTGATGAAATAGAACCAGCCCCAGTCGATCAGAAGATCGAAATGGTTGAGATCAAGCTGCCGGTTGTAGCCGCCGAGGCCACCGATCGGGAAATTGATGCCGACGACACTGGCTTCCTTGGCGCCGGCGAACAGCCGCGCATTGGCGCTGCCGGTGCCGCCGATCGCAATCGTCTGCGCATCCTGCAGATAGTCGGTCTGGTAGGTCCGCACGCTCCCGACGAGGTTCGACGACATCCGTGCCTGCAACTGCGCATTGGTGTCGGGCAGTAGCGCCGACGCCCAGTATTTATCGGTGATGCCGAGCCAGCCATTGGTGATCTTGAAGCTGACGTTCTTGGCGTCGTCGATCTTCTTGTAGGGATATTCCTGCAGGCCCTGGTCGCCGAGATAGCCGATCAGGCCTTCATGCAGGATGTAGTAGCCCGAGACCTTCGGGGTGCCGTGCCGCGAGATCAGCGCGAATGGATAGAGCGTGACCGGCGCGTTGCCGACATTGGTGACGTCGTCGCGAATCGTGAAGAGATAGCGATCGTCGATCGCAATGGTGCGGCGGAAAGTGAGGCCGTCGCCATTGTCGTATTTCAGCGTGACCGGGCTCGACGGCGCGAGGCTGTTGGTGCCTTCCTGCTGCCACAGCGTCGTCTGGTCGGGCAGCTTGGCCGCCGAACCGCTGGCCCCTACCCAGCCGAATTCAGCATAATAAGGCTCCGCGGTGCCTGAGGGAGAATACAGTATGATCGCGGGCGACGCCGGATCGACGGTTTCGCGGAATTGTACCAGCGAGAGATCGTCGATGCGCCCGCCCTTCAGCGAAATGCTGCCGGTGAGGCGCGGGGTCTCGATCTTGACGCGCGGACTGGCGGCAATGGCGGCATCGCGGCTGACGATCGCGGTCGAGGCGGGTTGATTGACCGCCGGTGCGTTGGCCGACGGGGCCGGTGCGGTGCCATTTTGCGGTGTGGCGGTGGCGCCTGCATCGGGCGTCGGCTTGATCAACTCGCTCTGCGCCTGCTGCAAGGCGCGCTGCTTTTCCATCTGCGGAATGTTGAAGAAGTATTGCCAGCCGAGCAGCACGAGGCCGGACAGAATGACGGCGAGGATGGTGTTGCGATTGTCGGTCATCGTTCAGGTCTCGTCATTCATTCGGGGGCGCGGACGGCGTCACGCGCTTTCAAAGGCTGCCGCTCGAGGCGATGGAGCGCCGAGCGGAGATCGTCGAGCATGGTCGAAAAGTCGCGGTTCAAGGCCGCACGGCGGCCGACTAGCACATAATCACTGTGCGGTCGCATGGATATGACGTCGACCCGCTTCACCAGTTCGCGAAGCCTGCGCCGGATGCGATTCCGCTCGGTCGCGGTGCCGTGCTTTTTGGTAACGGTAAACCCTACCCGGACCGGACCGTCATCGTCGCGACGGCGGCTTTGCACCACGAAGGCGGCAGCACTGATCCGTGCGCCATTGGCAACGGCGAGGAAGTCCGCCCGCTGCCTTAGCCGATCCATGATGATATCTCTCCGGGAGGCCCGGTTCAGGCGCTCAAACGCTTGCGGCCACGCGCGCGGCGCGCGGCGAGAACCTTGCGGCCACCGGTCGTGGCGAGACGGGCACGGAAGCCGTGACGGCGCTTGCGCACCAGTTTGCTGGGTTGATAAGTCCGCTTCACGGGTCGTTCTCCGCTGACAATTTGTTGCCGGTCAAACTGACAACTTGCCTGATATTGAGGTAAGTCCGCCGATGCTGGCAGGCCCTAATCAGGGCCGTTTCCGGCCCAAATCGAGCCGCCCCGGTCAACCGGGTCATCGCGGACAGTTGGCGCGGCTTATACGGGAGCGACCTGTTTTCGTCAACGCTGCCGCGCCCTCTAATCAGGGTCCTTTGAAACGGCGCAATTGGGACGAATAAATCAGAAATCGCGGTGTTTTAAGTGCGAGGATGATGACACGCCATCCGGGTCGGCTTTTTGCCGATTTGGGGTCATTTTGGCGAATTCGAGCAATTCTCGGGTTCCCGCGTGTCAATCCCGGAAAATGGCAGCTATCCATTATAAACTGTCATTTGACCGAGTGCAGTGCACAACGCATTGTCGAAAGGCATGATTCCAAAGGTAGTTATGGTGTCAGTGACCGACGAACAGCCAATGATGGAAAGGCCGCGGCCCAAGCTGCCGCGGCGGCTTGGCTTGTCCGGCAAGCTATTGCTGCTGACCATTCCCTTGGTGATGATCGCGGAAATCCTGATTTACGTACCCGCGATCGCTAATTTCCGCATGAACCGGCTCAATGACCGGCTGGCGGCGGCCAATACAGCTGCGTTGGTGCTGGATGCCGCGCCCTCCGGACTGGTGCCGGAATCGCTGTCGCGGCAGATCCTCCACAGCATCGGCGCGCGGGCGGTGGCGATCAAGATGGGTCAGCAGCGCCGGCTTCTGGCCAGTACCGATTTGCCGCAAGGTATCGCGCACGACATCGACATGCGTTCGCTGACGGTGTGGTCGGCGATCATCGATTCCTTTGAGATCATGATGGAAACCGGCAATCAGGCGATCCGCGTGATCGGGCCGACGCCGGGCGGCGGGCAGTTCATCGAGGTCGTGATCGACGAGGCGCCGCTGCGCCAGGCGATGTACCGGTTTTCCAGCAATCTTCTGGTGGTGTCGCTGATCATCGCGATCCTTACCGCGGCGCTGGTGTATCTGGCGCTGCATTTCCTGTTCGTGCGGCCGATGCGGCGGCTGACCGCCAGCCTAGTCGATTTTCACGAAAATCCCGAAAGCTCAGCCCGGATCATCGTGCCGTCGCATCGCGGCGACGAGATCGGCGTCGCCGAGCGCGAATTGTCCGACATGCAGCGCGACCTGGTGTCGATGCTGCATCAAAAGAGCCGGCTTGCCGCGCTTGGTCTTGCGGTATCGAAGATCAACCATGATCTGCGCAACCTGCTGGCCTCCTCGCAATTGCTGTCGGACCAACTCTCCAGCGTGCCCGATCCGCGGGTGCAGCGCTTTGCGCCGAAGCTGATGCGCTCCCTGGAGCGCGCCATCGCGTTCTGCCAGTCGACGCTCTCTTATGGCCGCGC
Organism: Bradyrhizobium sp.; assembly: GCA_037201505.1. Taxonomy (GTDB): domain Bacteria; phylum Pseudomonadota; class Alphaproteobacteria; order Rhizobiales; family Xanthobacteraceae; genus Bradyrhizobium. The sequence goes on from JBBCHO010000023.1 coordinate 57,049, forward strand.
GCAGGAAGCTTCACCCGATCGCCGGATGATGCTGATCGAGCCTGTGGTGGCCGAAGTGCGCGAATCGGCAGGCCTCGCGACGGATGCGTCGATCAGCTGGATCAGCGCGATCGAGCGCGGGCTGACCATCGACGCCGACCCGGACCAGTTGTTTCGCGTGCTGCTCAATCTGGTGCGCAATGCCGCGCAGGCGCTGGAGGGTCGCACCCGCAGCGACGCCGCGACCATGCAGATCCGCATCACCGGCCGCCGCGAAGGTGCGGTCGCGATCGTCGAGGTGTCCGATACCGGCCCCGGCGTGCCGGCGCGGGCCCGCGATCATCTGTTCGAGGCGTTCCAGACGTCGGGCCGGCCCGGTGGCAGCGGGCTTGGGCTTGCGATCGCAGCCGAACTGGTCCGCGCCCATGGCGGCAATATCCATCTGGTCGAAGGCACCATCGGCGCCACCTTCCGGATCGTGATACCGGATCGCCCGGTAGAATTACTCAGCATCCGCAACGAGCGGGCGCGGGCGTAGGGGCTGTCGTCATTCCGGGGCGCTCGCGTAGCGAGCGAACCCGGAATCTAGAGGTAATACGCGCGAGATTCCGGGTTCGATGCTTCGCATCGCCCCCAGATGTGCAGTTGCACATCGGGGAATGACGACCAGGCGGCTCCAAGTTACCCCCTAACCGAGCATTTCCGGACCTTGCCAAGCCGGGCCGGAGCCGGTAGCTATGGCGCGCTTTCGCGACCTTTCGAAACGTGTCCCGATCGCATGCGGCATCGGCGGGCCTTGCGCCCCAAAATGCCAGCGAAAAACGCGCCCGTAGCTCAGCTGGATAGAGCACCAGACTACGAATCTGGGGGTCAGGAGTTCGAATCTCTTCGGGCGCGCCACTTCTACCATTCAGGACAAATCCGCGAACAGATAGGCAGAGTTGCCGGAAGACAGCCTTGGAATAGGTGAAGAAAAGCGGCTCCTGGCGATTATGCCGACGACCGCCTCCGACCGGCAGGTTGATGACCGGTTCTTCTCATAAATGTAGTGTTCACGCGTGATGAAGGGAGGCAATTGGCTAACTGGCCGGCCAAGTCTGTCTCTGATCGAGAAAAGCGCGTTTGATAAAGTCGGCAACGCGGGGCCATTTTTCCGGGCTAAGGGGCGGCAGATAATCAAGATGTCCGTAGTCGCCCAGCGGCTCGCCATCAGCGATCTGCCACGGCAGCGCAACCTGCGGCGGCGCGGGCGAGGGAGGCCCCTCGGCCCCCAGCGGGATCTGAAACGGCGTGTGATCGTCGTGGAGCAGATTGGAGAGTGGATCGCCAACTGGAAACGCGAGCTTGAGCACGAGGTCCTTGTGAGAGGCGAGAAGCGAGATGTGCTCGCTATTCTTCGCCGCCACCGCGTATTGGGTGGTCAGGCAATCGCGGTTGACCGCCGCCGCGGTGAGGCAGACCGATCGCGCCTTGCGATTGAGGCGGGACACCGCCTCGAGAACCATCCGCGCGCCGAGGCTGTGCGAGGCAAAGGAGATCGATTGCGCGGTGCTGCAAGCGTCGTTGCAGAAATCGGCGAGAAGCTTGCCGCAATCGATCGCGACACCTCCCTCGAAGGGATAGTCGACGATCGGAATGACGCTGTCGCCCGGCCAGAGCACGCCGACGAACAGGTTCGGCGCAGCCAGATTCATATAGTGGTCCAATAGTCCGGACGAGACGGCGCCGGCGACCTGGTTGACATTGAAGCCGTGAGCCACGAACAGAACGGACTTGCCCGCAAATGTCGCGCGCAACTGCGCGGGCGGGATCAGCGACCAGCCCGGCTGGGTGCGGTCGCCGAGCCCGTCATAGAGCTGCGGATTGCGGTTGACGGCACCGCCGACCGGCAGGGTCCGGAAGCTGAGGAGCAGGGTCATCGTCTGCTCAGCGCTTGAGCGTGCCGACGGCGCCCACGGCGGCCTGAAGGCTCGAAGCGAGATCCTTGGCGATCGGCGCGAGCGGCGTCGCGATGACGCCGATCAGCAGGGAGAGTACGATATTCTGGTTCGAAATGTCCTTGCCGAATATGATCCAGCCGCTGACGCCGCCCATGATGGTCGCCACGATCATCGCTAGGAACTTGGCTGCGTTGCGGTACTTCTGGTCGCCGCGTTCATAGGCGGCGTCGAGCGCCGCGCTCAGGACGGCGTCGAACTGGCCGAGGACATTGATCTCGTCCTGCGTTACGGTATCGCCGCTCGCGGTCTTGTTCGCCAGCGATTGCAGCTTAGTCGCATCCACGCCCGCCGCGGCCGCGAGCCACTGCGCGTTGCCTCCTATCAGCCCGAGATGAATCAGCGACCTCGCTTTGGCCTTCTGATCGGCCTTGGGAACGCCGTTCAGCCAGTTCGCCTTCAGCGTGCGCAGGACCTGCACCCTGCCGCTGGCTTGCGGATTGTTGGCGAGTGGAGCCAGGAACGGCTCGAGGGATTCGGCGACGTAGCCGAACCCGAAGTTGGATGGTTCGCCGCCGAAGACCTTGGTCGCATCGACGAGACCCATCGCCGCCGTGCCGAGGCCGCCGGCGGCAATGATAAGGTTGGCGATATCCTTGTAGCTGCCGGTCAGGGCAACGGTCGGATCAGGCATCCCATATTCCCCTCAAAAGAAATGTTCAGAACACAAAAATAAAATCGAATGCCGCTCAGCTCAGTTCGGACGGCAGGTTGCCTCCGAGCTTCAGGTAAGCAAGCTGCGCGCGGCTCTTGATGAAATCGAGCAGTGCGCTCTGGTTCTGGTAGGAGGCGGCTGCTGATCCCGGGAAGACGACCGTGACGATGTAGTCGCCCCTGGAACTGTCGCCCATGCCGGTGTTGATGACCTTGCCGTTGGGCCGCAGCCGCTCCTCGCCGAGCTGGCGCAGTAGTTCGAGCGATCCCTCGCCGAGCTTCGTCTTCGGTCCGACGTCCGCGAACACCGCGAAGGCCAGCTTGCCCTTGTAGATCACCGCGGCGAGATCGCCGAGCTTGATGCCGAACTTCGAGTACCAGTTGCCCGGGAGCACGAAGTACGGGACTCCGTTGGCATTGATGGCGGTACGATCCGTGTAGTTGAGCGAGGTGTCCGGCTGCCAAGTATTATCGCCCTGATTGCCGCCAGGCCAGCCGTCCGTATCGAGCTGGAGCTCGCTCTGGAACAGAAGCTGGCCACCGGGCAGCGTTGCGGCGTACGCCACGCCTGCAAACGACTGCCGGATTGCCGTCGCGCTATTGATTGCCGTGAGGATGTCGCCGAGCAGCTTCTTCGACGCGGGATCGGCCTGGAAGCCGCTGGTGCCGGCCGGAGCGGCCCCGCCGGCGGTGTCCTGAAACGCCACCCCGGCATCGAACATCGCTCCGTCCGGGATCTTGGCAATCGTCTCCTCGGCCAGCTCGAAATGCATGCTGTCGACGGAGTCACCCGAGAATCCCGCGCCCCAGTACCAGCCGTGCCGGTTGAAATACGGCGCGAGCAAGAGATTACCGCGGTTGGTCAGCTTCACGCCCTGGTCGACGACCTCGGTCCCGAAGAAGATATCGATCGCAGTGCCCCAGCTATGGTTGGAATAGTGGCTCGGGTTGTGCCGCCGCGCGCGGACGCACAACATGCCCTCGTTCTGGACCTGATTGAACAGTTGCGGGTTCTCGTTCTTCACGTCGGTGAAGACCTGGAGCAAGGACTCGACAGCATAGTCGAGGCCTGTCACCTTGAACGGGCCGACGTTGAAATTCTTCCTGACGCGCGCAAGGAACGTGCCGGTCGGCGTCGAGCAGTCCTCAGTCAATTCTCCCGGTTTGCCGAACTTGTTGAGCATCGTGGTTTCGGTGCACGAGCTCAGCCCGGCGTTCATCTGGCTGACGGGTGGAATCGGCACGCGGTCGCTGAGCGAAGGTGCCGCATCGCTGCCGCCTGTGCTGCCGCCGCCCGAGCCCGCTCCGCCCGCAGCCCCTCCACCACCACTTCCGCCGCCGCCTCCACCTGCCACGCCTGATGCTACCGGTTTGGGCGTCTGCGGCTTTTGTGCCGGCGCAGTGCTGGCCGGCTTTGGCGAAATGCCAAGGGACCCGAGGATCTGCTGGAGTGGATCGGCGTTGGCCGTCCCGTCATTGATGACGTCCTGCAACTGTTTCGCCGCATCCCCAACGGAGTCGGCAGCGGCGGCGAAATCGCTCAGCGCGATGTCGGCCAGGGCATCCTTGAGGGACTCCCAGGCCGCGTCCATTGCCTGCCTGGCCTCCGGCGAAGGAGCCGGAGCGCCGTTCTCCTGGTCCTTGATCTTGGCCATTGCGTCCGCGATCTGCGAAAAAGACGGTGTCGCCACGAATGTCCTCCTAATGTGCCTTGACCAATGCCTGCCGTACCGCCACGGCGTCGGCGTTCAGCTTGCCGGTGAGTTCAGCGAGGCCAGCGATAGCGGCTGCGTTGCTCGGGCGTTCGTAGGCGTCGAGCATGCGCTGGAAGCTTTGCTGAAGATCGTCGAGCGTGACGACGTAGTTGCCGAGGGCTGTCTTGATCGTGCGGACCGTGGCCGGTGAGACAGGCTCGGCATTGGCGAGCAGTAGCTCGAACATCGCCGGCGTGGCGTTCTTGAGCTGGAGGATGAGATTGGCGACCTTCGGACCGCCCGAGATGGCGAGCTGGCGCGCTTCCGCCTGGCTCTGCACCAGCAGCAACTGGTTCAGGAGGGGCGTCAGCTCCTGGGCAACGGGACCGATGCCGGTGACGCCAGCCAGCGTGGCGATATTTTCGACGATCGAGATGATCTGGCCGCGCGTGGCGTCGACATTGGTGCCCTGGATCAAATTCAGCAGCAGCGACGCGTAGCCGCTGACGATCAGCATCGCATTTCTGAATTCACGTGTCTTTGGGGGCTCGCCGATAGTCGCGTAATAATAGGCGTTTTGGACCGCGAAGTTGTTGATGGTGCGGCGCTCGATCTTGCGGATCGACAACGTTCGTTCGGCCACGTCGAGCTGATCGCACAGCGCATCGCTCGCGGTTTTCGTCGCGGCTACTGCCGCTACAAACGATTTTGCCTCATCGACCGGTGCCGCAACACAACAAGTCAAAAAAACTAATGCAACAACGGACACAATGCTACGTACTAAAATACGCAACGTGAACATAATATACTGGCCCCGCCAGATTCAATCATTGCGGGTACTACCTTGAGCGTCAAGTGAAAATTTATGTTTGGCAAGGTTGTGCATCGCGGTGCGGATGAGAATGCATCACAGCAGCCGGTGATTGTATTGTCCGCGTCACTTTTGCCGGCGAAATTGCTAAGCCATTAGGCCAAAGGCTATAGTTGTCGTCTGCAGCAATTTGGCTAAGGCCGGCGCAAACTCATGCCGAGAAATTTTCGGCCTTAGGTCAGGATGCACAAAGCCAGACTTGAGTAGATCTAGTCCGAGGTGCGCTCAACAGCGAAAACCTCCGGAGGCCAAGTCAGATCGCGAGCCGGCATTTTGTACGCCAGAATTATTAAACAGTCTCGACCGAGACACAGCTAAAGAAACGGCCATTGAGGCGCAGTTCGGGCACACCGACCAAAACTGGTGTCTGCCCAGCGCTCGGCCCCTACGCGACAACGATCCTTACGCAATAGTTCGATTTGAGATTATAAAGTAATTTCAATGATGTATGAGTTCGCAGTTTTATTCTGAATGGCGCGCCATTTTGCCAAAATCCACGCCAGGGCACGGTGCAGGAACATCAGGGTATCCGTCGGTGCGCTATCGCTCGCCCCGGCAGCGCGTTTTCGTCATTCGACCCGGCGCATTATCGGACCCTACGCTACGGTACCCTCTCGATGCGATGCTTCGCCTTCAATGAGCACACTAAGCCGGTAACGTAGCGGAAAGACGGGAGACGGCCCGAGCGCGTCAACGACGGCCCGGCGGAGCTTCTCGTCCGCATCGATCCGCATGTTCTTATCCGGCACGAACAGATACTTTCCATCGAAGAGCAGCACGGCTTGCGAAATCTCGACTTCGCCTTCGGCTGTCGTCACCCCCATCAAGCCATTTACGCGGAGACCTGAAGCAGTCTCGAATTCAGCAGCCACGGAGAGCGAATAACCCTCATTGGGCACCGCGGCGGCGGCAAGCGGGCGCACCCACGTCTCGTCCATGCCCTCTACGCCCTCTTCATCCAGACAGAACTCCCAGACCGGAAAGTCCACCAGGTCCGCGGCGGTGATCTGGTCGATTGGCTTTCGAGTCGCAAGTGTTGCAGCCATCCGGGGCCTCCCTAGGGCGCAGTGAGTGCAGCATCATAGTGCCAAGGGGAACGAATAGTGCCCATCCTCATCGGCCGTGGCGCGCTATTTTGCAACGATGCTGACAGCAAACGTAGTGGTCGCTGGTTTTCTCAAGCGAGCCAATTTTCGACATTCAAACCGCGGATGCGTTTGAATTCGTCCGTGTTGGCGGTCACGATCGTGGCGCTGATCGCATGGGCATGGGCGGCGATCAGCAGGTCGTTGCCGCCGATCGGCTTTCCCGCCGCTTCCAGCTCAGCGCGGATTCCCCCGTATTCGGTATCGGCTGGTATCTCGAACGGCAACACGGTGATCTCGCCGAGCAGGTCTTCGACAGCCTTGAGTAGCCGCTTCGAACCGTTTTTTGCGCAGCCATAACGCAACTCAGCCGCCACGATGATGCTGGTGCAGATGTTGTCCTCGCCCATCCTGGCGATACGCTTCGCAGCTTTGCCCTGAGGATTCCTGATCAGGTCGGAAATGATGTTCGTGTCCAGCATGTAGCGCGTCAAAACACGTTCTCCCGCGGCGGAAGGGGATCATCGATCTCGGGAAAACCCTCTTCCAATGGTTTCATCGATTTGAGCAGGGCGACCAGTCCACGCTTGCGCACTGGCTCGATCACCAGACGGTCGCCGTCGCGATGCATAACTGCTTCGTCGCCCGGCAGTTCGAACTCGACGGGAATACGGACCGCTTGATTGCGGCCGTTGCGGAATAGTTTGACGTGCCTCTGCTCGGGCATAGATTTACTCCACGGCATATGCCCACGACATATGCCAATATGGGGGCGGCTACAAGAGCTATCGAAGGACAATAAAGCGTACACGATGACGCTTCTCCGGCGTTCCCTGCCTAAGCCGCCCGGCTGTGCCCCTCGTCGCCGAACAAATGGACCTTGTTGCGGCCGGCGGCCTTGGCATCATAGAGCGCGATGTCGGCTTCCGCGAACAATTCGGTGATCCGCCGGCGATGTGGGCGGCCGATAAGAGCAACTCCGATCGAGGCGCCGACCTCGAGGCGAAGACCATTCCAGAAAAACGGCCGGCTCAACATCACGACGGTCTGCTGCAGCACATGTGCGATCCGGGCAGCGCTTGTCGGCGCGTGCAGAATGATCGCGAATTCGTCGCCGCCGAGCCGGGCGACCAGACCGGCCTTGTGGAACGCTCGCCCGAGACGCTGCGCGACCTCGCACAGGCACGCATCTCCGGCCGGATGGCCGAGCGTATCGTTGAGCTCCTTGAAACGGTCGAGGTCGATCAGGACGAGCGCCGACGCGAAGCCATGATTCAGGCTGTCGCCGACGACCTCGCGATAACAGGCCTGGAAAACGAAACGATTGGCGAGCCCGGTGAGCGGATCGGTTTCGGCTTGCCGCCGCAGGCTCTCCGTGGCGTGCCGGTCGGACGTGATGTCCTGTTTAGCGCCGAAGATCCGCGCCGTCCGTCCGCCTTCAACCACCGAATTGATCGACAGGCGCATCCAGCGTGTTTCGCCGCGCCAGGTCCTGATCTCGGTATCGAGCGTTACCGCGCGGCCATTGCGGATCACCTCGGCACGGGCGAGTTCCATGCTGCGCCTGGACTCGTCGGTATAGAGAGCGACGATGTTCGCGCGCCGCAGCGGGTTGCCGATCGGATAGCCGAAGATGTCGTGGATGCCGGGCGTCCAGATCAGGCGCTCCGTCTCGAGCTCACATTCCCAGGCCCCGATGCCAGCGAGATTCAAGGCTTGATCGTAGAGGCGTACGCGAGCGTCGTCCGACGGAACCGCGGCAGCACGGTTTGCTTCATCTCTCATCGGTGTTCCGGCATTCCGGGATTTTCGCCAATATGACTAAGGCCCATGCGTCCAAGAATGAGGGCTACCGTGTTAACGAACTCTATATTTTGCCTTTCTCGACCATCGCTTGGCCATTGTGAACGTCCGGAGTTCCAACCGTATCTTTCAGGAGGACGCAGGGGGCAGGCGCGCGGGGCCCCCGCCGTCGCATGACGGCAGGGGCGGCAGAGATCATGGCTCCGCGTACGATCAATTCAGGTGCTGACGGATACCGTCAGCGATCTGGTCAAGTGCCGCTTCGGTCGTCGGAACCTTGCGCAGGGCGTTGAGTGCGACAAAGTCATGGATCGTGCCGTTATACTGCACCACTGCGACCGGAACGCCGGCATCGGTGAGCTTGCGAGCATAGGCTTGGCCTTCGTCACGCAGCGGATCGTTTTCCGCCGTGATCACCAGGGCTGGCGGCAGCCCGGTCAGTTCGACCTTGCTCGCGCGGATTGGCGAGACATAGGGGTTGTCTCGCGTCTTGACGTCCGGCGCGTACAGGTCCCAGCCGTATTTCATGAAAGCACGCGACAGGAAGTAACCGTCCGCGAACTTCTTGTAGGATTCAGTATCGACGCTGGCGTCCGTCGCCGGCACCAGCAGCACCTGATAGGCGATCTTCGGACCCTTGCGATCCCTGGCCATCAGAGAAATGGCCGCGGCCATATTGCCGCCAACCGAGTTGCCCGCGACGGCGATACGGTTGCCGTCTGCACCGATCTCCTCGCCGTGAGCCGCCACCCATTCCAGGGCGGCATAGGTCTCGTTCAACTGAGTCGGAAACCTTGCCTGCGGCAGCGGGGTGTACTCGACAAACACGCCGACCTGGCCGGATTTGACGACGAGATCGCGCAGCAGGCGCTTGTGGTTGTCGAAGTTGCCGACGATCCACACGCCGCCATGGATGAAGAACAGGACGCCGGGGTTAGCCTTCGCGTGATCGGGCTTCATGATGTAGATCTTCACGGACTGTCCATTCTGCGCGATCGTCCGCTCCGTCGTCGTTACGCCGGACATATCGACCGGCGACTGGTTCTGCAGGGCCGTCAGGATTTCCTGCGGCTTTGGCTGCGGCAGTTCCCAGAACGGGCTGGGGTTCTTGCTCAGTTCGGTAAGGAATGCGCGTACCGTGGGGTCCAGGTGTGTATTGTGCTTGAAGTCTTCGGCAGAAGCGGACTGGGTCATGGCGGTTGCTCCAATGATGAGGGCCAAAAGGCCATTAAGGCGTTTCAAGATGTTCTCCGTGAGCGAGTGAATGGACTCGGAGAAACTCCGAGGTGGGTTCGTCCTGCGACGTCGAGGCGATGGTGTTCATTCCCTTTGGAGCGAGAGGCCGAGGCGGCCCAATCAAAGAAAATGAAGGAGATAAACCGCGTAGATCGATACGATGACCAAATCGCAGATCACGATCGGGCGCATGTGAGCGGTATGCGGCTTTTTCCAATCGGCCACGATCAAGCCGATTAGCCCGGCCTTCTCGATGGCGGCGGCCAGCATCAACGGAGCACGGAGCTCCGGATGCCACGCGGCGTAGATCAACAGCGCTCCCAGGCTTGGCGCCAGCAAGCCCCAATGTCGCGTGATCAGGCCCCCGGCTCCACCGGGCGCGTCTACTCCGAACAAGAGTCGGGGGCCGCGCGCCGGGAGCAGGAAAACAACGATCGGCAACATCGTAAAGGCGCCGCTGACCCATAGAACGATGTGAATGTGGTCGGCTATGATCATGATCGTTCTCTAACGGTCGAGCCGTGGCGTGCCGCCCGGCGTTCATGTGAATGGACGTGCGAGGTCAGGGGAACGCGCGCCGCAGGAACAGTTCGAACAGCGCGTCCGGCAGCCAGGCTTTCAGTCGCGGGATCCAGCGGGCGAGCGCGCCGACGCGGTAGCGCGGCGCCGGCACCCGGGCATGCACCGCCTGTACGACGGCGGCGGCCACATGCTCCGGCCGCGTGTGGCTGGCGAGGCCGTCGCGGCGCATGCGTCGGACCAGTTCGGCCCGCCGCTGGGCGAACGGGTTGTCGGCGGCGCTGACTTCCCGGATCGACTGATCGAGAGAGCCGGTGGCCACCGGGCTCGGACTGACGGTGCAAGCATAAAGGCCGAGCGGCAGCAGCTCCTGCCGCAGCGATTCAGTATAGCCCTCGAGAGCGAACTTGCTGGCCGAGTAGGCCGCATTCATCGGCAGGCCAAGCTCGCCCCCGATCGAGCTGATGTTGATGATGCGCCCCGACCGTCGCTCGAGCATGCGCGGCAGCACGGCCTGGACCATGCGCGCCGCGCCAAGAAAGTTGGTGTCTAGCTGGTCCATGAATTCGTGCCACTGGGTCTCGATCACGGCGCCAAACAGGTCGTAGCCGGCGTTGTTGACCAGCACATCGATGCGGCTCTCGCGCCGCAGCAGCTCGTGCACACAGGCCTCGACGGACGCTGCGCTGGTAACGTCGAGACACAGCACCTGCAGGCCGTCCTGCCGCCCGCTCTCGAGTTTGGCGCGCTGGGTCACGTAAACACGGTGGCCGCATCCGTGGAGCTGGGCGGCGATCGCCGCGCCGATGCCGCGCGTGCCGCCGGTGACGAGTATGACTCGCGATTCGTTCTTCAAAGTCCGGTTCCTCGGGGGTTTCTTGGGGGCGCGAGGTGAATCGCGCGTCACAGTTCTTCCAAAAAGGAAACGATGGCGCGTGTGGTTTCAGTGGGTGCGTCGACGACCGAAAGGTGGGCGGTCGGCAATTCGACGAAGCGGCCTCGCGGCAGTTGCGCGGCGGCGCGGCGCAGATCGTCGACCGGGTACATGGGATCGTGCCTCCCGGCGACAAACAGCGTCGGCGCGGTGATGTTCTGCAGACGCGAAGCCAGGTCGTCTCTCTCCAGCAGCACCGAGCGAACCGCATAGGCCAGTGCCTTACCGCGCGCGCGCCGGATGTGTTCGCGGAATTCGTTCATGAACACGGTCTCGCGCTTGCGCGTCTCCGGCATGAAGTAGCTCTCGGCCACACCTTGCGCGTACAGATTGGTGCCTTTCAGCCAGCGTGCGCCCCAGCTGACGAAGCTGTCGCGCCAGCGCGCGCTGCTCCTGAAGACCGGAGTATTCAGCATGACGACGGCGCGCGTGCGGTCTGGATGGTTCAACGCGAATTCGCCGGCGACGAGGCCACCCCACGACGTGCCAATGCAGACTATCGGCTGGACGATCTTGAGGACGTCCAGCACCTGCACGACCGCGTCCGCGCAGTGCGCCATGCTGAAGCTCCCCGTGGATGGGCCGCTAGCGCCGTGACCGGGGCCATCGATGAGGATCAGCCGGTAGCGTTCCCGCAGAGCGGCCACCTGCGCGTTGTAGATGCGGTGATCGGCCAGGACCGAAGGCCAGAATACCAGCACCTCCGGCGAGGCATCCGTGCGGCCGGGAATGCCGGTATCGTAGACCGCTAACCTGCCAAGGTTGGTCGGAATCGCCCGCATCTTGACTGCATTCGGTTCAGCGGCCGTAGTGCGGGCGGCCGTCTCTGGATGGAGTGAGGTCATTTGGTCCAAGGGAGCGGATAGTCAGAGGCCCCGCCCGGCAGGAAGAAGGAATGTTATCATCGTTAACTTAAGCTGCAAAACCTATGATGTCAACACCGTTAACATGCGCTCCATGGCCCCATGAATCAGCCTCCCGAGTCCCCCGCCGCCGGGCGGTACCACCACGGCGACCTGCGACGCGCCCTGCTGGAGGCCGCGGCGAAGGCTCCTGACATCGAGCACATTTCGCTGCGCGAGCTCGCTTCGGGGCTGGGCGTCAGCGCCGCTGCCGTGTACCGACACTTCGACAGCCGCGAGGCCTTGCTGGCGGAGTTGGCCGCTATCGGGATCGCGCAACTCCAGCAGCGCTTTGCCGATGCGTTCGACCTTCACACCCCGGCCGCCGACGCATCGGAGGCGGTCGCGCGCCTGTCCCGCCTGGCCGTGGCCTATCTTCGCTTTGCCGACGAACAACCTGCCATGTGGCGCCTGATCTTTGGGGCGTACGCCGTGCAGACCCGTGCCAACGCTTTGCAAACGGGCGCGCCGACCAGTTATTCATATCTGCCGGCAGCCTTGCAGGGACTGTATAGAACCGGCGTCATCGTTGCGCCTCCGGCGCCGGGCGACCTGCTATTCACATGGAGCACCGTCCACGGCGCGGCAGCGCTGCGGGTAGGCAACGTAGCCGCAGCGCAGGGCGAAGTGGAGCACGTCGGCGCCGAAGTAGTGCAGCGTATTTTGCGGGGAATAGGCGCGCATGGTCCATGAAGGACCAACAACGGCGCGATTTCGCAAATTTCATCCGTTCCGATTTGCGCCACATCGGCGAAACAGATCTGGGTGACAAATTCGACCGCCTGCTCAGTTTCTGTGGTCACTACGGTCGGCAACGTGGCGACCCGTCTCGGTGATCGAAACGAAGAGCTCTGTCGGTCCCCGCGTCATCCATTTGCATGAGGACAAGGCAAAGATCTCAGGCAAGGTCGCATCGGGACGCCCCCGAATGCGAGGAACTCATGAAGATCCTTCAGACCCCGTCCGGCTCCGCCAGCAAAACTCCATTTTCAAAAATCTCTTTCCCGCCGGACCTCGTCGAGATTGCAATGTTGTCAGCTTTCGGCTGGAGTATCTGTCTTCTTGTGGCGATCTATTTTGCACGCGCGGGCGCAAGTTATCTCATCACCGAAATCGTCATATAGGCCCGCTGTTCTGACCGGGTTCCCCTGAATTCTGCTCATGGGGGGCCCATGTTTTTCGCTTGATCAGCGCAAGCGTCTTCCAGCATCCTGCTGCAAAGCCCAAAAACGGGCCAATAAGCAGGAAGAAACGTCGGTGAAATCTGGTAAATTACTCGCCTTGTTAGCGGCGCTGGCTTGGTCGCTTGGCGGGCTGGCGACATCGGCGCTTGCGCAATCATGGCCGGCCCGGAACGTCACGATCGTGACTTCGTTCGCCGCGGGCAGCGTGACCGACCTGACCGCGCGGATCATCGGGGCGGCCTTGCAGGAAGCGCTCGGGCGCACCTTTATTGTCGAGAACAAGCCCGGTGCGGGCGGCATGATTGCCGCGCAGTACGTCGCACATGCGGATCCCGACGGCTACACGTTGCTTCTGACGACCAACTCGACGCACTCGGCCATCAATGCGCTCTACAAGATGGTGCCCTACGATCCGATCAAGGATTTTACGCCGATCGCGCGGGTTGGCAGCTTCCCGTCGGTGATCGTGGTCAACCCTGCGGTGAAAGTGAATACGATCCAGGAATTGGTCGCCTATGCCAAGGCCAATCCCGGCAAACTGTCCTACGGTCATGGCAACAGCACCGGCTATATCGTCGGCGAGGCTTTCAAGCATGAGGCAAATCTGGACATCGTGCGCGTCGCCTACCGCAGCGTTCCCGCCGGTGTGACGGATTTGATCTCCGGGCACATTCCGGTGCTGATTCTGGATATCAGCAGCGCGATGCCGCAGATCGCCGAGAAGAGCATGCGTCCGCTTGCGGTGTTCACCAAAAAACGCAGTCCGGAATTGCCGGATATCCCCACACTCGACGAAACCGTAATGCCGGGCTTCGACCTCTTGGCGTGGGTCGGCTTGTTCGGTCCCGCCAAGCTGCCGCCTGAAGTCCTGGCGATCCTGGAGCGAGAGCTCAAGATCGTGCTGGAGAAACCGGAGATTCTGCAGAAATTCAGGAAGTCCGGCATCGAGCCTTACTGGGGAGGCTCCAGTGAGTTCAAGGATTTTGTCGGGACCGAACGCGTGAAGTGGACCACCGTCATCAAGGCGGCAGGGATCGAGCCGGAATAAACGCGACCCTCAATTCTGTTCATGCCCCCACCGGATTCATCCATTGTGCCGTTTCGCCGAACCGTAGACGTTGGCGGCGAAAGATTTTGAGGCGAAAGATTCTGAGGACTGACGATGACTGAGATTTTCGTGGCGCGTTCGGCGGACCTGCCGGAGGGTGCGCGCAACACGGTCGAGTACGAAGGCCGGCAGATCGGCGTTGTTCGTGCCAAGGACAAGCTGCACGCCTTCCTGAACATCTGCCCGCATCAGGGCGGTCCGGTTTGCGACGGATTGCTGATTCACCGCGTCGAGGAAATCATCGCGCCCGACAAGACCTATCAAGGCATGCGCTTCAGCGAGACCGATCTGCATATCGTCTGCCCATGGCACGGCTGGGAATTCAATATCGAAACCGGCAAATGCGCCGGCGACGGCAAGCATGGTCTCAAGCGCTTCAAGACCGTGGAACGGGATGGAGCTGTCTATGTCGTTGTCTGAACAGAGCCTGCCGCGCCCGCGGGGCCCGATCGACGCGCCTCAGGAAGACGCTCAAAGCGTAGCCGATGCGGCGGAGCGGCTCGCACTGTCGTTAAACGGCCTGAACGCAACCGGGCAGGCCGGCGCGTTTCCCGATGAGACGATGCGTCATTTGATGACGGCACTGGTCAAGCTCTACGCGGCAAAATTCGATGAAGGCCAGCGCCCGGCGCTGCTCGATGCCGGCGGCGATGTCAGCGCTACCGCGGTTCTGGTCGCCACATCAGCGTTGATGAAGGCCTCGAATCTCGAAATCTTCGAACTCGGCATGTGGCAATCCTGGTCGGCGACGCGATAGTTAGAGGAAATTGTTATGCAATACCGTTCAAGCACGCCGGAGTTCGACCGCACCATCGAGGGTTTTCACACCGGCGAGCATCTTGTGAATGCAAGGCGGCAGGCCGATGCGCGAAAGCTCGATGACGTCCTCATCATCGATGTCGATTGCCATCACTACGAGACCGATAATTTTGCGGAAATTCTCGAATATATCGAAGACCCCGTCATCAAGCAGGGCGCGATCAATACCTTCGCTTACAAGGGTTCCTCGGCGATGCTGATGGATCAGCCCGGATACCAGGACATCGGCGGCCGCGTCTCGCGTTACCTCGAGCGCAAGCACGAGGTGATCCCGAAGGGCGCCAATCCGCGCGAAGTCGAACAGACCCTGCGCTGGATGAATGCGCTCAGCGTCGATTACGCCTGCCTGTTTCCGACCCCGATGCTGTTCATGGGGCTGCATCCCCAGGCCGAGGTCGAGGTCGCGATGGCGCGGGCCTATAACAGGTGGCTCACCGACAATGTGCTGCCGTCGAATCCCCGGCTGCGCTCGATGCTGTATCTGCCGTTCAACGATCCCGAAGCCACCTATCAGATGGTGAGGGAATATGGCCATAAGCCAGGTGTGATCGGCTTCATGGTGGTGTCGACGCGCTACAAGCCGGTCTATGACAACGCCTTCATGAAGACTTATGCGCTGCTGGAAGAGCTCGGGCTGCCGCTGTCATTCCATGCCTCTTATAACTGGAACGATCAGCTGGTCTCGATGACCAATCGCTTCATCACGGCCCATGCGGTCGGATTCACGTTCTTCAACGCCGTGCATTGCGCGAACTGGATCGTCAACGGACTGCCGGAACGGTTTCCGAAACTGAAAGTGATCTGGATCGAGTCAGGGCTGGCCTGGATTCCCTGGCTGATGCAGCGGCTCGACAATGATTACCGGATGCGAACCTCCGAGGCGCCCGCGCTCAAGAAGCTGCCCAGCGATTACATGCGGGACATGTTCTACACCACCCAGCCGATGGAGATGGTGAACAACCACGAGGCGCTTGAACTGACCTTCAAGATGATCAACGCCGATACGCAATTGCTGTATTCGTCTGATTATCCCCACTGGGACATGGATCTGCCGAGCACGATCTGGGACCTGCCGTTCCTGAGCGAAAAATCCAAGCGAAACATCCTGGGCCTCAACGCCAGGCGGATATTCAACATGGACGTTTCGGATCGCTTTCCCGACGCGAAAGGGAAGGCCGATGGCATGGTCGATACGTTCAAGCAGCAGGTGACGCCGGCCTGATGCGGTTCACTTCACCTCTCCCACAAGGGGAGAGGGAGCTCACCTTCGTTGCCGTTGCAGATCAACCTAATCTCATCATGCTCTAACTCAGGTCGCCTTGCAGGGCGTCACTGACGCGTTTGATCAGCCAGTTCTTGAACACCTGAACCTTGCGCATGTCCGATGAGCGCGCCGGCCAGACCACATGATAGGCGAACATCGACCGCGCGCGAATCGAGAACGGCTCGACCAGCCGCCCCGCGGCAAGATCGGGACCCACGACGCCGGAGCGGCCGAGCGTGACGCCGAGGCCGTCGATGGCCGCCTGCAGCGACGTGATCATGTAGTCGCAGGTGATCTCGGAGCGGAACTGCATCTCGTTGGCCTTTGCGGTCTCG
Organism: Bradyrhizobium sp.; assembly: GCA_037201505.1. Classification (GTDB taxonomy): domain Bacteria; phylum Pseudomonadota; class Alphaproteobacteria; order Rhizobiales; family Xanthobacteraceae; genus Bradyrhizobium. The sequence goes on from JBBCHO010000023.1 coordinate 73,433, forward strand.
AGCCAGAACGGCCATTCGTCGCGCAGGATCGTCGATGCGGTCCGGATGATGGTATGCCGTTCGAGATCTCCGGGCGATTTCAGCGGCGGGCCGGCCGCGAGCAGTCCCGGGCTGCAGACCGGAAAAACTTCTTCGTCAGCGAGCCTCTCCGCCGTCATGCCGGCCCAGCCGCCCGCGCCGTGCCAGATCGCGACGTCGAAATCGTGGTGGAAGTTATTCTCGAATGCCTGAATGGTCCGCAGCTTCAGCGAAATCGCCGGATGCTGCGCGCGAAAATCATGCAGATGAGGCAATAGCCGTTTGACCGCGAACAGGCCGAGGCACTGAACCGTCAGCATGTTTTCGTCGCTCTGGTCGGTCGCGCGGTCGGTGGCGGCGGAAATTTCCATGATCGCATTGCGGACCGATCGCAAATAGATTTCGCCGGCTTCGGTCAGCGCGATCATGTTCGCATTGCGTACGAAAAGTTTGACCCGAAGCAGATCCTCCAGGTTCTTGATCTGGTGGCTGATCGCCGTCTGGGTCAGATTGAGTTCAATCGCGGCGCGGGTGAAACTCAAATGACGCGCCGCGGCCTCGAAGGCGCGCAGGCTCATCATGGAAGGTAGATGGTTTCGCATGAATCCGATGGAACAGGTTTTACGCGCTGCAACATAACCGGCTGCAGCAGAACGATTCTAACCATAAGCCAGAAAAGCGATCAGGAAGGCAATGGGTTTCCGTTGCTCTGCGGCAACAGGGCACGGCGATGTGGATGTTCGCGGCTTGAAGAGATACGCCCTAATCAAATGCAAGATCGGGAGGGTCGGACTGAAACACGAAGGATGCGCCCGAAGCTAAGCTAGACAGAGCATCATACTACGAAATTGGGCGGAAGTTCGTAACTCTTCGGGAGGCCGTTTCGGCAATACTCTAGGACTCTCGCGATACAGTCGAAATATGGATAGTTTTCTCAATGCGAGCGACCCAGCACTATGTCCCCTCTTTCTGCTTCCGGTTGCATATGAGCCAGCCGAGAGTATCTAGTTTTGGTTGTATAATTTCTCCATGTTCAATCATGGATAATTGGAATGTTTGATGGTTGCTGTCGAAAAACTCTGGGCTAGGCATAAAACTTTGCTCTCCCGTATCTTTCGAGAGGTTTGGCTTCCGTTTTTGTGCGGTGCGGTCTGGGCACTAATTGCCTTGCACAACGGCAAATCGACCTTTGATAGCTTTTCGACCTTTGGGGCGACATTTTTCTTCATATTCTTTTTGCAAGGCCAGGTGCTCAGGATATCCAAGAACCCTGCGCGACGAGAATAATGCCAACGAGTTCAGAGACAATTTCGCGTCGATCCGTGAAGCGCTCGACGCGATAAAGAAACAGCAGGCTCAGCCGCAGACTCAAACTCGGCCGATAGGACGCCATCGCACTAATGATTCCGCATATACGAAATGGGTCCATCCAGAGAATATCGATCAGGACGTCAAATACTACTTCGATGAAGCGGCTCGTGCGATGGAGGATGGCTTCCTATATCCAGCAACACTCGTTGCTGCGACAGGATTCGAGCACACACTCCGCGAGATAGGTAAAGGTTTTAAATATGACGCTCGCAAGCCGGTACGCTCGATAATCGAAGAGCTTGGAGTACGTTTGGGAAAGCCCGAACTCACCAAACAACTCTTGTTGTTGCTGCGCTTACGGAACACGTTGATTCACGAGCAGGAGTCGTCGCGACCAAAGAATCTCGAAGAGGCCAAATCGATCGTCGGCGCTTTCGAGGACGGCATCTCTAAACTTGAATACGAGATACGTAGGCACCTGGGCCCTTAATGTAGTCGCCGCGCTTATTATATGGGTTATTGCTGAGATGTTGAGTTGCCTTGCGCCGGAAATTTCCGGCGAGGTCGCTGCAGCCTCAAGTATCGAAATGCCAACGTCCCGCACCAGATAGATGATTTGATAGATGTATTCGCTGGTTAATTTAAGTGTTTCGCCAACTTGGTAATTGTCGTCGGTCTTATCTCGGTACTCGACATCCACAGAGCCGCGACGATGGACAATAAGGTGGCGACGCTGTGCGAGCTTGTAAAGTTCTTGGGTGCCAATCTGTTGCAGCATCGGCTTGTGGTGTGGAAACATAACTTTTAAGACGTTCCTGATCACCTCGATACCGTCCAATCGGCGCTTGGAAACGAGAATGTTGCCCATCGCATTCGAGACGTCGAATTGGTTTGCCATTAGCTCGTCGATACCTATGCTCTTCATCTCGAACGCCCCTTTGGTGCTTCCGTCCGTCAGTAGCCGGGTGGCAATGGTGGGGTAAGCGTTAAGATGCGCGCGCACGAAATCAGCAACGAATACCTCGAATGAGCCCCAGACCATTATGACGGTCCTCTAGAAGCAATTCATGCGAGGATCGGGCCACGTCGTTTCTCTGCAACAGAGCGTAAAGGTCGAAAAATAGCTGTCTTTGGAAGAGATCGATAGTTTTTTCGTCGCCAAGCTCCTCAGCGAAACGTTTATCGGCAATGTTGTGCGCCTCAGCACGTTGCTCTGCTGTTATTGGCTCGTTCGGTCTCGTTCCCTTGAGAGCCCGAATCTCTTCGGAGATCGTTATTTGATTATGCCGGCGCATCAAGACCGACGAGTCAGCAAAAGCATACGGGATACTCACAACCATAAAAGCTGACTCTAGATTCTCGTAGAAAATCTTAGCCGCTTCCTTTGCCGTGGGTACGGAGTTTACGGCGGCCGTATGCAGTTTCCCTAGGGATGCGATCTTAGGAAAAACAAAGCGCTCCTGCACAATCTTTTGTTGCAATTCCGGGTCAATTTCGACATCTGCCATTCCGATGCACTCCGCTAATAGTGATTTATAGACGAAGAGCCGTCGTCTATTGAGAGGATCGGCGAGTCCAGCGCCTCTACTTTCCCGCAGCTGCATTCAGGATCGGAAGCAACCGCGCGGCTTCGCTTCGCATCAGATCGGCCAGCGGCTTCGGTCCGCGGCGGTCGGGTTCTGCGATTTCGGCGCCGAGCTCGGCAAATCGCTTTTGCACGGCTTCTTCGCTCAACCCCTTGTTCAGGGCCGCGACATATTTTTCGATGATCGGCTTGGGTGTGCCGATCGGCGCGAACGCCGCGTAATTCACCGCAAAGTCGAATTCGGGCAGCCCCTGTTCATGGGAGGTCGGCACATCCGGCATCATCGGGCTGCGCTTTTTCGAGGCGATCGCCAGCGCCCTCACCGTGCCGGCGCGCACCTGCGCCAAATTGCCGAGCACCGGGTCGCATTCATAATCGATTTCACCGACCAGCATCGCGTTCAACACGGGCGCCGTGCCGGTAAACGGAATCAAGGCCGGCTTGATCCCCATCGCCGAGTTGAGCAGCAGACATCCGATATAGGATACCGAGCCGACGCCGGCGTGCCCCGACATTGAGCTTGTTCGGGTTGGCCTTGGCATAGGCAAACGAATTCACCGAGATTCTTGGCCGGCAAATCCTTGCGGACCACGAGTACTTCAGGATATTCGGCCGTCAACCCGATCGGCTCGAAGTCCTTTTGCGGGTCGTAGGCGATGTCAGGATAGAACGCCGGCGCCAGCGCATTGGTGCCGGTGTGGCCGAAAAAGATGGTGTAGCCATCGGGAGTTGCCCGGGCGGCGCGGACCGCGCCAATCGTGCCGCCGGCACCGTTGATATTTTCGACGATCACCCGTTGGCCAAGGTGACGGGTAAAAACGTCGGCAATAATCCGGCCGGTGATATCCGCCGGCCCGCCCACGGCAAAGGGAACGATCATCGTGATCGGCCGGGTCGGAAAAATCCTGCGCCTGCGCCGGTGCACCGATGATGATGCCCGCGATCAAAAGAAATGCGGCCGCTCCCCAATGTTTCGTCACGTTCTTCTCCTTGACGCATTCTGTGTGCGTGTTGTGCTCTCGCGCTGTGCGATGTCAAATTTTAAATCCACCACCGCGGGACCGGACAGGGTTCCGTTCAGCCGCGCCACCAGCATCGCAGCACTTCGCCGGCCGATCTCTTCGCGCGGAATGCGCAGCGTGGTGATGGTGGGCGCGACGTGGCTCAGCAGGTCGACGTCGTCGAAGCTCGCGATCGCGAGCCGGTCCGGCACCGCCCAGCCCCGGCGCTGGCATTCGAACAGGGCGCCAACCGCCATCACGTCCGCGGCAAAGAAGATCGCGTCGATATCCGGTGCACGCTCGATCAACTGCACGACAGCGCTGACGCCGCCGGCAAAGCCCGGCTCCGATTCGGCGATATGAGCCGGATCTTCGGGTAGTCCCAATTCTCTGAGCGCCGTCCGATAGCCGCGCCGCCGTTCGAGGGAGCGTTCATTGTCATGCACCGGCAATGTCACAAACCCGATCCGGCGATAGCCGAGGCTGCCTAGATGCATCACCATCGCCTTGGCCGCTTTAAAACCTGAATAGCTGACGCAGAGATCAAGCGGCGTGCGCGTCAACTGGCCGATCTCGACGGTGGGAATGCCGGCGGCCTTCACCAGCGCCGTGGCCCGGGGGGTGTGCCGCGTGCTGTGCAGGATCAGCGCGCACACGCGCTGCCCCAGGAAGGCGGCGATCGCCGCCTCTTCAGCGGCGGAATCATGCCCGCTGCTGGCGATCAGCAGATGCAGGCCGTGCTGGCTGAGAACATCGGCAATCGCTTGCGCCATCTGCGCGTAGAGTGAGTTGCTGATACCCGGCACGATCAATCCGACCACGCGCGAGCGCTGCGACGACAGGCTGCCGGCGAGGCGGTTCGGCACATAGCCGGTATGTTGCACCGCGGCCTGCACCCGGTCCCGCATCGCCTGCGAGACGGCGGGCCGGGTCGCGTAACGCGCGCGACACCGTCATCGGCGAAACACCCGCCTGCGCTGCGACGTCCTCCATCCGCAAGGCATCGTTGTTGCGCTTGCGCCCGCGCCCCTGACGCATGAAAGCCGTTCCCTCGATGACGATGTCGGCAACCAGATAGATGGAAACCGGTGTTGGCCGACGCTATCGCGCTTTTTTGTGGTAGCGCTACCAAATTTGGCTTGCTGAATGCCGCAGCCGCGATAAAGTCCGCGCGCGGGCTCGCGCTAAGAGAACAATCAAGAACAAAGCATCACAAGCAAGAACAAGAAGCAGGAAAGAGAACAAACTATGCAGGTGATATCGGATTCGTCGGGTTGGGGCAGATGGGCAGCCGCATGTCGATGCGACTGCTGGATGCCGGTTACAGCCTTACGGTTTTCGACCGGGGACGAGGCTGCGATGAAACCGCTGGTGGCGCGTGGCGCCCGCCGCGCGGCGAGCGCGGCCGAGGTGGCGTCCGCCTCCGATACTGTGCTGGTCAGCCTTCCGACGCCCGATATCGTGCATCAGGTGGTGTTCGGGCCCGGCGGCCTCGTCGAGGGCAACCGGGCCACGACGCTGATTGATCTGTCCACCACTGGCCCCAAGATGTCCGGTGCCATCGCCGAGGAGTTGTCGAAAGGTAAGCGGATCACGCTGGTCGACGCGCCCGTCAGCGGCGGGACCGGCGGCGCGGAGAAAGGCACGCTCGCGGTCATGGCAGCCTGCGAGAAGATGCCTTCGAGGCTGTTCAGGCCGATCCTGAAAGTCTTCGGGAAGGTGTTCTTCTGCGGCGAGAAGCCCGGCATGGGGCAGACGCTGAAATTGGCCAACAACATGATCGCGGTTGCGGCGCTGGCGATTTCGTCGGAAGCGATGGCGATGGGCGTCAAGGCGGGGCTCGACCCGCAAACCATGATCGACGTCATCATGGTCTCCAGCGGCGGCAATGTCGCGCTGCGCGACAAATTTCCAAAGGCGGTGCTGACCGGCACGTTCGATTTCGGCTTCGCCACCGGGCTTTCCTACAAGGACGTGCGGTTGTGTGTCGATGAGGCCGAGGCGATCGGGCGTGCCGATGGTGGTCGGCGCGGCGGTGCGGCAATTGATGGCCGTCACCAATGCGACGTTCGGGCCAACCAGCGATTTCACCTCGGTGGCGCGATTGCTGGAAAGCTGGTCGGGGGTTGAAATACGCAGCCGCAAGTAAACGGCGAAGGGGACGTAAGCACCGCCAGAGTGTGACGCCCTCAAAACAAAAAACATAAAAATAAAAGTTCGGGAGAGACGACAATGAGCAGCGTCATGGATGTGGGCCGGCGGCTGGACCGTTTGGCGATCTCGCGCTTTCACTGGCGCGTGCTCGGCCTGATCGCGGCCGGGATGTTCTTCGATTCCTTCGATCTCTACCTCGCGGGCGGTGTGCTCGGCGCGCTGGTGCAGTCAGGCGAATCGAATCTCTCCCTCAACGCGTCGTTCATCTCGGCGACCTTCTTCGGCATGATGATCGGCGCCTGGTTCGCCGGCATCCTCGGCGACAGGTTCGGGCGCAAGTTTTCGTACCAGTTCAACCTGATGATCTTCGGTATCGCCTCGCTCGCCGGTGCGGCGGCGCCGTCGATGACATGGCTGATCGCCGCGCGTTTCGTAATGGGCTCGGGCTCGGCGCCGAGATCGTGGTCGGCTATGGCACGCTGAGCGAATTCATCCCGGCGCGCCATCGCGGCCGGTTCGCGACTCTCTTAAATCTCATCATCAATTCCAGTCTCCTGATCTCCACCTTGATCGGCTGGGTGGTGATTTCCGCAGTTCGGCTGGCGGTGGATGTTCGTGATCGTTGCGGTCGGGGCGTTCATCGTCTGGTTCCTGCGCCGCGCGATGCCGGAATCGCCGCGCTGGCTGGCAAGCCAGGGGCGTCCTCGAGGAAGCGGACGCGATCGTGCGCCAGGCGGAGGCCGAGTCGGAGGTGTTCGAGAAGGTGCCGCGCCCCAGGCGAGCGTACAGACGCATTACGTGCTGCGCGATTTGTTCGCGCCGGCGCTGCTGCGCCGAACCCTTGTCCGCAACCGTTGTCCACGGTTTGTCTGCTGACGTTCAACTTCACTTTCGTGAGCTGGGTGCCGACCTTCCTGGTGAAGCAAGGCCACGGCGTCGCCAATTCGCTCGGGCTTTCGGTGCTGATCTTCGCCGGCGGCCCGCTGGGCTCGCTGATCGGATTGTTGCTGACCGAACGAATCGGCCGCCGCTGGGGCATTATCTGGTTTTCGCTGATCAGCATCGTGGTCAGCACGGCCTATGTCAGCGTGGACGGATTCGGCCTGGATCGCCGGCCTTGGATTTTTCGTGACCTGTCTGATCTATGTGCTCTCGTCGCTGAGCATCGCCTGTTACGTGCCCGAATTGTTTCCCACCGAAGTACGATTGCGCGGCAGCGGCATCGCCAATGCCGCGGGGCGCGCGGTCAACATCGTGGTGCCCTATGTGGTCGCCGCCAGCTTCGACGGTTTTGGTCTCTACGGGGTACTGGGATTGATCGTGGTCGCGTTGCTGCTGCAGATCGTCGTTCTGCTGGTGGCGGGGATCGAGACCAAGCAGCGTTCGCTGGAGGAACTTGCAACGGGGAACGATACCGCTGGCGGGCCTGTCGTGTCGGGTGTTGAGGCGCACACGCGAGCCTGACCATCGTCCGTCACGACGCCGTCAGGTTCTTGCAACATTAAAAATGGAATTGCGGGCTGTGATCCGCCGGATAAAGGAGATCGTTGATGGCTGGAGAACTGCTCGGATTCATCGGCGTCGGCCGCATGGGCGGTCCGATGTGCGGGCGCCTGCTGGATGCAGGCTATTCGCTGTGCGTCTATGACCGCGATCCGAATGCGACCGCGCCGCTGGCCGCGCGGGGTGCGCGGATCGCCAACTCGCCGGGTGAAGTCGCTTCCGCCGCCGAGATCGTGCTGATCAGCCTGCCGACAACCGATATCGTCAAGACGGTCGCGCTCGGTGAAAATGGTATCGCCCATGGCAACCGCGTCCGCACCCTGATCGACCTGTCCACCACCGGTCCCGGGGTTGCGACCGCAGTCGCCCGCGGTTTGAGCGATCACAACATCACCTTTGTCGATGCGCCGGTCAGCGGCGGCATTACCGGCGCCAAGGCCGGCACCTTGGCCGTGATGGTGTCCTGTCCCAAGGATGTCTACGCGCCCAAGGTCGAGCCGATCCTGAAGCATTTCGGCAAGCTGTTCTAATACCGGCGAGAAGCCGGCCTCGCGCAGACCGCCAAGCTGGTCAATAATCTGCTGGCCGCCGCGGCGCTGGTGATTTCGTCCGAAGGCATGGCGATGGGCGTCAAGGCTGGGCTCGATCCGAAGATCCTGCTCGACATCAATCAATGTTTCCTCCGGCCGCAACAGCGCCACGCAGGATAAATTCCCGCGCGCGGTGCTGCCTGGCACCTTCGATTTCGGTTTCGCCACGGCACTGTCTTTTAAGATGTGAGACTGTGTCTCGAGGAGGGCGAGGCGATGGGCGTTCCGATGATCATGGGCGCGGTGGTGCGGCAGATTCTGGCGCTGACGCAGGCCAAGTATGGTCCGGATTCCGATTTCACCTCGATCGCCAAGCTCTCCGAAGAGTGGGCTGGCGTCCAGATCAGGGGATAGCCGACGCGGTGGCGCGCGCTTTCGAAGCAAGCGGTGCGGCGATTTGCCCGCACTGGACCGCGCGCCGACGCAATAGAGGAGGCTACAGGTCTCAAAAGCCGGAACGGGCGGAAAGCCTGACGGTTGCGAACACGGGAGGAAATGAAATGAGGGGCAGTGGCCCCGGCGCCGCCGCGAGGCCGCGCCGATGACATCGCAGATTGTCGAGAACGTGCTGCAGGCGCTGATGGCGGGGCTTCTGGCCGGCGCGATCTATGGCCTGATGTGCGTCGGTCTCGGCCTGATCTTCGGCGTGATGCGGGTCATCAACTTCGCCCAGGGCGATTTCATGATGCTCGGCATGTATGCCGCCTATTATCTGTTCCTGTCGGCGGGCATCCAGACCGCCTTCGGCAGTGTGATCGGCCCCTATGTGGCTATACTTCTCTCGGCCCCGTTGCTGTTTCTGTTCGGCTACTGGATTCACAAGCTGCTGATTTCCCGCGTCACCGGGCGGCGCACCGCGCAGCTCGAGGGCGACGGCCATTTTGCGCAGTTGATCCTGACGCTCGGCGTGGCACTCGTGTTGCAGAATGGTGGCTTGATCGTGTTCGGCTCGGTGCTGGCCTCGATCCGCACGCCGCTGTCGGCGAGTGCCTGGGAAATCGGCCCGCTATGGAGCGACGATCTCGTCAGCGTCTTCATCAACAAGGCCCGCGGCATTGCCGCGCTGATTTCGATCGCGGCGATGATCGGGCTCACCGCGCTGATCACGCGGACCCGGATGGGCAAGGCGTTGCGCGCGGCCGCCGATAATCCGGTCGCGGCGACCTATATGGGCATCGACATCGACAAGTCGCACCGCCTCGCGTTTGGGATCGGCGCCGCGGTGACGGCGGTCGCCGGCGGTTTGCTTGCCACCAATTATCCGTTCCATCCCTATATCGGCATCGACTACGTCATCGTGATGTATGCCGGCGTCGTGCTCGGCGGCATGGGTAGCATCACCGGCGCGTTCTGGGGCGGCATGACCATTGGCCTCGTGCAGCAGCTCTCGACGCTGGTATTGCCGACGCAACTGCAGAACGCCGCGATCTTTGTCGTGTTTCTCCTGATTATTTTTCTGCGGCCGCAGGGATTCTTCGGCCATGTTGTGGAGCGAACCTGATGCCGCTATTATTGCGCTCGCTCGCGCCCACCCTGATTGCCGCGTTGATCTATGCGTGTTTGGCGCTGTTCGTCACCAATTCCTATTACCAGTTGACGCTGACGTTAGTGCTGGTCTGGGCCAGCTTCGGCCTGTCGTGGAATCTGCTGTCCGGCTACACGGGCCTTATTTCGTTCGGTCACGCCGCGTTCTTCGGGCTCGGCGCCTATACCACGGCGCTCGGGCAGATCTATTTCGACATCACGCCGTGGTTGTTGATTCCGGCCGCTTCTGTCATCGGCGGCGTCGCGGGCCTGTTGGTGGGCTTTCCCACCTTCCGGCTGCGCGGGCATTACTTCGCGCTGGCGATGCTGGCCTATCCCTTGGCGCTGCTCTACGTGTTCGAATGGCTCGGCTATCAGGAACTGACGCTGCCGATCAAGCGCGACAATCCGTTCGCCTACATGCAGTTCTCCGATCCGCGCGTCTACACATTCGTCGCGCTGGTGATGTTGCTGGTGATCGTCGCGATCACCCGCGCGGTGGAGCGCTCACGCTTCGGCATGGCGCTGCTGGCGATCAAGCAGAACGAAGCGGCGGCAGAGGCGGCGGGCATCGATACGCTGGCCTGGAAGCTGCGCTCGATCGCGCTGTCCGGCGCCATCGCCGGCGCGGTCGGTGCGTTTTACGCGGTGGTGCTGCTGGTCGTCACGCCGCAATCGGTGTTCGGCATGCTGGTGTCGGCGCAGGCGCTGACGGTCTCGATGTTCGGTGGCGTCGGCTCGGTCTGGGGGCCATTGATTGGTGCGGCGGTGTTGATCCCGGTCGCCGAAATCCTCAACGCCGAGCTGAGCGCACGGCTGCCTGGAATCCAGGGCGTCATTTTCGGCGTCGCGATCATCATCGTGATCCTGGTGGCGCCGGAAGGGGTGTTCTGGAAAGTCAGGGACCGCTGGATCAAGCGCCGCGCCGCGGCGGTGCCGGCGACAGCGGTTGAAACCGCAAGCGCTGAAGTCATTCCCTTCGTGGCCGCGGCCAAACCCGCCGCGCGGCCTGACTGGCGCGATGGCAAGGTGCTGCTCTCGGTCAAGGGTCTCTCAAAGTCCTTTGGCGGGTTGAAAGCCGTGCAGGACGTCGGCTTCGAGATTCGCGAGGGCATGATTCTCGGCATCATCGGCCCCAACGGCGCGGGCAAGACCACACTGTTCAATTTGCTCAATGGGTTTTCGCTGCCGAACGCCGGCGAGGTTCTGCTCGATGGCGTCAATATGATCGGACGCAAGCCGCATGAACTGTGTCAGGCCGGCGTCGGTCGCACCTTCCAGGTGATGCGCCCCTTCGCGCGCATGTCGGTGCGCGACAATGTCCGCGTCGGCGCCTATGTGCGCGCCGCCACTGAGGATGAGGCGCGCAGCTTCGCCGACGATGCGGTCGAACGGGTCGGGCTGACAGGTGTGGCCGATAAGGTCGCAGCCGAACTCACGACCAAGGAATTGCGGCTGATGGAACTGGCGCGTGCGCTGGCGGGTAAGCCGCGGCTGTTGCTGCTCGACGAGACATTGGCGGGCCTCGGCCATGGCGAGGCCGATGAGGTCGTCGCGGTCGTACAACGCCTGGCGCGCGAGGGTGTCACCATCGCGATCATCGAGCATACGATGCAATCGATGGTCCGGCTGGTGGATCGCTTTCTGGTGCTCGATCACGGCGCGGTATTGGCCGACGGCGATCCGGCTAGCGTGACCCGGGATCCCCGGGTGATCGAAGCTTATCTGGGCAAGAAATGGGTGAACCGTGCTCAAGCTTGATGGCATCTGCGCGGGCTATTCGGTTGTCCCCGTGCTCAAACACGTCTCGCTCACGGTCGAGGCCGGACAATTCGTCGCGATCGTGGGGCCGAACGGCGCGGGGAAGACCACGCTGTTCAAGACCATCTCAGGCATCGTGGCGCCGAGCGCGGGGACCATCATTTTCGAAGGCGTCGATCTCACGAAAATCCCCGCCGCCAAGCGGCCGCATCTCGGCATCGCCCATGTGCCGGAGGGTCGTCAGGTGTTTCCGTCGCTCTCGGTGATGGAGAATCTCGAAATGGGCGCCTTCGCCGATGCCGGCCGCCGCGCCTGGAAGCAGAACCTCGAACGCATCTTCGCGCTATTGCCGGTATTGGCCGAGCGCCGCGACCAGTTCGCCGGCACGCTGTCTGGCGGCGAGCAGCAGATGGTGGCGATCGGCCGCGGCCTCGCCTCCGCGCCGAAACTGCTGATGCTGGACGAACCCTCGATGGGTCTCGCGCCGGCGATTGCGGATTTCATTTTCGAAAAGCTGATCGAGATCCGCACCGAGACCAAACTCACGATCCTGCTGGTCGAGCAGCGCGTCGCCGAAGCGCTTGATAGCGCCGACCGCGGCTATGTGCTGGAGGCCGGGCGCGTCGTGCTCGAAGGCAACAACGCCACGCTGCGGGCGGACGACCGGATCAGGCAGGCTTATCTTGGAATGTGAACGCATACAACAAAACCAAATCATCGGAGGGAGACCATCATGAACGACATTAGCAGAATGACCCTGACGCGCCGCACGATGCTGGCGGCCACCGCGGCTACGCTCACCATTCCCAGGGCCTACGCGCAATCGCCTGCGGAGGTAAAAGTGGGATTGCTGGTGCCGTTGTCGGGACTTTATGCGCGGCCGGGCGCGGTCATGAAGATGGGCGGCGAGATGGCGGTCGATCACATCAACAAGGCCGGAGGCGTCAAGGCGCTTGGCGGCGCCAAACTCAAGCTGGTGGTGCTGGACTGCGGCGACACCGTGGAGAAGGCAAAGAACGCCGCGCAGCGCATGGTGGCGCAGGAGACCGATCTGGTAGTCGCCAGCGCCGCCTATCTCTCCTCCTTTACGCTGGCGGTCACGGAAGTCACCGAGCGCGCGCAATTGCCGGTGCTGACGCTATCGTATTCCGATCTGATCACCGACCGCGGCTTCAAATATGTGTTCCAGACCTCGGCGACGGCAGCTTCGCAGGCGCGCCAGTCGCTGCCGCTGTTGATGAAGCTGGCGCAGAGCGCGTCCGGCAAGCTGCCGAAAACCGTGGCGATCATCACCGACAACACGGGTTCTTCGATCGCGTCGGCCAAGGCGATGCGCGAAGGCCTGCTCAAGGAGAACGGCCTTGAGCTTGTGATGGACGAGACGTTCACCCCCACCACTGTCGGATGCGACGCCGCTGATTCAGAAGGTGCGCGCCGCCAAGCCTGACCTGTTGTTCTTCCTGCCGACGGTGATCTCGGATGGCAAGCTGGTGCTGGAGAAGATGAACGAGTTCGGCATGAGCCAGGGCCGCGTCCCCACCATCTCGTTCGGCATCGCGATTGCCGAGCCGGACATCTTGCAGACCATCAATCCGGCGCTGTTGCAGGGCGTCATCACCTGCGTCGGCAGTTGGGCGACCAAGGGCCACGAAGAGCTGATCGCCGAATTGAAGACCCGCTACAACGAGCCCTGGATGACCCAGAACGCGATCTCCACCTATGGCGACATGTGGCTGATCAAGGACGCGCTGGAAAAAGCCGGGAAGGCCGACAAGGCCGCGGTCGCGGAGGCGCTGCACACCATGGATGGCGGGCCATCGAAATATTATCCGGGCGGCATCCTCAAATTCGACGACAAGGGCCGCCGCGTCGATGCCGAAATGACGGTGGTGCAGTGGCAGAACGGAATCCCGGTCACGATCTTCCCGCAGAAACTCGCGATGGCCGAGCCGCTCTGGCCGAAGCGTTAAACCTTAGAGTCTGATTTAAAATACAGCCCATGGAACTTGGGACTGGCTTAACTTTGTCATGCCCGGGCGTAGCCGTCCGAAGGACGGCGTCGCTTCCGCTCGCCTATGTCCCGGGCATCCACGTCTTACTGCTCTAAGAAGAAAGTTCGTGGATGGCCGGGACAAGCCCGGCCATGACAAAAAGCGAGTCATTTTCATGCAATTAGAAGGGTGTGAAGTGAAACTGTCGGTAACGGTTTGTGGCTAATGATAGCACTGATACGTGGTGTTGCCCGATTCGATGGGGCGTGGTCTGAACCGGGCTCAGCGGTGCGATGACATGGTTTCTTCGGATGGGCAGGTCATGACGGCCAGTACGTCGCCTGGTTCGGACCGTTCGCTTGCGATCACCGTGTTTACGCTGTTGGCCGTCGCCTCGCTTCTTCCGGTGCTGCTGACGCCCATTCCGGCGATGGTCGATTATCCCAATCACCTCGCCCGCATGTACATTCTCAGCCGCAACGGCACGCCCGATGCCAACCCGTATTATGAGGTGGCCTGGGCGCTCTATCCCAACCTCGCGATGGATTTGTTGATCCCGCAGATCGCGCGCCTGATCAGCGTCGAGGCTGCCACAAGGCTGTTTCTGCTGCTGAGCCAGGTGTTGATCGTCGGCGGCGCGCTGGCGCTGGAGCGGGTGGTGAAGGGGCGGGTTCATCTCGCAGGGTTCGCGGCGCTGATGATGCTCTATTGCCTGCCGTTCACCTGGGGTTTTGTGAATTTCGAATTCGGTCTCGGCGTCGCGCTCTGCAGCCTTGCCGCCTATTTGGCGCTGGCGGAGCACGCATGGCCGCTGCGTTTTATCATCCACGCGGTGTTCGTCGCGATGTTGTTTACCGCGCATTTTTTCGCGCTCGGCATCTATGGCGCGACGCTGGGATTCTTTGAGCTGTGGCGCGCGCGCGACTGTAAAACGCCCTACGGCGAAGTGGTCTGGCGGCTGGTGCTGCTTGCGATCCCGGCGGTGGCGCTGCTGGGGATCATGCGGATGACCGCCGGCTCGATCGGCAGTGAGGGCACGACCTGGTCCTTTGAGTTCAAGCCGATCTGGCTGTTTCGCATCATGAATGGCTACAATCTGTCGGTGTCGGCGGCGAGCGCGCTGGCGCTGATGGCCTCGCTGTTCGTCGCGGCGCGGCGCGGCTTTCTCAAGCTTGTGCCGGCCGGGATCTGGCTCGGAACTGGCTTTGCGCTGCTTTATCTCGTGATCCCCTCAAGCCTGTTCGGGACATCGTTCGCCGATTTGCGCGTGATCCCCGCGGCGGCCCTGATCCTTCCGGCGTTTGGCTCGCTGTCGCTGCCTGGCCGGCGATGGACCGTCGCGGCCCTCGCCGTTGTCGGCGCCATTACGCTGGCCAATCTCGCTGTCGTCTATGCGGTCTGGCTGCCCTATCGCGCGGACTATGCTTCGATCATTGCGTCCTTTCAGAAGATCGACCGAGGTTCAAAGGTGCTGGTCGGGGGCGGCGGCGAGGGCGATGACCCGCCGTTCAACGATCTCACGCAATATCCGATGTTTTATGCCCCGACGCTGGCGGTGTATTACGCCAACGCCTTTGTGCCCAATCTGTTCACCGCGGTCGGCAAGCAGCCGGTGCAGGCGCGCGCCGCGGTCGAACCGCTTGCGATTTCCTATGGCGGGCCGATGCCGATGAATGTGCTGACCGCGCTTGCGGCGGGCCGCACCTCGCCGGATGTTCCGCCGTTCGTCCGCAACTGGACCCGGGATTACGACTATCTCTATGTGATCGGCGCACCGGCGCCAAACCCGCTGCCGGACCGGCTGGAAGAGCTGGATCGGTCCGCGCGCTTCGTTCTCTACAAGATCCGCCGCGCGCCTTAAAGTGACTCCCTCGCCCCGCTTGCGGGGAGAGGGCGTAGGCGACCTAAGGCCGCCGTCCTTAATGTAAGAACGCCGATGCAGAGCATCGGCTACGGTGAGGGGGCCTCTCCGCAGAGACGGACTCGCGGATGGTCCCCCTCACCCGAAATTCGTGCTGCGCTCGAATTTCGACCTCTCCCCGCACGCGGGGCGAGGTGGGGGAGCGCCGAAACCGCGCAAAACCAGGCCTTCCTTAACGTTTGCGGCAAGGCTGCCTTAACTATCGGTCGCTAGACTCCCGCCCGTTCAACCCGGGTGGAACTTCTCTTATGGCGACCGATTCCCAGCCGATCAGCTACAGCATCGTGATTCCCGTGTTCAACGAGGAAGCCGTGCTGCCGGTGCTGCTGCGCCGGCTCGACCTGCTGCTCGCCCGGCTCGATGAGCCGGCGGAGGCGATCTTCGTCGATGACGGCAGCAAAGATTCCAGTCCGCTGGTGCTGCAGGACCTCGCCAAGCGCGACCCGCGTTTCCGCTATATCGGCCTGTCGCGCAATTTCGGCCATCAGGTTGCGATCACCGCCGGCATGGACGCAGCAGAAGGTAAGGCCATCATCGTGATGGATGCCGATCTGCAGGACCCGCCCGAGATCGTCGAGCAGCTGATCGCCAAATGGAAGGAAGGCTACGACGTCGTCCATGCGCGCCGGCTGTCGCGCGAGGGTGAAAGCCCCTTCAAGCGCGCCACCGCCCATGTGTTCTACCGGCTGCTCGGCAGCATCTCCTCGGTCGGCATCCGCGCGGATGTCGGCGACTTCCGCCTGATCGACCGCAAGGTGCTCGACGCGCTGCGCCAGATGCCGGAGCAGGACCGTTTTGTGCGCGGCATGGTCGCCTGGCTCGGCTTCCGTCAGACCGAAGTGACGTTCCATCGCCTTGAGCGCGCCGCCGGCGAAACCAAATATCCGCTGCTCAAGATGGTCCGGCTCGCGTTGAACGCGGCACTCGGCTTTTCCGATGCGCCGCTACGGCTGGCGATCTGGTGTGGTCTCGCGGTATCGGGCCTGGCGCTGCTCTATGGCGGCTGGGTGATGGTGCTGTGGCTGAACAATGACAGCCATCTGATCGCCGGCTGGTCTTCGACTATCGTTATCTTGTCGCTGCTGTGCGGCATGAACATGCTGATGACCGGCATCGTCGGACTGTATGTCGGGCGCATCCACGCCGAGGTGAAGCAGCGCCCGCTTTATGTGGTGCAACAACGGCTCGGCTTCGAGCGCGAAGAGGCCGCGGCAGCGCGCCCCGCGATTCGCGCCGTGCACGAATAAGTGCGCCATGACCGAACTCTTCGACAGCTATCGCAGCAACTACCGCGACGTGGTGCAGTCCTCGATCGACTTTTCGGGCCTGCCGCATAGTTTCTTCATGCGCGCCAAGGCCGATCTGTTGCGCGACCTGATCGCGCAGCGGCTCGGGCCGGAAAAGCCCGCGATGCTCGATGTCGGCTGCGGCGTCGGCAGCTTCCATCCGATGCTGCGCGGCATGGTTGGCCGCCTCAACGGCATCGACGTGTCCTCGGCCAGCATCGCGCAGGCGCGCGTCGACAATCCCGGCGTCGACTACCGCGACTTCGATGGCAGCAGCTTTCCGTTCGAGAACGCGAGTTTCGATCTGGTGACCGCGATCTGCGTGATGCATCATGTCGTGCCGACCGATTGGGCGCACTTCATGGGCGAGATGCGGCGCGTGGTTCGGCCGGGCGGATTGATCTGCGTCATCGAGCACAATCCGCTCAATCCGCTGACGCGTCTGGCCGTCTCGCGCTGTGAATTCGATCAGGACGCGGTTTTGCTCGGCGCGGGTACGACGCGGAAATTGATGGCGGCCGGCGGCCTGAGCCAGATCGATTTGCGCTATTTCGTGCTGTTGCCCTGGGAAGCGAAGCCCGCGCGCCGCATCGAGCGCGCGCTAGGCAGCGTGCCGCTCGGCGCGCAATACGCTGCGTTCGGCACGGTCTAGAGCGGGATGCTCCTTGCTTACCTCTCCCCTTGTGGGAGAGGTCGGATCGCATCGTTAGATGCGATCCGGGTGAGGGGTTCAGGTCTATCGATAGACTTCACCCCTCTCCCCAACCCTCCCCCACAAGGGGGGAGGGAGCGCACCTTTGGTGTCGCTACAAATCATTCCAATTGGATTATGTTCTAGTTATTTCCAGCGGAGCTATTTCTGAGACGCATCGCGCCGCTTGTGCACCACGGCGACGTCATCGCTGTAGACACGCTGCCATTCCGGCAAGCGGTCGAGCATCGCAACCGCGGGGGTTTCCGGCTCCAGCAATGTCGCGCCGAATTTGTACTGGTCGAGCAATTTAAGGAAATCGTTGAGGTCGGCCAGCGACAGATCGCGGTTGTAGCGTGCGATGAAGGCGCCGCCGAACAATTCGCCGCGGCCGTCGATGAAGGTGGGAATGCCGGCGAAGATCAAATAGCCGCCGAACGAATAATCATTGAGCACGGGACCTGATTTGGCGAGACCGGCACTGGCCACCGCGGCGGCCGGGGTGGTTTGTACAGATGGACGCACCTCGCGCATCAGCGCGATTCCTGTTGCGACGATCATCGCGCCGAGAACCGCCATGTTGATGCCGCGTGCCGAACCCGTCGCATCCTCCTCGGCGCGCGCGCCAAGCTGCCGCGCCAGCGGCGCTGCCAGATAGAGCGGCGCCAGCATCGCCAGCAGGTCCGCATTGCGCACTTGCGCCAGCGCGAAATGTAGCAGCCCGATCACCGCCAGCGCCCGCACCACCGGCAGCGTCATCCCGCGCGACAGCGCGAAGATGCCCGCCAGCAGCAGCAGTTCGAAGGCGCCGGGATGGCCGAAATCCTGCGGCCGCCATTCCCCGATCCAGTGCAGCGCCTCGCCGAGGCCGAGCGTGGTCAGCGGCATCAGCAGCGGTTCCGGCCCGTAAGGCGTCAGGCAGCAGGCGATAACGGCCAGCGCCGAGAACGGCAGCCAGCGCAATATCACGCGCGGCCATTCGCTGCGCTTTTCATTCAGCAGTGCTTCGAGCGCGGCGGGGCCGATCAACCCGAGCGCCAGCACTACGCTGCCATGTAAATTGGCCCACAGTACCAGCAAGGGCAGCGCCCAATAGGGTGGGGGTGCACGCCGGTCCATGCCGCGCACCAGTGCTGCGGCCCAGGCCATCATGACCGGCAGCGTCAGCATGTGCGGTCGCGCCAGCATATGCGGCGCCAGCAACACGATCGCCGCGACGACCATCAGCAGCGCCGGGGTCGGCGCCAATTCGCGCAGCAAAAAGCGCGTCAACAGACCGACCGCGAGCGCGGCCGCGGCCGCCGCTAGCGCCACCACGCCGGGCCAACCGGCCAGCGCAAAGACCGCCGCATAGATGACTTCCGACAGCCATTCGAACGCGATCCAGGGCGCGCCGTTCATGGAGAAGGAAAACGGATCCGTCGTCGGCACCGCGCCATGCGCGATGATCCAGCGCCCGACCGCGATATGGGAATAGGTATCGGGATCGTTGAGAAGCTTCGACCCCTGCGTCAGCAGCAGGACATAAACGCCCGCGGCGGTCAGCCAGGGCCATGCCGCCTGCGCCGGGAACGGTTTAGCCGTGCTGCGGATGACCTCGTCGCTCATGGGCCGCGAAGGTAGAGCGGCAACATTAACCCTTCTTTACTGTTCGCCGCGGGTGAAATGCGACCTCAAAATAGGCAGCCTGAATAGCATCATGATTTCAACCGCATACGCGTCTGGAACAGCCGCGACTTGAACCCGTCAGGGACAGTAACAGCGCTGCGCCCCGCATGGCCGGTCTCGCATGCAATCACGGCCATGGTGTTTTGGCTTGTCATGGCCTAAAGCACGCCCATCTCAATCACATCCCGGGCCACGCGCAGTGCATCTGCCGGGCGCGTCAGCTTCGATCCCAAGGGGGATTCGAGGCGTAGTTCGGTATTCCCGGTAAACACCAAATAACAAGGTCGGCCATCTCGTGACATTCTTGACCACAAGCCCGCCGCTCGCCCGAGCCCTGGCGGAGCGCAACTATGATCAGCCGACCCAGGTGCAGACCGCCGTGCTCGCGGACAATGCTGTCGGCCGCGATCTTCTGGTGTCCGCGCAGACCGGCTCGGGAAAAACCGTCGCGTACGGGCTCGCCATTGCAAAAGATATTCTTGGCGATGCCGAGCGGTTCGAGCGGGGGGCCGCACCGCTGGCCTTGATCGTCGCGCCGACCCGCGAACTCGCATTGCAGGTCCACCGCGAACTCGAATGGCTCTATCAATATGCCGGCGCCCGCGTCGTTTCGTGTGTGGGCGGCATGGATCCGCGCCGCGAACAGCGCGAACTGGCCGAAGGTGCACACATCGTGGTCGGTACGCCCGGACGGTTGTGCGATCATTTGCGGCGCAGCCGTCTCAATGTTTCGGAACTGAAAGCCGTCGTGCTCGACGAGGCCGACGAAATGCTCGATCTCGGCTTTCGCGAGGATATGGAAATCATCCTCAAGACCACGCCGGACACCCGCCGCACGTTGCTGTTCTCGGCGACCTTGCCGCGCGGCATCGTCGCACTGGCCAAGCAGTATCAGCAGCAGGCGTTTCGCGTCGAGGTCGCGGGCGATGAAGGCGGTCACGCCGACATCGAATACCGCGCGATCCGGATCGCGGCCGGTGATGTCGAGCATGCGGTGGTCAATGTGCTCAGGTTTTTCGAATCGCCGAGCACGATCGTGTTTTGCAATACGCGCGAGGCCGTGCGGCATTTGCAGGCAACGCTGTTGGAGCGCGGCTTTTCTGTGGTGGCGCTGTCAGGCGAGTTGACCCAGAACGAACGGACCACTGCGCTGCAGGCGCTGCGCGATGGACGCGCGCGGGTCTGCGTCGCGACCGACGTCGCGGCACGCGGCATCGATCTGCCGAATCTCGGTCTTGTCGTTCATGCCGATCTGCCCAATGACGCCGAAGTGCTGCAACATCGCTCCGGCCGGACCGGGCGAGCCGGCCGCAAGGGCGTCAGCGTCATGCTGGTGGTACCGGCGCGCAAACGGCGCGCGGAATTGCTGTTGAATCTGGCGGGCATCGACGCGGTCTGGGGCACCGCACCGACGGCGGAAGAAATCCGCAAGCTCGATCAGGAGCGCATGCTGCACGCCGATTTATTCGCGCAGGAAACCACCGCCGAGGATATGACTCTGGCGCGCGCTTTGCTCGCCGAGCGCTCGCCCGAGGACATCGCCGCCGCGCTGGCGCGATTGTACCGGGCGCGGTTGCCGTCGCCCGAGGACATTCTCGATCCCGGCCAAAGACCTGAACATAGTTCCAGCCGGTCGCGCGACGATCGCGGCCGGGACAAAGACGGTCGTGCGCCGCGCGGTGGCGACCGGGATGCCGGGCCGCGCGCGAAGACCGGAAAATCGTCGCCGCGCCACGTCATGGCCGAGGGCAGCGTGTGGTTTCGCGCCGCGATCGGACGGCGCAAGAATGCCGAAGCGCGCTGGCTGTTGCCGATGATCTGCCGCCGCGGCGGCATCGACAAGCAGGACATCGGCGCCATCCGCATCATGGACACCACCACCGAGTTCGAAATCTCGCAGCGGGTCGTCGATTCCTTCACCGCCAAGATCAAGCGGCCCGACAAGGAAGACAATATCCGTATCGAACTGCTCGGCGATGCGCCGCAGGGGGAATCCTCCCAGAGCCCGTCGCCTCAGGAAAAGCGGCCGCACACGCCGCGGCGCGAAAGCGAAGACACCGGTCGCGACGCGCGTCAGGGCGATCAATCCCGCGACGAACGCAAGCCGAAGCATCACGGCAAGCCTCACAGCGACAAGCCCTATGAGGGCAAGCCCTACGCCGGCAAGCCGCGCGACAGCAAGCCTTACGAAGGCAAACCTCGTGATGACAGGCCGCGCGATAGCAAACCCCACGGCGACAGCCGTGCGAGATTCGACAAGGACGCGGATCACAAGAAAAAGCGGCCGCCGCACAAGCCCGCCTATGACGGGCTGTCGCAGTATGTCAACGCGTCCCCCGCAAAGCCCGGATTCGGAAAGAAAGCGAAGAAGAAACATCGCGGCTGAGGCGTTTACCGCCTCATTCCGGGTTCGGGTTCCGAACCCCGAAAAGTTCCCTCGGCTGAGTTAAATTTCCCGGCTCGATGCCGTGCAACCTATTGATCCCTAAGTATTTGGTTTGCCGGAGAACCAAATCTTGAAACGGATCCTCAAACCCTTCGTATTCGTGGTCGCTGCCATCTATTTCCTGGTGGACGCCGCCGTTTTGACCCTCGCCAGGCCGATCGCGCGCTGGCTTGCCGGTCATTGGGTATTTGATCGCTTGCGGACGTGGATTATTTCACTCCGCCCATATCCGACGCTCGCGCTGTTCATGGTGCCGGTTCTCATTCTCGAACCCGTCAAGCCCGTCGCCGCCTATCTGACTGCAACGGGCCATATCGCCGGCGGCCTGACAGTCCTGCTCGTCGGCGAACTTCTCAAACTCGTTCTGATGGAGCGTCTGTTCTGCATCAGCCGCGAAAAATTGATGTCGATCCCAGCGTTTGCGTGGTGTTACGACAGGCTGCGCCAGGCCCGCGAATGGGTCGAATCTTTTGGAGTTTGGCAGCTGGCGAGACGTTGGAGTCTCGTTCTCCGGCAAGCCATTCGGACTCACGTGTTTGAATTGAACGCGCCCGCGCAGAAGCAGCAACGCCTTTCCTGGCAGCGGCGTTGATTCCGCAAATGACACAGCACAAGCTGGAGGTTTCGAGCGGAAGTCATTGTCATGGCGCCGAAGTTTCGCCATGAGTTCGGTCACGAGAAAGATTTACAACGGACGCACCACGGAAGAGCTGATTGGGTTGCTCAGTGCGGTCGCATCCGCGATTCTGGTCGCGCTTTTTATTGCGGCGCTTTATTTTGGCCGGGAAATATTCGTACCGATCGCGCTGGCCATTCTTCTCAGTTTTGTGCTCGCGCCACTTGTTGGACTGCTGCAGCGTGCCCGCATTCCCAGGGCCTTTGCGGTCGTCAGCATCGTCGTTCTGGCCTTTATGATTATCTTCGGATTGGGCACCCTGATCGCCAATCAGTTGAGCCAACTCGCGGGCGATCTTCCGGTCTATCAGTCGACGATGCGGGAAAAGATCAAGTCGGTTCGGGGCGCCACCGCGAGCAGCGGCACGCTGGAACGCGCGGCGGATATGCTTCAGGAACTGAGCAGGGAACTGGACAAGCCGAAGGACGACAAATCAGCCCGCGATTCCGTCGCGCGTCTGGGCAGTCCAAACGCGGCCGGGACAATCACGCCGGTCCCGGTTGAAGTGCGCCAGCCGGATCCGGGTGCCCTGGAAAATCTGCGGTCCCTGATTGCACCGCTGCTAAGCCCGCTGGCGACGACGGGCATCATCATCATCTTTGTGATCTTCATCCTGATTCAACGTGAGGACCTGCGAAACCGCCTGATCCGGCTGGCGGGCTCACACGATCTGCAGCGAACGACGGCGGCGCTGGATGACGCCGCGACACGACTCAGCCGGTTGTTCCTGGCTCAACTGATGATCAACGCAACCTTCGGCGTGACCATTGGGGTCGGACTTTCGTTCATCGGTGTTCCCAGCGCCATCCTGTGGGGCATTCTGGCCGCGGTGCTGCGCTTCGTGCCGTATATTGGATCGGCGATCTCGGCGGCTTTTCCGCTGGCCTTGGCCGCTGCGGTCGATCCCAGCTGGTCGATGCTGGTATGGACGCTTGCGCTTTTCCTGGGCGTCGGGCCGGTTGTCAGCCAGGTCATCGAACCCCTGGCGTACGGACAAAGCACGGGGCTCTCGCCCGTCGCGATCGTTGTCTCCGCGACCTTCTGGACGGCGCTATGGGGACCTATCGGACTGGTTCTTGCCACGCCATTGACGGTCTGCCTTGTCGTGCTGGGACGTCACGTCGAGCGGCTCGAATTCCTGGACGTGATTTTCGGCGACAGGCCGGCGCTCTCGCCGTCAGAGATGTTCTACCAGCGCATGCTTGCCGGCGATCCGACCGAGGCGGCGGAGAAGGCCGAAGAATTCTTGAAAGAAAAATCACTATCTTCCTATTTTGACGAAGTGGCGCTTAAGGGTCTGCAATTGGCGCAAATCGATGCCAAACGGGGCACGCTGGATCAGGCGCGCATGACCGGGATTCGCGACACCATTACCGAATTTGTCAGCGACCTCTCGACGCAAGATGATGCGATCCCGGACGTGGCATCCCCAACCACGGATGCGGAAGCCGCCGCCGCGGTTGAAACGGTCCCTGATGCGGCGATTTCCAGCAACCTGCCCGTTATTCAGAAGGCGCGTCTTCCCCTCAACTGGCAGGGAAACTTCCCGGTACTTTGCGTGGCGGGGCGCACCCCGCTCGACGAGGCTGCGGCGGCGCTGTTCTCACAGCTTTCCAACGCGCATGGTCTGGCCGCAAGGGTCGAACCCGCGGACGCGCTTTCGACCAGCAATATCGTGCGGCTGGATACATCAGGTGTTGCGATCATCTGCCTGTCTTATCTTGACGCGAGTGCGCCCGCCCATATGCGCTACTCGGTTCGGCGGCTCCGGCGCAAGTTTCCGATGGCCGCCATCATGCTCGGGTGTTGGGCTGACAATATCGACAAGGACGCTTTGGAAGAATTGCGAGAGGCGGCCAAAGCCGACACGGCCGCGGGAAGCCTGAGCGAAGCCATGATGATCTGCCGTATTACGGCGGGCGTAAACGAAGCTGATGAAAAGCCTGACGTCGTTCATCAGGCGGCCGGCGTATCCGCGCTTTAAACTTACAAAAACCGCGTCGGCCACAGCATGGTGCGCCACATATGCGCAGACGGGCTGCTGTCGAGGCCGAGGCCTTCCTTGGGCTGCTTGAAATGCCGGCCAATGATGTCAGTGAAGTCCTCGATGTCGACCTTGGCGTCGGGATCGAATGAATAGAGGTCGTTGAGCGTGATCAGGCGGCCCGTCATATAGTATTTGTGGGCTCGGGCGCGTTTGTACTCGTCGACCACATAAGGCTCGGGCTGAAAATCGGGACCGAACCATTTGGTGTAGGCTTCCGGATATTGGTAGCCGACGGATGGGTCCGGAAAGAAACGCAGCGCCTGATGGGCGCGCACCGCCCAGCTTATTTCCTCGTCGACATAAGGCTCGATCATCTGGGCGCCCCAGTAGCCGTGATCGCAGCGGATGAAGCCGGATACCGCGACGTCGTGCAGCAGGCAGGCGAGGATGACCTTCTCGCTGTGGCCGGCCTTTTTGGCGAGTGCGGCGCTCTGCAGCAAATGCGCGGTCGAGGTGAAACGCGATTTGAAATAGTCGATCAGCGTCGGCTTGGCCGGCATTTTCGGAAGCCGCGGGTCTTCCTTCATAATCAGGAATTTGCCGGGGTTGCGCGCCAGCACCTCGCCGGTGTCGTCGGTGGTCTTGCCGTCGGCGAGATTAAACAGCGCCGACTTGATGACGATGCGCTCGAGCTCATGCGTCATGTGCTCTTCGAGCGCGTCGGCGCGTTCGGATAATGTCATCGCATGCGCGTGATCATTCATCTCGACCTCCTCGCGGTGCGACGATCGGCAATGAGCCCACGGAATCTTCTGCCGAATCGAAGCGGCATCGCCGTGAATGCATTCTATCATTAGCAAGCAGAAATTTAATTGCGTTCAAAGGCGCTCGCGCGAAAGAACCGGACTGGGTCGGCCTGCGCCTTATTTCTCCGCCAACCGCACCTCGACCGAGCCGATCGGCGCCAGGTCAAAACGATACGCGGCGTCTTTCGCCGGAAAGATGGTTTTCATCACGCTGCCGGTCATCACGATCTGGCCGGCTTTCAGCCCTGCGCCGCGCGCCGCGAGTTGCGTCGCCAGCCATGCCACCGAATTGAAGGGATGGCCGAGGATGTCGCGGCCGTATCCTTCGCCGATCGCCTCATGGCCATTGGTCGCGCGCCCCAGCACGTTCTCGAGATCGGGCCATGTCGCCGCGAATTCCGACAGCACGATGCCGGCGTTCCAGGAATTATCCGCCACCAGCGAGCGCACATCGAGATCGGTGTAGTCCGCGCTGCGGTCGTCGACGAGTTCGATGGCGGCGCACACGCCGTCGATATGCGGCCGGATCGCCTCGGCGGTCAGCGGCACGCTTGTGGCCGGCACATCCGATTTGATGCGGACTGCGATTTCAAACTCGAGGCCGAGCCGCCCGAAATCCGAACGCCTGATGGTCGCGCCGGATCGGTGCAGGCGGCTTTCGAGCACGACGCCGGCGATAGGATGGTCGATGCCGCAAAACGCCTGCATCGTGGCCGACGTCAGTCCGACCTTGTAGCCGACGGGGCCGCCGTGCTCATGCTGGAGCAGGGCGACGTAACGGTCCTGAATATCGTAGGCGTCGGTGATTGTGGCGGGTGCGTCCGGTGGACCGAGTGTCTTGAACGGCTGGTTGGCCTTGTGTTGCGCGAGCAGCAAATCGGCTGCGCGCCGGGCCGCGATCTCTTCCATGGACGTTCTCCCTTTTCGTGACCTTATCGCGCCAGGGATTGCGCGGCCATGGCAATCTGCGTTGCCATCAATGTGCGCCGGCACCGCTGGTGCCCTTCACTTTCCGGGTCAGCAACACTGCGATGGCGGAGACCACCAGCAAAGCGCCGAGCACCACGAACGCGTCGCTGAAACCCATCACCAGCGCCTGATGCTTGACGGTGTTGCCGAGCGCCACGATCGCCCGCTGATGGGCGGCTGCGGGATCGGAAATCCCATGGGCGAGGAAATAATCCGTCATCGCGGCGATCCGATTGCGCACCTCCTCGCGGCCGAGCGTCACAGACTGGCCGATGATATTGGAATGAAACTGCTCGCGCTTGGTGATCACGGTCGCCAGCACGGCCGTGCCGATCGCGCCGCCGAGATTGCGCAGCATGTTGCTGATCCCCGAGGCGGCCGCAGCGTCTTGAGGCGCGATATCGCCTGTCGTCACCGAGGTCAGCGGCGTCAGCACCATGGCCTGGCCGATCGCGCGCACGATGTTGGGAATCCAGAACTGATCGCCGGCATAGTCCGGCGACATCGTCGTGTTCATGAAGCAACTGGCGGCAAAGATCATCAGGCCGGTAAAGGCGATATAGCGGGTGTCGAAGCGCTTCATCAGCTTCGGCACCAGCGGAATCAGCACGAGCTGCGGCAGCCCGGTCCATGCCAGCACCGAGCCGATCTGTTCGGCGTTGTAGCCCTGGGCTTCACCGAGATAGGCCGGCAGCATATAGACCGATCCGAACAGCGCGAAGCCGAGCAGCGTCATCGCGATCGTGCCAAAGCCGAAATTACGTCCTTTCAACAGCCGCAGCCGGATCAGCGGCTTTTCGGTCGTGAGCTCGATCCAGACGAACAAAGTCAGGCTGACGACGGCCACGGCAGCAAGGCGCAGGATGAAGGGCGAGGCGAACCAGTCGTCCTTGTTGCCTTCTTCCAGCACGGTTTGCAGTGAGGACAGGCCGATCGCCATGGTGGCGATGCCGGCCCAGTCGCCTTCCTTTAGAAGCTTGAGCTGCATCGGCTGCCGCTCCAGCGTCGCATAGAGCGCGGCCACCATCACGGCGGTCGGGATCACGTTGACAAAGAAGATCGTGCGCCAGCCGTAATTCTCAGTGAGATAGCCGCCGATGGTCGGGCCGATCGCGGGCGCGAAGGTGACGGACAGCGCGAAGATCGCCAGCCCGACCGGCTGCTGGGTTTTCGGCAGCTTGGTCAGCACCAGCGTGAACGCCATCGGGATCAGCACGCCGCCGGCAAAACCCTGCAGGCCGCGTATCGCGATCATCGACGGCAGATCATGGGTGAACGAACACGCCACCGAAAAGACCGCGAACAGCGTCGCGCTCACCAGCATATAGATGCGGAACGAAAACACCCGGCTCAGATAGTCGGTGAGCGGGATCACGATGATCTCGCCGATCAGATAGGACGTCGAGATCCAGGAGCCGTTATCGACCCCGGTTCCGATGCCGCCTTCGATATTGAGCAGCGACGCGTTGGTGATCTGGATGTTCAGGATCGCCATGAACGAACCGATCATGGCCGCGAGCACGGCGATCCAGGTTGTGACACTCGCACCGCCCGGATTGGCCGCGGCTTGGTTGGATGCAGCCCGTTCAGATGTGATGAGCGAGATCGGCTGCGCTGGTATCGAGGCGGACGGGCTCTGATGGGACATGGCACACTCCTGAGATGGTCGTGGGCGTTTTAGCGGTAACGGCAGCGAGGCGGGCAGCGCCGGATGAGTGCGTCTCGATGCTGGGAATGACCGACATGCCCGGCCGCAATTCGAGCGGCGAGGGGCCGTTGCCGTCGAGCGCGATTCTCACGGGGATGCGCTGCACCACCTTGGTGAAATTGCCGGTGGCATTGTCCGGCGGCAGCAAAGCGAATTCCTGGCCGCTGGCCGGCGCGATGCTGTCGACATGGCCGTGCACGATTTTGCCCGGGAAGGTGTCGACGGTGATATCGACTGCCTGGCCCTCGCGCACGTCGGTGAGCTGCGTTTCCTTGTAATTGGCCACCACATAGGCGCCTTCGACCGGCACCACCGACATCAATTGCGTGCCGGCTTGCACGAATTGGCCGAGGCGCAGCGTACGGTTGCCGACCACGCCGTCGATCGGTGCGATGATCGTGGTGTAGCCGAGATTGAGTCCAGCCTGATCTTCGACGGCTTCGGCGCGCGCCGCGGCCGCCTTGGTCTGGACGATCTCGGCGTTGAGCAGATCGACTTGCTTCAATGCGGAAGCGAGATTAGCGGTGTCACGGGCCAGCGTCGCGTTGGCGCCGGCGATGTGCGCCTGCGCCTGTTGCGCATTCTGCACGCTGCCCGAACCACTCGCGGCCAGATCCGTATAGCGCTTGTTGTCCTGCGCGGCGAAGGTGACGTTGGCCTGGTCGACCAGAATGGTCGCCTTGGCGGCGTCGATCACGGCCTGCTGGACTTCGAGTTGCGCTTCTTTGCTCGCGATCATCGCCTTTGCTGCGCCGACATCGGCCCTGGCCTGATCGAGCGCGACCCGGTAGTCGCGGTTGTCGATCCGCGCCAGCACCTGGCCTGCCTTGACGCGCTCATTGTCCCTGACCAGCACCTCCTGCAGATAGCCCGGGACCTTGGGCGCGATGGTGGTGCTGTCGGCCTTCACATAGGCGTCATCGGTAGAGACCAGATATTGGCCGACGGTCCAGTAGTCCCAGCCATACCAGCTCGAGCCGGCTAGCACGGCAACCGCCGCTCCCGTCATTAACAGCTTGCGAAAGTTGAGCTTTTTCGTCGCAACGGGCGGCGGCGCGATCGCCGCATCGGCCCGGCTCAAAGGCGCTACGGCCTCGATGAAGTTGGCGGTCGGGACCGGCTGCTCGGTCCGGAAAGATGTGGAATGGACGGTCATGGCGGCTCTCCCAGTGGAATTCTCCGACCGGAGAATTAGGAAACTTGACAATTTCCAAATAGTCCCGATATTGAAACTGTCAATAGAATGACAGGCATCATCTAAAAGCATGGCTAAAGCGGAAACTTCTGCCGAGCGGCCCGGACGGGGCCGCCCTCAACTGCGGTCCGACGAGGAGACGCGCGGAATCATCTACGACGCCGCGCGGCACGAATTCGCCGCCAACGGCTATGCCGCGACCAGCACCGAAACGGTGGCCCGTCGCGCCGGCATTTCCACCAAGACATTGTATCGGCTGGTCCCGAACAAGGCGGCGCTGTTCGAAGCCATGGTTTCCGACCGGCTGGGATCAGCTTGCGCGAGCACTCGACGTCACCCTGAGCGCCGGCGGCGATGCCGATATCGAAACAACGCTCACCACCGTCCTGATGTTCTGTGCCGAAGTTTCGCTCGATGCCGAGGTCGTTTCACTGCAGCGCTTCGTGCTGCAGGAATCCAGCCAGTTCTCGGAACTCGCGACGACGTTCTATAAGAACGGCGTCACACGCCTGATCGCGGCGCTTGCGGACTGGCTGAAAATTCAGATCCAGCGTGGCCGGCTCACACTCGACGATCCCAGGGAGGCGGCCGGTATTCTGATCGGCATGGTGGCCTCGGCGCCGCAGCGCGCCGCGATCTATGGCGGCGTGCCGCTGCCGTCGCGTCCGCAGATCGAGCGGCGGGTCAAATTGTGCGCTTCATTGTTCCTGAAGGGGTGTCGCGCGGCGGATCGTTAGCGCCGATCGTCGCGTGATAATGAAGCGCATCTGCGTCGGCAAAATTGGCCATTGTGCCGGTCTTGCGTAGCGGTACGATCGCTTACAAAATTGCTGGCAACCGCCAAGGCGTGGTCAGGGAGTCTATCAATGGAATATCGACGTTTGGGCCGGTCGGGACTGATGGTGCCGGCTTTGAGCCTGGGAACGGGCACCTTTGGCGGTGTTGGACGCCTGGCTGCATGGGGTTCTACCGATGCGACCGAAGCGCGGCGCCTTCTGGATATCTGTCTCGATGCCGGCGTCTCGATGTTCGATACCGCCGACGTCTATTCGCTGGGTGAATCGGAGCGCGTTCTCGGCCAGGCCATCAAGGGACGCCGCGACAAGCTCTTGATCTCGACCAAGGCGACGTTCCGTTTCGGCGATGGGCCGAACGATATCGGCTCGTCACGGCAACATTTGCTCGTGGCCGTCGATGCTGCACTCAGCCGGCTTGGCACCGACTATATCGATCTGTTTCAGCTTCATGGATTCGACGCGTTCACGCCCCCTGAAGAAGTGTTGGCGACTCTCGATGCGCTCGTGCGCGCGGGCAAGATTCGCTACGTCGGCGTTTCGAATTTTTCGGGCTGGCATTTGATGAAGTCGCTTGATGTCGCGGACAGGCATGGCTTCCCGCGCTACGTTGCCAATCAAACCTATTATTCGCTGATCGGCCGCGACTACGAATGGGAGCTGATGCCGTTGGGTCTCGACCAGGGCGTTGGCGCCGTCGTGTGGTCGCCGCTTGGCTGGGGACGCCTCACCGGAAAAATTCGCCGGGGTCAACCGACGCCTGAAGTCAGCCGCCTGCATCAGACCGCCAGCTTGGGCCGCCGGTGCCGGACGAGCAGGTCTATCGCGTGGTCGACGCGATCGATGAAGTCGCCAAGGAAAACGGAAAGAGCGTGTCGCAAATCGCGTTGAACTGGCTATTGCACCGGCCCACGGTTTCAACGCTGGTCATCGGCGCGCGCAATGAGGCCCAATTGCGGGAAAATCTCGGCGCCATCGGTTGGTCCTTGACCAAAGAGCAGATCGATAGGCTGGACGCCGCAAGCAAGGTGACGTTGCCTTATCCCTACTGGCATCAGCGCGGTACGTTCAGCGATCGAAACCCGCCGCCGGTTTAGTGGCTTCAAATCGCTCATTGATTTACCCGACGGGCAAATCAATGAGCATGGCTTACGCATAAAAGTCCAGGTCCGCGCGTCGAAATATTCTGATTTTCAGAAATTGCAAATCAGTCTATATCTTTCGCCCATCCCGTCCCACAAGAGGGGCGCTTCGCGGTCGTCACGGACGTTGGAACGGGATGCGGTGGACGCGGCAATGTCACATGACGAATGACATGGCCGCGGACGGCGAAGTCGTGTGGTCCTGACGCCTCGACGCTGGCGTCAAGTCTCGCGGAAGTATCCGCGAGGGCGACGGTGGCAAAAGAGCCCGATCACCGGGGAGAGCGCGAAATAAGCCCGTAAACCATCGCGCGGGGAATGCCGGGTGTTTCCGGTGTGACCTGACTAACGCGTGTGCTCTCTACCTCTATTATTGCACACGCGGCGGCGGGCGCACCAGGCGCCCGGCATTCCCTGCGCCCTCTGAAGGGAGGGCGGGAGTTTGATAGCAAAAACCCGGGCGGATTGCGTCGCGGGAATGCGAAGGCGCGTCTCCACATCGTCGTCCCGGCGAACGCCGGGACCCATACGCCGCGGCCTATCGTTGAAGAACGCTGTTCGACGGCTTTCGTGCAACACGACGTCCTGTAGTTATGGGTCCCGGCTCGAGGCCGGGACGATGTTGAGAGAAAGGCGGGGATGTGTCTTAACGTCATTGCGAGGAGCAAAGCGACGAAGCAATCTACACTTTTCCTGTTGTCAGGTGGATTGCTTCGCTTCGCTCGCAATGACGGAAGATGGAATTTCTTGAACGATTGATCGCCCTGAGTTGAATCGATCGACGCAACAGTGCAAGGTTAGCCGCCGTTCCCCAAATTTGGAGGCTTACTCGTGTTTCGCACAATTCGAAAATCAGGAGTGGAAAAACTCCGCTCTCCGAAATCAAGGGAATTTCTCACCCCGGCTCGAAAACGATCCGCGATTTCTGCGCCGAATCGAGCAAGCGCGTAACAATTTGCATGCCGGACGTGGGATCAAGCTGGAGGATGTCGAAGCGGAATAAGGAACGGTGTATGGCGCAGAATATCGCGCCTCAACATTGCAAGCGTAGCCGCTTTCCTCATCTGGCGCCCTAATCGATGACCATACCCTCCGTCACACCCTCTCACATCCGCCGCGCTCTACTGCTGCGCGATGAAATCGCGCTGCTCGATCTGCGGCATGAGGCCGCCTTCGCGACCGGCCATCCGCTGTTCGCCGCCAATATGGCGGCGGGACGGATCGCGCTCGAAGCCGAGACGCGGTTGCCCCGCAAGGATGTGCCGATTGTCCTTTATGATGCGGGCGAAGGTCTCGTCGCCCCGGCGGCCGATCGCCTTGCTGCATTGGGATATACCAACGTCAGCCATCTCGAAGGCGGGCTGCAGGCCTGGAAAAGTGCGGGCTATGAACTGTTCCAGGATGTTAACTCCTACGCCAAGGCGTTTGGCGAGCTGGTGGATTCGCGCCGGCATACGCCATCCTTATCCGCGGAAGAAGTCTCGACGCTGATTTCCAGCAAGGCCAATATCGCGGTGCTCGATGTTCGTCGGTTCGACGAATATGCGACCATGAACATTCCGGGCTCGGTCAGTGTGCCGGCGCGGAACTGGTGCTGCGCGCCGGCTGCGCCGCGCCGGATCCGCAGACCACCATCATCGTGAATTGCGCGGGCCGCACCCGCTCGATCATCGGCACCCAGTCGCTGATCAATGCCGGCGTCACCAACAAAGTCGTGGCGCTGCGCAACGGAACGATTGGCTGGACGCTCGCCAGGCAAAATCTCGAGCATGGCGCCGGCCGTCGCGGCGAGATCGGCCTGTTCGAGGGCGCGAAGACCAATGCCCGCGAAGTCGCCTATCGCGCCGGCGTCAAGCATATCGATATGGAGGAGGCCATCGCGCTGCAGGCGCAGCCCCCGCCGCACGCTCTATCGTTTCGATGTGCGCGACGCCGAGGAATATACTGATGGTCACATCGCCGGTTTCCGTCACTATCCGGGCGGGCAGCTGGTGCAGGAAGTCGATATGGCCGCACCGGTGCGCGGCACGCGCATTCTGCTCACCGACAATATGGGCGTCCGCGCCGACATGACGGCGTCCTGGCTCGCGCAGATGGGCTGGGAGGTGTACGTGCTCGACGGCGGCTACGACCGCGCGCTGGAAGTGGGGCCGCCGAAAGTGTTGCCGAAACCCGATCCGGCCCATCGCTATCGGCGTCCCTATGAAGGTACGGACGTAGATACCGGCGCGATGCAGGCCTATCTCGATTGGGAATATGGCCTGGTCGAACAACTCCGGCGCGACGCCAGCCACGGATTCTTTGTGATTTGATGTGGAATGAGCAAGTGGTCCGCTTACCTCTCCCCTTGTGGGAGAGGTCGGATTGCATCGTGAGATGCGATCCGGGTGAGGGGTTACGGACTATCGACGGACCTAAACCCCTCACCCCAGCCCTCTCCCACTCGAAGTCGGATATATCCGACTTCGACAATTTAATATGCCCAACTCGGGTAAACCCGAGTTGGGTGGGAGAGGGAGCGCACCTTCGTTGTCGCTACAGAAATATCTAACCAAACCAAAGAAAGCATCGACCCATGACGATCGAGAAAATTCAGCCGGACGCCCTGTTCAAGCGCAATGTCGGCGGCCACGTGCTTTATTCCCACGTCGTCGTCGCCTCCGGCGAAAAGATGATTTTTGTTTCCGGGCAGTTGGCGCGTAACAATAAGGGCGAAATCGTCGGTCCCCGCGATATGCGCGCCCAGATCAGGCAGGTCGGTGAAAACCTCAAAAACGCGCTCGAAGCCGCCGGCGCGACGCTGAACGATCTGGTCAAGACCACAACTTACGTGACCGACATCGACGAGTTCTTCAAACACGTTGACGTCAGGCACGACTATCTCGGCGTTGGTTTGCCAGCCAGCACAACCGTTGAGGTGCGCCGGCTGTCGCATCCTGACCTCTTGGTCGAAATCGAAGGCATGGCGGTTCTCAAAACGTGAATGTCTCTTCTCAAGCGCAAGGACATGTCCGATAGTTGCGCTGACAGCGCGGGCCGTGATTGACCTTCGCTGATCGCTTGGCCGATTGAGGGAAAACCGATGACGTCGTTCTCCAACACAGTTTCACGCCGCGCCTGGATGCTGGGTGCTGCGGGCGCCGCGATCGCGTCTCCCTTTATTGCCCGCTCGCCGGCGTCGGCTGCAGGAGTGCCCAATATCCGCTACGCGACCGGCGGCGGCATTGGTCCGAACGAGATGGAGACCATCATCTTCCTCGATCATCTGAAGCAGAACGTGCTGAAGAATTACGGCAAGGCCTACACCCTCGACATGACTTTTACGCGCGGCACGCCGGAAGCGGCGTCCCTGCTCGCGGCGGGACAGGCCGATGTCGCGACGCTCTCGGGGCGGCTTTCGCCACTGTCATCGTCAAGGACGCGGTGCCGGCCGGGCTCACGATCATTTCGGACAATTATCAGGACGGGCATGCCGGTAACGCGACCAACAGTTTCATGGTGCTGAAGGATTCGCCGATCAAGACCGTGACTGATCTCAAAGGCAAGAAGATCGGCATCAACGCCTTTGCCTCCGCGGTCGATCTCGCCCTGCGGGTGATGCTCAAGAAGAACGGCATCGATCCGCGGCGCGATGTCGAAATCGTCGAGATCGCCTTCCCGAACATCGCCTCAGCCATTCGCGAAAAGCGCATCGACTGCGGCGTGCTCGTTATTCCCTTCCTCGCGGTGGAGAGCCCGAAGGGCGATTTGCGGCCGGTATTCACGGGTGGCGACGCGTTCGGCGGCCCATCCTCGGTGATCTTCCAGGTCACGACCAATAGCTTCCTGAAAGAAAATCCCGACGCGGTGCGCGGCTTCCTCGCCGATTACGTCGATGGCATCAGCTGGTTCTACGATCGCGCCAACCGCGAGCAGGCGATCCAGATCGTGTCGGACTTCACGAAATCGCCCAAGGAAGTGCTGAGCTCGTATTTTGCGACCGACCGCGACTATTACCGCGATCCCAGCGCCTGCGTTTCGGCGCAGACCATCCAGAAGCCGCTCGACGCGATGTTCGAGGAAAAGCTGATCGGCCGCAGCGTCGACGCAGCAAAATATATCAATCTCAGTTTCCTGCCGAAACCATGCGCGCTTTGACCGACGAGAATACCAATATCCCGAAAATCCAGATACAGGCGGTCTCCAAATCCTATCCCGGCGATAAAAATCCGGTGCTGGCACTGAGAGCGGTCGACCTCTCGATCTACGAAGGCGAGTTCGTGTCGATCGTCGGCCCTTCCGGCTGCGGCAAGAGCACTTTACTTTATGTGCTCGGCGGTTTTCTGGAGGCCGACGGCAAGGTTCTGGTCGACGGCAAGGCGATCCAGGGTCCCGGTACCGACCGCGGCGTCGTGTTCCAGGAATATGCGCTGTTTCCCTGGCTCTCGGTGCGCAACAACATCCTTTACGGCCTTGAGCGCGGTGCGCTGGCGCCCGACGAGCGGGCGCGGATCGCGGACCGGCTGATCGGCGTCATCGGACTGAAGGGCTTTGAGGATCGATATCCCCGCGAATTGTCCGGCGGCATGAAGCAGCGCGTCGCGATCGCGCGAACATTGGCCTGCGATCCGGCGATCCTTTTGCTGGATGAACCGTTCGGCGCGCTCGATGCGCAGACCCGCGAGGTGATGCAGGACGAATTGCTGCGGATCTGGCTCGAGACCCGCAAGACCGTCCTGATGATCACCCATGACGTCAATGAAGCGGTCTATCTCTCCAACCGCATCTGCGTGATGTCGGCCCGGCCGGGGCAGATCGTCGAGGAATTCAAGATCGATCTCGACCGAACCATCCCGCGCGAAAAACTTTTCACGTCAGATGCTTTCAACAAGACGCGCAACGAAGTCTGGATTTCGGTCCGGCGTGAGGCGCTGGCCGCGGAAAAATTGAATGCACCGGTCTGATCGCTATGCGGCGTTCCGCTCGCCGGTCGGGCGGATGATCCCGCTGATCGCGATGGGCCTGATCTGGCAGGCGGTCAGCGCGACAAAACTGGTCGATCCAGCCTTCCTGCCGTCGCCGCTGCGTATCGGTCACGCGATGGTCGATCTGCTGACGGGACGTGAGATCAGGGACAATCTTTTCGTTACGCTGGCGCGCGCCGCGCTCGGCCTTGCGCTCGGCTCTGCGGTCGGGGTGTGGCTCGGCCTGATGATGGCGCGCTCGCCAAAGTTTCGCGCCTATGCGGCGCCGATCGTCGGCGGCACCTATTCGCTGCCGAAATCGGCGCTGATCCCGCTGTTCATTCTCTGGTTCGGGATCGGCACTGCGACCACGGTCTGCGCGGTGTTTCTTTCCTGCCTGCTGCCGATGGTGGTGAATACGTTCCAGGGCGTGGCCTCGACCCCGCGCGTGCTGGTCTGTGGGGGCGCAGGCGCTCGGCGCCCGGCCGCGCGAGATGCTGTGGCAGGTATTTTTGCCGCATGCGCTGCCCGATATTTTCACCGGCCTGCGGGTCGCACTCGGGTTCTCGTTTGTACTGGCGATCTCCTCGGAAATGATCGCCTCGACCAATGGCATCGGAAAGCTGATCTTCATGTACGGCGAGAACGGTGCCTACGATTACATGTTCGCCGCGATCGCGTGTGTCGTCGTGGTGGCTTTTGTAACCGATCGCCTGTTGCTGGTGCTGACTCAAAAATGCCTGCGCTGGCATGAATCGGCGACGGCTCGGGGCGCGGCATGAGCGGGGTCCGATAATGGAGAAGGAACCCAGCAAGCGCGCGTTGCAGGTCCGCTCGGTGATATCAGTCCTCGTGATCGTCGTGCTCTGGGAAGCCGCGGCGCGGGCTGGGCTGGCGTCGCCGCTGTTTCTGCCGGCCTTCTCGGCGGTCATGGCCGAATGGTGGACGGTGTGCGCCGACGGTTCGCTGCCGTCAGATTTGCTGACCAGCCTGTTCCGCGCGTTTGTCGGATTGATCGCCGCGACGCTCGTCGGCGTCGGGCTTGGCATTGCGATGGCGCGCAGCCGGTTGGTGCACTGGATTTTCGACCCGGTGATCGCGCTGGCGTTTCCGTCGCCGAAGATCGCATTCCTGCCGATCTTCATTCTCTGGTTCGGCATCTACAGCACCTCGAAGATACTGCTGGTCGCCTTTGCCTGTGTGTTTCCGATCGTGATCGGGACCTATGCCGCGGCTTCCGCCGTCAATCGGGTCTGGATCTGGTCGGCGTATTCGCTGGGCACGTCGAATCTCACATTATTGTTTCGCGTGGTGTTGCCGGCGGCGTGGCCGCGGATATTCGCAGCCTTGCGGGTCGCGCTGCCGGTATCGCTGATCACGACCTTTACCGCGGAGATGGTTGGCGGCGGTGGCGGGATGGGCGCGGCGCTGATGTATTCGCAACGCTTCTTCGAAGCCCGACGGTGTTCGCCTATATCCTGACCATGCTGGTGTCGGTCTGCTGCTCGATGCGATGATGCTGCGGATTCAAACGGCCTTTCCGGCCTGGCATAGCAATGCTTGAAGGCCCAGCGAGCCCGAAGACGCGCGATCTATTCGGCCTTGAGCTTGGCGGCCTCGATCACCTTGGCCCATTTCTCCATCTCGAATTTCATCTGCGTGGTGAATTCCTCCGGCGTACTGCCGATCGGGTCGAGGCCCAGCGTTGCGAGTTTTTCCTTCATATCCAGCACCGCCAGGATGTCGACGATTTCACGCTGCAGCAGCGCAACGATGTCCTTGGGTGTGCCGGCGGGAACGAGCGCGCCGATCCAGGCGTCGCCGTCGAGGCCTGGATAGCCGGCTTCGCCGATGGTCGGCAAATCAGGCAGCGCTGGCGAGCGGTTCTTGCTCATCACCGCGAGCGCGCGCAACCTGCCATCCTTGATCAGCGGCACCGCCGCCGACAGTGCGGCGAAGGCGATCGGCGTATCGCCGGCCGCCGCCGACATCATGCTCGGGCCACTGCCGCCATAGGGCACATGCACGAGGTCGAGACCCAATACAACGCGGAATTGTTCGCCGAGCAGATGCGACGGCGTGCCAAAGCCCGGCGAGGCGAAACTGAATTTGCCGGGTGTCTGCTTGATCAGCGCGACCAACTCCTTGACCGTCGTGGCCGGCACCGAAGGGTTGACCACCATCGCGGAGGGAAAGCCGACCGCGAGGGTGACGGAATCGAAGTCCTGCAACACGCGATAGGGCACCTTGGGATACAGGTTCGGATTGATGACGTAGCTGTTGACGGTAATGAGAACCCGTGTAGCCATCCGGCGCGGCCCTCGCGGCTTGCCCGGTGCCGATATTGCCGCCAGCGCCCGCGATGCTCTCGACGTAGAATTGTTGGCCCAGCCGCTCCGACAATTTCTGCGCGATGAAGCGCGCGCAAACGTCGGTGGGACCGCCCGGCGAATAGGGAACGATCATCCGCACCGGGCGTGCGGGATAGGATTGCGCGCGCGCGATGTCAGGCCAAAGTGGAAGTACAGCGGCGCCCGCTGCGCGGTGCAGAAATTGACGGCGTGGAATCTTCTTCATGTCCCTTCAGGTAGCACAAACTATGCCAAAGTCTGTGCTTCCAAAGAGGTAGGCGCCGCTATGCCGCACTCCGCGTGGGTTCGTCATGCCGCTCGATCGCGAACGCAACGGCAGCGTCGGCGTGCAGCAATGTCGAATCGAACGCCGGCAATGCGAAGTGCTGCGGGCCTATCAGCAGGCCGATTTCCGTGCATCCGAGAATGACACTGTCGGCGCCCCGCCGCTTGCGCAGTTGCAATGATCTCCAGATAACGCTGTCGGGAGGATTCTTTCACCACGCCGCAGCACAATTCATTGAAGATGATGTCGTGCACAACAGTCCGGTCCTCGGCATCAGGCACCAGCGGAGCGAGTCCATGCGTGTCACGCAACCGCGAGAGGTAGAAATCCTGTTCCATCGTGTAGCGCGTCGCGAGCAGCAACGGCCGGCGGCAGCCGGCGGAGGCGACGGCCTGTCCGGTGACATCCGTAATATGCAGCAGCGGGATCGATATCGCGCGCTGCACGGTGTCGGCCAGCTTGTGCATGGTGTTGGTGCAGATCAGCACGCAATCTGCCCCGGCCGATTCAAGGTTGCGCGCCAGCGTCGCGAGCACGGTTCCGGCCTGGTCCCAGGCATCGGCCTTCTGCAGTTCGACGATGCTTTCGAAGTCGACGGAATGCAGGATCACTTTGGCCGAGCGCAAACCGCCGAGGCGATCGCGGACGTTCTCGTTGAGGCGCCGGTAATAGACCGCGGTGCTTTCCCAGCTCATGCCGCCCAACAGCCCGATCGTCCGCATGTCGTCAGTCCCGGATGCCTTCAGAGTGAGATGAACGTATCAGATTCTCACGGCAGAGCCATATAAAATTGCACAATATTCGTATATTTTAGTTATATTTTGCGTTTCAATAGGAATTGAAGGTATCAAAACTGGATATCGGCAGATTTTGAGCGATGCATGTCTAATTCTGAGAAGATGCGGCGAGGGCTTTTTCCCCGGAACCCAACGAGATTGGCATCGATTTTTGTGGTACTCCAGAGCAACCACACGCAACGATTTAAGAGGACTGGATTCGTTCCGATGACTTCATCTCCGCGGCGATTGATCGTCGGATTAACCGGGCTTCCGGCGCCATCTATGGCGTCCGGCTGTTGCGCCTGCTGCAGCCGACCGACGTTGAGACGCATCTCGTCATCAGCCGCTCGGCGCGGATCGCGCTGACGCAGGAGCTGGATATCAATATTGCCGAGGTGACGGCGCTGGCCGATGTCGTGCATCAGATCGACAATATCGGGGCTTCCATTTCCAGCGGATCGTTCCGGACGCTTGGTATGGTGGTGGCGCCCTGTTCGATGCGAAGCCTTTCCGAGATCGCTACCGGCGTGACGTCCTCGCTGCTGACGCGCGCGGCCGACGTCGTCCTCAAGGAACGGCGGCGGCTGGTGCTGATGGTGCGCGAAGCTCCGCTCCATCTCGGTCACCTGCGCTCGATGACGGCGGTCGCCGAAATGGGCGCGATCGTCTATCCACCGGTGCCGGCCTTTTATGCGCGCCCGGAAAATCTCGAGCAGATGGTCGATCACACATTGGGCCGGGTGCTCGACCTGTTTGATATCGAGACCACAGCGGTCAGCCGCTGGGCTGGACTGAATTCGATCAAAAATACGGATTCATGACTCAGTCCCGCTCCGACGTTGAGGCTGAAAGCTGGGCCTTCGCCCTGCAGCTTTACGCTCAGCCGGAGTTGCCGATTGCCTGCCTGAAACTGCAGGACGAGGCCGGTGTCGATGTCATGATGGCTCTCATGATCGTCTTCGCGGCGGTCCGGCATCGCGTGCTGCTGACCCCCTTCCGAGATCAGGGAGTTGGATGAGGCCTGCCGGCTCTGGCGCGAACAGATCGTTTATCCGCTGCGAGCCATGCGCACCCGGTTGAAGAGCGGGCCGTCGCCCGCGCCGGGCAATACAACAGAGCCATTCAGATCGACGATCAAGGCCGCCGAACTCTCCGCCGAACGGCTGCAAAACCAACTGCTGGCGGAGCGCTTGCCGCTGAGAGCGTCGGAGCGGGACATTATCGGTGCGGACGACTTGCGTTCCGTTCTCCGCAGCGTGGTGACGCTTGCGCTTGAAAAGCGTCCGGGCAAACCGCTTTCAGATCTGCTGCCGGCAATCGACGTGATTGTTGGCGCGGCGATTGAGAAAAAGCCGGCGTTTTGATGTTACGATTTGCCTTCTTTCGCGCTGCGCGCGTGCCGCTTCGCTGTTGATCGCGAACTGCAGCGGCAACGCGGTGGTGAACTTGATCTGCTCCATCGCAAAACTCGAACTGACATCGCCCAATTCGATTTTCTCGATCAGCCGTTTGTATACCGCGTCATACCCGGCGATATCCGGCACCACGGCGCGCAAGAGATAATCGACGTCGCCGCTCATCCGGTAGAACTCGACGATTTCGGGAATCGACATTACGATCGCGGAGAATTTTTTCACCCAGGCGGCGTTGTGCTGGTTGGTCCTGACGGCGATGAAGACGGTGACGCCGACTTGCAGTTTCACCGGATCCAGCAAGGCCACGCGTTTGCGAATGACGCCTTCTTCCTCGAGTTTCTGGATGCGGCGCCAGCAGGGGGTCGGAGACAGTCCGACCTTTTCGGCGATCTCGGCCACTTTCAGTGTCGCATCCTCCTGCAGTATTTGCAGAAGCGTGAAGTCGAGGTCGTCCATATGCACCCCCGTCCGCCAACCTGATGTCCTGGATTTGGTAACACAAATGACGAGTTTGACATATCTGGCGCGCCGAAGCTCGGATAAAAATTGCGGAAATAATGCGTATTCGCGATTCTATGCCTTCGATCTGCACGTTATGGAAATAGGCCTTGATATGGCGCGCGGTCTCGGCAAAATGCATTCAGCCGTCTCGACGAGGCACAGTGACGCTGCTAACTGCCGTCACGCGTCGCGCTTGAGGAATCGCATGCGGTTGCGCCGTTCAGTGCGCAGGTGCAACTAACAGGAACATAATATGTCAGAAACGATGAGAGCGCTGGTTTCTGCGCCAGCATGGCGGGTTGGAAAATCTTTCGGTGGTCAAGGATCACCCCAAGCCGAAAGCCAGGGCCGGCGCGGTTGTCATCCGGGTGCGCGCCTCGTCGTTCAATTATCACGACGTATTCACCGTGCAGGGCATGCCGGGCATCAAGGTGCCGCTGCCCGTGGTCATCGGTCTCGATATGGCCGGCGAGATCGTCGAAATCGGCGAGGGGGTTTCCGGCTGGAAGGTCGGCAGCCGCGTTCTGGTCAATCCGCTGAACAAGAAAAAGGGCCTGATGGGCGAAATGCTCGACGGCGGCATGGCTGAATATTGCCTGGTCGAGGCCGATCAGCTGATCGCGATGCCCGACGGCGTCAGCTTCGAGGAAGCGGCGTCCTTGCCGGTGGCTTACGGCACCGCGCACCGCATGCTGATTACCCACAACACCATCCGCAAGGGCGATCGCGTCCTCATCCTCGGCGCCAGCGGTGGCGTCGGCACCGGCTGCGTGATCCTGAGCAAGCTGCTCGGCGCCGAAGTGATTGCCTGCGCCAGCAGTGCCGAGAAGATGGAAAAGCTCAAGGCGATGGGTGCCGATGAGGCGATCAATTACAAGGAAGTCGACTTCTCGAAATGGGCCATCGAAAAATATGGCAAGCCGCAACGGCGCACCTATGAAGGCGGCGTCGATGTCGTGATCAATTTCACCGGCGGCGATACCTGGGTGCCGTCGCTGCGCTGTCTCAAGCGCGGCGGAAGCCTGCTGGTGTGCGGCGCCACCGCGGGGCATGATCCGA
The DNA here is from genome assembly GCA_037201505.1 of Bradyrhizobium sp. Classification (GTDB taxonomy): domain Bacteria; phylum Pseudomonadota; class Alphaproteobacteria; order Rhizobiales; family Xanthobacteraceae; genus Bradyrhizobium. The sequence continues at coordinate 115,494 of JBBCHO010000023.1, forward strand.
AAGAGGATCTGCGCTATGTCTGGAGCTTCGAGCTGAAGGTGATCGGCTCGAACAGCTTTTATGAAGAAAATCTGACCGATCTGATGAAGATGATCGTCGAGAAGAAAATCAAGCCCGTGATCGACGAAGTCCTGACGCTCGATCAGGCCGCCGAAGGTCTGCGTCTGATCAGGGACCGTGAAGTGATCGGCAAGGTCGTCGTGGTGCCGTGATCGACGAAATAAGTTCATGATACCGTCCTGCGAACCTGCTTGCTCTAGGCAGGAGACGCGGACCAAGAAGAGGTGATTTGATGAGTGAAGTCCCGAGCGTCGAAGACGTCCAGAAGCTGATATCGCGCGGTCCGTTTCATCAATGGCTCGGGTTGAAGGGTCATCGCGGTAGGCAGCGGCACCATCGAGTTGACCGCGACCTGGCGCGAGGAATGGGTTGTCAATCCCGATCGCGGCTATACCCATGGCGGCATTCTGGCGACGCTGGTCGATCTCACGGCGGACTGGGCCATGGTTTCCAAGACCGGGCGCGGCGTCCCGACCATCGATCTGCGGGTCGACTATCATCGCGCCGCGATGCCCGGGGTGTTGACGGGTGCGCGGCGAGATCGTGAACTTTGGGCGGCAGTTCTCCGTCGCGGAAGCCAAGGTGCTCGATCATGAGGGGCGTCTGTTGGCCAGCGGACGCGGGACCCTATCTGACAGCGCCGCCGGCCTGATAGAGATTTCCGTGGTGTCTCAAGCTTCCGCGTTCACAATCTGGGATCGCTGACCTCAATGGACCGCGATCTCGACAAGATCGCCATCATCGATCTGGGCGCCGGTGAGGAACGCCGCTTCAGCTACCGGGATTTCGAAGCGCAGGCCAATGCCGTGGCCCGGGCGCTCACGGCGCGCGGTCTCGCGCGCGGCGACCGCGTTGCTATTCTCTCGGCCAATCGTTTTGAATATCTGACGACCGTGCACGGCATCATGCGCGCCGGCTTCGTGGCAGTGCCGGTCAATTTCAAATTTCCGGCCGCCACGATCGACTACATCATTCATGATTCCGGCGCCAGGCTGGTGTTCTGCGATATCAAGCGGTTCGGCAACGCGCCAAAGGATTTGCCGCGCATTCGATTCGACGGCGACAACAAAGAGTTTGTCAGCTTCATCCAGCCAGGCCCGTTCACCGCGCTGGTGGCGGCGCCCGGCGAGTCCGCGATGTTTCTCTATACGTCGGGTTCGACCGGCCGCCCCAAGGGCGTCGTGCTCTCGCACCAAAGCCATATCTGGGTGGTCGAGCAACGCATGGCCGCGCAGGACATGTCGCGCCATCGCTTTCTGGTCGCAGCACCACTCTATCACATGAACGCGCTGGCGATGAGCCAGTTGGCGCATGCCGCCGGTGCGACGGTGATCCTGTTGCCGCAGTTCACGACTAGGCTCTATTTGCACGCCATCGAGACCTATCATTGCACCTGGCTCACCGCGGTGCCGCCGATGATCGCGATGATGCTGAACGACAGGGAAAGACTGGCGGCGACGAATCTGTCCAGTGTCGAGTTCCTGCGCATGGGATCGGCGCCGGTCAGCCATAGTCTGCTGGAAGCGATCCATCGCACGTTACCGTCCGCGGCTGTGACCAATGCGTACGGAACGACCGAGGCTGGGCCTGTCGTGTTCGGGCCGCATCCCCGGGGATTGCCGCAACCTGAAATGTCGGTCGGTTATCCCCATCCCAAAGTGCAGCTTCGGCTGATCGGCGAGGATGGAAAGCCTGCCGAAACCGGCGTGCTCGAGATGAAAAGTCCGGCGATCATGACCGGCTATCACAACCGCCGGACATAAAGCCTCCCATTACGTCAGACGGATTCTATATCACCGGCGACGTGTTCCGCCGCGACGAGAACGATTTCTATTTCTTCGTCGGACGGACCGACGGACATGTTCGTCAGCGGCGGCGAAAATATCTTCCCGGGCGAAGTCGAGAAGATGCTGGAAACGAATCCCGACGTGATCCAGGCCTGTGTGGTGCCCCGTTCCCGATGATATCAAGGGCACCAAGCCCGTGGCATTCGTGGTGGCGGCGCATCGGCAGCGATCTCACGGAAAACGTCTTGAAAGAATTCGCCCTCAAGAATGCCCCCGCCTACCAGCATCCGCGTTCGATCTGGTTTCTCGACAGCCTGCCGCTGGCTTCGACCAACAAGGTCGATCGCAACGCGTTGCGCGAACTTGCTGCCGAAAAGTTGATGGGCGGCAAGGCTCACGCGGCACAATCCTTGAATGAGCATACGACGGCACGGAGATAGGTTCGGATGGACGAGACGTTCCGCGGTTTCCTCGATCAATTACGCCAGGCCGGCGAGTTGGTTGATTTTCATCAACCGATCGACATCCGTCACATTGCAACCCTGGTCGACCAGTCCGACAAGGCGTTGTTCTTCCATAAGGTCATTGGCTACGACATGCCGGTCGTGTCCGGCATTATCCGCACCCGCGAACGCGCCATGATGTCGATGGGCGCAACCGAATACCTGCAGATCGAGGAGCGGCTGAAAAAAGGTCTCAACAACCCGATCCCGCCCGAGCGTGTGGCGAATTCGCCGACGCGCGAGATCGTCATGAAGGGCGATGACGTCGATCTCTACAGGCTACCGATCCCGATGTCGTCGATCTATGACGGCGGCCCGATGATCACCGCCGGTGTTGTCATTGCCCGGGATCCCGAATACGGGATGAACACCGGCATCTATCGTTTCATGGTCAAGGAAAAGAACCTGACCGGCATCGATATCGTGACGCCGAACAATATGCGGCTGTTCGTGCAGCGTGCCTTGGAGGCGAAGCGTCCTTTGCCGATTTCGATCAGCATCGGAACGCATCCGATCGAACTACTCGGCGCCGGTTTCAAGGCGCCGCTCGGCACCGATGAGATGGCGATCGCCGGCGGCATTCGCGGGCGGCCGGTCCAATTGGCGAACTGCGAGACCGTCGACGTGCCCTATCTGGCGGATGCTGAAATCGTGCTGGAAGCCGAGGTGTTGCCGACAGGCTGGACCCAGCCGGAAGGCCGCTTCGGCGAATTCACCTGGCTGATGGGCGGCCTGCACTGGAATCCGGTCGTGCGGGTGAAAGCCGTCTCGATGCGACGCGACGCGGTCTATTACTCCCTGCATATGCCCTGGGAAAATACCTGGCTGATGGCGCCGACCCGTTATGCCGCGATCCGTCAGGCGTTGCGCAACGCGAGCGTCGTCGTCAAGGATATCAACATGACGATGGGCGGCGTTACTTTTTGGCACGCTGTGATCTCGATCAGGAAGCAGGCCGGTGACGGCAAGAATGCGCTATTGGCGGCTTTGTCGGTGATGGACATCAAGCATGTCGTCGTCGTCGATGACGATATCGATGTGTTTAATCCGGTCGAAGTTGAATGGGCGATCGCGACCCGGGTCCAGGGCGACCGCGACATCATGATTGTCAGCAATGCGCGCGGCAAGCCGCTGGATCCTAGTTTGGCGCCGACGCCGCACGGCATTGTACCGACCACCGCCAAGGTCGGCATCGACGCAACCATCGCCGAGGGAATTCCCAAGGAGCGCTACGAGCGCATCACTTACGCCTACGCCGACACGGCCAAGATTTCCGACTACGTCGGCGGCAAGGCCGACCGCGAGGCCAAGAAGGCATCGTCTGATGTCATCGGCAAACTCGCCGAAGAGATCGCCACCGTCATCGAGAAGACGCCGCTGTATTTCACCGATATCGCCGAACGCTTTTCGAACTACGAGTTCAACGCCGTGGCGCGGGCGATCGGTCTTCTGCATGAAAAGGAAAGATTATGGCAGGACCCCAAAGGCTGCCTCTGCCTTCGCAATTCGTCCTTCGCCGCCAAGTTGCCGAATTGATGCTGGTGCGGGTCATGAGCGGATTAAAAGCGCGTCTGAATTTCCGTCTGGTCGCCGTCGCGTTTTGCGTAGGGATTATGATCGCGGCGTCCATGGATGGTGCGCGCGCGGAGACGTCGCTGCGCATTGCCTCGGCCCAGGTATCGATTGCGTCGATCCCCGTGGTGGTCGCGATCCAGCAAAAGCTGTTTCAGGCTGAGGGTATCAGCGCCGAGATCGTCGATTTTGACGGCGGCGGGCCCGCGGTGCAGGCGTTGGCCGGTGGCGGCGTCGATCTGTGCATCTGCGCCGGCGATCATGCGCTGAGGCTGGCCAGCCGCGGATTGGGCGGCGCGGTTTTGGTCGCTTTGCTCGACAAGCATCCTTATTCGCTGCTGGCGCCGATCGCTTCTCCCGCGACCGACCTGAAAAGTCTCCGGGGCAAACCGGTCGGAATTACCTCGCCCGGCAGCCTCACCGACAACACGCTTCGCTTCATGATAAAAAAGGCCGGCTTCAATCCGGACAGCGATTACGAGATTATCGCCGCGGGAACCGGCGGCTCCATGCGCGCCGCGCTCGACACCGGCTCCGTCACTGCCGGCATGTTCACCACACCGGATGTGCAGGCCTATATGGCGACCGGCAAATATAAATTCGTCGCGGATTTTCGCGACCTCGACTACATGGCGCTCGATCTCGTCGTGGTCGGTAGCTGGCTGAAGGCCAATGACGCCACTGCGCATGCCGTGGTGCGCGCCATCGTCAAGGCCGAGAAGCTGATCCAGACCGATCAGGCCGTCGTGCAGGCCGCCGTTCACGAGCGGTTTCCGACGCTGTCGCCCGATCTCGTCGTGACGGTTGCCAAGGACGCGGCCGCGCGCAGCCTGTCGCATGACGGGCACGCGCAGGAGGCCGGATTCAAGACCGCGCTGGAGATGTTGCGGGTCGCCGACCCCACCGTGAAGGAAGTCACCTACCAGGACGTCGTCGCGCTGCGATATCTGCCCTGAACCGAATGACCTCATGACCGATCCCGTCATTGCCGATGAAGTTCTCGCCCCGAGCAGACCGGTGCGCGACAGCATTGACGTTTCGGCCCTGGTCTGGCGCCTCGCCCTCGTCGTTGGATTGCTGCTGATCTGGGAATTCTGCGCCGGGAATTTGTTCAACGAATTCTGGAGCAGCCGGCCGAGCCTGATTGGCGAACGGCTGTTAGTGCTGTTCAAAAGCGGCGAGATCTGGCGGCATGTCAGCACCACGGTCTCCGAAGCCGTGCTCGGGCTTTTCCTGGGTGCGATCGTCGGCACGCCGATCGGCATCGCACTGGCGCATTACCGGCGTGCCGCCAAGATCGTCGATCCCTTCGTGATGGGTTTATATGGCTTGCCGCGCGTCGCACTGGCGCCGATGTTCATTCTGTGGTTCGGCATCAGCCTTTTCTCCAAGGTCATGATGTCGTTCTCCATGGTGGTGTTCGTGTTCATTCTCAATGTCACCGAGGGTATCAGGACTATCGATCCCGACATGATCGACCTGATGCGTACCATGCGCGCGCCGCGGTCCTACATCCTGCGCAAGGTGACGATCCCCTCCATCGTGCCCTGGCTGATTGCATCCTTTCGCATCGGCATCGGCCTGTCGCTGGTCGGCGCCGTCGTCGGCGAGTTGATCGGCGCCAACCGCGGCCTCGGCTGGTATGTGGTGCGGGCCGGCGGCCAGCTCGATACCACAGGCGTATTCGTCGGCCTGTTTCTGCTGATGTTGCTCGCGATGATCGCCAACCAGATCATCTTCATGATCGAACAAAGAGCGCTGCACTGGCGCGGTGAAGCCAGACGATGAGCGCGACCGAGGCTCCCCGTATTCTGCTCGATCATGTTTCGGTCTCCTACGAGACACCGCGCGGCCGCCTTCAGGTGGTCGATCGCGTCAGCCTCGCGGTGGACAAGGCCGAATTCGTGGTGCTGGTTGGCCCCAGCGGCTCCGGCAAGTCGACGATCCTGCGCGCGATCGCGGGCCTCAACGCGGTCGAAAGCGGAACCATCACCGTCGACGGCGAAACGGTCGATGGTCCGCCCGAACATATCGGCTTCATGTTTCAGAAAGACACGCTGCTGCCTTGGCAGACGGTGCAGGAAAATATCGAGGTCGGTCTTGCGCTAGCCGGCGTGCCGGCGGCGCAATGGAAGCAGCGCACCGCGGATCTATTGGCGCTGTTGCGCCTTTCCGAATTCCGCGACGCCTATCCGGCGCAACTATCCGGCGGCATGCGTCATCGCGTGTCGCTCGGCCGCATGCTGGCCTATCAGCCCGCGGTGATGCTGATGGACGAGCCGTTCGGTGCGCTAGATTTCCAGACCAAGGCGGTGATGGGGCGTGAACTCCTGCGCATCTGGGAAGCGGAGCGGCGCAGCATCCTGTTCGTTACCCATGATATCGAAGAAGCGGTTGCGCTGGCGGATCGGGTGCTGGTGTTTTCGCCGCGGCCGGCCCACATCGTGGCCGAGCATCGGATTGACCTGCCGCGGCCGCGAAACCTGCGTGCTTTGCGTGGAAGCCCGGATTTCACCGCGTATACGCGCGCGATCTGGGAAGCGCTCGGCGATAGCGATTGAGTTACCGGTCGCTGCGAAACTCAAACAGCGTGTTGAGAAACGGCGCGAGCAAAGTCAGGGAATGCTCGCTCGCTACCGAGCGTAGTTCGGTGAGAGGGGCTGCGCGATCCCGGATATGGCCGATGTCATCAGTCTTGAGCACGATCGCGCCGAAGAAGCTGATTCGGTCGTTGGCCTCGACGCAGAGTGCGCCATAGCGTTCGCGATACCGTGTGGGCGACATCAGTGTGATACGAAAAGAGTCCACCAGATCGATGGTCCAGACGCCACTCTCGTGTTGTTTCGCCGGGGCCTGCGCAGCCCTGGCATATAGCGCTGCGTCGGTGTCGATCGCGTCAGTAACGACCACGATCTCGCCGAGGCCGCTGCAGCCATTGGCGTGAGTCATCCATTCGCGGCGCCAGACCAATTCCGGCGTGTAGTGCTGGCAGTAATACACCCGTCCCGCGGCAAAAAGCTCCGGTGCCGTTCTGGTGGTCCGGAATCGGACGAGTTGTTCGACGCCGTCGATGATGGCCGGCCGTGAAAAATCCTGCGGCGGGAGCATCGCAAGGCCGCTGTCGCGCAACGGGCCGATAATGGCGTCGACTTCCTTGGCCTGAAACACCAGCCCGTTGAGGCCGAGCGGGCTTTCGAGGACGTCGCGGCGCAAGACATCCGTCCCCAAGGGCAGGCCGACCAGTTCCAGATAGCCGCCCTCGAACACCATCAGATGGTTGATCGAGCCCAGCGAATGATAGCCCCGCGGCGTCACCGTGAATCCGAGCCGCTCCATCAGCGCGGCGGCGCGGTCCATATCGAACAGCGTGTTGATGACGATATGGTCGAGCGGAAACGCCATGGGTACCGAACCTTGCGAAAGTCCGGCGCGGTTACTCTTTCGAGGAGAGCACGACGGACAACAAGGTTGAGGCATAGCGGGCCGCGGCGTCCGGGTCCATATGCGGTGCCACCGCGAGATATTCCTTTACCGCGGCAATGGACGGCCGGCTGCGATCCGTCAGCTTGGCCAGCGTGGCAGCGACCGCGGCATCGAGTTTGTCCGCCGGAACCACTTCGCTGAGAAAGCCCAATTCCAGCGCTTCGGCTGCTCCGATTTTGGTCCTTGTATAGACGAGGTGCATCAGGCGCTTGGGCGGCACCTTGCCGAGCACGGCCGAAATGGCGAGCGTTGGCGGCAGGTTGGTGTCCATTTCCGGCAGGGAAAACTGCGTGCCTTCGGCCGCGATCGACAGGTCGCATTGCCCGACCATGGCGCAGCCGAATCCCCGCGCCTCGCCCTGCACAACGGCGATAACCGGGACCGGCGTCGCGCGGATATCGGCGTAAAGGTCCAGAATGGGTTGGGTGACGCCGGTTCGCATCGCCAATGCACTCTTCGGTTTCGCGGCAGGCGGGCCCGGATCCCTGCCAAGACAAAAGTGCTCGCCTTGCGCACGAATGAGGACGGCCTTGACGGCGGGATCGGCGCCGCATTCGCGGATGGCTTGTCCCAACGCGGAGACATCCTCGGTCATCAGGCGATTGCCTTGATCGGGGCGGCTTAGCGTTATCGTGGCGGTGAAGCCGGCTTCGTCGCGTTTCACGAAAAACGGGGCGTTTTCCATTGTCGTCCTTTCGAGGGATATGGCTTGAACGGATTGCCTGCGATCATGGGATCGCAAATCAGCCCTTGATGGTGTTGCGCACGCCATCGAACAGGACCTTCAGTCCCGAGATCGGTTTTGCATTTTGCGCTTCGGCGTCATCAGGAGATCCGAGTTGAGCCGCGAAGTTACGGGCAAATTCGTTCATGATCACCTGAGCGGTATTCTGGATCAGGGCGGCGCCACGCCCATATTGCGCGATCGAGCCGGCCAATTGAACATCGGTATCCACCAGCACGCGGGTGCCTTCAGGCGCGCTCGCAAGCGAGAACACCACGTTCGCCTGCGCGGTTCCTCGCGCCTTGGTTTCCGAACCGCTCGCTTCCGCCATCACGCGATGGTTCGCCTCATCGACTTCCTTGTAAATCAGCTTGCCCTTGAAGTTGAGCAGCACGGGGCCAAGCCGAACCGAGATCGTGCCGACATAGGCGCCATCATCGCCTTGCTCCAGCAACTGCGCACCGGGCGCGCAGCGCGCCATGCGCGGAACGTCATTTAGCTTCGCCCATGCCTCCGCCGGCTGAACGGGAACGGTAAATTCGTTATGAATCTTCATGGGGGATCCTTGTTACGCAACGCTCCGAAGTTATGCCGCGTGCTCGCGATATGCGCCGGCCTGTTCGAGGGCCCTCACGATGCGATCGGGCATCAGCGGCGTGTCGGTGAAATGGACCGCGAAGGGTGACAACGCATTCTCGATCGCCGCGATAATGGCGGCAGCGGCGGGAATGGTTCCACCCTCGCCGGCGCCCTTGACGCCAATCGGATTCAGCGGCGAGGGCGTCTCGACATGCGCGATGGCACAGATCGGGACGTCGGTTGCCATCGGCAGCAGATAGTCGGCGAAGGTCGTGGTCAGCGGCTGCGCATTCTCGTCATATTGCATCCATTCGAGCAAGGCGTTGCCGATGCCGTGAGCGACGCCGCCCTGAACCTGTCCGTCGACGATCAGCGGATTGATGACATTGCCGCAATCGTGCCCCACCGAATAGTTGAGGATTTTGACGGCGCCGGTGCCGATGTCCACCTCAACTTCCACCACATGCGTTCCGCTGCAATAGGCAGCCTGCGGCGGCGCGAAGTAGGCGGTATGTTCGAGGCCGACGGGCTGGTCGGCCTCCATGGAAAATCCCGGCATGCCTTGCGCCGCGCGAGCCAGTTCGCCGAACGAGACGGTCGGACGATTGCCGCCGCGCCCGATCGCCTTTCCATCCTCCAGATCGATCTCGCTTTCCGGCAGACCGAGCATTCGGGCCGCCAGCTTCATGATCGAGGCCCGCACATGGGTGCCCGCGATGGATGCCGAGGAGCCGGCGTTGACTGCGAGCCGGCTCGCGAAAGCGCCGACGCCATTGGCAATGCCGGCGGTGTCGCCGATCGTGACGGTCACATCCTCGATCCGGCAGCCGACCTGATCGGAGACGATCTGGGCCAGTGTGGTTCGCGTACCCTGTCCCTGGCTGGTCGCGCCTGAGGTAACCCGGACTTTGCCGCTCGGTAACACGCGCACTGTGACGCCCTCGAACGGACCGAGACCGGTGCCTTCGACATAGGAGGCCAGGCCGATACCGATGTAGCGGCCGTTGGCTTTCGCTTCGGCCTGCCGTTTGGCAAATCCTGCATAGTCGGCAAGTTTCAGCGCGGCATCATGCCCACGGGGATAATCGCCGCTGTCATAGATCAGCGGCTTGCCGTCGCGGAAAATCAGGCCCACCGAATAAGGCATCTGTTCGGGGCGGATATAGTTGCGGCGGCGCAGATCGGCCGGGTCGAGTTTCAGTTCACGCGCGACCCGGTCCATCAGCCGTTCCATCGCGAAAACAGCTTGCGGCCGGCCGGCGCCGCGCACCGGCGTCGTCGCCACTTTATTCGTGAATGCGACGGTGCATGCGAGATGATAGGACGGAACGACATAAGGACCCGGCATCGTTGCGCCCGCGATATAGGGCATGATGATGCCCCAAGGTACGAACGCGCCGGTGTCGTGCAGCATGTCCCCGCGCACGCCGAGGATGGTGCCTTCATCGTCTACAGCGATCTCGACGTTCCAGTATTGGTCGCGTTCCTGCGTGGCGCAGAGAAAATGTTCGCGCCGATCCTCGATGAATTTGACGGGGCGGGCCAACGCACGGGCGGCATGGGCGACAACCGCGTCCTCAGGATAAAAGATCGCCTTGGGCCCAAAACCGCCGCCGACATCGGGGGCGATGATGCGAATGCTTTCCAGATCGACTTCCAGGATTTCGGCGAGCATCCGCCGCGCGATGTGGGGTGTCTGGGTGGAAGACCACAGCGTGAGCGTATCGGTCATGACATCGGGTTGCGCGAGCACGCCGCGCGTTTCCATGGCCATGCCACCGCCGCGGTGCTGCCAGAGCTCCTCGCGAAACACATGCGGCGCCGACGCAAAGGCCGATTCGACGTCGCCGTATTTCATGACGAATTCGGAGACGATATTACTGTCGAGATCGGCGTGCGCGCTCGGGGCGCCCTTGGCGAGAGCCGAACGGACGTCGCTCACCGCCCCCAGCACTTCATAGTCGACGTCGATCGCGGCCAGCGCGTCCTCGGCCAGATAGCGGTTGTCGGCGACGACGATCGCGAGCGCCTGTCCGACATAGCAGACTTCCTCGACGGCCAGGCTGTGTTGCGTGCGCAGCGTCGACATCGTTGAATTGGGAAGCAGCAACGGCATTCGCTGCTTGCGCATCTGTTCGGGCAGATCGTCCGCCGTCAGAACGGCATGAACGCCCTCGCAGCGCAGCGCCGCAGAGGTGTCGATCGATTTGATTCGCGCATGCCCATGCGGGCTGCGCAGGAAGGCTGCGTGCAGCGTGTCTGGAAGATGGATGTCGTCGACGTAGCGGCCTTTGCCCGAGACGAGGGCTACGTCCTCGAAGCGGGTAACGCGGGCTCCGAAATTCTTCGATCCCATCACGCAGCTCCCTTGATGTTCTTGAGCTGCTCTGCCGTCGCCAGCGCCGCGCGCACCGGGCCGGCATAGCCGGTACACCTACAGAGATGCCCGGTGAGGGTTTCGCGCACTTCCTGCTCGGTGGGGTCGGGATTGCCCGACAGCAGTTCGGTCAAACTCATGAGAATGCCCGACGTACAGAATCCGCATTGCAGGCCGTGGTGATCCTGAAATGCCTGTTGAAGCGGGTTGAGACCGCCGGCAACGCTCAATCCCTCGACCGTCGTCAGCGTGCGGCCATTCATCTGCACCGCGAAGGTCAGGCAGGACCTTCCAGTACGGCCATCGATCAGTACGGTGCAGGCGCCGCAGACCCCATGTTCGCAACCCAAATGCGTCCCGGTCAGGCCGATTTCATGGCGCAGGAAATCGGCCAAGGTCATCCGCGCTTCGACATCGCGCGTGTAAGTCTTGCCGTTGATATTGACCGAAATCGAATGGGTTTTCGTCACGCTAGTTCTCTCGTTGTTGTTTTCATTCGCGACGACGCCTCATGGAGCGCGCGTGTCGTCAGAACGCGGGCCAGATGCCGCCGGTAGGTCGCATCGGCATGGATATCCGCCGTGGCTTCGATATCTGCCGCCAGATTGGCCGCGCGCGCGATCACGCTGTCGTCGAGATGGTGTCCGACCAGCGCGGCTTCCGCTTCATCGCGCCGGATCGGACGGTCTATCGCGCCGCAAAGCGCCACGGCCGCGCGTTCGATGATGCCATCGGGGGTCGCGTCGAGCAGTACCGCAACGCCGACCACGGCAAAATCTCCGTGGCGCTTCGCATATTCCTGGAATGAATAGCCGTGTCCCTCGCGCCAGGGTCGGATATGAACCGCGAGCAGGATCTCGTCATATCCCAGCGCGGTCGTCATGAAGCCGACAGCGAATTCGCGCATCGGAACGATGCGCGTTCCCTGGGGGCCGGCGATTTCGATCTCGGCATCAAGCGCAAGGCACGCGGTCGGCAACTCCGCGGCGGGGTCCGCATGCGCCAGGCTGCCGCCGAGGGTTCCCCGGTTGCGGGTCTGCCGATGTCCGACATGGGCGAGGGCCGCCTTGATCAGCGGGACTTTGTTGGCGAGGGGTTCCGAAAATTCGAGTTCGCGCTGACGCGTCATCGCGCCGATCCGCAGTGCTGGGGCATCGAAGTACAGGCCCGATAGGCCGGCGATATTTCCGAGATCGACCAGATGATCCGGCATCGCGTAGCGGAAATTCATCATCGCCACGAGCGACTGTCCGCCCGCGATGATCTTTGCGTTATCGAGGGTCGAGATCATCGCGACGGCTTCATCGAGGCTCGTCGGTGCATGGTATTCAAACGGCGCGGGCTTCATTGCCGGCCTGCCATTCGGTCCACGAATGTGGGCATCGAGACCTCCCAATCTCATTTTCGAAGACGGCTGGCTTCAGCCGGTCGTGCCTGGGTTGAGACTCCCAAGTCTTGGTTTAAATGTTCTCTTGTGGAGAACATCTGTTCCGTTTATAGCCTATCTAGTCCGTTCGCTATGTCAACCGTTGCTGTCTGCATTGGTTTCGGTTGACGGGAGGCTGCTGTCATGTTCCATTAAAGAACGGTTGTTTCATTGTAGAGAACACATGGATCGCAATCCCATAACCAAGGTGCTGCGCGCCCTGAGCTGGCTGATCCAGGAGCCATCCGGCTCGACCGGCGTGCGAGAGATGGCGGCGGCCATGGGGTTGTCGCCGAGCAGCGCCCATCGACTCCTGACCGCGCTGGCGGACGAAGGGTTCGTTCGCCAGGATCCGGTTTCCTCGAAATATCTTCTGGGCGTGGAATTTTATCGTCTCGCCAATATCGCGGCGGCGAAGGCGCCGATTCGTCAGGCCGCGCTGAAACACATGCAGCGTCTGGTCGAGGCCTGTAACGAGACCGCGCTGCTCGGCATCTTTGACGACCTCAAACAGGAAATGATCTTCGTCGCGCGGGTCGAGTCCAAGCATGCCCTGCGCTATGCGGTTGATCTCAATCAGTGGATACCGGTTTATGCCGGCGCCAGCGGACTGGCCATCATGGCCTTCCTTTCCGACAGCGAAATTGAATCGATCATTGCCCGTACCCGGCTCACGCCCGTGACCGACTTGTCGATTACGGAGCCCTATCGTCTCCAGATGGAATTGCAGAAGATCAGGGCGCGTGGTGCAGCCGTTTCGCGAGGCCATCGCGTGCAAGGCGCCGTTGGCCTGGCCGCGCCCATTTTTGGGCCGAGCGGCAAAGTGGTCGGCGACATCTGTCTCACCATTCCGGAGCAGCGCTTCGACGCATTGGCGGAAGATCATATCCTTGATCTTTTGCGAGCCTGCGCGCTTTCAATCACCGAGGAAATAGGCGGTCGCATCACCGACAAGCAGGCGGCCTGAAACTCACCGGCAAGTGAGAACGAAAACGATTTGTTAAAAAATAAAAGCGGCCAAAAGAGCCGCGCTAACGACAGGCGCAAATCGCGTCAGGGAAACGCAACATGGCATACGTAACGGCTACGAACGTCGCCGACGAATCGAAAATCACGTCCTATCAGTGGCTCTGCCTGGTCTCGGCATTCGCGGGCTGGATGTTCGATTCGATGGATCTGAACTTGTTTACGCTCGTGCTGTTTCCGAGCGTAGCCAGTCTGACGAAACTCACCAATCCTGCCGAAATCGCCCGCTACGGCGGCTACATCATGGCGATCAAGCTGTTGTGCTGGGGCCTCGGCGGCATCCTCTTTGGGGTCGTTGCCGATCGCATCGGTCGCTCGCGCACCATGGTGATCACCATCATCATCTATGCGGTCTTCACCGGGCTGAGCGGGTTGGCGCAGGACTGGATTCAATTGGCGGCGTTGCAGGCGATTGCCGGTTTCGGCATTGGCGGAGAATGGGCCGCGGGCGCTTCGCTGATCGCGGAGAGCTGGCCGGAAAAGCATAGAGCTCGCGCCATGCAGATCATGCAGATGGCGTTCGCTTTCGGCTTTTTCGCCGCGGCGCTCGATAACCTTCTGCTGGGGCCCATCAGCTGGCGCTGGGTGCTGGCGGCGGGTGCGCTGCCCGCGGTCTTGAGCCTTCTGATCAGGTTTTTCGTTCCCGAACCGGAGCGTTGGGTCGCGGTCCGCAAGCGCGATGGCGGCCAGACGACCGCCGCACAGACATTTGCAGCGATCTTCAAGCCGAATATGCGTCGCAGAACGATTGTCGGCGCTATTGTCGCGTCATCAGTCATGATCGGCTGCTGGGGTGGCCTGACCCTGCTCCCAAGCTGGATACAGCAACTGGTGCGCGCCAGCGGTGGCGCCAACGGCGTATCGACGATCAGTTATGCCTTCATGTTGATGATGGTCGGAGCCGCCCTCGGCTATGCCAGTCTGATCTGGATAACAGACTGGCTCGGCCGACGGGGCGCGTATTTCGTCTTCAATATCTGCGCGCTTGCCTCATCGCTTTATCTGTTCTGGTTCGTCAAGGACCTTCCGACGCTGCTCTGGTTTATGCTGATCTATGGGTATTTCGTCATCGGAGGTTTCGGGACCTTTGCGGTGTATCTGCCTGAGCTTTTCCCGACCCGCATCAGGGCCACGGGGCAGGGATTTTGCTGGAACGCCGCGCGCTGCGCCACCGCCATCGGTCCGCTGATCGCGGGATGGCTGGTCGCAGAGTTCGGCTCATTTCCTGCGGCCGCTGCGGCGGTCTCGTTCGCCTATGTGGTCGGCGCGGTGGTGATCTGGTTCGGGCCGGAAACGCGTGGGGTTCCGCTGGAGGATTGATTTGATGACGGCGCGATTCGCGCCGTCATCGGGTTCGTACCGCGCGCGCGACTTCGATGAAGTTGCGCACCAGCGCGGAGGGATTGTCGCGCCGGTATACCAGTGTGAGCGGCATCGGCGGCAGCGCGCCGCGAACCAGTTTGCGATAGACAACGCTTTCGTGGTGCAGCGCGCGCATGGATTCCGGCACCAGCGAGATGCCTTGTCCGGCCGCGACCAGATTGATCGCGGTGATGATGCGGGGGACTTGTTCTGCCACCGGCGGCTCAAACCCGGCCCGCCGCAGCGCGTTCATCAGCACCTCGAAGATTCCAAAACCGTCGGGACGCCGGTAGAGCACGAGGCGTTCCTGCATCAGCACCGAAAGCGCAACCGGCGCGGCTGAGCGGGCGAGCTTGTGATCCCTCGGCAGCGCCGCGACAAAGGCCTCTTCGTGCAGGACATGGCTCTCCAGCGCGGGCAGGCCCGAACTGACAATGCGGATGAACGCCATATCGAGGCGCTTTTCATCGACGCCGGAAAGCAGTTCAAAGGTCTCGCGCTCCTCGACGTCGAAAGTCGCCAGCGGATAGGCCTGACGAAACGCGCGGATCAGCTTGGGCGCCAGATGATGCAGCGATGCGGAACTGGTGAACCCGCAGGCGACATGACCCTGTTCGCCGCGATCAAAACGGCGCACCCGCACGATCGCGGCGGCGGCGCAGTCGAGAGTGTGACGGGCGTCTTCGAGGAATTGCTTGCCGGCGGCATTGAGAACGACGCGCTTGGCGACCCGATCGAACAGCCGCACGCCGAGTTCATCCTCCAGGCTGCGGATCTGCTGGCTCAGCGGCGGTTGTTCCATGTTGAGCCGCTGGGCGGCTCGCGTGACCGAGCCTTCCTCGGCGACCGCCACGAAATAGCGCAAATGCCTGAGTTCCACGGCGCTTCTCCCTGGTGAGATATATACTTATAAAATATCAACTCGGTAGCAAAGATATATTTTACATACCTAGTGGCAAGGCCGATGTTGGAGGCGAATGGAGACGCACAACGGTCTCCCGCGATGAGGAGCTCAGGGATCATGGTCACCCCCAAAATTGCAATCGTCGGCGCCGGCATGGGCGGCATGGCCGCGGCCGGCACGCTTCGGCAGGCGGGCATCGACGTCCAGGTTTACGAGCAGGCGCATCAGTTCGGCCGGATCGGCGCCGGCATTCAGATGCTGCCGAACTCGATGAAGGTGCTACGCGGCATCGGCGTCGAGGATACGCTGCGCGCCCATGCATTTGCACCATACTCCCATCTCAATCGGGTCGGCGATACCGGTGAGATCAAGCGCGAACTGCCGATGCCGGAAGATCTTTATGGTGCGCCGTTCCTCTGCATGCATCGGGCTGACTTGCATGAGGCGCTGACCTCGATCGTGCCGAGTGAATTCATTCACCTGAACAAGAAGCTGGTCGGGCTCGAACAAAACGGCGGGCCGGTGACGCTGTCCTTTGCGGATGGAACGACGGCCACGGCGGATGCGGTGATCGGCGCGGATGGCGTTCACTCCATCGTGCGCGACATCATCATCGGGCCCGACAAGCCGATCCATCGCGGCCGCATCGCCTACCGCTCGGTGTTCAAATCCAATCTGATGCCAAAGGAGATATCGATCTCCCGCACCAAATGGTGGGGCGAGGACCGTCACATCGTGATCTATTACACCACTAGGGATCGCAGCGATCTTTACTTCGTCACCAGCGTTCCGGAGCCGGCGGATTGGGTGACCAAGGAATCATGGTCGGCCAAAGGCGACGTCAAGGAATTGCGTGACGCCTATGCCGGCTTCCATCCCGAAGTTCGGATGGTGCTCGATGCCTGCCCGGACTGCCACAAATGGGCGATCCTGGAGCGCGAGCCGTTGCCGACCTGGAGCCAGGGCAGGGTGGTGCTGATCGGTGACGCCTGTCACCCGATGACGCCTTATATGGCGCAGGGTGCGGCGACGTCGATCGAGGACGCCGCGGTGCTGGCGCGCTGCCTCAAGGACGTGTCGGTCGATGGAATCGAAAAGGCCTTCAGGCGCTTCGAGGCGCATCGGAAGCCGCGTACCTCCAAGATCCAGCAGATTTCCAGCGCCAATACCTGGATGAGCGGCGGCAATGACGATCCAGGCTGGCTCTATGGCTACGATGCCTGGAACATCTCGCTTGATGAGCCCGCTCCGACGCCGGGCGTCGCGCAGAAACCGGCGGCGGCCTGAGCAGATCAAATAACCTCCACCACAGCAAACGGGTTGGCTTGCATGTGACGCGTGTTGACCGATAGGGTCGGACCGAAAAAATAGAACGAGCGGGAGAAAACCTTTGTCAGTTGCCAACGCGGAGCCACGGTCCGAGGCTCCCGCCGTTTCCTCATCCGCGTCCGATGATGCCGCCACTTCCCTGATCGTTCGTATGGAGCAGGTGCCGACGTCGCGCTGGTTTGTTCGCGCCCGCGTTGTGATGGGCAGTGCGACATTCTTCGATGCGTTCAATGCGCTGTCGATCGCCTTCGTGTTGCCGATCCTGGTGCCGCTGTGGCACATCACGGCCCCGGAAATCGGTTTCCTGATCGGCGCCAGCTATGTCGGCCAGATTATCGGTGCGCTGGCTTTCAGCTGGGCGGCCGAGCGTTACGGCCGGGTACCTTGCGCCGCCGCGGCCACCGCGATCTACGCGATCATGAGTCTTGCCTGTGCCGGCGCCTGGAGTTTTGGCGTTCTGCTGGCTTTCCGGTTCATTCAGGGCATCGGCGTCGGCGGTGAGATGCCGGTCGCCGCCGTGTACATCAGCGAATTGTCCAAGGCCCGCGGCCGCGGGCGTTTCTTCATGCTGTACGAGATGATCTTCCCGATCGGCCTGATGGTGACGGGCCAGGTCGGCGCGATCCTGGTGCCGCTGTGGGGATGGCAGATCATGTTCCTGATCGGCGGCATTCCCGGATTGATCATCGCCGTGATGTTGTTGCGATTGCCGGAATCCCCGCGCTGGCTGATCGGCAAGGGCCGTCTGGCGGAAGCCGAGAAGGTCGTGATGCGATTGGAAGCCGCGGCAAGTGGCGTGGTGCCATCGACTACGCCTCCGGTCGTGACGATGCCGGCACAGGTTCCCGTCCCGCCGCGCTCGCGTGGCAGTTGGGGCGAGTTGCTGTCGCCGGCGTATCGTAGCCGCACGCTGATCGTCTGGGTGTTGTGGGCTACCGCATATCTCGTCGCCAACAGCCTCAACAACTGGCTGCCGACACTTTATACCACGGTCTATCATCTCGACTTGAAGCCCGCCCTGCGTGCGGCTTCGATGACCAATGTCGCTCAGGTGGTGCTGGTGTTGATATGCGCTGTCGTGATCGATCGCACCGGCCGCAAATACTGGATGATGGGTGCGTTCGGGCTCGGCGCCATTTTGTTGAGCGTATTGGCGTTCGGCGGGACGCAGGATGTCTCCTGGGTCATCGTCTTCAGCACGCTCAGTTATGGACTGGTCGGCTCGATCGCCGCGGTGGTCTATCTCTATACGCCGGAGATCTATCCGACCCGGATGCGCGCGATCGGGACAGGGGGTTGCGACCTCATGGTTGCGGGTCGCTTCGGCGATCGGGCCGACGCTGGTCGGCTTCATGCTCGCCAAGGGCGGCGTCGATTCCGTGTTCCTGATGTTCGCCGGCGTCGCCGTGCTAGGATTGGTGGCGGCGACCCGGATGATCGAGACGCGCAATCTTCGGCTCGAGGATATCGCGCGCTGAGGAAGACGCGCGACCGCGGGCCGCCGTCAGGGTTGATGTCGCCGGGTGATCGCGACCTGCGCGGCCTGTGCATACAGGCTCGAGATCAAATCGAGCTGAATGCTGGTGGTCTCGGACTTCGCGGCCCAGCCGTCCAGCGCCTCGAGCATCGGCGGCAATGTCGCGGCGCGCAACGCGGCATAGGCCTCGGTGACGGAATAGCCGGTCGCGGTGGCGCGGTAGCGGGTTTCCTTGCGCGACGAACTGCCTTCGGTTTCGATCAGGCCCACGCGAACCAGCTTGCGCGTGGCGTATTGAAGATTGGGCACGTCGACGCGGTTGAGCAATTGCCCGATTTCCGACAGCCGCTTCGGCTCATCGCCCATCCGGACCACATTGAGCACCGCGACGTCGTCGCCGGTGAGCGGCACGTCGCAGACGGCGGCGAGACACGCCGCTTTCCAGCGATAATAGGCTTGCGCCAGTCGCTCCAGACCGAATTCAAAATCGGACAACCGCCGCTCCGTTTCGGTGCGCGCGAGATGCCAGGACCCCGGCCGTTCGACGATGGCGGGTTGGGCTTTCGGCTTGGTGGTCCTGTTCGCGATCTTGCCGGTTTTCTTCCGCTCGGTGTTGGTAGTCCTCTTCAAAACAGTCTCCCGATGTCGCGTGCGCTCAAGGCGTAGGCAACCCATGCTCAATCTATGCTATTTACAATTGGGAATCTTACATTAAAAATTCAATTAAGAAAGCACGATGAAGTGGCAGCACTAAATCGTAGTGGCTCCGCGCATAAGGCGGGCGTTCTGGAGGGGTAGTATAGTGGCAGGACAATGGATCGATATCGCGGCCGCCGACGGCGGCACGTTCAAGGGATATCTCGCCGTTCCGGCATCGGGGTCGGGCCCCGGCATCCTGCTGCTACAGGAAATCTTCGGCGTTAATTCCTCGATGCGGGAAACCGCCGATCACTATGCCGAAGAAGGTTACGTTGTGCTGGCGCCGGATTTGTTCTGGCGCATGGAGCCCGGCGTCGACCTCGGCTACACCGAAGCCGATTTCAACACGGCATTCGGCTATTTTCAGCGCTTCGACGCCAACCAGTCGATCGAGGATTCCGCCGATGCATTAAAGGCGCTGCGCGCGCGTCCGGAATGCGTCGGCAAGGTCGGCGCGCTCGGCTTCTGCCTCGGCGGCAAGCTCGCCTATCTTGTCGCAGCGCGTACCGATGTCGATTGCGCCGTCAGTTATTATGGCGTTGGCATCGAAGCCGACATCGGCGAGGCCGGCAAGGTCAAATGCCCGATGGTGTTTCACTTCGCCGAACTCGACAAATACGCGCCGGCGGAAGCCCGCGAGCAGGTCAAGACGGCGTTCGCTAAGCGACCCGACATTGAATTGTATCTGTATCCTGGCTGCGACCACGCCTTCGCAGCGCCCGAGCGCACCAGCTTCAACAAGCCGGCGAGCCTGATGGCGCATTCGCGCTCGATCGCATTGTTCCGCAAGGTGATGGGCCCGCATTACGATCTCTCCGCGCTGTGGGATCGTCACACGGAGCTGGAATTCGGCGAGCGCAATGCGGAAAAGACCATGACGACGATGGTCGCCGAG
The DNA here is from genome assembly GCA_037201505.1 of Bradyrhizobium sp. Taxonomy (GTDB): domain Bacteria; phylum Pseudomonadota; class Alphaproteobacteria; order Rhizobiales; family Xanthobacteraceae; genus Bradyrhizobium. Next base: position 135,697 of record JBBCHO010000023.1, read on the forward strand.
CCCTATGTCAATCACATTCCGACCATGACCGGCGGCGTCGGCTACCGCGATCTGCTGCGTTTCTACGCGAACCATTTCATTCCGAAGACCCCGCAGGACACCAAGCTGATCCCGATCTCGCGCACCATCGGCGCGGACCGGATCGTCGATGAAATGCTGTTCTCCTTTACCCACGATATCGAAATCGACTGGATGCTGCCCGGCGTGGCGCCGACCGGAAAATATGTCGAGGTACCGCTGATCGCCATCGTCCGTTTCCGCGGCGACAAGCTCTACAACGAACACATCTACTGGGATCAGGCTTCGGTGCTGGTGCAGATCGGGCTTCTCGACCCGGCGCGGCTCCCCGTGACCGGCGTGGCGCAGGCGAAGAAACTCGTCGATGAGACGCTGCCCTCGAATACGCTGATGGCTCGGTGGGCCGAGAGCGCTAAATAATTTGCCTTCAATCAACGGCGCCCGTCCCGGGCGCCGTTTCGTTCTGTGGAGTAAATTGTCATGAATTCTTCCACGATTTCTCGCCGTGCGGTTTTGCAACTGGCTGGCGCCGCCGCGTTACCTCTCTCCGGCGTTCTGGCGGGGTCGGCGCAAGCCGCCGCACCGGGCACGCTGACCATCGCTTACAATGTCAATCTGCCGTCATTCGATCCGACCATCGGATTGTCGGCGGTCAATCCGACGATCCAGTCGATCTATCAGGCGATCTTCGATCCCTATATAGGTCAGGCGCCGGACCTGTCGTTCAAGCCCGGCCTGCTGACGAAATGGGGCTGGAACGCCGACCGCACCAAGGTCACGATGGAAGTGCGCAAGGGCGCGACCTGGCATGACGGTTCGCCGGTGACGCCCGAAGACGTGGTCTGGTCGCTGACGCGCGCCGCCGATGCCAAGAGCGGCAACCCGATCCAGTTCGTCTGGTCCAAGGTCAACAACTACAAGATCGACGGCAACACCATCACCGGCGACGTCGTGGAGTTCGAGCCGACTTTGTTCAAGTGGATGGCCTTCCTCACCGGCTACATCCTGCCCAAGGCCTATTTCGAAAAAGTCGGCGCCGAAGGTTTCGAGAAGGCGCCGATCGGCTCCGGCCCGTACAAGGTCGACGCGTTCGAGCGCAACGCGTTCCTGCGGCTCAAGGCACATCCCGGCTATTGGGGTCCGAAGCCTGCCTTCGATACCGTGGTGTTCAAATTCGTCACCGATCCGACCAGCCGCGTTGCGGAAATCGAGTCCGGCGGATCGGACGTTACGTTCGAAATTCCCTACGAGGAGTTCGACCGCCTGAAATCGAAATCGGGCCTCGCCGGGCAGACCAAGCCGGTGTCGGATATCGCGATGATCTTCATCACCGACATCGCCCCGATGCTCGATCGCAACGTACGCCTCGCGGCCAATCATGCGATCGACAAGAAGGCGATCGTCGATCGGCTTCTGAAGGGCTATGGCGTTCCGATCTCGACGCTGGAAGCGCCCGGCTATGCGGCTTTCGATCCCTCGATCAAAGTGTCCTACGATCCGGATCTCGCCAAGAGCCTGCTGGCCAAGAGCGGCTTCTCGCCCGAAAAGCCGGTCAAGTTCACCATCCAGACCACGCGCGGCTTCAAGCCGAAGGATTACGAGATGATCCAGGCGATCGTCGGGATGTGGCGCAAGGTCGGCATCGAGGCCACTATTGAAGTCTACGAGATCGCGCAGCATTTCGAACTGCGCGCACGCCATGCGCTGGCGCCGGCCGCGTTCTACAATTGGGGCAATGCGATCGGCGATCCCTCGACCTCGACCGGGTTTGCGATGTTCGGCCCGTCGCCGCATTCCGCCTGGAAGGGCAAGGATCTGGTCGAGCGGATCGGCCCGTTGTGGGGCGAAAAGGACGAAGCCAAGCGGATTGCCGGCTGGAAAGCCGTCGACAAATACATCGCCGAAGAGGGCGAGGTGATTCCGCTGTTCCAGTATGTGCAGCCGATCATCCACAAGAAGGGGATTAAGGTCGTGGCGCAGGCCAACGGCATGATCCTTCCGCAGTTGATCACGCCTGCTTAAGGCGCAAGGCAAGGCCAGACGCTTATGAGATGGGGCGAGATCATCAGACGACTCGTCCTCATTCCGCCCACGCTGTTTGGCGTGTGCGTCATCGTCTTCGTCCTGCTGCGCGTGGTTCCCGGCGATCCCATCGCCATGATGATTCCGCCGGGAGCCTCGGCCGCCGATATCGACCGGCTGCGGGCATTCTACGGGCTTGATCAATCGATACCGCAGCAATTCATCACCTGGTTCGGCCAGGCCTTGTCAGGCGATTTCGGCCGCTCGATCAGCCTGCACCAGAGTGTCTTCGAACTGGTTGTGGCCCGTTTGCCGGCAACGCTTGAACTATCGGCGATGGCGACGTTGATCGCCGTTATACTCGGGACGGCGGTTGCCTTCACGGGTGTCTATACGCGGGGTCGCGGCGCCGAATGGGCCATCGATGGCGGCATCGGGGTCTTTCTCGCGATTCCCGATTTCCTCTGGGCGCTGATCCTGCTGCTGTTGTTCGGCGTGCTGATTCCGCTGTTGCCGATTACCGGCCGGATCGATCCGCAACTCGACGTCACCTTCCACACCAATTTCTATCTGGTCGAAAGCCTGCTGACCGGACGGCTCGATGTTGCCTCAGCGTTGCTGCAACACATGATCCTGCCTGCGGTGGCGCTGGCGCTGCCGTTCGCTGCACTGGTCGCGCGTATCCTGAAGGCCTCGCTGTCGGAAGCCGAGGATCAGGACTATGCGCAGATCGCGCGCGCGCGCGGCTTTTCGCGACCGGCCATCCTGCTGCGCGAGGTGTTTCCCAATGCGCTGATTCCGACGGTCGCGCTCGGCGGCGTTCAGATCACCTTGTTGCTCGGCGGCACCGTGCTGGTGGAACGCATCTTCTCCTATGAGGGGATCGGCAACATGGCGATCGACGCGGTGATCAATCGCGATTTCCCGCTGATCCAGGGATTGATCCTGACGTTTGCGATCCTGTTCATTGCGCTCAATCTCGCGATCGATCTGCTGGTGACGCTGCTGGATCCGAGGTTGCGCCATGGTTGATCTCGCCGTCAGTGCTCCGATCGAGCGGCCATCGCAGTGGAGGGCCGGTTTTGCGCGCGGCGGCCCGCGGCTGTGGATCGGCGTGGGCTTGGTCGGCTTCTTTGTCTTGATCGCGCTACTGGCGCCGCTGCTCGCCCCGCATGATCCGATCGAACAGGATTTGTTGTCGACGCAGATGCCACCGGCCTGGATGCAGGGCGGCGACGTTACGTTTCCGCTCGGCACCGACAGCCTCGGCCGCTGCGTGCTGTCGCGTTTGATGTATGCGGCGCGGACTGCGATTGCGGTGGCGCTGATCGCAGCCTCGCTTGCGGCGATCATCGGGATCGCATTCGGCCTCGTTGCCGGCATGTTCGGCGGCTGGATCGACCAGTCGGTCTCGCGCCTGATCGATGTGTGGATGGCGTTTCCGCCGGTGCTGCTGTCGATCGTGCTGGCCGCAGTGATCGGCGCCGGGCTGACTTCGGTCATCGCCGCCATTGTGGTGGTCGACTGGACGCGGTTCGCGCGGGTGGTGCGCGCCGAGACCATGGTGCAATTGCAACGGGATTATGCGTCGGCGGCGCGCGCCCTCGGCCTCCGCCGCGGCCAGATCCTGCGGCTTGAAATCCTGCCCAATCTTGTTCCCTTGATCGTGACGTTGTTTGCGGTCGAGATGGGAATTGCGATTCTGGTCGAGGTAATCCTGTCCTTTGTCGGCATCTCCGTCGCCGGCGATGTCGCAACCTGGGGCGGGATGATCGTCGAGGGACGCCAGGTCGTCTATCAGGCGCCGTGGATCATGGCGTTTCCGATCGGCTGCGTTATTCTCGGCGTGATCGGTTTCAATCTTCTCGGTGACGGCCTGCGCGCCGCGCTCGATCCGGTGCAGCGCCGATGACCGCCGTCCTCGCCGTCAGGGATTTGCATGTCGCGATCGGACCGCGCGGCAAGGCGGCCAATGTGCTGCGCGGCGCCAGCCTCGAGGTTCAAGCCGGCGAGGTGAGGGGACTGGTCGGCGAATCCGGCGCCGGCAAGTCGATGCTCGGGCGCGCTGTGCTGGGGCTGTTGCCCGCGAATGCGGTCGTTCAGGGCGGTACGATCCAGTTCGAGGGCCGCGATCTGCTGGCGATGCCGGAGCCGGAACGGCGAAGCCTGCTCGGTCGTCGCATCGCGCTGATCCCGCAGGACCCAATGACCTCACTCAATCCGGTCAAGCGCGTCGGCGCGCAGATATCGATCATGCTGCGGCATCATCTGGCGCTGTCAAAACGCGATGCGATGGAGCGCGCGACGGAACTTCTCACTGAGGTCGCGATCCGCGAACCCAAGCGTGTTCTCGATCTCTATCCGCATGAAATCTCCGGCGGGATGCGCCAGCGCGTCTTGATTGCGATGGCGTTTGCCTGCGATCCGAGTCTCGTGATCGCGGACGAGCCGACGACCGCATTGGACGTCACCGTGCAGCGCCAGGTGCTGCAACTGGTCGAGCGTCTCAGGCAACGCCATGGCGCGGCCATTTTGTTCGTGACGCATGACCTTGGCGTGGTCGCCAAGATCTGCCGCACCATGACCGTATTGCATGCCGGCCGCGTGCTGGAAGACGGCGAGACCGCCGACGTATTGGTCAAGCCGCGCCATCCCTATACGCGGGCGCTGCTGGCGGCGACGCCGCGCGCCGACCGGCCGGCCGAGGCGCTTCGTCCGGTGCCGCCGGCCTTGATCGAAAGCCTGTGGTCGGAAGCGCACCGGCTGGACAGCGTTGCCGTTGCGGGGCCGGCATGAGCGACATCCTGCTGCGAAGCGGTCAATTGACCTTTGCCTATCCGGAGCGATCATCCTCGCTGTTCGGGCGGCCGGCGATGCGCGAGGTCGTCAAACGCGTCGATCTTGCGGTGCCGCGCGGATCGGTGTTGGGCCTCGTCGGCGAATCGGGTTCGGGCAAGACTACGTTAGGCCGGCTATTGGTGCGGCTGCTGCAGCCGACTTCCGGCGGCATTCAGTTCGATGGCAATGAGATCGGTAATCTCAGTGAAGAGAAACTGCGGCCGTTGCGCGCGCGCATCCAGATGATTTTCCAGGACCCGCAATCGTCGCTCAATCCGCGCCTGCGATTGGGCGTCACCTTGACGCGCCCGCTGCAGGTCTATGGGCGTTTGAAGGGACGGCAGGATCAGCGCGACCGCGCCGCGGCATTACTCGATCTGGTCGGCCTGCCGAAAGGCTTTGTCGATCGCTATCCGCACGAACTATCGGGCGGCCAGCGCCAGCGCGCCGGAATCGCGCGTGCTCTGGCGCTGGAGCCGGACTTCATTGTCGCCGACGAGATCGTGTCCGGTCTCGATGTCTCGACGCAGGCGCATATCCTGCTGCTGCTGCGGGAATTGCGTGCCCGGCTCGGTCTCACCATGGTGTTCATCAGCCACGATCTGTCGGTCGTGCGCGTGCTGTGCGACGATGTCGCGATCCTGCAGCATGGCGAGGTGGTCGAATACGGACCGGTCGCGCGCATTTTCAATTCGCCGCAGCATCCCTACACGCGCCAACTGCTCTCAGCGATTCCCTTACCCGACGTCGAGCCGGGCTGGCTGGACGATGCCAGCCCGATTGTCCCTTCCCACCAGCAAGGATCAGCCGCATGACCAAGTCTATCAAGGGTTCTGTTGTTCTCATCACGGGGGCCAGTGGCGCGATCGCGCAGGCGCTGATATCAGAACTCAAGGCGCGGGGCGCCGCCAAGATCTACGCCGGTGCGCGGGATATTTCCGGGCTCACCGCGTCCGACCATCTGGTGCCGCTCAAGATGGATGTCAGCAGCGACGAGGACGTCAAGAAGGCCGCGGCGGCAGCGCCCGACGTGACGCTGCTGATCAACAACGCCGGCATCAATCACAATACCAGCTTCATGACCGCGCCGGACCTGACGATCGCCAGCAAGGAGATCGAGGCCAATTATATCGCGCCGCTTCGCGTCACGCGGGCCTTTGCCCCTGCACTGATCGCCCACAAGGGCTCCGTGCTCAACATCTTGACGATTCTGGCGCGGGTGAACCTGCCGTTCATGGGATCGTATTGCGCCTCCAAGGCGGCGGCGTTCAGCCTGACGCAGGGATTGCGTGGCGAACTGGCGCCGCAAGGAGTCCACGTCGTGGGTGCGCTGCCCGGTGCGGTCGACACAAGGATGACCGCGGGGTTGCCGATTCCGAAAATGACGACCGCCGAAGCCGCGACCGAAATCCTCGACGGCTTCGAGTCCGGCGAGGAAGATATCTATGTCGGCGAAATGGCGCGCGGCATCGCGCAGGGCCTCGCGCACGATCCAAAGGCCGTCGAACGCCAATTGGCGTCGCCGGGCTAAGCCTGCCGCCCAACACTGGTTTCGCTACCATCAAAACACAACGCAACGGAGGACATCATGAAGACATCCGGATTCCTGGCTGCCGTACTTGCTACCCTCGTCATCGGCGCATCGCCGCAACTGGCCTCAGCGGACTCGATCCCGGGGCTGCGCGGCCACGATCACACCGGGATCACCGTGCCGGACATCAAGGCGGCGACGGCTTTCTTCACGGACGTGATAGGCTGTTCCCAGGCGATGTCGTTCGGACCGTTCTCGGATGACAAGGGAACTTTCATGCAGGACGTCGTCAACGTCCATCCGCGCGCCGTGATCGAGCAGATCAGCATGATCCGCTGCGGCAACGGCTCCAATATCGAGTTGTTTCAATATCAGTCACCCGACCAGGTCACGACGCGGCCGAAGAACAGCGACCTTGGCGGACATCATATCGCGCTTTATGTCGATGATATCGACAAGGCAGCCGCCTATCTGAAATCCAAGAATGTCACGACGATGCAGGGGCCGATCCCGATCAAGGAAGGGCCCGCGGCTGGACAATCCATCTTGTACTTTTCGACCCCATGGGACCTGCAGATGGAATTGATCAGCTATCCGCAGGGCATGGCCTATGAGAAGGATAGCAAGACGGTGCTGTGGTCGACGCGGGAACCCGGGAAATAAACTCGCTTTTAAACACCGATAAACCGGACCAATGACGCGCTGGCGGGTTTCGCCGGCGCGTTTTACCAATGAGAGACCGATAAATTTCGCGTGTTCCACAGGTCTATGGCGTCTGCGACACTTATTCCAAACGACGTGCGCTAAAAAGACCGGTACAATCGAAGCCCACGCAATAGCCAGGCCCGACCTTCATGAGCGCATCCGAACGCACCTCGCCGATTGATCCCGTTAAACTCGACCGTCTCGCCGAAGTCGCCATCAAGGTCGGCCTGCGGCTGGAGCCCGGACAGGATCTGCTGGTGACCGCGCCGACCGTCGCGTTGCCCTTGGTCCGCAGGGTTGCCGAACATGCCTACAAGGCTGGCGCGGGCCTCGTCACGCCGATCATGTCCGATGAGGCGGTCACGCTGGCGCGCTATCGGTTCGGCCGGGACGAAGGCTTCGACCGTGCGGCGAACTGGCTCTATCAGGGGATGGCGAATGCCTTCGCCGGCAACTGTGCGCGGCTTGCGATCGTCGCTGATAATCCGATGCTGCTGTCCGCCGAGGATCCGGCCCGGGTTGCGCGTGCCAGCAAGGCGAATTCGATCGCCTACAAGCCGGCGCTGGAACGCATCGTCAATTTCGACATCAACTGGAACATCATCGCCTATCCGTCTCCGTCGTGGGCCAGACTGGTATTTCCCGACGACGAAGAGGATGTCGCCGTCGCAAAACTGGCGGACGCGATCTTCGCGGCGTCACGGGTAGACAATGATGATTCGGTCGCCGCCTGGAACAAGCACAATGCCGTGCTGCGCGAACGGACTGAATGGCTGAACGGACAGCGGTTCGACGCGCTGCATTACACCGGACCCGGCACCGACCTCACGATCGGGCTGGCCCATGGCCATGAATGGCAGGGCGGCGGCTCCACGGCCAAGAACGGCATCACCTGCAACGCGAACATTCCGACCGAAGAGGTGTTCACCACGCCGCATGCGCGGCGGGTCAGCGGTCACGTCATTAGCTCGAAGCCGCTGTCCTATCAGGGTTCGCTGATCGACAACATTGCGGTGCGCTTCGAAGAGGGACGCATCGTCGAGGCCAGGGCTTCCCGCGGTGAAGAAGTTCTCAACAAGGTGCTCGATACCGACGAGGGCGCGCGGCGTCTCGGCGAAGTGGCGCTGGTGCCGCATTCCTCGCCGATCTCGAAAAGCGGGCTATTGTTCTTCAACACGCTGTTCGACGAAAATGCCGCCTGCCACATCGCGCTCGGCCAATGCTATTCGAAATGCTTCGTCAATGGCACCAGCCTCTCCCCCGAGCAGATCGCAGCCCAGGGCGGCAACAAGAGCCTGATTCATATCGACTGGATGATCGGCTCGGACCAGACTGATATCGACGGACTTTACGCTGACGGCCGGCGCGTGCCGGTGTTCCGCAAGGGCGAGTGGGCCTGAGGGCGCGCTTGCTCAGAAGTCGAGCGGAGCGTTATCGACGACTTCCTTCATGACAAAGAACGTTCGCGTCTGCCGGACGCCGGGCAGTGCGATCAGTTGTTCGCCATGAAGCCGTTTGAAATCCGCCATATCCGCGACCCTGATCTTCAGGAAATAATCGAAGTCGCCGGCGACCAGATGGCAGTCGAGGATGAACTTCAATTTCGCGACGGCTTTTTCGAACGCCGCGAAACTTTCCCGCGTCGAGCGATCGAGAACGACACCGACCATCACCAGCGCGCCCCGGTCGACCTTCTGTGGTGCGATCATCGCGCGCACCCGGCTGATGTAGCCTTTCTCGAACAGGGCTTGGGTCCGGCGATGACACGTCGCGGGACTGACATCGACCAGTTGCGCCAGTTCGGCGTTGCTGAGCCGCCCATTGCCTTGCAGCAGGCGCAACATTTTCAGATCGATCCGGTCGATTTCGTCGGACATGAAAGAATCTTTCATATTTACGGATAAATTCGAATATTACTGCAATTCGGATACAGGATATATGCAGATCAATCAGATTTTGGATCGAATTCGAGAGCACCTTTCTCATCTAAAATGCTAGTTTTCGTCCGTCTGAGCGACCGACGAAGGGCACCTCGCATGCTTGAAAAATTCCAACGCTACCCGCTCACCTTTGGACCCACCCATATCGAGAAACTGGAGCGTCTTGGCGCGCATCTGGGCGGCAAGGTCGAACTCTACGCGAAACGCGAGGATTGTAATTCGGGGCTGGCTTTCGGCGGCAACAAGCTGCGCAAGCTTGAATATATCATTCCCGATGCCATCGCATCCAACGCCGATACGCTGGTCTCGATCGGAGGTGTGCAGTCGAACCATACCCGAATGATCGCTGCGGTTGCCGCAAAAATCGGAATGAAATGCCGGCTGGTTCAGGAAAGCTGGGTGCCGCACGAGGATGCCGTCTACGATCGCGTCGGCAACATCCTGCTAAGCCGGATCATGGGCGCCGATATCGAGATGGTCGACGAAGGATTCGACATCGGCATCCGCCAGAGTTGGGAGGCGGCGATCGAAGACGTCAAGGCCAAGGGCGGCAAGCCCTATGCGATCCCGGCGGGCGCCTCGGTCCACAAATATGGCGGCCTCGGTTATGTCGGCTTCGCCGAGGAGGTGCGGGCGCAGGAGAGGGAGCTTGGTTTTGCCTTTGACTACATCATCGTTTGCACCGTCACCGGCTCGACCCATGCCGGCATGCTGGTCGGCTTCGCCAGGGATGGCCGGCAGCGCAAGGTGATCGGCATCGACGCATCGTTCCTGCCGGCCCAAACCAAGGCGCAGGTGCTTGCGATCGCGAAGAACACTGCGGAGCTCGTCGATCTCGGCCAGGAGATTGTCGAAGAGGATGTCGTCCTGATCGAGGACTATGCCCACCCGGCCTATGGCGTTCCCTCGGACGAGACCAAGGAGGCCATTCGCCTGTGCGCGCGCCTTGAAGGCATGATTACCGACCCGGTCTACGAAGGTAAGTCCATGCAGGGCATGATCGATCTCGTGAAGAAAGGCTACTTCCCTGAGGGCTCAAAAGTTCTCTACGCGCATCTCGGCGGCGCCCCCGCCATCAACGGCTACGCCTATACGTTCCGCAACGGTTGAGTGGCGTCTCCGGCTAAGGCCCGCTGCTGCGGATCGTGCACGCGCAGGCTTTTAGCTGCCGCGTAGCGAGCTTCCAATCCGGCCGACCAGCGGGTCATAGACGGCTTTGAGTTCGACCGGATAGGTGACGACAACGGTGTGGATTTTCTTGTTGCCGGGGATAAACAGGTATTTTTCGTAAAAGACCTGATCGTGTCCGTCGACTGACCGCAGGCCCGATAGCACGAACCAGTCGGGGCCGCGCGTCTTGTAGGTCACTCGCTCATAGTCCCTGCTTTTGAGCAACGATGCCAGATCGCTGTCGACGGTTTCGTCGAGCGGGTTGTACGAGGCAAATACCAAAATCCGTGCGCCGTCGGGGTTGACAAAGGTACGGCCATCATGCGCATCGGGTTCGGGCAACGCTGAAAAGCCGTTAGCGGGATAGGCGATTGTGGTTCCGAACTTCCATCCGGTGAACGTGCTCCAACGCGGAGTCTGCGATTGCGCGGAGGCCACGCCGTGCGGGGCGGCCAGAAGAAAGGCCATCGCCGCGCATATAGCGACCATGTTCGTCCAACGATATTTCAGGCGAAGGTCTGGCATCCATTCTCTCACAAGATCAAATCCGGGCAGGGGATAACTGGTTCAATTCCTCGACCATGAAGTCGCGGCGGTGCAATCCAGGGTTCAATCGATGCGCGCTTTTTCTGGCGCACGTGCTTCAGAAAGCCGCAGTTTGATTGGCTTTTCGAGGGTTCGTTGGCGCTTTTTGAAGCGATCGCCGTAAGGAAAGCTTAAAGGATTATTATTAATTTGGCTTCGCGCAGTTATGGGCTGATGCGAAGTTATGGGCTTTTTTGCGTTTAGCCGTTTTTGTTGTTTCTTTGAGGTCCGTGATGTCCCGCTCCATGATCGAAACTACCAATCTCGTCGTCAACCTGACCTCGCGACCGATCGATCCGTCCTGGATCATTGAAGGCAATCCGGTCGCGCAATCCTGCGTGCTGTCGAACAGCGCGGACGGGCTGGCTTCCACCATTGTCTGGGAATGCACCGAGGGGAAGTTCAACTGGTATTATGACTTCGACGAGACGATCCTGATCCTCGAAGGTTCGATCGTTCTCGAAAACGATGCGATGAAGCCCACGCGCTACAGCGCCGGCGATGTCGTCTTCTTCAGGGACGGCGCGCATGCCAGATGGCATGTCGAGGGCCGCGTGCGAAAGCTCGCGTTTTGCCGCACGACGCAACCGGTGATTTTCGGCTTCGCGTTGCGCGTGCTCAACAAGCTCAAGCGAATTCTGCTGCCAAAGCAGGAGGCGGCGAGCCTTATGGGTTCGGGCTAGCTAGAGCGTTTTCGAGCGAAGTGGATACCGGTTCGCGTAAAGAAAACGCGTCAAAACAAAAGATTAGAGCCCGGTTCTGATTCAATCAGAACCGATAAGGCTCTAAAGACAGGGCCGGCGTCAGCCGGGCTTGAATCCATCACCTTGTTTTTCAATTCTGAGAGCGTTCGAAGCGGGCTTCAGACGCCCTGAAGAATAATCACCGTCGGCGTGCCCGGCAGCGACTCCCGCGAGATCATCAGGGTCCGTTCGGTGCGCTCATCGATCGCGAATTGCTGGCCGATCCGGCGCATGAACTCGTCGAGCGGCGTCATGAAGCGATGCATCGGCAGCACGACGGAGGCGCGCAGCCGCCGCGTGATATCGGAGACGCCGTCCAGCGACATCGTATAGGCGCCGTCGATCGGCACCATCACGATATCGAGCCGGCCGATGGCGGCGAAATGGCTCTCATCCAGCTTGTGATGCAGGTGCCCGAGATGGCCGATGCAGAGGCCGGCGACCTCGAAGATGAAGATGGAATTGCCATCCTTGATCATCTCGGAATTGGAATCATCGCCGAAATATTTGCGGATGTCGGTGGTCACGTTGCGGATCAGCACGTCGCCGATGCGTTCGGATATCTGTGCCGGCGAGCCGTCGTCGTTCCAACCGTGAAAGACATGTTGAATGTGCGGGTCCGGAAACAGCGTGTAATGCGTGCTGTGGGCCCGGTTCATGGTGACGATGTCGGGCAGGCGGCCGGTCCTGTAGACGCCATTATAGTCGGTCGCGATCCGCACGCCGCCGGGGGTGTCGATGTAATAGGTTGAATGCCCGGCATAGGTGATCGCGACCTCGTCCGCCTTGGCGGCGGCGAGGCGGAGGCTGACCGGCGTGGCGCGGGGCTGCGCCTGCGACATTGCCAGACATTCGCTGCTGCGCGGGCCGTTCTGAGCGGCCGCCGGTGCGATTGAAAGGCCGAGCAGCCCGAACACGACAGTCAATAATCGCAGCATGACAGACACGCTCCCGGTGACGCCCCGACACGAGACTGTACTGCCGAATTCGGCAGCCGTCATGGTGGTGATGCTGCATGGCCGTGTTGAGCGCAGAACGCCGGTCGCGCACCCACGGGTGCCAGGGAAGGAACCCGCAGTCACACACCTCGTTGACCGCAGATGAAGTCTTCCCCTCAAGTACCCGACCGTCGAGGGCGTTCGGCCGTTAAACCGCCTCTGCGGATCGGTGCGGCCGGCTGGAGCGTGCCAGCGCGTTATGCCGCGGAAGTACCACCCGGCGGGAGCCATCTCGAACGCTACGCCCGCCGCCTGAACGCGGTCGAGATCAATTCTTCCTTCTACCGGCCGCACCAGCGCAAAACCTATGAGCGCTGGGCGCAAGCAACACCTTCGGGATTCCGCTTCTCGGTAAAGGTACCCAAGGCGATGACGCATGAAAGGCAGTTGGCCGATTGTGACGCGCTCCTCGATCGCTTTGTCTTGGAAGTAGCGGGGCTTGGCGACAAAATCGGCGCTTTGCTGGTGCAATTGCCGCCGAAGCTCGTGTTTGAAAGCAACGTCGCCGATCGGTTCTTTCGCGATTTGCATGGACGGATCGACGCGCCGATCGTGTGCGAGCCGCGGCATTCGAGTTGGTTCACACCCGAGGTGGATGCTTGGTTCGTCGCACGTCGTGTCGCACGGGTTGCTGCTGATCCCGCGCCGACAAAAGGCGCCGGCAAGCCAGGCGGCTGGAGTGAGCTCATCTATTATCGTTGGCACGGCTCTCCGCGAATCTATTATTCAGATTATGACGATGGGGCACTTGCTGCGCTCGGCAAGCGGCTTGACGCGCATCGCCTACAAGGCGCTACCACGTGGTGCATTCTGGATAATACCGCCTTGGGCGCAGCACTTGGAAATGCACTCGCATTGAACCGATGCATTTAATCGGCAGGCAACTTCCAAGCGCTCGCCGATCACTCCCGCTTCGGGCTGATCTTCCAGGTCAAGGCGACGATGGCCGCGGTCAACAGGCCGCTGATAAGCGCGGCTGGCGGGACCGACAGTATGAGTGCGCCGGTTGCGGCCCATCCGATCGAGGAAAACGCTTCCGCGAAGGTCGCCAATCGTGACGAGGTCTGGCGGCGGCGAAACTGGCTGCGTTTGGCCTGGACGCGAAACCAGAGCTGGATCGCGGTCGCCGATGCCGCTGCGATGATAACGCCCGCCGCGGTAACGGCGGCCTGCTGCGGCGAGGCAAAACCCAGCGCGATGATCAGTGGCGCGAACAACGTGCCGATGGCGATCAGCACCACTTCGATCTTGGCGCGAGTCACGCGCGACGGCGGCAGCGGTGCGGTAGCTACCAGATCGGGGGCGTCTTCGCCCGAGATCGTCAGCCAGGCCAGACCGCCGGCGAGCTGGCCTGCCGCCATCACGATCACGGGCGTGATCAGCACGATGGCGGCCGAGCTGTCGGCGAAGCTTCGCCACAGCATCAAGGCAGGAGGCACCAGATAGAGCAATTGCATCAGGCTCTGCGATACCAGCCAGGGATCGCGCCGCAGCAGCACGAATTCCTTTCGCCGCAGCGCCTGCTGCCGCGAGCCGGCACGAAAGGCCCTTGCGCTCTTGCCTTGATGGGCCGGGGCGGCATGTGCTGAAACGCTGATCGCCGTGTCGGCGAATCTGGGCGAGAACACCGCCATCACAACGCCGAGCAGTACGAGGCTGCCGGCCAGCAAAAGCAACAAGGCCTCGCCATCGCCGAGCACGGCATGTGCCGGCCACCAGACGATACTGTCGGCGTCAGGTGCAAAGGCCGCAGCCGCGTCCGATGTCAGGACCGCGAATCGCGAAAGTGTACCGTAGGACAGGATCGCGGCGATCTGCAGCGCGATCACGAAACCGGCGCCGATGATCGCGGCGATGATTTGCGCCACCAGCCGGGTTCGGCGCGGGCCAATCGACCGGAACAGCATGATCGTGACCGTAATCGCGACCGCCGCGGCGCTGAGGCCGATGGCGATCACGACGCCGTAGGCGGCGAACCACCTGACGCCGCCACTGATCACGAGGACGTCGACGAACGGCGTCGACAGCAACAGCGCCATCGCGGTGACCGACAAGGCGATCGCGGCGATGCGCACCGAAAACACATTGGCCAGCGCAACCGGCGACGACATGATCAGGTCGAGATCGGCGCGCGCGTAAAACACCCGCGTGACGGATTCGATCGCCTGTGACAGCATCAGCGCCCATGCCAGGAAGATCGTCGCGGTGATGACGATGAGGCTGGATTTGTCGAGCGGCGCCTGAAGGTCGGCAAAACGTCCGATCACCGCATAGGCCGGCAGATGCAGGAACGCGGCGAGAAAGACCAGGCCGATGATGGCCGCACGGGTTCGTCCGCGCCGGCCGGCCGTCATGATCGCGAGCCATTCGCGCCATGCCAGCCGGATTTCGTGCCGGGCAAACCAGGTCAGCGCGCTTGTCGTCATGCCGCGGCGGCCTCGGTATCGACCAGCGCGATAAACATGTCCTCGAGGCTGGTGTCGTTTTTGCCGTTCTGCTGGCGTAACTCTGTAAGCGTGCCTTCGGCGACCAGCCGTCCCGAAGCGATAACGCCGATGCGGTCGGCCATGCGTTCAGCGACTTCCAGAATATGCGTGGTCATGATCACGGTGCAGCCGGCGCGCACGCGCTCTCCGAGCAAGCCCTTGACGTGACGCGCGGACACCGCGTCGAGGCCGGTGAGGGGCTCGTCGAGGATAATCAGGCGGGGGTTGTGTACCAGCGCGCCCGCGAGCGCGACCTTCTGGCGCATGCCCTTGGAAAAACCCTCGCAGCGCTCGTGCAGATGCGGTTCCAGGCCCAGCGACACCAGCAATTCGCGCGCGGATGGTTCGGAAACCGCGGGATCGATACCCCACAGGCCGGCGACGAATTCGAGATATTCGAGCGGATTGAGCTTGTCATAGATCATCGGCTCGTCCGAAACCCAGGCCATGATCTGCTTGGCGGCGACGGGATCCCTGAGCGCATCGATGCCAAGTACCGAGACCGAGCCGGCATCGGGCCGCAACAATCCGGCCACCATGCGCAAGGTCGTGGTCTTGCCGGCGCCGTTTGGCCCCAGCAGGGCATAGAATTCACCGGTGCGGATCGTGAGATCGAGCGCATCGACCGCGAGGCGATCAAAACGTTTTGTTAACCCTCGCACCTGCAGGGCGGATTGATCTGAATTCATGATGTCGGGACGATCCAGGTTGCAGCCGCCTCGAACCATGGACCCAAGATATTTCGGTGCGGTGAATCGAGGGCGGCAAATCCCGCCAAATACGCGCCGCAAGGATTGGGAACCGCGTGTGTTCCGCGGTTCGTAATTTTAGAGCCTTGTCGGTTCTGATTGAATCAGAACCGGGATCTAATCTCTTTTTGACACGTTTTTTTCGCGCGAACCGGTATCCACGGAACCTGTCATCGGGCGCGCATTCGCGCGACCCGTTGGCTTGAAAACGCTTTACGGGCCGCTGATCGCAACGCCGACTTCGACCGGCTGCAGGGCGGTCGAATTGCAGCGCCAGCCACCATTGTCGGTTTTCTGAAACGCGAACGATTTTTCGATTCTCAACCGGTGCGCCACCGAGAAGCCATCCCGGCTGCCGGGCATCGACTTCGCCATACCGGATTTTACATCCCAGCACGTACCGGTGCAGTTTGAAGCAATCGGGCTGCAGGCCGCAAAGGGCGAGAGCACGAGCATCTCGACTGTGGCGACGACGGTTGCGTTCTGCTCCGCTACTTCACGGTTGATTTGAGAGACCCGGCTCACGGAGAGAAAATCGTCACACGAATTGGTCGAATGAATCTGCGCGACGCACAGGTCGACGGCGTCGGCATCGGGGGAAGGCGAAACCTGATGCCGTCCGAACATCCGCTTCGGGTCGCCCTTGGCCGCGGCGACCTCGGCCAGCTTGCTGGTGAAATAATCCGATAGGCAGCCCTCTGACGGCGACAACTCCTGCAGCGGCACGTTTTCCTTGCCCGCCAGATTGCACTTTCGATCGCGCTCCCTGCTCCATCGCTCGAACTCGGCGAAGGCGTCGCGCGCCTCGTTCTCTTTCAATTTGGCAATCAGCCCCAGCACGTGTTCATTGAGCTCCATCTTGGCGTTCGCCAATACGGGATCGGCGCAGATCAACGCGCCCGCGGCGGTATTGGTGGCGAGGCAATCGAAATTCGGGTCGTCCAGTATTTCGATGCGTTCCTCGGTTTCCTTCAGCAGGCAATCCCTGACCGGCTTGATGTCCCGGGCCGGAACGTTCTGCCGACCGAAGATACCGCAACTGGAATTGCGGTCTCTGACCCATTCGGCGTTTTCCTCGATCGCAAGGCGGCGGTTCGGAATCCGGTTCAGCCGCTGCTGGATCGCGCTGTTCAGTCGGGTGGCCACGCTGTCGAGCGCGGGGTCGCCGCAAAACAATTGATCCGCGGGGTTCTTGATTTCTTCGCAATGGTTTTTGCCAAACAGCGGCAGGATATCGCTGATCGACCGGTTGGTATCCGCCGGCTCTTCCGCCCGCGCGGGGAACGCCAGCCCGATCTGGACGGCTATGATAGCCAGCACCATTCCCCGCATCCCACGCCCCACTCAAAAGCCCCGCTTAAAGAAAAAAGCAAAATAATCGCGGGCCATGGTAGCTTCTCGCACGCCGCGGCGAAACGGAATTATTGTCGCGCCGTTTGGGCTGCGGCTGGCTGCCGGTCGATTTTGATGCCGGCTATGGCTTTGAACCGTGGCAATATTGCCGAGCTACTGAACTAGGGTGTCCGTTATTAACGGGCGAATGTGGATCGATGATATCTCTGAAAAGAATTTCCGGGGCTGCCACCCTCGTCCGCAGATGGTCTGCGGGATTCGTCCTGCTTCTCAGCCTGACCGTGACGTTGGTTGCTTGGTCCGGCGTCAGTTTTGCCGACAGGCTTGTCGACCCGAACGCCGTCGCGCCTGAATACCGCGACGTCGCCGAAAAACGGCGCGCGGAGCAACTCAAGCTGTTCCAATGCTCGCAAAAGGCTGATGTAGCGAAGGTCTTGCGCCGGGACCGAGCCGCCTTCGTCAGCGAATGCATGGACAAGTGATCGCAGGCCAGACGCAATCCTTGGGGTGCCCCGGGGTGCTTTCAGGCAGCTTTGACGCGTGATGTCAGTTAGTTGGCGTGTGAGATCTGCCCGGGCTGGACGGTCAGATTGACCGCCATCGCAGGTGCGGAATCCCGGCCGCTCGCGACCGCAGGCGCGTTGGTGTACTGCATGATGCCGTATTGATCGATCACAAATGTTGGCCGGTAATTCCTGACATCGGCGTCCTCGACCATCGTCATGCGTCGATTGTCGAGTGTAAGCCAGTGATCGTCCAGCCGGGCCGCGACAATGGCGTGGTCTTCGCCGTGGATGGTATCGCGCATGACGACGATCCGCAGATCTTCGGGCGCAACACCCGCCAGTCGCAGGGCGACGAATTTCGCGATCGCGTAGTCTTCGCAGTCTCCGGCGCCGGTTGTGAAGGTGACGAGCGGCGAACTCCACACGTCGAGCTGCCCATATTGCGCCAGGTCGCTCATCGGCCGGATCGCCAGGTTGATCGCGCGGTTGATTTCGCCGAGGCGGGCCCGTCCGTCACGGGCTCTGGCATTGTCCACGATGGCGAGCAGTTGCAGGGCCGCCGGCGATACGCAGCGTTCGCGGTCGCCGTCGCAAAGCGCCAATTGGACCCGTTCGTCGTCGAGCTTGCGCTCCACGCCCAGCCACTTTTGCCGCAGCATGCCGGCCGACAGTTTCGAAGCGGACAAGCCGAAGGGTTCGGCGGATCGCCGGATCAGATCCATCGCGCCGGGCGAGATCAAGGTGCCCGCGGTGAGATCCGCGGCCGGTCCGAAACAGACCATGCCGCATACCATCGCAACGATGCGCCATACGCGCGAATAACCGACACTTCCCATCTGAGGCCCCATTCATCCGGATTTTGCCGAGGCTCGTAAGCGCTCTGGTGACCGGATTGTTTCGATGGGATGATGATCAGCGCGGCTTTTATTCTGCTTAACAACCGCCGTGGCCGGCGGGAAACCGCTCAACAGGCTGAAATCCGCCTCGCCGAATTCCCGACAGTTTTACCGATTTAGTATACAAAATAGGGAAATCTTGATAAGATACCCGCATTCATTGCAATGAACCTTATTTTCTGCGGGATATACCTAATTCTCGGGAATCTCCTGCTTTGTTATCCAGATCACAGTCTTGGGTTGGATATCGGCGCAGTATCCTCGGCGGACGGGCCGGACCTAGATAAAGGAAAGTATGGGGATTGCGTTTTATACGTAAAAATACGCGCGCTCGTTCATTTTTCCCTGCCATAGCGAGCACAGATTCAATAAATCTGGGCTGAATACTTCGATCGGGGGAAGCATCCAAAGAATAGATATGTCTTTCTAGCCCTTGGGAACCAAATGGGACGATCTCTCACAAGCAGGAGATGGTTTCGCGATCCGGTTCCCGGTGATATGCAAGGTTAGACCATTGAAATTATATCAATATTAACCATTGGCCGGTGGCTCATTGAATTACGCCAGTAAATTCGACGGCAAGTTATTTATTGATAGCGTGGGCGCGCATGCCAGCGGGCATGCGCCCGGCGATAGCGTTTCTCCGCATACAACCCATGCACCGGCAGATGCGATCGTCGTTCCGGATGCGCATTTGCTTTTCAACGGCGACTTCACGCGGTCCGGCGTCGATCTGATCCTTTCGGCTGACGATCAGAAGCTGGTCCTGCACGATTACTTCAAGGGCGAGAAGCGCGCGGCGCTGGCGTCGCCCGATGGCGCCCATCTCACCGGCGATATCGTCAAGGCGCTGGCCGGCCATGTCGAATATGCCCAGGCGGCGGATGGCAGCGCCAGCGTCAACAAGGTTATCGGGCACGTCACCAAGCTGGCCGGCACCGCGACCGCGATTCGCAACGGCGTCTCGATCATCCTGAACCAGGGCGACAACGTCGAAAAGGGCGACGTGGTCCAGTCCGGGTCCGGATCGACGCTCGGCATTACCTTCATCGACGGCACCGTGTTCGGCCTTTCGTCGAATGCGCGAATGGTGCTCAACGAGATGGTCTACGACCCCAACGGGTCGAGCAATTCATCGCTGCTCAGCCTGGTGGCGGGGACCATCACCTTCGTTGCCGGCGAGACCGCCAAGCACGGCGACATGAAGATCGATACGCCGGTCGCAACCATGGGCATCCGCGGCACCGCGGTGCTGGTCGAGATCGACTTCGACACGGCCGGCCAGAACGGATTGCCCGACACGAAATTCCAGGTGCTGGTCGAGCCGGACGGCACCACGGGCTCCTACATCCTGTTCGACAAGGTGACGTTGACGCCGTTTGCGGTCGTCGATCGGGCCGGAACGCAATTCTCTTTCAGCAACGGCAATTTCAGCCAGTCGCTGACAGGCCTGACGCCTGAGGTGCAAAAGCTCATCACCGACGTTTTTGCGCAGAAGTTTACGGATAATTCCAATCCGAGGACGTTCGATCACCACACCGATACGCCGATCCCGGATAGTTTCTCGCCGTTCAAGGTGGGTAATGTCACCGTCACTCCGGTGATTTTGCTGGTGAACGCGCCGGTCAATACGCCGGCGCCAGCGGCGATCGGTTTGGGGCCGCAGATCCAGCACATCGACGGGCCGCCTGGCGGCGTTATCGTCAACGCCAACGGCCAGGCCTCGACCGATTTCAGGATTACCGAAATTCCCGGCGTGACCGGGAGTCACACGCCCGACAAGGTCTCCGGCGCAGTCAATTTTGTCGATATCAATGCGGGCGACCAGCCGACGGTCTCGGCGAAGTTCGATGGGTCGGCCTATACGGACCCGCATGGACATGCCCTGTCGCTGAATGCGCAGCAGCTCGCCGACATCAAGGCGGTCGAAGTCGATCTGGTCGTGACGGCGACCCCGGGCAACAACAACAACGGTTCGGCCAGCTGGAGCTATACGGTCCCCGACGGATCATTCGACTTCCTGGCCGCCGGCGAGACGCTGCAGCTGACCTATACGCTGACGGTCGATAATAATTACGCGCCCCATGACGAGTCGACGCCTCTCAAATTCACCATCACGATCACCGGCACCAACGACGTTCCGGTCATCACCACGGCCGCGCAGACCATCAATTTCTCCGGTGGCAAAACCACG
The DNA here is from genome assembly GCA_037201505.1 of Bradyrhizobium sp. Lineage (GTDB taxonomy): Bacteria > Pseudomonadota > Alphaproteobacteria > Rhizobiales > Xanthobacteraceae > Bradyrhizobium. Next base: position 156,431 of record JBBCHO010000023.1, read on the forward strand.
GTAGGCGGCGATCTGGCTCCGACGTCGGAGACGTCAGGCGTCAGTGTGAACCACCCGAGCGCGCTGTCATATAGCGAGAAGGGAACGCTGTCGTTTACAGATCCCGATCTCACCGACACCCATAGCATTGTCGTTCCAGGCCAGACCGGCGACCTGACCGGCGCGTCGCTCGCCGGCGTGCCGCTCGATCTGGCGGCATTTCAGCAGCAGTTTCCTCTCCCGTTCCAGATTTTCGAAAACGCGCTCTCCGCAACCATCGGCACGGACAGCACCGGCACGGGGACCGGGACGATCAACTGGACCTTTGCGGAGCTTCCGGCTTACGTCGCCGACTTCATCCCCAGCGGCGAGACGCTGACCCTCACCTACACGGTGGAGGTCAGGGATTCGCAGGGCGCGATCTCCACCCAGACCATCACCGTCACGGTTACCGGCAACGACACCCCGGCCGTGGTCTGGAAGGATGTCGCGCCGGCGCCGCCGTCCGGGGCGCTGTGGAGCAACGGGTCGAACTGGGGAACCGGCAACGCGCCCACCATCGCCGATGACACGATCATCATCACCAATCAGTTGCAGCCCAATACGCCGACCTATCCGGTCGTGATCGACAGTGCGGCGTCCGCCAAATCCCTGGTCATGGATGACCCGGCCGGACTGTTGGCCCCGGAACTCGACAACAAGGACACCCTGACGATCGCCGGCGGGCTCAATATGAGCGCCGATGCGATCCTCAAGAATTTTGGAACGCTCAGCGTCGGAAGCCTCGCGGCGTTATTGTCCATCAGCGGCCTCGCGGAATTTTCGGATCACAGCGTTCTGAACAATTCCGGCACGATCAAACTCGCCCAGGGCGGCGATTTCCTCGATCACAGCTCGATTACCAATTCGGGAACCATCGAGATATCCGGCGACAAGCTCAATGTTGAGGTTGCCATCGCCAACGCCGGCGGCGCCATCCAGGTTGACGGTGGTGTGGCGCTGAATGTGAACGACGGCGCTGTTATCACCAAGGGCAACCTGACAATCGGCAGCCTTGGTGTGCTCGATATCGAGAAAGGCACGGCAACGCTTGCTGTCGGCACGCCCGACGCGACATTGGATGGCGTCACCGTTACTGGTACCGACGCGGTCACCGGGCTTCCCGGGACGCCGGCGAGCTTGATTGAAATCGGAGCCACCACCAGCGGCGTGACGCTGTTGCTGGACGACGGCACCACGATCAAGAACGGCACACTGACGATGGCGGGTGGCAGCAAGCTCGATGTCGAGAGCACCGGCGGCGCGACGCTGGATGGCGTCAGCGTCACCGGCACAGGCACCACGGGTCCTTCGGCGAGCCTGATCGAGATCGGCGCCAGCACGACCAGCGGCTCGATCCTGACGCTGGACGACGGCACCATCATCAAGAATGGCGCATTGACGATTGCCATCGGCAGCACGCTGGATATCGAGAGCACCGGCGGTGCGACGCTCGATGGCGTCACGGTCAGCGGCGGCGGAGCGATCAATGTTGACGGCGAGGTTGGGGGGCCGCCACCTCCGACGCCAATTCCGGCAACGCTGAAGCTTCAAGGCGGTACCAGCATCACCGGAGGCACGCTAACGAACGGCAGTGTCGGTACGGTAGATGTCGAGAGCACCGGCGGCGCGACGCTGGATGGCGTCAATGTCACGGGCACTGGCACCACGGGTCTTTCGGCGAGCCTGATCGAAATTGGTGCCAGCACCACCAGCGGTTCGATCCTGACCCTGGATGACGGGACCACGATCAAGAACGGTGCACTTACGATCGCTGGCGGCAGCAAGCTCGATGTCGAGAGCACCGGCGGTGCGACACTCGATGGCGTGAGCCTCACCGGCACTACGGGTCCTTCGGCGAGCCTGATCGAGATCGGCGCCAGCACCACCAGCGGTTCGATCCTGACGCTGGATGACGGGACCACGATCAAGAACGGCACATTGACGATCGCCAGCGGTAGCAAGCTTGATGTCGAGAGCACCGGCGGCGCGACACTCGATGGCGTCAACGTCACCGGCACCACGGGTCCCTCGGCGAGCCTGATCGAGATCGGCGCCAGCACCACCAGCGGCTCGATCCTGACCCTGGATGACGGCACGATTATCAAGAACGGCACACTTACGATCGCCGGCGGCAGCAAACTTGATGTCGAGAGTACCGGCGGCGCGACGCTTGATGGCGTCAGCGTTACCGGCACCACCGGTCCTTCGGCAAGCCTGATCGAGATCGGTGCCAGCACCACCAGCGGATCGATCCTGACCCTGGATGACGGCACCACGATCAAGAACGGCACACTTACGATCGCCGGCGGCAGCGCGCTCGATGTCGAGAGCACCGGCGGTGCGACACTCGATGGCGTCAACGTCACCGGCACCACGGGTCCCTCGGCGAGCCTGATCGAGATCGGTGCCAGCACCACCAGCGGATTGATCCTGACCCTGGATGACGGGACCACGATCAAGAACGGCACACTGACGATTGCCGGCGGCAGCAAGCTCGATGTCGAGAGCGCCGGCGGCGCGACACTCGATGGCGTCAGCGTCACGGGCACCGGCACCACGGGTCTTTCGGCGAGCCTGATCGAGATCGGCGCCGGCACCATCAGCGGATCGATCCTGACCCTGGATGACGGGACCACGATCAAGAACGGTGCACTGACGATCGCTGGCGGCAGCAAGCTCGATGTCGAGAGCACCGGCGGTGCGACACTCGATGGCGTGAGCCTCACCGGCACTACGGGTCCTTCGGCGAGCCTGATCGAGATCGGCGCCAGCACCACCAGCGGATCGATCCTGACGCTGGATGACGGGACCACGATCAAGAACGGTGCACTGACGATTGCCGGTAGTAGCAAGCTTGATGTCGAGAGCACCGGCGGCGCGACACTCGATGGCGTCAGCGTCACCGGCACCACGGGTCCTTCTGCCAGCCTGATCGAGATCGGTGCCAGCACCACCAGCGGTTCGATCCTGACCCTCGATGACGGCACCATACTCAAGAACGGCACAATGACGATCGCCGCCGGCAGCAAGCTCGATGTCGAGAGCACCGGCGCGACGCTGGATGGCGTCAGCATCACGGGCACGACCGGTCCTTCGGCAAGCCTGATCGAGATCGGCGCCAGCACCACCAGCGGCTCGATCTTGATGCTGGAGGATGGCACCCACATCAAGAACGGCGCATTGACGATTGCGACCGGCAGCGCGCTGGATATCGAGGGCATCGGCGGTGCGACGCTCGATGGCGTCACGGTCAGCGGTGGCGGAGCGATCAATGTTGACGGCCCGGTAGGGCCGCCATCTCCGACTCCAATCCCGGCAATGTTGACGCTTCAAGGCGGCACCAGCATCACTGGAGGCACGCTGGCGAACGGCATTGTCGGCACGGTGGATGTCGAGAGCGTGTCCGGAGCGACGCTCGACGATGTTACCGTTATTGGCGGTGGCACCATTGAGGTCGGCGAGACGACTTCAGGGGCGATCCTGACACTGACTGACGGGACCACGGTGACCCCCAGCACGCTGGACATCGCCACTGGCGGCGAAGTCCATATCCAGGCCGGCGCCAATGGTCACGGCGTCACGTTTGACGGCGTAAAGGTATCCAGTGTCGGCACGCTGTCGATCAGCGATGGCGCGACCCTGACGCTGGATGACGCCAGCTCGATCACCGGCGGCAAGCTGATATTTGCCGATAGTTCGGACAAGGTGTTTGTCGGTAGCGGTGGCGCGACACTCGACGACGTTACTGTCACCGGCGGTGGCGAAATCGATGTTGGCTCGGCGGCGGCGGCCGGCGCGATGCTGACTCTGGACGACGGGGGTTCGATCACCGGCGGCAAGCTGGTATTCGCCGACAGTTCGGACAAGGTATTTGTTGGAAGCGGCGGGACTACGCTGAACAATGTAACCATCACGGGCGGCGAAACCGATGTTGGCTCGGCGACCGCGACCGGCGTGACCCTGACGCTGGACGGCGGCGGTTCGATCGCCGACGGCACATTAGTCTTTGCCGACAGTTCGGACAAGGTGTTTGTCGGCAGCGGCGGCGCGACGCTGGATGGTGTCACCATCACCGGCGGCGGCGAGATCGATGTTGGCTCGACGACTGCAACGGACGTAACCCTGACGCTGGAGGGCGCGACCGTCATCAAGAACGGCAACCTGACGATTGCCAATGGCAGCACGCTGGATGTTGAGAGCGTCGGCGGTGCGACGCTCGATGGCGTTACGGTAGCCAATGGCGGCCACATCGATATCGGCACGGCCACGGCCTCGACCGCCGAAGATCCCCCGCTCACGCTGGACGATCACACCGTCATCACCGGCGGAACGATGACGATGGGCAGCCTTGGCGTGCTCGATATCGAAAAGGGCGCGGCTGTGCTCGCCCCCGGCACCCCCGATGCGACGCTCGACGATGTTACCGTCACCAGTTCCGCCGTCGGCAGCGCGATCATGATCGGGGCGTTCGGCGCGGCGACGCTGCTGCTCACGGACGGCGCCAGCACCAGCAATGTCGACATCACGGTCAATGCCGGCTCGACGCTGGATCTGGACAGTTCCACGATTACCAGCGGCACGCTGACGATATCGGGTGAGCTGGATTCAACCGGCACCAGTTTCATCACCGATGCGACGATCATCAATTCCAGCCATATCGATATCGTCAGCGGTACGTTGACGATCGATCCCACGCCGGTGACCAACAGCGGCACGATCGAGGTGAATGTCGGTAGCACCCTGGTGCTGAGTGGGGAAGTCATCACCAACAGCGTTACGACCGCTGATGGTACCACGAAGGGTATCATCCAGGTCGACGCGATCGATTCTACACATTTCGCGACGCTCCATCTCGATGGGTCCACAATCGATGGCGGGACGATCACCATCTCCGGCGAACTGGACTCGACCGGGGACAGCTTCATCACCGGTGCGACGATCACCAATACCGGTACGATCGACGTCACCGGCGGTACATTGACGATCGACGCGACCAGCACCTTCGACAATACCCACGGAGTGCTGGAGACGAACGGCGGCCACCTGATCATCAATGCGGCGATCGTGGGTGACCTTGAGATCAAGGACGGTGCGGTGCTGGAACTCGGCTCGAGTTTGGCCAACGCATATTCGCAGGTCACCGTTACGTTTGATCCGGGTGCGATGGGTACCCTGAAGCTCGATCATTCCCAGGGCTTTGGCGGTACGATCAGCGGTTTCGGCGCGGGCGACGTGATCGATCTGGCCGATCTCACATATTCGGCTACCGAGAGCTACGTCTGGAACGGTGCTGCCAACACGTTGACGATCAGCAACGGGAATCAGACAGACACCCTCAAGCTCGCAGGTACTTACAGCCAGAGCAGTTTCGCGCTTGCGAGCGACGCCTATGGCAATACCGAGCTGGTATCCAACCCGGCGCAGGCGTCAGTGGCCAATCTCGATTACGGCCATCATGCAGAGCAAGGCTCTGCTCTCATCGCGGTGCTAATCGACGCGCATGCCAGCGATATCACCTATCAATGGCTTGATAATGGCGTGCCGATTTCAGGCGCGACTGGCTCCAGCTACGTCCCGACTACGGCCGACTTGCACAAAACGATCGATGTTATCATTGGATTCACCGACGGCGGCACGACCGAGCATGTCACAGCACTTGGCGGGTCGGTTATAACGCCCCCTGTGATTGTGGGTGAGGCCAACCCGCCGACTGAAACAGTCATTCTGGCAAAATCGCCGATCGTTTTGGGTCCGGGTGTAGACACAAATTCACTTCATCTGGGTACGGAGAGTTTCGATAGTCTTCAGGCCGGTACCGTATCGGATAATGGCGCTGGTTTTGGCAGTTTCTTCAGTTCAAATCTGGGCGCCACGTTCACGGCATCGGGCAACGCGGGTGTCGTGCATGGCTCGTCCGGAGTCAGTGCGGCGCCATTCATGGGGCCGGTGCCGGGCCGGGCGGACACCACGAATTATCTGAGCATCGGCGCTCACGGTTCGGAAACCATTTCCTTTGCATCGGAGCAGAACGAATTTGGACTTTATTGGGGATCGGTAGATTCCTTTAATACAATCAATTTCTACAACGGAACAACGCTCGTCGCTTCCTATAGCGGCGCCGATATCAGCCCGCTGTTGTCCAATGGCAATCAGGGATCGTTTGCGTCGAACGGGTATGTAGAGTTTTCAGACCTGTCCCCGTTTAACAAAGTCGTGCTGGCGACCGGAGGTTCGAACGCCTTCGAGATCGACAACGTTTCCGCCGGCTTTACTTCGGATTCGCATATCCAGCTTGCCACCCCGATTACGGGTACCATTACCGTCAGCGATGCCGACGTTGGCGATACATTGACGGCTTCGGTGATTGGGGGAGGTGTTGTCAAATACGATGGCTCAACGACGTTGCCGTCGGACGCCAATGTTGCCGCGCTGATTGATCCTCACGCGATAACCTTCGACAGCGTGACGACGACCGCCGGGCAGGACACCCTGCATTGGACCTACAATCCCACCAATGCGGATATCGACTTTCTGGAACCGAGTGACACGCTGACTGTCACCTTTGAGGCGAAAGTTACCGACGGGCACGCCACCACCGTGGAGCAGCCCCTGACGGTTACCATTGTCGGTACCGGTGCGTCGGTCGTGAATGGCACCGCTCAGAACGACACATTTATAAACATCGGCGGCAATGTGACGATTTTTGGCAAGGGTGGGCAGGACACATTTGTGTTCAAGCCGAACTTTGGCAGCGCAACGATTGCCGACTTCAGTGTCAACAACGACACGATTGATATCGATCACACGTTGTTTGCAAATACGACGTTGCTTCTGGCTGGTGCACATTCCGCCAATGCGGGTCATGATGTCATTCTTACAGATGCCGCTCACGACACGATTACGCTCAAGAACCTGTCGCTTGACCAACTGAAGTTTGCGGCTCAGCATGGAGACTTCCACTTCACGTAAACGCTGACGGTCGCGGGTGGCCAATCGCTGCGGTCAAGTTCAAGATCCGTCACTGTTTGATCCGCCATTTTTCCCTTTTTGACGGGCGAAGTTCCGAAGCCGGGAAGGGGAGCTCGAGGAGTTGCGCGAAATTCCGAGGCGCCCGACTCCGGTTGGGTGCGGCGTTGATGTTCCGGTGTCCGGTGCCGAAATGGTTGTTCGGTCGCGCAGTAAAGCGGTTTCGGCACCCGGCGTGTAATACCCGTGGCGGGCCCGGACCTTTTCAAATCGTCCCAACCTGATATGCACGCGGCATGAAGCGGCTCAAGATCATACGGAGGTGGTTTAAGCGGAAGTTCGGCTATGCTCGGTTGATCTGCCTGGCCCTGCTGATCGGTTTTGCCGCTTTGCGAATCGCCGATCCGGCTCCGGTCGAGGAACTCCGCGTCAGGACTTTCGACACTTTCCAGGTGATCAAGCCTCGGGTGAAGACCGCACGGCCGGTCAGTATTGTCGATATCGACGAGAAGAGCCTGGGAAAGCTCGGGCAGTGGCCGTGGCCCCGGACTAATATCGCCGACATGATCACCAATCTGACCCGGCTCGGCGCCGTCGTGATCGCCTTCGACATCGTGTTCGCCGAGCCTGACCGGCTCAATCCGGACGCCGCCGCCAAGACAATGCGGTACCTTGATGAATTGACCCGCACCAAGCTGCGTGAGCTGCCCAGCAACGACCAAATTTTTGCCGACGCGATGCGTCGTTCGCGCGTCGTTTTGGGTGAAACAGGGTTGGCGGAGGTCGTGGGAAAATTCGACGATACCCTGCCGGTGACAGGATTTGCGATGTTGGGCGAGGATCCCCAGCCGTTCCTGTTCGATTTTCCCGGGCTGCTGCGTAACGTTCATGTTCTGGAACAGACGGCAGCGGGGCGCGGCCTGTTCACCATCAAGGTCGAGCGCGATGGCATCGTTCGGCGGGTGCCGATGATGATGCGAGCCCAGGACGCAACCATGCCGTCCCTTAGTTTTGAAATATTGCGGGTGGCGACCGGCACCCCGACCATCATCATGAAGTCCGACCGGGCAGGGCTCAAAAGCGTTGGCGTCAGGGGCCTTGAGATTCCGACCGACCGCAACGGCCAGCTCTGGGTGCATTTCGCGCGCCACGATCCGTCGATCTACGTTTCGGCCGCCGACGTGATCGACGGGACGGTGGCCCAGGAGAAAATCGCGGGCAAGCTGGTGCTGATCGGAACCTCGGCGGTCGGGTTGAATGACATCAAGACCACGCCGGTTTCGCCAGCCATTCCGGGGGTCGAAATTCACGCCCAGGTGCTGGAAGCGGCACTGACCAAGCAACTGCTGTCGCCACCGCCCTATGGGCCGTTGCTCGAATTCGGCGCGGCGCTGGTGCTCGGAATTCTCGTCATCGCATTCGCGCCGAGATTCGGTCCGGTCACGCTCGTCGCCGTCGGCGCGCTGTTCGCGACGGTGCTGATCGGAGCATCCTGGGTTTTTTACGCGCAGCACTTGTTGCTGGTCGATTTCACCTATCCCTTGCTGTCGACTACGGCGATCTACCTCACCTTGATCTTTGCGGCCTTCGTCAGCGAGCAGGCGCAGCGGAAGCAGATTCGCTCGGCGTTCGCGCAATATATGTCGCCGGCGCTGGTCGAGCAGCTTGCGCATTCACCGGAAAAGCTCGTGCTCGGCGGTGAAGAACGCGAGATGACCATTATGTTTTCGGACGTTCGCGGCTTCACCACGATCTCGGAATCCTACAAGCACGATCCGCAAGGCTTGACCGCATTGATGAACCGGTTCCTGACGCCGCTGACCAACGTGATCCTGGCGCGAAAGGGATATATCGACAAATATATGGGCGATGCCATCATGGCATTCTGGAACGCGCCGCTCGGCGACAGCAACCATCAGCTCAATGCATGCGATGCGGCGATCGATATGCTTGAAAAGATCGATGAGCTGAATGAACAACGGGAACGAGAAGCGCAGGAGGGTGGCCACGCTTTTGTCCCGATCAACGTCGGTGTGGGTTTAAATACCGGAATTTGCACCGTTGGAAATATGGGCTCCGATATAAAGTTCAATTATTCCGTGCTCGGCGACAGCGTCAATCTGGCTTCGCGCCTGGAAGGGCAATCGAAGGCATATGGATTTCCGATCATCGTCGGCTCCAAGACCGCGCTTGCGGTCAAGGACAAGTTTGCGATCCTTGAGCTCGATTTCATCATGGTCAAGGGCAAGAAGGAGCCCGAGGTCATCTACGCGATCGCCGGCCGCGAGGACACCGCGCAATCCGGTCGCTTCCAGCGCCTGCGCAACCTGACCATCGAGATGCTGGCCTGCTATCGCAACCGCGACTGGGAAGGCGCGCTCGCCGCGATCGAGCGCGGCCGCACCACCGATGAAGCGCGCACGCTTGAATCGTTATACGATCTCTATGAGGAGCGGCTGCATTCGTATCGCGAGAACCCGCCACCAGCGGATTGGAACGGCGCTTTTGCGCTGCTGACGAAGTAGCGCGGCCGTCATTCGCGGTTTTATTTTTATATTTCGACAATGACGGTGCTCTCCCTCTCCCATGGGGAGAGGGCCGGGGTGAGGGGGTACGGTCTTTCGATAAACCCTAACCCCTCACCCGGATTGCTGCGCAATCCGACCTCTCCCAAAGGGAGAGGTGTGCCGGGCACAGCGAGTCTTGAGTTTACTTACTCCACGCCGATCGTGGTCAGGTCCTGAAACCAGTGCTGGGCCTGCACGAATTTCTTGATCCGGGGCGAGAGCGCGTGCGGATTGGTGTCGTGTACTACCCACACCAGCGCAGCGTCATCGACGATCAGGGCATGCGCCTGCGCGATCAACTCGTCCTGCTTGGCGGTGTCGAAGGTCTGCTTGGCCTCGGCGATCAGCGCATCGACCTTCGGGTTCTTGTAGCCGCCCCAGTTCACACCGGTCGGCGCAATCTGATCGGAGGCAAAGAAGCGAACAATCGCGTAAAGCGGGTCTGAGGTGACATAGGCAATGTTGTTGGCGGTGATGCCGGCATTCATTTCGTCGGCCGCGCCCTTGCGCCAATGCGTATAGAGCGTCTCCAGTTCGACCACCTTGAAATCGATATCGATGCCGATTTCCTTAAAACTCTGTTGCAGGAATTCGTTCATCGGCAGCGACAGCATCTGACCGGTGCCGCCTTGCGCGATGATGAAGGTCGTCTTCAGCGGCTTGTCCCTGGAATAGCCGGCTTCCTCGACCAGCTTCCTGGCGGCGGCGAGGTCGTATTTGATGTCGAAGCTGGGCTTGCCGAACCAGGGGCTTGAGGGATCGACCTGACCTTTGGCAGGCTTGGCCAACCCGTTCATCAATCCGACCACGCCTTCGCGATCGATCGCGAGATTGAGCGCCTTGCGCAGCCGCACATCGGTCCAGGGCGAGCCGGGCAACACGCTGAGATGATAATTCCAGACATGCGGCGTGATGTTGTCGACGATCCGCATCCCCGCCGATTTGAGCTGCGGCACCGCATCGGGCGCGGGCGTTTCGATCAGGTCGACCTGGCCGGCGAGCAGCGCGTTGGTGCGGGTCAGTGCTTCCGGCATCGGAATCAGAATCAGCTTGTCGACCTTCGCCAGCCGTTTCTTGTCCCAGTAGTTTTCATTCTTGGATAATTCGGCGAGTTCGCGCGGCACCAACTTGGTCAGCTTGAACGGCCCGGTGCCGGAGGGCTGGCTTGCGAATTTGTCCCAGTCCTTGCCGAGTTTCTCGTATTGCGCGGGGCTCGAGACTAGGAACCAGAGCATCTGATAGGGGAAGAACGAGTCGACATTCTTGGTGGTGATTTCCACGGTGGAGTCGTCGATCTTGGCGTAGCTCGCCACCGAGGGCAGGCGGGTCTTCACCTGCGCGCTCTGGCGCTTGTCGAATTGCGGTGCCTTGTCGTTGAGGACCTTGTCCAGATTCCAGATCACTGCGTCAGCATCGAACTCGCTGCCGTCGTGAAATTTTACGCCCTTGCGCAGCGTGAATCGCCATTTGGTTTTGTCCTTGTCATCGACCTTCCATTCGGTCGCGAGACCGGGCACCAGTTTGCCGGGCCGATCCGACACGTCCATCTCCCAGGCCACCAGCGGATCGTAGATCGTGTAGGCGCTGAACTGATAGGCGCCGGCGCCGCGGTCCGGCTGGCCGGTGGTCAGCGGAATGTCCGCCATCGAAATTCCATATCGCACCACGGTCTCGGCCTGCGCTGAAACGGCGGGCAGACAGGCGCCGATGGCAAGGGCCAAGGCTAGAAAGATCGAATTTCGGCGGCGCATGAACTAGGCTCCATTGGACTGATCGAGGCGTGACTTTCAGGTCCAATGTTGCAAGGTTGGTGCCAGATTAGGCATTTGCATCTTTTTGTTCGGCCATCTGACAAAGAGTTGTAATGGCAATCACAATCAGGCGAACGGTTGTGGCCATTGGCACAGCCGTTGCATGGTTTTGCATAAGAAATAGTCATCGAAAGCCGAGAAGGGATTTGTTGCAATGCGTGCCCAACATTCAGGAAAGAGCCGCGCTGCGGCAGCGGTGCTGGCCGCGGCCGTCATGGTCATTTTGCCGCAGGTCGCGGGCGCTGAAACGGTGCTGCGCATCGGCATGACCGCGGCGGATATTCCGCGCACGCTGGGCCAGCCCGATCAGGGTTTTGAGGGTAATCGTTTCACCGGCCTCACCATGTATGACGCTTTGACGATGTGGGACCTCTCGTCCGCCGACAAGGCCAGCGTGATGATTCCCGGGCTCGCGACCGAATGGGCGGTCGATGCGACCGACAAGAACAAGTGGACCTTCAAGCTTCGTCCCGGTGTCACATTCCACGACGGCTCGCCGTTCAATGCCGACGCCGTGGTCTGGAACGTCGAGAAAGTTCTCAAGCAGGACGCGGTACAATTCGATCCGAGCCAGGTCGGCGTCACCGCGTCGCGGATGCCGACGCTGATCTCGGCCCGCAAGATTGACGACATGACGGTGGAATTGATCACCAAGGAACCGGACAGCTTCCTGCCGATCAATCTCACCAATCTGTTCATGGCGAGCCCGGCGAAATGGCAGAAATTGTTCGATGCCGCCGCAGGCGCCGATGCCAAGGCTAAATCGCAGGCGGCCTGGACCGCGTTCGCCAAGGACGCTTCGGGCACCGGTCCGTGGAAAATGTCGAGCTTCACGCCGCGCGAGCGGCTTGAGTTGGTGAAGAACGCGAACTATTGGGACAAGGCGCGCATTCCCAAAGTCGACAAGATGCTGTTGCTGCCGATGCCCGAGGCCAACGCGCGCACCGCGGCTTTGCTCTCCGGCCAGGTCGATTGGGTCGAAGCGCCGGCGCCGGACGCGGTCGCGGAAATCAAGCAGCGCGGCTTTGTCATTCAGACCAATGAAGAACCGCATGTCTGGCCATGGCAGTTCTCGCGCGTCGAAGGCTCGCCCTGGAACGACATCCGGGTCCGCAAGGCGGCCAATCTCTGCGTCGACCGCGAAGGCCTCAAGGACGGCCTGCTCGCCGGCCTGATGGTGCCGGCCACCGGCACGTTCGAGCCGGGTCACCCCTGGCGCGGCAAGCCGACCTTCGAGATCAAGTATGACAAGCCCGCGGCGCAGAAGCTGATGCAGGAGGCCGGATTTGGTCCGAGCAAGAAATTGACGGTCAAGATCCAGACCTCGGCCTCGGGCTCCGGCCAGATGCTGCCGTTGCCGATGAATGAATACCTGCAGCAGGCGCTGGCGGAATGTTATTTCGACGTCCAGCTCGACGTTATCGAATGGAATACGCTGTTCACCAACTGGCGTCGCGGCGCCAAGGATCCCACGGCCAACGGCGCCAATGCCACCAACGTCACCTATGCGGCGATGGATCCGTTCTTTGCGATGGTGCGCTTCCTGCAATCCTCGATGGCGCCGCCGGTGTCGAACAATTGGGGCTTTATCAATAATCCCAAATTCGACGAACTGGTGACCAAGGCACGACAGACCTTCGATCCGGCCGCGCGCGATGCCGCCCTGGCTGAACTGCATGCGGCTTCCGTCGACGACGCGGCGTTCTTGTATGTCGCGCATGACGTCGGGCCGCGCGCGATGAGTCCGAAGATCAAGGGATTTGTGCAGCCCAAGAGTTGGTTCGTGGACTTCTCGCCGGTCTCCATGACTCCGTGATGCTTTTCTTCTTACCTCTCCCCTTGTGGGAGAGGTCGCCTTCGATGCGAAGCATCGAAGGCGGGTGAGGGGTCCGGACTATCGATAGAAAGAGACCCCTCATCCGGCGCTTCGCGCCACCTTCTCCCACAAGGGGAGAAGGGAAGATGAGAGCAGCGAAAAGAAGGTAACCCGTGTTCGTCTATATCCTCAGGCGCATCGTCTATGTGATCCCGATCGTCGTCAGCGTCGCGCTGGTGTGCTTTTTATTGGTGCACATCACGCCCGGCGATCCCCTGGTTGCGATCCTGCCCGCCGATGCTTCGCAGGAACTCGCCAATCAATTGCGTATTGCTTACGGCTTCGATCGTCCGTTGCCGGTCCAGTTCGGGCTGTGGCTGTGGAAGGCGGTCAATGGCGATCTCGGTCATTCGATTGCGACCGGCCGCCCGGTGCTCGCCGAAGTCATGCGTGCGGTCGGCAACACCGTGACGCTGGCGATCGCGGCCGCATTGATCGGATTCACGCTGGGGACTGTTCTTTGGCCTGATCGCCGGCTATTTCCGCGATACCTGGATCGACAAGGTGGCGACCTCGATTGCGATCGCGGGGGTCTCGGTGCCGCATTACTGGCTCGGCATGGTGCTGGTGATCATCTTCTCGGTGCAACTCAACTGGCTGCCCGCGGTCGGCGCCGGTCCCGGCGGTTCCGGCGCGTGGGGATGGGACTGGGAACACATCCGCTATCTGATCCTGCCCGCGGTCACCACGTCGGTGATTCCGATGGGCATCGTCACGCGCACGGTGCGGGCGCTGACCGGCGATATCCTGAGCCAGATTTCGTCGAGGCCTTGCGCGCCAAGGGCCTGCGCGAAACCCATGTGTTTCGCCACGTCATCAAGAACGCCGCGCCGACCGCCATGGCGGTGATGGGGCTGCAATTGGGATACATGCTGGGCGGCTCGATCCTGATCGAGACGGTATTCTCGTGGCCGGGCTCGGGACTGCTGCTCAATTCGGCGATTTTCCAGCGCGATCTGCCGCTGCTGCAGGGCACGATCCTGGTGCTGGCGCTGTTCTTTGTGTTTCTCAATCTCCTGGTCGATATCGCGCAGGCGTCGATCGATCCGCGAATCAAGCGGAGCTGAAGCAATGAGATTCTTCCGATGAGCGCGATGACAGACACAGCCCTGCAGGCGGCGCCCGCCACCAAGGCGCGCGGCTACTGGGCGACGGTCGGGCGGCGTATCGTGCGCGACAAGGTCAGCATGGTCTGCGCGTTTATATTGATCGCAATTTTTCTCTCGGCGATCTGTGCGCCGTGGCTCGGGCTCGCCGATCCCTATCAGGGTTCGATGATCCGCCGCCTGCGCCATATCGGCACGCCGAACTATCCGCTCGGCACCGACGAACTCGGCCGCGACATGCTTGCGCGGCTGATCTATGGCGGACGTCTGTCGCTGATCGTCGGTATTCTTCCGGTCATCCTTGCTTTCATCATCGGGACATCGCTGGGTCTCATTGCCGGTTATGTCGGCGGCAAGATCAACACCGCGATCATGCGCACGGTCGATGTATTCTATGCATTCCCGTCAGTGTTGCTGGCGATTGCGATCTCGGGCGCGCTCGGCGCCGGCATCGTCAACTCCATTGTTTCGCTCACCATCGTATTCGTGCCGCAGATCACCCGTGTCGCCGAAAGCGTCACCACCGGTGTGCGCAATATGGATTTCGTCGAGGCGGCGCGAGCTTCGGGAGCCGGGGCTTTCACCATCATGCGCGTGCATATGCTCGGCAATGTGCTGGGCTCGATCTTCGTCTACGCCACCGGGCTGATTTCGGTGTCGATGATCCTCGCCGCCGGACTTTCATTCCTTGGCCTCGGCACAAAACCGCCGGAGCCGGAATGGGGCCTGATGCTCAACACACTGCGCACCGCGATCTATGTCAATCCATGGGTCGCGGCCTTGCCGGGTGCGATGATCTTTGCGGTATCGATCTGTTTCAACCTGCTCAGCGACGGCATGCGCAGCGCCATGGACATCCGGAATTGATGCGATGAGCGAAACCATCCCCCTGGCCGATATGCTGGCGCCGATCGAGGATCGTGGCGGCGCCGCGCAACCATTGCTTCAAGTTAATGGACTGACGAAACATTTCCCGGTGCGAGGCGATCTGTTCAGCCCGCGCAAGACGGTGCGCGCGGTCGACGACGTATCTTTTTCCATTGCCAAGGGCGAAACCGTTGGGATAGTCGGTGAATCCGGCTGCGGCAAGTCGACCACCGCGCGACTGTTGATGCATCTGATGCCGCGCGATGCCGGAGACATCATCTATGACGGCATGCAGGTCGGGCGGGCGCTGTCATTGCGCGAGCTTCGCCGCGGCATGCAGATGGTGTTCCAGGACAGTTACGCCTCACTCAATCCGCGCCTGACCATCGAGGAATCGATCGCCTTTGGCCCGAAGGTTCATGGCATGGCCGATGCCGCCGCGCGCACGCTGGCGCGCGAACTGCTCGGCAAGGTCGGCTTGCGGCCGGAGAATTTCGCCAATCGCTATCCGCACGAGATTTCCGGCGGGCAACGCCAGCGCGTCAATATCGCGCGCGCGCTGGCCTTGTCGCCGCGTCTGGTGATTCTTGATGAAGCCGTCTCGGCACTGGACAAATCGGTCGAGGCACAGGTGCTTAATCTGCTGGTCGATCTCAAGCGTGAATTCGGGTTGACGTATCTTTTCATCAGCCACGACCTCAACGTCGTGCGCTACATTTCCGATCGCGTGCTGGTGATGTATCTCGGCGAAGTGGTCGAACTCGGCCCGGTGGACCTTGTATGGGACGCGCCGGCGCATCCTTATACGCGGGCGCTGCTGGCGGCGATGCCGTCTTCTGATCCGGATCATCGGACCGAAACGCCGCCGATCTCGGGTGATCCGCCCAATCCGATCGATCCGCCCGCGGGATGCAGATTCCACACCCGTTGTCCTTTCGCGGAGCCGCTCTGCGCAAACGCCACACCAAAACTCAGCGCGGTCGATACAATGGGTCATGAAGCCGCGTGCTATATGGCGATACCAGGCTCAGGCCACAGCCGCGCGCCAGCAAAGGGAGCAGACGCCGCATGACAAGACCATCACCAAAGGAAATCAGTGCGATGGCGGCCGTCGCGGGCCTGCCGGTCAGCGCAGAGGTTGCCACCCGCATCGCCAATTCCATCGGGCCAGCGTTCGAAGGCTTTGCCGCTGTCGGCGGCACGCTGCCGTTCGATCTGGAACCGGCGACGTTTGTTGTCGTGCAAGCCGGGAAAGTTTCCAAATGAGCACTGAACCGGCCCTGATGACACTTACGGCGGTCGCGAAAGCGATCGCGCAGAAAAAATTCTCGTCGCGCGAGGTGACGCAATCCTGTCTCGACCGGATCGCGCAGTGGCAGCCAAGCCTCAATGCATTCATTGCGATCGAAGCCGATGCTGCCTTAACGGCGGCCGATGCGTCCGACGCTGATCTGGCCAAAGGCAACAATCGCGGCGCGTTGCACGGCGTGCCGCTGGCGCACAAGGACATGTATTACGACGCGGGCAAGGTGGTCACCTGCGGCTCGCAGATTCGCCGCGATTTCGTCGCTACGACCACCGCGACCGCGCTGCAACGCCTGAAGGACGCCGGCACGGTTCGGCTCGGTTCGCTGCAGATGTCCGAATTCGCCTACGGGCCGACCGGTCACAACGCCCATTTCGGTCCGGTGCATAATCCCTGGGATATTGCCTGCGTCACCGGCGGTTCGTCCTCGGGCTCAGGCTCCGCGGTCGCTGCAACGGCTGACCTTTGCGGCGCTGGGCTCGGACACCGGCGGTTCGATCCGGATGCCGGCGCATTTTTGTGGTGTTACCGGGCTCAAGACCACGGTCGGCCGGATCAGCCGCGCCGGCGCGATGCCGCTGTCGCAATCGCTCGATACTGTCGGGCCACTGGCGCGCAGCGTTGAAGACTGCGCATTGTTGCTGGGCCTGATGGCGGGAGCCGATCCTGAAGATCCGACCGCGATCACGGGACCGGTGCCGGATTACGTTGCCGCGACGACGGGATCCATCAAGGGTCTCACCATCGGCGTGCCCTCGGCGTTCTATGTCGACGATCTCGATTCCGAAGTGGCTGGAATCCTCGAGGCGACGGTGGCCGTGCTCAAACGCGAGGGCGCCACCATCGTTCAGGTCGAACTGCCCGATCAGCGCCAGCTCACCGCCGCGTGCCAATTGGTGCTCGCCGTCGAGGCGGCGGCGTTTCACAAGCGGTGGATGATCGAGCGGCCGCAGGATTATGGTCCGCAGGTTCTGATGCGGCTGCAGAACGGGCTTGCTATACCGGGCGTGTCGTATCTCGAAGCGGTGCGTTGGCGCGGCCCTGCTTTGTCGGCGTATCTGGCGGCCGTCGCCGGTGTCGATGCGGTGATTGCGCCGGTGGCGCCGGTGGCCGCTCCGACCATCGCCGAGAGCGATGTCGGCAACAGCCCCGACGCCGAAGCGGTGATCCAGCGGCTGACGCGGTTCACACGCCCGATCAATTATCTCGGGCTGCCGTCGCTCGCGATTCCCTCGGGCTTTACCCGCGGCGGTCTTCCCGTTGCGATGCAATTGATTGGCCGCTCGTTCGATGAGGCGATGTTGTTGCGGATCGGGGCCGCGTTCCAGCGCGTCACGGATTTTCACGACAAGGTGCCGAAACTCGCATGACGAAACTCGTCGAAATACGCGACCTCAACATCCGTTTCAGCGGCGAGCGGACGGTTCATGCCGTGAACGATCTCAGCCTTTCGCTTGGCGAGGGCGAAGTGCTGGGCCTGCTCGGCGAATCCGGTTCGGGCAAGAGCGTGACGCTGCGCGCGCTGATGCGGTTGTTACCGAAGAAGCGGACGCAAATCTCCGGAAACGTCCAGGTGCTGGGGCGCGATGTGCTGGCGCTCGATGACGAGGAATTGTCGGCGTTCCGCGGCCGGACCGTGTCGATGATCTTCCAGGAGCCCGCGCTGGCGCTCGATCCGGTCTATACGATCGGTCGCCAAATTGCTGAAAGCGTGATGCGTCACGAAGGCAAAAGCCATGGCGATGCGATGGCGCGCGCGCTGGAAATGTTGGAAGTGGTACGCATTCCCTCCGCCAAACGCCGGCTCGATGCCTACCCGCACGAAATGTCCGGCGGCATGCGCCAGCGTGCGATGATCGCACTGGCGCTGGCCTGCAAGCCGAAGATTTTGCTCGCGGACGAGCCGACGACCGCGCTCGATGCGACCGTGCAAATCCAGATACTGCTGTTGTTGCGCGAACTGCAGCGCGAGTTCGGCATGTCCGTCATCTTCGTCACCCACGATATCGGCGTCGCGATCGAAATCTGCGACCGGGTTGCGGTGATGTATGCCGGTCAGATCGTGGAACAGGGCACGCTGAGCCAGATCGTGCGCTCGCCGGTGCATCCCTATGCGCGGGGCCTTTTGGCCTCGACCGTACACGGCGCCAAGCGGGGCCAGCGGCTGGAAACCATCCCGGGCACGCCGCCCTCGCTCGACAAGGCGCCCGTCAACTGCTCGTTCGCGCCGCGCTGCAGTTTTGCCGAAGCCCGCTGTCTGGAGCAACTGCCGCCCAACGTACAGATCGGGCCGAACAGGATTGCAAGGTGCATCCTGGCAGAACGTGCCGAGGCCGTTGCCGCAAGGTGATCCGGCAATTTGGCTTTTATGCCGCAAAGCGGCAAAATCGCCCGCGCCTAAATCTCGCAAAATCGAGTCGTCACATCCCCCAATTATAGATAGGTTCGTGGCGAGCGCGCAGGGATGGCGTGCATCAAGGGGGGGGTTCAAATGCAAGGCGAAGGTATTCTGGTTACGCTATTTGTCGGTCTTGTTGCCGGCTGGCTCGCCGGTAAGGTCGTGCGCGGCGCGGGTTTCGGGATCATCGGCGATATTATTATCGGTATCCTCGGCGCGTTTATCGCGGGTTGGCTGTTTCCGAGGCTTGGCTTTGCCATCGGCGGCGGCATCGTGGCCGAGATCATTTATGCGGCGATCGGCGCGATCGTACTGCTGCTGGTCGTGCGGCTCGTTCGCGGCAGACTCTGACGCCACATAAATCGCGGCTTCATAAATAAAGGAGGCCGTCCTGACGGGCGGCCTCCTTTCGATATTCAAGCTGCCGTCGTTTTACTCGACGACTTCAACGATCCGGTGGGTGCGTGGGTCGACCAGAACGGTGCGATCGTTCACGACCGTATAGCGATATTCGCGAACGCCGTATTCCGGCGGCACGTCGTAATAGGTGACGCCTTGTTCCGGCAGAACGGCGCCGATTCGAACGTCTTCGTTATAGCGATAGGAAGGACGATGCTGCTCGACCGCGTAGCTGCGGAAGCGCGGGCGCTGATCGACGCCCAGGATTCCGTTGACGCCACCGACCACACCGCCGACGACGCCGCCAACAATAGCTCCGACCGGACCGGCGGCTCGTTCGCCATCTCGTGAGCCTCGTTCAACGCCGCCGGGGACGCCTTGGGCTTGTGCCATGACAGGCAAGGCCATTGTGACGGCAAGGGCGGTAATTCCGATAAAACGGCGGATCATGGTATCTCCTGAACGTTACTGGATTAGGTGGTGACCCAACTCGTCGGAGCCCATTAGGTTCCGGGAACCAGCCGGTGGCATCAGTTATTCCGTGAGGATTCGGGCCGCTTTTCCACCGCCATATGCGCTTGAAACATTTAGGTTAATGTGACTTCAAATGGACGCTGACGGCAAAAATCGGTAATAACTTTGCAACGCACCCGTTTTAGAGTCAGGGGCCGCGCCCCCATAAAGAGATCAGAATTGATGGCAGTTGCTCCCGGTGTCCGGCGTTCCGAACTCGGTGACGCACTGCGCGCGTGCCGCAATGCATTCATCGGCGTCGGGCTGATGAGCTGCATGATCAACCTGCTTTATCTGACCGGCTCGCTGTTCATGCTGGAGGTCTATGACCGGGTGCTTCCCAGCCGGAGCGTACCGACGCTTGTCGGCCTCGCCATCCTCGCCGGCGGATTGTACATCGCCCAGGGTATTCTCGATCTGCTTCGCGGGCGAATCCTGGGGCGTATCGGCACGTCGCTCGATGAAGCGCTCAATGCGCGCGTGTTCGACACCATTGTGCGGCTGCCGCTGATCGTCGGTGGCCGCAATGAGGGCCTGCAGCCGCTGCGCGATCTCGACAATGTCCGCTCGTTCCTCGGCAGCATGGGGCCCGGCGCCTTCTTCGATCTGCCCTGGCTGCCGTTCTATCTGGCGATCTGTTTTGCCTTTCATGTGATGCTCGGCCTGACTGCCCTGGTCGGCGCGATCATCCTGGTGACGCTCACCGTCGTGACCGAGTTCCTGTCGCGCGCGCCGGCCCGCGAGGCCATGGGGCTGGCGGCACGTCGCAACGACATCGCCACCACCAGCCGGCGCAACGCCGAAGTGCTGGTCGCGATGGGAATGGCCGGACGCCTGACCAAACGCTGGAGCGACGCCAACGAGAAGTATATTGCGGGCAATCAGCGCGCCAGCGACGTCACCGGAGGCCTTGGTGCGATCGCCAAGGTGCTGCGCATGGTGCTGCAATCGGCGGTGCTCGCGGTCGGTGCCTATCTCGTCATTCATCAGGAGGCGACCGGCGGCATCATCATCGCCGGATCGATCCTGAGCGCGCGGGCGCTGGCGCCGGTCGATCTGGCCATCGCGCATTGGAAGGGGTTCGTGGCCGCGCGCCAGAGCTGGCACCGTCTCAACAAGCTGCTCGAATCCTTGCCCGCCCGCGCTGTGCCGACCTTGCTGCAAACCCCGTCGAGCCGCCTGTCGGTCGAGGCCGTCAGCATCGTGCCGCCGGGCGATCAGAAAATTACCGTCCAGGATGTCACCTTCGCGCTCGAGGCCGGCAACGGGCTGGGCATTATCGGGCCAAGTGGGTCCGGCAAGTCGTCGCTGGTGCGCGCACTGGTCGGGGTATGGCAACCGGTGCGCGGAAAAGTGCGGATCGATGGCGCGGCGCTCGATCAGTGGTCGTCCGACGTGCTCGGCCGTTACGTCGGCTATTTGCCGCAGGATGTCGAGCTGTTCGCCGGTTCCGTTGCCCAGAACATCTCCCGGTTCGATCCGGAAGCCAATTCGCAGGCGATTATCGCGGCCGCCAAGGAAGCCGGCGTGCATGAGATGATCATCAAGATGCGCGACGGTTACGACACCCAGATCGGCGAGCAGGGCACGTCGCTTTCGGCCGGTCAGGCGCAGCGCGTGGCCTTGGCGCGGGCGTTGTATGGCGATCCGTTCCTGATCGTGCTCGACGAACCCAATTCCAATCTCGATACCGAAGGGGATGAGGCGCTGACCCGAGCTATCCGCGCGGCGCGAGAGCGTGGCGCGATCGTGGTGGTGGTCGCGCACCGCCCGATCGGCATCGAAGCTGTCGATCAGCTTCTGGTTCTGAAGGATGGCCGGTCGCAGGCCTTTGGCCCGAAGGAAACCGTGCTGGGGCAGGTGTTGCAGCGGGTCACGCCGCCTTCCCCGATCAAGATCGTCTCCGAAGGGGGAGTAGCCAAATCATGAGCGGCATCGTGAAGCAGGACGCGCGGTCGTCGATACGGCTGCATCTGATCATCGGGCTCGCGGTGGTGCTGGTTCTCGCCGGCGGCCTTGGCGGCTGGGCATCGACCGCGGAAATCTCGGGCGCGCTGATCGCGCCGGGCTCGATCGTGGTCGATTCGAACGTCAAGAAGGTGCAGCATCCGACCGGCGGCGTGGTCGGCGAATTGCTGGCGCGCGATGGTGACATCGTCAAGGCGGGTGACGTGGTGGTGCGGCTCGACGACACCGTCACCAGGGCCAGCCTCGCGATCGTCACCAAGAATCTCGATGGGCTATTGGCGCGCGCGGCGCGGCTGCAGGCCGAACAGCAGGGGCTCAGCAAGATCGTATTTCCCGCGGCGTTGCAGGACCGTGCCAACGACCCCGACGCCACGAACATCATTGCCAGCGAAGCGAAGTTATTCGAGGTGCGCACGACCGGGCGGACCGGACAGAAGGCGCAATTGCGCGAGCGCATCACACAGCTGAACGAAGAGATCGGCGGCCTGATGGCGCAGGAGAAGGCGAAAGACCAGGAAATTGCCCTGGTCGAGAAGGAACTGGCGGGCGTTCGCACGCTCTATGACCAGCATCTGGTACAGATTTCGCGATTGACGGTGCTGGAGCGCGACGCGGCGCGCCTCAACGGCGAACGGGCGCAGTTCATCGCACAGCGGGCGCAGGCCAAAGGCAAGATCACCGAAACCGAATTGCAGATCATTCAAGTCGACAAGGATCTGGTCAGCGACGTCTCGAAGGATCTGCGCGAGACCAATGACAAGATCGGCGAATTCGTCGAGCGCAAGGTGACCGCGGAAGACCAGTTGCGGCGCACGGATATTCGCGCCCCGCAGGACGGCATGGTGCTGCAGTCGACGGTGCATACCGTCGGCGGCGTTATTACCGCCGGTGACGCCATCATGATGATCGTGCCGCAGGCCGACGCTCTGTCGGTCGAGGCCAAGGTCAACCCGCAGGATATCGACAAGCTGCAGATCGGCCAGAAGACGCTGCTGCGGCTCTCCGCCTTCAACCAGCGCACCACGCCGGAATTGAATGGTGTCGTTTCCCGCGTCTCGCCGGACGTCACCACCGATCAGCGCACCGGGCAGTCCTATTACACGATCCGGGTTTCGATGCCGCCGGATGAGGTCGCCCGTCTTGGCGACGCTAAGCTGATCCCGGGCATGCCGGTGGAAGCCTTCGTGCAGACCGGCGATCGCACCATGATGTCCTATCTGATCAAGCCGCTGAGCGATCAGTTGATGCGGGCGTTCCGGGAGAAGTGAGATTTCTCCGCTCGTCGTCCCGGCGAAGGCCGGGACCCATAACCACAGGCCGTGGTAGTTGTGCGAAGGGCGTCGAGCAGTGTCTTTCAAAAATTGAGATCACGCGGTATGGGTCCCGGCCTTCGCCGGGACGACGTGAGTTATTGAGCGATCACCGCGACAAATTCTGCAGCAGAAAATTCAGCGCCGTCGCGGCGAATACCTGCATGTTGCCGAGCCGGTCGTTGCTGCCGGTCTCCAGCGTCATCACGCCGGATTCCGGTCCGGCAATACCCATGCAGCTATGGCCGGCGGCGTCGCCGTAGCGGTTGCCGGTCGGGCCGGTCGCACCGGTTTCGGACAGGCCCCAGTCGGTGCCAAAGCGCGTGCGGATCTGGCTCGCCAATAATTTCGCGTAGGGCTCCGACGCCGAACGAAGTCCCTTCATCGCTTCATCGGGGATGTCGGCCAAAATCCGCCGCGCATCGCGCGTATAGACCACGGCCCCGCCGAGGAAATAGGCCGATGCGCCGGGCACCGCGAGCAGGCTTGCGGAAATCAGCCCGCCGGTCGAGGATTCCGCGACCGCGATGGTCTGGCGCCGCTCGATCAGTTTGACCGCAATCTTCTCGGCAATTGCAACGAGATCTTTCATGCCTAGCCTTTCTTGTCGGCAAGCGAGTGATACACCACGCGGATGAAGTTCTTGCTGGCGAGTTCGGTCGGCGCCCATTTGGCATCGAGATCGGCGAAGGGTTTGGCCGCCACCACATCGTCTTCGCTTTTGCCGTCCTTGACCAGCTTGGCCATCCGGTCGCGCGCGGTGACCAGCATGGCCCGGTATTCCACCAGCACGGCCCTGTCGGCGAGCGGACCATGGCCCGGAACGATCCGGCTTTTGGCGTTCACCAGCTTGAGATAGGCGTGGTCGCCGCGATCATGCCCTTGATGTTGCCGCCATTGGCAAAATCGATATTGGGATAGCGGCCGGTGGTGAAGGTGTCGCCGGTCGACAGCACATTGGAGCTCTTGAACCAGACGTAGGTGTCGCCGTCGGTATGGGCATTCTCGATATGCCTGAGATCGGCGACGCGGCCCCTGAGCCTGATATGAAAATTGCCGGTATAGGTTTTTGAGGGCAGTGCTGCGTCCGGCACCGGCGGCGTCCTTGACGCCGGTGAGACCGTTGGTGCTTCCGGCCGCGAGCCGGTTCTTGACGTTGATCTCGGAGACAACCGCCGCACCGTCCCGGGCGAAGGGCTCATTGCCGCCGGTATGGTCGCCGTGGAAATGCGTGTTGACGAGATATTTGATCGGCAGGTTCGAGACCGTCGAAATCGCGGCCTTGATCTTGTCGTGCAGCGGGGCGTATTCGCCGTCCACCATGATGATCGCGTCCTTGCCGACCGCGACCGTGATGTTTCCGCCCTGGCCCTCGAGCATGTAGACATTGTCGCCGAGATCGGTGGTCTTGATTTCGACCTTGGAAAAATCAGGCGGTGGCGGCGCGGCTGGCGGCTGCTGCGCGATAGCGGCGCCCGCCAGCATCAGCGTGGTTGCGACAACGGCTAGTCCGGTCCGAAGCATGAAAATCTCCCTCTTGCGTTCTTGTTTTGATTGCTTTGCCTGCGCCAGCAATCATGATTTTAAACATGCCCCATCATCTGCCGCTCCCGCGCGTAGCGCACCAGCGCAACGTAGCGATAGATGCCGTGCACGAATTTGCCGTAGGGCATGGTGATGAACAGGGAAAACACCACGCCGAGATGCAGCGCCAGCAGCGGTCCCATGGCCGCTGTGTCACGGCACAAAAGCAGCGCGAGGCCGGTAAAACTGGTCAGGAACAGCATCGCGATGAACGCGACATCCATGCCGGTGCGGGCCTGATCGACCAATACGGGATCGCGTTTGAATTTCTCCGCCAGCAGGCCGACGGGCCCGATCAACAACCCGATCCCGCCCAGCGTGCCCAGCACCACCGGCAGGTCCCACCACGGATATGGCGCTTCGCGTGCCAGCAGATAATGATACAGCGTCGCGACCGATGTCGCGGCAAAGCACAGCAGGAAGCCGTAGAAGGTCAGGTGATGATAGACCTTGCGCCAATCGCCGGGGCGTTCGTCCTCGTTGACGCAGCCGACGCCGCCGCCGTCCAGATAGCGCAATTGGCCGGCGTCTTTCATCGCCCGCCAGAGCGATTTCGGTTCGACTCGTCCACCGACCGGCTCGCCGATATCGCTCCAGAAGGCCCGCACGCCCATCACCAGCGCGGCAATTGCATAGAGCAACGCCGCCGTGAACAGCACCGCCATGGCATTGTGCGGCATCAATGCATAGAACGCGCCGGGTCCGGTGTGGGTGCCGTAGAGTACCTGGCGATCGTTGAAAGCGGCAAAGCCGAAGATGAAGACCGCGACGCTCAGCGCGGCGATCAGGCTGATCGCGAGTCCATTGCGCGCGAACAGGCCTGAAAACGCCGCGGGCCAGGCATAGGCCGCGTAGGAATCGGCGCGCGCGATCGCCAGCGTCTGGGGAACATTGACGTTGAATTCATGCGGCGGCGAGAACTGGCAGTCGGTGTAGCAGGCGCCGCAGGCGTGGCAGAGATTGGCCAGATAATTGAGATCGCCGTCGGAAAACGAGCGGCGCATTTCCATCGCGGGGAATACCGCGCACAGGCCCTCGCAATAGCGGCACGAATTGCAGACCGTCATCAGCCGGTCGGCTTCTTCGAGGATTCTGGTCCCGTGCATGTTGCGCCGCTTTCGTTGAAGAATGGCTCAGGGCTTTTTCGTCAGCCCTTTACCTTCGAGCCACGCCTGGATCAGTCCGGCGACTTCGGTATTGTTCTTGTCCATCATCATCATGTGCGAATTGCCGGATATACCTGCCTTGGGCAGATCGACGACCTCGGCGCTGCCGCCCGCGGCGCGGATACTCTCGGCAAAGGCAATGCCGGTGGCGCGAATTTTCGGCCAGCGCGAATCCCGCTCGATATAATCGCCGTAGACGAACAGCGTAGGTATCGCTTTCAGCACATCGGCCTTGGCGGGATCGCCGACCCCGGCGGGCTCGATCGCAATCAAGCCTTTGACCTTGTCGGGCCGCGCCTGCGCCGCCTTGAAGCCGAAGGTGCCGGCTTGGCTGTGGAACATGATGACGCACGGACATACGCGGTCGATCTCGGCGATATAGGCCGCGATCGTCGCGTCGTCATTGGTGGTCCAGCGCGGCACCCCCTGCTTGGTGAAATTCTCGTAGCCTTCGTTGGAAACTGGCTGCCGGGCATCAGCTTGCGTTTTGCGGGATCCGGATCGTAGGTATCGCCGATGCGAAACCGCTGGAACGGATTGGACGTGGTGAGAAACACCGGTTCGCTCTTGAAGATATCGGGATATTGCGCCCAGCCGGCGCGGCCGCGCTCGACGGCGTCGGAATTGTAGACACTCCAGCCCTTGCGCAGAAAATAATTCAGCCAGCCTTCGCGGCCGTCGGGTGTGGTCTCCCACGTAACCCCGGTGAGACCGCCGCCATGCCACATCAGCAGCGGATAGGCGCCCTTCTCGTTGGCCGGCAGAAAATACTGCACGTACATCTGCTCGACCTGATAGGTCCCGTTGGGATCGATCTTGGCTGGCACGCCGCCAGGCGCGAAGGTGAGTTCTCTGATGGGCTTGCCGGTGATCTCGACAAGACGGCCGCCGACATGGAAGGAGCCCATGTCGCGCAACGCGATCGGTTCGGCGGCGATGGCGGCCGCCGATGTCGCAATCGTCAACGCGGCGGCGAAAGTCAGGCTGGAGTAGTGCGACATCTTTCCTCCTCGGGGTGCGTAGTTAGTTCCTTGCATTTTGCGCCGCCTCCCGTCCCGCGATCCGTCCGAACACGCTGCCGATGGTCATGCCGATGCCGGCGGCGTAGCCCTTGCCGAGCACATTGCCGGCCATGATCTCGCCCGGCCGCGAACATGTTGGCGGAAGGCTTGCCGTCCTTCATCAGCATCCGCGATTGCCGGTTCACGCGGGTGCCCAGATAAGTGAAGGTGATGCCGGGCCGCACCGGATAGGCCAGATAAGGCGGCGCCTCGATCTTGCGCGCCCAATGCGTCTTGGCCGGGGTGATGCCCTCGGTGCGGCAATCGTCGAGGATGGTGTGGTCGAAGGTGCCGGGCTGCACCGCGGCGTTGAAATCGGAGACAGTTTTCTCCAGCGCCGCGGTATCGAGGTTAAGCTTTGTAGCCAACTCGGCCACGGTCCCGCCGGCGATCGGCGGAAACAGCGTCGGCATGAAACTCGTCACGACGCTGGAATCGAAAATGATGTAGGCGGTCTGGTCCGGCTGCGCCGCGACCAGCCGGCCCCAGATCGCATAGCGTTTCGGCCAGATGTCCTCGCCCTCGTCGTAAAAGCGCGCCGCATGCTTGTTGACGACAATACCGAACACCACGGAATCGTGCCGGGTGATGATGCCACCGTCGAATTTCGGCGCGCGCGCATCGATCGCGACCGCGTGGCATTGCGTGGGGTCGCCGATCTCCTGCACGCCGTTGGCCAGCAGCATTTTCAGAATCGAGCCACGGTTATAGGGCGTGCCGCGGATCAGGAAATTATCGGCAGCGTCGCCCCAATATTGCTTGAGCCATTCGATGTTGGCCTCGAAACCGCCGGCCGCGGCGACCATCGCCGAGGCGCGAACGCTGACCCGGCCGTCGCCTTGTTTCAGCGCCGCGGACAGAAACATGCCGTCGGCGATTTCCAGATCGAGCACCTCGGCATCGTAAAGAACGTCAATGCCGAGCTGTTCGGCTGTCAGATAAAGCGCGTTGAGCATCGCCCGGCCGCCGCCGAGAAAGAACGAATTGGTGCGGCCGAGGCTCAGCGTGCCGCCGAGCGAGGGTTGCCAGCGCACGCCCTGTTCGACGATCCAGTTCAGCATGTCCTTTGAATCGTGGATCATCATGCGCGCGAGTTCTTCGTCGGTCTGGCCGCCGGTGACGCGCTGGAGGTCTTCCCAGAATTCCTCTTCGGTATAGGGCCCGGTCAAGATGTCGGTCGCCGCATCATGGGCGCAGCGCATGTTGCGGGTGTGGCGGGTGTTGCCGCCGCGATAGAATTTCGGCGCGGCTTCCAGCACCAGCACCGAAGCGCCACCGCGCCGCGCTGATATCGCGGCGCACAGCGCGGCATTGCCGCCGCCGATCACCAGCACGTCGTATTTACGCGTCAAATCGACCATGCGATGTTGTTATCTTGTTTGCATGGAAAGCAAAACCGTCATCCGGGCAAGGCGATCCGCTCGCCCGGCATGACTTAGCTTGAGGCCGCAACCGCCTCCTGCGCGGCCATGGTCTTGCCGCCGCGATAGACCGTCAGCGTGGCGACGATGCCAAGGACGGCAGCGCACATCAGCCAGTATCCCGGCGAGGCCTTGTCGCCGGTGTGATCGATCAGCAAGGTCGATGCAAAGGGCGTGAACGTCCCGAACAGGCCGGCGGCGAGCGCGAAAGCCAGCGAGAAACAGGTGGTGCGCACATGTTTCGGCACCACTTCAACCAGCGCGCCCAGCATGGTGCCGCTGTAAATGCCGAAGTAAAACGACAGCATCATTTCGACAGCCAGCATCTTGCCGAAGGTCGGATCGGCGACCAGCCAGTGCAAGGCCGGATAGGCGGTCACCAGCGACAGGCACGCGATCGTCAGCAGTACCGGCTTGCGGCCGATACGGTCCGACAAAGCACCGCCCACGGGATTCCAGATGAAATTGGTCACCGCCACCAGAACCGTGACGATCAGGGCGTCCTGGGTCGAGAGCTTCAGCACGCTCTTGCCGAAGGTCGGCGTATAAACCGTGACGAAGTAAAAGGTCGTGGTGGTCAGGACCGCGATCATCATACCGAGTACGATGATCTTCCAGTTCGCCGCCGCCGAGGAGAACACCTCCGAGGTGGTCGGATGTTTTTTTCATCGCCAGGAATTCCGGCGTTTCTTCCAGCGTCCGGCGCAGCAGGAAGATGAAGGGAATGATCAGGCAGCCGACAAAGAACGGGATGCGCCAGCCCCATGACGCGATCATTTCGGGCGACATCGTTTCGCTCAGCACGTATCCAAGGATCGCGGCGACGAAAATCGCGACCTGCTGGCTAGCGGACTGAAACGACGTGTAGAAGCCTTTATTGCCGGGCGTGGCGATCTCGGAGAGATACACCGAGACGCCGCCGAGTTCGACCCCGGCAGAAAAGCCCTGCAGCAGGCGGCCGATCAGCACGATCACCGGCGCCGCGACGCCGATCGTCGCATAGGTCGGGCAGACCGCGATCGTCACCGTGCCCGCGGCCATGATCGCCAGCGTCACGATCAGGCCCTTGCGGCGGCCGATCTGGTCGATGTAGGCGCCGAGCACGATCGCGCCGACCGGGCGCATCAGTGCGCCCAGCCAGAACACGCCAAACGTATTGAGTAGCGCAGCGGTCTCATCCTGTGCCGGAAAGAACGCCTTCGCGATGGTGGAGGCATAAAATCCGAACAGGAAGAAATCGAACTGCTCGAGGAAATTGCCGCTGGTAGCGCGCAGAATGGCGCCGATGCGCGACTTGAGTTGTGGCGGTTGCGAGCTGTCCGATGCCGATACCACTGATTTCTCCCCCGTTGTCCAACGCCGGGCGCGCAGATCTGCGCCGGGCGAGACAGTTGCTCTGTCTTCTCGCGGTAATCTGCCACGTCAGGGCGGCGTGACCAACCGGAAAACGCCGAAAATACCAGGGCGTCCCGTGGCCAGGCATCGCGCTGCGGTATGAATAAGGGCGCCGCTAACTGACTTCCGCCCCCGCCTGGACTGATGTCGTCAGCCATTGCCGAAATGCCGCGAGTTTGGGCGAATCGGCCCGCGACAGCGGCGAGACCAGATAGAAACCGGCGTCCGCCGGCAGGGTGATCTTGAACGGAACCACCAGGCGGCCCTTGGCGATATCGCCTTCGACATAGGAGGTTCGGCCGATCGCAACGCCGATGCCGTCGATCGCGGCCTGCACGGTCATCAGCGTGAGATCGAAGGTCAGCCCGGGTTGGGTCGAGATGTTGGTCGGAAGGCCGGCGGCGGTCAGCCATAGCCGCCAATCGTCACTGGCGCCGGCGCTGGTGGTCAGCAACACATGATTGGCCAGATCCTCAGGCCGCCGAAGCGGCCGAGGTCCTGTCAGTAGTGCCGGACTGCAGACCGGAAACAACTGGTCGGCCATCAGCCAATCGGCGCGCACCCCCGGCCATTGCCCGCGGCCGTAACGGATCGCGGCATCGACGTCGTCGCGTTGAAAATCAACCAGGCTGGTCGAGGTGGTGATGCGGACATCAATGCCGGGATGGGCTTCCTGAAATGCGGTCAGCCGCGGCAGCAGCCACTTTGCCGCCAGCGAGGCCAGCGTCGAGACCGTCAGCACGCGATCGTTTTCCTTGCGCAACAGCCGTTCGGTGGCGAGCCGCAGATCGTCGAACGCAGCCCGGATGCCGGGCAGATAATCCCTGGCCTCCGGCGTCAGCGCCAAAGCCCGATTCTTCCGGACGAACAGGCGAATCCCCAGTTCCTCCTCCAGCCGCCGGATCTGATGGCTGATCGCGGTCTGGGTGACGTTCAGTTCGGACGCCGCCACGGTGAAGCTCAGATGCCGGGCGGCGGCTTCGAACGCGCGCAATCCGTTGAGCGATGGCAGTCGGGCGATCATTTACCGGATTCTCCCCAGATATATGAATTTATATCATCCGAAGCGGTACAAAGTGTCGTTTGTGGGAATCCCTGAAAGGACCGATATTCCAGTTAGGAAGTTAGCTTTAGGAGGTCGAAATGTCCACCTGTTCACCTCAAGTGATGACAAATCATCATGAGTTGGGGTTTTTCGCCCAGCTCAGCGAGACCCTCCATGTCTGGAGTGAGCGCCGGCGTCAGCGGTTTGAGCTGGCGCGGTGGAGTGACCGCGATTTGCACGATGTCGGACTGGCGTGGAGCGATGTCGCTCGCGAAGCCGAAAAGCCGTTTTGGCGGGCATAGAGCAGCCAGGGCTGGCGTCGCTTCATAAGAAGGACGCCAGCCCGAAACGACTTTTCCAGATCGAAGGACGTTTCTAGTCAAAGGAAGCCTGCGATGATCGCGCTTCGTCTTGATGATCTCCGGCAACATTCGGACACTCTGGAGCTTCGTTCAGGCGAAGCCGTTGCAGTGCGTTTCGTCGAGCCGCGCGATGCCGAGGCGTTGCAGGATTATTTCCGCGGGCTCACGGTTCGCTCGCGTTACAACCGCTTTCTCGGTGCGGTCAGCGAATTGCCGCCGTCGGAGCTTCATAATTTCATCCATGTCGGCGAACGCGATCGTTTCAGTGTCGTCGCGGTCATGACGATCGACGGCGTCGAGACCATCGTCGGCGAGGCCCGCTACGGCGTCCAGGCCCGATACCGCGAGCTTCGAGTTCGGTGTGTCGATCGACGACCGCTGGCAGGGCCACGGCATCGGCACCGCGCTGCTGAAGAACATGGAATGCCGCGCCGCGGCCTTTGGTGCGACGCGCCTGTTCGGCGATACCCTGCGCTCCAACGACGTGATGATCAGTCTCGCACGCAAATCGGGTTTTGATTTCAAGCCGAGCCCGGGCGACTGGAAGCTGGTGCGCTTCGAAAAACGCCTGGACGCGGAGCCGCAGGATATTCCCTGCGCGAGCTGGAAGATCGCGGCCGCTTCCCGCGAGACCGCAGCCGTTTCAATGGCAGGCTGACTCAGCCCAGCCGCTTCAATTGCCCTTGAACACGGCTTTGCGCTTTTCGATGAAGGCCTGCACCGCCTCGCGGTGATCCGATGTCATCGTGGTGCGGATCAGGCGCTCGGCCTCGTGGTCGCGCGCGGTGGCGAAATCGAATGACAAGGCTTCGTCGAGATTGTCCTTCATATAGCGCAACGCGATCGCCGGACCCTCGGCCATCGATTTGGCCAGCGCAAAGGCTTGGTCTTGTAGTGTGGCATCCGGCACCACGCGGTTGACCAGCCCGATCGCGGCGCATCTGGCGGCATCGACCTTTTCGGAGGTGAACATCAATTCTCGCGCCCGCGCAGTCCCGACCAGCCGCGTCAGCAGCCAGGCGATGCCGTAATCGCCGCTGAGCCCGACGCGCAGATAGCCGGTGGATATGAAGGCGGATTCTGCGGCTATCCGGATGTCGCAGGCCATTGCAATGGCCAGTCCGGCGCCGGCGGCGGGGCCGGGCAACGCCGCGATGGTCGGTTTGCGAACCGAGACCAGCGCGCCGGTCAGCAGCCGCTGCCGCTCCTGCAGGTCAGCGACCTTTTCGTCAAAGGACATCGCCAGCTTCTTCGGATCGCGATGCGCGCCCATGCCCTTGACGTCGCCACCTGCGCAGAACGCCGCGCCGGCACCCGTAATCAGGAGCGCGCCGACCTCGGGGTTCTCGCCGCAGGTCCGGATCATCGTGCGCAATGCAGGCGTCAGGCGGTCGGACAGCGCATTACGTGCTTCCGGCCGGTTCAGCGTGATGATGGCGACGCGGTCGCGGATCACGCAGAGCAGCTCATTGGTGCCGGTGTCGATGATGGTTTCGGATGTCATGGTGAGGTCCCGCGCGCTTTATCGTGAGTGTCATTCTGGGATGGTCCGCAGGACCAGACCGCAGGTGCGCAATTGCGCATCGGGGAATCTCGAGATTCCGGGTTCGATGCTTCGCATCGCCCCGGAATGACGGTGTACCCGCCTCAGAACTTCTCCACCCAGGGCCGCAATTCCAGCTCCCAGGTCCAGGCGTTGCGCGGTTGCTGCAGCACGTTCCAGTAACCCTGCGCAATGCCATCGGGATCGAGCATCGAATCCGGCTTGTCCGCAGGCTCAACGCGTACCGAGCTGCGAATGCCACCATCGATCACGAAATGTGCGACGTGAATGCCCTGCGGCGACAATTCGCGCGCCATGCTCTGCGCCAGGCCGCGCAGCGCGAACTTGCCCATCGCAAACGGCGCGGACTGCGGATAGCCCTTGACGCTCGCGGAGGCGCCGGTGAACAGGATCGCGCCGTGTTTGTTGGGCAGCATCCGCTTCACGGCCTGCTGCGCCACCAGAAAGCCGCCGAACGCACTCACCGCGATCGCATTCGCGACATCGGCCGGTACGAGATCGACGAAGTTACCTCGGGCCCGCGCGCTGGCATTATAGACGACCACGTCGGGCACGCCCATTTCGCGCTCAACCAGGCCGAACAGGCGCTCGACCTCGCCGGGGTCGGTGGCATTGCAGGCAAAGGCGCGCGCGCCGGTCTCGGTACAGAGCGCGCCGAGCTTTTCGATCTGGCGTGCCGCCAGCGCGACGTGAAGTCCTTCGCGGCTGAGCAATCGCGCCAGCGAGGCGCTGATGCCCTCGCCGGCGCCGACAATCAGGGCATTCTTGTATTTGGGCGTTTCCATGGGGGATCCTTGAACGGCGGTTTGTAACGAAAATTGCATCTGGCCTTGGCCGGGCAGGGCGACAGTCCGGCATTCAATGTGCGATAGTTCCCGAAAAACAGATGTGGAAACGAACAAGAGAATTCAATGCAGCCGGTCAAACATAATCCCATTGCAAATTCAGCGGACCAGCCGGGATTGCTTGCGCCCGACACCTCGGGAATGAATTTCTACCGGACCGATCCCGCGCTGAAAGATTTGCTACGCATCCATCTCCCGGACGCGATGTTTCGCCATATCGAGCCGCATCTCGATCGCCTCGGGACGCTCGCGGGCGGTCATCTCGACGAATGCGCGCGGCTCGCCGACCGGCATGTGCCGGTGCTGCATCAGCGCGACCGTTTTGGCCGGGATGCACAATGGATCGAATACCATCCGGCCTATCGCGAATTGGAGCGCCACGCGTTCGGCGAGTTCGGCATTCATGCGATGTCGCTGCGCAAGGGCATCATGGGCTGGCCGGACAAATACCCCGTGGTGGCCAAGCACGCCTTTACGTTCCTGTTCAATCAGGCCGAATTCGGGCTGGGATGCCCGATCAATGTCACCGACGGCTGCGCCAAGTTATTGGCGAATTTCGGCGACGAGGCCTTGAAGGCCCGATATCTCGACGGCCTGACCCAGACCGACATGACAAAACTGACCCAGGGCGGCCAGTTCATGACCGAGAAGGAAGGCGGTTCCGACGTCGGCAAGCTGACGACGATGGCGGTGCCGGAAGACGATCACTGGCGCCTGTCGGGCGAGAAGTGGTTCTGCTCCAATGCGGACGCCGAAGTGGTGATGCTGCTGGCGCGGCCGCAAGGCGCGGTCGGTGGCACGCGTGGCGTCGGGCTGTTTCTGATGCCGCGCCGGCTCGATGACGGCTCGCCCAATCACTACCGGATCGTCAGGCTCAAGGACAAGCTCGGCACCCGCTCGATGGCATCGGGCGAGATCAAGCTGGAAGGCGCGATTGCCTATGCCGTGGGAAAACTCGATCGCGGCTTCGTGCAGATGGCCGAGATGGTCAACTCGTCGCGGCTTTCCAACGGGGTCAAATCCACCGCGCTGATGCGGCGCGCGCATCATGACGCGATGACGGTGGCGCAAAATCGCGTGGTGTTCGGCAGCCGGATTCTCGATCTGCCGCTGGCGCAACGCCAGTTGATGAAGATCATGCTCGCGACCGAGCAGGCACTGTCGATGAGTTTTCTTACCGCCGATGCGCTCGACCGCGCCGAAGCCGGCAGCCAGGACGCCGCGACCCTGTTGCGCATTTTGACGCCGACGCTGAAGTACCGCGCCACGCGCGACGCCCGCAAGGTCTGCGGCGATGCGCTGGAGATGCGCGGCGGCATCGGCTACATCGAGGAATTCGCCACCGCGCGGCTGTTGCGCGACGCCCATCTCGGCTCGATCTGGGAAGGCACCGGCAATATCGTCGCACTCGATGCGTTGAAGCGTGCGGTCGGCCGTCACGGCGCCGACGCGGCCTTGGCCGCGGATCTCCATGTCAGGCTGGATGACAGCGCCAATGTCCCGCAGGCATGGCGTGATCGGCTACATGGGTTGACCGATCGCGCGGTGGGTTTCGCGCGCGAAGTGGCCGGGCGTAGCGAGCACGAAGCCGAGGCGCGACGCGCCACGAGTTTATTATATCATGTCGCGAGCGCAGTCGTGCTGGCCTGGGAGGCCGGGCGTATCCACGAGATGCGCGGCGATGCCCGGCGATTATTGTTGTCGCGTATGGTGATCGATCACCGGGTTGAGGCGAGCGATCCGTTTCGGTTGACGAACAATGCGCAGCAGCGTGCGATCACGGAACATCTGCTCGGCGAGCGCGCGGTCGGCATGGCTGAGGTCGGTGAGTTGGTTGTGGCAGCGTAGGCGCGACGGCGCTTGAGCTTTGGCAGCTACGCCGTCCCGATGAGAATGCCGACCGCAAGCACAATGAGGCCGCCCAGTACGACCTGGAATACAGCCTGCAAGAACGGCGTATCCATGTACCGTGCGCGAATAAAGGCGATGGCCCACAATTCGAAGACCACCACAACACCGGCGATCGCGGTCGCGATCCAGAAGGCGTTGGCCCATGAATCCGGAACCAGATAGGCCATGGTGTGACCAAGCCCGCCAATCGCCGTCATCACGCCGCTGGCCGCGCCGCGCAGCCAGGGCGAGCCGCGTCCGGTCAATGATCCGTCGTCGGACAGCGCTTCGGCGAATCCCATGCTGATGCCGGCGCCGATCGAGGCGGCGAGACCGACCAGAAACGTCTGCCAGTTCTGATGCGTCGCAAAGGCCGCGGCGAACAGCGGCGCCAGCGTCGAGACCGATCCGTCCATCAATCCGGCCAAACCCGGCTGGACATATTGCAGAACGAAAATCCGACGCCGGGTCTTGTCTTCTTCCGCGCGAACGTCCGGCGACAAAATCTTGTCGGTCAGTTTGGCCGCAATCGTCTCATGGCCTTTTTCGGCCTCGGCGAGATCGCCAAGCAGCCGGCGGACGCCGACATCCTCGGCCTGCTCGGCGGCCTTGATATAGAATCGCTCGGCTTCGAACTCCATCGTCCCGACTTCCTTGCGGATGGCGTCGAGCGACAGATTCTTGGTCAGCCAGATCGGGCGGCGGCGCAAAAATCCCCGGACATTGTCGCGGCGGATCGGCGGCAGATGTTGGCCGAAACGCTGCTCGTACAGTTCCAGCAACCGGTGGCGGTGGCCTCTTTCCTCCTCGGCCATCTCCTCGAATATCTTGGCCGATTCCGGGTACCGCTCCGCCAGATCCTCCGCGAAGCTCATATAGATGCGGCTGTCCTCTTCCTCGGAGGAGATCGCAACCGCCAGCACTTCCCGCTCGGTCAAATCAGCGAAATTCTTCACGTCGGCCGCCTTTTTCTTAATTTAGAATAATTCTAAATCGATATAAGGGGTTCCCGCGAAGAGGTCAAATCATTCAGCCGCGCGCAGAAATTCCAGCAACAGCCGGCTGACTTCGGAAGCTTGCTCCTGTTGCACCCAATGGCCCGCGCCATCGACCAGATGAGCGCCGAGCAT
This sequence comes from Bradyrhizobium sp., assembly GCA_037201505.1. GTDB lineage: Bacteria > Pseudomonadota > Alphaproteobacteria > Rhizobiales > Xanthobacteraceae > Bradyrhizobium. The sequence continues at coordinate 193,002 of JBBCHO010000023.1, forward strand.
GCGCGTGCAGGCGGTGGTCTGCATGGTCTCGAACACGCCGGGGCGCTGATAGGTGCCCCAGTCCTGCTTGCCCGAGATAAAACAAGACGGCGCGTCGATGCTGCGGCCGAAAAGGTTTCGAGTTCGGCAGCGAACGCGCCCGAGGTGCCGCAGCGATACCATTGCAAGCCGCCCTGGAATCCGGTGCGTGCATATTCGGCGCTGTAGAACGCGAGTTCGCGTTCGGGCAACCATGTATTGGCGGCGATGGCTTCTGCTGACGGCATTTCCGCGGCAACGGTCTCGGCCATATCGTGCGCGAGATCCATCACATAATAGGTCGGCAGTTTGGCCAGTTCGGTCGCGGTCCAGCCCTGCAGCGGATAAGGCGTGTTGGCTTTCCAGTCGGCGCTCTTGTGATGATAGTAGGCGCGCAGGAAATCATGCACGCCCTGCGGCGCGCGATGCATGTCGGCATTGGCCTCGCGGGTCGAGTAGTACCATTGATAATGCTTGCGTGACCGCGGCAGTGCCGCGAGTTCGCGATGCACGGGATCTTCCGGCTTCGGCTTTGTGGGTTTGTCGGCCGTGTTGAACGGAAGCGGTGGCGGCCCCGCGAACGGCGCGCTCATAAGTACGACCGATCGAAACACATCGGGACGCACCAGCGCGCACCACGCGGCAACCGAACTGCCGAAATCATGCCCGACCACGGCCGCAACGCTGCGATAGCCGAAGGCCGAAACAAGGCCGAGCGCGTCGCGCACCAGATTGAGCAGCCGGAACGAATTGAGATCGCCGTCGTAATTTCCGTCCCAGCGCGTGGTACGGCCATAGCCGCGCTGATCCGGTGCGATCACATGATAGCCGGCCTCCGCCAGAGCCGGCATTATTTTGCGCCAGCTATAGCTCAGTTCGGGAAAGCCGTGCAGCAGCAATACGCAAGGTCGGCCTGATGTCTCGAAGCCGGCTTCCAGGACATGCACGCGCAGGCCGTTGATGCCTTCGACGAAGCGGGAGCGGATGCCGGGAGGGAGCGGGATGTCGGGGAGATCATTGGACGCATTCATGTAATACCCTCGTCATGGCCGGGTTCATCCCGGCCATCCACGTCTTACTTGCGGTTACATTGAAAGACGTGGATGCCCGGCACAAGGCCGGGCATGACGGTAAATAGATGGGCGTTCGCGCTTCTCGCTGTCAGTGAACGCTATAACCGCTCCACGATTGTCACATTGGCCATGCCGCCGCCCTCGCACATGGTCTGCAGGCCATAGCGCTTGTTGCGCTGCTTCAACGCATTGACCAGCGTGGTCATCAGCTTGGTGCCGGAGCCGCCGAGCGGATGGCCGAGCGCAGCAATCGCGCCGCCATTGACGTTGAGTTTGGCCGGATCGGCGCCGGTGGTCTTCAGCCAGGCCGTCGGCACCGAGGCGAAGGCCTCGTTGACCTCGAACAGGTCAATGTCGTCGATCGACATGCCGGCTTTTTTCAGCGCGCGTTCGGTCGCATGCAGCGGCGCGTCCAGCATGATCACGGGATCGCCGCCCATCATGGTCATGTGATGGACCCGCGCCATCGGCTTGATGCCGAGCGACTTCAGGCCCTTTTCGTTGACGACCAGTACGCCGGAGGCCGTCGCAGATCTGGCTGGCGCTGGCGGCGGTGAGCTTGCCGTTCTCGGCGATCAGCTTGACGTTGCGGATGCCTTCAAGACTGGCATCAAAACGAATGCCTTCGTCGATCACATGGGTGTCGGTTGAGCCGTCCGCGCGGGTGATCTGCAGCGGAATGATCTCGTCCTTGAACTTGCCGGCCTGCGTAGCTGCAATGGCGCGCTGATGGCTCTCATAGGCGTAAGCGTCGAGTTCGTCTTTGGAGAGGCCGTATTTCTCGGCCATCATCTCCGCGCCGGTGAACTGGCTGAACTGTATATTGGGATAGCGCTTCTCGATGTTCGGGCTCTTGTAATGGCCAAAGCCGTTCTTGGCGGGCAATGACGAGGCGAGCCCCATCGGCACCCGCGTCATCGCCTCGACGCCGGCGGCGATCACGACATCCATGGCGCCTGACATCACCGCCTGGGCTGCGAAGTGCAGGGCCTGCTGCGACGAGCCGCATTGGCGATCGATCGAGGTGCCGGGCACGCTTTCCGGCAGTTTCGATGCCATGATGGCGTTGCGCGCGATGTTGTTGGACTGTTCGCCGGCCTGCATCACGCAGCCCATGATCACGTCTTCGATCTGGTCGGGGGCTGCACCCGAGCGCTCCACCAGCGAATCCAGCACGGCGGCGGCAAGATCCGCCGGATGCCAGCCGGCGAGCCGGCCTCCCTTGCGGCCCCCGGCGGTGCGGGCGGCAGCGACGATATAGGCCTCGGCCATGGCGTTCTCCTGATTGTTATGGGTCGTTTGTTTGAAGTTGGCCGGATTAAGTAGTGTGGGACGATTTAGTCAATCAATCAATTAACTCTTGAGTACGGCGGTTTCATCGGCTTATCTGCGGGTCTCTTTCCGGCAGGCGCTCAGGGCAATTATGGGATCACAATTGGATACCGGCATGACGGCCAGGCTCGCGCCGACGAAAAATACCACGGCGGAGAAATTGCTCGTCGCGGCCAGCGAGTTGATGATCGAGCGCGCCGGCATCGAGATTTCGCTGAGCGACATCGCCCAGAAGTCCGGCGTCAATGCCGCGCTGGTGAAATATCATTTCGGCAACAAGGACGGCCTGTTGCTGGCGCTATTGGCGCGCGATGCCGCGACCGAAATGGCGCAACTCGATTATCTCTGGACGCAGCCGATTACGCCGACCGCGAAACTTAAGCTGCATATCGCGGGCATCATCCGGGCCTATCACCAGTTCCCCTATATGAACCGGCTGATCCACTATCTCTTGCACGAAAGCAACGGGCCCGCCGCCGACGAGGTCTCCAAATTCTTTGTCGCGCCGCTGCTGGATTTTCATCGCGGCTGCTGGCGGAAGGCATCAAGGCCGGCGAATTCTGCAAGGTCGATCCGGTGCTGTTCTACACCAGCCTGATCGGCGCCTGCGATCACCTGTTTTTCGGACGGCGCGCGATGTCGCGCGCGACCGGTGTCGGACCGGTCACCGACGAAGTCTGCCGCCAATATATCCGGCACGTCGAGGCGCTGATTTGTGGCGGCCTGCTGGCGAGAGGGGGCGAATAGCGAATGGCGAGTGGCGAATAGTTATCGGTTCTCTATTCGCTATTCACTACTCACCATTCGCCAGCAAAAAAATCCAGGGAAGGTTCAGGGAGGTCACCCATGCAGTTGAAAGACGTTGCCGTTCTCATCACCGGCGGCGGTTCCGGTCTCGGCGCCGCGACCGCCCTCGCGATGGCTGCCAAGGGTGCGAAGATCGCCGTGCTCGATCAGAGCAGGGAAAATGCCGAGAAGGTCGCCGCCGAAGTAAAAGGCGTCGCGGTCGTGGCCGATGTCACCGACGAGGACGGCGTCAAGGCGGCGATCGCGAAAGCCGAAGCCGCGCATGGCATCGCGCGTGTGCTGATGAATTGCGCCGGGATCGGTGGCTCGCAGCGCATTGTCGGCAAGGACGGTGTCTATCCCCTCGCCAAGTTCGTCCGCGTCATCAACGTCAATCTGATCGGCACCTTCAACGTGCTGCGGTTGTTTTCGGAGCGGCTGCTGACGGAAGCCCCCATCGGCGAAGAGCGTGGCGTCATCATCAACACCGCGAGCGTGGCTGCCTATGAGGGCCAGATCGGGCAGATCGCCTATTCAGCCTCGAAAGGCGGCGTGGTCGGGCTCACGCTGCCGGCGGCGCGCGATCTCGCCCAGCACAAGATCCGCGTCAACACCATTGCGCCCGGCCTGTTCCTGACGCCGCTGTTGATGGGGCTCAGTGAAGAGGCGCGTACAAGTTTGGGTGCACAGGTGCCGCATCCGGCGCGGCTCGGCGATGCCAGTGAATACGGCAATCTCGCGGTTCACATTGTGGAGAATGCGATGTTGAACGGCGAGACCATCCGTCTCGATGGCGCCATCCGTATGGCACCGAGGTAATTAAACATCGTCATTCCGGACGGTCCGGCTTCGGACCGATCCGGAATCCAGAGGTTATTTATCTCGAGATTCCCCGATGTGCGATTGCACATCTGAGGTTCGTGTTTTCAACGCGCCCCGGAATGACCAGTTTGGCAGAGGTACCCATCATGAATTTCGATTTCTCCGACGAACAAAAGCAACTCCGCAGCGAAGCGCGAAAGTATCTTGCCGCGCATTGCTCGTCCAAGGCGGTGCGCGAAGTGCTCGACGGCAAGGAGCCGTACGATCGCAAGCTCTGGAAGGGCCTCGCCGGCATGGGGTTTTCTCGGCGTCGCAATTCCGGAAGAATTCGGCGGCGCGGGGGCCGGGCATCTCGAACTTTGCGTGATCGCCGAAGAAATGGGCCGCGCGCTGGCGCCGGTGCCGTTTTCATCGACGGTCTATCTGGCGGCGGAGGCTATCCTGATGGCGGGCGATGAGGCGCAAAAGCAGAAATGGCTGCCCTTGCTGGCCTCGGGCGGCGCGATCGGCACGCTGGCGCTGTTCGAAGGCAAGGGCAATCCTTCCCCGCAGGCGATCAAGCTCGCGGCGTCCGGCGGCACCCTCAATGGCGTGAAGAAGCCGGTGCCGGACGGCGCCATCGCCGATGTTGCCGTCGTTGCGGCGCGCACCGGCTCGAGCGGGCGCGAGACTGATATTTCGCTGTTTCTGGTGGACATGAAAGCCGACGGCGTCGAGGCCAAATCGCTGACCAACATCGATCCGTCGCGTGGCCAGGCCGAAATCACTTTCAGAAATTGCAAGGCCGAACCGTTGGGTCCCACCGGCGAAGGTTGGAGCATTATTGCGCAAGTGCTGGATCGTGCGGCCGTGCTGATGGCGTTCGAGCAGGTAGGCGGCGCTGACCGCGCGCTGGAAATGGGCCGCGACTATGCGCTCGACCGTATCGCGTTCGGCCGGCCGATCGGCTCATTCCAGGCGGTGAAGCATATGCTCGCCGACATGTATGTCTCGGCGACGCTGGCGCGATCGAATTGCTATTACGGCGCCTGGGCGCTTTCGAGACCAATGCCTCGGAACTGCCGAAGCGGCCGCCGCGGCCCGCATCAGCGCGACGCAGGCGTTTCAGCATTGCGCCAAGAACAACATCCAGGTCCATGGTGGCATGGGCTTCACCTGGGAGTTCGACTGCCACGTGTATTACCGCCGCGCCAACGCGACCGCCCTTGGGCTAGGCAGTCTTTCCTATTGGGAAGACGCGCTGATCGACCGGATGCGCAAACGGAACGCGGCGTGAATTTTTGGACGTCATTCCGGGGCGCGCGAAGCGCGAACCCGGAATCTCGATGTCGTAACCTCTGGATTCCGGATCGATCCGCAAGCGGCGGATCGTCCGGAATGACGGCGAAGGACTGATCGCATGAATTTCGATGACACCCCGCAGGAAGCCGCGTCCGCGCCGAAGCAAAAGCGTGGATATCCGCCAACGCGCCGAAGCAATATGAAGAGGAGTTGAAAAAATCCTCGCTCGGCCGCACCGAGGTCAGGGGCGCCAACCTCCTCGACGTGGCAAAGGCCTGGCAAAAGAAAAAGGCCGATGCCGGCTGGGCCTGTCTGCACTGGCCAAAGGAATATGGCGGCCGCGGTGCGACGCCGATCGAACGCGTGATCTGGCAGCAGGAAGAGGGCGCGTTCGGCAAGCTCAGTTATGTGTTCATCATCGGCCATGGCATGTGCGGTCCCACCATGATGGCGTTCGCGAGCGACGACCAGAAGCGGAAATATCTGCCGCCGCTGGCGTCGGGCGAAAAGATCTGGTGCCAGTTGTTTTCCGAACCCGCCGGCGGTTCCGATGTCGCGGGCCTGCGCACGCGCGCGGAAAAGAGCGGCGACGGTTGGATCATCAACGGCCAGAAGATCTGGACCTCCGGCGCGCACTATTCGGATTACGGCATTCTTCTTACCCGCACCGATCCCGAAGCGCCGAAGCACAAGGGCCTCACGATGTTCTTTCTGGGACATGAAGAGCCCGGGCGTCGAGATCAAGCCGATCAAGCAGGCCAATGGCCAGTCTGACTTCAACGAGGTGTACTTCACCGACGTGAAAATTCCGGATGCGCAGCGGCTCGGCGCCGTCAATGACGGCTGGAACGTGTCGCTGACCACGCTGATGAACGAGCGGATGTCGATCGGCGCCGGGGTTGCGACCGGTTTTCCGGAGCTGTTTGAATTCTGCAGCAATCTGATGCTGGAAGACGGACTCGCGATCGATGATCGTAACGTTCGTTCGAAACTGGCGCAGTGGTCGGTGCGCGCCAGCGGGCTGAAATACACCAGCATGCGCGCGATCTCGGCGCTGTCGAAAGGCGAGCGTCCGGGTCCCGAAAATTCGATCGGCAAACTGGTCGCGGGTTCGATGATTCAGGATATCGCGGCCTATGCGATGGATCTGCAGGGTGCGGCCGGGGTGCTGAGCGGGCCCGGGGATGCCGAGGCCGCCGGAAAATTCCAGGCGATGCTGCTGCGCTCACCGGGAACCCGCGTCGAAGGCGGCACCGACGAGATCATGCGCAACATCATCGCCGAGCGCGTGCTCGGATTGCCCGGCGATATCCGGGTCGACAAGGATGTGCCGTTCAACAAGATACCGACCAAGGGCCGCTAAATTCTCGTGTCCCGGACGCGGTGCAGCGTGTAACGCTGCGCCGCAGAGCCGGGATATGTTAGGCTGATAGAGGCGATGATGTGATGGACAATAAAGTGGATAACGCGCCAATCGCTGTTCTCGAGGACCTGCTGGGCGAACGCTATTCCTGTCGCGCGTACCGTCCCGATCCGGTGCCGCGCGCGACTATCGAGCGCATCCTGGCGGCGGCGCAGCGCACGGCGTCGTGGTGCAACAGCCAGCCGTGGCAGGTCGTGATCGCGAGCGGTGCGGCCAAGGAACGCTTTCGTGCAGCGATCTACGCTGCGGCCAGTTCTGGCGCGCCCGACGATGGCGACTTTTCGTTTCCGCGTGAATATCGCGGGATCTATCTCGATCGCCGCCGCGAAAGCGGCTTCCAACTTTACAACACGCTCGGCATCGCGCGCGGCGACAGGGCAGCCTATGCCCGGCAGTCGCTGGAGAATTTCAACTTCTTCGGCGCGCCGCACGTCGCCATCATCCACAGCGACGAGGCGCTCGGCATCTATGGCACGATCGACTGCGGCGCCTATGTCGGCAACTTTCTGCTGGCCGCGCAAGCGCTCGGCCTCGGCGCCATCCGCAGGCGGCACTGGCGCATCAGTCCGGATTGATCCGGCGTCACTTTGGGTTGGGCGACGACCGGCGGGTGGTATGCGGGATTTCGTTCGGCTTTCCGGACCGGGAGCACAAGATCAACAGCTACCGGACATCAAGGGCGGGGATTCCGGAGACGGCAACGTTTGTGGATGAGTGAGGCGGCACGTCCAGCTCAATCCTCAGTTTCGTAGCCCGGATAAGCGCAGCGATATCCGGGCCGGTGTCGCGTTTGTTCCCGGATGTCGCTGCGCTCATCCGGGCTACAGTTCGGCCCTTATCCTCAAGAAGAGGCCCGTGCGAAACCCGCCATTCCTCTCTTCAAAAACCTCGGCGGCCGCTTCTCCGCGAATGCCTTGATGCCCTCTTTGATCTCGGCGCCGCGCATGCTGTCGCGGGCGCGTTGATCGGCGGCGGCTATGTCGAGTTCGCCGCGCGCGAATTCGTTGATGGCGCGTTTCATGCCGCGCATCGCGGCCGGCGCATTGCCGGCCAGAATCGTCGCGAGCCGGTCGACTTCCTCGTCCAGCGCCTCGGCCGGCACCATCGAGGTGAGGTAGCCGATCCGCAGCATCTCGGCGGCGCTGATTTTCTGCGCGGTCAAAAACAGCTTTCGGGCATTGTCGGCGCCGAGCCGCGATACGTAGCGCCGGATGCCGCTGGTGTAATAATGCAGGCCGAGCCGCGCTGCCGGCATGAACATCTCTGATGTATCGACGCCGATGCGAAAATCGCAGGCCAGCGCCAGATCGGTCGAGCCGCCATAGACCCCGCCATTGAGCCGGCAGATGGTGGGCACACCGATATCCTCAAGCCGGTTGACGACCACTTCAAATGCCGATCCCGCGCTTTGCTCTTCAAGGGTACTGGTGGCGCGTTCCGTGATCGAATTGAGATCATAGCCGGCGCTAAGGCGCGGCCGGTGCCGGTGAGCACCAGCACGCGAATGGTCGCGGCGGATTCGATCCGGGTCGAACAGCCTGAGCAGCGCGTCGAGGTCATCGGGCTGCAGACGATTGAGATGCTTCGGCCGGTTGAGTCGGATGGTGGCGCGGGCGCCATCGATTTCGAGCACCGCGGTCGTCGCCGTCTCCGCGGCTTCCGGCATGGCTTTTTCCTTCATGTTATTTGTTTTCCAGCGCGCGCCGTTGGGCTTCGGCGTCGATGGTCTCGACCAGATCGGGATGCCGCGCCATCAGCATGCGAAAGTCCACGAGATCGAGCACCAACAGCCTCGATACCCGCGTGGTGGTGATATTGGCTGAGCGCAGGCTGCTGCCGAGCAGCGCCATTTCGCCGAAAAAGGCGCCCTCGCCGAGCGCGACTTTCTTTCCTGGCAGATCGACCTCGACCTCGCCGGAGGCGATGAAATACATGCAGTCGCCGGTCTGCCCCTTGCGAATGATCATGGTGCGCGTTGGCAGGTCTATGGTGCGCAGCATATTGGTGACGTCGGCGATCGCCGCCGGGCCGAGGGCGGCAAAGAACGGCACCTTGCTGACCGACTCCCAAGTCCTCAGGAAATTGTCGCGGCGGGTTTCCGCGGCGAATCCGGTCGCGAGGATACCGGTCCAGAGCCCGAACACGCCGAGGCCGCAGATCATCACAGCGGCGGCCACTATCCGGCCAAGGGGGGTAACCGGCACGACATCGCCATAACCCGTCGTGGTCAAGGTCGCGACCGCCCACCACAGGGCCGCGGGCACGCTGCCGAAGGCGGCCGGCTGATAATCGCGCTCCAGAAAATGTTCCGCGACCGAGGCCACGAACAGCACCATCAGGAAAATCACCAGCACGCTCAAGAGCGGTCCGGATTCCACCATCAGCACCCGGCGCAATTGCCGCAAGCCGCGAATCCCGGGATCACCTGAGCATCCAGGCGATAGAGAGCAGCCAGGCGGTCTTGGGATCGACGCCAAAAATCATGGCCAGCGGTACCGCGATCGCAGCGGCGGCATCGATCAGGCCGCGGCCGGATGTCGCATAGGTCCATCCGCGTTGCGCCTGAAAGGCGTGACCGGAGCCGGACCACCCATTCGAACACAAAGAAGGCCAGCAGGCCCACAGCACCGCATCGACCCAGTGGTGCGCGGCCTCATAGGCGGGATTGACCGTCAGCAGAATCATCATCGCGACGCCGGTCGAAATCGCGACATAGGCCGCTTTGGTCAGGTTGCGGCCAGTCGTTGCGGCCACAAATTGCTCAAACGGCTTGGTCATGGGAAGGCAGCGCCTGTCGATGGAATGAACCTTGATCGGCCATGCCTGGCATGACCGCGCTGCAAAGTGCCCGGGCCAGGCAAGGCCGTCAACGCTGGCCCGAAAACGGCCCTATCGCCGGACCGTGAATGGCCTTCAAGACGCGCCATGAACGCCATCCCTTATGCTCTTACGCGCTTTGCGCCGACTTGACGATCACGACATTGTCGTCATGGCCGGCGTGCCGCTTCAGGCTCTCGCGCCGCATGCCGATCTCATCGCGCACCAGTTCATAGCCGAGCTTGAACGTATCCAGCCCATCGCTGGAGATGGTGCCGTCGCGCAGTCCGATCACGACACTTCGCAGGATTGGTCTCGAGTTCGTCCTGCAGTCTGTCGACCGCCTCCATGGTGGTGGCGTTGGCGGTCCGCTCGCCGATGTCGAGAATGGCGGTTGCCAGTTCACTGGCCTTCTCCGGCGCAATCCGCGTCACCTTGGTATAGAGCCCGGCGAAGATCGAACCGATGATGCCGAGCGTGGCCACGGCCAGGTACAACAGATCGCTGTAGCGTTCGAGAAACGATTTCCGGTGGTCGTTGATGTATTCGGCGGCGCCCTGATGTGCCACGATGAAAGCGTTCTTGTCGACGTCGGCCGGTTCGATCTTCGAAGCGAAGCCGTCTCCAGCGCGAGTTCGGACTTGTTTTCATAGATCGTGCGGGCGAGTTCTCCGGCTGTATTTGGCGACATCCTGGATTGCGCGACCAGAAGCCATTGCAGACCGACCGTATCGAGATCGTCATCCGGCAGCAGCGGTGCGGAGACAGTGTCCCGGTCGCCAGCGTTTCTTCCGAAATGCCCGGATTTCTTCGGATCAATGCCTTGGATTTCGTCGATCGCGTTCAGGTAAAGGCGCTACGCTTGGCATATTGCTCGAAGGTCTTGTCCTTCACGATTGACGAAGCATGCGCGATGGCGATCACCGCGCCGTAACTCCCGGGGTGAGAAGCTTGTCGAGCGTCGAATTGGGCGGCGCATCTGGATTTTGATGTGGCGTCGGGGACATCGGGAATGTCGAGGATGTGGCGGACGAAGGCGGCGTTGGTGTCGCCGTTGGCCAGTACCGCAATCTTCTTTTCTTCAGCTCGGCGAGCGAAGCGATCTTCTTGCTGCCGGGACTGATCAGCAGCAACACATCATGTTCGAGGATCGCGAGCGCGCGGGCGCGGGGCGGAATCCTGGCGTCGGTGCGCAGCACCGCAAGATCGGCGTCCTTGCGATCGAACTGCGCCAGGGCTTTGGTGTTGTCGGTGCTGGTCACGATCTTGATGTGCAGCCGCGAAGAGGCGTTCTTGAGCATGGCGGCAAGCCTTGTGGCGAAACGGGCCTCCGTGCTGTCAGCGTTTCCGACCGCGAAGGTCAGCGTTTCGGAATTCCTCAGCCAGATGCGGCCGCCCCACACCGTTGCAACCGTCAGGATCAAAGTCAGCGCGGCAAACAGCAGCATCAGCCGGCGGTTGCTCGCAACGACGCGCGCACGCGGGGTCGAAGGCGGCGGTGGGATTTCAGCACTCATGGCTCATACCCGTATTCCGGACGCCGGGCCATCATGCCAGCGCCAGGAGCCGTCCGAACGAGAGCGTAAATATCTAAAAAAGAACAGTAATTTCCTATTTGCGGATGATATCCGCCCGCGCGCGATTGCAAATCAGGCGCTCGGGTAACCTTACCTTTGCCGCCTGAGCCACAATTGTCTTTTTTCAGGTTCCGCATAGGTGCATTCTGTTTCCGGAGATGTCATAAATATCGAATACCGGTCGAATTGCCCGGGTTGGGAGAAGAAGTGGCGGCGAACGCCTCCTGTCCTGCTCGTGCCGTTCCCAGTCAGTCCTACCGAGGGCGTCAGCTTTGTCGTTTCCCCCCATGTCGTCGTCGGTTCCGGTAGGCCTTCTGATCGGATGGATGCTGTTGCTGACGGTGAAGCACGTCATCGCCGATTTTGTGCTGCAGACTTCCTGGATGGCGATCGGCAAGGATCAAAAGACCGGATGGGCGCTGCCGCTGCTGGCGCATTGTCTGGTCCATCTGGCCGTTGCGATGGCGTTGATCCTGGTGGTCGCACCGCGATTCTGGTTTGTCGCGGTGATCGATTTCGTCATTCACATCATCATCGACCGCGCCAAGGGGTTATGCGCATCGAGCTTCGGCGTGACGATGGAGTCCGCACATCCATGGTTCTGGACACTGATCGGTGTCGATCAGGCGCTGCATCATCTCACGGGATTTGGCCTGTCGATCTTCATGGCGGCGAACGGTTGACCTAATCCGCGTCCCGGGCAAACACGATCATCCGGTGCGGTCCGACATCGCGTTCGATCGGAGTCCAGTCCAGCGCTTGGTAAAATGCCGCGCGCTGCGGCCGTGCGCATAAATAGGCGCGTTCAAATCCCAGTGCGAAGCAGTCTTGCGTGGCACGGTTTGACCAGCGCGCTGCCGGTGCCGTGCCGGCGCGCCTGCGGTTCGACCCATACCGCGGCGATCCACGGCGTCAGTTGCGGACGCTCCGCGAGATCAGATGGGATTACCGAGGCGGTGCCGAGAAACGCGTCGCCGTCATGGGCCACCAGCGCCAGCGGAATCGGCGTGTCAGTCAGGTTTTCTGCAGGCGGGTTGGCGATGAGGGTCGAGCGGATGGTTGTCCGGCTTCCACCACGCCTGCCAGATTCGATCGGCAACGGTGTCGAAAACGCCGGACGCTGCGCAGGTCGGAATCGTAAAGGGAAGGGGCATCGTGGCGACCATAGGCTTATCCCGGGCCCGTTTGACCATAGCGCCCCGAATCACTTTGGCGGCTGACTGAGTCGGCGGTTCCGTTCAAGACGCCTGAACGCTCCCCGTAGGACTACCGGACCCCGTGGTTAACCCTTCGTTAGAGAATTGCAATGCATCGTTGCGCATTGGGAGATATTGCAAATGTTTTCAAGCCGCGAAGCCTTCGAGAACGATTTTTGCCCCCGTCCGAGAGGATTTGCTCGGCGAGATGTATCGCGCCAACGAAAACGGCTTGCCGCAGTTGGTGGAGAGCGTCTCTTCCGAAGTCCGGGCGATGCTGGCATTGTTTTTGTTATCGCCGGAGCCACCTGCATTCGCTGGCGGTCTCGATCGCCGCAAGCTGCAGCGAGCGCGAGCTGATCCAGTTGGGCGGCCGCGTCGGCTCTACATTATATGCGCTGTCGCGCGAAGCGCCGGCCGCGCGCTTCTTCGACGTCGTCGGCCTATGGCAACCGCAAGCCGATCACGCTGTCGACCAAGCCGCTCAGCACGTTCTCGCCGGTTGACGACGAGATCGACGAAGATCTCGCCGAAGCCGTTACGGCGTAAGTTTTCTCTCCCGTCGTCCCGGCTTGAGCCGGGACCCATAGCCACCGGCTTCAATTGTGCAGGTGGTATTGGCGGCTCTGCTTTACCGATAGATCACGCGGTATGGGTCCCGGCGTTCGCCGGGACGACGAATCAAAATCATCCCAGCACCGCCAACCCGTGCCGCTTCCTTGCCATTGCGCATTCGGGATCGCCGGGCATGCAGGTCCGGCAGACTTCCGGCCGCACCGCATAAATTGTGCAGGCCGTGGCCTCGCCGACCTTGCCCGAGAGCGCCGAGCACCGGTCGCCTTCACAACGCATGCCGACAATCGTTCATTGACGAGTTTTTCCGGGATCAGATCGAGCGCCGAATCGTCCTCGGTGGTGAAGCGGGGCCAATTAGCCGAATAGGAACAGCAGGCGCCACAGGCCTGGCACGGGCTATCGGCATTTCTCAGCGGGATCGGGAGCTTCCATGGCTTCGGTTTAGAACATGATCCCGCCGGCTGAAACCACAAAAGGCGCTAATCTTTTGTTTTGACGCGTTTTCTTAACGCGAACCGGTATCCACGGAGCCTGTCATCGGGCGCTGCATTCGCGCGACCCGTTGGCTCGAAAACGCTCTAGACGTCGCTCGGTTGTTCCCAGACCAGGCTTCGGCGCAGCGCGCCTTAAGCAGGTCGCGCCGTTCGGGGTATTTTTCGTCGTGATGCTGGGCATCGACCACGCGGTCGGTTCGAAAACTGCGGAAATCCTTGCGCAGCTCGCACCACGCCGCGAGAATCCGCACCGCTTCGTGATAGCCGATCGCGATCGGCCAGATCGTACGTTCGCTGTCGCGGCCGTGTGTTCGTCGCGGTGTAGCGCAGCGTGATCTTCTTGCCCTCGTGAATTTGCGCGCGCGTCCGCGCCATATCGATGCGGTCGGGCTCGCGGCGCCAGTCCGGCCGTGCGCGGCTGGCGGGCTCAAGCACAAACGGCCTTAGCCGGTCAGGCACAGTATCGGCGATCTTGGCCATCAGATCCTGGGCGGCTCTGGCCAGCACCGCGTCGGCATGGCCCGCCACCCATTGCGCGCCGAGCACCGCCGCCTCGATCTCGTCGGGGGTGAGCATCAGCGGCCGGCAGGGTCGAATCCCTTCTCCAGAATATAGCCCATGCCGGCCTCGCGCGGATCGGCACGCGCTGTCCGATCAGGGTGGCGATGTCGCGGTAGATCGTCCGCTTGGACGTCTCCAACTCGGCGGCGATCGCATCTGCGGTCAGCGGCTTCCGGGGTGCGCCGGAGCACCTGAATGATCTGAAACAACCGGTCGGCGCGTCTCATGAGCGATCTCTTGAAGCGTCTGTTTCACGGGCAGGCTCGTCACTGCTGACAGCATGTTGGCAGCAGGCGGCAATTATAACGGGACAACACTCCAACCAAGGGGACTTTGTCCATGATGATTCTCTACGGCCTCGACTTCCTGGAACACGATGTCGCCGCTGCTGACACCACGGTGGCAGCAGGGTGTGGCTAGCCTGAAACGCCTGCTTGGGAAATCGGGCAAGAAAACGGGAGCCTCCACATGATCACGCTGTATGGCTTCGGCCAAGGCTTCGGCCTGCCGGAAAAGAGCCCTTTTGTGACCAAGACCGAAGTCCAGCTGAAAATGGCCGGGCTTTCCTATCGCAAGGAAAAGGCGATGCCGCCGGCTCGCCCAAGGGGCAACTGCCTTATATTGTCGACGAGGCCGAGAGCATCGCCGATTCGACCTTCATCCGCGCGCATATTGAAGGCAAGTACGGCTTTGATTTCGATGCGCCGCTCAGCCTGCAGGCGCGGGCGCAGGCCTGGGCGTTCGAGCGCATGATCGAACACCATGTCTATTGGGCCACGGTCGGCGCGCGCTGGGTTGACCCTGAGAATTTTGCCAAGGGACCCGCACACTTCTTCGATGGCGCGCCGGAGCATCTGCGTGAAAAACTGCGCGAGGACGCGCAATTCCGGTCGCGGAGAATTATCTGTTGAGCGGCCTCGGCCGTCACGCGCCCCGGCGATGATATCGACCTCGCGCTGCGTTCGCTGTTCGCGTTGTCGGGTTCAACTCGGAGACAAGCCGTATCTGATGGGCGACGCGCCCTGCGGCACCGATGCGACCGCCTTCGGTGCGCTGGCCGGAATCCTGACGCCGTTCTTCGTCTCGACCTGGCGCGACGAGGCCGAGAAATTCCGCAATCTCACAGCCTATGTCGACCGGATGATGCTGCAATATTACCCTGACTTTGCATGGACGTCGGTGCGAGAAGCCGCGTGATTCTTCAATGTGGAGCAGACTCGCCCTTCAAGGCGGCGAGTTCTGCCTCCAGTTCGGTAATCCGCGTATCGCGTGAAGCCAGCGCTGCCGCCACGTCGGCGCTGTCGAATTTCTGCGGGATGTGCTGGGGACAATTGAAGGTCCCATGCAACGACCTTGAACAGGATCACCTGCTCGGGCCCGTGCCTTGTAACCCTGCGGCATCAGCGATTTCATCAGCGCCGGATCGTCGCCGACCACGCGGGCTTCGCCCCAGATCTTGACCCGGTGGCGATGGGCATAGTCCATCACGAAGATATGCGCCTTGGGGTTTTCCGAGAGATTGCCCTGGGTGATGTATTGCCGGTTGCCGCTGTAGTCGGCGAACGCCAGCGTTGTTTGTCGAGGATTTTGACAAACCCCTTCGGGCCGCCGCGATGCTGGATGTAAGGCTGACCCTCGGCATTGGCTGTCGCGAAATAGAAACTGTTGGTCTGCGCCAGGAAAGCAGCGAGGTCATCATCGATCTCGGTGCGCCAGCCGCCGTTTTCCTCGACATGCGCATAGGAGCGGCGCGAGCCTTTGCGGGTCTGGATTTCCTTCACCGCCGGCGTGAATGCCACGTCGCTGGGATAGGTGCGAAGATCTGACATGGAAGCCTCCTTCGAATTCTGCAGATAGTAGTCTGCGGCACGCCAGTACGCGGGCGCGCCGCTATTGCAGTCCCTTAAGCAGCCTTCTCTCAAGCAGCTTTGGCAGTCACAATCGGAAAATCGATCTCGGTTTGCGCGACTTCGTTGATATAGTTTGTCAGCGTGTTGAGCGCGACGTGCAGCACGATCTCGACCACCTGCGCATCGGTATATCCCGCCCTGCTTGACCGCCTGGATATCGGCGTCGGAAACATGGCCGCGCGCATTGGCAACCTTCACGGCGAAACGAACCGCTGCATCGGCTTTCGGATCGGCCGAGCCGCCGCCACGATTGGCCGCGATTTCGGTGTCGGAGAGTTTCGCGAGATTCTTTCCGAGATAGGAATGCGCCGACAGGCAGTAGCTGCAGCCATTAATCTCCGCGATAGCGAGCGCGATCCGTTCGCGTGTCGGGGCCTCGAGCGCGCCCTTGGCGAGGGCGCCGTTCAGCCCGAGATATCCCTCCAGCGCGGCGGGGCTGTTGCTGACCAGGCGAAACAGGTTCGGCACTACGCCGAGTTGCTTTTTGACTGCCGCGAGCAAAGGCTGGGCGGCTACCGGAGATGCTTCGATCGAGGCGGGGGTCGGGAGGCGGGACATGGCGCGATTCCTTTTTGATTTCTTGGAGCGAGCGGCTGCTCGCCGTGGCCTAAACATGCCACTTGCCTGTTTTTGGGACAATTATCTCAATTGACACTTCATCATTTCGATATATGAAATAATGCGATGGATCGTATCGAGGCTATGCAGGCTTTTGTCGCGGTGGCTGACCTCAGGGGGTTTGCGCCGGCGGCGCGCAACTTGGCTTGTCGCCATCAGGGTAACGCGGCTGATCGCCGCGCTGGAGGAGCATCTTGGCGCGCGGGTTGCTGCAGCGGACTACGCGCTCGGTGGCGCTGACCGATGTCGGTTCGCGTTATCTGGAGCGCGCGCGCCGCATTCTCAGTGATGTCGAGGAAGCCGAAGATTCAGCGCAGGACGAGCGGGGCGACACCGGGCGGCCGGCTGGTGGGTCTCGGCGCCGGTCGGGTTTGGGCGTCTCCACGTCAGTCCGGTCATGTCGGAATATCTGAAGCGTTATCCCGGAGTGTCCGGCGACCTGCGGCTGTCGGATCGCGTCGTCAATCTGGTGGAAGACGGTATTGATGTCGCGGTTCGAATCGGCCATTTGCCGGATTCCAGCCTGGTCGCGCGCCATGTCGGCGAGATGCGGCGGATCGTGGTCGCCCTCGCCTGATTATCTCGAGGCGCACGGCGAGCCCGAACGCCGGAAGCCATCGCCTCGCATCAGACGATCCAGTTCGGCGCCACGATGGCGGCGCCGGATTGGCTGTTTGTCAGGGAAGGCGAGGAGATTCACATCGCGACCACGCCGCGCTTGACCACCAACAGTTCCGACGCCGCGGTCCACTTCGCCGCGCAGGACGGTGGCCTGACGCGGCTACTCGCCTATCAGGCCGCGGAAGCGATCAAAACCGGCCGCTTGAAAATCGTACTCGCCAAATTCGAGCAGCCGGCACTACCGATCCACGTCGTCTATCCGACATCGCGGTTGTTATCGGCGAAGGTGCGCACCTTCATCGATCTCGTCACCGAAATCAGCGACTGGCATTTCGGCGGGCCGTAAAACCGTTGACGTCATTCGATCTTCTTGACCACACGGAACGTGCCGTTGGCGCGCGCGATGACGATGCCGTCGGCGGTGACGACGCATTGCGCGAAGCAAAGCGTGCTGCCGGTCTTGATCACGTCGGTCTCGACGGTGAGCCATTGCCCGATCTGGGCGCTGCTGATGAAATCGATCGCCATGCCGACCGTCACCAGTGAATGGGTGCCGTGCATCTTGTGGGCGCAGCTATGTCCCATCGCCTTGTCGGTCAGCGCGGCGATCAATCCGCCATGCGCGAAGCCACGCGCATTGGTGTGAGGTTCGGCGAGACGGAGGCCCAGAATAAGTGCGTCCGGTGTCTGCTTCGAGTAGATCGGCTCCCACGGGTCGGTCAGCGGACTTCGCCGGGTCTGCTGTTCGAAGCCTTCGGGGATGCCGGTATCGAGGGCGGTCATGAGAGTGGCTCGCGTGCTAACAAGATGGTTCGCATCAAACGTCAACACGGCGCCAATTGCACCGCCTACAAAGTTTAAAGCATCATTTCAGCGGTTGTTTGAAATGGGATGGGGCAACATCTCACAACTTGTCATCACCCGCGAAAGCGGGTGATCCAGTATTCCAGAGAAAGTTGTTATTGAACCGAGAAGCCGCGGCGTACTGGATAACCCGCTTTCGCGGGGTATGACGAGTGTAGTTGGGTCACCCGGCTTCAAATCCCTAATACGGCAACCCGACATAATTCTCCGACAGTGACGTCGTCGCGGCTTTCGAGCCGACGAGGTAATTCAGCTCGGCAATCTGGATGCGCGCCCCAAAGCCTTCGGTGTCGGGAAACCGATGCAGCATCGCCGTCATCCACCACGAGAATCGCACCGCTTTCCAGACCCCGCGCCCAGCGCTTTCTGCGAATAGCCATCGATTCCGGCGGAAGATTTCTCGTCGTAATATTCGCGCAAGGTGTCCGAGAGGTAATGCACATCGCTGGCGGCGAGGTTTAAGCCCTTGGCGCCGTCGGCGGCACGATGTGGGCGGCGTCGCCGGCCAGGAACAGGCGCCCGAACCGCATCGGTTCGGCGACAAAGCTTCGCAACGGCGCGATGCTCTTTTTCGATCGACGGCCCGGTGACGAGATTGTCCGCCGCTTCCTGATCCAGTCGCCGCTTCAATTCATCCCCAGAATCGCGCGTCCGACCATTGATCGACATGATCCGTCGAGACTGCACTGGACATAATAGCGGCTGCGGTGCGTCGAGCGCATGGTACACAGCGCAAAGCCTCTGGCGGTGGTTGGAATAGATCAACTCGTGGCTGACCGGCGGGGTCTCCGACAGGATGCCGAGCCAGCCGAACGGATAGACCCGCTCAAAGGTCTCGATCGCAGACGGCTTCACGCTGGCGCGGCTGACGCCGTGAAGCCGTCGCAACCGGCGATAAAGTCGCATGCGATCTCGTGGCTGACGCCGTCTTTCACATAGGACACCTTGGGATGATCGGTGTCGAAATCATGCGGTTTGACGTCACTGGCTTCATAGACCGTGGTCAGGCCGGCGGCGCGGCGCGCATTCATCAGGTCGAGCGTAACTTCGGTCTGGCCATAGATCGTCACGGTCTTGCCGGTGGGGCCGCCTTCATGTCGATGCGATGACGCGAGCCGCCGAAGGCCAGCTCGATGCCGTCATGGATCAGGCCCTCCTGATGGACCCGTGCGCCGGCGCCGATCCTGTCGAGCAGTGCGACGGTGCCTTCCTCGAGCAGGCCGGCGCGGATGCGGCCGAGCACATAGTCCGGCGTCTGGCGTTCCAGGATGATGTTGTCGATGCCATAAGCGTGCAGCAATTGTCCGAGCAGCAATCCCGCCGGTCCCGCGCCAATGATGGCTACTTTTGTCCGCAACACTTGCTCTCCCGCCGTGATAGAATTAAACGCAGTCATTGCATTTGCTGGCGCGACCGTTTGGCCGTCGACGGCGCGCCTGCTTGCAATGATAATTATATCATATAACAATATCCGCAAAAGGGCCATTGAAGCCTGATGCTGGAAGGGGGAGACGATGTCGATGAGGGAAAACGCTTCTGGCGCTGCTTGTGGCCGCCTGCGTTGTCGCCTGCTTACGGGCAGGGAGAAGACCTTTGAGCTGAAATTGTCGCACTGGGTGCCGGCGTCGCACCCGCTGCAAAAGGCGCTGGAAGATTGGGGCGCCGCGTCGAGAAGGAATCCGGCGGCACGATCAAATACAAGGTCTATCCCGCGCAGCAACTCGGCAAGGCCTTCGACCATTATGACATGGCGCGTGACGGCATCGCCGATGTCACCTACATCAACCCGGGTTACCAGCCCGGCCGTTTCCCGATCGTCGGTGCTGGCGAACTCCCCTTCCTGATGTCGGATGCAAAGGTGGTTTCGATGGGGCTCGATGCCTGGTATCGGAAATACGCCGTCAAGGAGATGAAGGACGTCAAGTTCTGCCTGGCCTTCATTCATTCCCCGTCGTCGTTTCACTCGCGCACGAAGAAGATTTTGGTCCCGGATGACGTCAAGGGCATGAAGATCCGTCCCGCCGACGCCACCATTGCGAATTTCGTGACGCTGCTCGGCGGCACCAATGTTCAGTCCTCGGCGCCGGAAGTGCGCGACATTATCGAACGCGGCGTTGCCGACGCCGTCACCTTCCCATGGGGATCGCTGGTGCTGTTCGGCATCGACAAGGTGACGAAATATCATATGGATGCGCCGCTCTATGTCACGACATTCGCCTTTGTCATGAACAAGGACAAATATGACCAGATGTCCCGACCGGCAGAAGAAAGCGATCGATGACAACTGCAATACCGAAGCCGCCGGCCGGGTCGGCGAGCCCTGGGGCAAATTCGAGGACGCCGGTGTCGACAAGGTCAAGGTGCAGTCCAGTCAGGAAGTGTACACGCTGACACCGGAGCAGACCGCGCTGTGGAAGAAGGCATCCGAGCCGCTGATCAAGACCTGGAGCGACAGCGTCAAGAAAACCGGCGTCGACCCGGACGCCGCATTGAGCGAACTGCGCGCATCGCTCGCCAAATACAACGCCTTGACGCCGTAACCCCTTTGCATGGCGGCCTTGCACCGCCGTGCTCTCGTCTCGCCACCCCGAACCCGTATGGAGCGGAAATGAATCGCACATCCATGGATCGTTTCATCAACACGATCGAATGGATTGCCGCCGGATTCGTCGGCCTTGTCGCGGCCAACATCTTCATTTCGGTTCTGTTGCGCAATCTCTTTAATTATTCGATCCCGGACTCCTTCGATATCGGGCGTCTGATGCTCGGCATCCTGATCTTCTGGGGCATCGCCGCTACCAGCTATCGCGGTACCCACATCACCGTCGATTTGATCTGGGGCAATGTCGGCCCGAAATACCCAGCGCTGGATCGATGTGTTCGCAACGCTGGTGCTATTGTTCGTGGTGACGGTGCAGACCTGGACGCTGTTCGACAAGGTACGCGGCACCTACAACGACAACGTCACGACCTTCGACATGCATATGCCGACCTGGCCGTTCTTCGCGGTCGCGTGGATCGGCGACGTCTCGGCGGTACTCCTGATCGCGATCCGCACCTGGCGGCTGGTCTTTCATCCCGAAGAGATGCACGACCCCAGGTCGCGGGTACGGAATGAGGGGTCGCATGAGCACCGACGCTGTCGCGGTCCTGGGATTCGTCGCGCTGTTCGCGCTGATGTTGCTGCGCGTGCCGGTCGGCATGGCGATGGGCCTCGTCGGTGTTTCCGGCTTCGGCTATCTGGTCGGCGGCACGCCGGCGCTCAAGCTGGTCGGCCAGACCCTCGATGCGCACAGTGACCGACTATACGTTCGGCGTGATTCCGATGTTCCTGCTGATGGGAACGTTCGTCAGCAATTAAAAAAGCGTTGCGGGTTTGGAAGACGGTTCTGGCTCTGCCCGCCACTGCGAAATTCCGCGCGTAATTTTTCAACGACGGGCGCGGCGCCGGGGATATCTTCGCCGGCCAGTTCCAGTCGCTCCAACTCGTTCAGGAGATTGCTGCGCGTCGGCGGCGTCAAACGCTGCAGAAATTCCTGAATCCGATGGGGCTTTTTCATCGCAGCGTGATTCTTCGCAATTTAACGAGGCATTAACGATGAGATCGTCGCTGGAAGGCGGCGCGTCTGGATCGATAAGAGCAGGTCGCCGTAAATTAGTGGTAAAATAGGGTGCGGCAGGCAATCGCCTGATCGTTCAACCATGAGTGGTTTCGCCGATAATTCAGGCGCTTGCCGACCCATCAAAGATTTCGAGAGGCCGCGCTCGGGAACCGAACCCGGAAATTTCGCAGGCTTTTGCGCCACGGCAGGGGCGCCGGCATCGCAATGGAAAGATGGGGCAGGGGAGTGCAGTCTTCGCCCGCGCGTTAAACGACCCGAGCCTTATAAATAGTCTTCTAAAAACGGGCGCGCGAGGGAGACGGGTCGTAGCATGCCGGCTTTGGTCTTGGGCTCGCTCGGGACGATGGTGATGGCCCACCGCGCCGGTGTGCTCAACTTGCGTTCCTGTACTGATCGGACGTGGCCGGGATGATTGCTTCGCCTGACCTAGCGGTTGTTACCCGGCCATTGAATTGAGCGATGCGGAAACGCCGGACTTCCTTCTCATCGGTCGTTTCGAACGTAAACATGCGGCCCTCATTTGCTGCCGCAACTATCGTCCCCTGAACCTTAGCCGTGTATGAAAATCCGAAGCCGTAGAAGTACTGTAGCGGGCGGGGCGCTGCGGGAAACGCGATGAGATCGCCGGCGATATGCTACTCGGTCGATCCCGGGAAAACCGCTTCCATCTTGGTCTTCAGCGTGGCGGCATTGAACGGCTTGACGATGTAGTTGCTGACCCCGGCCTTCTTCGCGGCAATGACGTTTTCGGTCTTCGATTCCGCGGTGATCATGATGAAGGGGGTTTGCGAAAGCTCCGGGCTGGCGCGGACTTCACGCAACAGATCGTAACCGGTCATCGGCTCCATATTCCAGTCGGAAATCACGAGGCCGTACTTCTTGCCCTGCATCTTGGCCAGCGCGGCGGATCCATCGCTGGCATCGTCGACATTCTCGAAGCCGATTTGCTTGAGCAGGTTGCGGATGATCCTGATCATGGTGTTGTAGTCATCGACCACCAGAATGGGCATCGACAGATCAAAGGCCATGTCTCTACTCCGCACCGTTCACGCGTTGCCGAACCCGATTGAAACCTTCGTGGGATGCGAAGAATTTCGACGCCCTTCGCCAGGCGCGCCCGTCAGTCCCCTGAGCATTAGCAGCCGTCATTAAACAGCGCGTTAATTCGGAACTGAATAGATTTTGGGCGGCGCCAAGGCGGGCCCGGCCCGGCCGCCGGCCGACAGCGAAGCCGGACGCGGCACGTCCGTGAAGATCTGTCTTTCGCAGGCGAGAGATGCCGCCCTAACCCCACCGTAGTTTCACGGGGGACGAAATTAACGTCAAGGTTAGGTTGCGGAGGCTATCGGTTGCAAAGAGGGCGCGATATGCGCCCGCCAGACAGAGATGTCCGGTCCCTCGGTCGGGGCTGAAACGTCCGGATCAATGCATGTCAGATGATTACAAAGGGCCGGATCGCGTGATGTTCAGCCGCGGGATACGGCGTCTGTATCATGGGCATTGACGGGACATGGCGCCGGGACTGCTTCCTCAACGCGATATCGGACACCGACGCCATCTTGACCGTCGAGGGCTCTATCCAAGGCCTCAATCTCAAGGAATTCTTTTTGCTGCTGTCATCGACCGGTCTCGCCTATCGCAGGTGCGAACTTGTCCGCGTCAACGGTGCGGAGATCGATGTCCAGTTTCTCAAGGCCCGGAAGAAGAAAAAAAGAGGGGCTGGCGCATCGGAAGCCGCCATGGAAGTCTGAAACTATGGAAGCCTGAAATTATCGCACTTGAAGTTTCAGCACTTGAATCGTGCACGAGATGGAGGGCAATGCCGAGGCCCGCATTGTACGTGCTCAATGCGGCGTTCGCCCGCACATAGCGCGCTGTCACATCGTCCAATATCACGACGTTCGTGGCCACGTCCGGATGGCTGGTCATTGCCTCGCGGGCGACCGCAGACTCGATCAGCTTCATCGCTGCGCTGACCTGCTCGACCAAGAGCCTGAGATTCGATATCATCGCAGTATAATTATCGTTCAGACCGCCAGGTCGGACCGAAGCGTGGTCTGCTGGATTGCATCGCTGGTACTCTTCACACCAAGTTTCCTTGCGTCGTTTTTAATGTCGCCCTTGCTACTTGTGCGTTAAGTATCGGTCCCGTACAAATATGGACGAGAGCGACGTCGCATCAGGCGCGGGCGCGTTCGCGAATGAAAGTCATTCCTGTCCATGGGGCGATGGCACATGACCGATAAATCAGCCACTCGCGGCGAAATCTTCGTCGTCGACGACGACCCGGCTGTTCGCGAAACCCTGTCCATCGTCCTGTCGGCAGGCGGCTATCAAGTCGTCTGCTTCGCGGATGGCGCCGCGCTGTTGGCGGTCGCGCGAACCCGGACTCCCTCCTGCATCCTGCTCGATGTGCACATCCCCGGCCAATCCGGCCTCGATATCCTGAAAGAACTTCACGGCGAGGATTACCCGGCGCCGATCTTCATCATCTCCGGGCAGGGCGATATCGCGATGGCGGTCACCGCGATCAAGAATGGCGCGCTGGACTTCATCGAAAAGCCGTTCCGCGGCAACGAACTCGTGCGCGGCTGAATGAAGCGATCTCGGCCTATGCGCGCAGGCAGGCGCAAAACGCCGCGAAGGCAGAGTCGCTGTATTTTCCGGGACGCGAGCCATTGACGCGGCGCGAACGCGAAGTGCTCGAACGCTTCGCCGCCGGCGCCTCGAACAAGGAGGCCGGGCGCGAACTCGGCATCAGCCCGCGCACGATCGAAGATCACCGCGCCAATATCATGAAAAAGCTGGGGGCCAGGAACGCCGCCGATCTCATTCGAATCGTGCTGACCGCCTCGCGCGCTTCCTGAACCGGCGCGATCGGCGGACACCATGGTTTCCTGAAGGCCATCGTAAATCGCGCCCCGTGCGTTGCAAAAATCGCGCGCGGGGCTTGCTCCGCATGGATCGCCTGTGAGAAGACCTGAGTGAAGCCTCGAACAGGTGTCGCCATGACAGACAAGAAAAAAAGCCCGGAAACGCTTCGCAGCGCGCGCTGGTTTGCGCCCGACGATCTCAGGGCTTTCGGCCATCGCTCGCGCGCCATGCAGATGGGATATGCGCCGGAGGAATGGCAAGGCCGCCCCGTCATCGCGATCCTCAACACCTGGTCGGATGCGCAGCCCTGCCACATGCATTTCAAGAGCCGGGTCGATGACGTCAAGCGCGGCATCCTGATGGCCGGCGGCTTTCCGATGGAATTGCCGGCGCTGTCGCTGTCGGAATCGTTCCTGAAGCCGACCACCATGCTCTATCGCAATCTGCTGGCGATGGACGCCGAGGAATTGCTGCGCGGCCATCCGGTCGACGGCGTGGTGCTGATGGGCGGCTGCGACAAGACCACGCCGGCACTTTTGCTGGGCGCCACCAGCATGGGCCTGCCCGCGATCTATCTGCCGGCCGGCCGATGCTGCGCGGCAACTGGAAGGGCAAGACGCTGGGCTCGGGCTCCGACGCCTGGAAATACTGGGACGAGCGGCGCGCCGGAAAAATCTCAGACAAGGACTGGGTCGATGTCGAGGCCGGCATCGCCCGCAGCTACGGCACCTGCATGACCATGGGCACCGCGTCGACCATGACCGCGATCGCCGAATCCATCGGGATGACGCTGCCGGGCGCCTCGTCGATTCCGGCGGCGGACGCTGAGCATATCCGCATGGCGTCGGAATGCGGTCGCCGCATCGTCGAAATGGTCTGGGAAGATTTGACGCCGCGCAAGATTCAGACCCGCAAGGCGTTCGAAAACGCAATCACGGTCGCGATGGCGATGGGCTGTTCGACCAACGCGATCATTCATCTGATCGCGCAGGCGCGCCGCGCCGGCCAGGACATCGGCCTCGACGATTTCGAGATCGCCAGCCGCAAGGTGCCTGTGATCGCCAATGTCCGCCCGAGCGGCGACAAATATCTGATGGAAGACTTTTATTATGCCGGCGGCCTGCCGGGGCTGATGAGCCGCATCAAGGATCATCTGCATCTCGACGTCATGACCGTGACCGGGAGCCAGACGCTCGGCGAAAACATCGCGCGCGCTGAAGTCTATAATGACGACGTGATCCGCACCGTCGCCGATCCGATCTATGCCGAAGGCGCATTGGCGGTATTGAAGGGCAATCTCGCGCCCGATGGCTGCGTCATCAAGCCGAGCGCCTGTGAGCCGCGCTTTCTCAAGCATACCGGACCGGCATTGGTGTTCGACGATTATCCGTCGATGAAGAAGGCGACCGACGATCCCAATCTGGACGTCACCGCCGATCACGTGCTGATCCTGCGCAATGCCGGCCCGCAGGGCGGACCGGGCATGCCGGAATGGGGCATGCTGCCGATCCCGACCAAGCTCGTGAAACAAGGCGTGCGCGACATGGTGCGTCTGTCCGACGCGCGCATGAGCGGCACCAGCTACGGCGCCTGCATCCTGCACGTTTCGCCGGAATCCTATATCGGCGGCCCCGCTCGCATTGGTGCGCAACGGCGATCTGATCACGCTCGACGTCGCGGCGCGCACCATCAATCTCGACGTCCCCGAAGCCGAACTCGCCCAACGCCGCGCCGAATGGAAAGCACCCGAAGTGCGGTTCGAGCGAGGCTATGGCTGGATGTTCACCAGGCATATCAGGCAAGCCAATGAAGGCTGCGATTTTGACTTTCTGGAAACGTCGTTCGGCGCGCCGGTCGGAGAGCCGTCGATTTATTAGAACTTTACCGTCGTTCCGGGGCACGCGAAGCGTGAACCCGGAACCTCGAGATTCCGGGTTCGATGCTGCGCATCGCCCCGGAATGACGAACAACTGGGAGCGGATAACATGAGTAAATTAAGCGACGTCACCCGCAACAAGCTCAAGACCATCAGCACCGCGACGGTCGCGACCGCGCTCTACAAGCGCGGCTTCCGGACCCAGTGCATTCAGGACGTGCATCCGCTGAGCCCGGATCAGCCGACATTGGTCGGAGAAGCCTTCACGCTGCGCTACATGCCGGCGCGCGAGGATCTCAACAAGCTGGAAGTGTTTCGCGATCGCTCGCACCCGCAGCGCAAGGCCATTGAAGATTGCCCGCCCGGCGCGGTGCTGGTGATGGACAGCCGCAAGGATGCGCGCGCGGCATCCGCCGGCGCCATTCTGGTGACGCGGCTGATGAAGCGCGGCGTTGCCGGCGTGGTCACCGATGGCGGCTTTCGCGATGCGGCCGAAATCGGCAAGCTCGGCTTTCCCCGCGTTTCACCACCGGCCGAGCGAACCTGACGCTGCATCAGGCGATCGAGATCAACGGCCCGATCGGCTGCGGCGATGCGCCGGTGTTTCCCGCGACGTCATTCTCGGCGACGGTGATGGTGTGTATGTGATCCCCGCGCATCTCGCCGATGAGATCGCCAGCGAAGCCTTCGAGATGACCGCGTTCGAGGACTTCGTCACCGAGGAGGTCCACAAGGGCCGTTCGATCTTCGGCCTCTATCCCCGCGACGGATGAGCAGGACGCTGACGGACTTTGCGGCGTGGCGGAAGAAGACGGGGAGATGATCTCCGTCATGCCCGGGCTTGTCCCGGGCATCCACGTCTTGAAGCCATCGCCGTGAAAAAGGCGTGGATGCCGGGTCAAGCCCGGCCATGACGAGCTTTGGCAAATAGCCAATCCTTTACACCCGATTCTCCCCCGCCATCCCCACCGCCCACAGCGCGAATGCGTACGCGATCGCGACTTCGTCGAGGCGGTTGAAGCGGCCTGATGCGCCGCCGTGGCCGGCGCCCATGTTGGTGCGCAACAAGACAGGCCCGCCGCCGGTCATGGTTGCGCGCAACCGCGCGATCCATTTGGCGGGTTCCCAATAGGTGACGCGCGGATCGGTCAAGCCACCCATCGCCAGAATCGCCGGATAGTCCTTGGCCGCGACATTGTCGTAAGGCGAGTAAGACAGAATCGTCTTGAAATCCGCTTCGCTGTCGATCGGGTTGCCCCATTCCGGCCATTCCGGCGGCGTCAGCGGCAGCGTGTCGTCGAGCATGGTGTTGAGTACGTCGACAAACGGCACTTCGGCGACGATTCCGGCAAATAGTTCTCCCGCGCGATTGGCGACCGCGCCCATCAGCATGCCGCCCCGCGCTGCCGCCATGCCCGACGATATTTTTCGCACGTGTGTATTTTGCCGCGATCAGCGCCTGCGCGCTTGGCGGCGAAATCGTCAAAGCTGTTGGTCTTCTTGGCGCGCTTGCCGTCGAGATACCAGCCCCAGCCCTTGTCAGCGCCGCCCGCGGATATGCGCGATCGCATAGACAAAGCCGCGATCGACCAGTGACAGCCGATTGGCCGAGAACGGACGCCGGCATCGCCATGCCGTAGGAGCCATAGCCATAAAGCAGCAACGGCGCGCTGCCATCGCGTTTGAGGTCGTGGCGATGCAGGGATCGACACCGGCACCTGCGCGCCGTCATGCGAGGTTGCCATGATGCGCGTGGTGACATAATCGGCCGGATTGTGCCCGGAGGGTATTTCCTGGCGCTTGCGCAATTCGCTCGCGCGCGGCTCGCCATGTCGTAATCATAGACTTCCGACGGCGTGTCGTCATCGACGAATAGCTGAAGCGGATATTGGTGGTCTCGAATTCGTAGCCGCCCATCGTGTCCAGCGAATAGGCCGCTTCGTCGAACGCGATCGCGTGCTCCTCGCCGGTGCCGAGATCCCTGATGATGATCGCGGGCAGCGCGTTGGCGCGCTCCAGCCGCACCATGTGGCCGGAATAAAGCTCGAGATCGATGATGTAGACGCCCGCGCGATACGGAATCAGGGTCGCGCCAGTTCGCGCGCTCCGGTGATGCGAGCGGCGCGGTGACGATCATGAAGTCGATCGCCTTGTCGGCATTGGTGAGAATGAACAACTCGTCGCCGCGGTCGGCGACCGAATACTGCACGCCGTCCTCGCGCGCTGCGACCAGGCGCGGCGATGCGTCGGGATTAGCCAGATCGATCAGGCGCTGCTCGGAGGTCTCGTGGTCGCCGCCGGCGATCACGCAAAACCGGCCGCTGGCGCTTTCATGAATGTGGGTGAACCAGCCGGAATCGCTCTCTTCGTAAATCAGCACGTCGTCGGCTTGGAGCGTGCCGAGGCGATGACGCCAGACTTGCAGCGGCCGATGATTGTCGTCGAGCTTCGCATAGTAGAAGGCAAGGGAGTCCGCGCTCCACACCACCGCGCCGTCGGTTTCCTCGACCAGATCGTCGCGGTCGGGTCCGCGTGGCCAGTCGCGCACCCGGATGGTGAAATATTCCGAGCCCTTGATGTCGGCGCTCCAGGCCTGCAGCTTGTGATCCGGTGAATGTCGCGCGCCGCCGAACTTGAAATAGTCGTGCTTGGCCGAGAGTTCGTCGCCGTCGAGCACGATCTCGATCTCGCCGCCATCGCGTGGCGTGCGGCCGTACATTTCGTGCTGACCGCCTTCGCGGAACTTGCGCATATAGGCGTAAGGACCGCTCCGGCGCCGGCACGCTGGAATCGTCCTCCTTGATGCGCCCGCGCATTTCCTTGACCAGCGTCTTCTGCAGGCCGGCGGTATGGCCGAGCAGGCTTTCGGTGTACCCGTTCTCGCTTCCAGATAGTCGCGGATATCCTGGTCGAGCAGCGAGGGGTCGCGCAGCACTTCCTGCCAGTCGTCATCCTTCAGCCAGGCATAATCGTCTGACACGGTGATGCCGTGGGTGGTGAAGGAGTGCGGACGGCGCGGCGCAATCGGCGCCGTCCCTGAATGCGTGATGCCTGTCGGTTGTGTCACCCGTCCTCGTTCTCTGCTTTGGTAAGTTCCTGATCCATTCATATCGGGTCTGACTGACGAATTGCCAGAGCGGCGTAATGTACTCATCCTGAAAGGATGCGCAGCTCCCGTGTCCCGGACGCGGTGCAGCGTTTCTCACGCTGCTCCGCAGAGCCGGGACCCACGCACTTGAGGCGGGGAACGATGGACCCCCGGATTAGCAGCGCACCGCAAGGGCGCTGCGCAGCTCCGGGGAACGCATCGCGCACGCCTTGTTGATCGCCGGGTTGTATGGTTAGGCTTTTCGGCCGGCCTGAGACAAGGACTTATGCTTTTCAACTCCTACCTCTTTATCTTCCTGTTTCTGCCCATTGCCCTGGTTGGCTATTTCGCGCTGGGCCGGTTGGGCCAATTGGCGCCAGTGAGCTGGCTGGCGCTGGCGTCGCTGGCGTTCTACGCGGCGAGTGGCTGGCCATTTGTCGCACTGCTGTTGGCGTCGATCGCGTTCAATTACGCCGTCGGCTGGCTGCTGATCGCGCGCCGCCTGAGCGGCAGCCTGCGAGTGATCGTCCTGACGGGCGGGCGTCTCGGGCGATCTCGTCGTGCTCGGCTATTTCAAATATTCCGGTTTCCTCGTCGCCAATCTCGACGCGGTGCTCTCGACCAGCTTTAGCGTCCATGTTCTGCTGCCGGTTGGAATTTCGTTTTACACTTTTACCCAGATCGCGTTCCTGGTCGATGCCTACAGGGGCAACGTCGCGCGTTACGCACTGCCGCATTATGCGCTGTTCGTCACGTATTTCCCGCATCTGATCGCGGGGCCGATCCTGCATCACAGGGATATGATCCCGCAATTCGAAGCCGCGGAATCGAAATCGCCCAATCCGCATCTCATTCTGTGCGGGCTGATGATCTTCGCGATCGGCCTGTTCAAGAAAACAGGTCTCGCCGACGGCATCCAGCCGCTGGTGGTGCTGGCGTTTCGGCCCGATCACGCCGTCCTTCGATCAGGGCCTGGATCGGTGCGTTGGCCTATACGTTCCAGCTCTATTTCGATTTCTCCGGTTATTCCGACATGGCGATTGGAATCTCGCTGATGTTCGGAATCTTCCTGCCGCTCAATTTCAATTCGCCCTACAAGTCCACCAGCATCATCGAGTTCTGGCGGCGCTGGCACATGACATTGTCGCAGTTCCTGCGCGACTATCTCTACATTCCTCTCGGCGGCAACCGCACGGACGCGTGCTGCGTTACGTGAATCTGATGATCACGATGGTGCTCGGCGGCCT
Organism: Bradyrhizobium sp.; assembly: GCA_037201505.1. Lineage (GTDB taxonomy): Bacteria > Pseudomonadota > Alphaproteobacteria > Rhizobiales > Xanthobacteraceae > Bradyrhizobium. The sequence continues at coordinate 223,679 of JBBCHO010000023.1, forward strand.
CTGGCATGGCGCGGCCTGGACGTTTGTCGCGTGGGGCGCGCTGCACGGGCCTGTATCTCTGCATCAATCATGCATGGAATCATTTCGGTCCGGCGGTCTCGCCTCGCTTCGCGTGGGCGGCTGACATCGCGGCGTTGCTTGTGACGTTCGTGTCGGTCGTGATCGCCTGGGTATTTTTCCGTGCCGACAACATCTCGTCGGCGCTCTCGATATTGTCGAGGATGGCCGATCCCACGCAGGTCGTCTTCGGCCGCGGCGAAATGGCGGATGCGTTATTCGTGATGATCTATGCTCTCATCGCGTGGTTCGCGCCGAATACGCAAGCCATCATGGGCTACGACCACGCCAACCGGGCCGTCGGCCAGACGTTGGGTGCGTGGTCGAGGCGGCCGGCGTTCCTCTATGCTTCCGCAGCCGTGCTCGCGTTCGGGATTCTCGGAATCCAGCAGCACAGCGAATTTATCTATTTTAGATTCTGATGAGCAATCCCGCCAAAAATCTACTGAAGTTTCTGGGCACGAGCGGCCTGATCATGGCTGCGGCCGTCGTTCTCAATTTCGTGGTCGACCCATTGCAGGTCTTCCGGCCCGCGCGCCTGTTCGCGGCGATGTATTCGCAGGACAGCCGCCTGCAGGATGCTGGCCTCATTCAAAGCCAGGATTTCGACACGGTATTCATGGGCACCTCGCTGGCGATTCATTTTCGGCAGAGCGATATCGACCATATTCTTGGGGTTCATTCGCTAAAGCTGTCGCTGAACGGCTCAAGTTCGGTCGAGCAGAATTTCGTACTGGCCGCCGCCCTTGAGCGTCATCCAAAACGGGTGCTTTGGGAACTGGACGACTGGATTTTTCCGGACGCGCCGGATATCGATTCGAATGCCTTTGTGCCGGCTAATCTCTATCGCCGGAATGCCAAGGGTTTCGCGAGCTATCTCTTTAGCGGTTCTATGGCGCGCGAATCGGCCTGGATTCTGGCGCGGTCGATCCCGCCAATCGAAAAGCCGGTCGCGTGGTTGACCACCGGCGTGATCTTCAAATTTCCGATAGCCAATGTCGATGACATTAATGTCCTGCGCCCGGGCTTCGATGTGGCGGGAACCTACAATGCGAAGAAGGCGATGGCCGCTTTCAGGCACATCACCGATCCCGTTCGCAGCGCCTATCTGGCTGACGGCATCGACTATGACATGCGGGTTCGCAATTTCGAGCGCGACATGGCTGGCCTGATCGCGGCCCATCCGGATGTGGCCTTCGAGATCTACTTTCCGCCCTACTCGATCCTGCAATGGGTCGCGATGCGCGATGCGTCGCCCGGGACGTTCGATCAGGTCTACAAGTTCACCGCCTATGTCAGCCGGCGGCTGACGTCATTTCCGAACGTGCGGCTATATGACTTCCGCGCGGTCAAGGACGTCACGCACGATTTGAATAATTATGCCGACGTGATCCACCATTCGCCGACGATCGATTTGAAGGTGTTGTCGTGGCTGGCGGAAGGAAAATACCGCGTCGATGCTGGTTCGCCGAACGCGTCGCTGGACGAGCTCAAAGCGCAGATGGAGGCTTATCGGGTAGGGCGGTAGGTCTATATTCCGTCATTGCGAGCGAAGCGAAGCAATCCAATCTTTCTTTGCGTCCAGAAATGGATTGCTTCGTCGCTTCGCTCCTCGCAATGACGGCGTTCGTCACCCATTCCTGACCCTTGTGCTCGTCGTCGCCCCGAACATCGGGATCTGGTTCACCGCGAGCACCACCGCGAACGTAATGATCAGCATCGCGATGCCCAGCACCGAGATCGCGGCAAGGTCGCCGCTTTCGTTGAGGTCGTAGATCAACACGCTGATCACTTTGGTCTGCGAAGTGAACAGCACGATCGCGGCCGAAAGCTCGCGCATTACGCCGATAAAGATAAAGCACCAGGTCGCGATCACGCCGGTGCGCAGCAAGGGTGCGGTGATGCGCAGCAGCGATTGCAGTCGGGTGGCGCCGAGGATGCGGCTGGCGTCCTCGAGTTCGGGATGGATGGTCGTGAACGCAGCCTGCAATTGCTGATAGGCCGAGGGCAGGTTGATGGTCAGGAACGCGATCAACAGGATCCACAGCGTGCCGTAGAGTACGAACGGTTGGCGCGTATAGCTCAGGAATAATCCGACGCCGAGCACGATGCCGGGAACAGCCACAGGTGCGGTGGCGAGAAAACCGAGGATGCGCCAGCCCGCGATCACGCGCCGGGTCGTGACATAGGCGATCACCAACGCGAGCACAGTCCCGATGGTCGCGGTCGCGGTGCCCAGAATCACCGTGTTCTTGATCGCCAACTGTGTCGACGACAGCTCCGTGAACACGAACACGATATTATGCAGCGTGAAGGTCGACGGCGTCACCAGCGTAGTCGCATTCGGCGAGAACGCGGCGTTGAACAGCGCGAAATACGGCAAGAAAACCGGATTGAGCAGCACTACGAGGCAGAACGCCAGCGCGACCCAGCGCCACTTCTTCATTTCGACGCGGCGCGGTGCGCCATATTTGCCGCCGACCACCGAGTAGCCACGGCGGCCGAGAATGAATTTCTGCGCCTGCAACAGCACGATGGTCAGGAGCAGCAGCGGCACCGCGGCAGCGGCGGCGAGTTCGAGTTTCGGGGGATACTGGAACAGGCTCCAGATTTTCGTGGTCATGGTGTGAAAGCCGGCCGGCAGCGCCAAAATCGCGGGCGAGCCGAACAGCGTCATGGCCTGCAGGAACGCGATCAGGGCGCCGGCGACCAGCGCAGGCAGCGCCAGCGGGATCGTCACACGCCGCGCCGTGGTCCAGGCCTTGCCGCCGAAAATGGCCGAGGCGTCTTCGAGCTCGCCCGGCATGTTGTCCAGCGAATTGGCCACCAGCACGAACACGAACGGGAAGGTGTAGCAGGAGATCACGAAAATGATCCCGGTCATCGAATAGATGTCGAACAGATGCTCGTCGGAGGCCGCCCCGGTCAGGAAGCGATAAAGCTGGTTGAGCAAGCCGCTGTTGGGCGCGGCCAGCAATTCCCAGGCAACAGCACCGAGAAACGGCGGCGTCACGAATGAAGCGGTCACCAGCGCCCGGATCAACTGCCGCCCGGGCATATCGGTGCGCGATACCAGCCAGCCCATCGGTGCTGCGACGATGCAGCAGATGGTAGCCGACGAGACGGCAATGATCGCAGTGGTCAATAGCGGATCGAGGAAATCCGGATCGGTGAACAGCGTGACGAAGTTCTGCAGGGTCAGGTGGTTGGCCTTGTCGGTGACGGCATAGATCGCAAGCCATGACATCGGCAACACGATCAGCGCAACCAGCCCCAGCGCGAACAGCCACAGCACCGGCTTGGTCCAGTCGATCTTGGCGCGGGGGGTGTCGAGGCTGGTGGTGATGGTCATTGTGCCTGCCGATCTTGTTTCTTTCTTCACCGTCATTCCGGGGCGCGCGAAGCGCGAACCCGGAATCTCGAGATTCCCCGATGTGCAATTGCACATCTGTGGTCTGGTCCTTCGGACCATCCCGGAATGACGGCGTTTAGTTTTTCACACCCGAAACAGCCGCGCGTAGCGTGTCTTGATTTCTTCCGTCATCTTTTCGACCCCGGCGGGGTCTTCCTTCATCAGCTTGGTCTCGGAGAACTTCTTGCGTCCAGGCTTGCTCTGCACCTGCGCATGAACCGAATATTGCGCGGTGAAGTCAGTCAGGAACTGTTGCGTCTCGCGGGTATGAAACCAGGCCTGAAACAGCTTGGCGGCATTGGGATGCGGGGCGTTGATGAAGATGCCGGTCGGCCCTGAAATGGTCGGCGTGCCCTCGGTTGGATAGACCGGCTCGACCGGCTGGCCGGCTTCCTTGAGCAGCACGATGTTGTATTCATTGCCGTCGGCCATCACGGCGCGCTCGCCCAGCGCCAGCTTCTTCGGTGGATCGGTCGAGGACTGTACTTGCATGACGCGCTGCTTCGACAGTTTCTCCAGATAATCCCATCCGAGATCGCGAACCAGTTGGAACGTCGTGGTCATGATGGTGCCGCTATAGGCGGGATGGCCCTTGACCATCTTGCCGGTCCATTTCGGCCCCAAGAGATCCGCATAGCTGATGGGGGCGTCTTCGGCTTTGACGAGGCTGGAATTGTAGGCGATCGTCGACAGCCAGACCCGCGTGGTTGCGAACATGCCGTCGGGGTCGCGATATTGTTCCGGGAAATACTGCGCGATGTCGTCCGAGACAAAGGGCGCCAGCCAGCCGTTGCGCTTCCAGGGAATGAAATGCGAGGCATCGGCGCTGCTGACCACGTCGGCGGCGCGAATGTTGGAGGCGAACTCCTGATCGATCCGTTGAAACAGCCGCTCGGAACCGGCGCGCTCGATCAGTACCTGCATGCCCGGATATTTTGCCTCGAAGGCCTTGCCGAGCTTTTCGCCGACCGGCAGATCCATCGCGGAATACAGCACCACCTTGGCTTCTTTTTTTGCGGCGTCGATCAGTTGCGGCGTGATCGCCTCGGATGGCGGTGCTGCAGCGCGGGCGGGCGCAGCGAACACGCCTCCGAGCGCCAACCCGGTCGCGCCTTTCATCATTTCGCGTCTGGTAAGCGTTGGTTTTTTCATGGCGCTTATCTGTTCGCTTCCAAATTACCGGCTGAGCGCCCGGCAGCGTTCGATCGGAAAAGTCAGCCACACTTCCGTGCCCCTGGGCACGGAAGTTTCCGTCGAGGTGATGATGCGAAGCACGGTGCCGTCTGAAGTCTCGACCATGTAGTCGCGGTTGGCGCCGAGAAATACCTGACGGGTCACCGTCGCCTTGACGGCATTTTCGGATGAGGCCGGGGCCGATATTGAAAGCTGGATATCGTGCTGGCGGATCGCGACCGCGGCGTTCTGGCCGGCCTGCAATTTCGCGCCGACCACCTGCAGGGTAGCGCCGGAAAACGCGATGTGGTTTTCGTCGCGGGCGACGCCTTTAAGCACATTGCTGGAGCCGATGAAGCGCGCGACGAATTCCGATTGCGGCCGCTCATAGATATCTTCGGGGGTGCCGAGCTGATCGATCTTGCCGGCGTTCATCACCGCGATCAAATCGGCGGTGGTCATCGCCTCGGACTGGTCGTGGGTGACGTAAACGGTCGTGTAACGATACTCGTCGTGCAGCCGGCGAATCTCAAAGCGCATCTCCTCGCGCAGATTGGCATCGAGGTTGGACAGCGGCTCGTCCAGCAGCAGGGTTTCCGGTTCGACTACCAACGCGCGCGCCAGTGCGACGCGTTGTTGTTGCCCGCCGGACAATTCGCCGGGATAGCGCTGCGCCAGGATTTCAAGCTTGGTGGTCTCGAGGATGGCCTTGAGCTTCTTCGCGATGGTGTCGCGATCGAATTTCCGCAAGCGTAATCCGTAAGTGATATTTTCTGCGACCGTCATATGCGGCCACAGCGCATAACTCTGGAAAATCATCGACATCTTGCGCTGCTCGGGCGGCAGCGTGCGCGCGGCCGAGGACACCAGCCGGTCGCCGACATGGATTTCGCCGGAGGTCGGTTCGAGAAATCCGGCGATCAGCCGCAGCGTCGTGGTCTTGCCGCAACCCGAGGGTCCCAACAGGCAGACCAGTTGCCCGTGGTCGATGCGCAGGGAGACGCTATCTACAACCGCCAGCGATCCAAATCGCTTGGTCAGGTCACGCAATTCAACGGACGCCAATCAGATCACTCCCTGTATTCTTTTTGCGCGCATCCACTTTCGCGGGATACGCGTGCGCCGCCGGCGGCCGCCCCATTATTTATCGCTGGATCAATATAAGCACGAATGCAGGGGGGTCGGGAAGGCTCCAGCTCTTTAAAGTCTGATCTGGCTTGCCACGAAAATTAGCTCGATCGTTCAGCAATGACGGTGAGCTCCCTCCCCCCTTGTGGGGGAGGGTTGGGGAGAGGGGTGCAGTCTATCGGTGGGCTTTAACCCCTCACCCGGATCGCATCTGACGATGCGATCCGACCTCTCCCAATGGGAGAGATGAAGAATCGATCACGCATGCACGCTTTCGCCGAGCCAGTTGATGGCGGCTTCGGTTCCGCCCTTGCCGTGGGGGATATTGAGCGCCTGGAGGCCGACCCTCGATCACGCCGAGCGTGCCCAGGATCATCGGTGCGTTGATATGGCCCATATGGGCGATCCGGAAGGCCTGGCCGCGCAATTCGCCGATCCCGGTGCCGAGCACCACGCCGCATTTTTCCTTGCAATAGGTCTGCAGCGCAACCGGATCGTGACCGTTCGACATTACCACGGTCGTGACCGTATCGGACCGCTCCGAAGCCTCGGTGATGTTGAAGCCGAGCACCTGACCCTCGGCCCAGACGCCGACCGCGCGCCGCACCGCTTCGCCCAAGAGATGATGGCGCAGGAACGCGTTTTCGAGTTTCTCTTCGAACAGCATGTCGATCGCCTGGCGCAGCGCGAACAACAGATGCACCGGCGCGGTGCCGGCATATTTGCTGTAATGCTCGCTGCCGTCGCGCTCGGTCCAGTCCCAATAGGGCGTGCGCATTCCGGCGGTCTTGTGCACTTCGCGGGCGCGATCGTTCATCGCGACGAAGCTGAGGCCCGGCGGTGTCATCAGGCCCTTCTGCGAGCCGGACATCGCGACATCGATGCCCCATGCGTCCATCTGGAACGGCATGCAGCCCAATGACGCGACCGTATCGACCATATACAGCGCGGGATGGCCTGATGCCTTGATCGCCTTGCCGATCGCCTCGATATCGTTGACGGCGCCGGACGCGGTATCGATCTGCACCACCATGATGGCCTTGATCTTGTGCTCTTTGTCTTCGCGCAGCCGGGCCTCGACTTCGGCCGGCCGCACCGCGCGGCGCCAGTCGCCCTTGAGCACTTCGACATCGGCGCCCATCGCAGCCGCGGCATTGCCCCAGCCGACCGCGAAGCGGCCGCTTTCCAGCACCAGCACCTTGTCGCCGCGCGACAACACATTGCTGTTCACGGCTTCCCACGCGCCGTGGCCGTTGGCGATGTAGATGTAGGATTTGCCCTTGGTGGCAAACAGCCGCGAGAGATCGCGCAGCAGGCTCTCAGTCAGCTCGAACATTTCCCTGGAGTAGATGTCGAGCGCGGGGCGATGCATCGCCTGCAGCACTGCATCCGGCATATTGGTGGGGCCGGGGATCGCCAGAAACTCCCGGCCGGCGCGAACTGCCATTATTGATTTTCCTTGTCGATATAGTGGAGGGGGTGGGATGGTGGGAATCTCGAGCCGGATGATACGGGATCGACCGCGTCATTGCGAGCGCCAGCGAAGCAATCCAGAGCGGCAAAAACACGCCGCTTCCCGTCGCAGCGTGACGCAATCAGCTATTTCCGCAGCTATTTCCGGAGTGCTTGGGCGACCGCCTGCCATATTTGATCCTTGAGTTCGGTCGCAGGCGGGCTCGGAATGATGGTGGCGGGATCGCTGCGCTTCTGGCACGCCTCGACCAGGCGCAGGATCCAGACTTCGCCATCGGTGTAATAAAGATCGCCGCCGCCATTGCGCCCGGCCATGGTCGGCCCGATGCCGGTCACCTGATATTTGGCGTCGACCATCCCTGCGGTTTCGAGATCAGTGGCCAAACGCGCGCGCTCGGCATCGATATCTGAATCGATGTGATGGGTGACGGCGCCGGTGTAATGACTGACGCCAACGCCGCTATCGAATGTCGCATCGCCGAGCCAGACCGGGCGTTTTTCCTGGCCCTGTTCGAGCACCTTCCAGAAGCGCACATGATGGCGGTGATCGGGGCTGCGGCCGCTGGGCTTCTCGAAGGCGAGGTCCTCGCGCCGGCCGAGATAATACAGCGGGCTGACCGGCGCGTCGTGATAGGGGCGGTCCAGCACCACGCTGCCGACGATTTCGATCGCCGAACGAAGTGTGACGCGATCGGCTGGATACCAGCCGGCGGCCGCCATCGCGCACAGCACATCCTTGTCGTCGCCGACCAGCCCGACATTGATCGGATCGCCGGGAATGCCCTGCGCGGTCAATGTCACCATCGGCAGCGCCGCGAGGCCTTTCTGGTGTTCGTGATGGGTCCAGAACGCCGGCAGCACGACATAAGCCAGCAGCGTATAGACAAGGATGGTGCCCAGCGCGCCGAGCAGAAAGCGCTCCAGCCGCGAATAATCGTGGTGCGGGTACGGTCGCCTGTCGTCCGGCGTGTCAGTCACGTTTTATCGCTTGCACGTTCTATCGCTTGGTCTCACGGCAGCCCGCGGCTTCGGCTTCGTCGACCGAGCAGAACCAGCGCGTGCCCTTGCTGATCTTCATCTCGATCTTGGCGTACCAGCGGCTGGTGGGCTGGTGGTAGATGCATTCGCCGGCACGGTTGACGTTGCCCTTGATGGTGCAATCGGGCGAAGGCGCGACCGAGCCCGACGCTGAGGCCAGCAGGATGGTGCTGGCGTTTTCCGGCGCCTTGGCGGCGCCCAGAATATTGGTCTTCTTGTTGCGGACGCGCCAGTCCCACGGCGCGATGAACGAGCCCTGCCACATCCCGGCCTTGGCGTCGCGCGCGGCTTTCTCGTCGGCTTCGTAGTCGTGCGAGAAGCGAACGTAGGCCAGCGCCCATCCGCTCTTCACCATCCATTTCTGGATGTCCTCGCCATCGACATCGCAACGCGCGATCTGCCGGCCGCGGCGGTCGGTCGAACTTGTGTGACAGGTCCAGCTCTTTGTGCCGGCATGTTTGATCAGTTCGTCGCGCGCGGCGACGCCGCAGGTCCAGCGCTCGCCGGTGTTGTTGAGGCAGAGTTGGTCGACCGCGGGCGCATCGATGCCGCCGAGGCGAATGCGGCTGTTGCCGATCGTGATCGAGTCGCCTTCGCGTATCTTGGGAACGCCGGTGATATCGGCGGCGTCGGCGATGGCCGGCAGCAAGAGCAATGCGATCGCGGGCAAAAATTTCATGAACATGGGAAAAGGCCGATTCAATCGTGCAATGATAGCACAATCAGGTTCGATTGTGGTGCAGATGGGGCCGCATAGCTTACATGAATATTACGGCCGTCCCGTAAGGCCCATCATCGCACGCCTTGCCAAAGCGAGGCTCATCAGCACGAAGGCCGAGGTGACCTCGGGGCCGCCAACGAGAATGCGCGTCGGGGTCTTCATCTTGTTCCACTCATACGCCTTGAACGGCCCGCAGCGGCTGCCTTCGCCTGTTTGACTGGCGATGCAATGCAGCGCCGGGGTGAAGCTCGCCAGGTCAGCTCCGAGATGGCCCAAGGCCATCAGCGCCAGCGCCGCGTCGAACACATTCATCTCGGCGGTGATCAGCTCGCTCTCGACATAGGCCAGCACCTTGAGGCGGACCATCTCGAACGCGCCGTCGGGATCGATGGTCTGACGTGCGGCCACAGGCAACGCCATGAAGGCCGCATAGCAGCGGCCGAAATAGGCGCAATACAGCTCCGGCAGATAATAGATGTGCGAGCGCGGATCGGCGAACGCGCCTGATGAGGCCAGCCGCTTCTGAAAGCGGATGATGCCCTGCAGGATCGCCAGTCGCGCCGGCGTCTCCAGAATCTTCCAGCGCGCGAGGTTGCGGAAGCTGACTTCGAGAATATCGAGATTGAGTGTCGGATCGAGATCGTTGCCGAACGGCCGCTCGCCTTTGAGATTGTCGATCCAGGTGACGACGCCGCCCTCGTAGTCGATGCTGTCATTGAGCGGCACCGTCACTTTCGGCTCGTTGACACCAGCGCGGACCTGGTAGCCCGCATAGAAATCCAGCAGCGGCTGATCGAGGATCGGGTTGTCAGAACCGGTTTGCGTTGCCGCCGAGAACGCGCAGGCCGTGGTGTCGCAATCCGGCACGTAGATGCCAAAGCCGAGGTCCTGCTTGATCTGCGAGAAGAACCGCGAAAACCTGGGATGCGGCAGCGGCGCCAGCGCAGTGATGACGCCGACAATGCGGCCGTCCTGCGCGCGCACCTCCTCGCGGCTGGTGGTCAGGCAAAAATCCACCATGTCGGCGATCGCGCGGCGCGCCGTTGTCATTTCGTTTGGCGAAGCCAGCCCGGTTTCGACAAAACTCAACAGCGCTTCGGTGAAGAACGCGTCGTAATAGGCCGAGCGGTGGCGGATCTGCATCGGCTGCCACATCGGCTCGGCAATGCCTTTCCAAGGCGGATTGATCAGCGCGCGGGCGGGCGAGCGGGCGATGAATATCCGCGCCAGATTGAACAGCAAGGTCGAGTTCTTGTAGCCGCGCGCGTTGAGCCCGGTCAGCGCTATCTGGAATTCGCGGCCGCGCACATCGGGATCGCCGATCAGGTTGAAGGCCGCATAGGTCGGGATGAAGCCGTTGGCGCGATAGGCGCGCAGCAGATGGGCGCCGCAGATCCGGATGATCCGTTCGATCTCGGGCAGGCCGGGCGCGGCCGCGCCATTCATCGTCGGCTTGGGCTGCGGATGCTGGACGTCGATCGTCTCCAAGAGTGCCGCGACCGGCCGGCCGATCGCGGCCCAGTCCGGGGTCTCGTCGTCGCGGGCCCGGATCAGCGCCTCGCGCAGGCCGTCGAGCCGGGGCCTCTCGCGCAATTCGCTGAGCCCGGCGCGCCGCAGCAGCGGGCGCAGCGCGGGATTGCCGAGCGCGGTCTTGTAGAATTTGGCGAGGTGCGGATCGCCGCCGGCGCCATTCAACAGCAGGGGGTCGCAGACCTCATACAGCGACGGGCCGTCCTTTCGGGCCGTCAACGCGCGGTAGGCGGCTCCGGCGAGTTCCATAACGGCCATGCGCTGCTTTCGGCGTTTCCCTGAAAACTTTCTATCCGCGCGGTCGTGCCGCACGTTCCGCAGCAGGCCGCGCCGATCCGCCCATCGGCTGGCGCCGAACCTGCAATTTTTCGAAAAAGTACCCGAAAGCCAAGGAAAAACAATGCGAAAGCAAGGCAAATGCCCGCCCACGCACAACAAGCCATATGTGACTAACATCACATATCAAGGTGTTAGTCCGGCCCCGCTATGGGTTCTTAACCATGGCCGGTCTAACCCCCCAAAGATAGTTGCCGGGGGGGTCCATGCAGGTTAAGGGTTGGTTTGTTGCGGTGCCGCAAATTGATCATAATTGGACGGCAATGCCTCCGCGACCCCTAAAACCTAGACGGCGTTGGCGCGACTAACCTCGCGTGCGCTGGACGATGGACAGGACGACACGATGAATGTGAGTGAGTTTCGCATCTCCCGCCGGCCGCTGGCCGTTGCCGCCGTTCTGGTCGGCATGGTCTCGCTGGCGATCGGCGCCCATGCCGCGCTGAACATGCGTTCGCTCGATGCCGCGCTGTCGGTCGCGTCCGAGCAGGCCGGCCCGGCCGCGAAGAACAAGCCGTCCCGCGTCGCTTTGGTGATCGGCAATGGCCATTACCCCGACGCCAATACACCCCTGACCCAGCCGATCAACGACGCCCGCGCGCTGACCTCGGCGCTTCGTCGTGACGGCTTCGACGTCGACGTGATCGAAGACGCCACCAAAGACGACATGGACCGCGCGATCGGCCGGCTCAAGGCCAGGCTGCGTCCGGACTCGGTGGTGATGTTGTTTTTTGGCGGCTACGGCGTTCAGGTCGGCCGCGAGAGCTACATGATCCCGGTCGATGCCGCGATCTGGAAGGAATCCGACGTGCGCCGCGACGGCATGAGCATCGAAGCCGTGCTCGACGCGATGAAGGAGCAGGGCGCCTGCGCCAAACTGGTCGTGGTCGATGCCTCCAGGCGCAACCCTTATGAGCGCCGCTTCCGCACTTTCTCGCACGGCCTCGCCCCGATCACCGCACCCGACAATGCGCTGATCTTGACCTCGGCAACCCCGGGCCAGGTCGCGGACGATTCCAATGGCCAGCATTCGGTGCTGATGTCCGAATTGCTGGCGAATCTCAACAGCCTCAACGCCGGTGAATCGAACAAGGCGCTCGCGGATCGCGCCGCCGCCGCCGAAGCCGTCTTCAACAAAACCCGCATCGCCATCTCCCGCGCTTCCGATGGCGCGCAAGTGCCGTCGGTGTCGTCGTCGTTGCTGGAAGACGTGCGGTTCGGCGTGACCGCCGACGCGGGCGGTTAGTTAGCTCCCAACCTTCATCGTGCTGGACGGCGGCGCATGGTCGCCCGCCTCGCCCCGCTTGCGGGGAGAGGCCGGATTGCATCGTCAGATGCGATCCGGGTGAGGGGGACTCTCAACGAGTCCGGTGCAAGTTGAGAGTCCCCCTCACCCCGACCCCTCTCCCGCAAGCGGGGCGAGGGAGCGCACCATCCGTGTTGAAAAACTTCGGCCAATACCGGCCGAGCAAATCTCACTTCCCTCGACACTCGCGGTCACCGGCCGCACCGGATCGCCCTCGCGCAGCAGCGCGCCCGCGCGCGCGACCACGATGTCGCCTTCCGCCAGCCCCTCGCGGATTTCGACTGGCCGCCGGACATCAGCCCGACCTCGACCCGCTTGGTCTCGACCCGGGCGCGGCGGATCACCTGCACGACGGTGCCGCCATTGCCATAGAGCACCGCGGTGAGCGGCACCGCGACGCCGCAGCTCTGCCCGGTCTTGATCATCGCGCGGCCGGACGAATTGGCCAGCAGCTTGCGCGTGGTGGTGACGGAAACGAACACCTGGCCGAGCTGGCTGTTGGGCTCGACGGTCGACGCCACCCGGCGCACCTTGCCATCGACCTCGCCGGCGCCGAGGATCTTGATCCGCGCGGTCTGGTTGGCCGCGAGCTTGCCGATATCCTGCGTAGGCACGAGCCCGACCAGATCGAACTCGCTGCGCGCGATGATGGAGAACAGCGCCTCGCCCCGGCCTGACGCCACCGCGCCGACCTGCGCCGTGGAGGCCGAGACCAGCCCGGCGACGGGGGCCGTGACCTGAACCGTGCCGCCCTCCGGCAGCGTCAGCCGCGCCAGCGCCTGCCCTGATGTGACGCTATCGCCGGCATCGGCCATGATCTCCGCGACCTTCAGCCCCGGCCGGTCCGGCCGCACGGAAGTCTCCTCCCGCGGGATCACGATCCCGGACGGACACCTCGACGATCCGATCGAAACACGACTTCGCCGCCTTGAGCACCGTGACCGCGGCGCCCTTGGGCGCGTCGGCATCTTCGGCGGCGAGGGAGGGGATGGCCGCGGCGAGGCAGAGGAGGGTGGCGGTGAGAGGGGCGAGCGATTTTCGCAAAGGGGCGAGGCTGAGATTCATCGTCGTTCCAGTGAGGTCGCGCTATTGGTATCAGAAGGGTGGCTTAGGCGCCAAGTTATCGCCGCAGTCAACGTTAAGTCCCCACTCACCTAACTAGAACGAGAACTTTCAAAGGTCTCATCGGCAAGGAATTGTCAGTCATCCACATGTCTAAACGCGGGATAGAAGCGTTGGAATTTTTTATAATTGATAACTGCAGCTAAGGAAGAAAGGTCGTCGTCTGCTGGCATAAACTTCAACGCCTTTAGCATCTTTTTTGCACTTTTATTGAGGTTGCTATCTAATCTGAAACGCTCCTTGGCAGAAAGCACGGGCACTGAGATATCGTGAATGTGGTCCCAGGTAGTGCTCGCGAATTGCCAGCGACGAAATGGGAATTAGGGAAACTTTCGTGCTGTGACGCGTCACGCACCGCGCAGGTAACAGTCAGCATCCGTTGACCATCTGCGTATGACGTCGTTAGCACTGGTAGGAAATCGAGGTGCGGTACTTGCCCCTTCGCTTTTTGCGTTGTGAGTTCGACACACTTCAAGAGAACTAAAGGGAAGTCATCGTCACCGATTGCGGTGATACTGGTTGGCATCATATCTTCGATTTGGTCTCGAAGATAATTCGCCCGAAACATGTCCTTATTGGCGCTTTCGCCCGCAGGCCCCTGCTTCAGGTGCCGGACATTCGCATTCATGGTAATTCTGAAAATATCCCCATGCTTTAGCCGAATCAGCGTCTGCTCCGCCTCTTGGAGCTGTAGTTTTCGGTCAGTATTGGTGTAGTCGAGCCAAACGATGACATTGCGTCTAGCGGGAAACTTCGCCGCTATCGTATCGAGTTCGGAGGGAAGTGCAGAGGAGTGCATCATCTCACAGAGGGTGGCATCGGTCGGTCTATTGAAGATCTGCCTAGCGACCGCGTTTTTGTCGCTGTCAAAAGAAAACTGCGCCTTTATTCCTAAGTCTCTGTATACCGCATAATGATCGACGAGATAACGCCGCCCATAGAGATATAAATATAGTTCTCTGGGCCTCGTACCTGTATCAGCCGCGAAAGAAGTTCCATGAATATTTGGCGGTCGATAAATTTGCTCGGCCGCAGTTGATAGGGGATCTCAGCGCCGTTCATTTCTTCCGACCCTCAGAAAGCGTTCGGTCGAAGCATTCTTGACCAACGGCAGCAGGGGACTCATCGGCGCCACCAAACAAATAGTTTGAGACCTTTCGTATCTGGTCCTCCTTCCTCGTGAAGGATATGCGTCGTGTTGGATTGCGAGCTTCAGGCACTGGCAAATTTGCTGAATACTTTTTCGCATTATTTCGACCGCGAACCTTACTGCCGTGCTTCGCCGCGAGAGTGACCTCGGTACGCACGTCTTTCCTGGTCGCCTGGTCAAAAAGTTCGGTCGTATCCTCCTCCATACCCTTCCATTTGTTAGTAAACGCAGTGAACTCCCTGAGACCTTCCATGCAGTACTGTCGTGCATGAAGATACACATCTTCGCCGACGTCCAAGTCCCTTTTTGTGGTGGAGATGGGAAGCTTCTCTGGCTCGTCAGTCGAGAATATGATGAAGCCGGCAATGCTGCGAAAACTGAGGATGATACTTTGGTACAGTCCGTCGCCCCAACCGGTTTTGGCACTTTTGTCGTTCAGAAGGACGAGTCGGTCATTACATATAACCGATATGCCAGCGTGCTCGGCTTCGGGCTTTTCCGCAGCCTCGTCGATCTCCTCTATGCGGACGAGCGGCCGAAAGAATCCGACAGACACGCGGATGTGTACACCATCCTCGTCCGCCTCAAAATCGTAAGGCCGGATGCCGTTTTTTTTCGATAACTCGGTGAAATAAAGTTGGAGGGTTTGAGGGCGAATCTTCTCGCCATTGACCCAGATCGAAAATCCTTTCTGAATGAGATAACCAAAATGTTCAGAGACAGCGGTCTTGATCGTATTAGCGAACGCGATATTACCGAATAGTTTGGCGATTTCTTTCTTAAGGGTTGGCACGATAATGGTGACACCCTTTTTCACTCTGTTCTTCAACTGATGGATAGGAAGCTCCCAATCCTCGCATTCGGGGTCGAGCCACTCTGACGTATAGGAGACCGAAAACGCGCCGTCGTCGGCATAAGACTCGACTGCGGCCTCCTCCCCTATTTTGAAAATCGCTCGCTTCATCCCGATGCATATACGCCGATGGTGGGGATGCCCTTGTCCTTCTCTACTTTCGGTCGTCCCAGCAGAAAGGCATCCTTGATGGCGTTCTTTGGTATGCCGCCGCAATTGTCCGATATGTCGAATGACTTGGCTGAGAGGGTCAGGCGTGCCTCAAATCCATCGTACGCATCCGCCTTCTTCACCTTGCCTTTGAGCTGGCGTGTAGCGCCATCGACCGAATTATCAATCAAGTCGAGGAGTGCATCTTTCAGCTCTATGTCCCGCGTCAGCATGGATACGAAGAACCTCTTCGTTGGGCCGCCCCAAATTGTTTCTTGCTCTTGATCAGCCATTTACCCGTGCCTTATGCCGCTCGTTGCATCAAAATAATCTGCGTTTACAGAGCCTTAGGCGTTAAATCGGCTTTTCCTGGCCGAGCCAAAATTCCGTGGAAGAATCTTCGTTGCCGTTCGACGGCGGTTGACAAATCCGCTATGAACGCCTCGTGGATATCATCCTATCAGGAATGCTTTGGTGCAAGGCCAACCTAAGATTGTTGACCTTTTTTGCGGCTGCGGTGGATTTTCATTAGGGGCGCACCGAGCCGGACTGGCACCTAGCGTCGCATTCGATAACGACCCCATCCTCACATCGTCTTATTCGACAAACTTTCCCTCAACGAAGTTGATACTAGCGACCCTTCGTACGGTCGATGGGGCAGACATTCGGCGATTAATCGGAGGGCCCCCCGATGGAATTTTCGGGGGGCCTCCTTGCCAGGCGTTCAGCGACATGGGGCACCGCAGCACCAATGATCCCAGACGCAATCTCCTTCGCCATTTCTTTCGAATCGTATCGGAGGTTAAGCCCGGTTTTTTTGTCATGGAGAACGTCCGCGGGCTCGGCTACGAGAGCGCGCGGGCTGTTCTCAACGAGAGCCTTGCGTTGATACCAAGCCGCTACAAAGTTCTGGGCCCACTAACGCTTGATGCGGCCGACTTCGGCGCCGCTACCCTTCGCTCTCGGTTGTTCATCATCGGTTACGACCCCGAGCGATGTGATGCGATAACAGAAGAAGACCTCGAAACGAAAAGGTTGCGCCTGCGACTGTGCGATCCGCAATCGGCGATCTCGCAAATGCAGAATTGATCGGCGAAGCCGACGGTTTCGATACCTGGAAAATAGTTCGGCGAGGTCGACCCAGTTCCTATGCATCGAGTTTGCAAAAACGAGGACAAGACCTTTACGGGTCATCGTGTCACGATCCACTCGGAAGATGTAAAAAAAAGATTTCGAACGGTGCGCCCCGGAAAAGTCGATCCGGTAGGCCGACACCCGAGGCTTTCTTGGGAGGGCCAGTGCCCAAACCTTCGTGCCGGCACTGGAAAAGACAAGGGCTCATATCAATCGGTGCGTCCAATTCATCCGGACAAACCGAGAGTAATAACAGTCAGAGAAGGTGCTCGTTTGCAGGGCTTTCATGACTCTTTCAAATTCCATCCAACGGTGTGGCATAGCTTTCGAATGATCGGGAATAGCGTATCGCCGATCATTGCCGAAGCAATACTTTCCCTCATAGGTAGCCGCATGGGACTCAAGCCGCAGCTTCAGTTGGCAGCGGAGTAATCCTTTTGGTCGATCGACTTACGCCATCCAGGCGATCTTGGCTCATGTCGAGAGTCCGTGGGAAGAATACGACCCCAGAACTTCGAGTTAGAAAAGTAGCTCATGCCTTAGGCCTTCGATTCAGAATTCATCGGGCCGATCTTCCGGGGAAGCCCGATATCATTTTCCCTAGTCGGCGATTGGCAGTTTTCGTTCACGGATGTTATTGGCATCGGCATCCCAATTGTGCGAAGGCCTCGGCCCCCTCTTCTTCATTTTGGGCCAAAAAGTTTGCCTCTAATGTTCGTCGTGATTTACGTGTGCAATCAGAACTGAAATCGCTTGGATGGAAGGTGGTTGTAATCTGGGAATGTGAGACAAAGAAACCGAAAGCCCTAAAAAGTATCGTCGGGAGACGCATACAAAGCCGTAAATCCGCTAATGGCCGATGAAGCAAAGATCGGAAGACCTTGGAACGATGATGATCTCGATGTCATCGTCGCCGACTATTTTTCGATGTTAAGGGCTGAGTTATCTCGTCAATCATATGTCAAATCTCACCACAGTGCCGTTCTTATGGAAGAGATTGGGCGAACGCACCGCTCGGTGGAGTTCAAGCACCAAAATATATCGGCCGTGTTGGAAGAAATGGGATTGCCTTGGATCGTCGGATACAAGCCTAAACGGAATTATCAGGCGTCAATTTTTGGCGCAATTGACCGATATCTCTCTTCTAACGAAGACTTAGTTTACGATCAGCTGCCGCCGAAGGTGCTCACAGTTTCAGATGAAGCCAGCACATTCGTAACAGCCCCGGAATTGCAGCCCCCATCCGAAAGACCTTGGCAGCTTGAGCGGTTGGTTAGAAAGTTCGATCCTGTAGAACGAGATCTTCGTAACCGATCGTTGGGACGGGCAGGCGAGGAATTCGTATTGGAAGTAGAGAGAAGGAAATTCGAAAAATTACAGCGGCCCGATCTTCTGAAAAAGATAAGATGGGTGTCGGCGGAGGATGGCGATGGGGCAGGCTACGATATTCTTTCTTTCGAGCCCGACGGTAAAGAGCGTTTAATAGAAGTGAAAACAACAAATGGCGCAGCTAGAACGCCGTTCTTTCTTTCGGAGAATGAATGCCAGAGGGCTGCGGCATCTTCGGAATCATGGCGTTTGTATCGCGTGCATTCGTTCACCCAGAATCCTCGCATCTTCCTAATCACCCCTCCTCTAAATGAAGTGCTCCATTTACGCCCTGATACCTGGCGTGCATCGTTTTCTTGATCGCTCTTGCCGAGCGTTAGCGCAGCGTAGTCGGCCCACCTTACCGCAAGCAATTGCCGTGCGCCCGTCGAGGCTAGCCGCAGCCGGTGTAGACCACTCACACTCAAACTCACACCAGAGTCTTCTTGGTGCCGGTGGCAGCGCGGACCGCGGGTTGTTTGGAGCCAAACCATGATGTTCATCACTAAAAGCGCTTGCGCCTAAAATCTAATTTCCCCAGCCAATTCAACGTGATTCCATCTGTCCAGATGTCCCACAAAAAATATTCTGCTTTTCCGAATTCCAAATCAAATGCATCTTGTGCGCGTCTCGTCCCACCTGAGGGGCGGTTCGCGATCGTCACGGACGCGGGGCGGGATGCGGTGGACGCGGATGCGCCTTTGACGATTGGCGTGTAATGCGGACGGCGAAGTCGTGTGGTCCTGATGCCTCGACGCTGGCATCAAGTTGGTGGCGACGACGCCACCGATGACGGTGACAAAAGAGCCCGATCACCGGGGAGAGCACGAAGGAAACCGTTAACACCACCGCGTGCGGGAATGCCGGGTTCTCCGGTGCAACCGTGGTGACTAACGCGCGTGCTACACTACTCTACACGCGCGGCTGCGGGTGCATCGAGCACCCGGCATTCCCCACGCCCTCTGTTTTATGGGCGAAACTATCATGCATCGCTCGGGCATTTTGTGCCGCGGGGATGCGGAGGTGTGTCTGGAATTCCTTGGCTGTTTGATATTTGAATCGGTGGCGCATCACATTCAGTGTCGTCCCTGCGAACGCAGGGACCCATAACCCCAGGACGTGGTGTTGTGCTGATGTCGTCGAACAGCGTGCTTGAACGATTGGCCGCGGCGTATGGGTCCCTGCGTGCGCAGGGACGACGGGAGTGGGGATGTTGGGGGTGCCTACTGCTTTATGCGTCGCTGTTCGGCCGGTGGCGCTGCCTCAGGTGACGCAGTCGCCTCCCCCTCCTCCCGCCACCCCAAAATCTCCATCGCCAGCACCGGATGATTGAATCCCTTCAGCACCAGATCATCCAGCGGCTTGCCTTCGGCCCATTGCTCGACCATGCCGAACACGCGCCTGGACACCACGATCTGGTCGGCCTTGGCTTCGTCGCACAGGCGCGAGGCGAGGTTGGTGACGCTGCCGATCGCGGCGTATTCGAGGCGCTGTTCGACGCCGATCTGGCCCAGCGTCGCATAGCCCAATGCGATGCCGACGCCAAAACCAAGACTGTGCCCGCGGTTGCGCCATTTGCGCGTCAGCGCGCCGATGGTGTCGCGCATCTCGACCGACATTTTCACCGCGCGCTTGACGTGATCGGGAAACGGGATCGGCGCGTTGAACAGGATCATCACGCCGTCGCCGGCATAGCGGTCGAGCGTGCCCTCATAGCGAAAAATCAGCTCGCCCAATGCGGCATGATATTCGCGCAGCACGTTCATCGCCTCCTCGGGCTCGGTGGTTTCGGTGAACGCGGTAAAACCGCGGAGATCGCAGAACACAACCGTGACTTCGCGGCGATGGCTGTCGAGCAGCGCATCATGGCCGTCGCTTGAGGCGATCAGCTGCGCGACTTGCTTGGGCAAGAAGCGCTCGAGCTTGCGGATGCGCTCGATCTCGCCGATTTGTTTTTCGACGCGCTCCTCCAGCGACTTGTTCCAGTCGGTCAGCTCTGCGGTCTGTTCGCGCAATTTGTCGGCCTGCTGCTGCACGGTGGTATGCGCGGTGGCGAGTTCGCGGCCCTTCTGGTCCACCTCGGTGAACAGCCGCGCATTGCGCATCGCGAGCACCGATTGATGCGCGAAGGTGCGCATCAGGCCGATGAGATTGGCGGTGAATCCGCCGGCGGCGCGGCGCAGCACCACCAGCGATCCCAGAATGCCGGTCTGGTCGACCAGCGGCACCACCAGCACCGCATGATAGCCGGCGGCAACCGCGACATCGCGCAGCAGATGTTCGGCGGCGTCGGTCAAATCGGGGATTGCGATCGGCTCGCCCCTGGTGGCGGCCTGGCCGAGCACGGAATTATCGGCGTCGATCGCGCGATGCGCGCCTTCGGCCGATCTATCGATGCCGATCGCTTCAGTGAGCTGAAATTGCTTTGTCGCGGCGTCATAGCCGTAGATCAGCACCGCGTCGGCGTGGGTGATTTCCAGCGCGCGCGCCGCCACCGTCGGCAGCACCGCGTTGAGATCGAGCGAGGACGACACCGCGCGGCCGACCTCCTCGAGTACTTTGAGCTCGTTGACCGACTGCGCCAGATCGCGCGTGCGCGCCTCGACCTTGGATTCGAGGCCGGTATAGGTCTCGTGCAGCTGGCCGGCCATGCTGTTGAACTGGTCGGCGAGTTCTTCCAGTTCGTCCCTGGTGTGCACGTCGATGCGCCGGCTGAAATCGCCCTCGCCGAGCCGCCGCGCGCCGCGGCGCAGCGCGGTGATCGGGATCAGCATGCGGCGCGCCAGCAGCGTGCCGGCCAGGATTGCGACCGCGAGGCCGAGCGCCATCAACAGCGCGCTGCGCACCAGCTGATCGCGGATCGGTGTCAGCGCCTGCGCGGTCGGCTGTTCGAACAATACGAACCAGCCGAGTTTGGGAACGAAATGCGCCGACGTCAGTACCGCGTGGCCGTCGCTATCGCGGCCCGAATTCAGCGCATGCCCATCGGGCAGCATCAGCGTCGCGACCTGCGGCAGGCCGGAGAGATCCTTAGCCACCTCGGGCCCCTTGCTGGAACTGGCGATCACCTCGCCGTGCGGGTCGACCACATAGGCCTGGGTGCCGCGGCCGACCTGCGCGTCGCCGAGGAAATCGCTGACAAAGCGCAGGTCAATGTCGGCGACGGTGACGCCGGCATTGAAGCCGGAATGCGCGACCGAGATCGACATAAACGGTTGCGTGCCCCGGAAAAATACCGGCGCGAAGCTGACGTTGCGGGTGAGGGTGTCGGTGAACCTGACGTCGCGGGAATAATCGGCCTGGCTGCCGACCGCCATTGCCGTACGCGACAGCCGCAATTGTTCGCGGCCATAACCGTCGAGCAAAATCAGTTGCGAGACCGCGGGCACCTGATTGAGGAGCTGCGCGTAATCGGCGCGGTGCTGTTCCGGCGTGACTGCGCTGGCGCGGGTGACCCAGCTGATCTGGCGGTCGAGGTCGGACACCGCCTGCTCGATCCGCCGTGCGGTCGCCTCGGCCTTCTCGCCCATTCCGCCGGTCAGCGTGGTCTGGATGCCGCGGTAGCTGATCCAGGTCTCGATCGCGACGTTGACCGCGAGCACGAACACCACGAGGCCGACCAGCGAGATCACGTATTTCGCGAACAGCCCGCCGCGCGCAAACCGCCTTTTGCCCTTGACCCCGTCCATCCAGTCCCTCGTGCGCCGGTGCACGCACCCGCTGCCGTCAGCCGGGACTGTTTAGCACAAATCGAGGGGGTGGGGCCGGGGAGGATGGAGGGCGTGGTTAGCGGTGGATTGAGGCGTAGCCCGGATGAGCGCAGCGACATCCGGGGCCGGTGTTGCGTTTACCCCGGATGTCGCGTTGCTCATCCGGGCTACGAGCATGGAGGATCTACCGATTAAACAACTGCTTCAGCACGTCATTCATCGGCTGGCTGTCCGGCTGCTGCTGCGGCGGATCGTTCTGCGTCGGCGCGGCAGGAGCCTGCGAATCCGGCATGCCGCGGCGCGGGTTGCGGCCTTGGCTCAGGCCCTGCTGCAGCAGATTGCCCAGGGTCTCGCCGAGCTTTCCGCCCAATGGGTTGCTGCCATCCGATCCCTCGGAGCTGCCGCCGAGCAAGCCGCCAAGTGCATTGCCGCCCGGCCCGAACAGGCCCTGGCCCATCTCCTTCAGCTTGGCATAGGCCGCATCGGGATTATCCAGCACGCCGGCCATATCGGGATAAATCCGCGGCTGCGCCCACGGGCCATCGATCACCACGGGGATGCCGAAGCCGACGGGATCGCCTGCGCGGCCCTGGCCTTCGGTGGTCATCACCAGCTTCGGCTCGACCCGGAACGCCAGCGATTTGCGGCCGAGATCGACGGTGCCGGTGCCCGTCATTTTCACCAGCGGGCCAACCAGATTGAGATCGCCCGATGTCGCCTGTCCCTGCTCGATGCGGAACGAGGCCGACAATTGCGACAGATCAGTGGTCTGCTCGCGGCTCTCCTGCCAGCCCGACAGCGTGCTCGCCGTCAGCGAGCGGATCATCTGCGCGACATTGAGGCCGCGGATTGCGCCGTCCTGGAAGGTCGCAAACGTCGTGCCGTTGAGGTTCGACATAATCGCGCGCTGGCTCTGGCCGGTCGAGCGCACCGAGATTTTCGCCTGCATCTTGCCGTCAAGCTTGTCGAAGCCGGCGGCGCTGCGCAGCATCGGCAGTGCGCGCACGCCGGTCAGATCGGCGCGCATCGTATAAGCGGGCGTGGCGCCCGTGGCGTCGACATCAAGTTCGCCGTTGGCCTGGCCGCCATAGGCGCCGAGATTGGTGATGCCGCATTTGAGCACGCCGCGCGCGAGCGTCGCATCGATCGCGACCGGCGCGAAATGACCCTCGCCGATGTTGAGTCCGGCGGCGGAAACCCTGATCTGCGCGTCGACATAATTCAGGCCGGTGACGTCGAGCGGGGCGTCGCTCCAAGACTGAGAAGAATTCGGAGGGGCGGGCGCATCCTGTGTTGCGCTCGGCCCTCTGGCCGCCGCGATATCGAGCCGCTGGAAATCGAGATCGAGTTTCACCAGCGGCTTGCTGGCGAGATCGACCGACGCCCAGCCGTTGAACGCGCCGTCGCCGAGCGTACCGGTGAGGCCGTTGATCATCACGACCGATCCATTGAGCCGGACCTCGGCCTTGCCGGTCAGGGGCGCCTGCAGGACATCCGGCATATCGAGCGTGAGATCGACCGGAACGGTTTGCCGCGCCAGCGGCGGGGTGGGCGCGGTCGCCTTGATGCTGAATGTGAGCGGATGATCGCCGGCACGCGCGTTGCCACTGATCCTGATCTTGCGATCAGCGCCGACAATAGCTTCGGCGTCGATGCTCTCAACGCGATTTTCGACGCGGTCGCGTGCGTTGGAAAATATGATCGTGGCGTCGGTCACCTTGATGCGCTCGATCATCGGCACGTTCGCGCTGTCTTCGCGCGGGGATGTGGATGCCTTGCTCGAAGAAGCCGCAGGCGCCGCGCTGCGTTCGCGCCGCAACGGCACGGTGAGAACCGGGCGGGTGATCGCAAGTTCGGTAATCTCGGGGCGCCCCGACCACAGGCTCGCCAAGGTCATGTCGGCCCGGACGCTGCCGATGGCCAGGTGATTGCCGGTGTCTCGGTCCTTGAGGCCTTCCAAAGTGGCGTCATTGAGCGTCACATTGAGGGACGGCCAAAGCCCGATCTTGGTGGAACCTGCAATCGTCAGCCGGTAGCCGGTGTCGCGTTCGACGCGTTCCTGGATCGCGGAGGTCAGAAAGCCCGAGGGAATCCCGATGACCAGAAGCAGGGCCACAATAACGATGACGGCAGCGACGGCGCTGCCTGCGATTTTCAGGGCTCTCATGACGAATTTCCTGGCTGACTTCCAGACCCGGCAAACGAGTTTGACCTCTGCCTCAAGTCTACCCCGGAAACCGGGAACCGCTCAAAGCCGCCAAAAATAGACCGGGGGTGCTGCAAAGGTATGTGACTTATGACACACTTCGATTGACCACTTCGATCTGGGCGAATTCCAGTCATTTCCGGGCTGGCACGAGAAAGCATTGCAATGAGCAAGCAGGCCGAATTTGCGGTTATCCTGAAGATGAATCCGATGTTCGCCGATCTTGGCGCCGACGAGTTGCAGCGCATATCGGCGCTTTGCCATACCCATCACCTCAACACCGGTGAAATGCTGTTTCAGAAGGGTGATGCCGGCGACGCTCTGTTCGGGGTTCGCCGCGGCCAGATCCGGATTGAAACCGGCGCCTCCGATGGCACCCGGCTGACGCTGAATTTTCTCGGGCCCGGCGATCTCTTTGGCGAGGTCGCGGTGCTCGATGGCCAGAGCCGCACTGCCGATGCCGCCGCGGGCGAGCCGACTGAACTGTTTGTATTGCGTAGAGAGGATTTTCTCGGGCATCTCGAACGCGAGCCCCGCGTCGCGGTCAAACTGATCATGCTGCTGTGCCAGCGTATTCGCTGGATGAGCGAGCGGATGGAGGAGTCAGTGCTGCAGCCGCTGCCGGTCCGCCTCGCGCGCCGGCTGTGCGCTTTGGCTTCGGATTTCGGTTCTGAGGTTCACATCTCGCAGGAGCAGCTCGGCGTGTTCGTCGGCGCTGCGCGCGAAAGCGTCAATCGTCAGCTCCAGCTCTGGCGCAAGGACGGCATTCTGGATCTGCAGCGCGGACGAATTCTGCTGCAGAACATGACCAAGCTGACGGCGGTGGCGCGGAACGAGTAGCGTTTACGCTCACTCCGCCGCGGGCGAATGCACGATCGCCGGCGGCGGCTTGTGATCGGGGGCATGACCGGCCGGATCATGCTCGCCGTCGCCGCTGGATGCCAACAGTTTCTTGCCGTGACGCCACATGAACGAGCCGATGTCGTCCATCATCATGAACATCGCCGGCACGAACACCAGTGACAGCACGGTGGAGAATACCAGACCGCCGATCACGGCCAGCGCCATCGGCGAGCGGAATTCGCCGCCGGCGCCGAATGCCAGCGCCGAGGGCATCATGCCGGCCGCCATCGCGATGGTGGTCATCACGATCGGGCGGGCGCGCTTCATGCCGGCGTCGATGATCGCTTCATCGCGCGGCTTGCCTTCGCGGATCGATTCGACCGCGAACTCGACCAGCATGATCGCGTTCTTGGTCACGATGCCCATCAGCATCAGGATGCCGATCCACACCGGTGTGGTGAGCTGCTTGCCGGTCACCAGCAAGGCCACGATCGCGCCGCCGATCGAGAGCGGCAGCGAGAACAGAATCGTGATCGGCTGCAGGAAGGTTCCGAACAGCAGTACCAGAACCGCATAGACCATCATCAGGCCGGCGGTGATCGCCGTGGCAAAGCCCGCCGACAATTCGTTCAGGCTTTCCGCATCGCCTGATGGATTGACCGAGACGCCTTTCGGCAGGCTCTTCATGACAGGCAGCTCATAGATTTTCTTGGTGGCATCGCCAAGCGCTGCGGTACCCACGAGGTCGGCCGCCACGGTGGCCTGACGTTCCCGGTCGTAGCGGTTGATGCTGGTCGGGCCCTGATCAAGCTTGATGTCGGCGACGACAGATAGCGGTACGCCGCCGCGGCCGCCGCCAAGCGGTACCCGCAATTGATCGAGCACCTTCAGATCGCCACGCGCGCCGTCCTCAAGTTGGACCCGGATCGGCACTTGACGATCGCCGGCGTCGAACTTGGCAAGCGCCGGGCCGACGTCGCCGATGGTGGCGACACGAATGGTTTCCGACAGGCTTTCGGTGGAGACGCCGAGCCGCGCGGCCAGATCGGCTCGCGGCTGGATCCGAAGCTCCGGCCGGTCGAGCGAGGTTTCGGAAATCACATTGGCGATCAGCGGAATCCGCTTCATCTGGGTCGCCAATTCGCTGGCGACATTGCTGACGATGTTGCTGTCGGCGCCGGTTACAACCAGCGAAATCGCGCGCAGGCCGTTTTCGTCGAGGAACCAGAACCGGATGTCCGGCACGTTTTCGAGTTCGTGGCTGATCTCAAGCTCGAGCGCGCGCTGCGTGATCTTGCGTTCGGTTTTCGGCGTGTAGTTGATGATCAGCGCCGCACGACGCACCTCGAACGTCCCCGGCGGCACCCGTCCGCCATCGACGAATACGCTTCTCACTTCCGGCCGCTTGCGCAGGCGGGTGACGATGTCCTCGGTGACTTTCTCGGTGAAAGCGAGCTGCGAACCGGGCGGCAGCTCCATCGCCAGCAGTGAGCGCGCAGTATCCTGTGCCGGCAGGAAGCCCTGCGGCAGCAGCGTGATGCTCCAGATCGAGGCGGCGAAAATGCCAAAGCCGATCATAACGGTGATGAAGTGATGCTTTACCGACCAGGTCACCAGCCGCGTATAGGTGTGCAGGATCCATCCCGGCGGCGGGTCGTCATGCGCGTGATCCTTGAGGAAATAAGCCGCCAACACCGGCGTGACGAAGCGCGCGGCCAACAGTGAGAAGAACACCTGCACCGATACCGTGATGCCGAACTGCTTGAAGAATTGCCCCGCGATACCGGACATGAAGCTGGCAGGCGCGAAGATCGCGATGATGGTTAGCGAAATAGCAATGACGGCGAGGCCGATTTCGTCGGCGGCTTCCAGTGCGGCGCGATAGGGCGATTTGCCCATCCGCATATGCCGCACGATGTTTTCGATCTCGACGATCGCGTCGTCGACCAGAATGCCGGTGGACAGCGTGATGGCGAGGAAGCTGACGAGATTGAGCGAAAATCCCAGAATGTCCATCGCCCAGAACGCCGGGAAGATCGACAGCGGCAGAGAGATCGCGGCGATGATGGTCGCCCTTATATCGCGCAGGAACAAAAGCACGATGACGACGGCGAGAATGGCACCTTCGAACAGGGTCGAGATAGCGGCCTCGTAATTGCCCTTGGTGAATTCCACTGAGGTGTCGATCAGCTTGAGGTCGACATCGGGATAGGCAATCTTCAGCGCGTCGATGCGCTTTTGCACGGCGGCCGCGACCACCACGTCGCTGGCGCCCTTGGAGCGCTTGATGCCGAGCGCCACCACCGGCTCGCCATTGAAGCGGGCAAAGGTCCGCCGGTCCGCAATGGTATCGGTGACGGTGCCGAGATCGTCGAGCCGCACTTCGCCGCCAGTCGGCAGGCTGATCATGGTGCCGGCGAGATCGTTGAGCGTCTTGGCGCCGGCAAGGGTGCGGATGGCCTGGTCGTTCTTGCCGATTTCGGCCCGTCCGCCAGCGAGATCGACATTGGTGCCGCGCAGGCGATGGCTGACATCGACCGCGGTCAGTCCCGCGGCCTGCAGCCGGTCGGGATCGAGCGAGACCAGAATTTCGCGCTCGACACCGCCGATACGCTCGACCTGGGCGACGTTGCGCACACCCTGCAGCGCGCGCTTGACCACGTCGTCAACAAAATAGGAAAGCTGCTCGGGCGTCTTGCCGGGCGAAATCGCAGCGTAAGTGACGATCGGCAGGCCGATCACGTCGACGCGCTGGATCAACGGTTCGTTGACATTTTGCGGCAGGTTAGCGCGCACACGGGTCACGGCGTCCTTGACGTCGTTGAGCGCCCGGTCGGTGTTGGTCTCAAGCGCGAACTGGATCGTCGTCAGCGACAATCCGTCGGTGATCGACGATGAAATATGCCGCACGCCCTCGACGCCCGACACGCCGTCTTCGATGGTCTTGGTGACCTGCGATTCCAGCTCCGCCGGTGCCGCGCCGAACTGCGATACCGCAACCGAGATTACCGGGATGTCGGCGCTGGGCAGCCGCGTCACTGCGAGCTTGGTGAAGCTGACCCAGCCGAGCACCAGCAGAATGATCGAAAACACGATGGAGGGAAGTGGATTGCGGATCGACCATGCCGAGATATTGAGTGCCATCAGCGTACCCGCGTTCGATCGAGTTCCTCGGCGAACATGGTCTTGATCTTGTCGCCGTCATGAAGCGAAGAACCTGCGTCGGCGACAACAACTTCGCCGACCTCGAGGCCCTCAAGTATTTCCGTTGATGTGTCGGACACCAGTCCAACCCGGACTTTGCGCATCTCAACCGTATTCCCTTTGACCACTTGAACGGTCAGATGGTCAATGGCGGTGCGCGGAACCGCGACCCCGCAGCTGCGCTTGGCGTCGATGCTGGCTTGCGCGAACATGCCGATCTTGAGCGAGGGATTGCTGGTCAGCGTGATCCTGACATGGCCGAGCTGGCTGCTGCGGTCGATCTGCGGCGAAACCAGCCTGACGCGCCCGACGATATCAGGCCCATTGTCCCGGCTGATCCGCACGGTCGCGCCCGGATTGAGCTTCAGCATGTGAACCGCCGGTATTTCGGCGTCCATGTCGATCTCGTTATTGACCGCGATCCGGAACATCGGGCCGGCCTGGGGCGAGGCCGGCGCTCCGACGATGGTGTTGACCTGGGTCACGAGGCCGGCGGCCGGCGCGCGCAGCGATGTCGGCGCGGGCCGCGAGCCGGCAGGTGCCGCGGCTTGCGCCGACGGCAGGGTCAGCCGCGCCAGCTCCTGATTGTCAGCGACCGTGTCGCCTTCGCGAACCAATAGCTCGGAAACCTTCGATCCTTCCTGGTCGACCCCGACAACCGCCTCCCGGCGCGGCACGATGAATCCCGTGACCCGCACCAGATCGGAAAAACAGGCGTTGGTGGATTTGGTGACGATCACCATCGCGTTGTTGGGTGTTTCCTTTTCTTCGGGGCGGGTGCGGTGTTCAAGCCAGTACCAGCCGCCGCCGAGAATCGCGACGGAGACGATTGCCAGCGCAGGCTTGAGGTATTCAGAAAGCGTCATCGCCGGATATATCCAGACCTAAACTCTCAAGACCGTCATTTCGGTGCTGACGCACCATCCCGGAATAACGTGGAATATGACAGACAAAAACGTCCCGCAGGGACGCGGGACGCGGTTAGATTGCAAAACTTTACCCAAGCAGTCCCGCATCAGTTGGACGCGGTGGCCTTGGCGTTCATATTCACGACCTGCACGCGACGGTTTACGTCCGCCATCGGATTGGCTGGATCCTTGAGCTTGGTCTTGCCGTAGCCGACAGTCACGAGGTCGGCAGCGGCAATACCGAATTTAGAGACGAGATAGCGCTTGATCGAGTCGGCGCGGCGCTCGGACAAATCCTGATTATAGGAATCGCCACCGGCGGCGTCGGTATGACCAGCGACCACGAAGGTCGAGCCTTTCAGGCCGGAATTGGAAAGTGCGCGTCCCAAAGCCTGAACCGACGGGAGCGACTTGGTGCTGATATTGGCTGAGTTGTAATCGAAATTGATTTCCAGATCGATCTTCGGCTTGTCTTGGGCGATGGTGGCGATCTCTTCGCGTTCGGCAGCCGAGAGCGAGCGCGTGGCGCGGTTGCGAATTTTCTGCACGAATTGCCCCTCGGCCGGATTCACGACCGGCTCGGTCTGGGTTTGCGGCCCCACCGACAGGCCACGAGTCAAGGGCTTGCTGGGGGCGGCGGGTGCGGCCGGCGCAAGTGCCCGAAGGATCTGATCCTCGGTGACATCCTCGGCGGCGCGGGCCACGCCGAAGGAGAGCGCGGCGCCGATCGTCAGAAGCGAAAGGATCGCGGTCAGATTTCGCCTCCCGGACATGTTCGACATTGTCAGCCCTCCTGCACGGTCGCGCGGTTCCAATAAATTTTGCAAACCAGCCGCGGGCCCAAATCGATCGCGGCTGCTTCCTGGTCTGTCTTTGGTGCCTGCCCTGAGGTTCGATTTTGGGTTCGATTTTGGGTTCGATTTTTGGATTCAAACCGCGCCGGCCGATCGATTCAAGATATCGTCAGCCAGGATATCGTCAGCTATCGTCAGCGGACCCCGTAGCTGGCGAATTCCTTGACAATATTCGGATCCATCGCCTTCGCATTCGATATATCCAAATCGCCCTCCGAAATCGCGCCGTTGTTCTTCTTGGCGAGGCCGCGCCCGTACAACGACGAGGTCAGTCGCGGATTGATCTTGAGGGCGGCGTCGAAATCGGCAATCGCATTTTTCGCCATGCCGCTCTTGAGATTGACAAGGCCGCGGCTGTCGAGCGCATCGACAAAGTTAGGGCGCAGCCGAAGCGCCTCGTTGCAATCCCGCAACGCCGCCTGCAGATCGCCGATCACGGTGCGTGCCCAGCAACGATTATTATAGGCTTCCACATCCTTCGGATTGAGCCGCAATGAATCGTCAAAATCCTTGATCGCAAGGGCGTAGGCGCCCTTGCTGGCATAGACCTGTCCGCGGCGGTAATGCGCGCCGGCATCGTCGGGATTCTCGACGAGTTTATCGGTCAGGGCTTTGATGGTCGGATCATCGGCGATGTTTTGGGGCACCGAGTCATTGGGCTGCGCCGGTTTGTCCGCCGGCGGGGGCGGAGGAGTTTCGGCTTTCGGCGCCGCCGGTGGATCCTGACGCGGCGGTGCCGGGGGAACCGGTGCGGCTGGCGGGGGCAGGGCAGCTACTGGACCGGGCGGCGGTGCGGGTGGCTGTGCAGGTATTGGACTGGGCGCGGGATTGACTGGCGTTGACGGGCGCGCGCCCGAGGGCGCAATGAACGAGAAATCCTCAGCCAGCGAGGATGAAATCCACGGTACTTGTTCGCTGCGTGAGGCGCGGGTGACGCCGACGCGGGTACGGTTCAGCGTCTCCTCGGCCATCAGGTCGGGCACGCGGATTTCCTTGAGCAGTTCCTGCACGAACAGGCTGTGATCGCTGCCATTGTCCGAGATGACGGAGCTCAAGGCCGCCGAATACATTACCAGCGTGCCGTTCGGTGCGATCACGGGCGCAAGGCCGGCGGAGAAACTGCGGAACCGGCGTTCGAACGGGTTGCGCCTGGAGGCATCGACCAGGGCGATCTTGACGCCGGCGCCGCGGTTATTGATTTCGCCCAGCACGGTTTCCAGGCTGATCCCGTCGCGGCGGACATCCGGTTCGGTCCAGATCTGCGCATCGACCGGGATCATGAAGCTTTGACGGTTGGACTGGATGCCGAAACCGCTGAAGAAAACCAGCGCGACGGCGCCGGGCTTGACGTGTCCGTAAAGCCGCTCGAAGGCGTGGCGCATCCCTTCGCCGTTGAGATTTTCCCCGATATCGACCGTGAAACCGTCGCGCTTGAGCTCGTCGGCGATGTCCCGGGCGTCGTTGATGGGTTCTTTCAGCGGGGCGTCGGCATCGGGATATTTCGCGTTACCGATGACAAGGGCAAAGCGGTCCGCGGCGAACGACGGAGCAATCGATGCGACCGACAGGATCAAGGCGGCAAGCAGTGTAAGGCGAATTCTCATACGACGTTCAGCCCAACCATCAAGACGCCGATCCCAGCATGCGCCTCGGCGACCTTATCCCACGAAAATCGCATTATCAAACCGGGCTCGCAAGCGCTATCGACCGCCGGAAATGCCTCAAATGACGCGACAATTAACCGCTGCAATCGCACGTCCCGGATTCAAATCTCACGCGAAATCAATCGCCAGCGTTCCGCTCCCGCGTCATGTTTCCGTCACGCCACGAGAGGGCTCGGAGAACGCCGGGCTTCGCAAAAATTGCTCCGGTGACGCTACAGCATGCGCGTCGGGGCTTGTGTGATCGATCTCACATTGGTGGATCGCCCGCAGGCGGCCGGCATTTCCAATTGGCCGGCATGAATCCGGTGGGGTTTGACCTTTGTGAACGACAATGGCTTGCTGCGGTCATCTCGATCGCCCAAGAGACCAACACTAGACCAACAATAAAACCCAAGAAGAAATCCCATGGAAAACGCCTACGAAATCTACGCGCTGCGCTATGCGACAATGGCGGCTCGCACGCCGCACATGAATTACTTCTCACCGGACCCGCACGAGACCACGGCCGCCGATCTCGATTATTTCGTCTGGCTGATCCGGGGCCATGGCCGGGATATTCTGGTCGATACCGGCTTCAACGCGGTCGAAGCGGGTTTGCGAAATCGCAAGCTCACGCTCAATCCGGTGGACGCGCTGGCGCGCTTCGGCGTGAGCGCCGATTCCATCCGCGACATCGTCGTCACCCATCTGCATTACGACCATGCCGGCAATCTCGATCTGTTTCCGAATGCGCGGTTTCATCTGCAGGATCGCGAGATGAGTTTCGCGACCGGACGCTGCATGTGCTTCAGCGGCTTGCGGCTTCCATTCTCGGTGGAGCATGTCACCCAGATGGTTCGCCATGTGTTCAGCGAACGCGTGACGTTCCATTCCGATGAGGGCGAGGTCGCGCCCGGCGTAACCTTGCATCGCGTCGGCGGTCATTCCGATGGCCTGCAGGTGGTGCGGGTCGAGACCACGCGCGGTCCGGTGGTGCTGGCGTCGGACGCCGCGCATTATTACGGCAATATGCATCGCCGTAATCCATTCCCGATCGTCTACAATGTCGGCGATATGTACCAGGGCTGGCTCACCGTCGAACGATTGGCGGGGCATCCCGATCGCGTCATCCCCGGCCACGATCCGCTGGTGACCGAGATCTACCCGCGCGCCGGCGAAAAGACCGATGCTTTTGCGCTGCATCTGAAGCCCTCGCGCTCATTCGTCAAATAGAGTTACGCGCGCAAATGTCGGACGGTACCATCAGCCGATTTCCCGGCCTCACGCCCACCCGCAGCCGCGCCGTGGTTCACGACAACCTCGTGTTCACCGTGGCGGTCGCACCCGATCCGGTCACTGCTTCGATGTACGAGCAGACCGCCAAGGCGCTCGCCCGCATCGACGAAAGCCTCGCGCTTTGCGGTTCGGACAAGAGCAAGATTCTCTCGGCCATCGTCTATGTCGCCGACATCATGAAGAAGGGTGAGATGAACCGCGCCTGGGACGAATGGGTCGATCCGTCAAACCCGCCGATGCGGGCTTGCATCGGCGTCGAGCTTGAAGCGCCACATATTGTGGAGATCGTGGTGACGGCGGCGAAGTGACAATACTTTCGTCATTCCGGGGCGCGTAGCGAGCCCGGAATCCATAACCACGATCGGGAGTATGGATTCCGGGTCTGCGCCAAGAGGCGCATCCCGGAATGACAAGGTCAATCAATACGCTTCCGTCTCGTCCGCCTCATGACTCGTCTGCACCAGATCGAGGCTGGTCTCGATCTTGCCGAGCAGGCGCGCGAAATCCTTTTGTTCGTGCGTCGAGAGACAGGACATGATCTCGCTCTCCTTGCGCAGCAGGCGCGGGATCAGCTGTTCGTAAAGCGCTTTTCCCTTTCGCGTCATGCGCAGCCGGAATTCGCGGCGGTCGTCTTTATTCTCGACCCGCTCCACCAACTGCCGCGTCATCAGCGCCGTCACGGCGCGGCTGATGGTCGATTTATGCGTTCGGGTGCAGTGCGCGATGTATTGCGCACTGCACGCGTCGTTGCGGAAGCCGAGCGTCGCCAGCACCCGCCATTCCGGAATATCGAGCCCGTAGCGCGCCTGGTATTCGCCCGACAGCGCGGCCGAAACCTCGGCGGCCAGCCGGTTCAGCCGGAACGGCACAAATCTGAACAGGTCCAGTCGGGAGGACGCTTTTGGCAACAACCGCTCCAATTTGAGTTGACTAGGCAAGGCGCGGGGAGTTTAGATAGTTGCAGATGCGACTATCTTAGCCCGGATCAAATTTCTTAGCCAGAGTCTTGGGTCAGATTCTTGGGCCAGAGCAATGTGAATGGCGCAGTCCAAAGCCCAGTTCGGTTATCGCCGTCACGCCGATCAGGATCGGGCCGGCGGCGACGTCGTGCAGCATCCGGTTGTCGTGGTCGGCGCCGGGCCGGTCGGGCTGTCGCTCGCAATCGATCTGGCGCAGCGCGGCCAGAAAGTCGTGCTGCTCGATGACGCCGACCGGATCGGCGAGGGATCGCGCGCGATCTGTTTTTCGAAACGTTCGCTGGAATATTGGGACCGGCTCGGCATTGGCCAGCGCATGGTAAACAAGGGTGTGGTGTGGAGCGTCGGCAAGATTTTTCACGGCTCATCGCAGATCTATCAATTCAACCTGCTGCCGGAACAAGGCCACAAGCGGCCCGCCTTCATTAATCTCCAGCAATTTCATGCCGAAGCCTATCTGGTGGACCGCGTCGGGGAGCTCGCGGCGATCGATCTGCGTTGGCGAAATAAAGTGATCGCGCTGGAGCAGCGCAATGACCATGCGGTGCTGACGGTCGAGACGCCGGACGGGCCGTATCAACTGCGCGCCGATTATGTCGTTGCCTGCGACGGCGCGCGCTCGTCGCTGCGCCAGATGGTCGGCGCGGAATTCGCAGGACAAGTATTCGAGGATCAGTTCCTGATCGCAGATGTGCGGATGGCGGCAGAATTTCCAACCGAGCGCTGGTTCTGGTTCGATCCGCCGTTTCATGCCGGGCGTTCGGCGCTGTTGCACAAGCAGCCGGATGACATCTGGCGGATCGATCTGCAGCTCAATCCGGATGCGGATCCTGTCGCTGAGAAGCGGCCCGAAAATGTACGGCCACGGATAGCGCGCATGCTCGGACATGACAAGTTCGAATTCGAATGGATTTCGCTTTATAAGTTCCAGTGCCGCCGGATGGACAAATTTATCCATGGCCGTGTGTTGTTCGCCGGTGACGCCGCGCATCAGGTCTCGCCATTCGGCGCGCGCGGCGCCAATTCCGGTTTGGAAGACGCCGAGAATCTTGGCTGGAAACTCGACCGCGTGTTGCGCAAGACTTCGCCGGAAGGCTTGCTTGAGACCTATCACAGCGAGCGAAGTGCGGCGGCCGACGAGAACATCCGCGAATCGACCCGCTCGACCGATTTCATGGCGCCGACCTCGCGCCAAGAGGCGCGGTTGCGCAAGGCCGTGCTGTCGCTAGCCAGGGAGACCGAGTTCGGCAAGCGCATGATCAATGGCGGCCGGCTCTCGATTCCCTCGATCTATGATTCCTCGCTGTCGACCGCCGACTGCGATGTCTGGCGTGGCGGCCCGACGCCCGGCGCCTCGATGCCTGACGCGCCGCTCGCCGGTGAAGCCGCCTATTTGACCGATGCCTTCATCAAGGCTGGCACACGTTTCACGCTGCTTGAGTTCAGTAACGGCGCTGCGGTTAAAATTCCTGACGATGTCGGTGTCATTCGCGTCGGCGGCAAGGACGGTCTTTCCGACGCGGCGGGACTGGCCAGCGCGCGCTATGATGCGCAGCCCGGTACGGCCTATCTATTGCGGCCGGATGGCTACATCGCCGCGCGCTTTCGGCATCCGACCCGTGCGGTGCTAGATGCGGCGCTGTCGCGCGCCGCCGGCTACAGCTGAGGTGATGACATGGCATTATCGACCAGCTCAAATTTCGCCCAACCGGATGACGCCTTTCGCGCTGTCGTCGAAGCGCATCGCGGATTGAGCGATGAGCAAAGCGCGGAACTTGACGCGGCGCTGGTGCTGATCCTGGCCAATCATATCGGCGATATCGATGTGCTGCGCGAGGCGATCGCGCTCGCCAAGCGGCGCATGGTCGATGCCGATCAGCAACAACAGCAACAGCAGCAGCAATAAGATGAGAATAGCCACAGCCACAGGCGTCATTGCGAGCGAAGCGAAGCAATCCACCATCCGCACCAAAGCATGGATTGCTTCGCTGCGCTCGCAATGACGGTGATAGAGATAGAGCATTACGAAGAGGAACTGAATTAATGGCCAAAGGTTTCGCATCCACCACGGACATGGCGGAGAAGAAGGTGACATTTTCGGAGATCGGCACCGATCTCTATGCCTTCACCGCCGAAGGTGATCCCAATTCCGCTGTGATTGTCGGCGACGATGGCTGCCTCGTGTTCGATGCGCAGGCGACGCCGGCGATGGCGCATAAAGTGATCGAGCGCGTGCGCACCGTCACCGACAAGCCGATCAAATATGTGGTGCTGTCGCATTACCACGCGGTGCGGGTGCTCGGCGCGTCGGCCTACAAGGCGCAGGCGGTAATCGCCTCGTCGGAAACCTATCGGCTGGTCGAGGAGCGCGGCCAGCAGGATTGGGATTCCGAATATGGCCGCTTTCCCCCGGCTGTTTCAGGATGCGCAGAGCATTCCCGGCCTGACCTGGCCGACGCTGACCTTCGAAGGCGAGATGTCGATTTTTCTCGGCAAGCGCGAAATCCGGCTGATGCAGCTCGGCGCGGGTCACACGTCAGGCGATATCGTGGCGTGGGTGCCGGATGCCGAAGTGATGTTTTCCGGCGACCTGATCGAATATCACTCGGCCTGCTATTGCGGCGACGCGCATTTGCGCGAATGGCCGGCGACGCTGAACGAAATTCGCGCCTTCAATCCCAAGGCGATCGCGCCGGGGCGCGGCGATGCGCTCAAGGGATTGGCGACCGGTCGCGATGCCATCGCCATGACGCGAGATTTCGTCACTACGCTCTATGGCGCGGCGGAAACCGCGGTCGCCCGGGGGCAGAATCTCAAGGAAACGATGGCGGCGGCCCGCGAGGTGATGGATCCGAAGTTTTCAAGTTTTGCGATTTACGAGCACTGCCTGCCGTTCAACGTCTCGCGGGCGTTCGACGAGGCCTCAGGGATCGATGACCCCGTGATCTGGACCGACAAGCGCGACCTCGAAATGTGGGCCAGCCTGCAAGGAGGATGATATGAATATCAATACGTCGCCCGATCTCGTCAGCCGCAATTCTCAGAACATCACCCCGGGCTATATGTCCGGCTTCGGCAACAGTTTCGAAACCGAAGCGTTGCCGGGCGCGCTGCCGATCGGGCGCAACTCGCCGCAACGCTGTGCTTACGGGCTTTACGCCGAACAGCTTTCGGGGTCGCCGTTCACGGCGCCGCGCGGTAGCAACGAGCGTTCCTGGCTCTACCGTATCCGTCCGTCGGTGCGGCATTCCGGCCGCTTCGCCAAGGCGGATGCGAAACTATGGCGCACCGCGCCGTGCCACGAAGCCGAATTGGCGATCGAGCAATTGCGCTGGGATCCCGCGCCGATCCCGAAAGAAGACATGACCTTCCTGCAGGGCGTGCAGACCATGACCACGGCGGGAGACGCCAACACCCAGGCCGGCATGGCCGCGCATGTGTTTCTGATCACGAAGTCGATGGTCGACCAGCATTTCTACAATGCCGATGGCGAACTGCTGTTCGTGCCGCAACAGGGCAATTTGCGCTTTGTCACGGAGTTTGGCCGGATCGATATCCAGCCCGGTGAAATCGCGATCATCCCCCGCGGTGTGAAATTCCGCGTCGAGATCCCGGGCGGTCCGGCGCGCGGCTATCTCTGCGAAAATTACGGCGGCGCGTTCACGCTGCCGGAGCGCGGCCCGATCGGCGCCAATTGCCTCGCCAACGCGCGCGATTTTCTCACGCCGGTGGCGGCCTACGAGGACAAGGATACGCCGACCGAACTGTTCGTGAAATGGGGCGGTGGAGTTGTTCGTGACCCAATTGCCGCATTCGCCGATCGACGTCGTGGCATGGCACGGCAATTACGCGCCGTACAAATACGATCTTCGGGCGTTCTCCCCGGTCGGCGCGATCGGCTTCGATCACCCCGATCCGTCGATCTTCACGGTGCTGACCTCGCCATCGGAAACCGCGGGCACCGCGAATATCGATTTTGTGATTTTCCCGGAGCGCTGGGCGGTAGCGGTAAACACCTTCCGTCCACCCTGGTATCACATGAATATCATGTCGGAGTTCATGGGGCTGATCTACGGCGTCTACGACGCCAAGCCGCAGGGCTTCACGCCCGGCGGCATCAGCCTGCACAACATGATGCTGCCGCATGGCCCCGACCGCGAGGCCTTCGAGCACGCCAGCAATTCCGAGCTCAAGCCGGTCAAGCTGACGGGCACCATGGCCTTCATGTTCGAGACGAGGTATCCGCAGCGCGTGACCGCGCATGCCGCGAGCAGTCCGACGCTACAGGACGATTACGCGGATTGCTGGAAGGGGCTGGAGAAAAGTTTGATCCGAGCAAGCCGTGAATTTTCTTACCTCCCCTGGAGGGGGAGGGTCGACGCTCATGAAATGAGCGGCGGGGTGGGGTGACAGTCCTTCGATTCGAACAGTGCCTGAGTTGAGCGACTGTCACCCCACCCCGTCTCGCATTTCGCTGCGCTCCATGCGAGCCGACCCTCCCCCTCCAGGGGAGGGTGAATAGCCCTCTCCGTGTTCAATTCATTCGGGAAAAATAATGCCCCATCCCAACGATCCCTCGCTCTACTCCTTCACATCCCGGTCGATCCCGCGTCCGACTTTCCGATCCAGAATCTCCCTTACGGCGTGTTTTCGTCCGGGAATGGGCTGGCGCCTCGCGTCGGCGTCGCGATCGGCGACTTCGTGCTCGATCTCTGGGAGCTTGAAAAGGATGGCCGGTTGAATGTCGGAGAACTCGGTGTGTTTTCGGCGCCGACGCTCAATCCCTTCATGGCGCTGGGGCCGAAGATATGGTCGCGTACCCGCGCGCGGATCAGCGAGTTGTTGCGTCATGACAATCCAGAACTGCGCGACCATGACGAATTGCGCCGTCTTGCGCTGGTGCCGATGGCGCAGGTGAAACTGCATATGCCGATCGCGGTCTCCGGCTACACCGATTTCTATTCGTCAAAGGAGCACGCCACCAATGTCGGCGTGATGTTCCGCGGCAAGGACAATGCGTTGCAGCCGAACTGGCTGCATATGCCGATCGGCTATAACGGCCGCGCCTCGACGGTGGTGGTCAGCGGCACCAAAGTGCGCCGTCCCCGCGGGCAATTGAAGCCGCCGAGCGCGGAGCTTCCGAGTTTTGGCGCCTGCAAGCGGCTCGACTTCGAGCTGGAAATGGGCGTCGTGGTCGGAAAGCCCTCGCCGATCGGCGAGATGTTGGACGAGACACGCGCGGCAGAGATGATCTTCGGCTTTGTATTATTGAACGACTGGAGCGCGCGCGACATCCAGCAATGGGAATATGTGCCGCTCGGCCCGTTCCAGGCCAAGGCCTTCGCGACCTCGATCAGCCCGTGGATCGTGACCCGCGAGGCGCTGGAGCCGTTTCGGGTGCAGGGCCCCGCGCAGGATCCGATGCCATTGCCCTATCTGCGGCAAGCGCAGCCAACAATTACGATTTGCATCTCGATGTCGGGCTGCGCGCGGCGCAGATGAAAGAGTCCATGCAAATCTGCCGTACCAATTTCAAATACATGTACTGGTCATCGGTGCAGCAACTCGTGCATCACGCGTCGTCCGGCTGCGCGATGAATATCGGCGATCTCCTGGGGTCAGGCACCATCAGCGGCCGGGGAAGGACCAGCGCGGCAGCTTGCTTGAGATTTCCTGGAACGGCACCGAGCCGATCGAACTGCCCAGCGATATCAAGCGGACATTTCTCGAAGACGGCGATTCGCTGGCGATTCCATGGCTGGTGCCAGGGGGATGGCTATCGCGTCGGGTTTGGCGAGGTCGAGGGGACGATTTTGCCGGCGGAATGATTCTTACGGTCATTCCGGGGCGATGCGAAGCATCGAGCCCGGAATCTCGAGATTCCGGGTCTGGTCCTTCGGACCATCCCGGAATGACGAGGCTAGATCGATGACAGCGCTTAGCCGTTCACCGCTCTTCCGGCGCAATATCCCTGATGCGCGCGCAATGCGCGGCGACATCGTCGAGCCCGTATTTCAGATGCACGCGCTTGTCGGACGGCAATTGCTTCTCGGCGCACACGCCGGGCCGCCATTCCCTCATTGGGCGAATCGGCCGCGGCGCAAATCCGCCGCCGCAGTTCGGACAGACATTGTCGAGTTTGCTCTCGGCGCATTCAGCGCAAAACGTGCACTCGTAACTACAGATGCGCGCATCCGTCGCGTTGGGCGGAAGATCCCTATCGCAATATTCGCAGTTCGGCCGGAGTTGCAATGCCATGGTTGGTCATCTCCGTGACGCGGCGATCATCGCAAATCGGCGGCGCGGCTTGAATGGCGAATTCCCCTCGATTTCGGACGGGAGGACTATCGTTTTCCCGCCTGCCATTCGCTGGTCAGGCTGGCGATATCGGCCATCGCGGTGTCGCGGATCGCCGAGGGTGTGCGCGAAAAGCGCGGCGCCGGTGCGGGCTGGGTAACGCCGTGGCGGGTGACGAAGGTCTTTCGGGCCGCCATGTGCGGATGTTCGGGCGCTTCCTTCATGGTCAGAACCGGCGCAAAGCAAATGTCGGTGCCTTCCATGATCTCACACCATTCGTCGCGCGTCTTGGTCTTGAAGACCTCGACCAGTTTTTGCTTGAGCGCGGGCCACGCCTTGCGATCCATGTGGGCGTCGAAATCGGAATGCGAGAGGCCCGCCAGATCGCGCAGACAGCGCGTAGAATTGCGGCTCGATCGAGCCGATCGAAATGAAGCTTTTGCAGGCGCATTCATAGACGCCATAAAAATGCGCGCCGCCGTCGAGGAAATTGGTCCCGCGCTGTTCGGTCCATCGGCCGGCCGCGGTCATGTCAAAGAACATCGACATCAGCGACGCCGCGCCGTCGCACATCGCCGCATCCACCACCTGCCCCTTGCCGGATGTCCTGGCTTCCAGCAATGCGGCGAGCACGCCGACCACGAGATAGAGCGCGCCGCCGCCGAAATCGCCGACCAGGTTGAGCGGCGGCACCGGCGTCTCCGCGGTACCGATCGCGGCCCAGCGCGCCGGTGACCGATATATAATTGATGTCATGGCCGGCGGCCTTTGCCAGCGGCCCCTCCTGTCCCCATCCGGTCATGCGGCCGTAAACGAGGCGCGGATTGCGCGCCTGCACCGCGTCAGGGCCGAGACCGAGCCGCTCCATCACGCCGGGACGAAAGCCTTCGACCAGTGCATCGGCATTCCCCAGAAGATCGAGCACCTGCGCGATCGCGGCCTTGTCCTTGAGGTCGAGTTCGACAATTTTCCGTCCGCGCCCCGAGGCTGATTTGAGATTCTTGCCGACGCCGACCCGATCGAGCGTCACGACCTCCGCGCCCATATCCGCCAGCATCATGCAGGCGAATGGGCCGGGTCCGATGCCGGCGAATTCCACAATGCGGAAACCTGCGAGCGGCCCCGAGGTGCGGACGGGGGAATCTGGAGTAGATTTATCGAGCACGTGCGTGCCTCCCGATGCGTTTATTGGCATCGATTAGACGGACGGGGGCCAGATTTTGCAACAAGCTTTGCAACTGCGGACTTGGCCCCGAGGCTTCTAGCTCGTCATGCCCGGCCTTGTGCCGGGCATCCACGTCTTAGCTGCATTTAAGCCAAGAAGACGTGGATGGCCGGGACAAGCCCGGCCATGACGAAAGGGTCTCTCAAGCAAAGAAATGAGGAAGACGCCATATGCAAATTTGCGGCTTTCTTGGTATCGGCGTTGATGGTCTATTCCGATCAAGCCGGTCCCGGCGTAAGCCACGGACTGCAAACGACAATGACCCCGGTCAAAGGAGCCATTCGAGTTGATCGACAAGCAGGTGAAGACGACCGCCGATGCGGTGGCCGGGGTTCGCGACGGATCGATAATATTGGTCGCCGGATTCGGCGCGGTCGGGGTTGCGGACAATCTGCTCGAGGCGCTGCACGAACAGGGCGCGAAGGAACTCACGATCGTTGCTAACAATTCCGGTAATGGCGATCACGGTCTGGCCCGGTTGATCAATTCCGGCCGGGTTCGCAAGGTGATCTGCTCCTATCCGCGCTCCGGCGATTACAGCGCCTTTCTCAATGCCTACCGCGCCAACAGCCTTGAACTGGAATTGGTTCCGCAAGGCATCATCAGCGAACGCATGCGCTGCCCACGCCGCGGGCCTTGGCGGTTTCTTCTCGCCGGTGTCGGCGGGAACGAAACTCGGCGAAGGCAAGGAAACCCGCGAGATCAACGGCCGCCTGCATGTGTTCGAAAAGCCGCTGAAGGGCGATGTCGCGCTGATCAAGGCCAACAAGGCCGACCGCTGGGGCAACCTGACCTACATCAAGTCGGCGCGGGAATTTATAATCCGGTCATGGCGATGGCCGCCGACCTTACAGTGGCCGAGGTCGATGGCATGGTCGAACTCGGTGCACTCGATCCTGAAGCCGTTGCCACGCCGAGTATCTTTGTCGATCGGGTCGTCGTTGTTGGAGCGCAGGCATGATTTCGAACTCCCATCAGCCGCTGACCCGCGAACAGATGGCCTGGCGCGCCGCGCAGGACTTGAAGGAGGGCGACTACGTCAATCTCGGCATCGGCATTCCGACTTTGGCCGCGAGCTATGTGCCGGCCGGCCGCGAAGTGATCTTCATAGCGAGAACGGCATCCTCGGCATGGGACCGAAGCCCGCGCCCGGCGAGGAAGATCCGTACATGATCGACGCCGGCAAGAACAAGACGACGCTGGTCGCTGGCGGCTGCTTCGTCCACCACGCCGATGCGTTCCTGATGATCCGTGGCGGTCATCTCGATGTCAGCCTGCTCGGTGCGTTCGAAGTCTCCGAAAAGGGTGACCTGGCGAACTGGACCACCGAAGACCCGGCATTTCCGCCCGGTGTCGGCGGCGCGATGGATCTGGCTGTGGGCGCCAGGGCCATCCGCGTCATCATGGAGCACACCGGCAAAAGGGTGAGCCGCGTATCCTGAAGTCTTGCACCTATCCGCTGACCGCGGCCGGCTGCGTGAAGCGCATCTACACCAATCTCGCTGTGATCGACGTGACGCCGCAGGGGCTCGTCGTGATCGAAATGATCCCGGGCATGACCTTGGAGGCGCTGCAGGCCCTGACCGAGCCGAAGTTGCAACTGTCCTCCGATTGGCAGGCCCTGGCGCCGCCCCAAGCCCGCGCAGCGTAATTAAGCCCGCGCAGCGCAATCAGTCCCGCGCCGCGTAATCCGCCAAAGAGCCTGATTAACTCTTGGGTAAGGGCTCGGGCGCTCTCGCTCTACGAATTTACCGCCTTTTATTCATTCTACTTTAGGTTTCCAGATCGGGCGCGGGACTGGCTTTTCCCCGACGCTACGGTTTTAGAAAAGTGGATGGGGGGTCCAGATGGAATCGTTGAAGCGCCGGTCGCCGGTATCGCTGAGGTTCCCGACCTTTCGATTTCGCGCCAAAATCATGCTCGGCTTTGCCGTCGTGCTCGCCATCTCGGCCGTCAGCATGGGCATCGCCTATATGGGGTTTGATCGCGTCGCGGCGGGCGTTGCTTCCTATCGCTCTAGCGTGTCGGAGGCGGACCGAGCACGCAATATCGACCGCGAACTGGTCTCCTATCGTTCGCTGGCGCGCTATTTCGTGCTGACCGCCAAGGAGGAAGACGCCAAGGCGGCGCTCGCGGCCGAGGCCAGTCTCAGGGAGGCTATCCTCCAGTCGATGAAGGGTACGACCAACCCGGCGCGGCTCGAACAAATCACCAAGCTGGAACGTGAGTTTCGTGCCTTTACCAAGATCTTCGCGGAGATCATCAAGGTCAAGGACGACAGCGCGCTGATTGCCAAAAACCAGATCGCGCGTAGCGGCACCGCGTTCCGCTTCAAGGTTGACGATCTCCCAAGCAGCGCCGACGACCAGCAGATCCAGGCGGTTCAGTTCGGCGCCAGGAAAGTAGCCGACCAGTTTCAGGCGGTGGTGGCCTGGTCAATACGTTTGTCCTCAACTCCGACCAGGCGGTGGCCGCCAGCGCACAGGCGCGCCTGAAGTTTGTCGAGAATACGCTGACGGTGATCCCCGATAGCGACGAGAAACTCCAGCAAGCTCTCAAGGATATCTCGGCTCTGCTGCAGGGAATACCAGCAGGCGGTCGCCAAGCTGATCGGCAACGCGAAAGAGATCGACGAACTGGCTGTCGAGATGGCTGACTCCACGACGGAGATCATGAAGAGGTCCAACGCGATGAAGGCGGACCTGCTGTCTGATCAACAGCGGCTCGATGCGGAATCCAGCGCCACCATCCGCGAAACCGAAGAGCTGGTGCTGATGCTTGCGCTCGGCGGCTTCCTGCTAGGCGGCATATTGGCGGTATTGCTGGGCCGGGGCACTCCCGGCCGATGACCGCGATGTGCAAGGCGATGCGCGAACTCGCCGGCGGCAATTTCGATGTCGTGTTGCCGGGTCTCGGGCGCAAGGATGAACTCGGCGAAATGGCCGGCGCGGTCGAGGAGTTCAAACTGCAGGCGGTCGCTAAAGCCGAACGCGATGCGGCGACGCAGGCCGCGCAGAACAAGGCCAGCGGTGCGGCGCGCCGCGACGAGCTGATTCGCTTTGCCGACGATTTCGAGGCGGCGGTGGGCGCCATCGTCTCCAACGTCTCGGCCTCGGCGGTTCAGCATGAAGATGCCGCCGGCACATTGACGCGCACCGCCGAGACTACGCAGAGCCTGTCGAACCAGGTTTCCGGCACCTCCACGGAAGCCTCCGACAACATGCAGTCGGTGGCGTCGGCGACGGAAGAACTGTCGGCGTCGGTCGATGAAATCGGACGGCGAGTAAGCGAATCCAGCCAGATCGCGGAAGCGGCGGTGCTTCAGGCGCAGGCAGACCGATGAGCGGATCGGCAAATTGTCACGCGCGGCGCAGGAGATCGGCGATGTGGTCAAACTGA
Source organism: Bradyrhizobium sp. (assembly GCA_037201505.1). Taxonomy (GTDB): domain Bacteria; phylum Pseudomonadota; class Alphaproteobacteria; order Rhizobiales; family Xanthobacteraceae; genus Bradyrhizobium. The sequence continues at coordinate 268,189 of JBBCHO010000023.1, forward strand.
TCACGGCGATCGCCGAACAGACCAATCTGCTGGCGCTGAATGCGACCATCGAGGCGGCCCGCGCCGGCGATGCCGGCCGCGGTTTCGCGGTCGTCGCCTCAGAGGTCAAGTCGCTGGCGAGCCAGACCGCGAAGGCGACCGACGAGATATCGTCGCACATTCTGGGCATGCAGGGCGCGACGCAGGAATCGGTCGCCGCGATCAAGGAAATCGGCGGTACCATTGCGCAGATTTCCAGCATCGCCGCGACGATTTCGAGCGCGGTCGAACAGCAGAGTTCAGCGACCCAGGAAATTGCGCAAAGCGTTCAGAATGTCGCCCGGGGCACGCAGGAGGCCGCCGATAACATCATGCGGGTCAATCGCGGTGCGACCGAAACCGGCTCGGCCTCGGAGAATGTGCTGAGCTCGGCACGGACATTGTCGACCGAAAGCACGCGGTTACGTGAAGAGCTCGACCGCTTCATGGCGAATATCCGCGCGGCTTGAGCGCTATCGATTAGTGAGCGTCGTCCCGATGTTCACCGGGACGACCACTAAACCACTTTGCTAAGAGAGCTTGACGCCCTCTTATTCATTTCCCGGATTGAATCATCACCCGGCGTCGCCGGAGCGGCATGCCTTCGGACGCGGGCCATGTGGCCGGCGTCGGCGGCGCGGCGGGAAACGCTCACCACCATTGCCGCCCTCGAAACCGCCTGGGCCGCCATTGATCTGCGGCTGCGGTCCGGTGATGAACGATGGCAGGCGATCGACGCTGACATTGTCGGCGATAACAGGCTGCGGCTGGGGCTGCGGCGGTTGAAACTGCGGCTGCGGACGATGCTCGCGATGATTGTTGTGTTCGCGGGGCTGATGCTGTTCGCGCGGCTGGTAGGGTTGCCCCTCGCGCTGGTGATCGCGCTGATTGTTGCCGTTGTTGTCGCGCGGCACGAACGGCTGCTGTTGCACCGGAACGAAACCGGGCTCCTGGCCGAAATTCGAAAAGCTCTCGCTTTCGTCGTCGCTGTCCTCCGAAGCCATTTCGTTCTCGGTGCGCGGCTGCGGCTGGTTCTGCCGGAACTGCTCCTGCGCGGGCGGCGATCAGGCGGAAGTAATGTTCGGCATGCTGATAGTAGTTCTCGGCGGCGACCGGATCGCCGGAAGAGCGTGCGTCGCGCGCCAGCTGAACGTATTTTTCCGCAACGTGGGATGCGGTACCGCGGATCTTGATGTCGGGTCCGTTGGACTCGAACACCCGGGTCATCGGGTTCTGGCCGCGCCGGTTGTTGTTGTTATTGTTATTATTGTTGTTGCTATTGTTGTTCCGGTTACGCATCCGCTTGTTGTTATTCTGACCGTTTCTCATGTCGTGCCTTTATTCCAGCCCTGAAGTTATCAGCCTTGAGAAGTTACTAGTCTAGCTTTGGCAGTGGTCTTGAATTGGCGGCGCTATTGTCCGATCGGGCCACGCGCGTCACGCGCACCGAATCGCTGCGCCGTGTCAATTTCACATCAATTTTGCCGTACGTCGCGGTCAACAAAGACGCGTTCCCCAACAGCCCGGCATGTGCCCCCGGCCGTATCAAATCATTCCGCCCGGCAAAACAAGCACAGGTTTCTTGCGTGAGTTTTCAAGCGCAATATCAGGCTTTCGTTCGCTTTGCGGTCAAAAGCTGCGCAGCTCTTAAAGCCATCGCGCTTAATTGGACCTGCGTTTTGGAACCTTTCACTCGGGGCGGGCTCTCGCTTTGAGAACTCTGGCCTCCACCCGAAATAGCCCTACTGGGTATCTACGGGGCCAGCAAACCCTGGACCGACGTTGTGGCCGGAACGTAGTCGCTCCCGGGGAATATTCCAAGCGGTTTTTTTGCCCTCCAATCGGGCATTATGGGGGCATTTTCCGGGCTGCCACGGCCCGGCGGATACCGGCCAGATCGGCCTTGGCGGGCCGCTCCTGCGTTAACCCTGCCGCCGCCATCAATCCCGCGATATCCCCGCTTTGGTCGTGACTGGCTTCCACCACGAGAACGCCGCCGGCGACCAACCGTTTCCGCGGCTTGCGGAATCAGCCTGCGGTAGGCGTCGAGGCCGTCGGCGCCGCCATCCAGCGCCAGAAGCGGATCGTGATCCCTGACCTCGGTGGCGAGACCGGCGATATCGGCGGAGCGGATATAGGGCGGGTTCGACACCATCAGATCGAAGGTATCCGACAACGCCTGCCGCATAGTCGCAGGCGACGAACGCGGCGCGCGAGCCGAATCCCAGGCGGGCCGTATTAGTACCTGCGGTCTGCAGCGCCGCCACGCTGATATCGGTGCCGATCCCATAGGCGCCGGGTAGCTCTGACAACAGCGCCAGCAGAATCGCGCCTGAACCAGTGCCGAGATCGGCGATGCGCAACGGGTGTTTCGGGTCTGGCGCGCCCAGCATTTCCAGCGCCAGTTCGACCACCGTTTCGGTATCCGGCCGCGGCACCAGCGTCGCGGGCGAGAGCAGCAGCGGCAGCCCCCAGAATTCTCGTGCTTCCAGGATGCGCGCGACCGGTTCGCCGGCAAGACGCCGCCGGGCGAAATCTTCAAGCCGCATGGCTTGATCCGCTGTAACGCAGCTGCGATCAACCCGGTTAGATTTAGGCTCAGCGCCGCGCCAACCAGAATTCGCGCATCGAGTTCGGCCGAGTCGACGGCGCCGGATTTGAATCGCGCGGTGAGCTTGCGCCGTGCAGCCTCGACGGTCTGTCCGGCGAAGGTTTCGCTCACGCCGCGGCGCCCTGGGCGGCGAGTTGTGCGGCCTGATGCTCCGTGGTCAGCGCATCGATCAATTCGCCGAGCGCTTCGCCCGCGATCACCTGCGGCAACTTATAAAGTGTCAAATTGATGCGATGGTCGGTGACGCGGCCCTGCGGGAAATTATAGGTGCGAATCCGCTCGGAGCGGTCGCCGGAGCCGACCTTTTCGCGGCGATCCGCCGAGCGGACCGCATCGATGCGCTGGCGTTCGGCGTCGTAGATGCGTGAGCGCAGGATGTTCATCGCCGAGGCGCGGTTCTTGTGCTGCGAGCGGCTGTCCTGCATCATCACTACGATCCCGGTCGGGATATGGGTGATGCGGATCGCGGATTCGGTTTTGTTGACGTGCTGGCCCGCCGGCACCTTGCGCGCGCATAGTCTCGATCCGCAGATCGTCGCTCTTGATATCGACGTCGACTTCCTCGACCTCCGGCAGCACGGCCACCGTCGCCGCGGAAGTGTGGATGCGGCCCTGGGTTTCCGTGTCCGGCACGCGCTGCACCCGGTGCGCGCCGGATTCGAATTTCAGCTTGGCGAAGGCGCCGCGGCCCTTCACCTCGGCGATGATTTCCTTGTAGCCGCCCATGGTGCCTTCGCTGGCGGAGATCACCTCGACCTTCCAGCCCTGAAGTGCTGCGAAGCGCTCATACATCGCGGAATAAATCGCCGGCGAACAGCGAAGCCTCGTCGCCGCCGGTGCCGGCGCGAATTTCCAGCACCACGTTACGGTCGTCCATCGCATCCTTGGGCAACAGCGCGACGCGGATCTGCTGCGCGAGATCGAGGCTGCGCGCCTCCAAAGTTTCGCGCTCGGCTTCCGCCATGCCGCGCATCTCGGGCTCGGTCGTGGGATCGGCAATTAAAGCATCGATGCCGGTGATTTCTTCGTTGGCGGCGCGGTAGGCTTTGACGGCGTCGATCAGCGGATTGAGTTCGGCGAGTTCGCGCGTGATCTTGACGTAGTTCTCGGAATTGAGCTGTCCCAGCACTTGCGCCTCGAGCGAGGCGTGGTGCGCCAGCAGAATATCCAGTTTGGCTTCGGGGAGTATCGACATGGTCAGGTCTCGAAAGGCGTAAAATGCGAAAGGGCGATTGCAGCGGGCACAGCCTCGCTACAATGACAGCCCCTCGGCCTCGGCGAAGGCCGTCAGCTTCTCGCGGATCGACACGCTGCCGGACGGCGCCTCGATCAGCGGCATCATCATGGCCTCGGCTTTTTGGCGTCGAGGTCGAGGATCATCGCCTTGACCGGACCGTGTCCGGTGGCGGACAGCGACAGCGAACGGTAGCCCAGCGCGATCAGCGCCAGCGCGCCGATCGGCTTCGACGCCATCTCGCCGCACAGCGAAGCGGATTTCTTCGCCGCATTGGCCTTTTGCACGATCTCGCGCAGCACCCGCAGGATCGGCGTCGACATGGTGTCGAAGCGTTCGGAAACCTTGGCGTTGCCGCGATCGACCGCGAACAGGAACTGAAACAGGTCGTTGGATCCGACCGAAACGAAATCGACCTTCTTGAAGAGCTCGTCGAGCTGATAGAGCAGCGCTGGGACTTCCACCATGGTGCCGACATCGATGCGTTCCGGCAGCGGATGGCCGTGCTGGCGCAGATAGGTCAATTCGCGCTCGACGATCCCCTTGGCGGCGTCGAATTCGGCGACTTCGGTGATCATCGGGAACATGATGCGCAGCGCGCGCCCGCCGCCGGCCCGCAGCAGCGCGCGGATCTGGCCGCGCAACAGGCCCGGCCGGTCAAGCCCGAGCCGGATCGCGCGCCCAGCCGAGCGCGGGATTCTCCTCGACCACCGTCTCCATATAGGGCAGCGCCTTGTCGCCGCCGATGTCGAGCGTCCGAAACGTGACGGGCTTGGTGCCGGCGGCATCGAGCACGGTGCGATACAGCGCCAACTGGTCGCTCGTGCGCGGCAGGCTCTGGCCGACCATGAATTGCAGCTCGGTTCGAAAAAGCCCGATGCCGGCGCTGCCGGTGTCGTCGATATGCGGCAGGTCGATCGCGAGGCCCGCATTGATCATCAATTCGACCGGCTGGCCGTCCTTGGTGACGCAGGGCTTGTCGCGCAGCGCCGAATACTGCGCCTGCCGCCGCGCGCGAAACCGCACCCGTTCGGCATAGGCCTGTTCGATTTCGGAGGAAGGGCCGGACATAGATCGAGCCCGACGTGCCGTCGACGATGATGGCGTCGCCGGGATCGGCGAGACCGGCCGCGTTTGGTATTTCGCCGACCGCGGGAATGCCGAGCGCGCGCGCCACGATCGAGACGTGGGAATTGGCGGTGCCTTCCTCCAGCACCAAGCCGCGCAGGCGCTTGCGATCATAATCGAGAAGTGCGGGCGGGCCCCATCGCGCGCGCGATCAGGATGGCATTGTCGGGCAATTGCTCGCGCGATGGCGCGTGATCCTGTCCGACCAATTGGCGCATCAGGCGATGGCCGAGGTCCTCGAGATCGTGCAGGCGATCGCGCAAATAGGGATCGGTCGAGCGCAGCATGCGCGCGCGGGTATCGGACTGCACGCGTTCGACCGCGGCCTCGGCGGTGAGGCCGGTGGCGACTGCCTCGTGCAGCTTGTGCGACCAGCCATGGTCGTTGGCGAACATGCGATAGGCTTCCAGCACATCGCGATGCTCGCCGCCTTCGGCGACGTCGCCGCGCTCCAGCATGCGATCGAGATCGGCCCGCAATTTGGTCAGCGCCGTATCGAGCCGCTTGATTTCCTTCGGCAGGTCTTCAGCAATGTAATTGGTGATGACGACGCGCGGTTCATGCAGCACGACATGGCCGAGCGCGATGCCGTCGGACAGGACAGCGCCGACCTTGTGCAGGGAATGCCGCGCGGCGGGTTCGGCGCCGGGCTGTGCCAGCGCCGACAATTCGCCCGACCGCGATCATTTCCGCGAGTACCATCGCGGTGGTCTGCAGCGCCTCGACTTCTTCCTCGACGTAAGTACGCTTGGCGCGGTTCTGCACCACCAGCACGCCGAGCGTATTGCCGGCGCGCAGGATGGGAACGCCGAGGAACGAATGATAGATTTCTTCGCCGGTTTCCGGGCGGAACGAGAATGCCGGGTGGCTTTGCGCGTCGTTCAGATTGAGCGGGGTCGCCTCGCTGGAGACGAGGCCGACCAGGCCCTCATGCGCACTCAGGGACGGTTCTGTGTACCGCGTCGCGGTTGAGGCCTTCGGTAGCGTAGAGTTCAAGCGTGTTGTCGACGCGCAGCACATAGGTCGAGCAAACCTCCGCCACCATGTTGGCGGCGATCAGCACCACGATCTTGTCCAGCCGTTCCTGGGCAGAGACTTGCTCCGCCATGGTTTCGCGGAGCCGTCTTAGCAAGACGCGGGGGCCTCCCGACGCGCTCCGCATGTGTCAAAATCCTCCCCCGCGAGGCCAGCGCACCGGGTGGCCGGTAGCTGGCGTTAAACTCACAATAAACAACAATTTTATTCATTCGGCGCCGCCGCAAGCCCTGGATATCGGCCGAACCGGGATTGCCAAAACTGTGGCACAGTTTGCGGCATCTCACCCATCAGGCCGTATAGCGAATTGAGGCTTGTTTTGCCAAGCAAAACGCCTGCCACGTGCCCGTCATCCCATGCTGCGACTGCTAAGCGTCATATCCCCCAAAGCGCCGACGCTTTGGCGATCAGATCATGCGCAAAACAGAATATTTTTGGAGCAAAATTCTTTGCGAGCGTTTTCGGGAGAATCCTGCCCGGCGCCTGATCCGGCAGGGGGACGTGCGCCCCCGGTCCTGATTCGATCAGCGGCTAAGCCTGATCCAGCCCATAGAGGGTGTGCAGGGTGCGAACCGCCAGTTCGGTGTAGGCGGTGTCGATCAGTACCGAAAATTTGATCTCGGAGGTCGTGATCGCGCGGATGTTGATATTGCGCGCGGCCAAGGCGGAAAATGCCTTGGCGGCGACGCCGGCATGGCTGCGCATACCGCTGCCGATCACCGAGACTTTTGCCACATCGGTGGCGCTGTCCAGCCGCTTGTAGCCGATCGTGGCCTGGGCTGCGGTGATGGTATCGCGGGCGCGGGTATAGTCCGAGGCCGGAACGGTGAAGGTAAGATCGGTGGTGGCGCCGTCTTCCGAGACGTTCTGCACGATCATATCGACATTGATATTGGCGTCCGCCAGCGGGCCGAAGATCGAGGCGGCGACGCCCGGCTTGTCCGAGATCTGGCGAACGGAAATCTGGGCCTCGTCCTTGGAAAAGGCGATTCCGGTGACGACGTGGCTTTCCATGATTTCCTCCTCGCTGCAGATCAGCGTGCCCGGCGGGGTGCCGTGCGGGTCGATATCTTCGGGCTTGTCGAAGCTGGAGCGGACAAAGATCGGCATGTTGTGCACCATGCCGAGTTCCACAGAGCGGACCTGCAGAACCTTGGCGCCCTGCGAAGCCAGTTCCAGCATGTCCTCGAAGGCGATCTTGTCGAGCCGGCGCGCCTTGGGAACCACGCGCGGGTCGGTAGTATAGACGCCGTCGACGTCGGTATAAATGTCGCAGCGGTCGGCATGAATGGCGGCCGCAATCGCCACCGCCGAGGTATCGGAACCGCCGCGCCCGAGCGTGGTGATGTCGCTGGGTCTGAGGATTGATGCCCTGGAAGCCGGCGATGACGGCGACTTCCTTGCGGTCCTTGAAACGGTTGATCAGCTCAGTGCCCGTCGATATCGAGAATCCGCGCCGAGGCATGGGCATCGCTGGTCTTGATCGGCAACTGCCAGCCCTGCCAGGAGCGCGCCTGGATGCCGATCGCCTGCAGCGCAATCGCCAGCAACCCGGCGGTGACCTGTTCGCCCGAGGCGACTACCCGCGTCATATTCGCGCGCGTCGTGCATCGGGGAGGCGTCGCGGCACCATTCCACCAGCTCGTTGGTCTTGCCGGACATCGCGGAAACCACGACGGCGACGTCATGACCGGCATCGACCTCGCGCTTCACATGGCGCGCGACGTTGCGGATGCGGTCGATATTGGCGACGGAGGTGCCGCCGAATTTCATCACGAGGCGGCCCATGACGACAGGTGCATTCCTTTGCGAGGATAGGTAAATGGTACCCGCGCGCAATACCGGGAGCGCACGGGCGAAAAGGCGCGTATACATAGCGGCGCGGTTGGGGGCAAGCAACCCGGTTTGGGCCATTTCCGAGAGGGCGCGGCCACCTGTGTTGGGCTAATTAAGGCGGAATGTATGGGGCGTTATATCGACGATATCCTGCAGCCCGGCGAGAAGGTGCTGTATTCGACCAACGCGCACTGGATATTCTATTGGCAGGCTATTGTGGCGTGGCTCGCGGCGATTGTGCTTCTGGTTCTATCGCGCACGGTCGACCCTGGAACCCCGGCGCTGTTCTGCCTGGCGGTGGCCGCCGTCGCGGCGGCTATCGCGCTATACAAGATGATGGCCGCCTGGTTCCACCGCTGGACCACCGAGACCGACGTGACCAATCTGCGGGTCGTGCACAAGACCGGCTTCATCAAGCGGCGCACCTTTGAGATGAGCCTTGACAAGGTCGAGAGTGTTGACGTCAACCAGAGCATCCTCGGCCGCCTCCCTCAATTACGGCAACGTGACGATTCTTGGCGTCGGCGAGGGGCAAGGAAACCATCACGACCATCGCTTCGCCGCTGGAATTCCGCAACTTCATCACCGCGCGATAGGAGCGGCGCGCACCCCATGACCATGCAGCAAGATTCTCCCGCCAATTTCTCCGCAGCGTCCGCTTCGACGGTCGATCCCGCCGAGATCGCGAAATTTTCCAAGCTGTCGGAGACCTGGTGGGATCCCAACGGCAAGATGGCGCCGCTGCACAAGATCAATCCGCTGCGGCTGACCTATATCCGCGACGCCGCCTGCCGCAAGTTCGAGCGCAACCTCAAAAGCCTCAATTGCCTGTCCGGCCTGCGCATCCTCGACATCGGTTGCGGCGCCGGCCTGTTATGCGAGCCGTTCACGCGGCTCGGCGCGCAGGTGATCGGCGTCGATCCGTCCCCCAGCAATATCGCGGCGGCACGATTGCATGCCGACAAGGGCCATCTGTCGATCGATTATCGCTGCACCACAGTCGAGGAGATGGACGTGGCGCGAGCGCTTCGACATCGTGCTGGCGATGGAAGTGATCGAGCATGTCAGCGATGTCGGTGTGTTCCTCAATCGCTGCGCCGCGATGCTCAAGCCCGGCGGACTGATGGTGATCTCGACCTTGAACCGCAACTGGAAGAGCTTTGCGCTTGCCATCGTCGGCGCCGAATATGTCCTGCGCTGGCTGCCGCGCGGCACTCATCAATGGGACAAATTCGTCACCCCCGACGAACTCGCGCATCATCTGGAAGACAACAAGCTTGCCATCACCGAACAGGCCGGCGTGGTCTATAGCCCGTTCGCCGACAAATGGAGCATCTCGTCCGACATGGACGTGAACTACATGGTGGTCGCGGAGGGGGCGTAAGCTCACGCACCGTCGTCCCTGCGAACGCAGGGACCCATACGCCGCGGCCCTTCGTTTGAGCGAGCTAGCAGTCACCTTCCATCATAACCAGCACCTGTGGTTATGGGTCCCTGCGCCCGTGCGCAATTGCGCACTAGGCAGGGACGACGACGGAGGGTGACGTCGCATGCAATTCCGGCGGTTGACCTGACAAGCCGCGGCCTTCACGGTGGTCGCGTTTCTCACCCGGTCAGCTGAATCTCCCGATGTTCACCACCGTCACGCTCTGGATTCCCTTCACCATTATCGCTGCGCTGGCACAGGCCACGCGCAATGCGATGCAGCGGCATTGACCGGGCCGCTCGGCACCTGGGGCGCCACCAATATCCGCTTCCTGTTCGGCTTCCCGTTCTCGATCGTTTTCTTCGTGGTGCTGCTGATTGCGACCGGCGATCCCCTGCCGTGGCCGACGCCAGCGTTCTGGCCGTGGTTGGCGCTCGGCGCTCTCTGCCAGATCATCGCGACCGGGCTGATGCTGCTCGCGATGAACGATCATTCGTTCGTGGTGACCACGGCCTATATAAAGACCGAGGCGATTCAGACCGCGATCTTCGGCTTTGTTTTCCTCGGCGATCATCTCACGGCGTTGAAGGTAATCGCGATTCTGATCGCAACCGTTGGTGTGATCGTCACTGCGGTGCGGCCGGGCGGCGAGAAGAATTTCACGAATCTCAGGCCGACCATCCTGGGCCTTGTCGCCGCCGCAACCTTCGCGCTGTCGGCGATTGGCTTTCGCGGTGCGATCCTCACCCTGTCCGGCGTGTCGTTCGTGACATCAGCGTCCTACACGCTGGTGTTTGGGCTGTTTGTGCAGACATTGATTTTGACGATCTATCTGCTGATGCGCGCGCCCGGCGTGCTCAAGGCGATCCTTGGATTGTGGAAGCCTTCGATGCTCGCGGGTTTCATGGGCGCATTCGCCTCGCAGTTCTGGTTCCTGGCTCTCGCGCTGACCGCAGCGGCCAATGTGCGCACGCTGGCGCTGGTCGAGGTGTTGTTCGCGCAGGGGATCGCGTATTATTCGTTCAAGCAGCCGCTGTCGAAGCGTGAGCTTTTGGGGATTGCGTTGATTGTGATCGGCGTGGCGCTATTGGTGGCGGCGTAACCCACTGTCATTCCGGGTTCGATGCTTCGCATCGCCCCGGAATGACGGGGAAATCAATTCCGGTCGTCGGGCAATACCGGCAGCGGCGACACCTCGACGCCTTCCTCGATCAGGGAACGGGCTTCCTCCGGCGAGGCCTCGCCGTAGATCGGGCGATGTTCGATATCGCCGTAATGCATCTTGCGGGCCTCGTTCGGGAAGCTTTCGCCGACATTGTCGGCGTTCTTGACGATATGGTCGCGCAATTCCTTGAGCTTGGCGCGCAGCTCGCGCTCCTGCGCCATCATCAGGGGTGTCGATCCGGGCGATGTGACGTCGGTGGTGGGGAGCAGCGGCAACAGGCGCTTGAGCCGGAACGTCACGGCCCTTCTTGCTCACGATCTGCGGGGCCATGATCGCGCGCTCGACTTTATCCGAGCCGCAGACGGGGCAATTCACCAGCTTGCGTTTTTCCTGGGTTTCATAGGCGGACGAGCTTTGAAACCAGCTTTCGAACGCGTGGTCGCGTTCGCAGCGCAGATTGTAGCGGATCATGCCGATCCCCGAACCAGATGCAGATGGTCGGGGCCGGATTTGGTGTCGGTGACGCCAAAACGCCGCCCATGCTGCAGCGACGGCACGGTTTTACGCGCGGTTTCGACCCTTTGAGGGATCGATCTTCGCCAGGAAAACACCGGGCTCGACGCCGCCCTCGGCAAGAATCTCGCCCCAGGGCGCGATAATCAACGAATGGCCGAACGTCCTCGCGCTTGTTCTCGTGCAGGCCGGCCTGGGCAGCGGCAAAAATGAAGCAGCCGTTTTCGATGGCGCGGGCGCGCAGCAGCGTATGCCAATGCGCTTCGCCGGTTTTGCGGGTGAAGGCGGAGGGCACGGCGATGAACGACGCGCCGCTTTCGGCGAGCGCGCGGTACAGCGCGGGAAAGCGCAAATCGTAGCAGATCGTCAGCCCAAGGCGGCCCCCAGGGCAGGTCGGTAATGACAGCGGTTTCGCCCGGCTGATAATTGGCGGATTCGCGGTAGCTCTCGCCGCCCGGCAAATCGATGTCGAACATATGGATCTTGTCGTAGCTTGCGATCACCACGCCATCGGGCCCGATCAGGAACGAACGGTTGACGGCCCGCTCCGGCGAGGCGCGCAGCGCCAGCGAGCCGACATGGAGATGAATTTTCAGTTCCGCCGCGAGCGCGCGGTAGGCTTTCAGCGAAAGATCGTCTTCCTCAGCCGCGAGATGCTCGAACAGCGCCGTGCGATTGAGCTGCATCATGTTGCTGACCTCGGGGGTCTGCACATAATCGGCGCCCTGCGCGGCAGCTTCGCGAATCAGCTTCACGCCCTGCTCAAGGCTTGCTTCCGGCAATAGCCCGGTGCGCATCTGCACCATGGCGGCGGGTGAAGGAGAGGTCTGCGCTCATGAAGTGGCCTTTTCGCCCGCGAGCAGCGCATCGAGCTTGCCCGCGCGATCGAGCGCATAGAGTTCGTCGCAGCCGCCGACATGGAGTTTGTCGATGAAAATCTGCGGAAAGGTCGAGCCGGCGCCGGCGCGATCCGCCATCTGCTGCCGAAGCGTCGGGTCGGTGGCGACGTCGAATTCGGTAAATGCAGCCTTCTTGCGCGTCAGCAGCGACTTGGCGGCGCTGCAATAGCCGCAGCCCGGACGGGTGTAGATTTCGATCGCAGCGGTCATCGGGACGCTCTGTTGCCTGAGGATGCCGGATTATATGGGTTATTTATGGGTATCCACAACCCGGGCGAACACCAGCACGTCGACCGAGGCGGCCTTGGCGCGCAGTAAGGCCCGTGCGCAGGCGTCCGACGGTAGCCCTGATGTCAGGACATCGTCGATCAGGACCACACGGCGGCCTTGAATCACGGATTGCCGGTCGGCTGCGACCTTGAAGGCGCCCTGCACATTGCTGGCGCGCTCTTTTCGCGACAGGCCGATCTGCTGCTGGGTCGGCCGCATGCGCCGCAGCGCCTCGGAACTCAGTTTGACGCCGGTCTGCCGCTCGATCACCCGCGCCAACGCGCCGGATTGATTATACCGCCGGCTCCAGCCGCGCTTCCAGTGCAGCGGTACGGGAACCAGTAAATCGGCCTCAGCCAATAACTCGCGCCCGGCGCGGGCCATCCAGCGGCCCATCGCGGGCGCCAGATCGGTGCGGTCCTGGTATTTCAGCGCATGCACCAGCGTACGCGCCACGTCGTCATAGCGCACCGCGGCGCGGGCGCGCGCATAGGCCGGCGGATTGGCGATCGCTTCCATCGACAGCATGTCCGGGCCGGGATCGTAGACAAAGGGAATGCCGAGCCGCGGACAGAACGGCGGCGCAATGAACGACAGCTTGGCCCAGCACGTCGCGCAGACGCCGTCGCCATCGACGGGCTCGCGGCAAGCCACGCACAATGTCGGCAACGCAATGTCGAGCGCCAGCCGCGCGGTATGCTTCCACACGCCATGGGCGATGCGAAACGCGCCTCGCAGGTGTGCGGTGATGGAACGGGATGATGAGGTCTCGGCGTCCATGCGGGGATCGTAATACTGGCACTACCAACTCTCAACCCACAAACACCGAACGCATACCGGCCTCGATTGCCAGAGACCCTCTACCCGGCGTACCAAGCGCCATGGCTCCAAACCCGACCGCCGCGCCCATCCTGTTCGACCGCGCGTTGCTCCATGCGCGGCAGGATCGTGCGCAGCGTCTCGGTCCTGCGACCTTTCTGTTCGACCGCGTCGCCGAGGATATGGACGAGCGCCTGCATGCGGTGCTGCGGGAATTTGCCGACGCGGCGGACGTCTGGTCGCCCGGTAAAGTCTTGCGAAAGCCGTTGCGCGATCGGTTCAAGTCCGTTGTAGAGATCCATCCGGAGTCTTCCGGACAGGAAACTCTCGGCCTGCAGCCGGACTCGCTTGATCTCGTCGTGTCCGCGCTGGCGTTTCAGTTCGTCAATGATCTCCCCGGGGTGCTCGCGCAGATTCGCCGGGCGCTGCGACCCGACGGCTTGTTACTGGCGGCGATGATCGGCGGCGATACCTTGAGCGAGTTGCGGCAATCCTTTGCGGCGGCGGAAGCCGAGCTTGAAAGCGGCGTGTCGCCGCGGGTCGCGCCGTTCGCCGATCTGCGTGATGTCGGTGCACTGTTGCAGCGTGCGGGCTTTGCGCTGCCGGTGACCGATGTCGATCGCGGCCGTGGTGCGCTATGACAGCGCCTTTGCGCTGATGCAGGATTTGCGACGGATGGGCGCGACCAATGTTCTGGTCGAGCGGCGGCGGACGCCGAGCCGCCGAACTACCTTATTGCGCATGGCGCAGATTTACGGCGAACGCTTTGCCGATGCGGACGGACGCATCCGCGCGACGTTTGACGTGATCTGGTTGTCCGGCTGGGCGCCGCATGAGAGCCAGCAGAAGCCGCTGCAGCCGGGATCGGCGAAAATGGGTTTGGCGGAGGCGGTGAAGCGAAGCGAACCCTCCCCTGGAGGGGGAGGGTCGACCGCGTCCGACGATGCGGTAGCATCGTTCGGAGCGGGCGGGGTGGGGTGGAAGTGGCGCAACGCAAACAGCGCCGCATGTTTTGCAGAATGCCTCGTTCCATCAGCGTTTTTTTGAAGAAGGTCACCCCACCCCCGGACGGCAAGGGCCGTCCGACCTCCCCCTCCAGGGCAGGGGAATCGCATATGGCCGAAAATTCGGAGAATCAGAACGAAAGCAGCAAGATTGTTCGACGTTTGATTCCGCTTTGTTCGCGATCCGATTTTGTCCCGCGTTGTTTCCGGAAGCCATATGCGATTGCCCTGCCCTCCAGGGGGAGGGTGAAGGGCCTCTCTCACATCAATAGATCAATCAGATGCGGGATCAGCGGAATGTCTGCGGGCGGCATCGGATAGTCGCGCAGTTTGTTGGCGCGGGCCCAGGCGAGGGTCTGGCCTTCGCGCGCGATCACGTTGCCTTCCCAGCGCCGGCAAATGTACAGCGGCATCAGCAGATGAAAGTCATCGTAAGCGTGGCTCGCAAAGGTCAGCGGCGCGAGGCAGGCTTCCTTCACGGTGATGCCGATTTCTTCCTGCAATTCGCGGATCAGCGTCTGTTCCGGCCGCTCGCCAGGCTCGAGCTTGCCGCCGGGAAATTCCCATAACCCGGCCAGCGCTTTGCCGGGCGGCCGCTGCGCAATCAATATGCGCTTGTCAGCGTCAACCAGCGCGCAGGCGACCACGAGGGTGAGTTTGATGGCGGCCATGTGCTGTTAGCCCGACAGGTCGTTCACGAACGATAATCGCCGTTGATCGCGACATATTCCTTGGTGAGGTCGCAGGTCAGCACGCGGTCGCGGCCTTTGCCGAGGCCGAGCGCGACCTTGATCTGAATTTCAGGGTTTTTCATCGCGGCTGAAACTTCCGCTTCATCATAGGCCGGATCGCGCGCGCCACGGCTGGCGACGCGGATGCCGTTGAACGAGATCGCAAGCTTGTCGCGGTCGGCGGGTTCGCCCGCCTTGCCGACCGCCATCACCACGCGGCCCCAATTGGCGTCCTCGCCGGCGATCGCGGTCTTCACCAGCGGTGAATTCGCGATCGACATTGCGATCCGGCGCGCCGAGGCTTTCGAGGTGGCGCCCTCGACGATGATCTCGACCAGCTTGCGCGCGCCCTCGCCGTCGCGCGCCACCTGTTCCGCGAGGTCAGCGAGCACGGCATGGAACGCTTTTGTAAAAGCCTTCAGCCGGGGATCGCCGGCGCGGCTGATTTTCGGCGCGCCGTGCTCGGCCGCGGCCCCGGTCGCGAAGGCCAATAGCGTATCGGATGTCGAGGTGTCGCCATCGATGGTGACGGCATTGAAGGTGTTTTCGACACCGCCCTTGAGCAGCGCCTGCAGTGCGGCGGCAGCGATCGGTGCGTCGGTGAACAGGAACGCCAGCATCGTGGCCATGTCAGGCGCGATCATGCCGGCGCCCTTGGCCATGCCGTTGATCGTGACTTTGGCCTTGCCGAGTTTCACGGTGGCGGTCGCGACTTTCGGAAAGGTGTCGGTGGTCATGATCGCCTTGGCGGCGCTCATCCATTCGCCCGGCACGGCCTGCTCCGCCAGGGCGCCGAGCACGCCATCGAACTTGGTGGCGTCGAGCGGCTCGCCGATCACGCCGGTCGAGGCCAGAAATATCTCGGCGGGGCTGCAGCCGAGCGCCTTGGCGGCAATCGTCGCGGTCAGCGCGGTGGACTGCCGCCCAGTCTTGCCGGTGAAGGCATTGGCATTGCCGGAATTCACCACCAGCGCACGAGCCGTTCCCGGCTTTAGCAGATTTACCTGCGCCGAGTTTGGCGCGGCACCATTCCACCGGCGCGGACGGACATTTCGACCGGGTGAAGACGCCGGCGACGCTGGTTCCCTTATCCATCACCGCGAGCAATACGTCGGTGCGACCCTTGTAGCGGATACCGGCGGCCGCGGTCGCGAGCTTCACACCCGCGATCTCAGGCATTTCGGGGACGTTGGTCGGGGCGAGCGGGGAGACGGCTGAGGACATGGATGAATTCCGAAAACGGCGGGGCCAAATGTATCCGCCATGGCTCTAACACGCTGATGGCCGGGACATTTAGCCCGGCCATCACGATCGTAAATACTATTGGCGTCGAAGAAGTGACAGCAGATTTTTACTTCTTCGCCGGCGCCATCTTGGCGTCGCCGGCTTCATCGCGTCCGGCTTCGCCGCTTCAGCGGGCTGGTCCAGGCGCTCGACCTTGGCGGTTTCGCGCAGCTTGGCGACATAGTCGGCCTGCGCCTTGCGGGTCACATAGGTCTCGATCTGGGCCTTGACCTGCTCGAAATCGGGCGCCTTGCGGGCGCGCTTTTCCTCGACCTTGATGATGTGCCAGCCGAACTGCGACTTCACGGGATCGGAGATCTTGCCCGGCTCGAGCGCAAAGGCGACGGTGGAGAATTCCGGCACCATCTGGTCCTTGGTGAAGAAGCCGAGATCGCCGCCATCGGATGCGCCGGGATCCTTGGATTTCTTCTTGGCGAGTTCGGCGAAGTCGGCGCCCTTCTTGAGTTCCGCCTCGATCGCCTTGGCCTCTTCCTCGGTCTCGACCAGGATGTGGCGGGGCATGAACTTCCTGTTCGCCGGTGATCTGCTTGGAAGCGTCCTCATAGACCTTCTTCATGGCCTCGTCGGTGGTCGCGGGCCTTGCCTTCGACCGCCAGCAGATTGTCCATCAGGAGCCGGTTGCGCGTGAAGGCGAGGCGGGCCTTGAAGTCCTCGCGGTCCTCGATCTTCTTCGGCTTCGGCGGCCTTGGCGACGATTTTCATGTCGATCAGGAACGCCAGAACGTTTTCCTTCTTGGTGGCGGGATCCATCTGGGCGAGGCTCGGCCCCGAGTTCTTCCTCGGCGAGCGCGACGTCGCTTTGGCGGATTTCGGCGCCGTTTACCTTGGCAAGCACCGGGTTGGCGTCTTCAGCCCGAACCGGCAGTCCGGCGAGCAGGACGATCGCGAGACAGCCGGTGGCAGCGCCGGCGAGGCGGGCACGGAGGCTGAATTTCGCGTCAGATGACGAAGAGGTCATGGAAAATCCTTATCTTGAAAGTCGTGGGGCGATCCGGGGCACTGGGGCTGTTCGGGGCGGCGGGACACTCGCCCAATCAAGGCACCTTGGCAACGCGAAAAGTCTGTCAAAATGATGAAATCCTTGACAGGTTAGCGCCGTTGACAAGCTTCCGGGCCCAGCCATATCTCTGCCCGGCCGGGGCAATGGCGATGGCGCTTATTTCGCTGCGTTTTTGGCCGTTGAACCTTGGATTGCTGAATTCCCACTCATTTGGCGGATGCTCCCGGTTCGGGACCGGCCCGTAATGCGTCACGATGAGTTGATAGGCAACCTGGTGGACCATTTCACGGCTGCAACGCCGAACCGCAAACGCAGGAATTTGGCATGATCGGCGCGCTCGCCCGCAAGTTTTTCGGCTCCCCCAATGACCGGCGGATCAAGGGATACCAATCCCGTGTCGACGCCATCAACGCGCTTGAACCGGAGGTCGCGGCCCTCTCGGACGAAGCGCTGAAGGCGCGCACCGGTGAATTCCGCCAGGCGCTGGCCGGCGGCAAGAGCCTCGACGAGCTGCTGGTCCCGGCCTTCGCCACCGTCCGCGAGGCGGCCAAGCGCTCCCTCGGCCAGCGGCATTTCGACGTGCAGCTGATCGGCGGCATGGTGCTGCATGAAGGCGACATCGCCGAGATGAAGACCGGCGAAGGCAAGACGCTGGTTGCGACGCTTGCGGTTTACCTCAACGCGCTGGCCGGCAAGGGCGTCCATGTCGTCACCGTCAACGATTACCTCGCCCGGCGCGACTCCGAATGGATGGGACAGGTCTACGGGTTCCTCGGCCTGACCACCGGCGTCATCGTCCACGGCCTCGATGATTCCGAACGCAAGGAAGCCTATTCGCGCGATATCACCTACGGCACCAATAACGAATACGGTTTCGACTATCTGCGCGACAACATGAAGTACCGGCTCGAGGACATGGTCCAGCGCAGCCACTACTTCGCGATCGTCGACGAAGTCGATTCGATCCTGATCGACGAGGCGCGCACGCCGCTGATCATCTCCGGCCCGCTCGACGACCGTTCGGAATTCTACAACACCATCGACACTTTCTTCCCCAAGCTCGACAAGACCGATTACGACGTCGACGAAAAGCAGCGCACCGTGACGCTGACCGAAGCCGGCATGGAAAAGATCGAAACGCTGCTGCGCGATGCGGGCCAGCTCAAGGGCGATTCGCTCTACGACGTCGAGAACGTCTCGGTCGTCCATCACATCAATCAGGCGCTGCGCGCACATTCGCTGTTCACGCGCGACAAGGACTACATCGTTCGCGACGATGAGGTCATCATCATCGACGAATTCACCGGCCGCATGATGCAGGGCCGCCGCTACTCCGAGGGCCTGCACCAGGCGCTCGAAGCCAAGGAGCACGTGCAGGTCCAGCCGGAAAACCAGACGCTGGCCTCGATCACGTTCCAGAACTATTTCCGGATGTACGAAAAGCTGGCCGGTATGACCGGTACCGCGCTGACCGAAGCCGACGAACTGTTCGATATCTACAAGCTTGAGGTCGTGGAAATCCCGACCAACGTGCCGGTGGCGCGTCTCGACGAGGGACGACGAGGTCTATCGCACCCAGGACGAAAAGGCGATCATGGCTGAGGTCGAGCGCGCCAACGCCCGGCTGCAGCGGTGCTGGTCGGCACCGCGTCGATCGAGAAGTCCGAATTGCTGGCTGAATATCTCAAGAAGCACGGCTACAAGCAGATCGATTTCGGCAATGAAAACGCGATGCAAAAGCTTTACGCCGCGGCCCGTGCGGCAAGCCGGCCAAGCTGTTCGCGGTGTTGAACGCCTCCGCCTTCCATGAGCAGGAAGCCTACATCGTCGCCGAGGCCGGCGTGCCCGGCGCGATCACGATCGCGACCAACATGGCCGGCCGCGGGTACCGACATCAAGCTCGGCGGCTCGCTCGACATGCGGATCCTGCACGAGGCTGCTCGGGATCACCGACGAGGCCGAGAAGGCCGCGAAGATCGAGCAGATCAAGGCCGACGTCGAACGCTTCCGCAACATCGTGCTGAAGGCCGAAGACGTGGTCGAGGTCGAGCCCGCCAAGGGATCGAAGCCGGCCAAGACCGTGACCCGGCCGGGCGGCCTCTACATCATGGGCTCCGAGCGCCATGAATCGCGGCGCATCGACAACACAGCTGCGCGGCCGCTCCGGCCGCCAGGGCGATCCCGGCCGCTCGAAGTTCTTCCTGTCGCTGGAAGACGATCTGATGCGGATCTTCGGGTCCGACCGGCTCGACAGCATGCTGACGCGGGCTTGGCCTCAAGGAAGGCGAGGCGATCATCCATCCCTGGATCAACAAGGCGCCTGGAAAAGGCGCAGCAGAAGGTCGAGGCCCCGCAACTTCGGACATCCGCAAGAACCTGCTGAAATTCGACAACGTCCAGAACGACCAGCGCAAGGTGATCTTCGACCAGCGCATCGACCTGATGAAGGACGAGAGCGTCGCCGAAACGGTCGCCGACATGCGCCGCGCCTTTGTCGAGGACGTCGTCACCAAGCACGTGCCCGAACATGCCTATGCCGAGCAGTGGGACGTCGCCCGGGCTCAAGGAAGAGTTGAAGCGGCGGTGCTCGACATCGACCTGCCGTCGATGAATGGGCCAAGGAAGAAGGCATCGCCGACGAGGGAATTGCTGTCACGTATCGAACAGCGCGTCGATGAGCACATGGCGGCCAAGGTGGCGCAATGGGGCCCCCGACGTGATGCGCTATGTCGAGAAGACGATCCTGCTTGCAGACGCTGGATCATCTGTGGCGCGAGCATCTGGTGATGCTCGATCATTTGCGTCAGGTGATCGGCCCTGCGCGGTTACGGCCAGGCGCGATCCGCTGCAGGAATACAAATCCGAGGCGTTCAGCCTGTTCGAGGCGATGATTGCGCATCTGCGCGAAGCGGTGACGGCGCAATTGATGCGTGTCGAAATCGTTCCGCCGGAAAACCAGCAGCCGGAATTGCCGGCCATGGAAGTGCACAAGCTTGATCCCAATACCGGCGAGGACGAGATGGCGTTCGCCAGTGCCTCGCTGGTGCCCGCCGCCACCGCCAACCGCGATCCGAAAAACCAAGGCCACCTGGGGCAAGGTCGGCCGCAACGAGGATTGCCCCTGCGGCTCCGGCAAGAAGTACAAGCACTGCCACGGCAAATATGCGTGAGGGCGATCGTCCTCGCGCTAACTTCTCGGGCTGCCAACTTTCCCTTATTTTGCGACGATGCCTTCATCCTTCGAGGACGCATCGTTTTGCCGATGCTCCTCAGGATGAAGAATGCGTTCCCCGGATGCTGCGCAGCGCTCTTGCGGTGCGCTGCTGATCCGGGGGTCCATCGTTCACCACCTCAGGTGCTTGGATCCCGGCTCTGCGGAGCAGCGTGAAGAACGTTGCTCCGCGTCCGGGACACGAGGGGTATTTCCCGATGAACGCTCAGTGCTCCGCCTTGAGTAGCGGTATGCTGCTGGGATCACGCGGCGCCGGCATCTGGCGCAAATACGCGTAGATATCCGCGGCTTCCTGGTCGGAGACGATGGCGGCTTCATAGGGCGGCATCTCGATTGGCCGGGTGGCGAAGCTGAGCCAGAAAACCTTCGAACTGGAATTGCGTTCGCGACACGCTGGGGCCGGTCATTCGCGCACCCTGGCCGGCCTGGCCGTGGCATTGATAACAACCGACCTGATTATAAAGCGTCATTGCCGTTCGCGATATTGCCTGCCGGAGCAGAGTCTTGTTGAGCGCAGATCGGACCGGTCGCCAGCATCAGCCCGGTGAGAGCGAGAACTGATATGTTTTCATGGCTCTCTCCTCAACGCGGCTGCATGACGATGTCGATCAGGCACGGGCTGTCCCGCCTTGACCGCGGCGATGCCCTTGCGAAAGGGCGTCGGACAGATCGCGTTGGGATCGTTGATCGGGCCGATACCGACCGCGCCGTAGCCCTGCGCGATCTTGGCATAATCGATGTTCGGATAGTCGATCGTGGTGCCGATCGGCACATTGCGCACGCCGCGATTGTGCCGGTTGGCCATGCGCTGGACGTGCATGACCTCCTGGTGATAGGCGCGGGTTGTTCTGGATGATGGTCAGGTATGGAATGTTGTGATGCGCGGCAGTCCACAGCGTATGCGGCGCCATGTTGAAATTCGCCGTCGCCGGTGATGCTGACCGCGACACGTCCACCACCGGCGTCCGCGATGCGCCAGCGGCCGCCCCGAGCGCGGCCACCGGCTGATAGCCGACGCCATAGGCGCCGGAGCCGCCGATGAAGCGATAAGTGCTTTTCCATCGGCCACAACCGATGCGGCCAGTAGTTCGACGAGAAGTCGCTGTCCGAAACCATCGCCCAGTCCTCTTTCTTGAGGTGCTCCCAGAGTTCCATATACATCCGCGCCGAAGATATCGGCGTGGCGTCCCAAGAGAGCGCGGGCTTCCTTGCGGGCGCGGTCTGCAAAGCCGTTAAAGGCTTCGCGCATTTTCTGGCCGCGCGCCTCGAAAGCGTTGCCGGGACGTCATCTCGCGACTTGATCGCTTCGATCAGGAACGGCAGCGGTCGGTCTGCGCATCCGCGGTCATGTTGATGTCGGCGCCGGCATAAGCGCTGAAAATCCTGGTAATTGGAATGGATCAGCAAATTCATGGGTCGAGATTGCTGATGACCTTGACGCCCTTCTTGACCTTCGAACTGACCGTGCGCTCCAACTGGTCGCGCATGACATTGAGCTGGCCGTAGAGATTCGACCGGTTCGAGCGACAGGATACAGTCGGCCTGCGCGATCAATGCGGACCCGCGCTCCGACTGGCAAAGATAATGCGTGTTCGGCATGTTCATGCGCCCACGGGTATCGACGACGGGCGCCTGCAATAGCTCGGCGAGCTTGACGAGATCGTCCATTGCCTGCTGGGAGCGCGCATAGCGATCCACGATGATGACGGGCGCCTCGGCCGCGATCAGCATTCTGGCGGCTTCGCGCAGTGCGTTGGCGTCGCCGACGGCCTGCGACGGTCTGGTCAGGCGCGGAATGGAGAGCTTGCGCTGCTCGCGCTCCTCCAGCGGCTCTTCCTGCAGCTTGGCCTCCCGCGGTTGATGAACCACCGGTTGCCGCAGGTTGCGCGCAAGCCAGCGCGTAGCCACGCACGGTCGATTCGGCAAAATGCTGAAGCGACATCGGATAGTCGTCCATTTGACGAAGTCGCGCACGGTGACGGCGGGATCCTGCACGCTGTGGAAACCACTCGACGCCGGGCCGGCGCTCATCGAGCGGTCCGGCATTGCCGGTGAACACCCGATGAATCGGCACCCGGTCGCAATAGGCATTGTAGATCGCCATGGCCGCATGCTGCGTGCCGACCGTGCCGTGCACGATGGGCCGCCATCGGCTTGCCGGCGACCTTGGCATAGCCATGCGCCATGCCGACCGAGACTTCCTCGTGCATGCAGGTCAGCCATTCCGGACTCTTGTTCTGTCCCGTAGTTGATGAAGCTTTCCTGCAGCGCGCGAAACGTCGAGCCGGGCAAGAAGCCATGTAGTCGATGCTGAGCGTCTTGCAGACGTCGACCATGAAGTCGGAGCCGGGGTTTTTTCCGTCGTCAGCCGCTCGACTTCCGGCGGATGTTCGCGCTCGCTGGCTTTTGCGGCGGGCGGTGGGCGGTGATGTATTGGCCTTCGGCTTTTCGGGGCGCTTGCGCCTGCACGGCCGCGGGAGCCGCGATGGTGGCGCCGCCGGCGATGACCACCCCTTTCAGAAATCGGCGACGGTGCAGGGCACCCGATTCGGGGTCAGTCATGGTCATCCTCCATTTTTTTGCCTCGTAAACCCAACACCAGGGATGCTGAGCTTCGAGATTTTTGTAGCAGCGGAGGAGGAGGCTACTGCACGATCGGCATCTTATCCAGATGGCACGTGGCGAAGGCGCAAAAACTCGACATCGCAGCGGCAGGCTGCTTTGGCTGGCGTTTGTCGGGAAGCGTGCGACCCACCGTTCCGTTCAGGCGAACGGCAGAAGCTTTTACTTCGCGGCCGAGAAGCGGCTGTCGAACGAGTTTGCCGAGACGATCGGCTGGGCACCGGCGACCATACTGTTGCCGGCTGCGGGTGCGGCAGGGGCAGGCGCGGCCGCGGTGTCGGTCACCGTCGGTTTCAGCGGCGGACGGGCGGCGGCCTGCTTGGTATCGGTCTTGATGTCCGTCTTGATATCCGTCTTGGGCGCAGCGGCGGGTCTTCGGAAAGCGAGCCGTCTGGACGCGGCGGCTTCGGCTTGGCTGCCGGGGCGGCGGTGGCTGGCGCGGTTGTAGCGGGTGGTATCCGCGGTGGGCGTTGCCGAGGCCGACCTTGCGGGCGAGGCTGCTGAAGAAGCCTTCGTCGGACTGGGATGAGGACGGGAGCCGCCGAGGCGACGCGCGTCGTCGATGCGGTCGGAAGCCGTCGAGGCCAACAACGGTTCGTCCGGCGACGTCACTTGACCGCGCGGCGGATTGACGCCTGCGGGAATGGTTGCCCGGGCGCGCGCTGTGGTTGGAACGCCAGCTGCAGGCCTTGGCCGCCACCGCCATCCGACAGTCCGGTGTTGCCATCGGGGATCCTGGCCGCGAACACCCGGTTCATGCGCGCCGTCGATGCCGGTGTTCATCCGGGCGACCGGCGTTCCCTTGGCGACCAGCTTGGCAGTCTCGGCCTCTTCCTCGTGCTGCTTCTCGCGCACGGCGTCGGGCGACTTCATCCGGAATTGACATAGGCCGGGCATTTTGCCGAGGCTTCAAATACCGGATCGCGCTTGGCATCCGGCGACTTCGCGGCATCGAACACATATTTTCTTTTCGCAGAAATCGACCTTCGGCTCCTGCTTCGTCACTTCGAAATGATCGTAGCCTTCCTTGATCATTTTCCAGGAACGGCATGTTCGGATTGTTGCGATGCTTGGCCATGTTGACCGGCGTCATCTTGAACGGATAGGCCTGAAACTGGAATGACTTCTGGCCGCCGAAGAAGGATATCGCGACCCAATGAGTAGATTTCCGCAATCTGTTCGTCGGTCATCGCATAGCAGCCGCGCGACGAGCAGTCGCCATGCACCACTCAGCTCCGAGCCGGTGTGTCCGAGCGAGCGGTTCGTACGCGTTGGGGTAGCCGGTGTTGAACGAAAGATAATAGGCCGATTGCGGATTCATCTGGCTCGGCGAAATCGCGTAGAAGCCTTCCGGCGCCTGACGATCGCCTTCGCGAACCTTGGGGCCGAGGTCTCCCGACCAGCGGCAGATCGGATAAGTCTTCAGGAGTGCGAAGCGGCCGGAGCGATCCTGCTTCCAGACCTCGAGTTCGGCTTCCTGCTTGAACAGCCGGACCAGCATCGGCGATTGGATGTCCATGTTCTTGGACGCCATCTCGGCGACAAGCTTGGCCGAAACGGGCTGGTTGGCCTTGGCATTATTGGCGAGCGAGATTTCGTCGCTGTTGCAGCCGGCCAACAGCGCACCGGCCGCCAGCGCGACTGATGTGAGGACCGCGCGAACCATCGTGCGATTAATCAATGCAGAGCTCCACACCCGACGGGCAATGTTGGCACCCCAATAGGCAACCAAAAACGGCATCCATGCCCTGAAGCCATTGAATAAAATATTATCCTTAAGCCCCCTTTGTCGCAAGCCGATGGGGGCATTGCGGCGGGTTCCACGTCAAGCGTGGTGAACAGATATTAAAACATGGGGTCCGGGCCCAATTACGGCCAAAAGGGCTGAATTTCGCAAAGATGGGATCAAAATGCCTCAAATAGGCCCTGCGCGCTCGGTTCCGCTGATGGATTCAGCCCAGCTTGCGGCCGATATCGAGGAATTTCTGTCGGCGCAGCTTGCGAATCGCGTCGCTGTCGAGGGGGCGCAGATCGGCGAAGGCTCCTGAGCGATGGCCTCGCCGGTGGTCGCGATCATGGCGGCGGAATCGCGATGCGCGCCGCCCGAGGGCTCTTTCAGGATTGAATCGATCACGCCGAAACGCAGCATGTCCTGCGCGGTGATCTTCATGCTGGTCGCGGCTTCCTGGGCCTTGGTTCCGTCGCGCCACAGGATCGAGGAAGCGGCCTCCGGCGAAATCACGCTGTAGATCGCATGTTCGAACATCAGCACGCGGTTGGCGGTCGTGATCGCGATGGCGCCGCCGGACATGCCCTCGCCGGTAATGATCGCGACATTGGGGGACGCCGAGCGACAGGCAAGCATCGGTCGAGCGCGCGATGGCTTCGGCCTGGCCGCGTTCCTCGCGCCGGATGCCGGGATAGGCGCCGGCGGGAATCGACGATCGACAGCACGGGAATCCCGAATCGATCCGCCATCTCCATCAGCCGGACCGCCTTGCGATAGCCTTCCGGCCGCGCCATGCCGAAATTATGCTTGATGCGGGATTCGGTGGTGGCCGCCCTTTTCCTGGCCGATCACGCAGATGCTCTCGCCGCGGGAAGCGGCCGAACCCGCCCCACCAGCGCTTCGTCCTCGCCGAATTTCCGGTCGCCCGCCATCGGCGTGAAGTCGGTGATCAGGGGCTGCGATGAAATCGGTCAGATGCGGCCGCTGCGGATGGCGCGCGACCAGGGTTTTCTGCCACGGCGTCAGATTGGCGTAGAGATCGCTCAGCGCCTGCGCGGCCTTGTCCTCGATCCGCGTAATCTCTTCGCCGATATCGCTGCCGGTCGCCGCGAGCGCACGCAATTCATCGACCTTGGCGTCGAGTTCGGCGACGGGTTTTTCGAAATCGAGATAACTGCGCATGGGATCCGGCATCACATCAATATAAGGACGAAGCCGCTGGAGCGAAGCGGCTTCCGGTTCGCGTGAAGAAAGCAAGTATCTTCAATTATTTAACGCGCATTCCGGCGGTGGAATGAGCTCCCTTTGGCCGCCGCGCGCTTTGAGGTCGCGAGCGGGGACTGGCTCTTTCAGGTCAGAAGCCCGCGAAGTCAAGATGGCGACACGTGATGTTATTTTTTCCGCCAGAGGATGCAGGTCTCGCACCAGGCTTTTCAGGCGCTCCTCGACCACATGGGTATAGATATGCGTCGGTCGAGATATCGGTTGTGGCCGAGCAGCGTCTGCACGATGCGCAAATCGGCCCCATTGTGCAGAAGATGGCTGGCAAAGGCGTGGCGCAGCACATGCGGGCTGATTAGCCGTGGCGCCAGGCCCGGCCGCCGCCGCGAGTTCCTTAAGGATCGCGCGCGAAATGTTGCCGCGTCAAATGACCGCTCTCGCCGGAGGACGGAAACAGCCATTTCGAGTTCGCCGCGTTTTTCTTCTTCTCAGATTTGAGCGCCTCGATTGCGGCGAGATAATCCGCCATCGCCTGCCGCGAAGGTGCGTTCAGCGGCACCAGCCGTTCCTTGTTGCCCTTGCCGCGCACCACGATCATGCGCGCGTCGCGCCGTGCCGCCGTGCGCGGCAGCGACACCAGTTCGGAGACCCGCAGGCCGGTGGCGTAGAGCACTTCGAGCAAGCAATAGAGACGCAGTGCGCGAAGCCGCTGCGGCGCAGAGGTTTCCGGTGCCGCCGTCAGCGCCTTGGCGTGAACCAGCAGGCGATCGACATCCGAGATCGTCAGCACTTTCGGCAGGCCGCGGCCGCGCTTTGGCCCGGACAGGATCGCCGCGGGGTCGTCGCTCCGAATCCGTTCGTTCAATAGAAAGCGAAACAGATGCCGCATCGCCGACAGTCGGCGCGCCACGCTCGACGATTTGAAGCCGCGCGCGTCGAGGTCG
This sequence comes from Bradyrhizobium sp., assembly GCA_037201505.1. Lineage (GTDB taxonomy): Bacteria > Pseudomonadota > Alphaproteobacteria > Rhizobiales > Xanthobacteraceae > Bradyrhizobium. The sequence goes on from JBBCHO010000023.1 coordinate 294,931, forward strand.
GCGAGATAGTCCCGCAAGCCTTGTGTTTGCGCGCCGGCAAAATCCTGCCCGGAATGCCTGAGAAATTCCGAAAAATCCGTCAGGTCGCGGCGGTAAGCGTCGAGCGTATTATTACCCGCGCCTTGCTCGGCCGCGAGCATGTCGAGGAACAGGTTGGTCAGTTTGGCGTCGGAGGTCTTGCTGGCGTTCATCCGCCAACCCTAGCGTCTATTTCTTGAGGAACTTGTCAGCGGGGATGTTGATGGTCATTTCCCGCGGTTTCGGGTTAACGAAATTCGCCAGCGCGAAAATCGTGCCATAGATGACCCCGCCGATCACGGCAACGACAGTCAGAAACCGGAACAGGCTGGGCATGTCGGAGCCTCAGGCGGCGAATTAGCCATTGAAATCATCGGGGATAGCCTGATCTGACTACCAACATGTTCCCCCCTTTGTTGCAAGACACTCTGGCAACCGTATCGGCGGGGGTAGTATGGTGACCCCGAACCGAGCGAACAGATGTCTGAGACAGCCATATCGGCCAGCGCCAGCGCACCCCAGGACGCCGAAATTACCGCGGCGCTGGGAACGCGTTCGGTCGTGCTGGTGGGGATGATGGGGGCCGGCAAATCCACCATCGGACGGCGGCTGTCGGCGCGGCTGCGGCTGCCGTTTCTGGACGCCGATACCGAAATCGAGGCCGCGGCAGGCATGTCGATCCCGGATATTTTCGAGGCTCGCGGCGAGCCGGATTTCAGGGACGGCGAGGCGCGGGTGATCGCGCGATTGCTCGACAACGGCCCAAGCGTAATCGCGACCGGCGGCGGCGCGTTCATGCGCGAGGAAACCCGAAATCGGATTCGCGACAAGGCGATCTCGATCTGGCTCAAGGCCGATGCCGAGATCATCATGCGCCGGGTCAAGCGCCGCGCCGACCGCCCGCTGCTGCAGACGGCGGACCCCGAAGCGACCGTCGGGCGTCTGCTCAGTGAACGCGAGCCGATTTATCAGCATGCTGATTTTGACGGTCTGGTCGCGCGACGTGCCACACGAAAAAATAGTCGAGGAATGCATCGAAGCGCTGTATGGCCGCTTGTGCGGCGACGCGACGGTTTCTGCGCAAGCCTCGGGCGCGGTGGGTGCCACGCCATGACCGTGCCCCTGAGAAATTCCGATCCGATCATGGTCGATGTCGCACTGGGTGAGCGCGCCTATGACATCATCATCGGCCGCGATTTGCTGTCGTCGCTGGGCCCGCGCGTCGCCGCGTTGCGGCCGGGCGTGCGCACCGCGATCGTCACCGATCGCACGGTCGCAAAATACTGGCTGGAAAAGACCGAGGCTTCGCTGGCCTCCGCCGGCATAGCGACGTCGCGTGTCGTGGTCGAGGAGGGCGAGGGCTCGAAGAGCTATGCCGGTCTTGAACAGGTCAGCGAGGCTTTGATCGCAGCGAAGATCGAACGCAATGATCTCGTGATCGCGCTGGGCGGCGGCGTGGTCGGCGACCTCGCGGGCTTCGCGGCCGCGATCCTGCGCCGCGGTGTCGATTTCGTGCAGGTGCCGACTTCGCTGCTGGCGCAGGTCGACTCTTCAGTGGGTGGCAAAACCGGAATCAATTCGCCAAGGGGTAAAAACCTGCTCGGCGCGTTTCACCAGCCGGTCCTGGTGGTCGCGGACACGGCGGTGCTCGACACGCTGTCGCCGCGCCAGTTCCGCGCCGGCTATGCCGAAGTCGCCAAATACGGCGTGCTCGGCGACGAAGCGTTTTTCGCGTGGCTAGAGGCTAATCATGCCGGTATTTTCTCAGGGGAACGGTGCCCGCGAACACGCGATCGCGACCTCCTGCCGCGCCAAGGCCGCGATCGTGGCGCGCGACGAGCGCGAGACCGGCGAGCGCGCGCTGCTCAATCTCGGCCATACGTTCGGCCACGCGCTGGAAGCCGCCACCGGATTTTCCGACCGGCTGTTCCATGGCGAAGGTGTTTCCGTCGGCATGGTGCTGGCGGCGGAATTGTCGGCGCAACTCGGGATGATTTCCGAACAGGACGCCACACGGGTTCGGCATCATCTGGCCGAAGTCGGCCTGCCGACACGGTTGCAGGACATCGCCGGATTTACCCAGGAAGGGTTGGCCGACGCCGACGCGCTGATGGCGCTGATGGCGCAGGACAAGAAGGTCAAGCGCGGCCGGCTCACCTTTATCCTGCTGGAGGCAGTCGGGCGCGCGGTGATTGCTCCCGATGTCGAACCGTCACTGGTTCATGATTTCCTCAAGGCCAAACTGCAATCAAACCGGCGAAGTGAATAACGCGTCATGGACTGGTTTACACCTTCCGTCGTCATTGCCTGTCTTTTGGTCTCGGCGTTCTTTTCGGCGAGCGAGACCGCGCTGACCGGCGCGTCGCGCGCCAGCATGTTGCGCCTGTCGAAGCATGGCAATCGCGATGCCGGCGTGGTTTCGAGTTTGTTCGCGATGCGCGAGCGGATGATCGGCGCGCTGTTGCTCGGCAACAACATCGCCAATATCGGCGCCTCCGTATTGGCGACCGGCATCTTTACGGCATGGTTCGGCGAGGTCGGCGTGCTCTACGCCACCGGCGTGATGACGGTGCTGGTCGTGATCTTCGCCGAAGTGTTGCCGAAGACCATCGCCATCAATGCGCCGGACCGGGTCTCGCTGCTGGTCGCGCGTCCGATGAAGCTGATGGTCTATCTGTTCGGGCCGCTGCTCACGGTGATCGAAGCGGTCGTCCGCGTGCTGATGCGGCTTTTAGGCATCAAGATCGGTCACAACCAGCCGATCTTGTCGCCGACCGAACGTCTGCGCGGCGCGGTCGATCTGTTGCATCACGAGGGCAAGGTCGAAAAGCAGGACCGCGACATGTTCGGCGGATTGCTCGATTTGCGCGAGTTGCAGGTTTCCGACGTGATGGTCCATCGCACCGAAATGGTGATGATCAATGCCGACCTGCCGCCGGAAGAACTGGTGCGCGAGGTATTGGCGACCGAATACACTCGGATTCCGCTGTGGCGGGAAAAACCCGAGAACATCATCGGCGTGCTGCACGCCAAGGATCTGTTGCGCGCGATCCGTGCCGCCGAGGGCGATACCGCCAGTATCGACGTCTCGACCATCGCGCTGCCGCCGTGGTTCGTGCCGGAGATGCGCCCGGTATCCGAACAGCTCAAGGCGTTCCGCCGCCGCAAGACCCACTTCGCGCTGGTGGTCGACGAATACGGCGAAGTCGAAGGCATGGTGACGCTGGAAGATATCCTGGAAGAAATCGTCGGCGATATTTCCGACGAGCACGACGTGGTGGTGGCCGGCGTCCGCGCCCAGCCCGATGGGTCTGTCGTGGTCGACGGTTCGGTGCCGATCCGCGATCTCAACCGCGCGATGGACTGGCATCTGCCGGACGAAGAGGCGACCACTGTCGCCGGTCTCGTGATTCACGAGGCGCGCTCGATCCCGGAACGCGGCCAGAGCTTCACCTTCCACGGCTTCCGGTTTCGGGTGCTGCGGCGTGAGCGCAACCGCATCACCGCGCTACGAATTGTCGCGGTGCCCCGCGAGGCCGAGATCGAGGAGAAAAAGCCGAAGCGGGCGGGTACGGCGTTTTAATTACTTGCCGGCTATTTTACTTCGCCGGGCGCCTGTGCCTTGAGCGCCAAAGCGTGCACGGAGCCGGCCAGTTCCGCCGCCAGCAATGAATTTATCATCCGATGGCGCTCGATCCGGCTCTTCCCTTCAAAGGCTGGCGATACAATATAGACCCGAAAGTGGGTCTCGCCGCCCGGCCTGTGGCCAGCATGGCCTTCATGAAGATGTGATTCGTCTGCTACATCGAGGCTTTCCGGGGAGAAAGCTTCGCGCAACTTGTTGATGATAGTGTCTTTGGTGCTCATGGCGCGGCAATACGTCCATGACCGTTCCGCGTCAATGGCGCATCGAGAGTGTAAGGAATCGCAATGTCAAGACTTGAAGCCTTTCGCATTGCGTTGTCATAGTCAGCCATGCCCATTGATTCATCCAAATTCTTCGACTCCATCCGGATCAAGCCGAACAAGCTGAGCGCCAAGCAGCAGGCGCAAGCGCGTGAAGAAGCCGCGATGTGCGAATGGCCCGATTGCAAGAACAAGGGCCCGCATCGGGCGCCCAAGGGCCGCGCCAATGACAAGGAATATTGGCACTTCTGCCTCAATCACGTCCGCGAATATAACCAATCCTATAACTTCTTCTCGGGCATGAATGCCGACGCGGTTGCGCGTTACCAGAAGGATGCGCTGACCGGCCATCGCCCGACCTGGAAGATGGGCGCCAATACCAGCGCCAAGAAAGGCAAGGGCAGCCCCGAGGCCGACCTTGAAGCTGCGGCCGACCCGTTCAGCATGTTCAGCGAGCTCAACGGCCGTGGCCGTTGGCGGCCAGGTCCGGGCGGCGCTGCCGGCGAGACCAAGGTCGAGACCCGGAAGATTTTCAACGCCGAACGCAAGGCGCTGCAAGTGATGGGGCTCGGCGCCGATGCGACACTCGAGACCGTCAAGGCCAAGTACAAGGCGCTGGTGAAGCAGCACCATCCCGACGCCAATGGCGGCGACCGCTCCACCGAGGATCGCCTGATCGAAATCATCAAGGCGTATAATTATCTCAAGACGGTCGTGCGCGGCACGACCTGAGACTTTAGCGTCAAGAATCGCGCATTACGGGTTGTTGCGAGCCGGCGCTGCCGGCTCAACCGCGCCGCCGCGCTGCCGGCGGTGGATCACCCAGACCACTAGCCCGATAACCACGGCGGCGCCGATCACGAACAGCATCCAGTAATGCTTGGCGAGGCCGGAATGGGGTGCAAATCCGCCATACTTGTGCAGCGCCGAGACCGCGAGCACGCCCGGCAGCACATGCGCAGGCGCCCACAGCAGGATCGCGGGGATATTCACCGCATAAAACATCTTCGGCGACATTCCGAGCGCGCCCGCGGTGACCGGTACGAAGGCCCGTATCGGCGGCACGAAGCGGGCGAAGAATACCGCCAGCGCGCCCCAGCGATTGAAGAACGCCTCGCTCTGCGCGACCACGCGCGGGTAATTCGAGAGTGGCCAGGCATTAAGGATTTTGCGCTGGCTACGATGTCCGATCCAGAACGCCGAGCCGTCGCCGAGCAAGGCGCCGGCACCCGCGGCGATCAGCACCCATTCAAGCTTCAACTCGCCGCCGGGCACCAGCGCGCTCAGCGCAAAGATGATGGTCGAGCCCGGAATCACCGCGCCAACGACCGGAACGGCCTCCAGCAGGGCTGCAAGGAACAGCGTGAGATAGGCAAGTTCGGGATGCGTCGAGACGAACGCGATCAGTGGGTCAATAAATGAAGTCACAAAATTCCTGTACTGGCGTTGTGGGCCGGTCCTGAAGCAGACCTAACACAACTCGCGGCGAGGGTGGAAAGTGCCAATAGGGCTCCCATGCATGCATGACTCGAGGGGCAGCACTGCCCGGCTGGGCTGGCGAAAGTACGGCGTGATTCGCAGGGCAGCCTTCCAAAAACCGCGCTCAGCCCCTATCTTGATGATATAGCAATGGAACTTTGATTAAGCCGCGGGCTTCTGCCCGCCGCGGCTCTCTGATAGGTTTAACCAGGCACCCATCCGCAGCCACACCATAAAATCTGGTTTCGGGAGCGTCCGAGACCTCGGAGGATTGATGACGACCGCCGCCATGACAAAATCGCAAGAAAATGCCGGGGCGCCCGCGGGGTTGCCCGATATGAAGGTGTCGGTTCGGCAGGTATTCGGAATCGATAGTGACCTCGAAGTCCCCGCTTATTCCGCGGTCGATCCGCACGTGCCGGATGTCGATGCCGATTACCGTTTCGATCGCGCCACCACGCTCGCGATCCTCGCCGGCTTTGCCAAGAACCGCCGCGTCATGGTCACGGGCTATCACGGCACCGGCAAGTCGACCCATATCGAGCAGGTTGCGGCCCGGCTCAACTGGCCCTGCGTGCGTGTCAACCTCGACAGTCATATCAGCCGTATCGATCTGGTCGGCAAGGATTCCATCGTCGTGCGCGACGGCAAGCAGGTCACGGAATTCCGTGACGGCATTCTGCCTTGGGCGCTGCAGAACAATATCGCACTGGTGTTCGACGAATATGACGCCGGCCGTCCCGACGTGATGTTCGTGATCCAGCGCGTGCTGGAGGTTTCCGGCCGCCTGACCCTGCTCGACCAGAACAAGGTGATCAAGCCGCACCCGGCGTTCCGGCTGTTTTCGACCGCCAACACGGTCGGCCTCGGCGATACCTCGGGCCTCTATCATGGCACCCAGCAGATCAACCAGGGCCAGATGGACCGCTGGTCGATCGTCACCACGCTGAACTATCTGGCGCATGACGAAGAAGTCGAGATCGTGCTCGCCAAAGCGCATCACTATCGCAACCAGGAAGGCCGCGACATCGTCAACAAGATGGTGCGGCTGGCGGATCTCACCCGCAACGCTTTCGCCAATGGCGATCTGTCGACGGTGATGAGCCCGCGTACCGTGATCACCTGGGCGGAAAACGCCGAGATTTTTACAGACATCGGCTTTGCGTTCCGCGTCACCTTCCTCAACAAGTGCGACGAACTGGAACGGCCGCTGGTGGCTGAATTCTACCAGCGCTGCTTCAACGCTGAACTCGCGGAATCTTCGGTGAACGTGGCGCTCTCTTAAGTCCGACCATAACGGCCGCCGTGAGGTCCCCGCTGTCGCAGGGACGACGGCGGTGAGGCAGACATGACGACGTCGAACTCCAAATTTCGCACCGGATCGAAGGAAGCGCCTACCGAGCCGTTCAAGCGCGCGGTAACGTCTTGCCTGCGCGCGATCGCGAAAGCGCCGGAGCTTGAGGTGACGTTCGCGGCCGAGCGTCCCGGTCTGGCGCCGGGCAAGGCGCGGTTGCCGGAGCCGGCGCGCAAGATGACCCGGCGGGACGCCGCCATCGTGCGCGGCCATGCCGATTCGATCGCGCTCAAACTCGCCTGTCACGATCCGAAAGTGCATCGCAAGCTGATGCCGGGAAATCCGCAGGCGCGCGGCGTATTCGAAGCCGTGGAGCAGGCCCGGGTTGAAGCGCTGGGTTCGCGGCGGATGGCGGGGGTAGCGAAAAATCTTACCGCGATGCTCGACGATCATTTCCATCGCGGCAAGTTCGACGAGATCACCGACCGCGCCGATGCGCCATTGTCCGATGCGCTGGCAATGCTGGTGCGCGAACGCCTCACAGGTCTCGCGCCGCCGGCGGCAGCCCGCAAGATGGTCGACCTGTGGCGTCCGGTGCTGGAAGACAAGATCGGCGCGCGGCTCGACCAACTCGACCGGTTCGCGGAAGATCAGGCGAAATTCGGCGATGCGGTTCATGATCTTTTGACGGCGCTCGAACTCGGCGACGACCGCAATGCCGAGGCCGATGACGACGAGAACGAGGACGAGAACCGCGACGGCGAGAACGATCAGTCCGGTGCCGAGGGGTCGCCCGACAGCGACGCCGCGCAGGAAATGAGCGCCGATCAGGCCCAGGCGACGTCGGACGAAATGTCCGAAAGCGCGATGGAAAGCGCGCAGGCTTCCACCAGCGATACGTTCGACGACGGCGAACTCGGCGATGACGAGACGCCGGGCGAAGCGCAGCGGCCGAATTCGCGCGGCGCCAATGAACCTCGCGGGCCGGAATATCACGCCTTCGCGCCGAAATTCGACGAGGTGATCGCGGCCGAAGACCTCTGCGATCACGACGAACTGGAGCGGCTGCGCAGCTATCTCGACAAGCAGCTCGCGCATCTGCAGGGCATTGTCGCGCGGCTGGCGAACCGGCTGCAGCGCCGTTTGATGGCGCAACAAAATCGCGCCTGGGAATTCGATCTCGAGGAAGGCATTCTGGATCCGGCACGGCTGTCTCGCGTGGTCACCGATCCCTATCATCCGCTGTCGTTCATGCACGAAAAGGAAGCGACCTTCCGCGATACCGTGGTGACGCTGCTGCTGGACAATTCCGGTTCGATGCGCGGACGCCCGATTACGGTGGCGGCGACCTGCGCGGATATTCTGGCGCGCACGCTGGAGCGCTGCGGCGTCAAGGTCGAGATTCTCGGCTTCACCACGCGAGCCTGGAAGGGCGGGCAATCGCGCGAGGCGTGGCTTGCCGCCGGCAAGCCGGCCAATCCCGGCCGTCTCAACGATCTGCGACATATCATCTACAAATCCGCCGACGCGCCATGGCGCCGGGCGCGGAAGAATCTCGGGCTGATGATGCGCGAGGGCCTGCTCAAGGAAAACATCGACGGCGAGGCGCTGGACTGGGCGCACAAGCGCCTGCTCGGCCGCTCCGAGCAGCGCAAGATACTGATGATGATTTCCGACGGTGCGCCGGTCGACGATTCCACATTGTCGGTCAATCCCGGCAATTATCTGGAGCGGCACCTGCGCCATATCATCGAGGAAATCGAGACCCGCTCGCCGGTGGAGCTGATTGCGATCGGCATCGGTCACGACGTCACGCGCTATTATCGCCGCGCGGTCACCATCGTCGACGCCGAGGAACTCGGCGGCGCCATCACCGAAAAGCTCGCGGAATTGTTCAGCGAGACCAGCGGTGCCGCGCCGGCCAAGACAGGCCGCGGTGGCGGTCCCAGGCGCCGGCTGCACTCGTAGACATGCATGGGGCGTGACCCGGTTCGCGATCTCACCCGACGCGGCTTCCTGAAATCCACCGCGCTCGGGCTCTCGACGATCACGCTGACGGATGTCGCTTGGGCGCAGCATGCGACGCAGCCGCCGCTGAAGCCACTTCCGCCGGATGAGTTATCGGTCGCCGAGCCCATATCGATCGAGGTCAATGCGCGACCGATACGGTCCTTTGATCCGAACGACCGCGCGCATACCCGTTTCGGATCGCTGCAATATCGCAGCGGGCTGGCGCTGACCTCGCGCTTTCCCGGTTTCGGCGGACTGTCGGGCCTGCGGCTCGATCCGAGGGGCGAGCGGTTTATCTCGTTCAGCGACAAGGGAAACTGGTTCACCGGCAAGATCCTCTATAACGGCCGCGAGATGAGCGGGCTTGCGGAGGTCGAGACCGCGCCGATGCTGGGACCGGACGGCAAGCCGATCATCACGCGCGGCTGGTTCGATTCGGAATCGATCGCGCTCGATGGCTCATTCGTCTATATCGGCCTCGAGCGCGTCCATCAGGTGCTGCGCTTCGATTTCAGCAAAGGCTTTACCCGTTCGCGCGGCGAAGTCGTGCCGTTGCCGGCGGCCGCCGCCAAATTGCCCTCGAATAAAGGGCTGGAGGCGCTGGTGTTCGTGCCGAAAGGCATGCCGCTGGCGGATACGCTGATCGCGATGTCCGAACGCGGCCTCGACGCCAAGGGCAATCTGATCGCGTTTCTGGTTGGTGGCCCGACGCCCGGACAGTTCAGCATCCGCCGCACCGAGCAATTCGACATCAGCGACGCGGTGCTATTGCCCTCGGGCGATCTGTTGGTGCTGGAGCGCAAATTCTCGCTGGTCTCGGGCATCGGCATTCGCATCCGGCGTATCCCGCTCGCATCGGTCGCACCGGGCGCGGTGGTCGATGGCCCTTCGATCTTCGACGCGGATCTGCACGACGAGATCGACAACATGGAAGGCATCGACGCCCACGTCACGCCAGAGGGCGAGACCGTGCTGACGTTGGTCTCAGACGATAATTTCTCGCTGATCCAGCGCACCTTGCTGCTGCAATTCACGCTGGTGGAGTAGTCTTTTTCTCGACTGCGGCGGAATGGTTCTTGCAGTTCCTCTGCGGATGACCTGAAATGAAAGCCGGAGTTTTGATGCACAGATCCGTTCAATTCGTATTCCTATTCGCATGCCTCTCTGCCGCCCCTGCGGCGCAGGCCGAAAACTGGCCGTCGCGGCTGATCCGGGCGACGATTCCGTTCGGCGCCGGCAGTGCGGCGGATGTGGTGCCGCGGCTGGTGTTCGACCGGCTGTCGGCCGAGATCGGTCAATCCATCGTGATCGAAAATCGCGCCGGCGCAGGCGGTACGCTTGGCTCCGCGATGGTGGTGAAGGCCGATCCGGATGGTTACAGCATCCTTGCTCAATCCTCCGCGCTGGCGATTGCGCCAGCGATTTATCCCAATCTCTCCTTCGACCCCGGTAAAGATCTCACCTCGGCCTTGATGATCGGCTTCAGCGCCAATGTGATGATCGTGCCGCCGTCACGGCCCTGGAAGACCATTCAGGATTTCATTGCGGACGCCAAAGCGAGACCCGGCTCGATTGTGTTCGGCTCGGTCGGCGTCGGCAGCGCAGTGCATATCAGCGCCGAGAAATTCCGCCTTGCGGCTGGGATCGAAACCACCCACGTGCCCTATCGGGGTGGCGCCGAAGTGATCGCCGATATTCTCGGCGGCCGGATCGATTTCTATTTCTGTCCGCTGGCGACCGCGCTGCCGCTGATCCAGGAAGGCCGCGTCCGCGCGCTGGTGGTATCGACGCCCAAACGCGTACCGGAATTGCCCGATCTGCCGACGCCGATCGATATCGGGCTGAAGAATGCCGACAGCGTATTCTGGCTCGGCGTATTCATGCCTGCAAAGACGCCGCGCGACATTGTCGAGAAATTCCATACCGCCGGCGAAAAATTGCTCGCCGAACCGGCGACGCAGGCAGCGCTGAAAAAACTCGGCGTCGAAACCCAGCCGATGACCACGGCCGAGATGGATGCGTTCCTGGCGCGCGAGACCGCGGATTTTCACGCCGTGGTCAAGGCGGCGGGAATTCAGCCTTGACCTGATTTGATATGGTTGAGGAACGCCCCGCGCGTCGCTAGATACAATGGGACAACGGCCCCTTCCTGTCAGGACACTCCCAAGGAAATTCCCATGAGCGCTTTGTTTTCGCCGATCAAGCTGCGCGATCTCACCCTTCGGAACCGCATCATGGTGGCGCCGATGTGCCAGTATTCTGCTGACAACGGCGAGGCCAATGACTGGCACTTCACCCATATGAACACGATGGCGCTGTCGGGTGCGGCGATGTTCTGCATCGAGGCCACGCATATCGAGCCGATCGGCCGCATCACGCCGGGCTGCCTCGGGCTGTATAACGACGCCACCGAAGCCGCGCTGAAGCCGATTTTGGCATCGATCCGCAAGCATTCGAAAGCCGCGGTCGCGATGCAGTTGGCGCATGCCGGCCGCAAGGGATCGAGCTACCAGCCCTGGAAGGGCGGACAGTTGATCCCGATTGCCGATGGCGGCTGGCAGACCGTGGCGCCATCGGCGGTGCCGCAGAAGGAAGGCGAGACCGCGCCGCTCGCGCTCGATGCCGCGGGAATGGCGCGCATCACCGATGCGTTCGTGTCGGCCACGAAGCGCGCCGAGCGGCTCGGCATCGACGCGCTCGAATTGCATTTCGCGCACGGCTATCTGACGCATGAGTTCCTGTCGCCGATCGCCAACCAGCGCACCGATCAATATGGCGGCTCCTTGCAAAATCGCATGCGCTATCCGCTCGAAGTGTTCGACGCGGTGCGCGCGGCGTTTCCCGAGCACAAGCCGATCGGCGTCAAGGTGTCCGCGACCGATTGGGTCGAGGGCGGCTGGGATCTCGCGCAGACCATCGAGCTTGCGAAAGAATTGAAGAAGCGCGGCGTCGACTGGATCGATGCGTCCTCCGGCGGCGTGTCGCCGCTGCAGAAAATTCCGCTCTCGCCCGGCTATCAGGTGCCGCTCGCGCAGGGCATCAAGGAAGCCACGGGATTGACCACGATGGCGGTCGGCCTGATCACGGAAGCGAAGCAGGCCGAGGAAATTATCGCATCCGGCAAGGCCGACATGGTCGCGCTGGCGCGCGGCATGCTCTACGACCCGCGCTGGGCCTGGCATGCCGCGGCCGAACTCGGCGGCCAGGTCGACGCGCCGCCGCAATATTGGCGCTCGCAGCCCTCGACGCAGAAGGAGCTGTTCGGCAAGACGACGTTCGGGGGTAGGTAGATGAACTGTCATTCCGGGGCGATGCGAAGCATCGAACCCGGAATCTCGAGATTCCGGGTCTGGTCCTTCGGACCATCCCGGAATGACGGAGTTTCTCATCAACCAATCCTCACATCCCGAACACCGCGACCGCGCGGATCGGCGAGCCCGTCCCCTCGCGCCACTTCATCGGCAGGCCGATAAACGTAAACGGCCCTTCGCCCAAAATCGATTCCAGGTTGCACAGGCTCTCGATGTGGGTGATGCCCAGATCGAAGCAGGCCTTGTGCACCAGCAAATTCTCCTTGCCTTCCGGTCCCGGCCGCATCGAGTCGATGCCGAAATGGACGATGCCGTGCTTGGCCAGCCACTCGGTGGCCTTCACATTCACGCCGGAATTTTCGGTGTTGTATTCCTTGCGCGGAAACGTCCGTTCGTGATGGCCGGTGCACAACAATACCGTGCCGCCTTTCGGAATCTCCACGCCGGCTTTCTTCACCGCGGCGTCGAGATCATCCGGCGTGATTTCGGCGCGCGGCGCGATGTGGCGTAGATCGAGCGCGATACCGGGCACGATGCAGTTTTCCAGCGGGTATTCGTTGATCGGCGCGCCGCGCTTGTCGAAGTGCCTGGGCGCATCGATGTGGGTGCCGCCGTGATCGGGCATCGCGAAATACATCGACGCCAGCCCATGCACATTGCCGCCATCGGCGAATGACTCTTCGTGCGTCTTCCAGACGCCATGGATGATGGCGGAATGGCCGGGGTAAGACGGGGTGCGGTGGTAAAGTTCACGGCTGAGGTCGACGATCTTCACGAAGGGGTCCTTTCTTTTTGTTCTGTCGTCCCTGCGAACGCAGGGACCCATACGCCGCGGCCTTGCGGTTGGATGCGGTGGTTGACGATCTTGCTTCTCAATAAACGACGGTGGTTATGGGTCCCTGCGTTCGCAGGGACGACGGCGTGGGTGGGTTCGTGCAACAAACAATCACCATCACACCGGCTGTATACCCGCCTTCGCGATCAGCTCACGCCATTTCGGCACTTCCTCGGCGATCCGCTTGCGCAGCCCATCGGGCCCGTTGGCGATGACTTCGAAACCGTTGTCGAGCAGTTGCCTGTTGATCTCCGGCCGCTTCAGCACCTCGATCGATTTCGCGGCCAGCTTTTCGACGATCTCGGGCGGCGTTTTCGCCGGCGCCAGCAGCGCCTGGAAGGTTTCGGCGACAAAATCCTTGTAGCCGAGTTCGACCATGGTCGGCACATCCTTGAGATCGAACCAGCGATGCTCGCCGGTGAGCGCCAGCGCTTTCAGCGCGCCAGATTCGATATAGGGATGCGCGGGCGGCAGTGCCGCGACTGCCATTTGCGTGACGCCGCCGAGCAGCGCCTGGATCGCGGGCGCCGCACCCGAAAACGGCACATGCGTGATGTTGATGCCGCCTGCGATCTTGAGCAGCTCGCCCGACAGATGCGGCGTGGTGCCGATGCCGGGGCTGGCGTAATTCAGCTCGTTGGGGTTCGCCTTCGCGCGCGCGATCAATTCCGCAATCGTGTTGATGCCGAGCTTGGGATCGATCAGGATCGCATTCGGCGAGGTGCCGAGCTCGGCGACCGGCGCGAAATCCTTGTAGGGATCGTAGGGCACTTTGGCGTAGAGCCCGGGATTGACGACATAGGCGCTGGACGAAACCAGTAGCGTGTAGCCGTCCGGCTCGGCATGCGACACATAGCCGATCCCGAGATTGCCGCCGGCGCCGGAGCGATTCTCGGTGATGATATTGCCGCCGATGGCGGCACCAAGATTTTGCGCGAGAATGCGCGCCATGATGTCGGTCGGGCCCGCCGGCGCGAACGGCACGATGATCTTGATCGGGCGATCGGGATAGGTGGCGGCGCGGGCGTTTTGCAGGCCGAAGCGTGAGACGGCTGCGGCCGCGATCGCGAGGCCTGCAGTGCGCAGCACGTGCCGGCGGGTGAAGAGTCCAGATTTTTTGTTAGACATTTTTTGTTTTCTCCCGCGGGCGGTTTTTATGTTGGATTACTGTATTCGATTACGCAGGGTGGGCAAAGCGCTTGAGTGCGCACCATTGCGGTATGCGACGGTGGGCACGGCGCAAATGCGCTCTCTCACCGTCGTCCCTGCGAACGCAGGGACCCATAACCACAGGTGTTGCTTGAGGAGCAAGGCGACTGCTACGTCGTCTAAACGATGGGCCGCGGCGTATGGGTCCCTGCGTTCGCATGGACGACGGCAGAGACACACCCCCGCATTCTCGCGACGCTCCGCGCCCGAGTTTTGCTGTGCAACTCCCGCCCTCCGAACAGAGGGCGCAGGGAATGCCGGGCGCTGGTGCGCCCGCAGCCGCGCGTGTGGTGTGTAGTTAGCACGCGCGTTAGTCACCACGGTCACACCGGAAACACCCGGCATTCCCCGCGCAATGGTTTTAACGGCTTATATTCGTGCTCTCCCCGGTGACCGGGCTCTTTTGCCACCGTCACCCCCGGGAAGTTGGCTTCCTGGGAATTTGATGCCAGCGTCGGGGCATCAGGACCACACGACTTCGCCGTCCGCCTTCTGCCGTTCGTCTCACGGCACCAGGCGTCCACCGCATCTCGCGCCCTACGTCCGTGACGATCGCGAAACGCCCCTCTGTGTGGGCGCGAGACGGCGGGGGAATGTAATGTGATTTGCAGTTTCGGGAAATCAGAATATTTTGGTGGAGGGGCTGGACAAGGGATAAGAGGGAGGCGACGTGATTTGCCCGTCGGGTAGAGGGCGTGCGTTGCAAGAGTAGATCGACACGCGCGCAGCTCTGCTTTCCCTCTCCCCGCGAAGCGGTGGGGAGGGATCAAGGGTGGGGGGTCGCGCCGCGAGTACTGCTGTCAGCGAATTTGTTGATAGACCCCCCCACCCCCGACCCCTCCCCGCCACGCGCTGACGCGCGCGGAGGGAGGGGAGAAGTGAAATCAAAACGCAATACTCGCCTCCGACACCCTCCGTCCGCGCGGATCATATTCCAGCACGGTCACGCGTCCGTCGCGCGTCACGGTTGCGCTCTTCAGCCGGCCGTTCGGATGATATGCGTAGACATATTCGAAGAACACTTCGCCGCGGTAATGCTTGACCACGCGCATCAGTTTGCCGTCGTCGCTGTAATCGGCGGCGAGCCACACCGCGCCCTGCGCGGCGAGCAGATCCGCCTCCTGCTTGAGGATGCGGCCTTGCAGCACGATCGGATGCCGGTAGCTGCTCCAGCTCCGGTAATATTCGATCCTGTCGTGCTTGCGCTTCACCATCGCCAGCACCGGGCGCGCCGACAGCGCGGCAAGGCAGGCCAGGATGACGAGCAGGATCGCGAGGTTCATGGCGGCGCGGGCTCTTGTTGAACCGGGTCCGTATCAGGAGTCGGCCAAAGCCCGAGAGGTTCAAGCGATTTCAGCTACGGCGCCTGCGTCCTGTCGTCGCGTGATCGCTAAATGCGATGCGGCGGTGCCAAACCATACCGCACGGAACCCATGGCGTGGCTATCGATTGATGTGGCAGGATGCGAAGCGAGAACTATAGCGTTTTCGAGCGAAGTGGGCACCGGTTCGCGTGAAGAAAACGCGTCAAATAAAGACTTAGATCCGTCCAATCAGGGAATCGACCATGAGTAACGACAATTCGCTTTCGCTAGCCGAACTCAACGACCGCATCGCCATATTGCGGGACAACATCCGGCAATTGGTCGAACAGGCCGCCGGCTCGTCGGGCGCGCAGGATGAAGAACGAACATCCGGGCGCATGGCTGCGCAGCAGGAAGAACTCGACCGGCTGGTCAAGGCGCGTGACGCCATGACGGTCAAATAAATGGCGGTCAAATAGCAGCCGCGCGCGGACCGGCGTTTCGTTCTCTGCAGCATGCGTGGGCGCAGGCCTTTCGTTCAACTCTCAGTCGTCGTCCCGGCGAACGCCGGGACCCATACGCCGTGTACCCTCGTTTGGCGACGGCGTGAGAGACCTTCTGTAACAACTATAGCCGGTGGCTAGGCGTTCGCCGGGACGACGCATTACAAATCAGTGCACTCACCCTCAACGACTGCATCGCCAGCAACGACGACATCAGGTCGCTGCTCAGCGCCTGCGTCGGGCTGTTGGCGCCCCCGGAGCCATAATTGCCGCCGGCCCCGGCCGTCGTATCCTGGGTATATTGCGCGACGGCATCCTGAAACGACGTGTTCTGCGAAGACGAGGAAGATTGCGACTGCGCGTTGGCGGCGGCGTGAAAACGCTTTGGCTGCTTTGATTATTATTGACGGCTGAGACCACGGCCTCGTTCTCCGAAGGCTTTGCGGGAGAAGACGCTCCATGGGTAGGAGATTATGGTTAATGGGGAGTAAATTGAGGCGACGGTGTCCGCTCTCGTCGGCGATCGCAGCCAATGCGCTAGTCTTGACGCGGGGCCGATGTGGCAAAGTTGCCGAGAGGCAGCCAGTGGGATCGCGAGCTGCATGGAGATGGGCTACTTAAAGGTAACAGGTTCAACCGCTTCACGCCTACAACGATCAGAACTGCCTGCGCGTTCTCCGTTTCTGTGCCGGTTGCTTGGTTGCCCGCAAAATAACCTTTGCCTGGTGTTACGACCAAGCCTCCTTCTACACTCAGCGCGTTCTTAAGAACGTCTACCAGCTCTTTATCTTCCCCATCCACGGATACTCCGGAGAAAAATCCGCTCCACGGGAGGATAGTTGCCATCCCTGCTTCAGTATTAATATTCGCGGCTCGAAGGCAAACGACGATCATCTGACCAAGCGTAGACCCTTCCCCATCAGTTACGTAGGTGGCCACGCGGGCTTTCCTACCTGAAAACGGTTTGAGCACATCAACGATACCTGAGCATTGCGCTGTTGAGAGACGACGTGGTGCTGTTCTCTCTTGCAAGGAGATTATCTCAGTACGTTGGCGGTTCTTTATCTTACCTTCGATCTGCTCCGATTGGATGTGCAAGGCAAGCTCCTCCAGCAACTCCCAGCATCACAAGTATCTCCCTGCTTTTGAGATGCGATGTGAAGCGACGCGGCCCAATTTTGCTCCAATAGTCAGGCGCATATTCGAGCACCAAGCCAAGGACGATTGCACCAATGGCAAAATTTAGAAACAGGTTGAGCGTTGCTAGGGAAGCTTCCGCCGCCGCCACTTCATGCATCCGCTATTCCTCAGCTACGAGGTCTGTCAGTACGCCGACTACCATCGCTCTTATCATTTCTGACGCCTGATTCAGTTGCATAGGCTTTTCGGGTGGACTGCTTCGCGCCGGATGCGCAAGAGAATGCCTGTAGTAATTTGCAGTATGCGTGAAAGAATTAAGCTCTCCACCAGATGGGCACCAATTGCGCTTTTGAGCAGATTTTCGCCGCCGCAAAGTTTCCGGACATCTTCAAAGGATTTGTACAAATCATACCAGGTTGGCAGGCTTAGATTGGTGCATAAGCAAGTCATCAGCCAAAGTATTTTGGTCTACCAATCGTAGCCACGTTTGCACGGCGGAAGCAGGCGGTGGTGTTGAGGCGTTTCGATCTGGGATGGCACTAAGGCGGGCGCGTCCTCTGATTGAGCCAGCAGCCATGACTATCATTTGCGTAACTGTGCCATCAGGCAATTTGTCGGCAACGCCCCTTAGGGTTATGGTCTCAGAGCGTGACCGCGCTGCAAATGCTCCATTCAACTTGGCAACGAGCAATCCAGCCCCTCTCGTAAGCTTCTTGGATGTTAGGAGCGGCTTCGATCTCTCGTGATCTCAATACGTGGTGAACCGTATCGGCCACAGTCCACAGTTCAACCCATGGATCATGTGGCTCGGGTAGCCCGTCGATCCAATCCGCTAGATCGAAAGCGTGCCCCTCTATTATTCCACCCCATTTGCCATGCTCCACCACTCAAGAATCTCCCTAAGGGCCTTATGCTAAGCGCTCATATTCTGCGGGGGGTGTGCGGGGCTTTCCCGTGCCGGTGTTGTTTCCAGAGTCGATTATTCGCGGGCTTTTCCCTTACCGACTGTTCCCGCGAGCGTGCCAATGGTCGCAACTACTGGACCCGTGATTTCAATTCCCAACGCGAAACGAATGCTACTCCTAACCCAAAAATACCCAATCTGAAGACACTTCAAAAACGGTCATCCGGTTAGCGACTAACCACTCCCATCACGCCAATTTGTAACTGATTTCCAATCTCTGCAGCCTTGCCCCAAAAAAATGGGTTCGGGATGCTCTTCGGATCCAGTTTGAATTGCAGCATCTATGGCATCCGCGAAAACCTGGAGGTCCTCGGAAGTCTTGCGGGTGAAAGCTACGAGGCTTTCGTATTCTGCAAGTTTATCCGGTTCGTTCGGTTTGCCGTATTGAAGCTCGATGGCTTGCGTATTTAGCGCCGCGGCCAATGCTCTTGCATTGTCCCTTATTAGTAGGGGACGAGCTTCCAACGCCTTATAAATAGCAGTGGAAGTTTCAGCACTTCCTAATCCGAACGACGGCGTCCAATCCACGGGCTGAAACGGGGTCTGGCTAATTATTGAGGGTCTTATTTGACCCGCAGAGCCAACGGCTTGCGCGCCTGTCGGCCAGACCGATTGTGCCCCGATGAAAGTTCCTGCTCTTCCGGTCGGTACTGTACCATCAGCGCCATCTACACTCTCGGCGACAAGTGCGGAGGTACTCGCACCAAGAGCAGCCGATGCATGGATAATTGCCCCCTCTGAGGTCGACGCGCGACGCGTGAATTTTCCGTTGCCGTATTCGAAGTTGCGAAAGACGTCCAAGCGCGACAACTCTCTCGATGCAGTCGCTCCTTCAAAATCTGTCTCCTCGGAAATAACGGCCTGTTGAAATTTTGTGCCGCCGAGGAAACGCGCGTTTCGGAAATCAACTCCGCTAAGGTTGGCCTCGCTAAAATCGACGTCGGTAAAAAACACTCCAAAGAATGATGCGCCAGCTAAGTTCGCCTCGACGAATGACGACTTCTGAACCATTCCAACGAACTTCGCGTTTTGGCAATTAGCGCCTTTAGCAATTAATCCCGAGCATAAGCCGCCTTCAAATGTGCATTGTGAAAGGTTAGTGCCGTTTGCAATGACCTCGGACAAATTTGCGCCGTTGAAGTTGCGGCCCCGCAAATCCATTCCCGAAATGTCACTGCCGACAAAATCACAACCTGATAAGTCGAGTGCACCGACAGCAGGAGGGCAGGTCGTGAGGATTCGCCATCGGTCACTTTCGTATTAAGAATTAGCCCAGCCCAAGTCTGACTCGCTGACATGCAAATAAGCAACGATACAACCAAAGCTATCCGTGGTTTAATCCCCAAACAAAAACAGCCGGGTCTTTCGACCCGGCCGCAAACTCTCAAACCCTAAACCCGCTCGAAGCGATAGCGTTAGCTCGCCTTCGCGGCCTTCTTCACGAATTCGGTCTTCGGCAGCTTCTTCTCGATCGCGCGCTTCAGCTCCAAGGCGCGGGGCGACAGCACGTCGGCCTTGGCCTTGACCAGGAAGGCATCGAGGCCGCCGCGGTGGTCGACGCTCTTGATCGCGTTGGTCGAGACGCGCAGGCGCACATTGCGGCCGAGCGCATCCGAGATGAAGGTGACGTTGCACAGGTTCGGCAGGAACCGGCGCTTGGTCTTGATATTGGAGTGGCTCACCTTGTGGCCTACCATCGGGCCCTTGGCCGTTAGTTCGCAGCGCCGCGGACATCGCACAAAATCCTCTTCCATCCCGGCTTCCGTCCCGCGTAGGGATCGGCGCCAAGGGTTCAAATTCACGCCCATTCAGGGAACCGCGGACGTATAGGGGGAGAGCGGCGGGGCGTCAAGGTTTTGGAGGCATGCGGGGCTTGAGAAAATGCAGGTTCCGGGGGGTTTTTCGCGGTTTCCATCCTTCGAGACGGCGCTTAGTGCGCCTGAGGAATGCGTTCCCCGGATGCTGCGCAGCGCCATAAGCGCGTTTAACGCGCGTCTTCGACACGCTATGGCGGTGCGCTGCTGATCAGGGGTCCATCGCTCCGCGCCTCAAGTGCTGTTGGGTCCCGGCTCTGCGGAGCAGCGTGAAGGACGCTGCGCCGCGTCCGGGACACGAGAGAAGGCCCCCGAAGCCCCTGCAATCCATCATATAAACGGCGTATTCGCCACCGACATCATGGGTTCCGCGCTTTAACGGCCGGGGTCATCAAGATGTGCGGGAAAAGCACGCCGATTGCGCTGATGTACCGGCTTTATCCGTTGTTTGGCGGATTTTTTGGCTTAAATGATGCCTCGTCGCGCCCAGTTAAGGATCGTTCGCAAAGTGCACACCATGGCATCATTTCACCCCGGCTGGCGCGCCGCGCGTTGCGGGTGTTGGGCGGCCTGTTCGCCGCTGCCGTGTGGCTGGTGGGGGGATCGCCTGTGGCCTCGGCGCAGGGCCGGCTCGATGCGCATTATGAGGCGACGCTGGCCGGGATTCCGGTTGGTAAGGGTAGTTGGGCCATCGAAATCCTGGACGATCAATTTTCCGCGGCCGCCCAGGGCGGCACGTCCGGGCTGTTGAAGGCGTTCGCCGGCGGCTCAGGCACCGGGGCGGCGCAGGGCCGCGTCGTCAATGGCGCGCTGGTGTCGACCAATTATCAGGCGACTACAACTTCGTCGAAAAAGTCCGAGGCCATCCACATGGTGCTGGCCAACGGCACCATCAAGGAATTCGGCATCGATCCGGAACCGCCTGTCGATCCCGACCGCGTGGTCGTGACCGATGCGCATCGCCGTAACGTGTTCGATCCGATGACGGGATCGATGCTGCGCGTGCCGGGCACATCAGATCCGCTCAGCCCCGAGGCCTGCCATACGGGGGCGGCGATTTTCGACGGCAGGCTGCGCTACGATCTGAAGCTCGATTTCAAGCGCATGGAAACCGTGAAGGCCGAAAAGGGCTATGCTGGCCCAGTCGTGGTGTGCGCGGTGTATTTCACGCCGGGTCGCCGGCTACATCCCCGATCGCCCTGTGATCAAATATCTCACCGCCCAGCGCAACATCGAAATCGCCTTCGCGCCTGTGTTGGGAACCCGCATCCTGGTCCCGTTCCGCATGGTGATCCCGACGCCGCTGGGCGTGGCGATGCTGGAAGCGACGCAGTTCATCACGACCGCGACACCGCCAAGGGTGGCGAAGACGCAGTAAGGTCCCCTTCTTCCCTTCTCCCCTTGTGGGAGAAGGTGGCGCGCAGCGCCGGATGAGGGGTCTCTATCCGCGGAGACAGACCCCCTCACCCGTCCGCGCTGCTTCGCATCGCGGCCACCCTCTCCCACAAGGGGAGAGGGGAAGTAAGCGAGGACGACGAGCGGAACGAGGTGATCGAATCCCTGTTGACTCTTCCTCACTTCTGATTCGACTCCTCTCTCGCTGCAAACTTAAGGAATTCGACGCAAATCCTGCTCTTGTCGCGCTGCGCCAAACTTGATCTAGTGTCGCTATCAGGGGTCAGCGCGAGATGTTGCGGTGAACGAAGCCGGAGTGGAGATGAGTCAGCGATTCCTTCGCGATTCGTTCCGGACTCGTTCCGGAACTTAAAGTTCGGCCGCTCAGGCGTCGCAAAATGTAACGAAATGGCGCACAACAGACGCGCGATCCTTCGGCCCGCCACGACGACAAAGCGCGCCGGCCCATCAAAGAAACCCCTGAAAAATATGGCTTTCTCTTCTTCTTCGTCATCGTTCGCTCATGAACGGGCCCCGGGTGCGGGTGTCACCGCGGTGCTCGGGCCGACCAATACCGGCAAAGACCCATCTGGCGATCGAGCGGATGCTGGCGCATTCCTCGGGGATTATCGGCCTGCCGCTGCGGCTGTTGGCGCGCGAGGTCTATAACAAGATCGTCGCTCGCGCCGGGCCCGATTCCGTGGCGCTGATCACCGGCGAAGAAAAGATAAAGCCGCCGAAGGCGCGGTTCTGGGTCTCGACGGTCGAGGCGATGCCCAGGGATATCGACGTGTCGTTTCTCGCGGTCGATGAAATCCAGATCGCGGCCGATCTCGAGCGCGGGCATGTGTTCACCGATCGCATCCTGAACCGGCGCGGCCGCGACGAGACGCTGTTGCTCGGCGCCGCCACGATGCGCCCGATCATCGAGCGGCTGTTGCCGGGCGCCCTCGATCGTGACGCGGCCGCGGCTGTCGCAGCTTGAATTCGCCGGCGACCGCAAGATCACGCGGGCAGCCAAGACGTACCGCGATCGTCGCGTTCTCGGCCGATGAAGTCTATGCGATCGCCGAACTGATCCGCCGCCAGCATGGCGGCGCGGCTGTCGTGCTGGGTTCGCTGAGCCCGCGCACCCGCAATGCGCAGGTCGCGATGTTCCAGTCCGGCGATGTCGATTATCTCGTCGCGACCGATGCCGTGGGGATGGGCCTCAATCTCGACGTCGATCACGTCGCGTTCGCGTCCGATCGCAAATATGACGGCTATCAGTTCCGCCGTTTGAACCCGTCCGAATTCGCGCAGATCGCGGGCCGCGCCGGCCGCGCCACCCGCGACGGTACTTTCGGCACCACGGGCCGCTGCGCGCCATTCGAGCCCGAACTGGTCAATGCGCTGCAGAATCACACATTTGAGAGCGTGAAAGTCCTGCAATGGCGCAATTCGAAGCTGGATTTTTCCTCGCTGGCGCGCTGCAGGTGTCGCTGGCGCTGACGCCGACGCATGAAGCGCTGACCCGGGCGCCGATCGCCGAGGATCTGCGCGTGCTCGATCATGCGGCACGCGACGCCGATGTGCGCGACATGGCGCAGGGCTCAGCCGCCGTCGAACGATTGTGGGATGCCTGCCAGATCCCGGATTACCGCCGACTGGCGCCGGCCGCGCATGCCGAAACTGGTCACGACGCTGTATGGGTTCCTGATGCAAAAGGGCCGGATTCCCGATGCATGGTTCGCCGCTCAGGTGGATCAGGCCGATCGGACCCGATGGCGATATCGACACTTTATCAGGCAGGATCGCGCAAATCCGTACCTGGACGTTCGTGGCCAACCGTCCGGACTGGCTGGCCGACCCCGAGCATTGGCAGGGTCTGGCGCGGGAAGTTGAAAATAAATTGTCCGATGCGCTGCATGAACGGCTCACGGAGCGTTTCGTTGATCGCCGTACCAGTGTATTGATGCGCCGCCTGCGGGAGAACAGCGTTTTGACTACGGAAATCGGCAAGACCGGCGAAGTGATCGTGGAAGGCCATGTGATTGGCCGGCTCGATGGATTTACCTTTGCGCCCGATGCGGCGGAGGCCGGCTCCGACGCCAAGGCCCAGCAGGCTGCGGGCACTCAAGGCGCTGGCCGGCGAAATCGAAGGCCGTGCCGAGAAACTCGCCGCGGCACCGGACGATCAGTTCGTGCTGGCGTCGGATGGCACCATCCGCTGGACCGGCGACGCGGTCGCCAAACTGGTGGCGGCCGATGACGCGCTGCATCCGCGCATTCGTATCATCTCCGACGATCGCCTCAACGGTCCGGCGCGCGAAGCCGTGCAAACGAGACTCGATCTGTGGCTGAAGACGCATATCGAAAAGCTGCTGGGGCCGCTGTTTGATCTGTCCAAGGCGGAAGACATCACCGGCATCGGTCGCGGCATCGCGTTCCAACTGATCGAAGCGCTCGGTGTGCTGGAGCGCGCCAAGATCGCGGCCGAGATGAAGGATCTCGATCAGCCGTCGCGCGCGGCGCTGCGCAAGTATGGCGTGCGCTTCGGCGCCTATCACATCTATGTGCCGCCGCTGCTCAAACCCGCGGCGCGTGCGCTGGCCTCGCTGTTGTGGGCGCAGAAGCAGGACAATGTCGACATGTCGGCACTGTCGGGCGCGCAGCATCTGGCAGGATCGGGGCCGTACTTCATTCGCGGTCGACAAGCAGCTCAATCGCGACGCCTATCGCGTGCTGGGTTATCGCCAATGCGGCGAGCGCGCGGTGCGGGGTCGATATTCTGGAGCGTCTGGCCGATCTCATTCGCCCGGCGCTGTCGTGGCGAGGGCTCGTTGGGCGAGAAGCCCGCCGGCGCGTTCGATGGCCGCAGTTTTGTCGTCACGCAAGCGATGACGTCGCTAACCGGATCGGCCGGCGAAGATTTCGCCTCGATCCTGCGCGCGCTGGGCTATCGCATGGATCGCCGCCCGCCACTGCCGCCGAAGCCGGTGGTGGTCGAGACTGCGGTTGCCGAGACGCCGGTTGCAGAAGCGCCGGTTGCGGAGACAACGGAAGTGGCTGCGGAAGCGACAGAGAGCTCCGTTGTCGCTGCCGATGCAGAGCCCGCGGTCGTCGCCGAGAGCGCCGCCGTTGAAACAGCCGAGATCGCAGAAATCACTCCCGATACGCCGCCGGTTGCAAGCGAAGATGCGCCTGTAATCGCCGAAGCGCAGCCGGTGGAAGACAAGCCGCAGGAGCAGGCCGTCGACCAGACACTCGCTGAAGTCGGCGGCTGAACCCGCTGCGGCCAGCGATGCCGCACCGGTGGAAGCTTCCGCCGTAGAAGCCAGCGCACCAGCTGATGCAAGCACCGCAGAAGCCGCGCCCGAAGTGGCCGCCGCGCCAGAACTGATTGAAGTCTGGCGTCCCGGTGGCCGCTCCGAAGAACGCCGTCCGCCGGCGTCGCGACAATAACCGTCATCATCGTCCCGATCGCGCTGCCGTGGGCGCGCAGCCAGCCACAGCTGGCGAGGCCGTCACCGGTGAAGCGGCTGATGGAGCAAAACACGAGCGGCATCGGCGCGGCCGCCGCAATGATTTCCGAAAGCCCCGCACTGATACGCCGCCGGCCGAAGGCGTGGTCGCGGCCGCGCCAGCCGAAGGCGCGCCGGCGCCGCGCGAGAACCGCGGCGATCGTCCGCCGCGCGAGCGTTTCCAGGGCAAAGGCAATGACAATCGCCGGCAACAGAGACAATCGCGACGGGGACCGGCCGAAAGGCAAATTCGGCGGCGGTGGTCGCGACAAGGGCGCGGCGCGATCGCGATAAAGGCGGCCGCGACAAGGGCGACCGTGATGGGCGCTCGGGCGGCGGGCCGTCGCACCGGCAATACGCGACCAGCGCTACTCCGCGCGAACGCGACCGTCCGGCCGATCCGAATTCGCCCTTTGCCAAACTGGCGGCGCTGCGCGAACAGCTCGCGGGCGGCCGTAAGGACTAACCTTCCTCAGAACGGTGTCGTTTGGAGCGCCAGCGTCTCGACAAATGGTTGTGGCATGCGCGGGTGGTCAAGGCCCGCACCAGCGCGGCCGCGCTGGTCGAGGCCGGTCACGTCCGCATCAATGGCGAGCGCGAAAAGGCGCCCGGCCATGCGGTAAAACCCGGCGACGTCCTGACCATCGGGCTCGATCGCACCGTGCGCATTCTCAAAGTCGTCGGGTTTTCCGAACGGCGGGGCGATGCCTCCGCCGCGCGCGTGCTCTATGTCGACATGCAGGCCGAGGCGGACACAAAGCCGGACATGCCGGATCAAAAACCCCCGCCGGAGTAACTATTTCCATGCGGCCCCATGCAGCCAGCGCAGGATGGCATGAGAAGCCTTCCCGGAAGCGCTTTGCTTCCCTTGCGGCTGCGCACTTCCTGCGCTACGCAAACCATTAAATTGACCCGTTCCGGAGCCCTGGATGACTTACGTCGTCACCGAAGCCTGCATCAAATGCAAATATACCGATTGCGTTGAAGTCTGCCCCGTAGACTGCTTCTACGAAGGCGACAACATGCTGGTGATCCATCCGGACGAATGCATCGACTGCGGCGTGTGCGAGCCGGAGTGCCCCGCCGACGCGATCAAGCCGGATACCGAGCCGGGCCTCGAAAAATGGCTCGAGGTGAACACCGAATACGCCAAGAGCTGGCCGAACATCACCCAGAAGAAGGACTCGCCGGCCGACGCCAAGGAGTTCGAGGGCGTCGAAGGCAAGTTCGAGAAATATTTTTCTCCGGCACCGGGTACCGGCGACTGAGCCGAACGGTATTTCTTGCGCTCTGAGCTGAGGCCGTTTGTGCCCTTTTGGAACGGTTCGGCTTAACCCTAATCCCCGTGATGTCGCCGAAACCGCCCTCGGAGAGCCTCCGAGGGGGCATAAACCATTGATTTTTGCGGGAAATGTGCTATATTCGGTAAATTAACAAGCCGAACCCGTCAGCCTGCGTAATTGGGCCCCCATGGGTTCCCGTGAAAACATCCAACAGGGGCGTGGCAGTTCCGCGCGCAGGCTGTGTCACAGAAAACGCGTAAAAAGAGTGTTTCCAAAGCTTCCAAAAAAGCCGCTGCGGTGAGCCGTAGTGCAACCAAGAGCCGTGCCCGGACTTCTCTCAAGGATACGAGGAAGGCCACTAAGGTCTCGGCTGCAAAATCCTCAAAGAACAAAAGAAGCGAAATGCCAAATAAGACTGCAAAAACTGCCGCGAAAGCGACGGGTTCGAAGGCCACTGCTTCGAAGGTCGCTGCTCCCAAAATCGCTCCGAAGGCTGCTGCTCCCAAGGCTGCCGTCGTCACCAAGCCTGTCGTTGCCCCCGCCGCCAAGCCCGTCGCGGCGAAGCCGGTGACCGCGGCGCCGCGCGTCGAGGAGCCGAAGAAGGTCCTGACCCAGCGCCAGGGCTTCAAGACCAACGAATTCGTGGTGTATCCCGCCCATGGCGTTGGCCAGATCCTGGCCATCGAAGAGCAGGAAATCGCCGGCGCCAGGCTTGAACTGTTCGTGATCAATTTCATGAAGGACAAGATGACGCTGCGGGTGCCGACCGCCAAGGTCGCCAATGTCGGGATGCGCAAGCTGTCCGATCCGGCGCTGGTCAAGCGCGCGCTGGAAACGCTCAAGGGCCGCGCGCGCGTCAAGCGCACGATGTGGTCCCGCCGGGCGCAGGAATATGAAGCGAAGATCAATTCGGGAGATATCGTCGCGATCGCCGAAGTGGTGCGCGATCTCTATCGCTCGGAATCGCAGCCCGAACAGTCCTACAGCGAACGCCAGCTCTATGAAGCCGCGCTCGATCGTCTGTCGCGTGAAATCGCCGTCGTGCAGCACGTGACCGAAACCGAAGCGGTCAAGGAAATCGAAGGCCAACTCGCCAAAAGCCCGCGCCGCGGCGCCAAGGCCGAGACCGAAGTCGAGGCCGACGGTGAAGCAGATGGCGACGCCGATGCCGATGGCGACGATACCGCCGTCGCGGACGAAGCCGCGTAAGTACTTCGCGGATTAACAAATCAAAGCCCGGTCGAAAGACCGGGCTTTTTTGTTTGCTTGCCGTCATTGCGAGCGAAGCGAAGCAATCCATTCTTTCTTTGCTTGGTGAGATGGATTGCTTCGCTTCGCTCGCAATGACGAAGAATTATCGGCTTCCGCCCGAGAGCGAGAAGTTCGCTGCCCCGTTCACGCGCTGAGCCGTGCGAGATCCTCCGGCAGCAAATGCTGGCCGCTGCGGTTCTTCACGGCGGGCAAGTCGGACACCCTGCTGCGCCAGGCGGCGAGGGCGGTCAATTCCTTGGCGATCGTCAGGCCGGAAATCTCGGCGAAGATCAATGCAGTGAACAGCGTGATGTCGGCCATCGAAAAGGCCTCGCCTGCCAGGAAAGGTTGCTTGGCGAGAAGGTCGTTGAAATAGGGCATGCCCCGGACCGCTTGCGCACCCCGCCGTGTGCCCCATTCCTTGGCGCCACTCCAGTCTGGCATTCGCCACGGTCTCAAAGCTTTGCCGAGGCCCGGCGTCCCGTAATGGAAATAGTCGTCGACCGGTTCGAGCAGCAGCATTTCGGCGCGGCGTTGCATCATGTGGATCACCGCTTTTTCGCGCGGCGTTTTGCCTGTCAGCGTTGGGTTGCCATCGAGATTGTCGAGATATTCGGTGATCGCGGTTGATTCGGAGATCAGCAGCCCGTCATCGAGTTCGAGCACCGGGATCTTGCCGATCGGGTTCATCGCCAGGAAAGAATCCTGCTTTTGTCCCGCCGCAATCAGATCAACGCTGACGAACTCGATCTGATCCTCCAGCCCTTTTTCGGCGAGCACGATGCGGATGCGGGCCGGATTGGGGGTACCTTCGCGGTCATAAATCTTCATAGCTGCTCCTTTGTATACCTATCGATAGGTAGGTATACAAAGGACTTTCCAAGGGTGCTGTCAATGCCTATCTATCGATAGATTAAAATGGAACCCCGCAATGAAGTCCGATACGCGCGAGGCGATCATGGAAGCCGGCCGGAAAACCGTGCAGGCCCATGGCTATAATGGCTTGAGCTTCCGGGAACTGGCGAAGGAAGTCGGCATCAAGAGCGCGAGTATTCATTATCACTTCCCGACCAAGGGCGATCTGGGGGCGGCGCTGGCGCGGCGCTATTGGGAGGAAGCCGAAGCCGCTTTTGACGGCTTCTGGGCGGAGACGCCGGAGCCGGGGCTGTGTTTGCGGAAATACACCAATGTCTTTCGCCTGGCATTGGAGAACGGTAATCGCATGTGCCTGTGCGGATTCATGGCCGCTGAACATGACGACCTGCCCGACGCGGTGAAGCTCGAGGTTCAGGCTTTCGCCGACGTCAATGTGGTCTGGCTCGCGAAGGTTCTGTCCTCGATGGACGCTTCAGGAGATCGCATGATGGCACGGGAGCGAGCGCTCGCGATTTACGCTGCGATCGGCGGCGCCCAACTGATGGCGAGAAGCCGGGCCGATATCTCGGTCTATGACCGGATCGTTGAAAGCTATCGCGTCGCGGGTCTCATTCCGAGCTAAGCGATTAATCGGTCTTGGGGGCTATAGCTTCACTAAACCAGCAAATCGCTGAGATCTCGCCACTCGAGATTCTCGCGCTCGATCAGTTCGATCTTCCAGTCACGTTTCCACCGTTTTAGTTGCTTCTCGCGGGCGATCGCTTCCTTCGCGCGGCCGAAAGATTCGACATACACGAGGCGATGGACGCCGTAGGTCCTAACGAACACCGAACCCTTGCCGTCTCGATGTTCAGCTAGCCGCTTCTGTAGCGAATTGGTCACCCCGATATACAGAGTCCCGTGCCGCCTGCTCGCGAGTATGTAGACATAATACATGCGCGAAACTTATCTTATAATGGACCGAGCCAGAGTAAAGTTAGGCTGTCGTCCCTGCGAACGCAGGGACCCATACGCCGCGGCCCCTCGGTTAGAACGCCGGCGGGAGACACATTCCATAACCCCAAGCACCTGTGGTTATGGGTCCCTGCGTTCGCAGGGACGACACCGATTTTGTTGAAGCGGTATTGCTTAACTCGCTGTAGAATTCAGGCTGCCACGGCACAACTCGCCTGCGCACGTCCTCGCGCCAGCCCGCCTCACGCCGCGCCCGTAATCCGGCGATCCCGATTGCACTCCAGATAATACAGCCGCTTGGCGTGAAGCATCTTCATGTCGGCGCGTTTGACGACCTGTTCCAGGCGGTCGCCGGGCCGGCTGGTGGCGATGCCGGTGGAGATGCTCAGCTCAAAGTCAGGATAATACTGGTTGTTGAGTACGATCAGTTCCGCGAGCGAGGCGAGAACCGCTTCGCCGCCGGCGGCGTCGGTGCCGGGCAGCAGCACGGCGAATTCGTCGCCGCCGATCCGCGCCACCGAAGCCGGCTTTGCGACCAGTGAGCTGAATACTTCGCCGGCCCGGCGCAACAGCGCGTCGCCGACGCCATGGCCGAGTTCGTCATTGGCGGTTTTCAGCCCGTTGAGGTCGGCGATGATGATGGTGACGGGATGCGGCCCCTTGCGGTCCAGCCGGTTGAGCTCATCGACAAAGAACGAACGGTTCAAGGTGCGCGTCAGCACGTCATGGGTGCCGAGATATTCGAGATAGGCTTCCGCCTTCTTGCGCGCGGAGATGTCGGTCAGCCCGACCAGCACCTGTGCCCAATCGCCTTCGTGACCGGGCAACACCGAGAATTGCAGCAGCAGATGCAGCCTCGTACCATCAAGCGTGTAATTCACCACCTCGCGCTGCTGGAACAGCTTGCCGCCCCACAGATCGATCAGCTGCTCGCGAAAGTCCGGTCCGGTCTCGTCCCGGAACACGATGGGCAGGCTGCGCAACAAGGTCGCCTTGTCGGGCGCGTTGAACAGTTCGAGCGTCCGGTCGTTGACGTCGAGCACGCGGATTTCACTGATGCAGCGCGGGACGAATTCCTCATGCACGTCAGTGAAGACACGGAAGTCCTCGACGCCACGGGCGCGGACATCGTCCATTAGTCGCTTCACGCTGCTGAAATCTTCCACCCACAGCGAGACCGGCGAATAGGCAAACAGGCCGAATGCGTAGTTCTCGCTAGCCGTCAGACGGCGCCGGGCGTTCTCGCGCTCGGTCACGTCCTCAATCGCGATCATGACGCGGTCCCAGTTCGCTTCGTGACCGGGCAGGATCGTGCCGGAGAGCTGGATGTCGAGACGCCGGCCGCCCAGCGTGTAATTCACGGTGTTGGCGGAAAAGCCGCCCTTGCCGTTCCAGAGCTGGACCATCTCCTCGACCAGGCTCTTGAAGGTGTCGTCGCGCATTACCTGGCCGAGATTGGCCATCAAGTGATCGAGATCGCGCGCGCCGAACAGCGACAGGGTCTTGCGGTTGACCTTGAGGATGCGCATGCGTTCCGTGCACTGCCGGATGCGATCGCGGTCGGCGAGCAGGAACGCCTCGATATCGTCGACGCCTTCCGCGCGCCACTGCTCGAACAGTTGGCGGACTGCGCTGTAATCCTCGATCCAGAGCGAGACCGGCGCGAGGTCGAACATTTCGGCGTTGTCGTCGAGATCGGGGGACAAAGCGGACATGAAAGCCTTCGCGAATAACTTGACGAAATCACCGGTGTCGGGGTGTTCCTCAAGCTAGGGCACAACTCGTTAAGAATTCTCTCATTGCGCGCGGCGGCGAGGGGAGATGGAAGGGTTCCAGATTGCTGGATTTCACGCTGAGCCGTCATAGGCGGGTGGTTGCCGAAAATGTCGGCAGGTCGTCTCTGTCTGGTGACAATTGAAATTATCTGCGTGTCGTCCCGGCGTTCGCCGGGACGACGAGGTGGGATTAGTCGACGACAATCTTCACGCGGTCGCGCGCCTTGACCTGGGCGCGGGCGTCGAGGCCGTTGAGGATGCGGAAGCGTTCGACCGGGCGGTCGAGGCCGGCCATGCGGTGCGACAGCGATTCCACGGTGTCGCCGGGTTGCACATTGACCACCTTGATGCGCAGCGGCCGTGCGGCCTGGATTTCTTCCAGTGTCAGGCGGCGGAAGGAATTGACGGTTTCGCGGGCGTTGCGGTCGCTTTCGGTGGTCTTCTGCTTGGCAGCGAAGATGAAGCGGTAGACGTCGCTGCCGAACCGGAGCGCATAGACCTTGAATTGCCATTGATCGCCATGGGCGGTCGCGGCGGCGGCCGGGAAGCCGCCGATGGTCAGGTCCTCGGTCGAGCCCTTGTCGACATTTTCCATCCAGCCCGAATTGAGATAGTCGCCGAGCGACTGCTCGGCCGGCACGCGCACGACATCGAAGCGCATCGCCTGGGTGCCGCCTTCGCGCACGCCAATCACGGCCTGCGCGGTATTATCCAGCGTGAAGTTGTCGGGCGCGGCAAAGGTGAAGCCGAGCTTGGGATGCAGGAAGCGGCGGCCGCGCACGAAACCTTCGCTCGGATCCTCGCCATAGACGATGTTGTCGATCGCGGCCAGATAAGTTTCGCGGTCGCGTTCGCCGCCCTCCGGCGAAGAATATTGCCGCGCGCTGTTCTGCGCATTCTCCACGCGCTCGGGTGTCGCCGGATGCGACGACAGGAAGTCCTGCGCGCGGGGATCGACCGAGGACTTGCCTACTTTCAGTTCGGCGTTGCGTTCCATCGCGGTGAGGAAGCGCGACGCGCCGAACGGATCGAAATGCGCGCGCGCCGATATGCCGACGCCGATGCCATCGGCCTCGAATTCCTGGGCGCGCGAAAAGCTTGCCATCGTCAGTTTGGTTTTGGCCAGCGCCAGCGCGGTCAGATCGGGATCGCTGCCCATCTCGGTGACCACCCTCGTGACGACGGCGGCCTGGCGCGCCTGGTCTTCCCGGATCGAGGCGTGCTTGGCCAGCACATGCGCCATCTCGTGGCTCAGCACCGAAGACAATTCCGAGGTGTCGCAGGCCAGCGCGATCAGGCCGCGCGTGACGTAAAGCTGCCCGCTCGGCAGCGCGAACGCATTCACCGCGCCCGAATTGAGGATCGTCACTTTATACGCCTGATCGGGACGATCCGACGCCGCCACCAGCCGGTCGACCGTCTTGCCAATCAAGGCCTCCAGCTTGGGATCGTCATAGGACCCGCCATAGGAGGACAGGATCCGCTCATGCTCACGCTCGACCGCGGGGCTTTGCGCGACGACACGACTAGGCTTTGCCGGGCTGGTATTTGAAGCCGTCGGAGACGAGGGCGCCCCGGTCTGGAACCGGTTGATATCGCCGCAGGCGGCCAGCGTGAAACCGGCACATAGCAAGGCCGGCGCAGCCCAAAGGCCGCGGCTCATCCCTGTTCCGTGCCGTCCACCACCAGCCACGTCAGCTACTCGTAGGTCTCTTGTTTGCGCATGATCTCTTCGGAAAAACGGTCCCCACTTTTCCGGATTATGCGCGCTAATTCCCGCCAAGCACTTCTATTTGCCCCACCCGGAGCACTTCGATTCGCGGCCCGCCCCGAGCCTCGACCCACCCGCGGACACGAATCCGTCGATTCTCGAGGGACTTAAGCGCAATGCCGGCCGCCTCGAACACAGGTAGCATGCGTCTTGAAATAGTCACAGCAAAGTCCCGTGTCCAGTCTCGCCCGAAATTGAGATAAGTCGTTGCCCCAGCCTGCCGGACCGACAAAACCCTGCCCTCGACCAGTGTAAACTGCCCGATCCCGGCCAAAATATCGCCCGGACTTTCGGTGTTTTTTATGACCGTGGGATCGGCCCAGATGCCGCGTTTGGCCTGCCGCGCCGCCGCTTCGGCTTCCATCAGGACCCCCGCGCATTCCCTGTCGGTCACGCTGGCCGAGACCAGTGCTTCGCCCTGCAGCAGGAGCTCGGTCTGCACCAATTTTTCGGCAGGCGGAGTTTCGGAAGAAGCCAGAAACACGAAAGCGGGTTCGCGGCCATAACGATCGGGCGCATCGTCATCGGCGCGCACGATCACGTCGCGCCCGTTCAGGATTGCGGACAGCGCCGCGCTGCGGTTCGCAGATGTTTTCTCTGACGTTACAGGTTCGATGCCGGCCAGGCGGATCTCGCGTCCATCCTGCAGGCGGAAGGTGCGTGCACCGAGAATGGCAGCGACATGGCCGTCGCCTTGCGCGGCGAACATGCATCCGGCCGCGCGGGCGGGACTGGCGATAGCCAACAACGCGCATGCGAGCAAACTCATGACGACGCTTGCGGAGAGCTCGATCGCGATCCGGCGCATGTATTGAAGTTCAATCGTGAAAGCCGAGTGCATGCGACATGTTTACACGGCCCGTTCATTCCGTTTAGTGGAAAAACGATCGATCGAGACAACCCGGCGCGGCTTGAGACGGCCGGCCGGCGGCTTGCCGCTGCCGGGCGCTTGCGGCATGATCGCGGCAACAGAAAATAACGCCGCGGCAATCCGGCATGCCGACAGGGAGGCAATTATGAAACGCGCTCTAACCGGCGTTCTCGTCACGGTGCTCGCGCTGACCGCTACCGCGGCGATGGCCCAGAGCAAGCCGCCGCTGAAACTTGGCGGCATCCTGGATATGTCCGGGCTCTATGCCGATATCACAGGCCCCGGTGCGGAGATGGCGGCCCGAATGGCGGCGGAAGATTTTGGCGGCGAGGTGCTGGGCCGCAAGATCGAAATCCTTGCCGCCGATCATCTCAACAAGGCCGATCTCGCGGCCAATATCGCCCGCGACATGATCGACAATCAGGGCGTCGAGATGATCTACGACGTCGCGGCGTCGGCGACCGCGCTCGCGGCCGGCGAGATCGCCAAGGCGCGCAACAAGATCATCATGTTCTCCGGGCCGGGATCGATCCGGCTCAGCAACGAAGCCTGCGGTCCCTATACCGTGCATTATGTGTTCGACACTTTCGCGCAGGCCAATGTGACGGGCCTCGCCGCGGTCAAGAACGGCCTCGATAGCTGGTTCTTTATTACGGCCGATTACGCCTTCGGACAGGACCTCGAAAAAGACACCACCAATGTGGTGCTCAAATCCGGCGGCAAGGTACTGGGCAGCGTGCGGCATCCGCTCAACAGCTCGGATTTCTCGTCCTATCTGCTGCAGGCGCAATCTTCCAAAGCCAAGGTGATCGGGCTCGCCAATGCCGGCGGCGACACCATCAACACCATCAAGCAGGCGGCCGAATTCGGCGTGATGAAGGGCGGCCAGAAGATTTCGCCGCTGCTGGCTTTTGTCACCGATATCGACAGCGTCGGTCTCGAGACCGCGCAGGGCTTGTTGCTGACCGAAGCCTGGTATTGGGACCTCAATGACGAGACCCGCGCATTTGCCAAACGCTTCGCGGAACGCATCAAGCGGCCGCCGGGCTCGGCGCAAGTGGGTGTCTATTCATCGGTCACGCATTACCTGAAAGCGGTCAAGGCGGCAGGGACCACCGATCCCGCCGCGGTCATGAAGATCATGAAGGACACAGCGATCAACGACGTGTTTGCGAAAAACGGCCGGATTCGCGAGGACGGCCGTATGGTGCACGACATGTATCTGTTCGAGGTCAAGAAGCCCTCGGAGTCCAAGGCCCGATGGGACGATTACAGACTGCTCGCGACTATTCCCGGTAATGAGGCGTTCCAGTCGCTGGAATTGTCGCGCTGCTCGCTGGTGAAGAAATAGAGGCGGTCGAAGGCGTCAACGCGCCGCACTATCAACGTCATTCCGGGATGGTGCGCTAGCACCAGACCCGGAATCTCGAGATTCCGGGTCTGGTCCTTCGGACCATCCCGGAATGACAGGACAAAACCAATAACAACGAAAGCAAATCTCATGACCGACATCGTCCTGCAAAACCTCGACTCCGGCCTGCTCACCATCACCATGAACCGTCCCGACCGGCGCAATGCGCTTAATCCCGAGATGACGCTGGGTCTGGTGGCGGCGGCGCGGCGGGCGGCGGAGGATCACGAGGTTCGCGCGGTGCTGCTCAAGGGCGCGGGCGGTACATTCTGTGTCGGCGGTGACGTCAAGTCGATGGCGGAGGGACGCGCGCCGCTGCCGTTCGAAGCCAAGATGACCAATCTGCGGCGCGGCATGGAAGTGTCGCGCGTGCTGCACCAGATGCAGAAGCCTGTTGTGGCGCAGATCGACGGCGCGGCCGCTGGCGCCGGACTGTCGATCGCGCTGGCCTGCGACCTGCGCGTCGCCTCGGCCTCCGCCAAGATCACTACCGCCTTCGCCAAGGTCGGGCTATCAGGCGACTATGGCGGCACGTATTTTCTGACCCATCTGCTCGGCAGCGCCAAGGCGCGCGAGCTCTATCTGCTATCGCCGGTGCTCACCGCACAGGAAGCGCTCGCGCTCGGCATGGTGACGCGCGTGGTGCCCGATGCCGAAGTGGAAGCTGCGGCGCATGAACTCGCGATGTCGCTGGCGCAGGGTCCGTCAGTGACGCTGGGCTACATCAAGCGCAACATCAACAATGCCGAGCAGATGTCGCTGGAAGCCTGTTTCGACGCTGAAGCGATCCATCACTCGCGCGCCGGCGAGACCGCCGATCACAAGGAAGCCGCCAAGGCCTTCGTCGAGAAGCGCAAGCCGGTGTTTCAGGGGCATTGAAGGGGCGCGATAAAAAACGGCGCTCTCTCAGCACGTCGTCCCGGCGAAAGCGAGGCTTTCCCCTCTCCCCTTGTGGGAGAGGGTGGCGCGATGCGAACGCAGTGAGCAGCGCGACGGGTGAGGGGTCTCTCTCCGCGGATAGAGACCCCTCATCCGGCGCGCTATGCGCGCCACCTTCTCCCACAAGGGGAGAAGGAAAAAAGAAGAGACTCACCGTCCCTTGAAATTCGCGGGACGCCGCTCGGTGGTGGCCTTGACGCCTTCCGCGAAATCTTCGGTCGCGCGCAGGCGGGTCTGTTCGGCGAGTTCGTGATTGGTCGCGGCGAGCACGCGGTCGGCGAGGCCGGCGCGCATGGTGGCGCGGGTCGAGAGCAGGCCGAGCGGCGAGCATTCGGCGATTTCCTGCGCGAGTTTCATCGCGGCCGAGCGCACCTGATCCTGCGGCACGCACTCATTGGCGAGGCCCATTCTGTAAGCTTCCTCGCCGGTGACGCGGCGGCTAGTGTAGAAAATCAATTCGGCATTGTTCTTGCCGACCAGTTCGGGGAGCGTCGCGGTCAGTCCGAAGCCGGGATGAA
Organism: Bradyrhizobium sp.; assembly: GCA_037201505.1. Lineage (GTDB taxonomy): Bacteria > Pseudomonadota > Alphaproteobacteria > Rhizobiales > Xanthobacteraceae > Bradyrhizobium. The sequence continues at coordinate 331,264 of JBBCHO010000023.1, forward strand.
ATCCGAGCTTTGTAAAGTTCGCCGCAAAGCGTGCTTCGGGGCAAGTGACGCGGAAATCCGCCGATACCGCCAGCCCGAGCCCGCCGCCAATCGCCGCGCCATGGATCGCGGCAACGATCGGCTTCTTGTTGCGGAAGATCCGCACAGCCTGGACATAGAGATGGCTGATCTGGCCAAGGCCGGTGGCCGGATCGGCCTTTTCGCGAGCTTCCTGTTGCTGTCGCGCCGGATCGTTGAAATTGGCGCCGGCGCAGAACGCCTTGCCCTGCGCGGCGAGCACCACCGCGCGCGCTTCCGGATCATTGTCGATATCGGTCAACGCATCGGCGATCTGGTTGATCAGTGAGATGTCGAAGAAATTCAGCGGCGGGCGCCGGATTTCGATCGTGGTGACGTGGCCGGTCTTCTCGACGCCGATATCCGTGAATTTTGTCATAGTGGTCCTCGATTGAAATGATTTCGTTGGCGCTTACCGCAACCCAAGCCCGCGCGCGATGATGCCGCGCAGGACTTCGGTGGTGCCGCCCTGGATCGTCAGCTTGGGCGCGGTCTTCATCGCGAAGGCCAATTGCTCTTCCAGCGTGGCGTGGTTCGAAGCATCGGGATCGACGAACGCGGCGAGATCGCGCACCCGATGCGGCAATTGCTGCTCCCAGATGGTGCCGATGTCCTTGACGATCGAGGCCTCGACCACCGGCTCCTTGCCGGCCTGCAGCATGCCCGCGACCGAGACCGACATCCGCCGCATGGTGTGGAGCTGTGCCACCAGCCGTCCGATGCCTTCCGCGCTGCGAGTGTCAGGATTTTTTCCGACCGCGCGAACCAGTTCGGTCAGCACGTAATAGGTTTCCAGAAAGCGTTCCGGGCCGGAGCGCTCATAGGCGAGTTCGCTGGTGGCCTGTTTCCAGGCGCCGTCGATTTCGCCGAGCACATGATCGTCAGGCATGAAGGCGTCGGTGAACACGACTTCGTTGAATTCGAATTGCCCGGTGATCTGGCCGATCGGATTGACCTTGATGCCGGGGGTCTTCATGTCGACCAAAAATTGCGTCAGGCCGTGGCGGCGATTTTCCTTGGTCGACGGCGAGGTGCGGAAGATCGCGATCATGTAGTCGGCGATATGCGCCGACGAGGTCCAGATCTTGGTGCCGTTGATCAGCCAGCCGCCGTCGGTCCTGGTCGCCTTGGTCTTGGCTGCGAATAAATCAGAGCCGGAATTCGGTTCGCTCATGCCGATCGCGAAGCAGACTTCGCCGCGGCAGATCCGCGGCAGGATGTCCATCTTGATGCGCTCGGGTGCGTATTTCAAAAGCACCGGGCCGCTCTGCCGGTCGGCCACGAAGAAGCGCCGCGTCGGCGCATTGGCGACGCGCATTTCCTCGGTCACCACATAGCGCTCGAGAAATGTGCGCTCGTGACCGCCATATTTTTTGGGCCAGGTCATGCCGAGCCAGCCGCGCTCGCCGACCCGACGAGAAAATTCTGGCGCGTCGCTGTCTTCGCGATTGGGCTTGTGCGGATCGAACGTACCGGCGGCGATCTCGTCGGCGAGAAAGGCGCGCACCTCCTTGCGCAGCTTTTCGCATTCGGACGGCAGGCGGATCGGATCGAAACGAAGGGCTGCGGTCATGTCGTGAGTTCCAGTGCAGTCAGATTTTCTCAGCGGTCAGCGCGACGCGACCAGCGGCCATAATTCGTCGGCGCCGCGGGCGGCGACCATCTTGCCGAGTTCGACCGCCCAGTAGCTCTCGGAGCCGAAATCGTCGCGCCATGCCAGCGCGCGCAGACTATAGCGATGCAGGATGTGCTCGAGGGTGAAGCCGATCGCGCCGTGCACCTGATGGGCGATTGCCGCCCCCTTTTCGGCTGCCTCCGAAGCGCGAATTTTCGCCGAGGCTGCTTCCAGAAACACTGCGTCATCGAATGTCTTGCAATTGGCGATGGTGTCGGCGGCCGAAGTCGCGGCGGCCAATGCGGCAGCCGACTCGCCGGCCAGTTTTGCGAGGTTGTGCTGCACCGCCTGGAATTTCGAAATCTTCTTCTCGAACGCAACACGCTCGTTGGAATAACGCACGCTGATATCGAGCAGCGTCTCCAGGGCGCCGGCGATCTGCAGGCTGCGGGCGACGCCGCCTATCAGCAGCAGCGTGGTGCGATCGAAACCTTTGGGCGCGGGCTTGATCGCAAGCGGTCGTACATTGCTGAACGTTACGGTGTCGTTGCCGTCGCTGCCGAGATTGAGACCTGCCTCGATACGGCAGGCGCTGGCCTCGACCAGCGCAATCGACAGACCGCTTTGTCCCTGCGCCAGCACGGCGATATGTTTGGCGTCGGTGGCGAAGGGAACGCCGCGCGCGCGGCCGGACAATGTGCCGTCGGCGCCCAGTGTGATCAGGTCCTTCGGCCCGGCGGGCGTCACCGTCATCATGCCTTCGGGAGAAGCGATGTCAGCTTGCGACAGCAGCCATCCCGCCAGCATGGTTTCGGCGAGCGGCACGGCGATCGCAAAGCGCCCGGCGGCGCCGAGCACGCCAAACCCTTCGGCAAGGCTGGCGCCGGAACCGCCGTAGGCTTCAGGCACCCAGGACAATGGCAGGCCGGCGTCGGTCAAGGCCTGCCAGAGCGGCGCTTTCCAACTGCCTTTGCTGTCGCGGTTGATGGTCTGCGCGTCGGCGAAATCCGCAAATATCTTTTCCGCGGTCTCGACGACGATATTCTCAGCTTCCGCCACGGCGTTTCCCTGTTTTTTGTCCCTTGCGGCGCATGATGAGGAAAAGCCATTGCCATGACAAGGCTGATGTCCGCGGGGCGGCATGCAGTAAGGCGCGCCAATTCCGCATAGCGGAGCTATGGGATTTGCGGGTATTTGCCGGCGCGATATGCTAGAGCGCCCTGCAGCGGAACAGCTCTTGAAATCGATGTGAGGAAATGCGGATGTCTAGGGATGGTTTGTGCGTGATCGTAACGGGGGCGGCGTCCGGTCTGGGCGCTGCGACCGCGGCCATTCTGGCCAAGGACGGCGCGCGCATCGTGATCAATTATGCTTCCAGCCAGAAGGAGGCCGAAGAGACCGCCGATCTCTGTCGGGCCGCGGGCGGCGAAATCGTCGTGGTGCAGGGCGATGTGTCGCGCGACGAGGATTGCAAGAAGATCTCCGCGGCCGCCGCGCCGTGGGGACGTCTCGATGTGCTGATCAACAATGCCGGCACCACCAAGCACGTGCCGCACCATGATCTCGATGGCTTGTCGTCCGAGGATTTTCAGCGCCTGTTCGGCGTCAACACGATCGGGCCGTTCCAGATGGTGCGGGCCGCGCGGTCGCTGCTGGAAGCCGGCGCCACCGCGTCGGGCCGTGCGTCCACGGTGGTTAACGTATCGTCGGTCGCGGGCATCAGCGGCATCGGCTCTTCGGTCGCCTATGCCGCGAGCAAGGGCGCGCTCAACACCATGACGCTGTCGCTGGCGCGCGCGCTGGCGCCGTTGATTCGCGTCAATGCGGTTTGTCCCGGCTATATCGACACGCCCTGGTTCACCAAGGGCCGCGGCGTCGACGGCGCGGCCAAGGTCAGGGATGCCGTGGTGGCGAAAGTACCGCTCAAGCGCGCCTCAACGGCGGAAGACGTCGCCGGCGTGGTGTGCTTCCTCGCCACGCAGCAGTCGAGCAACATGACCGGCGAGGTTTTGAGGATCGATGCGGGCGCGCATCTGATTACGTGATAGATGTTTCCGTCATGGCCGGGCTTGTCCCGGCCATCCACGTCTTGCTTACAGTGCGGATACGAAGACGTGGATGCCCGGGACAAGCCCGGGCATGACGACTTCGAGATAAATCGGCCTACTTCCGTCCCATGTCCGGAATCACGCCGCCTGCCACCAGCCTGTTCCAGATGAATAGCACCACCAGCGCGCCGATGGTTGCGGTGATGAAGCCGGCGCCCTGTCCCGCGTCGTAATGGCCGATGGCCTGGCCGATCGCGGTGGCAAGAAAAGCGCCGACGATGCCGAGCACGGTGGTGAGAATGAAGCCGCTGGGATTGTTCGGACCCGGCGACAACAGCCGGGCGATAATTCCAGCGACGAATCCGACGATGATGATCCAGAGAATGCCGCCCATGATTGCCGTCCTCTTTTAAAAAACAGGATTTGAAATACGAAGAGGCGAGCCGCCTCTTTCAAGACGGCTCGAACCTCACAGCCGGTCTGCGACTTCGTCTTCGGTCGGCAGCCGTCCGTGCGGCGTCAGGTGATTGATCACCTCGGGCAGATGCTGGCTGAGGCCGGCGAGCAATTCGTCGCGCGACAGGCCGCTTTGCGACACCAAATTGTCGATCTGATCGGCGCCGAGCGCATTGGCGAGATCGCCGGGCGCGATCTGCTTGTTCGGACCCGGGCTGACCCAGGAATTGGCGGTGTCGCCATGGCCGCTCTGCTGGAATTGCTTGAGCAGGTCGCCGAGGCCGCCGCTGATCACGCTGCCGGCTGCACCACCCGCGAGCAGGCCGCCAAGGCCGCCTTTGAGGATATCACCAAGACCGCCGAGTCCGCCGCCACCGGCCAGACCACCACCAGCCAAGCCACCGCCCATGCCGCCGCCGGCGGGTGAGGGGGCGGGCGCCGGCGTGGTGCCGGTCTGGCTGCCGCCGATATGCTTGACCGCCTTGTAGGCAAGCAGTGCGAGGATCGCCATGGTCATCGGCGACATCCCGCCACTGCTGCCCGACGCGCTTGGAGTGCTGGGGCCCCGCGGGCCGTTCTGCATCCCGTTGAGTATGTCGAGTAAGCCCATCGTTGTTCTCCTCCGCGTGCCTGCCCAGCCTCTCGAAACATACCGGTGCGTTATGACGGTTACAAGGCGCAGGCCGCGCCTGTTGCGGTGCGCACAGGCTTCGGCGCGCGGGCCGCCAAAGTCTGCTATCGAAGCCTCCTCGGAGATGGGGATGGCGGTATGATGGCGGACAGGCCGATCGAAATCGCGGGAACGATCGGGATTGCCGGGGCCGGCAGCATCGGCTGCTTTGTCGGTGGCATGCTGGCGGCGGCCGGAGCCGGCGTCGCGCTGCTGGCGCGCCCGCGCGTGATCGCGGAAATCCAAGGTCATGGGCTTAAGCTCAGCAGTTTCGAAGGCCTTGAGCGGCAAATCGCGGCGAGCCAGCTCACGCTGTCCGATGACCCTAAAATCCTCAGCCGTGTCGGCGTCGTGCTGGTGACAGTCAAAAGTGCCGACACGCCGCAGATTGCCGATGTGATCGCGCGGCACGCGCCCCATGATGCTGATATCATCAGCCTGCAGAACGGCGTCGGCAATGCGTCGGTGCTGCGCGAGCGGTTGCCAGGACGCCGCGTGCTGGCAGGCATGGTGCCGTTCAACGTGGTCGCCCCCGGCGAGGGGCGATTTCATCGCGCCACGTCCGGCGACATCGTCATCGAACAGGACGACGCGGGTACCGCGAAACAATTATCGGTGCCGGGGCTGACGATGCGTCCGACCGCCGATATCGCCGGCGTGCAATGGGGCAAGCTCATCGTCAATCTCAACAACGCGCTCAACGCGCTGTCCGGCCTGCCGTTGCGCGAGCAGTTGGTGCAGCGCGCCTGGCGCCAATTGTTCGCCGACCAGATTGCCGAAGCGCTGGCCGCGATCAAGGCGGAGGGCATCAGTCCGGTGTCGCCGACGCCGATCCCGGTAAACTGGTTGCCGCATCTGCTGCGGCTGCCGGACGCGCTATTCTCGATGCTGCTGGGACGGACCATGAAGATCGATCCCGAGGCGCGCTCGTCGATGTGGGAAGATTTACAGCGCGGCCGCCGCACCGAGATCGATTATCTGCAGGGCGTCATCACCGCCATCGCCGACCGGCGGCATCTCGCTGTGCCGCTGTCGCGCCGCATCGTGGCGCTGATCAAGAGTGCCGAGGCCGCAGGTCAGGGCTCACCCAGGCTGAAATCCGGGGATGTCCGTTCAGACTTTATTAAGCACTGAACACCATCGACACGAAAATGCAGCGATGCCGGGACATCGCCGTGGGCAGCGGCTCCGTAAAACGATGATCAAATTCGACGGGAGTGGGTAATGGCTACGCAGCCACGATCCGTCGCGGGGCACTCATTTAGCCATGCCTAAGAGCACAGTTCGCTGCTTATGCTGAGTCAGGCTGGAGGTCATCAGTGATTGCCGGTCAGGTGATTCATACTTGATTCACGATGTTCCTTGAAACGGGGCTTCACCAATTTCACAGGTACCGTGTTCTTTCAAAGATCGGAGTAAGCGTTGTTTAAGAGAGCACCTGCAAGGATTGCCTGTAATTTCAGGGAAGCGATTGCCTCCGGGGATTTAACCGAACATGCCAAAGGTTCAATTTGCAAATCGCCTGACGAGGCTCGTTGGCCGCTTCCTGATGAATCGGAACGGCAATATCGCGGTTATCTTTGCGCTTACGATGGTTCCGCTCATCTTTTTGCTCGGCATGACGCTCGACTTCACCCAGGCTCTGCGCAAGAAGGAGCAGTTGGACGCGGCGGCCGACGCGGCTGCAATCGCAGCCGTCAGGCCCGCCATGCTGATGCAGACCGATGCAGTGGCCGTTGCGACCGCTACCGCCATCTTTAATTCGACGGCGAGGAGTCTTACCGGCCTGTCAGCGATACCGACGCCGACGATCACCGTCACGGATGTGGGGCTTCAGCGCACCGTCTCGGTTTCGTACAATGCCGGCTCCCTCAATAATTTTCCCAAAGTGCTCAATAACACTACGTCGTGGCCGATCAGCGGCTCGTCGACGGCGCAAGCGGCGAGCGCGCCCAACATGAATTGGTATCTGCTGATGGATGACTCGCCGTCGATGGGAATCGGCGCGACCAATAGCGACATCGCCACACTTATCACGGCCACCAGAAATCAGCCAGCGTCGTCAGCGAATTGCGGCTTTGCCTGCCATGAAACGCATCCCAATTCCGACAGCGGTGCGAACTCTTCAACCAAGGATAATCTCACGATCGCACGCGCCAACAATGTCACCTTGCGTATCGATCTGGTGGTGAATGCGCTGAACCAGTTGCTCATTGGCTGGTCGAACTGCCCGCAGGCAGGTGTGACGGGCGGCGTCATGCAGTGCATGTCGGCTTTGAATAACACCACCTATAAAGCGGCCCTCTATACGTTCGACACCGGCCTGAACACACTCGCGGCGCTAACCACTCCGACGACCGCAGGAACCAAGGTTTCCAGTATTTCGCTGATGGCGGTCGACCACCAGAACTGCGTCGTTTTGGGAGCCTGCAACACCGACTACGGCACAGATATCGCCGGCGCGCTCAACAGCCTCAACGGCATCATGCCTGCCCCCGGCCTTGGCAGCAATGCGGCGGGAGATACGCCGCAGGAGGTGGTATTCCTCGTCACCGACGGCTTCGAGGACAAGATCGTCTCGGGCGCTTCAGCTTGTCCCAACGCGACCCTCGCCCCCAGCAAGCGCTGCCAGCAGCCGCTCGACACGACGGCGTGCACGACCCTTAAGAACCGGGGCATCAAGATTGCGATCCTCTATACGGAGTATTTGCAGCTTATCGCCAATGCTACCACCGGCATCCAGACAACGGATAGTTGGTACATGAGCTGGGTGGACACGTACGATGAGCCTGCTCCCTCCACCGGTACGATCGCGCAAAAGCTGCAGGCGTGCGCGTCGCCAGGCTTCTACTCCAACGTGACAACCGGCGGCAACATTACGGACGCGCTGACGAACCTGTTCATCAAGGTCGCCTCAAGTACCGCCAGCCTCTCGCAGTAAGAAAAACGCCATGGCCGAAGTGGAAATCACAGCAGGAAAAAGACGCCGCAACCGTTTCGCGGCCTTCATCAAGGACAGCAAGGGCGCCACGGCGGTCGAGTTCGCACTGGTTGCCACGCCGTTTCTCGCCCTGCTCGCCGCCCTCATCCAGACGTTTCTGCTTTTCTTTGCGCAGTCGCAGCTCGAAGCCGTCGTACGGCAATCGGCTCGCCAAATTCTGACCGGGCAGGTGCAGTCACAGGATGCGAGCCTGACCCAGGCTCAAGCCACGGCCGCATTTCACCAGACAGTCTGCAATAACGCCCTCATCCTTTTCACCTGCTCTGGCGTGTTGGTCGACGTGCAGGTCGCCAGCCAGTGGTCCGCAGCCAATACCGGTCTGCCAACATTGATCTACGACGGCAATGGAAATGTCACCAACTTGAGTTTCAATCCCGGGAATGCGGGCGATATCGTTGTTGTCCGCGTGATGTATATGTGGCCGGTTTTCTTCGGACCGATCGCTTTCAATATGGCCAATCAACCCAACGGCAACCGGCTAATCATGGCGACTGCCGCATTCCAGAACGAGCCGGCCGCTCCCTAGAGGCATCAACCTATGACCAGCTTGTCGTTTCGCGTAAGGAAATTTTCGACCGACGCCGATGCCGTGGCGGCGATAGAGTTCGCCATCGTGGTGCCGTTCATGTTGCTGCTTTACATCGGCGGCATCGAACTCGCGAACGGAATGGCAATCAACGTCAAGGTCAGCGCGACTGCACACTCTGTCGCCGACATGGTGACGCAGAACACGTCACTCAGTACGGCCCAGATGCAGAACATACTGACTGGTGCCACGGCCATCATGGCACCGTATCCTGTCTCCGGCAGCGGCGGCAGCTCGCTGCTGTCCGTCACGGTGTCCGAAATCTCCAGCGATGCCAATGGCACCCCGACCCTTCGATGGAGTCAGTCGTACAACGGCACAAGCTTTGGACCGGGAAGGACCAGTATGGCCGCAAACGGATCCTACGGAGCCTTAACATTGCCCACATCGCTCAACGGAACAGCGGGCAATGCCAACAATCCCAACAATCAAAACGACCAGGTTTCGTTTATTCTGAGTGAAGTCTCTTATGCCTACACACCCAATCTCGGTTTTACGATGACCGGGACCGTCAATCTTGCGGACACCGATTGGCTGTTTCCGCGCTGTTCGACCAATAGCCCCACGAACTCGAGCGGTCCTGCGTACTACGACGTCAAGTACACCGCCTCGACGACGACGTGTACCTGCATCCAGCATTTGCAGCAAAAGAGCTGCTAGCTTCGCGAGACGCGGCGCTGAGGTAACTGCAGCCTCTCGCTGAGGGGGCAGAATTGGCCGCCTCGAGCGGCTGTCGACGGCGCACATTACGAATTGAGGCTGTCTTACGCAGGTGGTAACCAGAGGCATTCACTTGAGCCCTGGTTGCCCCCGCAATGCGCTTCATCCAGACCTTCCAGCTCTATGACTTCCTGGACACACTGGTCAGCCTGCTGACGGCTTTCGTGCTCGGGACCGTGATCGGCGCCGAGCGGCAATATCGCCAGCGCAGCGCGGGTTTGCGCACCAATGTGCTGGTCGCGGTCGGCGCCGCGGCGTTTGTCGATCTGGCCAACCGCCTTACCGGATCGGAAGGCAGCGTCCGCGTGATCGCCTATGTGGTCTCGGGAATTGGTTTTCTCGGCGCCGGTACGATCATGAAGGAAGGCATGAATGTCCGGGGCCTCAACACCGCCGCCACGCTGTGGGCTTCGGCCGCGGTGGGCTGCTGCGCCGGCGCCGATATGGTCGCGCAGGCGGCGCTGCTGACGCTGTTCGTGCTCGGCGGCAACACCTTGCTGCGTCCTTTGGTCAACGCGATCGACCGTATTCCGATCAACGAGAAATCTTCCGAAGCGCTGTATGACGTGCTGGTCACGGTGGATGGCGACGCCGTGGCGCGGGTTCGGGAATTTTTGCTCGAAAAACTCGATGCCGCCAATTATCCGGTGCGCGATACCAGCGTGGTCCACCGCTCCGAAGAGGAAGCCGAAATCACGGCTACTCTCGTCAGCCTGTCGATCGAACCGGATGAACTCGACGCCGTCGTTGCCAGCCTGACCGGCCTGCCCGGCGTCCGCCACGTGACCTGGAACGTCCGCGCGCTGGAGTAGGGGGTGTCACTGCGTCATGGCCGGGCATAGCCGTCTAAAGGACGGCGTCGCTTCCGCTCGCCTACGTCCCGGCCATCCACGTCTTCTGGGCTTAATGAGGAAAAACGTGGATGCCTGGGACAAGCCCGGGCATGACGAGCGAGCTCTCAACCCCGCTTGGCCGTCTTGCTCGATGACGACGAGCCGAACAGCGCCTTCTTCAGGTCCTTGATTCCCTCGGAAAGCCGCGGCCAGTCGCAGGAGAAGGAATGCTGCGCGCAATTCGTGAGCTTGATGCGCTTGAGATCCGGTGCGGCGGGCTGAGCCACCGGCTGCGGCTTGCTGATACTTCCGGTGGCCGGCGGCGCCTTTTCGGTTTCACTCTTCACCGAAGCCTGCTCGATCTGCTTCTGCTTGGTCGCGAACGCGGCGGCGATCGTGCTGCGCCGCTGGCTGTCGAGATAGGCGGTGTATTGTTCGTCGATCTGCTTCTGCTCTTCCGGCGTCGGGTTGGGGCCCGCGATATCGAAGTTCCGGTTCTGCATGAAATCGAAATAGCTGTAGCCGCCGCCGGGCTTGCGCCGGCCGGCAAATTTCGCGTTGCATTCCGACAGCCCTGTGGTTTTGGCTTCCTTGGTCGCCGCTTTTTCGGCGCGATCGGCGCATTCCTCGAAATCCACCGGGCCGCGCGATCCCCACCATTGCGCATGCGCGCCCGACGGCTGCAGCACGAAGCCGCCGGCGACTGCCGCGATCAACAATGTGGCAAGGCGTAAAGCAATCACAGACGATTCCCTCGATACCAAATTCGCGAGTCATACATTTCACTGATTGTCGCCATTATTCGAGGGCTTGTCACCCCGGAATTTCCTGTGTCAAACGGAAGCTGTCGTGGCGGGATGACACAGAGAGGACACATTTATCCAGGGGCTGCAGACCGCAACAAAATCTTTCCAACCGCGCGCCGATGAGTTGTTCCGCAACGGTGGCGTGGCATGGTGCATGACGACGCCAGCTAGCGGGGGCCGCCGAGTTTCACCGCGGCGGTTTCCAGCAATTCGTTCAACGCCAGCATCGAGCGGGGTCCCAATTCGTCCCGGACCCGGCTTTGCGCCTGACGCCAGAACGTTACGGCCTTGCGCAGATGGGTTCGCCCCTTGCCGGTGATCTGGATCGCGCGAACGCGGCGATCTCCTGAAATTTCGACGCTGGCTACCAGTCCCGACATTTCGAGCGGCTTCAGGTCGCGGTTCAAGGTCGTTGGATGTTTTCCCGACGCGATCCGCCAGCGCGCCGATCGAGACATGGTCGTGGCCGCCAGCGTCAAGCCGTAGAGACAGGACAATACCCCGAACTGGTTGGCGGTCAGGTGGACCGGTTCCAGCGCGGCGTCATAGATCTGGGTCAGCCGCCGCGTCACCCGGCGGGCGCGCAGGCAGGTGCAGTTGGCAATCTCCTTGATGTCGATCGGCTCGGTCATGGTCACGCTTAATTCATTTCGAAAGGCGGTTGATCGCAGGTCGATATCTGCATATACAGAGATATAACATGCATATGCATATAATTGCAATCAGTGTGGATAATTTAGTGTGGATCAGGTAACGCCGTCGAAATCATCCGTGGCAGCAACGGTCGAAACCACAGCGAGCGGCAGCGCGGACAGCCTCGCGCCCACCGGCGAAGTTGCGGCGTCCAATGTTGTCGGGGCCGATATCGCAAAAGCCCGGATGCTGGCCCGGCGCCAGGCGTTGCTGACCGGGCCGATCCTGCCGACGATGCTCAAGCTCGCGATCCCGACGCTGATCGTGCTGGTCGTGCAGACCATGGTCGGCATCGCGGAAACCTATTTCGTCAGCTTTCTCGGGACCGATGCGCTGGCGGGGGTCGCGTTGGTATTTCCGGTGTTGATGCTGATGCAAATGATGTCGAATGGCGGGATCGGCGGCGGTTGTCGCTTCGGCGATCGCGCGTGCGCTCGGGGCCGGACGCAAGGATGAAGCCGATGCGCTGGTGCTCAACGCGCTGGTGCTGGCGGTTATCTTCGGCATCGTTTTCTCGGCTGCCGAGTTCCTCGGCGGCAGTGCACTCTACCGGGCGCTGGGCGGGCAGGGCGCCACGCTCGCGGCGTCGCTGGCCTATGCCAATACGGTTTTCGCCGGTGCGGCGCTGGTGTGGATCGTGAGCCTGATGGCCGCGGCGCTTCGCGGCGCGGGCAATACCGTAGTGCGGCCGCCGTGATCTTCATCGGCATGTTCGTGCTGTTGCCGCTGTCGCCGGCATTGATCTTCGGCTGGGGACCTTTCCCGAAATTGGGCGTCGCGGGCGCTGGCGTGGCGGTCGTCACTTATTATCTGATCGGCGCCACGGTGCTCGTCGGCTATTTGCGCTCGGCGCGAAGCACGCTGCATCTGTCGTTCGATGTCAGGCGTATCGAGTGGCGTCTGCTCGCGGATATCCTGAGGGTCGGTGGATTGTCCGCAGTGGGCACGCTCCAGACCAATCTCACGGTCATTCTGGTGACCGGCATCGTCGGATTGTTCGGCACCGATGCGATCGCGGGTTACGGTATCGCGTCGCGGCTCGATTACATCCTGATCCCGCTATTGTTCGCGCTGGGGACGGCTGCGCTGACCATGGTCGGAACCAATTTCGGTGCAGGCCAGGTTGCGCGTGCGGAACGCATCGCCTGGATCAGCGCGTTCTTCGCGGCCGGCATGGTCGAACTTATCGGCGCGTTGGCGGCGATCTTCCCGCGCGCATGGTTGTCGCTGTTCAGCACCGAGCCGGCGGTATTGGCGACCGGCGAGCTTTATCTGCACACGGTGGCGCCGTTCTACGGAATATTTGGATTTGGCATGCTACTGTATTTCGCCGGACAGGGCGCGGGCCGCGTGCTGTGGCCGGTGCTGGCGGGAACTGCACGGCTGATCATCGCCGCGCTGATCGGCTGGATCATCGTGGTTCATTTCGGCGGCGGCCTGCGCGCGCTGTTTGTGGCGGTCGCCGCGGCGTCGATTACCTATGGCGTCGTCACGGCAGCGGCGCTTTGGCTGCGTGGCTGGGTGCGTGCCGCTCCTGCGGAAATTACCCAACTGCCATCGCGAAAATAATAAAGTATTTCAGGATCAGTCAAGCCGGCCCCGGGAAGAAACGCTGCCGGTTGGTCCATTCGCCAATCTCGTTATCCTTGACCCATTGCGCCAGTTCATCGTGACGCACGAACCATGCGCCCGGAAAACCGCGGATATATTTCAGGATGCGATCGAATTGGGCGGCCATCAGCGGCCGTCCGCCGAAATGGCAGTGAAGCGTGATGTTGAGATATGACGTGGGCTCATTGGCATAGAGATAGTCGAACGTGTCCTTGTACACTTCGAACCAGTCGCGCGGATTGGCGCGCAGCACGCGGTGATCGGCGAAATCCGAATGCGGCAACGCCACCAGCGTGCCCCTTCCGGTGTTGACGCAAAACGGCAGGTCGATGTGGTTGTAGTCGCCGTACCAGAGGAAGCCGGTATCGGCGATGATCTCTTCGGTATGGGCTGATGGCGCCAGCACCGGGCTCAGCCATCCCTTCGGCGGTGCGCCGGTCAGCTTCTTGAACACGCCGATGCACTTCTCGATCAGTGCGCGCTCCTCGGCAGGCTCGAGATAGGCCATCAGCGCGTCCTGGGTATAGGAATGGCCCGCGATCTCGTGACCTGTTTTGAGCATGCATTCGACCGCGTCGGGCGCGATTTCCATGCTGTGCGCGGTTGGCCACGAAGGTCGCCGGCGTCTGGTTCTCGTTGAGAATTTTAACAGACGCCACACCCCGTTGCGGCTGCCATAGGTGCCCCAGGTCATCGCGGCGCGATCATGCGTGCCGGGCTTGAGCGAGGTGGTCTGCACCGAGAACGGAGGGCCCTTGTCGCCGGACCAGTTCTCCATCAGGCATGTCACCACCACGGCAACCCGCGCGCCGTTGGGCCAGGCAAATCCCTTTGAAGCGTCGGTGGGCGCGGTCATTGTCTGTCCCTTTCTTCGGCTCTTTATTCCTGGCGGCCGGCGGTATTTCCGCAAGCGCAAGTGGGCTTGCAAGCGGACTTGATTGCACTGCGCTGATGCCGCCAATCCCTTGCCCATGTCAACGTCTTTTGAAGTAGATCAGCCAGCCGGCACATATCGCCGATCGATCCTCGACTTACCTCTTCAAGCCGCGATATATGGCGTCGTTGGCTCAGTGCGGGCGACCGGAATGTCCGGCGAAACAGAACCCGGCAGCGAATGATGCGGGAGGACAGGATGGATCGCCGTGATTGCCTTCGGTGGGGTGGCGCCGCACTGGTCGCGCCGCTGTTGCCGGGGTTGCCTGCCTCAGCGCAGTCGAAATATCCGGCGAGTACGATCCGCCTCGTGGTTCCCTATGCGCCCGGCGGCGTGGTCGACGCCGTGGCCCGTCACTGGGCGGAGCGGATGAAGGCGCCGCTCGGCACCGTCATCATCGAGAATCAAGGCGGCGGTGGCGGCGTGATCGGCGCCAATACCGTGGCTCATGCCAAGGTCGACGGTTATACGTTGTTGTTCGGCGACACCAGTTGCCAGATCATCGCGCCCTATCTGATGCTGCATCCGCCCTACGACGTGACCAGGGATTTCGCAGCGGTTTCGATGATCGCGACATCCTCGACCGCGATCGTCGTGCATCCGAGTGTGCCGGCCAAAACGCTCGGCGAATTCATCGCATACGCCAAGGCCAACCAGAAGAAGAAACTGTCCTATGCTTCGGCCGGCGCCGGAACGGTGACGCATCTGGCGGGCGAATTGTTCAAGCAACTTACCCAGACACCCGATATCCTGCACGTGCCCTATCGTGGGTGCCGGGCCCGGTCTGGTCGATCTGATCGCGGGCGTGGTGCCGATGATGACGCCCAATATCACCAGCCAGGTGCTGAATTTCCACCGCAGCGGCGACGTCCGCATTCTGGCGGTCTGCGCCCCTGCACGGCTCAAGGCCGCGCCGGAAATTCCGGCCGCCGTCGAGACGCTTCCCGGACTGGTCGCGGGATTGACCTGCGGCGTGCTGGCGCCGGCGGGAACGCCGCAGCCGATCATCGATCAGATCTCGGGTGTGACCGCCGCTGTCATCAAGCAGCCCGGCTTCGATGACGCCTTGCAGGTCGCGGGTCTGGAGGCCAGATCCGACGCCAGTCCGGCGGGGGCGGAGGCTTTTCTCGTCGCGGAACGCCAACGTCTGATTCCGATCATCGAAGCCGCCGGCATGCAACGCCAATAAGTATTCAACGAGAGAGACAAGATGATTACGCTGGACCAGGCCAATCGCATTATCGAAGCCATCATCAAGCGCGGCGCCGAGCAGGAGTGCCGGCCACTCAGCGTCATCGTTGTCGAGCCGGGCTGCATCGTGAAGGCGTTCCAGAAGGAAGACGGCTCCTCGATGGTTCGGTTTGAGATGGCGTTCGGCAAGGCGTATGCGGCGCTGGCGCTCGGCCGCTCTTCGACGCTGGTGCGGGTCCGCAACGAGGAAAAGCCGGCCTTCATGGGCTATTTGCTCAGCGCCACCGATAACAAGATTTTCCCGGAAGGCGGCGGCATGCTGATCCGCGCCGACAACGGCGACGTCGTCGGCGCGGTCGGCGTCACGGGCGATACCGAACACAAGGACGAAGAACTGGCGGCTTTCGGCATCCACGCCGCCGGTTTCAAAACCGACGACGACTGCGCCGGCATGGGGCGCGGCGTCAATGTCAGGCAGACGAAATGACGATGGTGTGAGCCGATGCGTGTTTTAAAGCCGACGAGGATGGATTGAGTTAGTAGCCTACGATGAAAACCTGCCCCCTCTCCCGCTTGCGGGGGAGGGCCGGGGTGGTGGTCCTTCCGCAAGCGCTGGTGTGGAGGACAGATTTCCCCCACCCGCCGCGCTTCGCGCGTCGACCTCCCCCGCAAGCGGGAGAGGTCAGTGAAGCCGCTGATAGATTGATTTAATCAACGACCATCGCTGACTGATACCGCTCACGCCCCTGGCCGGGCACCCATCCGCGCGATCTCGCCGGCGTCGGCAAGACTTTCGATCTTCCAGCAGGTCTCGATGATCTTCGCGGTCTGCTGCGTCGGCAGGATGCCTTCGGCGAGATCGGTGAACTTCCGCTCCAGATCCCTGTCGCTCATCGGCTTCTCCAGGCTGCCGATCGCGTGCTCGATCCGCTTGCGCAACACAGGCCGTCGGCAAGCTCGATCGACATCTCGACCTGTTCCGGCTTGATGTCGGGCGTGATCACCGGAACGACCTTGCTGCGAAGGGCGATCACGGCGGGATCGCGCACCGCGCGGTCGCTGAATTGCTTCTCGCCGCCGGCGCCTTCGATCAGCGCAATGGCGACTGCATGATAGACGCTGAACTTGCCCTCTAAGCCGTCCTGCGGGGTCTTCTTGCCGGTCAATTCGATCACCAGCGGATGCACTTTCAGCTCGACCCGCTTGATCTGCTCGACAGTGAATTTCTCTTCGCCGCGAAGCTGGATCGCCGCATCGATCGCCGGATGCAGCACGATGCCGCAGGCAAAGGGCTTATAGGTGTTGAGCGCGGCTTCATAACGCTGGCCGAGGCCCTCGGTGATTTCCTTGTAATCCTGTTTGGTGCTGATCGCATTGGCCCAGCCGCGCTTGGCCTCGATCATGCCGTTGGAGCTGGTGTAGTTCTTCGCAGCCAGCAAGGCTGCAAAAATGCCGTTGCTGGCGGCGCGGCCGGGATTGAAGCTCTTGTTCATCGAGCCGAAGGATTCCCGCAATCCCACCGGCTGCGATGCCGCGAGTCCAAGCGCCCAGATCATCTGCTGCTCGCTGAGGCCGAGCAGCTTGCCGGTCGCCGCGCCGCGCCGAATACGCCCGCGGTGCCGGTGATGTGCCAGCCGACATCATAGTGGTTGGGATAAACCGAATTGCCGATCCGGCATTCGTCTCGACACCGAGCACCAGCGCGTTGAGAAAATCCTTGCCCGACACCGGCTGCATTTCCGACAGCGCGAGGATCGCCGAGGCAACCGGGCCGGCCGGATGGATGATGGTCTTCAGATGGGGTGTCGTCATAGTCGAAAATATGGCTCGAGACGCCGTTGAGGAAAGCCGCGTTCATGATGTCGAAGCGCTCCTTGCGGCCGAGCAGCGAGGCCTGCGCGGGACCCGAGAATGGCCCCCAGCGCGGAAGCCGCGATATCGACGGTCTGGTGGTGCGAGCCGCCGATCGCGACGCCGACCCAGTTGAGCATGGTCCGCACGCCTTCCTTGCGCACATTTGCCGGTAAATCGTCATACCCTGATGAGACGATGTAATGCGCAAGGATTTTGGTGACTTCCGGCGGGAGTTGTTGCGGGAGCTGCTGCGGGTTTGGGCGCCTCTGCCGGCGCGGCCTGCGCGAAGGTCGTCCCCGATGTCATGCCAGCTACGACAGGAAGGGCGGCAGCGGCGCGCAAGATTGTCCGGCGGTTGGTGGGCATGATGGCTCTCTTGTTTTTCGTTGAAAGATTGGGTTGCTTTTACAAGCGCATCGGCGGGAAATACAGGCCAAATCGGCGCACGCCATAGGCGTGAAACGATGCCACCGGAGACCGGGGAACATGAGTGAGACGTTGAAAAACTCCCTGGCGCGTCTGCCGGTCACGCTTGGCGACATCGAGGCGGCAGCTTCTGTCCTCGCCGGTTCCGTCAGGCAGACCAGCTTCGATCGCAGCCGGACGTTGTCGGACATTCTCGGCGCCGACATTTGGCTGAAGTTCGAGAACCTGCAGTTCACGGCCACCTTCAAGGAGCGCGGCGCGCTCAATCGGCTATCGGCGCTGTCTGCCGATGAACGGCGGCGCGGTGTGATCGCGGTTTCGGCGGGCAACCACGCGCAGGGCGTCGCCTATCACGCCGCCCGGCTGTCGATCCCCCGCCACTATCTTTGTGCCGCTGGGCACGCCGACCGTGAAGATCGAGAACACACGCCGGCATGGCGCGCAGGTGATCGAAGGCGGCGCAACCCTGGAGGAAGCGACCGTTCTGGCCGCCGACCACGGCCGCGACAAGCAACTGACCTTCATCCATCCCTACGACGATCCCCTGATCATCGCCCGGCCAGGGCACCATTGCGCTGGAGATGCTGGCTTCAGTGCCCGATCTCGATGTGCTGCTGGTTCCCATCGGCGGCGGCGGACTCATCTCCGGAATCGCGGTCGCAGCCAAGACGATCAAGGCCCGGTATCGAAGTCATTGGTGTGCAGGCCGCGCTCTATCCCTCGATGTACAATCTCGTCAAGGCGCACCAGCTTCCGATCCGCGGCGACACGCTGGCGGAAGGCATCGCGGTCAAGGCGCCCGGCCGCATCACCTCGGAGATCATCCGCGCCCTGGTCGACGACATCGTGCTGGTGACCGAACAGCAGATCGAGCAGGCGCTGAGCCTTCTCATCACGATCGAAAAGACCGTGACGGAAGGCGCCGGCGCGGCCGGCCTCGCGGCTGTCATCGCCAACAAGGCGCGCTTCAAGGGTCGCGCGATCGGTCTCGTGCTGAGCGGCGGCAATATCGACACGCGGTTGTTGTCCGGTGTGCTGACGCGCCAGTTGGCGAAGGAGGGCCGCTTGTCGCAACTGAAGTTCGACCTCGTCGATCGGCCCGGCCAGCTTGCCATGGTCGTCGCCATCCTCAGCCAATCCGGCGCCAACGTCGTCGAGGTCTCGCATCAGCGCATCTTCACCGACTTGCCGGCCAAGGCGGTTTCGCTCGAGGTCGTGATCGAGACCCGCGACCGCGCCCATCTGGAAGCGACCATCGACTCGTTGAGGGCGGCGAACGTCGTTGTCGATGTCGGCGGTCATTGACGGTCGCAGTTGTTTGCGGCCCGGTGAGCTAGTAAGAAGTGATGGATTGCCGAAGCAGGTTCGGTCGAAATCCCGGGGCCCAACAACAGCCAAAGTTTTTCGATGGAAAATCCTGAATGAAATCAATCCGGTCCCGTAGCTCAGCCGGATAGAGCGACGGTTTCCTAAACCGTAGGTCGCATGTTCGAGTCATGCCGGGATCGCCAACTTAGATAGCCAGCAAACGCCAAATACCTGGTCAGCAAGGCATTAGATCGGCCTCGCAAAACGTAATCCGGGTGCGTATCTCGTTGTATCGCAACGCCGCAATGTTCCGCGGGGCGATTGGTACCAGTTTCCCCCTGTTCGATGCCACTCGATCGTCAATGCTACATCAACCATAAAGATACAGAGGCCATTGATGGGCAGTTCATTAAACAGGTTATGCGATCTTCCGGCTGGATAAAATTGTAAACTCGTTTCCCTTAGATTGAACAAGGTGACAAAGACGCCGCCGCCGGACTCTTTGAAAAGTCGTTGATGGCATGCGAGAAATCATGGCGACCTTTTTCAGTACTCAACTGGACTTCATCCTGTTCTTTTACGGCTTGGCGTTTCTCCTGCTCGGCGCCGTCTGCCTCAGCATTTCAAGAGGCGAAAGGGCGGAGAATCCTGGGGTGTGCTTGGATTGTTCGCCGCCGTACATGGCGTGGGCGAATGGCTGGATTTGACGGCGCTCATTATCAGCGACGGTCTGGCATTCGCGATGGTCCGCATCGCGCTCATGACCGGATCGTTTATGCTGTTGATGGAATTCGCGCGGCGGCGCGGAATTGGATTCGGACTGAAGCTGCAGGCGCGGTGGCTGTATCCGCCTTTGGTCCTGTTGGTCGCTTTCGGGGGGTTTAGAGGTGGGCTAAACACGGCCGGTGATCTCGCGCGCTATGCGATCGGATTTGTCGGTGCGTTGGCCACCAGCTTTATCTTCGTTCGGGATGCCAAAGGATCGTCGGGCTCCGCGAGGCGTTTCGCGATTTTCACCGCCGTGGGATTTGCCCTTTATGGTGTCGCT
This sequence comes from Bradyrhizobium sp., assembly GCA_037201505.1. GTDB lineage: Bacteria > Pseudomonadota > Alphaproteobacteria > Rhizobiales > Xanthobacteraceae > Bradyrhizobium. The sequence continues at coordinate 351,121 of JBBCHO010000023.1, forward strand.
GCCGGCGCCATTGATCCCGGCGGCGCCCTTTTGGCCGGCAAGCCAATTCAATTATGACTGGTTCGTCCAACTCACGGGAATCCCGATTCAGTTCGTGCGTGGACTGCTCGCCTGCTGGATAGCATTTTCGATATGGGCGATCTGGGGACAGCAGCTCACCCTGGAGGTGGCCTCGGAACGATACACGGCGTATCTCCGCCGGCAATTCACCTGGACGCTTGTCGCGATGGCAGCGATTCTCATATTCGGCTGGGTGTTTACTGAATTTCTCGGTGGAATATATAAGAAGAATTTACAGGAGGAGGCGCGGGGCGACATCGATTTGCTCGCGAGCCATCTCTCCGGGAGACCGCCACGCTGGATGGCATGGTGAAAGCCCTGGCTGGGTCACCTTCCATATTATCCTTGCTAGTTGGCGAAATCAGGCAGGATGAAGCCGACGCCAAATCGGTCCTTGATCTGGATGTCGATGCCTCCGGCGCCAAAATCGGCTACATATTGGACAGGTCTGGAGCAATCGTGGCTTCATCGGACCACACAGATACCACCCCTTCGGATGCGTTCCGCTCCTCACCCTATTTTCAGACATCCATCGCGGGCGAGCCGGGCTATTACTTTTCGTTCGATGCTGCGAACAAGGAGCGCGATTACTATGCGAGTTATCCGGTTCGTGCCCGCGGCGGCGGTGCAATCCTCGGTGTCGCGATCCTTAAGAAGTCTCTCGACGCATTCGAGACGGACCTCGCGCAATTCGATCGCCCTTATTTCCTGATTGATCCTGATGGAATTGTCGTGCTCACGAACCAACAGGAAATGTTGTTCAGGACCTTATGGCCGCTGTCGGCTGAAAAATATCTGGCCCTGGCCCAGCAGTTCGGAAAGCTGAATAATCGACCAATATTGGCGCAGCAGATCGTGGACGCGACATGGATCACCGTCGGCGGGGAGCGTAATTTTGTGCGCCGCCGCAATGCCAATCACAGCCAGTGGTCTCTGGTCATATTGAAGCCAACCCATGAGATATTCGCCAGTCGCGTTTTGGGGATCATCGTTACTTTGCTGGTGGCGCTCATGAGTTTGATTTATCTCTTCGGCAAGGAGCGCTGGATTCACGACAACGTCCAAATGGACAAGCGTCTGAAACTCCAGGAACTGGCCCGGGACCTCCGATTTCAGGCAACGACCGACCCGCTCACTGGTCTTTCCAATCGGTTGAAATTTAATCAAGCGCTCGCCACCGAGATATCGAGATCGGTGCGCTACGAAACGCCGCTTTCCCTGGTCCTGTATGACATCGACCACTTCAAGGCTGTAAACGACACCCACGGCCACCAGATCGGCGACAAGGTATTGGTACACTTATCCCGATTTGTACCAAGCCTGCTCCGCAATACCGATTTGCTCGTTCGTTGGGGTGGGGAGGAGTTCGTTATTCTTACCCCCGGATCCGACGGCGAGATGGCATATCAAGCGCGGAGAAATTGAGGAATGCAATCGAGCAAGTCGAGTTTGACGAGACCGGGAAGATAACATGCAGTTTTGGTGTCGCTCAATACGTCTATGGAGACACCACCGAAACATTGCTCTCCCGAGCGGACGATGCGCTGTATCGTGCCAAGCTCAACGGTCGTAACCGGGTAGAGTTGGCCTCGCTGCCTTCCATAGCCCAATCCGTGCGAGCGTCGGTCGCATCGTCGGCAGCATAGGCGACGCAACCGAGCGGGGCATCGGCGGCGGCTTTATGGACCGCTATATCCATTCATGCGCATCTGAGGATGCGGGGCCGGCTCGGACGGGCCATATCCGTGCTTGGCATTCGTGGCCGGCTGCAGATTAGCCAGCCGATCTTAGACCGCTGAGCAACTCCTGCGCCCTCGATAAATCCGCCATCTCCACCGCTTCCGTGAACCGGTCGCAAATGGCTGACAGCGGAGCCAGCGCATCCTTCCCTCGGCCTTGGCTCGCCCAGAGTTCACTCAACGCCAGCGTTGCCCTCAACTCCCAGGCTAGAGCGCCCTGCCTTTGCGCCAGTGCGATCGACTGCCGAAACAGGCTTTCCGCTTTGGCGGCGTCCCTGTCGACGCGGAGCGCGAATGCGCCCCTGGCGCGAAGGATTTCGGGTGTCCACCAATGCTCGAATCCCAGGTCTTCCGCATCGAGCGTCGCCATCCAGCTTGAAGCGTCGTCGTATCGCTCGGCTTCGATCGCGGCCATGATGAGCTCGGTACGGAAACCCGAATGGAATATCCCATACTGACCGTCCGCCAGCAGTTTGAGACCTTCGTCGACGAGCATTCGCGCGTCGTCATATTGTCCCCGGCGGGCCTGGCACAACCCAACAGACAAATGCCGATCCCTTGATAACCACCGGCCGAATGACCTCGGCCATGCTCCGCGAGTTCGAGCGCGTCATCCTCGATCGCATCGATATCGATCCCCGCCAGATATTTGTTCAGGCAGGTCCAGGTCCTCGCCACGCTGATCGGAACGGGGAAACCAGTGCCGTTGCGGTCTCGATCGCACGCGCCCCCATTCTTTCCGCCTGTCTGGGCGATCCCTGCAGCCAAAGCAGGTTGGACATCACGGCAAGGGCATCGGTGCGCCGGTCATAACCGACTTGCCGGAGCTGGGCGTTCCGGGATGTCTCGGTGTCGGTATAGAGCGAACGCTGGAGATGCAGCCGGCGCTCGGGATGACGTCCGAGGCGATGCTTGGTTGCGCCGAGCATCCACTCCGCCATCGCTTTCAATCCGGGGTCGTCGATCTTCCCGGCGGTATCGAAACATTTTCCCGCAAAGTCGAGGGCCTCCAGATAGTGAGACGCGCGCAACGCGTATCCCCAAAGGGCCAGATAGGCGGATACTTCCCCTCTTTTGTCGTTGAGGTCGATCGCCAGATCCAAAGCCGCGGCCGCGAATACCCGGTCCGATCCACCGCCCGTGAACAGCGCGTACTGGCGAGCGCCATCTGCATCGCGAGTTGCTTTTGCGTCGGGAGACCGCCTGTCTCCGCGGTTGCCGCTACATGTGCCCAGTGGCGATACTCGGTCAAAAGCGCTTTGCCATACCATAGCGATGCCGAATAGGCCGCGAGATCGACGCCGACAGACGGATCGCCGCCCGGGCCAAAGGCCCAATTCAGGGAAGCCCTGATATTATCGACGTCTGTGGCCGCCGTACCTGCCTGGTCTTGATCGAGCGTCTCCTGATCCGCCGTGGCCTGAAGAAGGTCGCGATAGCACAGGGCATGTCGCCGCCTCAACAACTCGCTTTCGCCGGTGTCGCTCAGTTTCGCGGAGGCGTAGGTCCGCGTGGTATCGAGCAGCCGATAGCGCGGCACCGGCCCGGACATATCAGCCGAGACCAGCGATTTTGCGATCAATCCGGCGATCGCATCATAGACCCCGGCCTCTTCGAGATCGGGCGTCCTGACGATCTTCTGTGCGACGTCGAGCGTGAAGCCGCCGACGAATACCGACAATCGCTGCAGCATCAGCCGTTCGAGATCGGAAAGCAGATTATAGCTCCAATCCAGCGTCGCGTTCAGGGTCTGATGTCTGGGCGGCGCCGTCCGGCTTCCCGGCCACAGCAGGGAAAACTGGCTGTCGAGCAATTCGGCAACGCGCCGTATGCCATAGGCTTCGACCCGCCCGGCCGTAAGCTCGATGGCCAGCGCCACGCCGCCGAGTTTGCGGCAAATGCTTCCGACAACAGCGCATCTTCGTCGGTCAAACTGACGGGCGTTCCGCCGGCGGCGACGCGTTCGAGAAATACCTGTACGGCCGGAAACGCTAGCGCTTCGTCCGCGGTCATGTCCTCGCGATCCGGCGGGCTATCGAGTGGCGACAGCCGGTAAACATGTTCGCCCTGCGCGCGCAGTGTTTCGCGGCTCGTCGCCAGAATGTGCAGGCTCGGCGCCTCCTCAAACAGCCGCTGCGCCATTGCGGCGACCTCGGCGATCAAATGTTCGGAACCATCGAGCACGAGAAGGGTCGGCTTGCCCCCGATATGCGCAACGAGCGCGGGGATTGGATCTTCCGATTGCACGGGAAGGCCGAACGATGACGTCACGGTACTCGCGAGCAGGCGCGGGTCACTGATCGTCCCGAGATCGGCAAAACACACGGCACCGCCCAAATTCACTCAACAGCGCATGCGCAACCGACAGCGCGACGGTTGTCTTGCCCATGCCGCCATGCCCAACGATGGTGACGAAACGCTCGGTGACGAGTTTTTCGCTGATGAGCCGGACGGTGTCGTCGCGCCCGCGGATGTGCGCCAATCGCTGGGGGAGATGATGGATCGATGTGTCGAGTGGAGATTTGAGATCCGGAGTGGTGCGTTCGTGCCAACCGGAGCGCTGAAACAATAGCCGCGGCCACTCACATTGGTGATGTAATGATCGCTGGATTGTCCGCCGAGTGCTTTACGCAGCGATGCGATGTGCACGCGCAGACTGATTTCCTGCACAATGACGTTCGGCCAGGACCCTGGCAATGAGATCCTTGTGAGCGACCACTTCGCCGGCGCGTTCGACCAGCACCAGGAGAATATCGAAAGCCCTGGCCCCCAGCTTGACCGGATCTTCCCTTTTTTTAAGCAGACGCTGCGTCGGATACAGCCGGAACGGTCCGAAGGATATGGTGTCCATAGATGATCCGGTTCCCAGGCAACGATCGCGGCGCACGTTAGGAGAAAGCGACACCGGGTATCAACCCCCGCAGGGTGGGGAGGAGATGACTTCAGGGCGCCAGAAACGCGGTCGAGATCGCGGGCACATAGGTGATCACTAAAAGTGTCACGAAATTGAGAAGGACGAACGGCAATACCCCGCGATAGACGGTCCCCAGAGGGGTCTCGAATACGGCCTGTGAGGCAAACAGGTTCAGTCCGAACGGCGGGGTGTACATGCCGATGCTCAGGTTTACGGCCATGATGATGCGAAGTGAATGGGATGTACGCCGGCAGCCTGGACGATCGGGAGCAGGAGAGGCGTCAGGATCAGGATTGCGGCCGGCGGCTCGAGAAAGCTTCCCATCGCCAGCAGGATCACGTTCAGGCACAGCAACATCGCCCAGGCCGGCAGATGGAGCCCGTTGATGCTGGCGACGATCTGCTGCGGGATGCCCGCTGGTTGTGAGCAGCGAAGCGTAAATGCCGGCAGCGGTCACGATGATCATGATTTGCGCAATCAGCCCGACCGCGCTGGTGATGATGCGCCAAAGATCGGCGAAATTGACCTCGCGATGCACCACCATCGTGACGAACAGCGAATAGATGACGGCGACGCCGGCAGCTTCCGTCGGTGTGAATATGCCGCCATAGATTCCGCCGAAGATGACGATGATGGTGCCGAGCGACCAGCTCGCATCCCTGGTGGAGGCCCAGATCGCCGCCCAGTTCGTGCGTGGATTTGACGGAACGCCTTTGAACCGCGCGTAGGCCATCACGTAAAGCGCATCCACAAGCCCGATCAGCAGGCTCGGGAGGATTCCGGCCGTGAACAGGGCGATCGCCGACTGCTGCGCCACCATCGAATAGATGATCATCGCGATGGATGGCGGGATGACCACGGCAATCGCGCCCGAGGAGGCAATCAGCCCGGCCGCGAAGCGCTCGTCATAACCGCCCTCGCGAAGCGAGGGATAGGTCATCCGGCCGACGGCGACCACGGTGCCGACCGCCGTGTGCGTCATGGCGCCGAACAGTTCCGAGGCGGCCACGGTGGTCACGGCCAGCGATCCCGGAACGCCGCCGATCACGGAGATCACCCATACCACGATCCGCCGGGCCACGCCGCCTTGCGCCATGATTTCGCCCGCCAGCACAAAGAATGGAATGGCGAGCAACGGAAAATTGTCGAGGCTTCCAAACATGTAAATCTGAATGCCGCCAGTCGGTAATCCCGCCACCAGCAGAATGACGATGCACGTCACAAACAACGTCAGAAATATCGGCAGCCCGAGTACCAGGAGAACCGCGGGAAGGACCAGATAGATCAGGACGTCGAGCATCGATGCTGCCTTCGTCAGTGCCCGAGCGTGCGAGATTGGCCCCGCCAACGGCCGGTGATGAGGCGTACAGCCACCAGGAAAGCCATGATCGAAAGCCCGATCGGTATCATGGCCTGCGGAATGACGAGCGGGATATTGGCCGCCAGGCTTCGTTGATCGAAGGCCTCGAGCTGACGAATGGTGGGCCAGGCGAAAATCACCAGGACGATCGAGGTCACGACGAAAATCAGTTCGGACAGGAGATCGAGCGACTGACGGAGTTTTGCCGGCATCAGCCGGACGAAGACGTCCATCCGGATATGGCGGCCCGACCACGCCACGGGTCCGCTGCCGAGGAATACGCAGCCGACCATCAGAAACAACATCGTTTCCTCCGCCCAGGAAATCGAGGAGTGGAAGAAATAGCGGCCGATGATATTTGCGAAATTGAGCATGACGCTGCAAACCAGCAGCACGCCGGATACGATGCGAAGCAAGGCAAGGAGCGATCGAACAACGCGCAGCAATACTTCAATCATGCTCAATGAACCTTCATGTTGCCCGCGTCGGGGACGGCTGCAGGATTCACAAGCTATGGACGCTTTGCGGTCTTGCGGGCAGCCGCCTCTTCATGAGTGAGGCCGCCGACGCGGGCATTGAGGCGGCCGCGATTGGCGATGCAGAAAATGAGCGCTATTTCATCAGGCATCGGCGCGTCGGGCAACATCACGGACATGCCGTCGTAATGCGAGCGCACATAGACCTCGTCCTTGTGATTCATCGGGACATCGACAATCGTGCCGGGTGCGGCCTTCTTGGTGAAGGATGATATCCATGCGTCGGCGCCGCCGAGCAGGTCGCGTATCGGATTGGCGAAGGCGGTGGTGAGCAGGGCGTTGGCGTGTTCCTGTTCGCCGTCGAGGCCGACAATGCCTCCCCTTGCCGTAGCTCTGGACCTCATGGCGGCCGAAGGCGGACAGTGCCAGTTCGCCCATCTCCCTGCCGAGCCCGACGCTCTCCTGAATTATCGGCTGGAGGTCTTCGACATAGCGGCCGGCGCACGGATTGTTCACCACGGCAACGGCGGCGACCCGCCGCAGCGGTACGCCGGCGATCTGCCCGGCCTCTTCACGGCGTTCCTCGATCAGGACGTGCGTTCTGCGAATGACTATTTTCACTGGAGCTGTTTCCGTCGTTTGTTGATCTGTTTTCTCGTTGATCGGTTTTGTTTTTGTCGATCGGTTCGTGCTGGAATTGTCAGACAATTTGGCGATTTGGATGCTGGCTATTGTCAGACGATTTGTCAATGTGGTACCGGTGGCGTGAAACAAGGCTTGGTACACAAGCTTGGCGGCTAAGGGCGGCAACTGATGGAATTGCGGGTTTCAGTCCAGTCTGTTCAACAGCAGGCTGTCGAAAAACTCCGGACGGCTATCCTTGTCGGGGTCTTCAAGCCCGGCGATCGTCTGATCGAGGCGGATCTTTGCAGGCGCACCGGCGTGAGCCGGCCTTCGCTGCGGGAGGCCTTGCGCAGCCTCGAGTCGGAAGGCCTCATTATCATTGTTCCGAACCGGGGGCCGCAGATACCGGTCCTGACATGGGAGCAGGCCGAGCAGATCTATCAGGTGCGCGCGCTACTCGAGGGCGAAGCCGCCGCACTTTGCGCCAGGCACGGCACGCGGCAGCATCACGAGGAGATGCGCGCGGCCCTGACGGCTTTTGAGAAGGCCGTGCGAAACAATGACGGCGCCATTCGGCTATCGGCCACCGCTGAATTCTATCGGGTTCTTCAGCGCGGTCAGGCAACGCCGTGATCGACGACCTGCTGCAACGCCTCGTCGCACGGGTGAATTTTCTGCGCGCGCAGTCCATGTCGCAGGCCGGCCGGGCCAGGTTCAGCCTGCGCGAAATGCGCGCCATCTTCCAGGCGATCGTGGATGGCGACAGCCGGGCCGCGCGCAAGGCGGCCGAACTTCATGTCAGGAACGCCTCCGCCGTGCTGCGTGAGATGTTTGAGATCGAGGCCGGGGCGAACGGCCGGAAAGAAGCTGGATGAGGACCTCTTGCCAGATGTCTTGCCGGACACGGGCCGACCGCTGAATGAAATATGCGGAATTAAACAGGCAGACGGTGTTTTGCCGAGGGTGAGAGAGCCGGGAACATGATCACATTGAAAGTGCACGACCGGGTCGGGCGGATTGTTATCGAGCGGGCGTCGGAAGCCAACGCGATCACCACCGCGATGGTCGGGCAACTGCGTTCGGTGCTGCAGGAAGCCGCGCAAAGCGCTGACATCGTCACGCTGCAGGGCGAAGGAGCGGATTTCACGATCGGGCGCGATCGCCACGAACCGCGCAGCGGCACGCCGTTCGAGGCTTTCAGCAACATCAGCGAGTTGAACAAGGTGATCGCAGCCTTTCAGGGCATACTGATCACGCTCGTTCGCGGCCGCGCCTACGGGCTTGGCATGGGCCTGGTGATGCGGTCGGACATCGCCATTGCCGGCAGCGATGCACGTTTCCGTCTCGATGAGGTCGAGCACGGCATTCCTCCGATGTTCATCATGGAGAAAATCGTCGATCATTTGCCTGCGAAAAGTGCGCTCGACGTCGTTCTGAGCGGGCGGGAATTCGATGCGGCCGAAGGCCTGCAAATGGGGTTGTTGTCGCGCGTGGTGGCGAGCGAGCGTCTCGATGCCACCGCGGCCGAATTCGTCGAAGCGCTGCGTGGACGTGATCGCAGCGTCGTTCTGGCGTGCAAGCGGTACATGGCCGCCGCCGGCAAGATGCCGGCAGATGCGCGTGCGGCATTCGCGCTGGTCGAGCAGACCCAGTTCGCGATCAATAAACACTAGGTCGCGTGATGGCCGGGGGCCGGCGCGCGCGGACACCACGGGAATGCGTAAAGACAGGGGAAGGTGAGGTCGAGATGAAACTGCTTCAGCGCGCAAGACTCGTTACAAGGCTCATCACAAGGCCGGTTAAATGGGCAACGGTTGCGCTTTTGGGTTTTGCGATGGCTCTGTCGATACCCGCGGCAGTCGCCGCGGCGCCGATCGTGATGAAGCTCGGCACCGGTACGCTGAACGACTCGCAACACGAGTGGATGAAGATCTTTGCCGCCATCATCGACAAGGAGTCTGGAGGCCGGATCAAGGTCGAGATATACCCCGCCAGTCAGCTCGGCACCTCGCCACGGATGGTCGAGCAGACCCAGCTCAACTCAATCCAGGGAGTCGTTGGTCCTCCGGAATTCCTCACCGGCGTAGACGCGCGTTATCAAATTCTCAGCGCGCCGGGATTGTTCGGAGATCTCGCGCATGTCAACCGCACCTTGCAGGACCCGGCCTTCAATCAGGCGTTCCTCGGCCTCGGCGCCAACAAGGGCCTGAAGGGCATCGGACTGTTCATCTCGGGGCCGACCGTGTTCGTGATCCGCAAGCCGATCGGCAAGATCGCCGACTTCGCCGGATTGAAGCTGCGCGTGCTGGCAGCTCCGCTGCAACTCGAGCAAGTCCGCTCGATGCAGGCTACCCCGGTCCCGATGCCGCTCGGCGAGGTGATGCCCGCGCTTCAACAGGGCACGATCGACGGCGTCATGAGCTGCATCCCGGTGCTGGTCGCCTTGAAATATTCCGACGCTGCGAAATACCTGGTCGAGACCAATCACGGACTGATCGCGTCGCTATCGGTGATCAGCAAGACCTGGTTCGACGGCCTTCCCCCTGATCTTCAGGATATCGTCGTCAAGGCCGGGCAGCAAGCCAGCCAGGATGTCTACCAGTTCTCGGTCGACGACGTGAACAGCGGTCGTGAAAAGTGGAAGAAGGCGGGCGGCGAAGTCGTTGAGCTCACATCCGCGGAGCATGACCAGTTGATGCGTCAATTGGTGAGCGTCGGAGAAAACGTCACAGCGAAAAACGCTCCGGAAAAGGCGATGTTCGACCTGCTGCGCGCCACGGCGGAGCGAACAAAGTAGTTTGAGATAGTTGTAGCGTGGTTGCGGAGACGGGGTGGCGATGAGCGATGTTCGGCGGGTGCTGGTGGTCGGGGGCGGCGTTGGAGGATTGACGGCAGCGACCGCGTTCGCCCAGCGGGGCGTCGAGGTTGAGCTGATCGAGCGGCGCCCGGCCTTCGATGTTCCCGGCGTTGGCCTCGGCCAGCCCGCCAACGCGTTGCGCGTCTATGATGCCATTGGGGTTCTTCCCGAATTATTGGCCGACGGATTTGCCTATGACCGTATGCATATTTTCGACTCGAACAGAGACCTGATTATCGAGCACAAGTTTCTTCTCGGTGACGGCGTCATCCCCGCTTTCTGTGCGCTGTCCCGGCTACGCCTGCATGAGATCCTGCTGGCTGCCGCGCTGCGCGCCGGCGTGAAGGTCCGGTTGGGATTGACGGTCAGCGAAATCCGCGACGGGGAAGATCGTGTCACCGTTGTGCTCTCGAATGGCGAAACGGCTTCCTTCGACTTGCTTGTCGGCTTTGACGGCATACGTTCGTCGATCCGGCAGCATCTGGTAGGCACGGCGTTCGAGCCGCGCCCCTCCGGGTATGGCGCTTGGCGCCTGCAGGTGGCGCGTCCCGATTACGTCCGGGGTATGGAATTCCTGCAGGGTATCGGCAGCAAGACCGGCGCCATGCCTCTCAATGAGAGTCTGATGTATCTCTTCCACATCCGGCCGGAAGCGCCCAATGCGATTTTTGAACGCGAAGATTATCCGAGGCTGTTGAAAGAGCGCCTGAAGCAATATGGCAGCTACGTCGCCGACGTCCGCGAGGCTCTCGACGCCAACTCGGACATTGTCTACAGCCCGATCGAGCCGATGATGCTGCCGTGGCCGTGGTTTCGCGGGCGTGTGGTCGTTGGCGGCGATGCCGCCCATACCTTTCCGCCGCACCTGACCCAGGGGGCGGCCATGGCGGCAGAAGACGCTTACGTCCTCGCCAATGAGGTGCTTTCCGGCGACGTCCCGGTCGCGGCCCGTCTGGCGAAATACTCGATCGAGCGCTATGCGCGATGCGCCTTTGTCTATTCCTTTGCGCGCCAGTGGATGGAGGATGAGCAGTCGGTCCGGACCTCCCAGGATCTCGCGGCCGCCCGATCCGAACTGGCGCTGAACGGGTCGGTTCGGATCGGCGCCAGCGACCGCATCCTCAATACCCGCATTTTTTAGCCGGCCCTTCGCACAATCGGCATGCGAATGCCACGCCACCGCCTTCAAGATTAACGGCGAGTTTATGAATTGATGGCACGTAGATGCGTCGGATGCGGGGTGCTGGGAATGCTCAGGTTTGGAATCGGCGCGAAACTGCTGGTGTTTTCCGCGATCATCTTTGCCGGCTACGCCTTCCTCGCCGGGCTCGCGAGTCACAAGATTCACCAGACCATCAGCGCCGAACGGGCCGAATGGTGCGCGCGCTCGACGAAACCGCGGTCTCCATGGTCAAGGCGGCCTATGCCCGCGCCCAGAGCGGCGAGCTGACCGAACAAGCCGCCCAGAAGTTGGTCAAGGACCAACTCCGGGCCATGCGGTACGGCAGCAACGAATATTACTATGTGTATGATTTCGAAGGCCTCGCCATCGTTAATGGGGCCAGGCCCGACCGCGAAGGCAAGAATTTCTACGCCTCGGTCGATCCGAGCGGCAAGCAGTTCGTGAAGGACCAGATTGACCGCGCGCGCGCCGGCACCGGGCTTATCTATGTTCAGTTTCCGCGCACGGGCTCAGACGTGCCGGTGCCCAAAATGTCTTTTGTCACCGCATTCGAGCCCTGGCATTGGGTGATCGGCACCGGCGTCTATATCGACGATATCGATGCGCGCTTTGCCGAGGTGGCCTGGCAGTTCTTCTCGATCGCGGTCGGTGTCGGTCTGTTCATGATGGCCTGCGCCTGGTGGTTGTCGCGCCAGATCACCAAGCCGCTCGGCCGCCTGGTCCAGTTTACCGAGCAGCCACTGTCGGAGGTGCCAACTAGTGAGTTCGCGCGCGATCTGTGCCTCAAGGACGAGATCGGCACCGTGGCGCGGGCGCTGCAGGTCTTTAAGGAGAAGTCTGCCGAAGCCGAGCGGCTGCGCAGCGAAGTCGATGTCCAGAAGAGCGAAGCCGAAACGTCGCGACGGCAGGCTTTGGCCGGCATGGTGACGACGGTCGAGACCGAAACCGATACGGCCGTCACCGGCATCGACAGCCGGATGAAGGAAATGACCGAAGCGGCCGCGGTGATGAGCCGGTCGGCCGGGTTGGTCGGCACCAGTTCGCAGACGGTTGCGGCGGCCTCGGCGCAAGCCTTGGCCAATGCGCAGACGGTTGCGAGCGCCACCGAGGAATTGTCGGGTTCGATCCGCGAGATCAGTGCTCAGGTCAATAATGCGACCAAAGCCACGGCGGTTGCCGTCAGCCGCAGCGACCATGCCCGGACCACCATCGCGTCCTTGGCAGAGGCCGTGGCGCGTGTAGGCCAGGTTACGACCTTGATTTCGGAGATCGCGTCACAGACCAACCTTTTGGCCCTGAACGCGACCATCGAAGCGGCGCGTGCCGGTGAAGCCGGCCGAGGGTTTGCCGTGGTCGCGAGCGAGGTGAAAAGTCTGGCGACCCAGACCGCGCGTTCCACGGAGGAAATCAACCGCCAGATCGGCGAGATCCAGAGCATCACGCAGGAAACCGTGCGCGGCATGGACGAAGTCAGCGGCACGGTGCGTACGATCGACGAAATCGCGGGCTCGATTGCCGCGGCCGTCGAGGAGCAGCACGCAGCAACCACCGAGATCGCCCGCAACGTCACCGAGACCGCCAATGGCGCACGCGAGGTCTCGACCCGCATCGCCGAAGTATCGGGCGAAGCGACCCGGCTGGGCGACGAAGCTGGGCGGGTTCATAGCTATGCGTCCGATGTCACCGAAGCGGTATCGTCGCTGCGCCGGGTCATCGTTCACGCCGTTCGTAGTTCGGCGGCGGCATAAGCGCGACTCATGATTGGTGCGCAACCAACGCGCGCACGAATGCCGCACCATCGCCTTTAAGATTAACGGCCAATTTATCAATTAGTGGCAGTTAGATACTCTGCAAGCGGAGTACTCGGAATGCCCAGATTTGGAATTGGCGCTAAGCTGCTGGTGTTTTCTGCCATCATTTTTGCCGGCTACGCCTTCCTCGCCGGGCTCGCGAGTCACAAGATCCACCAGACCATCAGCGCCGAGCGCGTCGAGGCGGTTCGTCATCTCGACGAAACCGCAGTCGCGATGGTGAAGGCGGCCTATGCCCGCGCCCAGAGCGGCGAAATGACCGAAGACGCCGCCAAGAAAATGGTCAAGGACCAGATCCGCGTCATGCGGTGGGGCAACGGCGAATATTACTACATCCATGATTTCGAGGGGACCAACATCGTGCATGGCGGCAAGCCGGAGCGCGAAGGTCAGAATTTTCTCAATTTCGTCGATCCGAGCGGTCGGCAAATCATCAAGGAGCAGATCGAGGCTGCGCGCAACGGAACAGGGGCCGTCATTGCGCTCAGCCCTGTGGGACGCATAGGCGCAGGCTCAAGCGATCCCGTCACCAAGTTGAGCTACGCGATCGCGTTCGATCCCTGGCATTGGGCGATCTCTACCAGCACCTTTGTTGACGACATCGAAGCGCGCTTTACCCAGGTCGCCTGGCAGTTCTTCTCGATCGCGGTCGTGGTCGGCCTGTTCATGGTGGCCTGCGCCTGGTGGCTATCGCGCCAGATCACCAAGCCGCTTGGCCGACTGGTCCAGTTTACCGAACAGCCGCTGTCGGAGGCGCCGACCAGCGAATTCGCGCGCGATCTGCGTCTCAAGGACGAGATCGGCACCGTGGCGCGGGCGCTGCAGGTCTTTAAAGAGAAGTCCGCCGAAGCCGAGCGGCTGCGCAGCGAAGTCGATGTTCAGAAGAACGAATCCGAGGTGTCGCGCCGGAAGGCTCTTGCCGGCATGGTGACGACGGTCGAGACCGAAACCGATACGGCCGTCACCGGCATCGACAGCCGGATGACGGCGATGACCGAAGCGGCCGCAGTGATGAGCCGGTCGGCAGGTTTGGTCGGCGCCAGTTCCCAGACCGTTGCCGCGGCCTCGGCGCAAGCCTTGGCCAATGCGCAGACGGTGGCGAGCGCCACCGAACAATTGTCGAGTTCGATCCGCGAGATCAGCGTCCAGGTCAGCAATGCGACCAAGGCGACGACCGTTGCCGTCGGCCGCAGCGATCATGCGCGGACCACCATTGCCTCCCTGGCAGAAGCCGTTGCCCGGGTAGGCCAGGTCACGACCTTGATCTCGGAGATAGCATCGCAGACCAATCTTCTGGCCCTCAACGCAACCATCGAAGCGGCCCGCGCCGGCGAGGCCGGCAGGGGGTTTGCCGTGGTGGCCAGCGAGGTGAAGAATTTGGCGACCCAGACCGCGCGCTCCACTGAAGAGATCAACCGCCAGATCGGCGAAATCCAGAGCATCACGCAGGAAACCGTACGCGGCATGGATGAAGTCAGCGGCACGGTGCGCACGATCGACGAAATCGCGAGCTCGATCGCCGCGGCCGTCGAAGAACAGCACGCCGCGACCACCGAGATCGCTCGTAACGTCACCGAAACCGCCAACGGCGCGCGCGAGGTCTCGACCCCGCATCGCCGAAGTGTCCGGCGAAGCGACCCGGCTGGGCGATGAAGCAGGGCGGGTTCACAGCTATGCGTCCGACGTCACCGAGGCGGTATCGTCGCTGCGCCGGGTCATTGTTCACGCCGTTCGCAGTTCGGCGGCAGCTTAAGTCCGACCTCGCCGCAAACCTGCCGGAATACCGGAGTTTGTGGTGGCATGACCGCTGTCAATGCGCAGAAGCTTGAGTTCGAAGTCGCGAATGCCGGTTCGGTGTCCGCGCTTCTGACCAGTCCCGCCAAGGCGCGCGCCTGTTATGTCTTCGCCCATGGCGCAGGGGGCGGGGATGACCCATCCCTTCATGGAAAGTTTTGCGGCAGGCCTTGGCGAACGCGGCGTCGCGACCTTGCGCTATCAATTTCCTTATATGGAAAAAGGCAGCCGGCGGCCCGATCCGCCCGCGATCGCACATGCCGCCGTGCGTGCCGCGGTGGCGGAAGCCGGCCACGCCTGTCCGGGATTAGCCTTGATCGCGGGTGGCAAATCATTCGGCGGACGCATGACATCGCAGGCGCAGGCGAGTGCGCCGCTCGCGGATGTCCGGGGTCTGGCCTTTGTCGGCTTTCCGCTGCATCCCGCGGGAAACCGTCCAGCGACCGCGCCAGGCATCTCGCGCAGGTGAAGGTGCCGATGCTGTTTCTGCAGGGCACCCGCGACATCCTTGCGGAATTGACGCTGCTCGAGCCTGTCGTCGCTGGCCTCGGTCCGCTGGCATCCTTGCACAGCGTCAAGGAGGCCGATCATTCCTTCCACGTACTGGCGCGTTCGGGACGGAATGACCGTGAGGTCATGAGTGAAATCCTCGATGCGTTCGCTGGTTGGATTGAGACGTTCGCTGCAGCGTGAAGCTCGTCATGCCCGGCCTTGGGCCGGCCATCCACGCCTTGCTTTAGATAAGAGAGGCGTGGATGGCCGGGTCAAGCCCGGCCATGACTAAAGGAAAGAGCGTTTGGAAAACGCGCTCAGCATCCCCGGCAGATGTTGTGCAACTGCCTGTTGAGCTCCATGTCCTCGTGCTTCATCTGCTCCAGCGATTCCATGCCCCCAGCATTTTCGGAAGCCCGGTTGGCCTCTTGCTGGCGTTTTTTCCGCAAGCGCGGCCTCCTGACGCCGATAACAGGCCTCGCGATCCGGCTTTGCCTGGATGAAACGGCATTGCTCCACTTCCGCCAGGGCAGGAGCGGCGCCGGGGATAAGCGCAAGCAAAGAAACAAGCATGGCGGATGCAGAAAGCTTCAAATCCAATGGTCCTTTAAGTGAGCGAACTTCTTCAATCGAATAGACCTGAGCAACATGTCGACTGCATGTCAGTTCTTATGTCAGCCCCATCGTTGAACGCCATAGGTCTTGTCGCGCAGCCGCCGCATTCCTGCCAGCCAGCGGTCGATGTTGGAGGCCTTGCGCTGCATATATTCATGGACGCTGGGATGGGACAATATCAGGAAGCGTTCGGCCTCCATCGCCTCGATCACGATGCGCGCCACTTCCGCCGGCTGCATCACGCCGTCGACCCGCGCCGCGCTCGGACCCGGAATTGTCATGCCGGTCTGCACGGACTGCGGACACAACACGGAAACGCGGATGCCGCGGTCGCCATATTGAATCGCCAGATGCTCGGCCAGCGCCACCGCGGCATGTTTGGTGACGCCATACGGCATCGAATTGAGCGACGCCAACAGGCCGGCCGCGGAGGCGGTATTGAGCAGATAGCCGGAGCCTCGCGCCAGCATGCCCGGCACCAGCGCGCGCGCCGCGAATACATGGCTCATGACATGGACCCGCCAGCTCACCTCCCCAATCCGTATCGGGCGCGCTCTCCTGCCCCTTGCGCGACAGGCCGGCATTGGAAAAGAAAATATCCACCGGCCCGAACCGGGCCTCAGCCGCGGCGATCAGCGCCTGCACATCGGCTTCCTCGCCGACATCGGCGGTGACGGCGAACCCGTCGATATCGCCGGCGACGCCAGCGAGCCGCTCGCGCGAGGATTTCAGATCGGACACCACCACGCCACGCGCGCCGGCCTGCGCATAAGCCCGCGCGACCGCCTCGCCAATGCCGCTCGCCGCGCCCGTGACGACGCAGACTTTATTTTTGACGTGCATGATACCAGTTCCAGTTCTCGGTTCGCGCGGATTGAATTAGCCCCGATAAAGCCCCTTGTCCCGGGCCTGGCGGACGGCGAGCGCGGCCATCATGTCGAGCATTGGTGTCGACAATCCGGCAGCCCGCGCGAAGGTGGCGGGGGCCCGGACCAGCACGTCGATCTCCATCGCGCGGCCGAGTTCGTAGTCCTGCAACAGCGAAGGCTTGTGATTGGGAGCCGGGCCGTTTCTGGGAACCCGCTTGATGTCGGGGAAACAACTGCGCGCGATGCTGTCAGCTTCATCCAACAGCCGCGGCACGACATCGGCCAGAGCAGGATCCTCCCGAACGGCGCGCGCGGTTTGGCCGGTCAGCAGGCACAGCACCGACATCGACATGTTGGTCAGAAGTTTCGACCAGATCGCCTCCCGGATGCGCGGAACCGGCGGCGACAGCAGCCCGGCTTCCTCAAGCGCCGCTCTTAGTCGGTCAATTCGCTCTGTCGTGCGGTCATCGCATTCGCCGACCTGCAACACGTTT
Source organism: Bradyrhizobium sp. (assembly GCA_037201505.1). Taxonomy (GTDB): domain Bacteria; phylum Pseudomonadota; class Alphaproteobacteria; order Rhizobiales; family Xanthobacteraceae; genus Bradyrhizobium. The sequence goes on from JBBCHO010000023.1 coordinate 368,409, forward strand.
CGATCCGGCGAAAGATTCGCAACGATGCCGGGCGCGACAACCTCGTTCGATGAAAAGATCACGCCACCGATGATCCGGCCCTGCGACACCGCCGAACGCAACGCGCCGTTCGAATCGAGAAAGGCGAGGTCCGGCGGCTGCGGATGATCGGGCGACAATCCCATATCGTACCACCAGGGAATCCCGTTCTGCGCGAACACCACAGCGGTGTCGTCGCGCAGCAGGGGCCGCAGGCCGGTAGCGAGGCTGCCTAAGGCGGTTGCCTTCAGCGTGCTGATGACGAAATCCTGCGCGCCCAATTTAGCCGGGTCGTCGGATGCCGTCACGCTTGCTGCAAACTCCGCGCCATCGGCGCGAAGCGTCAGGCCTTTTGCCTTCACGGCCTTGAGATGCGGCCCGCGCATCACACAGGAGACGTCATGTCCGGCCCGCGCCAGACGGACCGCCAGATGACTGCCGACGGCGCCGGCGCCGAAGATACAAATGCGCATGGGGGTGAGGTCCTGTTTGAGGCGTAGCGATCAGGGCGTCAGTTTCCACAAGCTTGCGCCCTCGCGCAACCATCGGGACTTCCGGATACCGCGGATTACCGCGGCGGACACAATTGCCTGAAGGGCCTTTTGTAGAGGGCCGGGACGCTGTATCAGCGTCGGTGTGGGAGCTAAAACCCAACGCCTGCGTGCCCGCACACAAACCTTGGAACCCTGCTTTGTCGCCTCGCACCATCGAAGAACCCGCACGTCAGGTGCCGCTCTACGGCGAATATGAAGTCGCCGTGCTCGGCGGCGGACCCGCGGGGATTGCGGCCGCGGTTGCGGCAGCGCGGGCCGGGCGGCGCACGCTGCTGATCGAGCGGTACGGCTTCCTTGGCGGCATGGGCACCGCCGCCGGCGTGACGAATTTCTGCGGGCTGCACGCCAATGTCCATGGCGAGATGCATCGGGTGGTGCAGGGCATTGCGTCGGAATTGCTGGGGCGGATCGACCGGCTCGGCGGGCTGAACGCGCCGCATCTCATTCTCGGGAAAATCCTGGCGCAGGCCTATGACACTGCGGCTTACAAGATCGCGGCGGATGATCTCCTGGCGAGCCACAAGGTCGACGTGCTGTTTCATGCGCTCGGCGCCGGCGTGGTGATGCATGACTTGCGCCGGATCAACGCGCTGATGGTAGAAACCAAAGCGGGTCGTCAGGCGGTGCGCGCCGACATCTTCATCGATTGTTCAGGGGATGGCGATCTCGCGGCCTGGGCCGGCGCGCGCTATGAGGTCGGCGACGGCAATGGCAGCATGCTCTATCCCTCGATGATGTTCCGGCTCAACGGCATCGATCCCGACGAGGCCGGCGAGGCCTGGCGAACGATTCCGGCGCTGATGGAAGCGGCCGAGGCCGCCGGCACGCATCGCTTTCCGCGCAAGGCCGCGATCGTGCGGCCGCAGCGCTCGCCGGTCGAGTGGCGGGTGAATTTCACCCAGCTCGCGCGCGAGGACGGCACCGCGATCAACGGGCTTGAGCCCGACGATCTGACGCGTGGGGAGATCGACCGCCGTCAGGCCGTCAACGCCTTCAATTTCCTGCGCACCGTGCCGGGCTTCGAGAAGTCGTATATCGTCGACTTGCCGCCGCAACTCGGCATCCGCGAAACCCGGCGCATCATCGGCGGGCATATGCTGTCAGGCGAGGATGTGCTCGGTTGCGCGTCGTTCGAGGACAGTATCGGCGTCAATGGCTGGCCGATGGAGTCGCATGTTGCAGGCGACGTGATCTTCAAGTTCCCGCCGATCCCGCAGTCGCGCGGCTTCAATGAGCTGCCCTATCGGATGCTGACCCCCGAAGGCCTCGACAATCTGCTGGTGGCCGGGCGCTGTGCCTCGATGACCCATGACGGCCAGTCCGCGGCGCGCGTCTCCGGCGCCTGTTTTGCAATGGGCGAGGCCGCCGCACCGCCGCTGCACTGGCGCTGGACGGCAACGCGGCGCCGCGTGACATCGCCGTTGATAAATTGCAGAGCCAGTTGAAACAACAGGGAGCCTTTATCGGGCGCGATCAAGAGGTTCCCTAGGGGCTTTAGACTCCAATTATGGATATGAAATCTTACACATGCTCGGTGCACACCTCTCCCCTTGTGGGAGAGGTCGGATCGCATCGTCAGATGCGATCCGGGTGAGGGGTTTTAGCTCTATCGATGGACCTGAACCCCTCACCCCAACCCTCTCCCACAAGGGGAGAGGGGGGCTCACCGTCTTTGTTGAGACACTGCACCTATGCTTCGAACAAGATCAATAAAAAGACGGAGAAACTGGATGACTTTGTGGTCTCGCGCCGGTATCGCGCGGCTTTTGTTCACAGGACTGCTCGCGATGGCGTCGCCGCAGGCCCACGCCGACGAATTGTTAAAGGCAAAAGTCGGTGTGCTGCGGCTGTCGTCGTCGGCGCCGGTGTTTATCGCGCAGGACAAGGGCTATTTCCGCGACGCCGGTCTCGATATCGATCTGAAATTCTTCGACGCCGCCCCAGCCGATCGCGGTCGCGACCACGTCGGGCGATATCGATTTCGGCATCACCGCTTTCACCGCGGGACTTTATAATCTCGCCGGCAAGGGCACACTGAAAGTGATCGGCGGTATGAGCCGCGAGAGAGCGGGCTATCCGCTGATCGGTTATTTCGCGAGCAACAATGCCTATGCGGCTGGCCTCAGGACACCGCGGGATCTCGCCGGCAAGCGCATCGCGGTGACGCAGGTCGGTTCCAGCTTTCACTACTCGCTCGGGCTGCTCGCCGACCAAATACGGATTTAAACTCGCCGACATCAAGGTGCTGCCGCTGCAATCGCTGTCGAACGCCGCCGCCGCGTTGCAAGGAGAGACCGTCGACGCCGCGCTGCTGCCGATCTCGAGCGCGCGCAAGCTGGTCGACGATGGCGGCGCCAAATTACTGGGCTGGGTCGGCGACGAAACGCCGTGGCAGTTAGGGGCGGTATTCGCGTCGCCGAAAACCCCTGACCAACAAGCCGCTGGTAACAAAGCTTCTGGCTGCGCTGGAGCGCGCCGACCGCGAATATCACGATGTGATCCTGGCTAGCGTTGCCGACGGCAAAGCGCCGATCAACGAGCGGACAAAGCCGCTGCTGGAGATCATCGCGAAATACACCAATCTGCCGCTGGAGCAGGTGGTCGGCAATTGCGCCTATATAGATCCCGATGGAAAGCTCGACGTCAAGAACGTCGCCAACCAGATCGAGTGGCTGCAGGCGCAGGGGTTTGTCGACAAGGGATTCGGTGTCGATGCGATCTTGGCGAAGGATTATGTGAAGGCGGATTGAGAGAACCCGTCATTCCGGGGCGATGCGGAGCATCGAACCCGGAATCTCGAGATTCCCCGATGCGCACTTGCGCATCTGAGGTCTGGTGCTAACGCACCATCCCGGAATGACGTAGTGTGCCGATAGAAGACGGAACCCATGGACCTGATCGCCGACCACATCTCCCATCGCTTCGGCGCGCTCGACGTACTCGACGACGTGTCGTTCACGGTCGGCGCGGGCGAGGTGGTCGCGATCGTGGGTCCGTCCGGCTGCGGCAAGAGCACGCTGTTGTCGATTCTCGGCGGATTGCTGCAGCCCAGCTCCGGCTCGGCGCAGTTGCGCGGCGCGCCGCCGCCGGAAAGCCTGAACCCGCTGACCTTCGTGTTTCAGGATTTTGCGCTGTTGCCGTGGTGCACGGTCGAGGAGAATGTGGAATTCCCGCTGCTGCATACCGGGCTGGCATTAAGCGCCCGCCAGAAGATCGTCACGGATGCGCTGCGCCGCACGAGCTTGGCGGATTTTCGCGGCACCTATCCTAAGCAGTTATCCGGCGGCATGCGCCAGCGCGTCGGGATTGCGCGCGCGCTCGCGGTGCGGCCCGCGATCCTGTTGATGGACGAGCCGCTGTCGGCGCTGGATTCGCAAACCCGCGAATTGCTGATGGAGGATTTTATAGGACTGCTGGCCGATGGCGCGATGGGCGCGGTCTATGTGACGCATAATCTGGAGGAAGCCGTGCGGCTGGCGGATCGGATTGTCGTATTGTCGCGGCGTCCCGGCCGGGTTCGTGAGGTCGTCACCATTCCGATGACGCGTAATGAGCGTGGCGGCCTCCTGGCTCGCGAAAAATTGCTGACGCTGCAGAACGATCTGTGGTCGCTGATCCGCGAAGAGGCTGTTGATGCCGAACGCGAGGTTCAGCATGCTTGACCGCGCCAACGATTCCACGAGTCCACCACCAACCGAGCAGACTGAGCTGCGGCCTGTGATCTTTCGCGGCGCGGGCTTTGCGCCCAAGGCAGGCCGTTATGCCGGCTGGATCGCGCTGCTGCTGGCGCTCGGCGTGTGGCAATTGGCCGGCAGCACCGGGCTTGTGAACTCGCTGTTTCTGCCGACGCCGGTCGCGACCGTCAGGGCGATCTATCAGCTCGCGCTGTCAGGCGCGCTTTGGCAGCATCTATCGTGGTCGATCATGCGGATCGGCAGCGGATGGATTCTTGGGACACTGGCGGGTGTGATCGTCGGCTTCGCGATCGGGCTGTCGAGCCTCGCGCGCAGCGTTGGCATCACCTTTATCTCAGCGCTGTTTCCGATTCCGAAAATCGCGCTGCTACCGCTGCTGATCCTCTGGCTCGGAATCGGCGAGGAGCCGAAGATCGCGACCATCGCGCTCGGGGTGTTCTTCTCGACCGCGATCTCGGTCTATAGCGGTGTCGATGCGGTGCCGCGCAACCTGATCCGGATGGCGCAGAGTTTTAACGTGCCGTTCCACACCATCGTGACCAAGGTGATCTGGCCGGGCGCGCTGCCGTCGATCCTCGCGGGCTTCCGCATCACGGCCTCGATCGCGCTCTTGCTGGTGGTGAGCGCCGAAATGATCGGCGCCCAGTTTGGCATCGGCGCGTTTGTGTTGCAGGCCGGCAATCTGATGCAGACCGATCAGCTATTGGCAGGGGTCGTGATCCTGTCGCTGTTCGGCTTGGCGGTGGGGCGGCTGATCAACTGGCTGGAGATGAGGTTGTTGCACTGGCGGTAGAGAAGTAATCGTCATTCCGGGGCGATGCGAAGCATCGAGCCCGGAATCTCGAGATTCCCCGATGCACAATTGTGCATCTGAGGTCTGGTGCTAACGCACCATCCCGGAATGACGGGTGTCACGCATTCCCGCGATCTTCGCGGAACAGATCGAGCTTCTGCTGCACCGGACGATCCGAAAAACTAAACAGTACCGCGTCTTCGTCGGCTTCATGGGTGACCCATTGCCAACTCGGCACCACGAACAGGTCGCGCGGACCCCATTCGAACACCTTGTCGCCGATCCGCGTGCGGCCTTTGCCTTCGATCGCTGCGAACACCGTCGCGTCCGTTGAACGATAGCGCGCGGTTTTAAAACCCTTCGGCAGCAACTGGATGAAAGTGCCGATGGTCGGCATCGCGAAATCGCCCGTCGCGGGGTTGGTGTATTTCAGCTTCAGCCCATGGCAAGCGTCCCATTCGTCGCTTCGCTTGGCTTTTTCCAGCGCCTCGCGGGTATAGGCATAGGGATAGTTGAAGATCGGCGAGGTCTTTGACGCGCGCTTGGTATCGACCGGCAGCAGATTGTGGCCGAAGCGCGCAAAGCTGTCGCCGGGCGGACGGCTGATCTTCTGCTGGTCTTCCTTGGAGGCTTCCGCAAACGAGGCATCGAAGAACTGCACCATCGGAATGTCCAAGCCGTCGAGCCAGAACATCGGCTCGTTGGTCTGGTTGGCGTGGTCGTGCCAGGTCATCGACGGCGTGATCACGAAATCGCCGGGCTCCATCACGGTCTGCTCGCCATCGACTGACGTGGTCGAGCCCTTGCCTTCGAGCACGAAACGCAGCGCGGATTGGCTGTGACGATGCGCGGGCGCGACGTCGCCGGGGATCACCATCTGCACGCCGGCAAACAAGGAAGTCGTGACCTTCGACTGGCCGCGCAGCCCCGGGTTTTCCAGGATCAGCACCCGCCGCTCGGCTTCCTTGGCCGTAATCAGCTTGCCGGCTTCGGTCATGTAGTCGCGGATGGCGTCGAACTTCCACAGATGCGGGCGGCAGGCGCTGCGCGGTTCCGGGGTGACGAGGTCACCCAGCACGTTCCACAGCGCCGAAAGATTTTCGCCGTCGATCTTCTTGTAGAACGCTTCGCGCTCCGGGGTCTTCTGTACGGCTTCCATGCGAGCCTCCCGTTGTTTTTGTGAATTCGAATTATTGACAGCATACTTACAAAGTGGATAGCGTCAATGACGAACACAAGAAAACAATGGGAAGCGAAGGGGAGGTTCCGATGAAGCTGCACGGCTATTTCCGCAGCAGCGCGTCCTACCGGGTCAGAATCGCGTTGAACCTGAAGGGCTTAAGCGCCGACCATCTGCCGCACCATCTGCGCAAGGGCGAACAATGCGCCCCGGCCTATCTGGCGATCAATCCGCAGGGGCTGGTGCCGACGCTGGAAAACGATGCCGGCGCGGTGCTGACCCAGTCGCTCGCGATCATCGAATGGCTCGATGAAACCCATCCCGAACCGCCGCTGTTGCCAAAGGATTTGCTGCAGCGCGCAAAAGTCCGTGCCTTCGCGATGGCGCTCGCCTGCGACACCCACCCGGTGCAGAATCTGAAAGTGCTGGCGCGGCTGCGTGAGCTCGGTCTGCCTGAAGAGAAAGTCACGGGTTGGGCGGCCTGGGCCAACCGCGAGGGCCTCTCGGCTTGCGAGACTTTAATCGCGGGTGAAGCCGGTCCGTTTTGTTTCGGCGCCAAGCCGACGCTCGCCGATCTCTGTCTTATCCCGCAACTGGCCAATGCGCGGCGCTTTGGCGTCGATCTCGCCGCCTATCCGCGCCTGCTCAAGGCGGAAGCGGCGGCGAAAAACCTCGCGGCATTTGCGGACGCCGCGCCGGAGCGACAGCCCGATGCCGAGTAAACCGACCGGGATTACGATGGATGCGGTCTATACCGCGCCCGGCTATTTGTTTCGCCGGATGCAGCAGATCGCGGTCGCGATCTTCATGGAGGAATGCAAGGCGTTCGATCTGACGCCGGTGCAATATGCCGCGCTGATCGCGATCCGCACCCATCCCGGCATCGACGCGACGCGGTTGTCCGCCGTGATCGCGTTCGACCGCTCCACGCTTGGCAGCGTGATCGAGCGGCTGGAGGCCAAGCAATTGATCGAGCGCAAGCCCGCCTCCTCGGACAAGCGGGTCAAGCTGCTGCATCTGACCAAATCCGGGACCGCGCTGCTGCGCGAGATCATGTCGTCGGTCGATCGCGCACAGGCGCGGATGCTGCAGCCATTGAAAGCGGCCGATCGCAAGGTCTTGCTCGCGCTATTGATGCAACTGGTCGATCTCAACAATGAGGCGTCGCGGGTGCCGCTGCGCGCCGAAGACGCACTCGAACATCTGGGGAAATCGATCTGATGGCGTCGTCATCTCTACCGGTTTTGATCGCGGGCGGCGGCATCGGCGGCCTCGCGGCGGCGCTCGGCCTCGCGCAAAAAGGCATATCCTCGATCCTGCTGGAAAAGTCCGCGACGCTCGGCGAGATCGGCGCCGGCATCCAGCTCGGGCCGAACGCGTTTCACGCCTTTGATTATCTCGGGGTCGGCGAGGCCGCCCGCGGCATGGCTGTCTATGTCGATCAGTTGCGCTTCATGGATGCGATGTCAGCCGAGGAAATTTGCCATGTCGATCTGCGCGAGCCGTTTCGCAGGCGTTTCGGCAATCCCTATGCGGTGGTGCATCGCGGCGATCTGCATGGTGTCCTGCTGAAAGCGTGTCAGGATCATCCGCTGATCGAGTTGCGCGTGAGCTCCGAAGTGGTGAGCTACGACCAGGACGGCTCTTCGGTGACGGCGCGGCTCGTGTCCGGCGACATGGTTAGCGGCCGGCTGTTGATCGGCGCCGACGGGCTGTGGTCGAACATCCGCAAGAAAGTGGTCGGCGACGGCGCGCCGCGGGTGTCCGGGCATACCACTTATCGTTCGGTAATTCCGACCGAGGAGATGCCGGAAGATCTGCGCTGGAACGCGGCGACCTTGTGGGCCGGGCCGAAATGCCATCTCGTGCATTATCCGCTGTCGGGCTGGAAAGTGTTCAACCTGGCGATCACCTGCCACAATGACGCGCCGGAACCGGTGGCCGGCAAGCCGGTTTCCGTCGAAGAGGTGATGCGCGGGTTTGCGCATATCCATCCGCACGCGCAGGAGATCATTCACCACGGCAAGAACTGGAAGCTGTGGGTGCTGTGCGACCGCGATCCGGTCGAGAACTGGGTCGATGGCCGGGTTACGCTGCTCGGCGATGCCGCGCATCCGATGTTGCAATATTTCGCGCAAGGCGCCTGCATGGCGCTGGAAGACTCAGTGTGTCTGTCCCATATGCTTGGATCTTATCCCGACGATCAAGCGACGGCCTTGGCGCAGTATCGCGCGCAGCGTTTCCCGCGCACCGCCCGGGTGCAGATGATGTCCCGCGCCATCGGCGAGCATATCTATCACCCCGACGGCGAGCACGCCCGCCTGCGCAACGCCATCATGAGCGCGAAGAGTTCGGAGGATTACTACCGTGATCTGGGGTGGCTGTATGGTGGGACTGGATTGGGGAGTTAGCCCTCGAAGATATCGTAGCCCGGATGAGCGAAGCGACATCCGGGGACGAGCGTGAAGGTAGTCCCGGATGTCGCTTCGCTCATCCGGGCCACGGTACTGTAGCATTAAAGCTCGTCATGCCCGGCCTTGTGCCGGGCATCCACGTCTTGGCGGCTTGACAAAAAGTAAGACGTGGATGGCCGGGACAAGCCCGGCCATGACGGGTTAGGGGGCTTTCTAATCCCTCAACAGCGCCTGCCGGTCGATCTTGCCCGTGCCCGTCTTCGGCAATTCTTCGGCAAACCTGATCTCGCGCGGATATTTGTAGGGCAGCAGTTTTGCCTTCACGAAATCCTGCAGCGCCTTCGTGGTATCGTCGGCGTCGAATCCACTGCGGTTCATCACCACCACCGCTTTCAACGTCATGCGCCGGTCCGGCAGTTCGGCGGCAAAGACAGCGCATTCGCGCACGTCGGGATGTTCGGCAAGGCATAGTTCGACTTCCAGCGGATAGACCCACTGGCCGGAAATTTTAATGAGATCGTCGGCGCGGCCGCGGAAGAAATGAAAGCCGTCGCTGTCGCGGACGAAGCGGTCGCCCGTATAGATCCATCCGCCGTCGCGGATGGTCTCGGCCGATTTGTCCGGCCGGTTCCAATACAAGGGCGTATTGGAATCGCCGCGCACCCATAAAATACCCTCCTCGTCGTCGGCGACGTCGCGGCCGTCGCTATCCCGGAGCGCGATTTCATAGCCGGGCACGCGAAGGCCGGCGGCACCGAGCTTTTTTCGCTCGGGCCGGTTGCACAGATAGATGTGCAGCACTTCGGTAGAACCGAGCCCCTCGACGATCTCGATGCTGGTGAGCGCCTTCCATCCGTTGAAGACCTCGGCGGAAAGCACTTCGGCGGCCGAGAGCGCCAGGCGCAGCGAGGAAAAATCCGTCGCCGCGGCGCCTTCGGCTTTGGTCAGGGATGTGTAGAGCGTCGGCAGGCCAAAGAATACGCTGGGCTTGAAGCGCTCGATCGCCTCGAAAATCGCCGATGGTTTAGGCTGGCCAGGGAGTAGCAAGGTCGCAGCACCGGCCGAGAAGGGAAAGGTGATCGAGTTGCCGAAGCCGTAGGCGAAGAAGATCTTCGGTACCGAAAAGCAGATATCGCCGGGCCTTAGTTTCAGCACATCGCGCGCGAACGCGATTTCGCTATAGGCCATATCATGCTGGAGATGGACGATGCCTTTGGGGCGTCCGGTCGAGCCGGACGAATACATCCAGAACGCCATCTCGTTGCGATGGGTATCGGCTTCGGCCAACTCAGGCGAGAAATTCGGCAACCATTGCGCGGCGATGAATGTTTTCGGCACGGCGTGATCGCCGGCGTCGCCATTGACCACGATTAGCGTGCTCAGGGCCGTATCCTTGCAGGCGACCGCTTCGAAGCGTGCGGCAAATTCGGCTTCGGCGACTGCGACCGTTGCGCCGGAATCGGCCAGATAAAACTGCAAGAGATCCGGCGGCGTCAGCGTATTGATCAACAGCGGGACAAAACCGGCGCGAACCGCGCCAAAAAACGCCGCGGGATAGGCCGGCGTATCATCAAGGAACATCAGGATGCGATCGCCGCGCTTTAACCCCAGCGACAGCAAGCCGTTGCCCCAACGCGACCCCTCATTGCAAAGCTCCCGATAGCTGCGCGTCCCGGCCGGGCCGGTCAGTGCTATCCTGTCGCCGTGGCCCTTGGACAGATTATCGAACAGAACTCGGCTGGCATTATAGCGCTCCGGCATGGCAAAGCCGATCTCGCGCGCGCCGGCGCAATTCAGGGGAACGCGATCGTCGATCTCGCGCGTCATGGGTTGCGTCCGCGTTGGCGTTTCGACGCCTCGTAGCGCGCCATGAAGCCCGGCGACATCACGCGCAGCCGCGCATCGTCGATCCGGCCGGAACGGGTGATATAGCCGTAAGCGAAATCCATCAGATCGAGCTTCATGTGATCCGGGAATGTCTCGTACCAGTCGGCGCTGGTGCGCGCCGCCGTCACCAGTTTCTTCACGATTGGCTGGCGCTCGGCCTGATAGCGGTGGAGCGCGCCAGCGATATCGGTTTCCGTCTCCAGTGCTTTCACCAGTGCGATCGCGTCCTCGATCGCGAGTCGCGTGCCCGATCCGATCGAGAAATGCGCCGAGTGCAGGGCGTCGCCGATCAATACCATATTGCCATGCGACCAGCGCTCGTTCCAGATCCATGGGAAATTGCGCCAGACCGATTTGTTGGATACCAGAGGATGTCCATCGAGCGTATCGGCAAACACCCGCTCGCAAATGGCCTGCGATTGTTCGACGGTCTTGTCGGCAAAACCATAGGCGTTCCAGGTTGCGAGATCGCATTCGACCAGGAACGTGCTCATGTCAGGCGAATATCGATAGTGATGGGCGTTGAACGCTCCCAATTCAGTGGCCACGAACGTCTGCGACAGCGTCTCGAACCGTTTGGTCGTACCGTACCAGGCAAACTTGTTGGCCGAATGCGAGATCGACGCGCCGAACTCGCGCTCGAAGCTGCGGCGCACCAGCGAGTTCAAACCATCGGCGGCGACGATCAGGTCGTAGCCGGCGAATTGGTCGAGGGATTGCACCAGCGTGTCATAGCGAGGTACGACACCGGCGTCGCGCACGCGCTGCTGCAGGATTTTTAACAGCTCAAGCCGTCCGATCGAGGAAAAGCCGACGCCGTCAATCTCGACGCTTTCGCCGCGCAGATGGAGGGTAATGTTTTTCCAGCTTTCCATCCGCGGCGTGATCGCATCGACGGTGTCGGGATCGTCGACCCGCAGGAATTCAAGCGCCTGTTCTGAGAACACCACGCCGAATCCCCAGGTGGCGCCGGCAGCGTTCTGCTCAAACAGGTCTATCTCGGCGTCGGGGTGGCGCCGCTTCCAGAGGTAAGCGAAATAGAGCCCGCCGGGGCCTCCGCCGATGACGGCGACACGCACGATGATCCTCCCAGATCGACAGTATGCTGACGAATTGGGTCGAGAATAATCCGCCCCGCGCGAGGGCGCCAGAGGAATTATGCTGCCAGTTTATTGCCCGGCGAACTGGCTCAAAACACCGGAGCACGCCGGTGACAGTGAAGCCGGCTGCGCCGCCAGACATTGCATAATGCGGCCGCCGCCGGGTGGAACATCGCTGCACAGTGCGCGCGCGTCCTCGCCGCATCCCGACCTCAGCACGAAAATCACCTCGCGGGGCCGCATCGGCCGCAATACCAGCGCGGCCGCCGGTGCAGCAGCGGGCATGGCCGCAGGATCGGCGGTTGCCGAATCTGACGGAGCGCCGCCGGAACTGCCGACCGCGCTAACGGCGCGCTGACAACTCGCGGACAGGTTCTCCTTGTTCTTTTGCAGGCAGCTCAATGCCGCGGCGCCTCCGGTCGGCACGCCGGCGCAATTTTGCTGATAGTCACCGCGGCAGGCGCTTCGTATCGCGGCCACCTGCGCGCTGCTGGGCTTTTTGGCCGCGGGACTTGCCGCTGGCTTCGGGGCTGCGGCGGTTTTGGGTGGCGCCGCGGTCTCAGCGGCGGGCTTCGCCGGTGCAGTATCCGGAGCGGACTCGGCTTTCGGCGTTGCCGGGGCTGTCTCGGCTTTGGGAGCAGCCGGAGCTTCGACGGCGCGTACTGCCGTCTGACAACCCGATGAGAGGCTCGACATGTTTTTCTGCAGGCATTGCAGCGACGCCATGCCGCCCGGCGGAATACTGGAGCAAAGCGCCTGGTAGTCCGCGCGGCATTGAGCCCGGATCGCGCTGCGCTGCGCATCGGTCGGGGCCTGCGAAAAGGCGGATGGGGTCATCGCGAACATCATGGCGGCGAGCGATATACAAAATGCCGCGGGTCTCAACACATTGAACATTTGAATAAATCCTTCCTGCTGATATCGGAGCCGCCGCTTCAACCGAAATAAATTCAAAAAAAGTTGGTCAGAAAGCTTTCGCGGACGGATCATTTTCTCTTTCGAGTTCCACCGCAAGCGGATTGTTGCTATCGTCAGGTAGCAAAAGCCTTCTCTAAAAAATCGTCTCGGGTCCGGGATGCAGTGGAGGACGGAAATGAAGCCGACGCGTTCCATCGGGCTTGAGGGTCGCGTGAGGCAAGGCGCCGTTGCCGGCCGCCATATTATTTTTGTCATGCCGGCGTTGCTGGTATTGGGCGCCTGCGAACAAAACAGTTTTGTGCCGCCGCCACCGCCGAAGGTCGAGGTCGGCGTGCCGGTCCAGCAGGGCATCACGCGTTTCCTTGAGGCCACCGGCAATACCGCGCCGATTCAAACCGTCGATCTCGTGGCGCGGGTGCAGGGCGTCCTGCAATCGATCAACTACAAGGACGGCAGCCTCGTCAAACAGGGCACGACGCTGTTCACGATCGAACCCGATACCTACAGGTTCAAGCTGGAGCAGGCGCAGGCCGCCGAAGCCGGTGCGCAGGCGTCGCTGAAGCAGGCCGATGCCGACTACAAACGTCAGGTCGATCTGGTGGCGAGGCAGGCCGTCTCGCAGGCGACCCTCGATACGTCGACGTCCACGCGCGACAACGCCCAGGCCAATCTGCAACAGGCGCAGGCCAACACCAAAATCGCGGCGGTCAATTTCGGTTACACCAATGTCGTGGCGCCGTTCGACGGCATCGTCAGCGCACATCTCATCTCGATCGGAGAACTGGTCGGCGCATCCTCGCCGACCCAGCTCGCGACCATCGTGCAGCTTGATCCGATCTATGTGAACTTCAACGTCAACGAACAGGATGTGCTGCGGATCCGGGCCGAAGCCAAGCGGCGAGGGATGACGACGAGCGAGCTCACGCAACTGCCGATCGAGGTCGGGCTGCAAACCGAAACCGGTTTCCCGCACAAGGGCAGGCTCGACTATGCGGCGCCAACGATCAATCTGTCGACGGGCACGCTCGCGGTGCGCGGGGTGTTGCCGAATCCCGACCGCATCCTGCTGCCCGGCTATTATGTTCGTGTTCGCGTGCCCTTCGACAAGCAGGAGAACGCGTTGCTGGTGCCCGATGTGGCGCTGGGCAGCGATCAATCCGGGCGCTATGTGCTGGTGGTGAATGCCAACAACATCGTCGAACAGCGCAAGGTCCGCACCGGCCAGCTTGAGGGCGATCTGCGGGTCATCGAGGACGGTCTCAAACCCGACGACCGGGTCGTGATCGCGGGGTTGTTGCGCGCCATTCCCGGCCAGAAGGTCGATCCGCAACTGCAAAAAATCGAGCCGAGCCACGCGATAGCGAATTAGGACCGAGCATGATTTCGAAATTCTTCATCGAGCGGCCGGTTCTGTCCAATGTGATCGCGATCTTGATGATCCTGATCGGCGGGGTGGCGCTGTTTAATCTGGCCGTCGCGCAATATCCCGATGTCGTGCCGCCGACGGTGCAGGTCACGACGCGCTATCCCGGCGCCAGCGCCAAGACCGTGATCGACACCGTCGCACTGCCGATCGAACAGCAGGTCAACGGCGTCGAGGACATGCTGTACATGCAGTCCTACAGCGCATCCGACGGCACCTACACGCTCACGGTCACGTTCAAGATAGGTACGGATCTCAATTTCGCGCAGGTGCTGGTGCAGAACCGCGTCGCGAGCGCGCTGTCGTCGCTGCCACAATCGGTCCAGAACCAGGGCGTCACCGTCCAGAAGAAGTCGACCTCGATCCTGCTGTTCGTGACGCTGACGTCGCCGAACGCGACCTATGACAGTCTGTTTCTCAGCAACTACGCCACCATCAACATCCGGGACGAGTTGTCGCGGTTGCCCGGCGTCGGCAATGTGACCGTGTTCGGTGCCGGGCAATATTCGATGCGGGTGTGGCTCGATCCGAACAAGCTGCAGGTGCGCGGGCTGATGCCGCAGGATGTCATCCAGGCGATCCAGCAGCAGAGCCAGCAGGTCACGGCCGGGCAAGTCGGCATGCCACCGACTCCCGCGGGACAGGCGTTTCAATATACGCTCAATGTTAACGGCCGCCTCGATGATGCGAGCCAGTTCGAGGAGATCATTGTCAAGACCGGTAACAATGGCGACGTCACACGGGTGCGCGACGTCGGCCGGGTCGAACTCGGGGCGCAGACCTACAGCCAGATGTTCTCGCTCAACAAGAAGCCGGCGACCGGCATCGGCGTGTTCCAGTCGCCCGGCGCCAACGCGCTTCAGGTCCAGAAGGCGGTCGAGAAGAAGATGGCTGCACTGGCGGCGCAATTTCCACAGGACGTGAAATACGACACGCCGTTCGACACCACCAAATTCGTCTCGGCGTCGATCGATGAAGTCTACAAGACGCTGATCGAGGCCGGCCTGTTGGTTCTGGTGGTGATCCTGGTGTTCCTGCAGGACTGGCGCGCGATGCTGGTGCCGGCCACCACCGTGCCGGTCACGATCATCGGCGCCTTCGCCGCGATGGCGGCGCTTGGTTTCACCATCAACCTGTCGACATTATTCGCGATCGTGCTCGCGATCGGCATCGTGGTCGACGACGCCATCGTCGTGGTCGAAGGCGCCGCACACAATATCGAAAAAGGAATGTCCGGCCACGACGCCGCGATCAAGGCGATGGACGAACTGTTCGCCCCGATCATCGGAATCACGCTGGTCTTGATCTCGGTGTTCCTGCCGGCAGCGTTTCTGCCGGGATTGACCGGCCGCATGTATGCGCAGTTCGCGCTGGTGATCGCGGCGACCGCGCTACTCAGCGCCATCAATGCGGCGACGCTGAAACCGACCCAATGCGCGCTGTGGCTGCGCCCGTCGGTACCGCCGGAGAAACGCAACTGGTTCTATCGCGGTTTCAACTCGGTCTATAACCGGCTGGAGCGGGGCTATGCCGGGTTGATCGGCCGCATGGTCGCGCACAGCAACCTGTCGGTGATCCTGGCCCTGATCCTGATCGGCGTTGGCGGTTACGGCTTGTCGCGGGTGCCGACCGGCTTTATTCCAATCGAAGACCAGGGCTATCTCTTGGTCGCGGTGCAGTTGCCCGACGGCGCGGCGCTCGATCGCACCCAGCACGTGCTGGATCAGGTCAGCGAAATCGCGGGCAAGACGCCCGGAGTCGAGCAGGTGATCAGCATCGCCGGCATCTCGGCACTCGATGCCAGTTCGAGCCTCGCCAATGCCGGGGTCGCCTATCTGATCCTGAAGGAATGGAGCGAACGCGGAGCTGGACAGGATCTGCGATCGCTGTTCGTCGGCCTGAACCAGAAGATGACGGCGATTGAGGAGGCACGAATTTTGGTGATCCCGCCGCCGCCGATTCAAGGCATCGGCAACGCCGCCGGTTTTGCGATGCAGGTTCAGTTGCGCGACGGCAATTCCGATTTCGGAAAGCTGCAAGCCATGACCGGGGCGATGGTTGCCAACGCGCAGACCCAAAGCGCGCTGCAGCGCGTCAATTCGCCATTTCGCTCGCAGGTTCCGCAGTTCGATGTCGAGGTCGACCGGATCAAGACCCAGACCCTGCATGTCACGACCGATCAGGTATTCTCGACGCTGTCCTCCTATCTGGGATCGTCCTACGTCAACCAGTTCACCAAGTTCGGCCGCACCTTTCAGGTCTATACCCAGGCGGAATCGCAATTCCGCCTGACCCCGCGCGCCATCGAAAACCTGATGGTGCGCAATCAGCAGGGCGACATGGTGCCGTTGGGCACGCTGGCGACCATCACGCCGTCAGTCGGGCCTTCGCTGATCAGCCTGTATAATCTCTATCCGTCCGCGACCATCATCGGCCTGCCGGCCCAGGGCTACAGCTCCGGTCAATCGATGGCGCTGATGGAGGAGATCGCGGCAAAAACCTTGCCGCCGGGGGCGGGCTTCGAATGGACGGCGATGTCGTATCAGGAGAAAGCGGTCGGTAACCAGATCTACTACGTGTTCGGTCTGGCGATGTTATTGGTCTATCTGGTGCTGGCCGGACAATATGAGAGCTGGTACGCGCCGATCTCGGTGATCCTGGCGGTGCCGCTGTCGTTGCTCGGCCCGATGGCGGTACTGACGGGACTCCGGATCGAGAACAATCTCTATACCCAGATCGGGCTAATCCTGCTGATCGCGCTGTCGGCCAAGAACGCCATCCTGATTGTCGAAGTGGCGCTTGAGCTGCACGGGCGCGACCGCAAGCCGCTGCTGGAAGCCGCGATCGGCGCGGCACGGGCGCGCTTCCGGCCGATCCTGATGACGTCGTTTGCCTTTATTCTTGGCGTATTGCCGCTGGTTGTCGCCAGCGGCGCCGGCGCCAGCGCGCGCAAGTCGATCGGCATTACCGTGTTCTCGGGAATGATCGCATCGACCTGCCTCGCGGTGCTGTTCGTTCCGACGTTCTTTGTCGTGGTGCAGCGGTTCGAGAACTGGCTCACCGAGCGGAAGGCGAGGTCGGCTGCGCCGCCGACCGAGCAGTCGCCGGGAGTTGCACCCTAGGCTTATACCTTGATCATCCGCTTGCCGCGGTTTTCGCCGGCAAGCAATCCGATCAGGGCCTTCGGCGTATTCTCCAGGCCGTTGATGACGTCTTCCTGCACTTTCAGCTTGCCGGAGGCGACCCAGGACTGCAGATCTTTCAAGGCCTCGTCGCGCTGAGCCATGAAGTCCGTCACGATGAAGCCCTGCATGACAAGCCGCTTGACCACGATCAGGCCGGGCACGCCGCGCGGCCCGGTGGCGGAAGGCGCGCCGTCATATTGCGAGATCGCGCCGCAACAGGCGATGCGGCCGCGATTGTTCATCTGCGCCAGACAGGCTTCGAGAATATCGCCGCCGACATTGTCGAAATAGACATCGATGCCCTTGGGCGCTGCGGCCCGCAGCGCCTTGAACACCGCGCCGTCCTTGTAGTCGACCGCGGCATCGAAGCCGAGTTCCGAAGTCAGCCAGTTGCACTTGTCCTTGCCGCCGGCGATGCCGACGACATGGCATCCCCTTATCTTGGCGATCTGGCCGACGATCGAGCCGACCGAGCCGGCAGCGGCCGAGACCACGACAGTTTCACCGGCTTTCGGTTTGCCGACATCGAGCAGTCCGAAATAGGCGGTGAGGCCGGCGATGCCGTAGACGCTGAGCAGATGCGTCATCGGCTCAACCTTCGGCATTTTGCTCAGATGCTTTGCCGGCACCGCGGCGTAATCCTGCCAGCCGGTATCGCCAAACACGATGTCACCCGGCGCCAATCCGGGGGCCTTCGATGATATGACCTCCGCAATACCACCGCCGGCCATCACCGTGTTGGGCTCGACCGCGGCGCGATAGGTCGCGCCGTGCATCCAGGCCCGGTTGGCGGCATCGAGCGAAATATAGCGCACCCGCAGCAAGGCTTCGCCGTCCCTGGCGTCTGGAATGCCAGCCTTGGACATCTTGAAATGCTCCGGTCCGAGTTTCCCGGTCGGCTTTTCCACCAGCAAAATCTGCCGATTTACACCGTCAGTCATAGCGCTCCCTCCCATTGAATGTGGCTGTTCTTGATGCAATCGGCGCGCACGAAACGCGCAACTGCTTGTATTGTGCATTGCGCACGAGGCTAATCGGTGGGCGGTCATTCCACAACGAGAACATTGTGGCGCGCCAGCCGGGTAGACGAAGCGTGTTGCGTCAGCCCCGAAATCTGCCAAACTCAAGCGCTGGTGGAACTTACGGGGGTAAGAAATGTCTAACAGGTTTACGCAGTACATCTTGATCGCGATGGCGCTCGGCATCGTGATGGGCACGCTGGTCTTCAACTACATACCCGATTCACGGGTCGAGATCGCAGCAGACGTAAACCTGATCGCGATGCTGTTTTTGCGCCTGATCAAGATGATCATCGCGCCGTTGGTGTTCGCGACCCTGGTCGGCGGCATCGCCCATATGGGAAGCGGCGCCAAACTGGGGCGGATTTTCGCCAAGACGATGGGCTGGTTCATCAGCGCCTCGTTCATCTCGCTGCTGCTTGGATTGGTGATGGTCAATCTGCTGCAGCCGGGCGCCAATTTCCCCGGCACCTTGCCGGACAAGGCGCAATCGACCGGCTTGCCGGTATCGGCGTTCTCGGTCGAGAAATTCCTGACCCATTTGATTCCGACCTCGATTGCGGATGCGATGGCGCAGAATGAAATCCTGCAGATCGTGGTGTTCGCGGTGTTCTTCTCGGTCGCGCTCGGCGCTGCACCCGAGCGCTCCAAGCAGATGCTGTCGCTGATCGACGATCTCGGCCACATCATGCTGAAGGTCACCGGTTATGTGATGAAGTTCGCCCCGATCGCGGTCTGGGCTGCGATCATGGCGACGGTGGCGAAGAACGGCCTTGGCGTGTTGTGGAAACTGGTCGTCTTCATGGGCGGCTTCTATCTCTCGCTGATGCTGCTGTGGGGCATCCTGGTCGTCGTCGGCTTCATCGCCATCGGGCCCAGATACAGTCATCTGCTTCGGCTGATCCGCGAACCCCTGATGATCGCGTTCTCGACGGCCAGTTCGGAAGCCGCATACCCGAAGACGCTCGAGGGCCTCAACCGCTTCGGCGCCTCGTCGCGGATATCGGCCTTCGTGCTGCCGCTCGGCTATTCGTTCAACCTCGACGGCACGATGATGTACTGCACCTTTGCCAGTATCTTCATCGCGCAGACCTACAAGATCGACATGTCGCTCGGCACCCAGTTGGCGATGCTGGCGACCCTGATGATCACTTCGAAAGGCGTCGCGGGCGTGCCCCGTGCCTCGCTGGTGGTGATCGCCTCGACGCTGAGTCAGTTCGGCATTCCCGAGGCCGGCCTGTTGATGATCATGGGTATCGATACGTTCCTCGACATGGGACGCAGCGCCACCAACGTGATCGGCAACTCGCTGGCGACCGCGGTGGTGGCGAAGTGGGAGGGCGAGCTGAAGGCCGAGCATGAACTCGGTCCCGATGACGTCGTTTCGCCCGATTCGATCGCCGGTGACGCTGTGCCGGCGCATTGAGGGGAGGGATGCATGCATCAATTCCCGATCAGGCCGATCGCGGCCTGTGGCCTGTTGCTGGCAGCGTGTCTGCTGGCAACGGCCGCGGGTGCCCAGAGCGGCGAAGGGCTTAGCCCGACGCTCGCTGCGATCAAGAGCACGCATGTCGTGCATCTGGGATATCGCGAGAGTTCGCCACCATTCTCGTTTCTCGATCAGTCCAACCGGCCGATCGGCTACAGCCTCGAAATCTGCCAGGCCGTCGTCGACGAAATAGGCGTCGAAGTCGACGATTCCACACTCAAGATCGACTACGTCAAGGTCACCTCGGATGACCGCATTCCGGCGGTGGTCCAGGGCAAGATCGACCTCGAATGCGGATCGACCACCGCCAATGCGGAGCGCGCCAAGCAGGTGGCGTTCTCGCCTTTGATGTTCGTGGCCGGCACCAAATTGATGGTGCCGAAGGATTCGACGATCTCGGCGCCGAAAGACCTGCAGGGCAAGACCGTCGTGGTCACCAAGGGCACCACCAACGAACAGGCCCTGCATGCGCTCGACAAGAAGTTCACGCTCGGCCTCAATATCGTGGTGTCGCCGGATCACGAACAGTCCTACCAGATGCTCGTCGACAAGAAGGCCGACGCCTTCGCGACCGACGATATTCTGCTGTACGGGCTGATCGCGCGGCACAAGTCGCAGGACAAGTTTCGCGTCACCGGCGATTATCTGTCCTACGATCCATATGGCATCATGTTTCGCAAGGGTGAGCCGCAACTGGCCGCGGTGGTGGAGCGCGCGTTCCGCAAGCTCGGCACCAACCACGATCTGATCCCACTCTATAACAAGTGGTTCACCGCGCGCCTGTCCACCGGCGAGAGGCTCAACGTGGCGATCTCGCCGCAGCTGGAAGATGCCTTCAAGGCGCTCGACGACAGCGAGGGTGCGGGGAATTAGGGGCGGTTTCGGCGGTGTGGCTCAATCCTTCGAGACCTGCGAGAGAAGGCGCTTCCGGCTCAACTCGTCATGCCCGGCCTTGTGCCGGGCATCCACGACTTACTGTACTTGGGTCGAGAAAGACGTGGATGGCCGGGACAAGCCCGGCCATGACGAATTCTGATAACGCCTGATTCCCGAGGAAATATCGTCACTACTTGATATGCAGCGCAGCCTTGGTCGCGTTGATCGTGTTGTTGAAGGCCGCCTTGGTTTGGCCGGCGATGGTGTTGGCCTCGTAGGTCGGGCCGGCGGTAAAGCCGGTCTTGGGTTTGACCCCGACGGCAGTCTCGACCTTGTTGAGGGCGTTCGCGAAGCTCGCGCCTGTCGCGCTCGCCGCATTGTTCAGGTTGGAGACCTGTTTTCCGATTGCAGAGGCGGTAGACGATACGATCGAGGATAGTGATATGTCGCTCATGCGAGGCTCCCGGCTTCGCGCAAACCATCGATCCGGTATGGTTAATGACTGGTTAACGGCGCGTGACGTGGCCGGCCACCGCCTCAGAAAAAATCCAGGTCCTCGGCGCGGCCGCCCCTGATAACCACAGCGTATTCGATCGCGGTGAAGAGCCCGCCGGCCACATAGATTTTCTGGTTGAGCGTGGCCGCCAGCGTCTGGCTCAGACTGACGGCGTCCGCGATGGTTGGGGCGATATGGATCGCGGCACGCGGATTGATCTTCGTTACCGCGGCCGCGAGGGCCTCTGCATCCGAACCCTTGTGATGCGCGCGGGTGCAGATGATCGTGTCGAACGATGGCGCCAGCGCGCCCGCGATCTCCTCCAGTTTCTTGTCAAAGGAAATGCCGGCCACGAGAATCCAGCCCCGCGTGCCGTAAGCCGCCGTGAGGCTGGCGAGCGACTGCCGGATGCCGTCGGGCGTGTGACCGACGTCGATGATCGTCAGCGGCTCCCGCGTGATGATCTCGAGACGGCCCGGCCAATGGATGTCGCGCAAGCCGGCTCGTACGGCGGCTTCGATCGCATTGTACGGTTCGGCAGGCCGCGCGCGTTCCAGCCACAGCAGAAAAAGGGAGGCCGCAATGGCGGCGTTGTTGAACTGGAATGTACCCAGCAAGCCGATATCGAGGGCTTTGAAGTCGTAGTCGCCTAGTCTGAAATCAAACCGCTGCGCCGACGGCGGGACGGTTTCGCCGTTGACGCCGACCTGATCTCGCACGAACAGCGAGGTGATTTTGCGATGACGATTATATTCGATCAGATGCGCTTTCAGGCCCGAACAATTCTCGCCATAGACGATCATGCCACCTGCGGCGCAGGCGTCGCTCTTGTCGGAAGCGATCAGTTCAAGCGAATGGCCGAGCAGATTGACATGCTCGTAGTCGACCGAAACCACGGTCGTCACGGTCGCGCCAACCAGGCGCACCGGATCATAGCGGCCACCGATGCCGGCTTCGAATACCGCGAAAGCACATTCGTTCTCCTGGAAATACAAGCCGGCCAGCGCAAACATCGCCTCAAAGGCGCCGAATGTCTCGCCGCGGCTCTGTGAGATTCCCGCAATCGCGGCCGTGACCTTCGAGACCAGACGAGCGAGATCGTCATCGCCAATCTCGGCGCCATCGATCTGGAACCGCTCGTTGAAGCGATAGAGATGCGGCGAGGTGAACAATCCCGTTCGCATGCCATGGGCGCGGCCGATCGCGGCGCAGAAGGCTGCGGTAGAACCTTTGCCGTTGGAGCCCGTCACCACCACCGAGCTACGCTGCAGCCTGGCCCGGTCGACCCCGAGAACATCCAGCAGTTCCGCCAGCCGCGCGAGGCAAACGCCGTCGCCATATTTCGGAAGACCGAACACTACAGCAAACCCGTCGCGGAAAATGTGTGACGCCAGATTTTCAGGATCAGGTCGCCGCGCCCGGAGTCTTCCAACAGCCGGATCGACGGGTTGGAATTGACTTCGATGACCCGTATTGCGTTCTGTCCTCCGGCGACATCCGTAAACAGATCGACGGCGGCGACCCGCAGGCCGAGTGCCCGCGCGGCCTGCCGTGCTATTGCAACCGCCGCACCGGAAGGCGGCGTCTCGATCCGCATCGTTCCACCTGCGCTCAGATTCATCCGGCCGGGAATGTCCCATCGTTCGCCCCGGGCAAGCACGGTGTCGAGCGACGTGTCGCGTTTTGCCGAAGCCGGCGAAAGGCCGCGCGCCTGCAACGCCGCATTGTGCGCGGTCAATAGATCGCGGATCGAGCGCACGCCATCGCCCTCGATAAAGGGCGGATATTTGCGCGCCGCATAGACCACTTCGTCGTCCAGCAGGAAAATCCGGTATTCGGTACTAAAACTGATCGGCTGCATCAGAATCGAATCATAATACCGCGCTACTTCCTGCAGATATCGATCTAGCGCCGCCTCGCCGTGAACGGCTTGCGCAAAGTCGCCGCGAGATCCCTGCAACGGTTTGACGAACGCGGCTCCGCCCAATATCTGGAAATATTCCGATGCGTCGTGGCGCTCATGGCCCGCGGGCCGGTGGGCGCGATGCCGGTCATGCAGGAAGAAATATTCGCCGCCCAATGTCGCGATGCCGGCATCTTCAAGGATTTTACCGGTGAAATATTTATCCGATGCCAGAGTCGCCGATGTCGAATTGTTTTGCGGATACCAGGCGCATCGCCCGGCGCCGAAATGAACGGTTTTGGTCGATGAAGCCACGCTGAAGACAAGGCCGCTGCCGCCGTCGAGGTCGCGAAAGGCGAGACCGAATTCCGCGCAGGCAAAAGCCGCATAGACCGATTGATCCGGATAGGAGTCTGGTTTTCCCGATCGAAATTCTGTGAAGCGTCGCATGCATTATCCGGTGGGCAGGGCCGTCGAACGAAGTGCTCTTATCCCTAACGATGTTTCAGCAGATGCCGGCAATTAATTGCCTGTTGGATGCCGATTTCAGCAAGTTAATTGCGTGAATGGCGATCGGGCGATGAAGCGGCGCCTAACCATTTCATGTGATCGATCGATCAACATTTGAACCCTTCAATTGTGCGTCAGATGCGGTTGACTATCCCCTGTTTTGGCGTACGTCACACTGGAAATCCTTGCAAAATCCCGGCGAAATCGGCCGGCATTGCGGGGATTTTGCTTGTTTTCGGCCCCTGCAATTCAATCCTTCTACATTATAGCAAGCGGAAAAACCAAAACTCATGAGCGCCTTCCATCGAGAGAAAGTTCTTTCTGTCCGGCACTGGACCGATACGCTTTTCAGCTTCACCGCCACCCGCAATTCCGGGTTTCGTTTTCTCAACGGACAGTTCGCGATGATCGGCCTTGAGGTCGATGGCCGCCCGCTGCTGCGCGCCTACAGCATGGCGAGCGCTAATCACGAGGAAGCGCTGGAATTTTTCTCGATCAAGGTCGCCGATGGTCCGCTGACCTCAAAGCTTCAGCAGATTAAGGAAGGCGATACCATTCTGGTCGGCCGCAAGGCGACGGGAACGCTGATTGCCGACAATCTGTTTCCGGGCAAGCGTCTGCTGTTGCTGTCGACCGGCACGGGCCTCGCGCCGTTCGCGAGCCTGATCAAGGATCCCGACGTCTATGAGCGGTTTGAAACTATCGTGCTGGTTCATGGTTGCCGTCAGGTGTCGGAACTGGCTTACGGCGAACAGCTGGTCGTGCGTCTGCGCGATGACGAATTGTTCGGGCCGCTGCTCTCTGAAAAGCTTTTGTATTATCCGACCGTGACCCGCGAGCCGTTCCGCAACCGTGGCCGCATCACCGACCTCATCACGTCGGAACAGCTGTTCAACGATCTCCATCTGCCGCCGCTGGATATCGAGACCGACCGCATCATGATGTGCGGCAGCCCCGGCATGCTGGAAGAATTGCGCCAGATGCTCGAGACCCGCGGTTTCCTCGAAGGCAACCACAGCGAGCCCGGTCATTTTGTGATCGAGAAGGCGTTCGTCGAGCGGTAATCCCTTGTCGTCCCGGCCTTGAGCCGGGACCCATAACCACCGTCGGTGTTTGTGCGAATGATACTAGCTGCTCTGCTTTTATCGAGAGATCACGCGGTATGGGTCCCGGCTCAAGGCCGGGACGACGGATGAGAGAGGCGGCAGCGCCAGCTCATCCCAGCCCTCGCTCAACAACCAATGTTGATGGTGTAGCCCGCACACCGCCTGCTATAAAGCCTGCAAACGCTGCGCGGCTTTCGTGACGCGGCGAACCGGGAGCACTGGAAGTTTGTCCGCATCCAATCATGCCGGGCCCACGGCCTTTGTGTTCGCAGGCGGTGGCAGTTTCGGCGCCATCCAGGTCGGCATGATGCACTCGCTGGCCGCCCATGGTGTTTCCGCCGATATGGTGGTCGGCTCCAGCGTCGGTGCCCTCAATGGCGCCTATTACGCCGGCGATCCCACCCTGAAGGGCGTCCTGCAGTTGGAGACCATCTGGCGCGGCTTGACGCGCCGTGATGTTTTCCCGGTCAGCTGGCGCACCATGCTGGGATTTCTCTGGCGCCGGGATTTCCTGATCCCGCATGACGGGATCCAGAAGCTGCTCGACGATCATCTGCCCTATCGCAATTTGCAGGACGCCAAACTGCCGGTTCATATCGTCACTACCGACATCGTGTCCGGCGACAGCGTCGTGCTGTCTGAGGGGTCGGCTGCGCTGGCGGTCATCGCCTCGACGGCAATCCCCGGGGCATTCGCGCCGGTGCCTTACAAGGATTTTTACCTCGCCGACGGCGCGATCTCCTCCAATACGCCGATCAAGGTTGCGGTGGAGAAGGGCGCGCGGCGTCTGATCATCTTGCCGACCGGCTATGCCTGCTCGACTCACACGCCGCCGGTCGGCGCGGTGGCCAATGCGCTGCATGCGCTGACGCTGCTGATCGCGCGGCAATTGGTCAGCGAGCTGGAAGATCTCGGGCCCGATATCGAATATTTCGTGGTGCCGCCGCTCTGCCCGCTGGTGGGATCGCCCTATGATTTCTCGCAAACCTCAGAACATATCGAGCGTGCCATCGCGAGCACCGATGCGTGGCTGGCGCAAAACGGCCTGGAGAAGAGCGGGATTCCCGAAGAGATGCGCCCGCATAGTCATTGAGGTCAGCACGGCCTACGCTGCACTGCAAAACGGCGTCCGACGGCCGCAAGCGCCTAATCCCGCTGACAGATTGCTCCCCCGCCGGATGATCCGCTAGCCTTACACCCGCCGCCGTCATATCCCTGACTTGTTACGCTCGATATCGTGTAAAGGATTGTTCTGAAACTGGATTAGGCTGCGGCCGACAACAATAAGACCGGCGCCATCTGCCTGAGGGGTCCCATGGAAACGTTGCTGATTCCGTTCTCGCCACGCTTCATCATTCTGACGATTTGCAGCGTCGTCACGGCGTTGCTGATCGGAATCGGGATCGTCGACCACAAGGTGATCGACCTCGTTGTGATCCCGATCCTGATTTTCGGCGCGCTCACGGTGCTTGGCCTTCGCGATATCACGCAAAAGAGCCACGCGGTTTTGCGCAACTATCCGATCTCGGCGCATCTGCGATTTTTGCTCGAAGAAATCCGTCCGGAGATGCGGCAGTACTTCTTCGAGAGCGAGAAGGACGGCATGCCGTTTTCCCCGCGACACCCGCGCGGTCATCTATCAGCGCGCCAAGATGGTGCTCGACAAGCGGCCGTTCGGCACCCAGGAGGACGTCTATCGCGAGGGCTACGAATGGATGCACCATTCGGTGGCGCCGAAGGTTCACGCCGACGAGAAATTCCGGGTCACCATCGGCGGGCCTGATTGTACCAAGCCCTATTCGGCGTCGGTGTTCAATATCTCGGCGATGAGCTTTGGCGCGCTCAGTCCCAACGCGGTGCGGGCATTGAACATGGGTGCGAAAAAGGGCGGTTTCGCACATGATACCGGCGAGGGCGGCGTCAGCCCCTATCATCGCGAGAATGGCGGCGATCTGATTTGGGAAATCGGCTCGGGATATTTCGGTTGCCGCAACCGCGACGGCTCCTTCAATCCGGACGAATTCGCGCGCGTTGCCGCCGACGACCAGATCAAGATGGTCGAACTCAAGGTCAGCCAGGGCGCCAAGCCCGGGCATGGCGGGGTGCTGCCGGCCGCGAAAGTCTCGGAAGAGATTTCGAAAATTCGCGGTGTTGCGATGGACGAGGATTGCATCTCGCCAGCGTCGCACCGGGCGTTTTCGACGCCGCTGGAGATGATGGCTTTCATCGGCGAAATGCGCCGCC
Source organism: Bradyrhizobium sp. (assembly GCA_037201505.1). GTDB lineage: Bacteria > Pseudomonadota > Alphaproteobacteria > Rhizobiales > Xanthobacteraceae > Bradyrhizobium. The sequence goes on from JBBCHO010000023.1 coordinate 395,219, forward strand.
TGTCCGGCGGCAAGCCCGCCGGGTTCAAGCTGTGCATCGGGCATCCCTGGGAATTCCTCGCGATCTGCAAGGCAATGCTGCAGACCGGAATCTATCCCGACTTCATCGTGGTCGATGGCAATGAAGGCGGCACCGGCGCCGCCCCGCTGGAATTCATGGACCATCTGGGCATGCCGATGCGCGAGGGCGTCAATTTCGTCCACAACGCGCTGATCGGCATCAATGCGCGCGATCGCATCCGGATCGGTGCCGCCGGCAAGATCGCAACCGCGTTCGACATGGCGCGCGCGATGGCGATCGGCGCCGACTGGTGCAACTCGGCGCGCGGCTTCATGTTCTCGCTGGGCTGCATCCAGTCGCTGAGCTGCCATACCGATCGCTGCCCAACCGGCGTGACCACGCAGGACCCTTCGCGTAATCGTGCGCTGGTGGTGCCGCACAAGGTCGAGCGGGTTTACAATTATCACCACGCCACGCTGCACGCGTTGGCCGAACTGATCGCGGCGGCGGGCCTAGATCATCCGCAGGACATCCGGCCGATCCATTTTTCGCAGCGGTCGTCAACCACCGAGGTACGTACTTTCGCGCAGCTCTATCCCTCGCTTCGTCCGGGCGAGCTGTTGGACGGCACCAGCGACCCGCGCTTCCGCGACGCCTGGGCCATGGCGCGGGCGGATTCGTTCGCGCTGGTGGGGTGAGAAACGATTCGTCATTCCGGGGCGATGCGAAGCATCGAACCCGGAATCTAGAGATTATTCGCGCGAGATTCCGGGTTCGCGCTTAAGCGCGCCCCGGAATGACGGTGTAAAACGCCTCAATGCGGGTTCTCAAGGCTGAACGATTCCGACTGCTCGTCATAGGCGAACAGCTCGGCGTAACGCCCCCATGACACGATGGTCTTGAGCGTTTCATCCGCATAGTTCTCGGACATGTAGTCTTCGAGTTCGTTGCGGAAACGCGCGGCGGGGGCCGCGTGCGAGGGCCGCTCGTCCAGCACCCGGCGGATCAGGCCCATCACCGGCACGTAGTTGATCAGGTGTTCGGCGAACAGTTTTTTGCGGGCATCGGTTTCCAGGTGTGCGAAGCGCTTGCCGGCATCGGTCAGCATCAAATCGCCTTCGCTTAATTGCGCGAACCGCAGCAATTGCAAGGCTTCGCCGAGATGGAAGATCTCGTCCGCCTCGAGCTGCAAATGGCCTGCAAGAATCGGCAGATCGGCGTGGCCATTATACGGCGCTCCTGCCAGCGTCTCGATCAGGCCCGACAGCACGTTGGACGAGACGTGGTTGAGGACCATGCCGACGCCGGTGCCATGAATGCCTTCGATCGCCGGCGATTTTGGTTCCGTGCGCTGGGTCATGCGCGCATAGATGCTGTCGACAAGCTGGCGGAAGGTCGGATCGAGACGGTTGCGCGGATGCGGCAGGTCGACCTTGATCTCGGCGGCGACGCGGCCGGGGTTGGATGAAAACACCAGGATGCGGTCGCACATCAGCACCGCTTCCTCGATGTTGTGCGTCACCATCAATACCGACTTGATCGGCAGCCGGCCTTCGATCCACAGATCGATCAGGTCGGTGCGTAGTGTCTCGGCGGTCAGCACGTCGAGCGCGGAGAACGGCTCGTCCATCAACAGCAGGTCCGGATGCACGACGAGCGCGCGTGCAAATCCGACGCGCTGGCGCATCCCGCCGGACAATTCCTTAGGGTAGGCCGACTCGAAACCGTCGAGACCGATCAGGTCGATCGCCGCCAGCGCCCGTGTGCGGCGCTCGGTGCTTTCGACGCCCAGCGCCTCTAGGCCCAGTTCGACGTTCTGCAGCACCGTCAGCCAGGGAAACAGCGCGAAGGATTGAAACACCATGGAGACGCCGTTGGGCGGCCCCATGATGGTCTCGCCGCGGCATTTGGCGTCGCCGGAGGACGGCGCGATCAGGCCGGCGATGATGCGCAACAGCGTCGATTTGCCCGATCCGGACCGGCCGAGCAGGCCGACGATCTCGCCGGCCCGTAGCGTCAGATCGACCTTTTCGAGCACCAGCAGATCCTCGCCGCTGCCTTTCGGAAACGACCGGCAGACGCCGCGGATATCGAGCAGGCTGTTCTGGATGGATTGATCGAGCATGGATTTCTCCTGGTCAGCCGAGACGAAGACGGCGCTCGCCGAAAGCATAGAGCGGCCGCCACAGCAGCCGGTTGAAGAGCGTCACCAGAATGCACATGATGGCGATGCCGAGAACGACGCGCGGGAAGTCGCCGGCCTCGGTCGCAGTGGCAATATAGGCACCGATCCCGGTGGCCGTCAGGTGGGCGTCGCCCCAGCTTGCGACCTCGGCGACGATGGAAGCATTCCATGATCCACCCGACGCGGTGATCGCGCCGGTGATGTAATACGGGAAAATGCCGGGCAGGATGACCTTGACCCACCATCGCCATCCCCGCAGATGAAAGCTGCCGGCGGCTTCGCGCAGATCGGTGGGGAACGCGCTGGCGCCCGCGATGACGTTGAACAGGATGTACCACTGGGTGCCCAGGATCATCAGCGGGCTGAGCCAGATGTTGGCATTGAGCCCGTAGCGCACGATGATCACAACGAACACCGGAAACGCCAGATTGGCCGGGAATGCGGCCAGGAACTGCGCCAGTGGCTGGATGCGTTCGGCGAGTTTCGGCCGAAGCCCGATCCAGACCCCGACCGGCACCCAGATCAGGGTTGCGAAGAAAATCAGGACGATGACCCGCAGCAGCGTGATCAAGCCATATCCGATCGCACTGAGGAAATCCGACGGTCCGAGCGTCGCCGAGAGATATTGGTAGATTCGCCACGCGGCATAGGAGGTGCTGACGACGATCAGCACCAGCCACAGCGCATCGATCACGCGCGACGGCGGGCCATTTTTCTTGGGCCGCTTCAGGATGGCCGGGATGGCCAGATGCCAGTTCGAAATTACCTTTTTCATCGCCGCGAATGGATAGGACAGCGCGCGCAGCGCGCGGGTGCGCCGGAACAGATCGAGCATCCAGGACGTCGGCGCGCTGCCCGATGCGGTCTGCTCGAAGCGGAATTTGTCGGCCCAGGCCACCACCGGACGGAACAGCAATTGATCATAGGCGATGATGACCAGCAGCATCGCCAGGATCGCGTAGCCGATCGCGGGCAGGTTCTGCTTCTGAATGCCCAAGGCGACGTAGGAGCCGATCCCCGGCAGCGTGACGGTGGTGTTGCCGACCGTGATCGCCTCCGAGGCCACCACGAAGAACCAGCCGCCCGACATCGACATCATCGTATTCCAGATCAGGCCCGGCATCGCGAAGGGCACGTCGAGCCGCCAGAAATGTTGCCATCCCGAGAGATGAAAGCTTTGCGAGGCTTCTTCCAGATCCTTCGGCACGTTGCGCATCGACTGGTACATGCTGAAGGTCATGTTCCAAGCCTGGCTGGTGAAGATCGCGAATACGCAGGCGAGTTCGGCGCCGAATACGCTGCCCGGAAACAGGTTCATGAAGAACACGACGGTGAAGGTCAGAAAGCCGAGGATCGGGACCGATTGGAGGATATCCAGGAGCGGGATCAGCACCATTTCGGCGCGGCGGCTCTTGGCGGCGAGCGCCGCATAGACGAAGGTGAAGATGATCGAGCAGACGATCGCCAGTAGCATTCGCATCGTCGTTCGCAGCGCATAGGCCGGAAGGTTGGACGGATCGAGCGATACCGGGGTGATATCAAGGGTCGACAGGGGCGCCGCGACCTGCTCGCCGCCATAGACGATCAGGACCATCGCGCCGATCACCAGGATCAAGGCGACGACGTCCCAGATGTTGGGCCGCATCGCCTGTCCCAGGGTCGGTATCCGAAGATCCTGAAGCGCCATCGATCAGCCTTGTCTCGAGATCGCCATCGTGGCCGGCCCGGGAACACCGAGACGGTTGCGAACTCGCGTTATAGGGGCCGTTTATGATGAGTTGATAGGCGGTGGTCGAACGGCTTGATCGCGAAGTGCGATCAGCTCGTCAAGGATTTTGCTGGCGAAGGCTGGTGGTTCAGCCGCTCGCGGTGCGGGCGTGCTGAACTTCCACGGTTATATGCGAGAGATCGGTAAATCCGGCCAAACGCTGCCGATAATGCGCGGCCTCATGGGGCTTTGTGGTGGCGACGCAGACGATGGCGCCGAGATGTCCCGGCCCCAGCCGCCACAGATGCAAGTCCATGACCCGGTCGCCTTCGGTTTCGATGGTCTTGCGCATCTTCTCGGCCATCTGCGGATCGGGCGTGCGATCGAGCAGGATGCCGCCGTGTCGCGGATCAAGGTATAGGACCAGTTGGCGATCACGAATGCGCCGATGATGCCGGCCACCGGGTCCATCCAGAGCCAGCCGAAGCCGCGCGCCAGCAACAGGCCGACGATGACCAGGACGGAAACACCGGCATCGGCTGCCACGTGGATGATCGCAGCGCGCATATTGTTGTCGCGGTGATGCGCATCATTGTGGTTGTGATCATGACCATGCGCGTGATCGTGGCTGTGGGGGTGATCATGGCTGTGCCCATGCTGATGCCCGCCGGATAACAGCCACGCGCTCGCGATGTTGACCGCGAGGCCAAGGACTGCGATCGGGATCGCCTCGTTGAAGGCGATGGGCACAGGATTGATCAGGCGCGTTATGGCTTCGTAGCCGATCAGAGCGCGATCATCGCCAGGATGATGGCGCTGCTATAGGCCGCCAGATCGCCGAACTTGCCGGTGCCAAAAGTGAAATTGCGGTCATTGGCATTATTTGCGGGCATAGGTATAAGCCAGCGCCGCCAATAACAGCGCGCCGGCATGGGTCGACATGTGCAGTCCATCGGCCACCAGCGCCAGCGAGCCGAACAGCACGCCGCCGATGATTTCGGCGATCATCATCGCGCTGCACAGCACGATCACGGCCCAGTCCGGCGTTCGGCTCTTTCATGATCCTTGCCCAGAAAGACATGATCGTGTTGGGGAAGCGGATAGGCCCGGTCTGCTTCGCTCATGACGTTTCTCACTTGAGGTAAGTGTGGACCACTTCGATGAGTTGATCCGCGGCCTCGGCGTTCAGCGCGCCCGGGTTCTTCTCGGGATCGACCAGATGGGTGCGGATGTGGTCTTCGACCACTTCGGCCATCAGGCCCGCGACGCCGCCGCGAATGCCGGCGATCATGTGCATGATGCGCTCGCAGTCGGCCTCTTCCACCAAGGCACGCTCGATCGCCTCGACCTGGCCGCGGATGCGGCCTGACCCGCGCCAGCAGTTTCTTCTTTTCCCGGATCGTGTGCGCCATGACTCCATATAGGGTACCCCCCTATACTATGTCAATCAGCCGTTGGCTGATCCGTCAGGGCGATGAAATCATTTTCAGGAATCAAAAAGATGACCCGCCGGGGGACAACCGGGCGGGTCGAGTGCGACACGGGGGTGGATGAGGCGCCCCGTGCCGGACGCGGAATCCACGATCAGGACTTCAGAGCGAAAGCCCGGCCGATCACTAATTGCAGGTGCGAACGCGGCCCAGGTAATTGCCGTAGGCGTCGAACTGACGAACCCAGCCGCAGTGGCGATAGCCATCGTCCGTAGTAGCCATTGTTGTAGTAGCCGTTTTGGCGGCGATCGCGCTGCCTACCACGGCGGCGCCGAGCAGGCCGGCTCCAATACCCCAGCCGAAGCCCCGGGCTTCCGCCTGGGTGGTGTGGAAGCGACAGCGCCGGTGACGGCGAGCGCGACAAGCGCAACGGCTGCAATTTTCGATTTGATCGACATGAAAAAACTCCATCCGGTTTGGGCGGCCCGGTGCGGTCGCATGCCCATTGGACGGAGCGTTTTCGAATCCGGTTCGAACCGCGTCGATTAATTCCGGGTAACGTTGGTTTGATCCGAGGCTGAGCGTCAGGTCTTCGGCAGATTCGACAAGGCTTTGGGATCGAACCTGTCGACATACGCCGAGCAATTCGCAAAAGGCACGCGCGCCGTGATCGAGCAGGCGCTCGCCCTTTTCCGCGGTCGCCTGGGTCGCATCGCCGACGGCTCCATCAGGATGAAGGTCCTGCGCCTGCCACGCGAATGGCGCCGGCCGGTGCGGCGAAAGCCAGCGATAGTCCTTTTGCATCGCTATCCCGGCGGAACGAAAATCGGTGATCGCATCAAGGCGCACATGTTGCGCGTATCGCGCCAGCATGATCGAGGTCTCGACCGCGCCGCCGTGAATGCCATGCTGCAATTCCGGCGCGGAGAAAAATCCTTCTGCCGCGCTGAGACGGGACCAACTCGTGGTCACGACAACAAGCCCGTGCTGCGCGCGCAAATCCTGCGCGACCAGACTCATGGCCGCGCTGTTGCCGCCATGGCTGGTGACGATGACCAGTTTCTTGAGGCCGGCACGCGCGACGCTTTCGCCGAGCGCCATCCAGGCCTTCAAGGCGACATCCGTCGGCAGCGTCAGCGTGCCCGGATAGTCGATATGTTCGGTGGAGATTCCGACCGGTTGAATCGGCAGGAAGGTCGCCGGAAGGTCGCCGTCGAGCAGTTCGCGCACGCGTTCCAGATAGGCCTGCGCAATCATGACATCGGTGCCGAGCGGCAGATGCGGGCCATGCTGTTCGGTGGCCGCCAGCGGCAAGACCGCGATCCATCGCGCCGCGGCGTCCCCGGCAAAATCAGGCCAGTGGATGTCAATCCAATCGTGGGGCGGGACGGTTACGGTCATCGAATGAAAGGTTTCCTCGAAGCTTTTCCCAAAGCTTGCCTTGGACAGACGCCTGGGTAGTTGTATTGGACGCCAGTAGCGCCCCATCATGGGCCAGAATGATCGACGGAGTCCAACATGAACCCGGCCCTTTTGCCGCGAGCGTTAACGGCTGGTCTCGTGGCCCTTATCGCTTCCTTGTCCGTATCCCTGGCACCGGGGCATGCCCAGACCGTGCTGGACAAGGTCTCGTTCGGCACCAATTGGGTCGCCGAGGCCGAGCATGGCGGATTTTTCCAGGCTGTGGCCGACGGCACCTACAAGGCTTACGGGCTTGACGTCACCATCGTGCCGGGCGGGCCCAACGACAACAACCGCCTGCTGCTGATTGCGGGCAAGATCGATTTCTTCATGGCCGCGAACACCCTGATGTCGTTCGATGCCGTCGCCAACAATGTGCCGGTGGTGACGATCGCAGCGATGTTCCAGAAGGATCCGCAGGTGCTGCTGACGCACCCGGAGGCGAAGATCACCAAGCTCGAGGAGCTCAAGCCGCTGACGCTGTTCGTGTCCAAGGAAGGTATTTCGAGCTATTTTCAATGGCTGAAGTCCGAATATGGATTCAGTGAGGAAAAAGTCCGCCCTACACTTTCAACCCTCAGCCGTTCATTACCAACAAGCAAAGCGCGATGCAGGGCTACGTTACCTCGGAGCCGTTTGCGGTCGAAAAGAGCGCCGCGTTCAAACCCGGGATCATCCTGCTGGCCGACTATGGCTTCAACACCTACTCCACCTTGATCGAGGACCCGCGCCGAGATCATCGAAAAGAAAGCGGACATGGTTCAGCGTTTCGTCGATGCCTCGATCGTCGGTTGGTACCATTATCTGTATGGCACAACGCGCCCGCCAATGAGATGATCAAGAAGCTCAATCCCGAAATGACCGACGAGTTGCTCGCCTTTTCCATCGTCAAGATGAAAGAATATGGCCATCGTCGATTCCGGCGACTCCTTGCGTGACGGCATCGGTGCGATGACCGATACGCGGATGGCCAGCTTCTTCGACAAGATGGTGCGCGCCCATGTCGTGCGATCGGATGTCGACTATCGCAAGGCCTATACGCTTCGCTTCGTCAACAAGGGCGTCGGTCTCGACCCTGCGGCCGAAGAACTAGGACGCGGTGATGGCCGAGCCCGCAGCGCTATCCGAACCAGATTCCGGTTCTGCCGGGCTCGCGGTCAGCCTGCGCGGCGTCACCAAGGTCTATGACAACGGCGTGAGCGCGCTGGGGCCGTTCGATCTCGATGTGGGCAAGGGCGAATTCGTGTCCCCTGCTGGGGCCTTCGGGCTGCGGCAAGTCGACGGCGCTGCGCCTGATTGCGGGATTGAGCGCGCCGACGTCGGGCGCCGTGCGTGTCTCCCGGCCTGCCGCCAAGGTGCGCGGCGGCCATTCGATCGGCTTTGTGTTTCAGGAGCCGACGTTGATGCCCTGGACCAGCGTGCGGAGAATGTGCGGCTGCCGCTCAAGATCGCCCATGTGGCCGCCGCCGATGCCAATGCCGCGCATCGATCAGGCGCTGGCGCAAATGGGGCTTGCGGAATTCGCTGACGCCTATCCGCGCGAATTATCCGGCGGCATGAAGATGCGGGTCTCGCTGGCGCGCGCACTGGTCACCGATCCGGATATCCTTTTGATGGATGAACCGTTCGCCGCGCTGGATGAAATCACGCGCTTTCGGCTCAACAATGATCTGCTCGCGCTGTGGCGCAATCTGCGCAAGACCGTCATCTTCGTGACGCATTCGGTATTCGAGTCCGTCTATTTGTCGCAACGGGTGGTGGTGATGACCTCGCGGCCCGGACGCCTCAGCGCCGAGATTTATATTGCTACCCCCCGAACCGCGCGGCGAGGAATTCCGCACCTCGGCCGAATATGCCGGCTATTGCCGAAAAGTGTCGAACGCGCTGATCCCGTCCTATGCCGGGGCAGCCCGGCGTATGAACTCCTTGCAGGATTCTCCACTCCAAGCCCCGCCATTATCAGCCGGACAGGCTGTGCCTGACGGTGGCGTGTTGCGGCTTGTTCGGTTCCTGCTGCCTGTCGCCGTGTTGGCGGCCGGCATCGCGGCGTGGGAACTCGTGGTGCGGCTCAACGATATTCCGCCCTATGTGCTGCCGGCGCCCTCGGTGGTGTTCCGGACCCTGATCGCGGACTGGCCGGTACTGTCGCAATCGTTGCTGACCACGCTGGTGACGACGTTTGAGGGATTCGTGGCTGCGGCTCTGGGCGGCGTCGGCCTCGCGCTGTTGTTCAATCAGTCGAAATGGCTGGAATATTCGCTGTTTCCCTATGCGGTGATCCTGCAGGTCACGCCGGTCCATCGCGATCGCCCCGCTGCTTTTGATCTATCTGCCGCAGCAAACCGCCGTCATCGTCTGCGCCTGGATCGTCGGGTTCTTTCCGGTGTTGTCCAACACCACGCTCGGATTGAGTTCGGTGGATCGCAATCTGGCGGGCCTGTTCAGCCTTTATGGTGCGTCACGGCTGCAGACGCTGTGCTATCTCAGATTACCGGCGGCGCTGCCATACATCCTCGGCGGATTGCGGATCGCTGGCGGGTTGTCCCTGATCGGTGCAGTGGTAGCAGAGATCGCCGCGGGCTCCGCCGGCGCAGGTTCCGGCCTGGCCTATCGGATCGCCGAATCCGGCTATCGCCTCAACATTCCCCGAATGTTCGCCGCGTTGTTGTTGCTCTCAGCCGCCGGAATTGTCATTTATGGGCTGCTCGCGCTAACATCGCATCTTGTGTTGCGGCGCTGGCACGAGAGCGCGCTTGGAAAGGAAAACTGATGGCCGGAATATTTCTTCGGAGAAGATCGATCTGCTGATCTATGGACCGAACAAGCCGATCGTGGACAACGGCTTTTCCGACCAGTTCGTGCTGCATCCTGCCGAGACCCGGGCCGATCTCGACGGTTGAGCCCGGCGGTGGCAGCGAAAATTCGCGGCGCCGCGGTGACCTACAGCACGGCCCGGTGCGATAGCGGCGTGATGGCGTTGTTCCCGAAGCTCGAGATCGTCGCCTCTTTCGGCGTCGGCTACGATCACGTCGATGCCAAATATGCCAGCGAGCACAAATCGTCGTAACCAACACGCCGGATGTGCTGACGGAAGAAGTCGCCGATATTGCGCTGGGTCTGTTGATCGCGACCTTGCGCGAATTCATCAAGGCCGATCGCTATCTGCGCTCCGGCCTCTGGACCACGCAGCAATTCCCCCTTGAGCGTCGGCTCGCTGCGGGACCGCAAGGTCGGGATGGTCGGCATGGGCCGGATCGGCCAGGCGATCGACGCCGGCTCGAGGCGTCCAAGGTTTCCCGTGGTCTATCATTCGCGCAACCCGGCGCCCCCGGCGTGTCCTACAAGCACTATCCCGATCTGATCGAGATGGCCAAAGCGGGTCGACACATTGGGTGGTGATCGTTCCCGGCGGTCCCTCGACGGCGAAGATGGTCAATGCCGATGTGATGAAGGCGCTCGGGCCGCGCGGCGTGATCATCAATGTCGCGCGCGGCTCGGTCGTCGATGAAGTGGCGATGATCGCGGCGCTGAAGTCGGGCGCCATTCTGGCCGCCGGGCTCGACGTGTTCGCCAACGAACCGGCGGTGCCGGATGAATTGAAGGCGATGCAGAATGTCGTGCTGCTACCGCATATCGGCTCCGCCTCGGTGGTGACACGTAATGCGATGGATCAGATGGTGGTCGATAATCTCAAGACCCTGGTTCGCCGGCAAGCCGCCGCTGACGCCGATCGCCGAAACTCCGGTGACAAGGCCGCTGATGCGCGGCCGCCTTGGCAGCCGTCTTGGCGTCATGATGCGGCGCTCTTGGCGTCGCTCGCCTGCGCGCCGCAGGCCTCGTCGCAGGATGCCTCGACCTTGAAAAAGGACATGATCGGCCAGTGGGAACTCTCGACCACTGAACGCAGCAAGACCTGCGTGGTGACGCTGAAGAACGACGCGACGCCGCAGGGCCTCAAGCTCGAACTGGAGCCTGCCTGCGTCGCGGCGTTGCCCTTCACCAAGGCCATCACCGCCTGGAATATCAGGGGACTAGACATCGTGCGGCTGCAGGATTCGACCGGCGAGTCGGTGATCGATTTCACCGAGGTCGAGAGCGGAATCTTTGAGGGCCTGCGCCAGGGCGAGGGCATTTACATTCTGCAGAATCTCGCTGCGGCGCGCTCACTGGCTAAATCGATGGACCAGATGATCGGCGACTGGGCGATGGTGCGCGGCAACGGCCAGTCGATCTGCGGCCTGACCCTGACCAATACCGAGGCCTCGGCGGACAACTTCCAGGTCTTCCTCAAGCCGCGCTGCGATCCGGCGGTGACTGCATTTGGCCCGAAACAGTGGCGGCTGGAGCGCGGCGAATTGCTGCTGCTGTCCGCCAATGGCGATGTCTGGCATTTCGAGGCCGACGATTAACGCACAGTGGCGTCGGGTGCCGGATGCGGCCGATCCCTTGATCATGCTGCGGCAATAGGTCTGGGTGGGCTGGCTGGCCGATATGGCCCGCCGGGCTATTGGTCCCGGGTATGTTTTTTTGCAAGAATGCCTTTTTTACAAAATACCCGTCGATCCGCTGCCGGCCCGTTCGTCGTCCTTGATAGCGAGACAGTTCCGCAGGGCATGACGCCGGCGGCTCGCCTGTGAAAGGAGTTTTCCGATGCGCTTCATGTACCTCGTTTCGAACCCCGGTCCCTCGGGACAGCCGAGTCCCGAACTGTTGGAAGCCATGCACAAGCTCGCGGATCGCGAAATCAAGGCCGGTCGTATGCTGGAGAATGGCGGGGCTGATGCCGATTGCGACCGGCGCGCACGTTCGCATCGCTGACGGCAAGCTTAGTGTCATTGACGGCCCTTTCGTCGAAGCCAAGGAAGTCATCGGCGGTTATGCGGTCTTTGAGCTGCGCGACAAGGAAGAGGCCGTAGCGATGGCCAGGGAATTCATGCAGCTGCACCTGGATTTCATGCCGGGCTGGGAGGGGACGTGCGAGCTTCGCGCGTTTGCCGGTCCTTGAGCGGCTACCAAAATCGCTGACATGACCGCAGACGACATCGATCGCGCGACGCATCGCACGATTTCGGCGGTCTGGCGGATCGAGCAGCCGCGCCTGATCACCAGCCTTTCGCGGATGCTGCGCGACGTGCCCCTCGCCGAGGAGTTGACGCAGACGCGCTGGTGGCGGCGCTCGAGCACTGGCCCAAAACCGGCGTGCCGGAAAAGCCCGGCGCGTGGCTGATGGCGACGGCCAAGCACCGGGCGCTGGACCATCTGCGCCGTGGCCGCATGCATCGCGCGCAAGCACGAGATGGTGGCGCGCGAGCTGGAAGCAGAGCAGCAAGCCATGCCCGATCTGGACTCCCGCGCTCGACGACGAATTCGGCGATGAGCTGCTGCGGCTTATTTTCCCGCCTGTCATCCGCTATTGTCGCGCGAAGGCCGGGTCGCGCTGGCGCTGCGGATGATCTGCGGTCTCACCACCGAAGAGATCGCGCGGGCCTTTTTGCTGCCGGCTGCGACGATCGCCCAGCGCATCGTGCGTGCGAAGCGGACGCTGTCGGAATCGGGATTGAGCTACGATACGCCCCGCGGGGAGGAACTCTCCGAGCGGCTCGCTTCCGTGCTGGAAGTTGTCTATCTCATCTTCAACGAGGGCTATACGGCTGCGCGCGGGCGACGAATGGTTGCGGCCCCCAACTGTGCAACGAAGCGCTACGCATCGGCCGCGTCCTCACTACAGTTGCGCCACTCGAGCCCGAAACCCACGGGCTACTGGCGCTGATGGAGCTCAACGCCTCGCGCACGGCGGCGCGCACCGATTGCGGCGGGCGAGCCGATCCCGTTGCTGGATCAGAACCGCGCGCTGTGGGACCAGCTTCAAATCCGCCGCGGGATGCAGGCGCTCGGGCGTGCGCGCGAGCTCAGGGGAGCCGAATGATTCTATGCCCTGCAGGCCGCGCTGGTCGCCTGTCACGCGGAGGCGGCGACGGCTGACGAGACCGACTGGTCGCGAATCTCAGCGCTTTATGGCGAGCTGAGCGCGCGGGTACCTTCGCCAGTCATCGAGCTCAACCGCGCGGTCGCAGTCAGCATGGTCGAGGGACCGCAAGCGGGGCTGGCCATCGTGGACCGTCTGGTGCACGAGCCCGCCCTTAAAACCTATCATCTGCTGCCGAATGTCCGCGGCGATCTCCTCTACAAGCTTGGCCGTTACGACGAAGCCCGCGCCGCCTTCGAGGCCGCGGGCACGCTCGCAGGCAACAAGCGCGAACAGGATTTTTTGAAGCGGCGAGCGGCGGAGGCGGCTGATGCCGCGAAGCCAGCGTTCTAAATCAGCCGCATCCCCTTCAAACTCGCATGCCCGTTCTTGCCGACAATAATGTGGTCGTGCACGGAGATGCCAAGCGGCGCGGCGATGTCGATGATCGCCTTGGTCATGTGGATATCGGCCTGCGATGGCGAGGGATCGCCGGAAGGGGTGATTGTGCACCAGGATGATCGCGGTCGCTGATAGCTCCAGCGCGCGCTTGATCACCTCGCGCGGATAGACCGGCGTGTGATCCACGGTGCCGACCTGCTGCACCTCGTCTGAGATCAGCTGGTTGCGCTTGTCGAGAAACAGGATGCGAAACTGCTCCTTGTCGGCGAACGCCATGCTGGTCCGGCAATACTCAATCACCTCGTTCCAGGACGACAGCATGGTGCGCTGCTGCACCTGGCCTTTTGCCACGCGGTTGGCGGCCGCAGCGATCAGTTTGAGTTCGGTGATGGTCGCCTCACCGACGCCGTCGACTTCGCGCAGCCGCAGCGGCGGTGCGTGAACCACCTCGGCGAACGAGCCGAATATCTTGATCAGGGATTTGGCCAGCGGCTTGACGTCGCCGCGCGGCAGCGCGCGAAACAGCACCATTTCGAGCAGTTCGTAATCGCTGAGCGCATCCGCGCCGGCGCTGCGAAAGCGCTCGCGCAGCCGCTCGCGGTGGCCGTGATAATGCGGCGTTTCGCTGGGCGGATCGTCGGATTGGGAGGGTTTTGCGGGCATCGGCATCAGCATGCCGCGCCGGTCAGGTTTTGCAACCGGGAAGTGCCGGCCGTCGCAGTTAAAATTATACTGTTGGAGGCGCCTTCTCGGCGTGGCGCTGCGACAGCGTGAAGATCTCGACGCCGGTGGGCGTTACCCCGACCGAATGCTCGAACTGCGCCGACAGCGAGCGGTCGCGTGTCACCGCGGTCCACCCGTCGGACAGGATCTTCACATGCGGCTTGCCGAGATTGATCATCGGCTCGATGGTGAAGAACATGCCGGGCTTCAGCGGCACGCCTTCGCCGGGCCGGCCGACATGAATGATGTTGGGCTCGTCGTGAAACATGCGGCCTAATCCATGTCCGCAGAAATCGCGCACCACGCTCATGCCCTGCGGTTCGACGAAGCTCTGGATGGCATGGCCGATATCGCCGGTCGTGGCGCCGGGCTTGACCGCGGCGATGCCGCGCATCATGGCCTCATAGGTGACCTCGATCAGCCGTTCGGCCTTGCGGGCGATCGGGCCGATCACATACATCCGGCTGGAATCGCCGTACCAGCCGTCGACGATGAAGGTCACGTCGACATTGACGATATCGGCATCCTTCAACACCCGGTCGCCCGGCATGCCGTGGCAGACCACATGGTTGATCGAGGTGCAGGTCGAATAGCGATAGCCGCGATACATCAGGGTGGCGGGATAGGCGCCGTGCCGGAACGCGAAGTCACGGACGAATTCGTCGATCACGGAGGTCGGCACACCCGGCTTCACGATGTCGGTGAGGTCATCGAGGCATTTGGCCACCAGCGCACCCGCCTTTCGCATCCCGGCGAAGCCACTGGGGCCGTGCAGCTTGATCTGTCCGGTCTTGCGCAGGGAGGTATCGGAGGCTTCGACGTAGCTCATGGGTGGGGGGTATCTTTGCGGGAAAGGGCTGATTTGACGCCCTAATTTAATGATTGGCGCCGTGAGTGCAAGCCGGGGGTGACCGGTCTGCGGCCCGGGGCGCCTCGGGAACCGTCAGCCCGAAACCTCGATGGTTTCGACCGGCAGCGCGCCGCCGTGGACCCGGATTTCGCGCACCGGATAGGGTACCCGGATGCCCTCGCGCTTGAACGTCTCCCATAGCGCCAGCATCACGTCGCTCTTCACATTGTCCATGCCGTCAGGATCGGAAATCCAGAAGGTCAGGGAGAATTTCATCCCGGCCTCGGCGAATTCGGTCAGGATGCAGTTCGGCGGCTTGTCCTTGAACGCGCGCGGCGACGCCGCGGCGATGCCGATTGCGAGCTTGCAGACCAGTCGCGGATCGGCCTCGTAATTGGTACCGAAATTGACCTTCACCAGCGTGTTCTTGTCGGTGTAGGTCCAGTTGGTGACTTTCTGCGTCACCAGATCCTCATTCGGAATCAGAAACTCGCGGCCGTCGCCGGCGGCGACTGAAATATAGCGGGTCTTCATCGCGCTGATGCGTCCCGAACTGTCGCCGATGGTGACGAGATCGCCGGGCTTCACGGATTTGTCGGCCAGCAGGATAATGCCGCTGATGAAGTTGGCGACGATCTTCTGCAGGCCGAAGCCGATGCCGACACCGGCCGCGCCGGAGAAGATCGCCAGCGCCGAAAGGTTGATGCCGACCGCGCTCATCACCATCGCGACCGCGAATATCATCAGCGCGAGCCGGATCATCTTGACCAGCAGCACCTGGATCGACGGCGTCAGATCGCTGGAGCGCGTGATCCGGCTTTCGGCAAAATTGCTGGCGATGTTCGACAGCCACAACGCCACGGCCAGCAGCACGCCGAGCTTGATCAACAGCAGGGGCGTCAGCCGCAATCCGCCGAGTATGATCGAGACCGAATCCAGCGCATCGATGGTCGGATCAAGCTGGTTGACGATGCTTAAGGCTGCCACCAGCCATGCCGACAGCGACACGAGTCTGACGATGAAGGCGTTGCGGATCACCGAAGTGACGAGCCGGATGGCGAGCCAGGCGAGCGCGAGTTTAGCTGCGACGATCAGCAGGTAACTACGGCTTGGCCATGTCGCGTGATACATGGTGACGCGCGCGGCGATGATCACGATGGCAAAGACCGCGGTGGAGGCGCTGCCGATCAGCACCCGCGCCAACAGCCGCAACGGCGCCGGCCAGCCCATCGCCAGCGACGTCGTGTCGACCTTTGAACGAATGGCGGCGTCGCTGGCGAAGGCGATGCCGGTGGCGGCCAGGATCAGCCCGAGTTGCAGATAGAACCATGGCGACGTGACCTCGGCCCCAACCGAACGGGCCGCGGTGTGCAGTAAATCGGTGACGTCAGACATTTCCATCGTCGAATCTCATATCTGGGTGGACCGTTAAAGCGAGTTTGATTCGAAACGAGGGCAATTTCCCATAACCGCGGCGCTGGCGCCATCGATACGCCAATATCCGCTGGAGCCCGTGACGTGGGTTTGGCCACCACATCGGGCACATTGCCGCTCCCATCAGAAATGGGTTGGCGTCGAAGTGTGGCGACGATAAGGATGCAGGTGCAAGGATTTGCACAAATATTCGCTGCGATCTGCGGAGGTTCATGGCTTCTCTCGACTCGGTCAGCATAGCCATTCTTCTCGGCTCGGTTCTGGTGATGGCCGGCATCCTGTCAAGCCTGCTCGCGCTGCGCTTCGGCGCGCCATTGCTGCTGGTGTTTCTCGTGATCGGCATGCTGGCCGGCGATTCCGGTCCGGGACAACTCCGGTTCGACGATGTCCGCACCACCTATCTGGTGGGATCGGTCGCACTGGCGCTGATCCTTTTCGATGGCGGCCTGCGCACGCGGTTTCAGAGCATTCGTGCGGTGCTGGCGCCCTCGATGGTGCTGGCCACGGTTGGTGTGCTGCTGACGGCGCTGATCACCGCGCCCGTTGCGAGATATGCGCTCGACCTGAACTGGACCGAAGCGCTGCTGGTGGGTGCGGTGGTCGCCTCCACCGACGCTGCGGCGGTGTTTCTTCTGGTGCATGCGCAGGGCTTGCGGCTGCGTCCCCCGCGTTGGCGCAACGCTGGAGGCGGAATCCGGCACCAACGATCCGTTCGCGGTGTTTCTCACGCTGATGCTGGTCGAGCTCATTTCGGTCGGCCAAAGCTCGGCATCGCATGTGATGTGGGAACTTCTCCGCGAGGCCGTGCCTTGGCGGCATCGTCGGCATTATCGGCGGCCGTCTGGTGGTGCTGGCGCTTAATCGCGTGGCGCTGCCGCAGGGCCTGCACGCGCCTTTTGTCACCACCGCGGCACTGGTGATTTTTGGCGCGGCGCAAATAGGCCACGCCTCGGGATTTCTCTCGGTCTATCTGGCCGGCATCATCATCGGCAACCGGCCGACCCGTGCGCATAATTCGGTGGTGACGTTTCTCGACCGCCGCGACCTGGCTGGCGCAGATCGTGATGTTCGTGATGCTCGGCCTATTGGTCTCGCCGCAGCGCCTCGTGACCAGCATTGTGCCGGCGGTGATCATTGCGCTGATGCTGATGCTGGTGGCGCGACCGCTGGCGGTGTTCTTGTGCCTGATGCCGTTTCGCTTCAACTGGCGGGAAAAGGTCTTCATCGCCTGGACCGGCTTGCGCGGCGCGGGTCGCGATCTTCCTGGCCTCGATCCCGATGCTCGTCGGTCTATCGAAAGCATATCTCTATTTCGATGTCGCCTTTGTCGTCGTCATCATCTCGCTGTTACTACAAGGCTGGACATTGGGCCGCTGCCGCGCGACGTCCTCCATGTCGCATTGCCGCGGGCGGATCGTGCGCCGCGGCGGGTCGAGCTTGATCTGCGGGCCAGCTCGAGCAGCAACTGGTCGGCTATTCCGTGCGGTCGAAGAGCCTGTATTTTCGGCGTGGCCTCATTCCGTCGTGTCGAAGCCGACGCTGGTGATCCGCGACCAACACATTCTCTCGCCGGCCGAGGCCGACCCGGTTCGCCCCGGCGACTACATCTATTTTGCTGGCGCCACCCGAAAAGGCTGAAGCGCTGGATCGCTTCTTTGTCGACATGCTGCCGAGTTCGGCGCCCCCGTTCCGCATCTGCTCGGCGACTTCATGGTGTCAGGCGAACACACGCTCGGCGAATTGGCCGAAATCTACGGTGTCACCGTCGATGCGGAGCAAGCCAAGCTCACGCCTGGCGGATTATTTCGACATCCATCTCGACCATGCGCCCAAGGAAGGCGCGCGACGCTGACGCTCGATCCATCGATCTGGTGGCGCGCAGCCTCAGCGGCGGCAGGGTCAATGTCATCGGCTTGCGCCTGCCAGAAGAGCAGGAAGAGGCAGCCCCGTGTGACGCGGATGGCCGCGTTCAAGGCCAGGCTATCGAAGCTATGGGCGTCCATCGCGGGGATTTAGCGTCGGGCTCACGCGGGCGAGGCGGCCGGTGGCAGCACTTCGGTGCCGCCGAACGCCGTGACGCGTCCGCGCCGCAGTATCACGATCTCGGTGGCGAGCTGGCGCAGCTCCGCGGCGTCGTGGCTGACATACACCATGGGGATCCCAGCTTCATCGCGCAGGCGCATCAGATAGGGCAGGATTCGTCCTTGCGCTCTTCGTCGAGCGAACTCAAGGGTTCATCGAGTAGCAGCAGCCTTGGTTGTGAGAGCAATGCGCGTCCGAGCGCGACGCGATGACGCTCGCCGCCGGACAGGCGGCCGGGACGGCGATCCAGCAAATCGCCGATATCGAGCAGATCGATCACGCGCTGGCGCGCGGCGGGTCGTCGGCGAGGCGGTTCATGCGCCGCCCATAATCGAGATTCTGGCGCACATCGAGATGCGGGAAACAGCCGTGCGTCCTGAAACACATAGCCGATCCGGCGGCGATGTACCGGGA
Organism: Bradyrhizobium sp.; assembly: GCA_037201505.1. Taxonomy (GTDB): domain Bacteria; phylum Pseudomonadota; class Alphaproteobacteria; order Rhizobiales; family Xanthobacteraceae; genus Bradyrhizobium. The sequence goes on from JBBCHO010000023.1 coordinate 413,873, forward strand.
CGTGGATGTGTTCAGCGGTGTTGTCCAGCGTCTCGCCATCGATGCTGATGACGCCGCGATCCGGCTTCAGCAATCCCGCAATCATGTTGATCAGAGAAGACTTGCCGGCGCCCGACGCGCCGAACAGGTCCGGTCACGCGGCCTTCGCTGGCAAAGGAAGCCTCAATCGAAAATTCGCCGAGCTGTTTTGCGACGTCCGACCTTCAGCATGGTCAATTCCCATGCAGGCGTTGGGTGGCGCGTTGCGCGAACCACTCCGGAAGCAATCAGCGCGGCCATCGCGATTGCGATCGAAACCAAGTACCAGCCGCAGCGCCGCTGTATCGCCGTTCGGCGTCTGGATCAGCGAAAAGATCGCCGACGAAATGGTCTGGGTCTCGCCCGGAATGTTCGAGACAAACGTAATCGTCGCGCCGAATTCGCCGATCGCTTTGGCAAAGCCGAGCACCATTCCGCCGAGCACACCCGGCAGCGCCAGCGGCAGCGTGACGCTCAGGAACACCCGCCAGGGCGTCGCGCCAGCGTTCCCCGCCGCCTGTTCCAGCCGTTGATCGACAGCCTCGATCGATAGCCGGATCGGCCGCACCAGCAATGGAAACGACATGATGCCGCACGCCAGCGCGGCGCCGGTCAGCGAAATGCGAAGACGATGCCGAGATGTTCGGCGAGCCACGCGCCGACCACGCCGCGCCGGCCGAATGTCAGCAGCCAACAGATAGCCGGTCACGGACCGGCGGCAACACCAGCGGCAGGTGAATGATCGCATCGACGACCGACTTGCCCCAGAACTCACGCCGCGCCAGCAGGCCACGCCACCGCGATCCCGATCGGCGTCGCGACCAGGGTCGCGACGGTGGCGACCCGCAGCGAAAGCTGGATCGCTACCCATTCCGTTGGCGAGATGTCGAACACGCGTTTTAGGTGGTTGGGCTGACGAGAAACGAGAACCCCATACTTTTCGAAGATCGCCTTGGCGGCCGAGGTACGCAGGAAGGCGAGATAGTCCCGCCGTTTCGGTCTTTGCAGTCGTCGTCCGCCGCCACAGGATAGATGATCGGCGGGGTGCGAATCGGCAGGGAAGGTGCCGACGATCTTTACGCCGGGCTCGACCTTGGCGTCGGTGGCGTAGACGATCCCGAGCACAGCTTCCTGGCGCGCCACCAATGTCAGTGCGGCGCGCACGCTCTCGGCCATCGCGAATTTCGGCGCCGCGGCGTCCCAGCGGCCAAGCTTTTCCAGCGCCGCTTTGGCGTATTTGCCGACCGGAACCGAGGCTCACATCGCCTGGTCGCGATCTTGCCCGCGCCGGCCAGCTTGGCGAGATCGAATCCCTGGCCGATCGTGACGTTGGTGACGCTGGAATCTTTCGGCGCGATCAGGACGATGCTGTTGCCGAGCAGGTTGGTTCGCCGTTGGCTCGTTGATGGATTTCTTGGCAATCGCATAAATCCATCCACGTCGGTATCGGCGGAGACGAAAATATCCGCCGGCGCGCCCTGTTCGATCTGCTTGGCCAGCACCGAACTTGCGGCATAGCTAGCGGTGACCTTGACGCCAGTTTTTGGCGGTATAGGCGGCTCGAGCTCGTCGAGCGCGTTCTTCATCGACGCGGCGGCAAACACGGTCAGGCTCTTGTCCTGCGCCAAAGCCGGCGATGCGACAGATCCGCACAGCAGCGTAAAGGCGATGAAAAGTCCGGCGAGAGGACGCGTTAAAATACGTTGCATGAAAGCGCGCTCCGCTCCGGCCCGCCGCGCTATCGGCGCGCAAGTCGGGCATGGGTGATAGATGCGACGGGCGGAAGCGGCGTTCCACTGATCACGGAGACTTACGGTCACCCGGGATATCGCGTGCAAAAAACAATAGCAGGCTGATGGTCCGGGTAAAGTCCCGCAGAGTTCAGAGAGCGCGGGATCCTATCAGGGCAATTCAGACGGCAGGATCGCGATCGATATCGGAGGTGTCCTTGGTCCCGGTGACCTGCAGCACGAACGGACTTGCTGAAAGCTCGAACTTCACGGTCTTGCGGATGCCGTCGCAATCGGTCGCGCCGCTGAACGCCTTGGGCTTCAGATTGTGTCCGTCCTGCACCAGATCGATCCAGGCGCCGGTAGAAAGGCTGACGGTATAGATGCCGGCCTTCAGGCTTTTTACACTGGTAAAGCCCGCAAAAGTGCCGTCCTTCGGGGCGCGCTCCGGTGGGGTCGGCAGCTTGGCGTCGGTCGGTGCGGTCAGGCCCAGCGTCACGCCGGTGGACGGCAGGGTCGCGAGTTCGCCGCCCGAGACAAGCTTGACGCGATCCGGCGCGGGTGAGCACCGCGCGCTCGTGATCGATATTCCACTTGAACTTGTCGCAGCCGCTCGGCTCATCTGCCGCCCATGCGGGCACCGCTCCAAGCAACATCAAGGCAACGAGAAGCGGTGCGCGCATGTTAGTCTACTCCGATCATGACGTCCGACGCCTTGACGACGACGGTGACGTGGCCCTTGGCCTTGATGCCCAATTCATCGACCGCCTCATTGGTGATCGAAGAGGTGATGGTGTTACCGTTGCCGATATCGACGAGGACATGCGACGTGGTCGCGCCCTTCTTCACTTCGACGACGGTGCCTTTGATTTGATTGCGTGCACTGATGCGCATGAAATCGATCCTTCATAGGGTTCATCCCGTGCATGACGACGGCCTGCATCGACAGATCAGGATGGAAATAGAATCAGTAGCTCTGACTCGCAGCTTCGCCAGCGCTTACGGCGCGGCGTGCCTAAGGTTTAGCGTATTCCAGGGCGAAATGAAACGCCGTCATGGCTCATTATGGCTTGGTTCATTAAGGCTTGGCGTCGGGGGCGGCCAGGCACCTGGCGGCAGGCGGGTGGCAGCGCGGCCATCGTCATTGCCGGCCGCGGTTTCGCAGGCTCCGGCCTCCGGCTTGGGATGAATAACCGAATCCTTGAACCAATAGGCGAAGTCTGCCGCATTGCAGCCTTCTTCGTCCGAGGGCGGCGGCTGGGTTTCGCATTCGGTCGCGCCCGCGGGGCATTTGATGCGGATGTGGAATGATAATCATGGCCGTACATCGGTCGGACCTTGGAGAGCCAGCTACGGTCGCCCTTGGCTTCGCGGCACAGCGCCTTCTTGATCGCGGCATTGACGAAGATGCGCTGCACGCTCGGTTCCTGCGCGGCGTCACGGATCAGGGTCAGATGGTTCGGTGTCCACACGCTAGGATCGATGTCGAGCCGGTCGTGGCGCACATCATGGTCGCGGACATTTCTCGCGCTCGTTGCGCGACAATGTCCGGTTGGGCATCGGCGTCAGCCAGACGTCGGCATCGAGACCCACTTGATGGCTGGCGTGACCGGTGAACATCGGGCCGCCGCGCGGCTGCGACATATCGCCGACCAATATCCCGGGCCAGCCGGCGTCCTTGTGCAACCTTGGCCGACAACCGCTCGAGCAGCGCGACCATGTCGGGATGCGCCCAGTTGCGATTGCGTGACAGCGGCATCACCTGCCAGGTGTCGCCATTGATCGGCAGCGCCTGCGCGCCCGCGATGCAGCCATGGGCGTAGAAGCCCACCACGCGCGTCGCCCCCGCGGCGGGGAGAATCTTGCGGCCGAACAGCTCCTTGGCGCCGATCTTGGGATCGTTGGGATTGGCCAGCGGCGGCAATGGCTTTGGATCGACGCTGCCCTTGTCCTGCGCCAGTGCGGCAGAGGCGCTGACGAAGGCTATGGATGCGAGCAGGAGAGGGAGAATCGGACGGAGATTCATGAGGGCACTCTATGTCACGCCAGCGTAGCACGGAATTGCGCATTCGGAATATGACGCGCCCATCGCAATTACTTGATATGCAGTGCTTTCGTAAAAATCTGCCAGCGCGCGCGGCTTTTACGACGCCAGGCTGAATCCGAATCATCCCGTTGTAATGGACGGGGAGGCGTGGCGCGGCATTATTTCTCGCGGAAATATTACAAGGCGCCGATGCCGCACGCGATCTTCTTCTATCTGCCATTCACGGCACCAACGATCTCGCGCGTCTCTGCGGTCCGGCATCGCACGGATGCGTCAGGTTGTATCCGTCGCATGCGGCGGCGCTGTTTGCCCTGGTCCCGACAGCAGGGGCCTCGCAAACACGCGGATCTAGATTTCGAACCAAGCCCTCTGCGAATGACCGAGAACGGATGGCCACAAGCGGAATCTTTACTGTTCGATAACCCTGTAAGTCATTGACGAAATTTCGCGCAGTCCGGATGCAATCCCGGCGTGCGTGAGCAGGACTTAGACGATTGGATAAGCTCGGGCGACCATACGGCGCGAGCAAGCTGTCTTTCCTCTACTTATTGGGGAATTCGCCTCATAAACGGGCAAAGGAAACACCGGCATTGCGCGCAATCCTGGTCAGCGATCCAAGGCGTCGCGGCAAGAGATACCAATTTTTCAGACACTTATCGGAGAACGGTATCCGCAGAATGCAAGTGGGGCGCAAATGCCGACAAGTCCGGCGAAGAAAATCAAAAAGAGCAAGCGCGGGGCGGGTCGTCGCGCAGCGTTGACCAGCCAGGCCGCCAAGCCCAGCCCGAAACGCGCCAATCGCAACCGGGCCTGTTTCGGCCGAGGTCGGCGAGATCATGCGCATGCGCGCAGAGGCCGAGGCGGCCATCGCGGAAGCGCGAAAATCCCACGAGCGGCTGCGCGAGGCGATCGACATCCTGCCGCAGGGCATTGTGTTTCTCGACGCCGATGGCCGCTACATTCTCTGGAACAAGAAATACTCGGGAAATCTATAGCCGCAGTTCGGACCTGTTCGTGCCCGGTGCGCGATTGCAGGACACCATCCGCATCGGCGTCGAGCGCGGCGATTATCCCGAAGCGATCGGCCGCGAAGAGGAATGGATCGCCGAGCGGCTGGCCCGGCTTTATCAGCCCAGCGAGCGCCATGAGCAGGTCCTGGCCGACGGCCGCTGCATCCTGATCGAGGAGCGGTTGACCGAGGACGGCGGCGTGATCGGCCTGCGCGTCGATATCACCGAGCTGAAGCAGCGCGAGGCTTCGTTCCGGCTGTTGTTTGATAGCAACCCGATTCCGATGATCGTCTCTGCGCGCTGGACGACGAACGCATCCTGGACGTCAACGCCGCCGCGGTCGAGCATTACGGCTATAGCGTGCTCAGTTCGAGAAACTCACTATCCGCAGCGTCCAGGCCTTCGAATCCGAGCCGCCATGGGTCGGCGAGCGCAGCAGCGACGAACAGGCGGCGCGGACCTGGAAGCATGTACGGGCCGACGGCACGCTGATCGATCTGGCGATCTATTCGCGCCACCTGATGTATGGCGATCAGTCCGCGGTACTGTTGGCGCTGATGGACATCACCGAGCGCAAGCGTGCCGAAGCGCGGCTCGCCTTCATGGCGCAGCACGACAGCCTGACGGCCTGCCGAACCGCAATCTGCTGCGGCAGAACATGGACGAGATCCTGCTGCATACGCGGCGCAGTTCGGACAAGGCGCGTTGCTCGTACTCGGCATCGACAATTTCAAGGCGGTCAACGATTCGTCGGCCATGGCATCGGCGACAAGCTGTTGCGGGCGGTCGCGAAGCGGCTGCGGTCGACGTTGCGCGAGGAAGATACGCTGGCACGTTTGAACTCCGATGAATTCGCGATCGTCCAGAGCGGGCTGACGCGGCCGGACGATGCGGGTATTGCTGGCGCGACGGCTGCTGGAGGGCGATCGGCGATCCTATTTGGTTTGACGGTCATTCCATCGTTGATCGGCGCAGCATCGGGATCGCGATGGCGCCCGGCGACGGCGATGAGTCCGAAAAACTGCTCAAGAACGCCGATATGGCGCTGTCGCGCGCCAAGAACGATTCGCGCGGCACCTTCAGCTTCTTCGAAGCGGGAATGGACGCGCGTGCCCAAAGCCGCCGCAAGATCGAGGCCGATCTGCGCAACGCGATCCAGAAACGAAGGTGCTGCGGCCCTATTACCAGCCGCTGATTGACCTTGCGACCGGACGCATCACCGGCTTCGAGGCGCTGGTGCGCTGGCCGGACCCCGAACGCGGCATGATTTCGCCGGCGGAATTCATCCCCGTCGCCGAGGAAACCGGCCTGATCAACGGCCTCGGTGGCCTGATGCCTGCGCCGTGCCTGCGCCGATGCTGGCACAGTGGCCGGAGGATGTACGCGTGGCAGTCAATTTGTCGCCGCTGCAGTTTCGCACCGGCAATCTGCTGTCGATCGTGATGGATGCGCTCAAGCAATCCGGCCTGTCGGCCAAGCGGCTGGAGCTCGAAATCACCGAGACCCTGCTGTTGGAAAAGAGCGGGCCAGGTGCTGGCCACGTTGCATGCGCTGCGCGCGCTTGGCGTGCGCATCTCGATGATGATTTCGGCACCGGCTATTCCAGCCTGAGTTACTTACGAAGCTTTCCGTTCGACAAGATCAAGGTCGACCAGTCGTTCGTGCGCGACCTCGCCGCCAATCGCGATGCGCAGGCGATCGTGCGTTCGATCATCAGCCTTGGCGTCGGGCTGGGCGTTACCATCACCGCCGAGGGTGTCGAGACGGAAGCTGAATTGAATTGCCTGCGCAACGAGGGTTGCCACGAGGCCCAGGGCTTCCTGTTCAGCCAGGGCGCGGCCCAATGCCGACATCGTCGGGATGTTGAAGGCGCAATCGGGCGGCCATATCCATGTGTTCGGGAGCACCGAACTCGTCGCCTGAGATCAAGCCCTAGCGTGCGGGTTTGCGTTTGGTGAGATGATAGGTCAGCGCCAGCGCCACGCAGTGGCGCAGCGCCGACTCGGGGACCTCGTCCTGCGCATTCAGCAGGATGCTGCGATTGCCGCCATAGCTGAACTCCCTGGGATAAAGTTCGCGAAAGGTCTCGACCAGATCGGTCTGGCAGTGGAAATACACCGCGTACTGGCCGGCCGCGGATTTCACCTGATCGATCCGGATCGTGCTGCCGCTCTTTGTTTCCGGCGTCAGATAGCTCGGCTGGCCCCATTTGAGGGTTTCCTGCAGCGCGCCGACGCCCCTTGGTGGTTTTGGCCGTATCGAAGATCAGGCGCCGCAGCGCCAGCAATTTGGCCTTGAGCGGCTTTGGATAGGCGTCGAACACCGCATCGACCGCGGGGTCCGACTGAGCCGCCGGGCCTTTCTTCGCCACGCGTGTTGGCTTCGCAGCCTTCTTGGTCGTGCCCTTCATCCGGCTTTCCCAACTTTTGGTCCGACCATCCCTTGCGATGAGAGCATGGATCGGCGCGCGCCGGTATCAGTTACGCCAAAACGTCCTAGGCGGCGTTGCGCAGGCCGGCGAGGAAACTATCGACGCTCTTGAACAGTGCGGCGGTGTGCTGATGGAGCTCGTTGGATGCGCCGAGAACGGTATCGGCAAGTACGCGTGACTGGTCCGCGGCATGGCTGGCGCCGGCGACGTTGACGGCGACTTCGCTGGTGCCGGCGGCGACCCTGCTGCGCTGCGCGCAATCTCGCGCGTCGCCGAGCCCTGTTGTTCGACCGCCGCTGCAAATCGTGATCGCGATCCCGCTGATCTCCCGGATCGTGCTGCCGATGCCCGCCGATCGCGGCGACGCAGTTGCCGGTGGAGGACTGGATCGCGGCGACCTGACTGGCGATCTCCTCGGTGGCCTTCGCGGTCTGGCTGGCGAGATTCTTGACTTCGGATGCGACCACGGCAAATCCCCGGCCGGCTTCTCCAGCGCGGGCCGCCTCGATGGTGGCGTTCAGCGCCAGCAAATTGGTCTGGCTGGCGATCGCGCCGATCAGGCGAAGCACGTCGCCGATTTTCTCGCTGGCGGCCGCGAGGCTGCCGACCATTTCCGTGGTCTGGCCGGCCTTGGTCACGGGCGGCATCGGCGACATCGCTGGAATGGGTTGACCTGGGCGGCCGATCTCGGCCACGGAAGAGGCGAGTTGCTCGGTCGCGGCGGCGACGGTGTTGACGCTGGCCGATGCTTCCTCGGAGGCGGCCGCGGCTGCCGTGGCCTGCTCGGAGGTGCCGTTGACGCTTTCGGTGATCTTCACCGCCGCGCGCTGCATATCCTCTGTGGCCCGCGCAAGCAACGGCGCCCACCACGCTTTTGACGTCGGCCTCGAAGCGGTCAGCCATCTGGCGCTGTAACGTCTTCTTCTCTTCCTCGGTCTGCAGCTTGGCGGCTTCCTGCGCGTCGCGCAGCGTACGCGCCTCGATCATGTTGCGGCGGAATACATCGACCGCGCCGGCCATCGAGCCGAGTTCGTCCTTCCGATTGCCGCCGGGGATCGTCACATCGGTATCGCCGCTCGACAGGCGGTTCATCACATCGGTAATCGCGATCAGCGGGCGCGACATGCCGCGGCCGAGCAGGAACGCGAGCAAGGCGGCGGCGGCAAGAATGGCGACCGCGCCGACAATGAGATTGCGCTGCGAGCTTGCCGCGGCCGCTTCATAGGCGGTGGTGTCCTTGACCAGTTCGATCACCGCGAGCGGCTGGCCGGCATAATTCTTGATCTGCCCCGAGATAGAGCGCGGCCGGATGGCCGTTGAGCGTGGTGTCGCGATGCAGGGTGCTGCCGTCGAATACACTTTTGAGTTCGTCCTGGGTGACCTCCGCACCATCGCCCATGGTCGAAGAGAGCCTGGAAAATGTCTTGCCGTCAAAGCGATGCACGGCGAGATCGACCCCCAGGCGCTGCTTGGTGCTGTCGACGAATTGCTTGCTGAAGGAAATGCCGATGTCGGCGACAGCCATGCTCTTGCCGTCGCGCATGACCGGCGTCATCGCGAAGATGTTGAGCGAATCCCGTCCGGCCTCGACACCGACGATCGGCTTGCCGGTCTTGTTCGATTCGACCACGGTCGTGCGCCGCGCGGAAATGTCCTCACCGAAGGTCTTGGGATCGTGGACCTCGGAAGAAGGCGACAGCCGGCGGGGTGTGGAAGCTGATCAGCGGGATGCCCTGCTGCTTCAAGGCCGCCAGCGGCCCATTGATCAGCGCTCCCAATGCGTCGCGGTCGCCTTTGGCGACGGCTTCCGCGACCGGCGGCAGGTTGGCGATGACGGCACTGACCGCCAGCGCCGCCTGGCCTTCATAATCGATGGCGGCAATGACGCTGTCATATTGCAGCTTGAGCTGCTGATCGAGCGCCAGTCGCATCAGGGCGCGCTCCTGGATGATCGAGAATGTTCCGAGGATGCCGCAGGCCGCCGCGACGGTCAGCGAGATGGCAAGGATCAGGCGGGGCCGCGATCGATCGAAGTTGGAACATGGCAAGTCGGGGCTCCGCGTCGGTGTGACACCGGAAAGTCCCCAGAAAGTGCTTAATATCTGATTTGCCCGCACGGCCGTGAGGTCGCGCGAACAACAGCCGATCGCGTTTTTCGCCGACGCGCCAGCTCAACGGCCCGCAGGAGCGCAATCCACGCGTATTTCTACGCTTCGATCGGACCCGCGGCCATTTGGCGGGGTATCCACTTCGCTCAGTTTGTCGGCCCGCGCGGGATGGTGGCGCTGGCATCCAGCAGCATCCTGCCGACATCCTCATAATGGGTATCGCGGGCCTGGATCTGCTGCGCGATTGCGTGCATGTCGCGAAATCTACGCTCGAACTTGTTGGCGCGGAACACGGCGGTGGCGCCGGCCATGTGATAGGCGGCATCGACCACGGAAGCGGCCTGATGAATGGTCCAGGTCGCGGCCAGACGCAGCGCGAGGCGGCGGTCTTCCGAGAGCTTGCCGGTCTGCAACGCCTCCTCCCAGGCCTCATTGGCGTTGGCATAGATATAGGCGCGGGCGGCACGCAGATTGCCTTCCATGCGGCCGAGGCCAGCCAGAACCGCATTGTTCTCGCGCATCGCCTTCTGGCCGAGCGACGCCTTGCCCCGCGCCAGATCGATCATCGCATCGAGCGTCGCCCCGCGCGACGCCGACCGAGATCGCGGCGAAACCCAGCCCGAACATCGCGAAGGTCGTGAAAGCGTAGAGCGGGCCCTTTTTCGCGCAAACCGGAAGGATCGTCGCGAAACGCGATGAAATTTTCCGGATGAACAGATCCTCGACCGAATAGGGAATCGGTGCCGGTGCCGCGCAGCCCGATCACGTCCCACACGTCGTACATGGTGGCGCTGGTCGCGGGGAATACGATGGTATGCACTTCCGGCGCGCCATTGGGCCTCAGCCGTTTGGTGCCGTCGGCCTGGATGATCTGGACGTGGGCGCCGAGCCAATTGGCCTGGCGCGAGCCGCTGGCGAAATCCCAGCGCGCGGTGATGCGATAGCCACCTGGCTCAGCCTGCACCGCGTGGGAGACCGCGCCCCCAGGCGAGGACGGCGTCCGGGGCGTCGAAAATCTCCATGGGCGACATCGAGATCGAGATAGGCCGCCGTCATGCCGCAGACGCTGCATTGCCCGAGACACCAGGCGGTGGAGGCGTCGACCTTGGCGACTTCCTCGAGCATCTGCATGAAGATTTGCGGCTGTGCCTCGTGGCCCCCCCGACGCTTTGCGGCAGCAGCGACCGGTAAAGCCCGTTCTCGAGCAGGGCGGAGACCACCGGGGCGGTGAGACGCCGGGTCCGCTCGATCTCGTCGGCCCTCTTGTGCGATCAGGGGGGCGAGCGCCTTGACGCGCTCAACCAGGGCCCAACGTTGCGGGCTTATTCATGCCGTTTCCTCGCCCTTTATCGAGTGATCAATTAGCGCCATGTTGGTCTATCTGGCGATACGGATCAAGACGAAAGCGAGGAGATAGCGATGCGCGGGCTGCATGTCCTCTATCGCACTGTTGCCGCACGATAAGACGCGTGCGATGCGGCAAAAATGACAGCAAAAGGAAGGCGTTGCCTCAGTCATCCACCTTCAGCGCGCCAGTCCGAGCACAACAAGCAGTGCACGATCAAGCTGCTCGGAGGTTTCCGGATCGATATGGCCAATGACGCGCCGAATCCGGTCGCGGCGGAGGGCCACTAATTTATCGGTCATGATTTGCGACGGGAGGCGAAGGCCGTTTACCGGGGTGGCTTCAATCAACGGTCGGATCAATAGTTGTTCCTGCAGGTCCGACGAAATAGGGCAGATCAGGATTGTCGAAAATTCGGCGGTCAATTCGTCTGCTTGAACGACGATGCCAGGCCGCGGCCTTCCGAGATCGCTCGGGACGACCATCAGCACGACATCGCCGCGCGCTACTTCCACGATTCCCAATCGTAGACCGACTCAATCCAGCGATCGACCTCGTCATTTTCGGGATGCTGTGCAATCAGCTTTGCCTCACGGCGGATTTGCGCGAGCACCTTGGGATTGCGCAAATCCGGCACCCAATGCTGCACGGCCGCAGCCCCTGCGCGCGCAACCGCTCGCGCCGCGAAGCCATGCGCTGCTGCGGCGTGCGGGGGTTTTGACTTTTTGGGCGTCGTGGCCATGGAGGGAGCGTAACATGTTACGCTTAAAATTTCAACGGGAACTCGTTAGCCTCAGCTATCCACCTTCAGCGCAGCAATAAAAGCCTCCTGCGGGATATCGACCTTGCCGAACTGCCGCATTTTCTTTTTGCCTTCCTTCTGCTTTTCCAGAAGTTTCCGCTTACGCGTGATGTCGCCGCCGTAGCATTTGGCGGTGACGTCCTTGCGCAGCGCGCGGACGGTTTCGCGGGCGATCACCTTGCCGCCGATCGCGGCCTGGATCGGGATCTGGAACATGTGCGGCGGGATCAGCTCCTTCATCTTCTCGACCATCGCGCGGCCGCGGCCTTCGGCGCGCTGGCGGTGCACCAGCATCGACAGCGCATCGACCGGCTCGTTGTTGACCAGGATCTGCATCTTGACGAGGTCGGCGGGCTTGTAGTCGGTGAGGTGATAGTCGAACGAGGCGTAGCCCTTCGAGACCGATTTCAGGCGATCATAGAAATCGAACACCACTTCGTTGAGCGGCAGTTCGTATTTCACCATCGCGCGATTGCCCACATAGGTGAGCTCTTTCTGCGAGCCGCGGCGGTCCCTGGCACAGCTTGAGCACGCTGCCGAGATATTCGTCGGGGGTGAGGATGGTGGCCTCGATCCAAGGTTCCTGGATCTCGGCGATCTTCACTACGTCGGGCATATCGATCGGATTGTGAATCTCGATCACCTGCCCGTCGGTGAGGCTCATCTTGTAGATCACCGACGGCGCGGTCGCGATCAGATTGAGATCGAATTCGCGCGACAGCCGCTCCTGGATGATTTCCAGATGCAACAGGCCGAGGAAGCCGCAGCGGAAACCGAAGCCCGAGCGCGGCTGAGGTTTCCATTTCAAACGAGAAACTCGCGTCGTTGAGGCGCAGCTTGCCCATCGCGGCGCGCAGTGTCTCGAAATCGTCGGCGTCGACCGGGAACAGGCCGCAGAACACCACCGGGATCGCCGGCTTGAAGCCGGGCAACATGTCCGTCACGGGTTTACGATCGTCGGTGATGGTGTCGCCGACGCGGGTGTCAGCGACTTCCTTGATCGCGGGCGGTGATGAAAACCGATCTCGCCGGGGCCGAGTTCCTCGATCTGCGTCATCTTCGGCGTGAAGAAACCGACGCGCTCGACATCGTAAGCGGCGTTGGTGCCCATCATCCGGATGCGCTGATTTTTTCTTCATCACGCCGTCGACGATCCGCACCAGCACCACGACGCCGAGATAGACGTCGTACCAGCTATCGACCAACAGCGCCTTCAGCGACGCGTCGCGGTCGCCTTTCGGCGCCGGCAGCCGGTTGACGATCGCTTCCAGCACGTCATCGATCCCAAGGCCGGTCTTGGCCGAGATCATTACCGCATCCGATGCGTCGATGCCGATCACGTCCTCGATCTGCTTTTTGACCTGATCGGGTTCCGCCGCCGGCAGGTCGATCTTGTTGAGCACCGGCACGATCTCATGGCCGGCATCGAGCGCGTGATAGACGTTGGCAAGTGTCTGCGCCCTCGACGCCCTGGCTGGCATCGACCACCAGCAGCGAGCCTTCGCAGGCCGCCAGCGAGCGCGACACTTCATAGGCGAAGTCAACGTGGGCCGGGCGTGTCGATCAGATTGAGGATATAGGTCTTGCCGTCCTTGGCCGGTAGGTCAGCCGCACCGTCTGCGCCTTGATGGTGATGCCGCGCTCGCGCTCGATATCCATGGAATCGAGCACTTGTTCCTTCATCTCGCGCGCCTGCAGACCCCCGGTGGTCTGGATCAGACGGTCGGCCAGCGTCGATTTGCCATGGTCGATATGCGCAACAATGGCGAAGTTGCGGATGTTGGAAATAGGGATGGATGTCATGGGCGCGGGATAGCATTCGTCCCCCCGACGCGGCAACCATATTACGCCATTTTAGCGGCGCTTCTTCATGCCAAGCTGATTCCACTTCCGCGAAAAAACGCGCTACGCACAGGGCC